>NZ_JBFUKL010000002.1:0-819406 GCF_056400865.1 Cellulomonas sp. P4_H4
GGCCGCGCCCGCCCCAGCCGCGCCCGCGCCGGCCGCGCCCGCGCCGGCCGCGGTGGCACCCGTTCCTGCGCCTGCCTCGAGCCTGCCGTTCAAGAACTGCACCGAGGCCTGGGCCGCAAGCGCCGCTCCGGTGCACGTCGGCGACCCCGGCTATGCGCCCAGGCTCGACCGCGACAGCGACGGCATCGGGTGCGAGCAGCGCCCGTGACGATGTCGGGTGGGCCAGCGGCGACCTAGCCCCTACGGTGAGGCCATGAGCAGGGGACCGGTCATCGCCGGAGTCGTGGTCGGTGTCATCGTGCTGGTGGTCGGTGGGGCGTTCGTCGCCGACCGCGTCGTGGCGTCGACGGTCGAGCGGCAGGCACAGCAGGCGGTCGAGGACAACCTCGACGGCGTCGTCGGGAAGCCGAGCATCGACATCGGTGGCTTCCCGTTCCTCACGCAGGTGATCAAGGGCTCGATCGACGAGGTCACGGGGTCGGTCGACGGCGTGACGATCGAGGGCATCCCGGCTACCGATGTCACCTTCGACGCCACCAACGTCACCACGAGCGAGCCGTACACCGCGGGCACCGCGAGCATCTCCGCGACCCTGCCGACAGCGTCGATCGACCAGATCATCGCGGACCAGACCAGCCTGGACGTCACCGTGAGCATCGACGGCGACAACCTCAAGGCGACCGGCAAGATCCTCGGTGTGACCCTGTCAGCCAACCTCCTGCCGCGGGCGGAGGACGGCAAAATCCTGGTGGACGTCGAGGACCTCGCGATCGGCGGTGCGAGCGTGAGCGTCGACTCGCTGCCCCGCGCGATCGGCAACAAGCTCACCGACATCGAGATCCCCGTCAAGACGGGCCTGCCGGAGGGTCTGACCCTCTCCGAGGTCACGGTCGTCGACGACGGCATCCGCATCACGGCCAGCGGCACGGACGTCGTCATTCCCGACGGGGCCCCGTGACGTCCTGGATCGGCGACGCGTGGTCGGACATCACGACCCCGCAGCCGGTCCCGTCCTCGACGGTCGTCCTCGGCACGGCAGCCGCCGTGCTCGTCGTGCTCGTGCTGCCGGTGGCCTGGCACGTCGCCCGGCACGGGCTCACGATCGTGCACGAGGCGTTCCACGCCGGAGTCGCGGTGCTCGTCGGCCGGCGCCTGTCCGGCATCAAGGTGCACTCCGACACCTCGGGCCTGACGGTCTCGTCGGGCAAGCCCCGCGGACCGGGCATGGTGGCGACTGTCGCCGCCGGCTACACCGGGCCGGCGATCCTCGGTCTCGGCGCGGCCTACCTGCTGTCCCGCGGGTACGCCGTTGCGCTGCTCTGGCTGCTGCTGGTCGTACTCGTCCTGGTGCTCGTGCAGATCCGCAACTGGTACGGGCTCTGGTCGGTTCTCGTCACCGGCGCCCTCGTGGTCGCCGTGACGTTCTGGGGCTCGGCCGAGGTCCAGCTCGTCTTCGCGTACCTGGTCACGTGGTTCCTGCTGCTCGGGGCGCCGCGAGCGGTCATCGAGATGCAGGCCCAGCGTCGACGGCGCCGCGGTGCGACGGACACGTCGGACGCCGGCCTGCTCGGACGCCTGACCCGCACGCCCGGCGGCCTGTGGGTCGCCCTGCTGTTCCTGTTCTGCGTCGCCGCGCTGGTGCTGGGCGGCGTGTGGCTGGTCAACCTGCAGATCGGCTGACCACGCGCGGGTGGTTCTTCCACGCCGGCAGGGTCGCCATGTGGTCGAGCGTCTCGGCCTCGAGCCGTTCGCGGCTGGCGCCCGGTTCGCGTCGGGCCTGCCACGCGACCATGCGCTCGAAGCGCTCGTCGAACGCCTGCAGGTTGCCGTCGGCGTCCGTGCAGTACGTGCAGTAGCGGCCCGACTCGACGGGCATCCCGCAGCTCTCGCAGCTGTGCTCACTCATGCTGTGCTCACTCATGGTGTGTCCTCCTTGGCATCGGTCAGTGCATCGAGTCCACCGACGAGGGCGGCGCGTTGGTCTGGGGTCAGAGTCGCCCCGGCTCGGGCGAGGAACTCGGTGGACAGGACCCGGCGCTCGCGGTCGAGCGCGTCGAACCCGGCCGGTGAGAGCCACACGAGCGTGCGGCGTCGGTCGTCGGGGTCGGGTTCTCGTTCCAGCAGCCCCTTGGACTCGAGCTGCGTGACGATGTCGCTGACCACCGACTGCGCCCGGTCCAGGTGGCGCGCGGCCTCACCGACGGTCAGGGGACCCGCGTGGGCGAGGTGCAGCAGCACGGCCCGCGACGCGCCGGACATCTGCGCCCGCTTGCCGTCTCGCCGGTGGAAACGCAGGTAGGCGCGTTGGAAGGCGTCCTCGAACTCCCTCGCGAACTCCTCGGCCTCGGTCATGGGGCAACGCTCGCGCGGACGCTATCCATCGTCAATCCCGATGGGTCTGTCGGCCGGTCTCCGACCGAGGGCGGCTCGTGCTCGCCTCCCGGCGGCTGCGCGGGTGGCGGTGCATGATCGGACGATCCGCGAGTGAGGACGGGAATGGACGGCACGTCAGTTCTGGTGCGCGGAGGTCTGTTGGCCGACGGCGTCAGCGACTCTCTGAGCTCGGTGGACGTCCGCGTCCAGGGCGACCGGATCGTCGAGATCGGGGCCGACCTGGCTGTCGACGACGCGGACGTGATCGACGCCGGTGGGCAGCTCCTGATGCCCGGGTTCATCGACGCGCACGTGCACGTCGACGCCCTCGTCCTGGACCCGGACGCGCGCGCCGCGATGACCCACCAGGGGATCACGACCGCGGTGCTCGGGCAGGACGGGGTCTCGTTCGCCCCGTCGCCACCCGGCTCGGGCGCGACGGAGTACGCCGAGCGCTACTTCGCGGCGATCAACGGCACGCACCCGACCTTCCGCGGTGGCGGCGTCGGCGAGCTCCTCACCACGTACGACCGCTCCACGACGGTCAACACCGCCTACCTCGTCCCGCACGGCACCGTGCGCTACGCGGTCATGGGATCCGACGACCGGGCGGCGACGCCCGACGAGGTCGCCGCGATGGTGCGGCTGCTGGAGCAGGCCCTCGAGGAGGGCGCCGTGGGCATGTCGACCGGGCTCGAGTACGCGCCGGCGATGTCGGCCGAGACCGACGAGCTGGAAGCGCTCTGCCGGGTCCTCTCCGCGCGCGGGCGACCGCACGTCTCGCACATGCGCGGGTACGAGGACCTCGCCCCGACGGCGCTGACCGAGCTGCTCGACCTCGCGCGCGCCACCGGCGTCGGGACGCACGTCTCGCACTTCCACGGCCCGTCCGACGTGCTCGCTCCGATGGTCGACGCCGCCCTGGACCAGGGCCTGGACCTGACGTTCGACTCGTACCCGTACCTGCGCGGATCGTCGATCCTCGCGCTCGTGGCACTGCCGCCCTGGCTGCCGCTGGCCGACGCCGACCGCACGCTGGCCCTGCTGCGCGACCCGGCGGTCCGGGCGCAGCTGCCGCCGCGTGACGACGTGTGGCCGCGCGTGACGCTGTCCTGGGTGCCTGGCCTGGAGTGGACCGAGGGGATGCCGCTGCTGGACGTCGCAGCGCGCCTCGACATGACCCCGACGGACGCGGCCCACCATCTGCTCGTCGAGACGAAGCTGCAGGTCGGGTGCGTGTTCGGGTTCCCGCCGGGCGCGACCGAGCACTCGATGCGGGAGCTGCTCAAGCACCCCGTGCACTGCGCCGGCTCGGACGGCCTCTATCTCGGCGGCCACCCGCACCCGCGCGGCTGGGGGACGTTCGCGCGGTACCTCGGCGAGCACACGCGCGAGCTTGCGGACTGGGAGTGGCCGGAGGCGGCGAGGCACCTGTCGACCACGGCCGCGCGCCGGTTCGGCCTGACTGACCGGGGGACGGTCACGGTCGGCGCTCGGGCCGACCTCGTCCTCGTCGACCCCGCGAGCGTCATCGACCGGGCCACCTACGCCGCCCCGCGCACACTCGCGACGGGGATCCAGGCGGTCCTGGTCAACGGGGTCCCGGTCCTGCGGGACGGTCGCCTCACGGGCGCCTTGCCCGGACGCCCCAGGTGAGAATGGGGTCATGACCCGCGAGAAGATCAGCACGCCCGACGCCCCGCAGCCCGCCGGCAACTACTCCCAGGGCATCCGCCTGGGCAACCTGGTGTGGACGGCCGGCTTCGGCCCGCAGGACCCGGTGACGGGTGCGATGGCCGACTCCGTGGCCGACCAGACGCGGCAGGTGCTCCGCAACGTCGAGGCCACGCTCAAGGCCGCCGGCCTGACCCTGGACGACGTCGTCAAGACGACCGTGCACCTCGCGGACCTGGCCGACTTCGCCGAGTTCAACGCCGCGTACGGCGAGTTCTTCGGCGACCCCAAGCCGGCGCGCACCACGGTGGGGTCGGTGCTCGCGGGCATCAAGGTCGAGATCGACGTCGTGGCGGGCCGCGTCTAGCCCTAGAACCAGGTCGTGACCACGTCGACCACGCGCTGGTCGGCGTCCAGGACCGGGATCGCGCGCCACTTGTCGAACGCTGTGCACGGGTGCGAGACGCCCAGCTCGACGAGGTCCCCCGGCGCGAGCGGCTCGGCGTCGGGGGCGGCTTCGAGGTAGGCGTGCTGGTCGTTGGTGCGCGTCACCGTCCAGCCCCGCTTGTTGAGCACGACCGGCAGTCCGGCGTCGTAGGGCACGTCGCGCTTCCCTGCGCCGACGAGAGCGAGGCCGTCCGTCGGCGTCGAGAGCACCAGTGCCCAGACCCGCAGCGCCGGGTGCAGGCTGCCCGTGATCCGGTTGAAGGGTGTCGCCGTCACGTACGTGCCGTGGTCGTGCGTCACATAGGACCCCGACCGCAGGATCGTCTGGCCGCCGGGGAACGGGCGCAGCTCGTCGGCGACCGCGTCGAAGTACGCCGACCCGCCGGCCGACAGGACGACCTCGCCGTCGATGAGCGGGCGGAGCTCGTCGGCGACCTGCCGCACCTCGGCCAGGAACGCCCGAGCCGCCTCGACGGTCGGACAGCCGCCTTCGTAGGCGCTCACGCCTCTGAGCGACACGTTCTCCGCGGACGCGACCGCCTGCGCGACCGCGACGGCCTCCTCCCGCGATCGCACCCCGGTCCGGTCGTAGCCGACCTCGAGCAGCACGGTCACCGACCCGCCGGCATCGTTGGCGAGAGCCACACCCTCCACCGAGTCGACGTAGAAGAGGATTTCCGCGTCGTCGCATGCGGCGATCCAGCGCAGCACGGTCGGGTCGACGATCTCGTTCGCGACGAGGATCCGCCGGACCCCGAACGAGTACGCGGCCAGCAGCTGGTTGCCGGTGGCGACCGTCAGGCCCCAGGCGCCCGCGTCGAGCTGAGCGGCGAAGATCTCCGGCGACATCGTGGTCTTGCCGTGCGGCGCGAACGCGAGCCCGTGGTCCCGGGTCCAGTCGGCCAGCTGGGCGACGTTGTGCGCGAGCGCGTCGGCGTCCAGCGTCAGCAGCGGGAACGTCATCGACCCGTCCGTGAGTGTGTGACCCGCGGCCGTGAACTCGTCGACCGTCACGGGAGTCGGCGCCCAGAAGCCCTTGGTCGTCGGCCCGATCACGGTCTGGGGAACACCCACGCTCATGGTGGAGACGGTAGCGCCGGCCGGCTGCTGGCAACGCGGCACCGGCCGAGCTCGTGCTCGAGCGCATCGTGCTCGGCCGCCGTCACGGTGAGGCCGTACGCGGACTTCACGCGGACCTGCCGAACCACATAGACGCACCGGTAGCCCTGGTTGGGCGGCAGCCACGTCGCGGCGTCGGCGGCGCCCTTGTCCTGGTTGGCCGGGCCGTCGACCGCGAGCAGGTTGGCCGGGTCGTTCGCGAACGCCTCGCGCTTCGGCGCGGTCCACTGCTCCGCGCCCGACACCCAGGCGTTGGCCAGGGCGACGACGTGGTCGATCTGCACGGCCGCCGAGTCCGGTCCGCGTGCGAACGGCTCGACCGCGCCGGTGTACGGCTCGTCGAGCGTTCCGCTCACGACCACGCAGCCGTCCTGCGTCTGCGTCTCGACGAGGTCGCGCGCGAGGATGTCGTTGCGGGTGTCGCAACCGTTGCCGTCGACGTCGGCCCACGCCTGCCCGAACTCCTCGCGCGCGTACCCGGCGCTCCCGCCCGGCGCGTCGACGGGGATCGCCGCGAGCCTCGTGCGCGCGTCGGCCAGGTCCGCCGCGGTCACCGGGTAGCGCGCCGCGACCCGTGCCTGCGTCCACGCCGGCAGGCCGGCTCCGACGGCGACGCACACGAGGAGGGCCACGATCCAGGGCCAGGCGCGTCTCATGCCGTGACGCTCGCAGGATCGCCACGCCTCCGACGCGAGCCGTGGGCACCTTTCGACCGAGGTGGGATGTGGACGGGTCGCCGCCCGCTTGACTTAGAGCGCACTCGAAGGCGGAGGCTCGACGCATGACGATCTCGACACGCACGCTCGGCAGCGGCGACGCTGCGCTCACGGTCTCGGCCCTCGGGCTCGGCTGCATGGGCATGTCCGACTTCTACGGTGCCCGCTCGGACGAGGGCAGCGCCGACGAGCAGGAGTCGATCGCGACGCTGCACCGCGCCCTCGACCTCGGCGTCACGTTCCTCGACACCGCCGACGCGTACGGCCCCCACACCAACGAGCGCCTGGTCGGGCGGGCGATCGCGGCACGTCGCGACGAGGTCGTGCTGGCCACCAAGTTCGGCTTCCAGCGCGACCCCGACGACCCGAGCGTGCGCGCCATCAACGGCCGGCCCGAGTACGTCCGCTCGGCGGTCGACGGCAGCCTGCAGCGACTCGGCATCGACCACATCGACCTCTACTACCAGCACCGGGTGGACCCGAACGTGCCGATCGAGGAGACGGTCGGTGCGATGGCCGAGCTCGTGGCCGCGGGCAAGGTCCGGTTCCTCGGGCTGTCGGAGGCGTCGCCGGACACGATCCGGCGCGCGCACGCGGTGCACCCGATCACCGCCGTGGAGACCGAGTACTCGTTGTGGAGCCGTGACGTCGAGGCGGAGATCCTGCCCACTCTTCGCGAGCTCGGCATCGGCCTGGTGCCGTACTCGCCGCTGGGCCGCGGGTTCCTCACCGGCACGATCACCTCGACCAACGCGCTGGCCGCCGACGACTTCCGGCGCATCAACCCGCGGTTCGTCGGCGACGCCCTGGACGCCAACCTCGTCATCGTCGAGAAGATCCGGGCGCTCGCCGAGGTGAAGCACGTGACACCGGCGCAGCTCGCGCTCGCGTGGGTGCTGGCCCAGGGACCCGACGTCGTCCCGATCCCCGGCACCCGGCGTGTAGCGCGCATCGAGGAGAACGCCGCGGCGGCGCAGATCGCCCTGACCGACGTCGAGCTCGCGGAGCTGGCCGGCCTGGACGTCCCGGTCGGGGAGCGGTACGCGGACATGTCCACCGTCAACGGCTGAGGCATGATCGAGCCATGAGCCTTCTTGCCGAGCGGGCCGAGCACGGCAGCCTCAGCATCGCCGAGGCGGCCGAGGCGACCGGCCTGACGACCCACACGCTCCGCTACTACGAGCGCGACGGACTGCTGCTGGGCTCGGTGGACCGGGCGTCGTCGGGCCATCGTCGGTACACGGAACGGGACCTCGGCTGGATCCGGATGGTGACCCGGCTGCGTTCGACCGGCATGCCCATCCGTGAGGTCCGGCAGTACGCGGACCTGGTGCGCGCGGGGGACGGGAACGAGGCCGAACGCCTCGAGCTCCTGCGGGCGCACCGGGACCGCGTTCGCCGGCAGCTGGTCGAGGTGGCCGCCCACCTGGACGCCATCGAGTTCAAGATCAACCTGTACGAGTCGCAGGTGGTCGCCTGAGGCGCGACCGGCGGGTCGTCGCCGCGGCCGCGGTGGTGGTCGTCGTCGCCGGGCTCGTCGCGGGCAGCAACCTCCTCGGCGACGCGCTGTACGCGGTGCTCGTCTACGTGGTGATCGTCGGCGTCGCACCGGGCATCGCGGCGCCGCGCGCGGCAGCGATCGCGTTCGGCATCTGCGCCGCGATCGAGCTGCTCCAGCTGACCGGGTTGCCCGCCGCGATCGTCGACGTGGTCCCCGTGGCCCGCTACGTGCTCGGGACGACGTTCAACGCGCCCGACCTGCTGGCGTACGCGGTCGGCGTCGCGCTCGCGGCGGGTGTGGACGCGCAGGTCGGTCGTCGCCGCGCCGCACCAGCGCTCAGCCCATCGGGACCAGGACGAACACGGGAATGAGTCGGTCGGTCTTGGTCTGGTAGCCCGCGTAGGCCGGCCAGACCTTCAGCGCGTGCTCCCACCACTCGTCACGCTCGGGCCCGGACGCCTCGTGCGCGAGGTAGTCCTTGCGCACGGCCCCGTCCTGCAGCTCGACGTGGGGGTGCTCGACCAGGTTGCGGTACCAGGCGGGGTGCTCGGGCGAACCGCCCTTGGACGCAACGACGGCGTAGCGGCCCTCGTGCTCGACGCGCATCAGCGCGGTCTTGCGGAGCTTGCCGCTGGCCGCTCCGACGGACGTCAGGACGATGACGGGCTTGCCCTGCAGAAGGTTTCCCTCCTGACCGTCGGTCGCTTCGAAGAGCTCGGCCTGCTTGCGGGCCCAGCCGGACGTGCTCGGGGCGTACTCACCGGAGAGAGGCATGCACACCCGAACCGAGTCCCTCGGCGGAGGATTCCCGATGCGCTCTCACTTCTTCTGGTCGTCGAGGAAGTCCTTGGCCTTGTCGACGACGGTGTCCACCTTCACGTCGGCGTCGTCCCCGACCTTCGCCTTGAGCGCGTCCGCAGCCTTGTCGAGTGCGGCCTTGGCCTCGTCCTCGTGCCCGGACAGCGCGCCCTTGGCCTGACCCACCAGATCGTCGAACCCCATGACCGTGCTCCCCACTGTGATCGGACTGACCCCGTCAGTGTCCGCTCGTACCGACGACAGCGCGCGTCAGCTGGTGCCGGCAGTGACGTGCTCCACCGTGGCGCGGGGCATCGCAGCGGCAGCGACGACCATCGCGAGGGCGACGCCGAGGACGACGACGAACGCGACCGTCACGGCTGAGCCGAACTGCTCAGGCGCCTGGCCGGGGTCGAGGCCGTCCATCTTGGCGTTGACGACCGCGCCGAGCACCGCGACCCCGACCGCGCTGCCCATGGAGCGCGCGAACAGGTTGGCGCCCGTCACGACGCCCCGGTCTCCCCAGCCGACGCTGGACTGCGCGGCGATCAGGGTGGGCGACGACGTCAGGCCCAGGCCGGCGCCGACGACGAAGCAGGCGGTCCCGACGCCGATGAGGGTGGGATCGGTGCTGACCCAGACGAGCGCGGCGACGCCGAGGACCGCGATCACGGAGCCGACGAGCGCGGTCGTGCGGAAGCCGAACCGCAGGTAGAGCCTGCCCGACTGGGACGCGGTGATCGGCCAGCCGATGGTCAGGGCTGCCAGAGCCAGCCCGGAGGCCAGCGGCGACACGTGCAGCAGCGCCTCCAGGAACGACGGCACGTAGGACGTGAGCCCGATGAGGATCACCCCGACGGCTACGGCGATCAGCGACGCGGCCAGCAGCAGTCTCCGGGAGAACACCCACAGCGGCAGGACCGGCTCCGCGGCGGTCTGCTCCACGCGGATGAAGGCGACGAGCAGCAGGGTGCCGACGACGAACGCGCCGATGCTCTGCGGCGAGTTCCACGCCCACGCGTTGCCGCCCTCGAGCAGACCGAGGATCAGCAGGCTCATCGAGACCGTGAGCAGTGCGCCGCCGGCCCAGTCGATGCGGTGCGTCTTGCGTTCGACCGTCTCGTGCAGGAACCGGATCAGCAGCCAGGCGGCCGCGATGCACAGCGGGATGTTCACGAAGAAGATCCACCGCCAGCTGACGAACTCCGAGAACAAGCCGCCGAGCGTCGGACCGACCACGGACGAGATCGCCCAGACGCTCGCGATGTACCCCTGCGCCTTCGCCCGCTCGGCGACCGTGTAGATGTCGCCCGCGATCGTGATGGCCATCGGCTGGACCGCCCCGGCCCCGAGGCCCTGCACCGCGCGGAATGCGATGAGCGCGGGCATGCTCCACGCGAACCCGCAGAGCACCGAGCCGGTCAGGAACAGCGCGATGCCCAGCAGGACCACGGGCTTGCGGCCGATGGTGTCCGCGAGCTTGGAGTAGATGGGGACGCTGACGGCCTGCGTCAGCAGGTAGATCGAGAACAGCCACGGGAAGCTGCTGAACCCGCCGAGCTCCCCGACGATCGTCGGGACGGCCGTCGCCAGGATCGTCGCGTCGATCGCGACCAGGCCGGTCGTGACCATTATCGCGATGAGGATGGGCCCGCGCTCGGACCGGAATCCGACGCCGGTGGTGGTGGCGGTGCTGGTCAGGGCGTGCTCCGTTCGTCGTCGACCACAACGCGGCGGGCGACCGTGCATTCCGGATGACCGCCTGGTGGACGTCCCCCTAGTCTCGTTCGCATGTCTTCCGAATACCCGATGACCGGTTTCCTCGTGCGCGACCATCGGGTGCAGGTGCCCGTCGACTGGTCGGCGCCGGAGCGTTTCGGGTCGATCGAGGTGTTCGCGCGCGAGCTCGTGGACCCCACGAAGGCGAAGGACGACCTGCCCCTGATCGTCTACCTCCAGGGTGGCCCTGGCCACGAGTCGCCGCGCCCGATGCCCGGCAGCTGGGCGACCAAGCTGCTGGACCGGTTCCGGGTGGTCCTGCTCGACCAGCGGGGCACCGGACGCTCGTCGCGCGTGGACGGCCGTTCCATCGAGCGTTTCGACGACCCGTCGGAGGCCGCCGACTACCTCGCGTGCTTCCGTGGCGACGCGATCGTCGCGGACGCCGAGCACGTGCGGAAGACGGTCTTCGGCGGTCGGACGTGGGCGACGCTCGGGCAGTCGTACGGCGGCTTCCTCACGCTCACCTACCTGTCGAAGCACCCCGAGGCTCTGACGATGTGCCTGGTCACCGGCGGCCTCCCGCCCGCGACCGCCACCGCGGCGCAGATCTACACCGCGACGTACGACCGGCAGGACGCCCGCAACCGCGAGCTCGCACGTCTGCACCCTGGCGACCTGCCCGTGCTGGGCGCGATCGCGGACGTCCTCGCCGCCGGTGACGTCGTGCTGCCCGACGGCGACCCGTTCACCGTGGAGCGGCTCCAGATGCTCGGCATGCCGCTCGGGATGAGCACCGGCATCGACGCGTTGCACTGGAAGCTCGACCAGGCCTTCGACGACGACGGGTCCCTCTCGGAGGGCTTCCTGCGGACAGTCAGCACCGAGACCGCGTTCGACGGCAACCCGCTGTACGCCGCGCTGCACGAGGCGATCTACCACCAGGGCTCGGTCCCGGGCGGCTGGGCCGCGGCCTCCGAGCAGGCCACTCGACCCGACTACGCGACGTCCGCGCGCCCGCTCCGGCTCACGGGCGAGGTGATCCTGCCGTGGATGTTCGACCAGATCCGCGCCCTGCGACCGTTCCGCGCCGCCGTCGACCGGCTCCTGGAGCCTCGGGACTGGCCCGCGCTCTACGACCTGGACCGGCTGGCGTCGAACGAGGTGCCCGTCGCCGCGGTGCAGTACTACGACGACCCGTACGTCGACCTCTCGCTGGCGCTCGCGACGACGGTCGGCAACCAGCAGGTCTGGATCACCAACGAGTACCTGCACGACGGCCTGCGTGTGGCGGGCGACGTCATCGTCCCGAAGCTGCTGGACATGGCGACAGGCAAAGCCCGAGTGACGGGCCGCTGACGCGAGGGCGACAACGCTCGGCTGAGCGTCGTCGCCCTCGGACCCTCAGGGGCGCTGCCCGCGCGGGCCACCTCCGCCGCCGCCCATGCCGCCGCCACCCATCCCGGCGATCGCCTCGCCTGCGACGCCGGTCGTCGCGACCGTCGAGCCGTCGCTGGAGCCCGCCTGCGCGAGGCCGCCGACGGTGGTCCCGCTGACCGTCCCGCCGGTCGCCGCCGAGTACGTCTCGCCGGCGGTCACGTCGGCCGACGCGTACACCAGCGAGCTGAAGTCCTTGGAGGACTCGAACGCGGCGATCTCGTTGCCGTCGGCGTCGAGGATGTGGACCACGGTCCCGGCGGCCCGCACCGAGTCGAAGGTGAACGCCACGAACGACTGGGGGGACGTGGCCGCCGGGGTCATCGCCATGCCGGACGCACCGGCTGCGAGGATCGTGCCGCCCGAGACCTCGAAGGTGCTGTCCACGTCGAGGGCGCCGTTCCCGTCGTTCGTCGGCCCGTTGACGACGGCTGTGCCGCCACTCATCGTGAAGAAGCCGTTGGCGTCGAGGCCGTCACCGCCGGAGTCGACGACGACGGTCCCGCCGGTGATCGTGAGCCCGACGGACGTGCCGGTGTCGGTGGAGGCCGCCGCGCCGGGCTGCTGCTCACCAGAGCCGTCGGACGCGTTGACCCCGTCGTCGGACGTGACCATGGAGGTCGAACCGCCGGCGATCGTGATCAGCGCGGACTCGAGGCCCTCGTACGCCTGGGTGATGTCGACGGTCCCGTCGGAGATGTCGAGCGTCGCGTCGGCGTGGATGCCGTCGTCGTCAGACGCCAGGGTCAGGGTGCCACCGGCGACGCTCACCGCACCGGTGGAGTGGATGGCGTCGTCGGTGGTGTCGATGGCGATCGTGCCGCCGCCGATGACCACCGACGCCTCGGCGGTGATGCCCTTGGGGGACGCGTCTTCCGCGGTCGAGGTGCCCGAGGTGATCGTCAGCGACCCGTCGGCGACGATCGCGTCGGTCTGTGCCGCGATCCCGTCGTCGCCGGCGGTGACCGTGACGTCGCCGCCGGCCAGGTACACGTAGCCGACGGCCGCGTCGTCGGCGTTGTCGGACTTGAGCCCGTCGCCGCCGGAGGTCACGTCGACCGTCCCACCCTCGACCACCACGTAGTCCTTGCCGCGGATGCCGTCGTCAACCGCGGTCACGTCGAGGGTGCCGCTGACGATCACGAGGCCGTCCTTGCTCGCGATGCCGTCGTTCGCGCGGCCCTCGACCGTGAGCGACCCGTCGCCCGTGATCCAGAGGTCGGCGCTGCTGAACAGGGCCGCGCTCGCCTCGTCGGTCTCGGCGTAGCTCGTCGTGTCGGCCAGGTGGTTGTCGCCCTCGAGCTGTACGACCACCTGCTTGGCGTCGAGCACCTGCAGCGGGGACGTGGTCGACGAGGTGAGGTCGGCGTCGTCGAGGATCAGCGTCACGACGCCGTCGTCGGTGGTGTTCACCACGACGCTGCCGTCCGCCAGGGTGCCGGAGAGCCGGTACGTGCCCGCCGACGTGATGGTGATCGTGCTGTCGTCGACCGTGTACCCGGTCCCGGCGGTCGGGTCGTCGAGCAAGATCGCGACCTCGTCGCCTGTGGACTCGGGGAGGTCCTCCGGCGCGGTGTTCGCCGCGAGCGCTTCCTCGACGGTCTGGCCGGCCGCGACGGTCACGGTCGAGGTGCCGGAGGACGAGGAGGTGTCGTCGGAGCTCGCGGCCTCCGCGGCCGCCGAGCAGCCGGTGAGCAGAGCCGCGACGAACGCGGCGGAGATGAGGAACTTCGGGTGTCGCACGGGGGGCTCCTAACGGACGTGCCGGTCGAGGACGCGGCGCCATGGGGTGGAGGGAAGGTCGGGGTCCAGGGCAGCCATGCCGGTCCCGTACTTCGAGATCCGGACGGGCCGGTGGCCGTACCGCCACAGCAGGCGGTCGGTGGACGAGGGGGTGGAACCGGTCTTGGTCTCGACGACTGCCAGACCGTCGACGGCTCGGGTGGCACCGGTCCGCGTCAGCGTCCACACCAGGCCGGTGTCGATCGTCGTGCGGCTGTCGGTGGCCGGCAGGTAGAGCGTCGAGCGCCGGTAGCGGCTGGTCAGCGTCGGGGTCAGGCCGTCGGGCGAGCCGTCGAGGACCTCGTCGGCGAACCGCTGACCCTCGTCGGTCAACGTCGAGCGGTCCGACGGGTCGTACGGCAGGCGCGTCTTGACGGTGCTGCCGCGCGGGCCGCGGGTCTTGACCTCGACCCAGCACAGGTCGGAGTCGACGTAGGTGCGTGTGCGGACCTTGAACCGTCGCCGGCGTCGCCGGGCCGCGCCGAGGTAGCTGGTCAGGTCGTCGGTGTCGAAGTACACCGACTCGTAGGCGAAGTCCCGCTCGGCGCCGATCTGGAGGACGCGCGAGCCCGGCTCGAGACCGCGGAGCAGCACGTCGATGGAGTTCTCCGGGATGACGTACTTGCGGTCGAACCGCGTCTGCAGGGACGCCCGCTCGGTGAGCTCGACGACGTCGATCGGGTCGAGGTCGTCCAGGACGGCCGTCATCGCTGGGCCGCCCGCAGGATCGCGTTGTCGTCGGAGGTGAGGGTCTGGGTGCGGTCGGGCAGCTCGTACCGGACGTCGACCGTCGTGGTGTCGTTGACCAGGTCGACGCGCTGCGTGATCACGGTGTGCACGCGCGCCCCGAGCAGGCGCTCGAGGTGTCCGACGAGGGCGACCTCGTCGGTGATCGCGGAGTCGAGCACCATCGTCTGCTGGCGGTAGCGACGCAGCATGCGCGGGTGGTCGACGACGGCCAGCACGGCCACGACCAGCACCATCAGCGCCGCACTGAGCGCGACCGGAGACACGGCCAGGCCGCCCAGCAGCCCGAGGGCCAGCGCCGAGAAGTAGTAGGCGACCTCGTGCTGGGTGAGCTCCGTGGACCGCAGCCGGATGATCGACAGGACCCCGAACAGTCCCAGCCCGACGCCGGCGCCGACCGCACTGCTCGCGAGAGCAGCCGAGACGGCGAGCACCCCGATGTTCACGCCGAGGTAGGCGACCACGAGGTCACGGCGGCGGTGCCGGGGGAAGTAGACCCCGAAAGCGAGGACGCTGATGGCGACGAGGTCGAGCGCGAGGAGCGCGTACTGCGACATGGGAACCCTCCCGGTGGTTGGTGAGGGCTCTATTCAGCCGATCGTCGCTGTGGCGTTGCTGTGCGGAGGCTGAGGCGCAGGCGTGCGATGTCACCCTGATGCCCGTCGTGCCGGTTGCTCCGTGCGTGGGAAAATGCGCTCCTTGCCTGACATCCCCAGGGGGTTCTCTCGTGCGCCTGTCCCGTCGTCTCCTCGCGGTTCCCGTCGCCCTGGTCATGGCGGGATCGCTGGCTGCGTGCGGCGCGGGCTCGACGCCTCAGGCGGTGGAGCCCACTACTCAGACGTCTATGGTGCCGGTGCCCGTGCCGGTGCAGGTCGACCAGGCTGGGTTCGTCCTCACGGCCAGCAACTTCTCCGACCTGGGCACCGTGGCGTTGGCCGCCAAGTCCTACTCGTTCCACGCCACGGTCAGTGCGGCGGGCCAGTCCCTCGAGATGGTCGGCGACGTGAGCGGGTCCGACGTGCAGCTGTCCGAGACCGTCCCCGGGGTCGAGACGCCCGTCGAGATCCGCGTCGTCGGTGGCGTCGTGTACGTCAACCTCGGCCCTGGGACCGGCAACCTGTTCTGGCAGGTGGACCCGAGCAGCACCAGCGAGCTCGCCACATCCTTTGCCGACGCCGTCGAAGAGACGAGCGTCGCCGACAGCACCGAGGCCCTGAAGGCCGCGATCGTGAGCGTCACGCCCACCGGAGCTCCGGAGGCCATCGACGGCGTCCCGACGCAGGCCTACGCGGTCGTCGTCGACACCAGCAAGCTCACCGGCCCGGCGGCCGAGGCGCTTGCCTCCGCTGCAGCGGCGGGCGTCCCCGTCCCCACCCAGATCACGTACACGTACTGGGTCGGCGACGACAAGCTCCTGCGCAAGATGACGACGGAGCTGTTCGGCACGGCGACTGAGATGCTGTTCACCAACTGGGGTGGCGCCGTCGCGATCCAGGCCCCGCCGGCGGACCAGATCACCACGGTCGAGCCGGCGTTCTGACCTGCCGGAGATGGACGAGGCCGCGACTGACGCTCGCGCCTTGGACTCCGCGTATCTGGGCATCGACCTGGCGTGGGGATCTAGAGCGCGCACCGGGCTCGCGATGCTCGACGGCGACGGGCGGCTCGTCGCGTCGACGTCCGTCGTGACCGACGACGAGATCGCCGCGTTCGTCGCGACGCACGCGCCCGGTCACGTGGTCGCGGCGATCGATGCGCCTCTGGTCGTGCCGAACGCGACCGGGCACCGTGTCGCCGAGCGGGACCTGGGCGCCGTGTTCCGTGCCTACAACGCCGGGGCGCACGCCGCGAACCGGTCGATCGCCTGGCTCGACCCGCCGCGTGCCGAGAAGCTGGCCGGCCGGTTCGGTTGGTCCGTCGACCCGTCCTCCGACGGGTCCGTCGCGATCGAGGTCTACCCACACCCGGCGATGGTCGCGCTCTTCGGGCTGGGGTCCGTGATCCCCTACAAGGCGAAGCGCGGTCGCGACGTCGGGATGCGACGGTCGGCGTTCGAGGAGCTCGTCGGTCACCTCGAGCGCGTCTGCGAGTCACCGTTGCGGCTCTCGTCGTCCTCCCGGTGGTTCGCGCTGAAGGAGAAGGTCGCCACCGCGCAGAGGCAGGTCGACCTGGAGCGGATCGAGGACGAGCTCGACGCGATCCTGTGCGCGTACCTGGCGTGGCTCTGGGCGACAGACCGGTCCGGGATGCGCCTCTTCGGTTCGCTGGCCGAGGGGTACATCGTCGTGCCCGACCGACTGCTGGCTCCGCCCTCTCGTCGGACCGTCAACCCGCCCGATCTGGCCGGCCTGTTCCGCGCCGAGGTGCCGCACCTCACCGCCGACGAGGCGGAGCGGCTGGCGCGGGTGGCCCGCTCAGACCGGTGACCAGCCGAGGGCCGGTGCGATGCTCGTCGCGACGTTCTCCAGGATGCGGCGGCTCATCGCGTGCGTGGCGTTCGCGGGCAGGACGATGTCGAGGCCTGTGGCCTCTGCCAGCGCGACGTCGGCGGTCAGGCTCGCGATGACCTGCTCCGGGCTGCCGTGGTGGGTCGGGCTGAACACCCCGAACCCGCCCGGCACGCGGCCCGTCGCGTCGAACCGTCCCGCGTACCAGGCGATGTACTCGGCGAACAGCTCGTCGTCGGCGGCCGTCACGCTCGGCAGCACGATGCGTCCCGCGACCGCGCGCGGTGTGCGCCCGGGGACGTCGAACGCCGCCTTGTAGGCCCGGATCTGGTCGCGCTGCGTCTCCTCGAACGACCGGCCGTCGTCCTCGCTGTTGAGCGTCGAGACCAGCAGGTCCAACCCTTGCTCGGCGGTGCGCACGGCGGTCGCCTTCGAACCCGGTCCGTACCAGATGCGTTCCGCGAGCCCCGGGCTGTGCGGCCGGACGATCAGCTCGGTGCCGGGCGGCGCGATCGGGAAGCCCGACTCGGGCGCGACGGCTACCGGCTCCCCGGCGATAGCCGAGCGCAGGCGCTCGATGCGGTGCTGAGACTCGTCCTCGAACGACCGCTCGACCGCGCCGTAGACAGGATCGAGGATGCTCGCCGACGGCTTGATCCCGCCCGCGACGCCCAGCTCGAGTCGACCGCCCGAGAGCAGGTCGACCGTCGCCGCGTCCTCCGCGATCGTGATCGGGTCCGCGTACCGCATCGGGAGCACCGCCGTGCCGAACCGGATGCGCTCCGTCGCCTGCGCGATCGCCGCGAAGAGAGGGAACGGTGAGGACAGGAACTGTTCCAGGTGCCGCACGCGCACCCAACCGGTGTCGTAGCCCAGCTCCTCGGCGTACGTGAACAGGTCGATCGCGTCCCTGAGTGACTGCGCGGCGTCGGCCGGGTCGTCGTAGGGGACGAACGTCAGGAAGCTCAGCTCGAGTCGTGGGCTCACGCGCGCAGGGTACGCGGCGCGGATTGTCGACCACGCCCCGGGTGATCGGTCGTCTCACGACGCGACACGTCGAGTTCGAGCCCAAAGCTCGTCTGCTCAGTCGTCGTCGCAGTCCGGAGGTGTCGGCTCCGCCGTGCAGAGTTCCGCGACCAGGTGGGAGCGGCGTTCCTCGATGGTGAACGGTGCGCTGGTTGCCGACGTCGCCGCGGTCCCGACGACGTCGCGCCACTGGTTCGTGCCGTCGACGCGGTACTTCGCGGTCCACGTGGTGGTGAGCGTGACTTGGACGGTGCCGAGCTCGGTGTAGGCGTGGAAGGTGTCCTGGTTCGGGTAAGCGCGGCCGGCGCTGTGCGTCACGAGCGGCTCGCTGCCGTCACCCCAGTCGTAGGTGAACGTGTCGGGCGTCGCGACGACGTCGATCCCGTACCCGAGCAGGTCGGTCCGGAACGTCTGCTCGGCCTTGTCGGTCGACACGATCGTGTCCTTATTGACTAACACCCAGCCCCGGTCGGGCTGAGTGTGCAGTACGGGCGGCGCGATTGGCAGCCGCCGGAAGTCTGCAGCAGTGAAGACTGGAATGGCATCGGCCGCACATCCGCCTGGCGCGACCCAAGACCACGGGCCCCATGGCGTAGTTTCGGTCGCTCGGCGGCGTACCCAGAGTGGCTCGATCGGCGATTGACCATTGCAGCCAGCGGCCTCCTGAACGACCTGGCCGTCAGCACACGGTTCATTCATAGGAGTCGTCGCAATGAGCTCGATGGCGACGCACTTTGGCGCGTTGCGGTATTGCTCCAGAATCAGTTGGCTGCTGCCCGTCGCAGAGTTGGCCGCAGCGCTCTGCTCGATTCCCCCGTGACCGAGCACGTCCACAGCCTGCTGGTTCGGGCTGGTAGTCGCGAAGGAATCTAGCTCTCGAATCGGCGGAGGTGTCGGTGGAAGTGCGACCAACGCAGCTACGAGGCCGAGCGCGAGTCCTGAAGTCATCCGGATCACGGCGCTGCCGTGGGGGTTGGGTGGACATCGATCGCCCTAACCGTCCATGCACCTGAGTCCCACGAGAGTGCAACTAGCAGATCGTGTTCCGCACCCGCGCCTGCAGCGACGACGGCTCCAGACTGATCGAACTCCTGCGCCGCCGCCTCCCTGACGCGAAGCTGCGCGGAGAAAAGGGTCCCGTCAACGTCACTTCCCGTCGACTCGAGAACCTGAATTTCCGCACCTCGTACGACGTGCTCGGCGGCCGTCGAGTCCTCGACACCCGAGATAACCGCGTTGCAGAACTGGCAGTCGTTCGCCGAGAACGCGTTCCACTCCGTCAGATCGCCGGTCTGACGGGCGTAGGTGTAGAGGTCCATGAAGTACGTCGCAGCAGCGACGGCGCCGTCGACGCTCGCAGTGTTCATCGCCTCGGGCCGCTCCGGGGCGGCGACGGCGGTGGGTGTTGGGTCCGGCGTGGTGGAAGCCGTGTTGGACGAAGACGACGTCGGATCGAGAGCTGCTGGCTTGTCGGTGCAACTGGCCACCGTCAACGTCAGGGCGAGCGCGACGACGGCGATCGTGCCTCGTCGGAACGTGGACATCGGCAGCCCCCTGCTGGTGTGCATGACGGTGAACCTACCCAAATCGGGCGGGCGCAGGGGGAGAACCGGGAACCTGTGGACAGCCGGGGTCAGCCGACGGGGACCGGGATCCAGGGGATCTGCACGGACGAGACACGGCCGAGGATGCCGTCGAGTACGGCGACCCGGTCGAACTGGAGGGCGTGCGCGCGGGCGCGCTGCTCCCACGAGGCACGCTCGTCCAAGGACATGGCGAGCACGCGGTCGAGGGCCTCGGCGATCGCGGACGGGGACTCGACGGGCACGATCAGCGCGCAGTCGCCGACGGCCTCTCCGATGCCACCGGTGTCGGTGGTGATGACGGGACCGCCGCCCGAGAGCATCTTCTCGACGAGGGCGATGCCGAACGTCTCGACGAACTCCGGTCGGGGCTTGCTGGGCAGGACGTACGCGGCCGAGCCGGCCATGAGGTAGGACTTCTCGGCATCGTCGACGTCGTCCAGGAACACGATGCGCGAGGCTGCGGGCGAGGCGGCCGCCAGACCCTGCAGGCGGGCCGCGTCGGGACCGTTGCCGGCGATCACGAGCTGGAGGTCGGCCGCCAGGGTGCTGGCTGCGAAGCCCTCGATCAGGTCGTCGACACCCTTCGCGTGTGCGAGGCGGGAGAGGAACAGGACGTAGCCGTCGGGCGTGAGGCCACGGGTCTCGAGCACGTCCGACGGCGGCAGGTTCAGGTAGGAGCCGACGTCGACCGCGGGGTAGGAGACGGTGACGCGGTCGCGACACTGGGCGGCGAACGTGGTGCCGTGCTTGGCGTCGATCGCAGCGGCCTCGCTGATGATCAGCTCGCGCGTGTAGTCGGAGACGGCCAGGCAGATGTCGTGCTCGAGGTACGACGACAGCACGTGGGCGGCGGCGCCGAACTGGTCGTTCTCGACGCAGGCGCGGACCACGTTGGTGACGTCGGAGCCGACCGCCTCGGCCACGGTGACGACGTTGACGGGCAGGCCGGTGCTCCGCGCGACGCGGACGGCGTCGGCGATCGCGAGCGAGTGAGGCGACAAGTACAACGACATGGCCACCGTTGGTACACCGTCGGTGAAGAGCTCGACGAGGCGGCCCGTGATACCGGCGAGCCAGCGTCCGTCGGGCACCTTGTAGTCGCCCACGGGCTCCGGGCGCTCGATCGTGATGCCAGGGCTGTAGGGCAGCACCCCGTCCAGCGGCTTGAGGGGCAGGCCGGTGGCCTGGAGCCGCTCGATGGTCCAGGTGATGATGCGGACGTCGTCGAAACCGCGGTCGAGCGCGGCCTCCGCGAGGTTGCGTGCCTCGCCCGAGTGGCCGCAGATGACCGGGTCGGCGCGCACGACGATCACGAGCCTGCGTCGCGGTGTCGTCACAAGGGTCTCCTCAGCGTCGCAGGACGGCGGGTAGGGACGTGCTGACGGACGGTGGCCGGACGGTGGTGCCCCAGTCAGACGGCTTCGGGCCGAGCGCGATGAGGAGGCGGCCTCCGCGATGCAGCTCGGCGCCTGTCAGCCAGGTGCGGTCGAGCACCTCGCCGTCGAGGTGGACGGACTGTACATACTGGGTCGGTCCGTCGGGTGTCGGTTCGATGAATCCTTGGGTCTCGATGTTCAGCGACCGGTCGCCGATCTCGATGCTCGCCTCACGCCAGGACGGCGCGTTGATCAGGTAGAGGTTCTGGCCGGCGACGGGGAAGAGGCCCAGCGACGCCCAGACGAACCACGACGAGAGGCCGCCGGAGTCGTCGTTTCCCGGCATTCCGCCACGGCCGACCGAGAACTGGTTCTGGATGATGGCCTGCACCACCTCGGCGGTGCGGTCGGGCCGGCCGGCGTACTGGTAGGCCCAGGGCGCCTCCATGTCCGGCTCGTTGTTCAGGCCTTCGAAACGGTTGAGCGCGTACCCGGCGGCCATCTCCGCGACGCCGGGCCGCAGACCGGGCTGCACGACGGGCGGCGCTCCGTAGCCGAAGAACTCGTCGAGCTGCTCGACGAACCCGTCGTCGCCGTCCGAGAGCTTGATGCGCGCCGCCATGTCGTGCATCAGCCGGAACGAGTAGTTCCAGCGGCCGCCCTCGTAGTAGGTGGAGTCCTTGAGCAGCCCCGTCGACGAGTCGTAGGCGTTGACCCACTGGGCCGCGAGGGGCGCGAACTGGTCGACGAGGTCCGGGTCGCCCACGTGTGCCGCGACCTGCGACGTGCACCAGTACCCGAAGGCCAGGTCGAGCGTGTGGCTGATCGGGTGGGCGACCCCGTTGAGCAGGAACTCCTCGCCGTAGGTCCGACGAAGGTCGTTGTGCATGTGCACGAGCGCCCAGTTCCAGTCCAGACCCGTCAGGCCGAGCTGGCACAGGTCTGCGAGGAAGGTGTGTGCGAGGGCTGAGGCCTGCCGGCTGAACTGGTCGGCGCCGCGCGCCATCCGGTAGCCGATCGGGAGGTTCCCCTCCTCCTCGGCGATCGACAGGAGGGCCTGCGCGAGCTCCACTGCCTTGTCGGGAAGCAACGTCGTGAGCAGCGGCAGCTGGGTGCGGTAGATGTCCCACATGGTCGCGATGTCGAACGCGAACGGCCCGTTCGTCGGCCAGAACGGGCTCTCGCCCGGCGCCAGGCACGGCTTGATCAGCGAGTGGTACAGCGCCGTCGAGAACACGGTCTGCTTGTCGGTCGACGGGGTGTCGATGCGGATCTTGCCGAGCGTCGAGCGCCAGACCTCGGCCGTGTCCGCTCGTCTCGTCGCGAAGCTGGACGGACCCGGACCGCACTCGTCCTCGAGGTTCTTGCGGGCCTGGTCGACGCCGCGCAGCGAGAACCCGAACCGCAGCTCGACCACCTGCCCCGGCTCCGACGGACCGGCCCACATGAGCCCGAACGGGCGCAGCGTCGTCGGGCGGATGTGGTCGAAGTCCAGGCGCGTGCCGCCGGGCATCAGGCGCCGGTCGTACCAGAGCATCTGCCGCCAGCGCGGGTCGTCGCACTCGACGTGCACGGCGAGCGGCGTGCCCTCGACGACGATCTCGCCCTGCGCGACCCCGGGCGCGATCGAGTGCAGGTGCGCCCGCAGCGGGACCGTCCGGCCGTACGGGATGACCAGCCCGCCGAGCGAGAAGTCGATGACCAGCCGCGCGTCGCGGTGCGCAGGGAACGTGTACCGGTGGACGGCCGACTTCGGCCCGACCGCGATCTCCGCCCGGATCCCGCTCTCGAGCGTGGCCGAGTAGTAGCCGGGTTCCGCGGTCTCGTCGACGATGTCCCAGAGCTGCCCCAGGTCGTCGAGCGGCTGCAGCATCGGGGTCACGCGGAAGTAGTTGTAGTACTTGCGGATCGCACCCGTGCCGGACTGCTGGAAGTGCGTGAACCCGCTGGCGACCGGCCGGTCGTAGATCTCGTTCGGCAGACCCTCGGTGCCCAGGTCGTACTTGCCGTAGCCCGTGGGGTATCCGCCCGAGTACGCGCACGCGCTGACCATGCCGAGCGGGTAGGTGGCGCCGGGGTGCGTGTTCCCGACCTGCGGCTTCGGCCACCACCACGTCGTCGCGAGGCCGTGCTGCTGGGGCAGGCTCGTGGCCTCGGTCCCGATGAACGGGTCGACTCGCTCGAACATGCGGTCGCTCCTGTCGCGCTCGTGCGTCAGTGCCTCGTCCTGCGGACGGTACGTCTGGCGGGTTACGGGCGGGTTTCGTCGACCGAGGGCCGTGCGCCGATTGCACAGGTGTCCTCTCGCTTCGTGTCTTGTCGACGGCGATCTCGGTCGTCATCGTGGAGACATGGGCTACGAAGTCACCGAGGTGGGGCGGGTCGAGTCGTCGCTCACCGACCGGGCATCTGCGCCAAGGCAAGGCGACGAGGGTGCACCTGACGCGTGGGTCGTCGTTGCGCCCGAGTTTGCGGACGCTGTTGCAGACATCGCTGTCGGTGACGACGTCCTCGTGCTCACCTGGCTCGACCGCGCGGACCGTGACGTGCAGGTGGTGCACCCCCGCGGTGACGTCACTCGCACCCCGCTCGGCGTGTTCAGCACCCGCTCGCCTGACCGCCCGAACCCGATCGGACTGCACCGTGTGACGGTGCTGGAGATAAACGGGACGCGACTGCTCGTCCGTGACCTGGAAGCCATCGACGGAACGCCGGTGCTCGACATCAAGCCGGTGCTCGGAGCCCTCGACGAGCGCTGACGCGGGCCCGAGGGGCGCCCGAGCCTCCGTCCCGTCATGATCGAGCCGAGGAGCTCCCACGCTCGTCGTCGGCGAGAGGACCCGTGACCCCATGACCGAGGCCGCCGCGCAGGCGTGGACGCCCCCGAAGGTTCCGAGGAGCGCGTGGAACGCGCTGATCGTCCTCATGGCCGGCATGTTCATGGCCCTGCTCGACACCACGATCGTCAACGTCGCGCTGCCGACGATCCGTGAGGATCTCAGTGCGTCGGAGGCGACGCTGAGCTGGATCATCTCCGGCTACGCGCTGGCGTTCGGCATCGCCCTGATCCCGGCCGGCCGGGTGGGGGACCGGATCGGGCACAAGTGGGTCTTCTTCACCGGGTTGGCGCTGTTCACGCTCGCGAGCCTGCTGTGCGGGCTGGCGCAGACGAGCTTCCAGCTGATCATCGCGCGGGTGATCCAGGGGCTGGCCGGTGGCATGTTCGTGCCGGGCGTCACGGCGTTCATCCAGCTGCTCTTCCCGGGGCCGGTGCGGGGCAAGGCGTTCGCGATCATGGGGTCGGTGATCGGGGTGAGCACGGCGCTGGGCCCGATCCTCGGTGGCCTGATCATCGAGGCGTTCGGGGAGGCGAACGGCTGGCGGATCGTGTTCTTCGTGAACCTGCCGATCGGGATCGTCGCGCTCATCGCGGCAGCGATCCTGCTGCCAGCGGGAAAGCTCGGCACGACCTCCAAGACCGGCTACGACTTCGTCGGGCTCGCGTTGCTGACGGCTGGCCTCGTCGCGATCCTGGTGCCGCTGATCGAGGGGCAGGACAAGGGCTGGCCGGCGTGGACCTGGATCACGCTCGCGGCCGGTGCGCTCCTGATCGTGGCGTTCGGTGCCTGGGAGGTCCGCATCCAGGACGCCAACCCGATGGTTCCGCCGCACCTGTTCAGCCACCCCGCGTTCACGGGCGGCACGATCCTCGCGATGGTCTACTTCGCGGCGTTCACCAGCATCTTCTTCACCATCTCGCTGCTGTGGCAGGCCGGGCTCGGGCACACCGCACTGCAGTCCGGCGTGGTCGGGGTGCCGTTCGCGCTCGGGTCGATCGTTGGTGCGTCACAGAGCAACCGGCTCTCGCAGCGGCTCGGGCGCTCGGTGCTCGTCGTCGGCACGTTTCTCGTCGCGATCGGCCTGGCGTGGGTGTGGCTGGTGCTGCGCAACGAGGCCGCGGCGGACCTCACCAACTGGGACCTGCTCGTCCCGCTCCTGCTGGCCGGGATCGGCAGCGGACTGTTCATCGCGCCGAACGTGCAGTTCATCGTCGCGACTGTGGACCGGTCCGAAGCGGGCGCCGCGAGTGGCGTGATCAGCGTGATGCAGCGGGTCGGGAGCGCGATCGGTATCGCCGTGATCGGCAGCGTGCTGTTCGGGCAGCTGCACATCACGAGCCCGCAGTCCGTCCCGCAGGCGTTCACCGACGCCGCGGCCGCCGCGATGTTCGTCAGCACCGTGCTCGCCGTCGCCGCGGTCGTGCTGGTGTTCGTCCTGCCCAAGAAGGTCGACTCAGGTCACGGGGCGCCGACGCCGACGGAGTGAGTTGCCCGGCCATACCGGGCCGCCAGCTCCTGCACAGCCGCGACGAGCTCGGGCGAGTCCAGCACGTCGAAGTCGACGCCCCACATCCCCAGGTAGCGAGCGAGCGCCGCTGCGTCGTCGGACCCGACGTCGACGGTGCACGTGCTGTCCGTCTCGGCGGTCACCGTCACGGCGGCGGGGGCGCGCGGGACGATCTCGGTGGCGCTGGCGTGGAGTCGGACGCGCGCGCGGAAGCCCCACGTGGAGGCCCCGATCGCAGCGTCGACGAAGGCCGCGATGTCCGGGGGCGTCGGCCGCGGTCGGAAGCGCGGACCGTTCGGCACGCGCAGCGTCATGCGGTCGACCCGGAACGCGCGCCAGTCCCGCCTGGCGGCGTCCCAGCCGACGAGGTACCAGCGGCCGGCGCGGTGGACCAGCCGGTAGGGCTCGACCTCGCGCCGTCCGGGCTCCAGCCGGGTCGACGAAGGCGAGATGTAGTCGAAGCGGAGGCTCACGAAGGACCGGCAGCACTCGGCGATCGTCTGCAGGGTGGCGCTGGCCACGGGCTCGGGCGGGCGGTGCGCGAACTCGGTCGACGAGGCCAGGACGTCGACCCGGTGCCGCAGGCGCGACGGGAGGACGCGTTCGAGCTTGGCCAGCGCGATGACGGAGGCCTCCTCGATCCCCTCGACCGCTGCCGTCGCGGCGAGCCCGAGGCCGACCGCGACGGCGACCGCCTCGTCGTCGTCGAGAAGCAACGGCGGGAGGGCGACGCCGGCACCGAGCGTGTAGCCGCCCGAGGATCCCGGGCGGGCGTGGACCGGGTAGCCCAGCTCGCGGAGTGCGGCGATGTCGTCACGGAGCGAGCGCGTGGAGATGCCGAGGCGTGCGGCGAGGTCCGGTCCACCGTGCAGACCGGGGGCCTGCAGGATAGACAGGAGCCGCAGAAGACGGGCCGACGTGGTCAGCATCCGTCCAGGATTCCAGAAGTTGCGGAAGCAGACCTGCCGCATCGGCGAGCACGATCGTCGTATGGACATCAACGGGATCGCCACGATCGTCTACCCCGCGCGCGACATCGACGCGGGCATCACCGCCTGGACGGCGGTCACGGGGAACGCGCCCCTGTTCGCGACGCCGGACTACGCGGCGTTCCGGTTCGCCGGCACCGAGATCGGCCTGACGAGGCTGCCGTGGGTCGACTTCCCGCTGGTCATGCTCGACGTGGCCGACATCGACGACGCCCGCGCGGGCCTGCTGGCCAGCGGGTGCGCCCCGATGGCCGAGGTCGAGGGCGGTGGGCTCGCCGAGCTGGGCACCGCACCGGTCACCAACGGGAACCCTGAGACGGGGATCGTCGATATGAACGGTGCCCGACTCGCTGTCGTCCGGGTCCCCGACGGCCACCTGCTCGGACTGCGGCAGGCGGTCGCGTGGGGATGACGGTCAGGCGGGCTCGAGCTCGCGGCTCTTGGTCTCCCAGAAGAACTGCGACACCTGCTGCAGCGTGCTGAAACCGTCGCCGGCCAGGTCCACGAGCAGGTCGTTGCTCCACATCATGAGCCGCCCGATCGTCCACTGGACGCGGGCCGCCTCGGGCAGCTCGAGCCCGTAGACCAGCTGCGCGATCTCACGCTTGCCGCCGGCGGCGGTGCTGTAGGTGAGGATCGGCAGGTAGCGCTCAGGCTCGACGACGCAGAGCACGCGGGTCAGGAGCGACTCCTTGAAGCCGGTCATGCCGAGCCCGCCCTGCTCGTGCACGAGGCGGGTGAACCGGTCCGCGAGGGGCACAGTAGCGGGGCCGTAGAGCAGGTAGCGGATGGTGTTCCGCGTCCTGGCGGTTGCCTCGTAGTCGCCCATCGTCTTCCACGCGCGGTTGAACACCGACATGTTCCCGGGGGCCGCGCCCACGGTGCTGTTGGCGAACTCGCGCAGGTCCTCGGGGTCGGCGTCGACGATGTTCTCGGCGCTGAAGATCTCCTGGTACTTGGCCCAGTAGGCCAGCACCTCGGGGTCGGGCGTCTGGTGCTCCTGCAGGAACACCCCCTTGAGCTCCTCCACGACGGCCATCCGAGCGGGGTCGACCGACGCGCGGTCGGGGAACCGGTCGCGCAGGCCCGCGTACGACGCGGGCGTCTCGGTCACGCGCTTGGCCTCGCCGCGGATCCACGTGTGGTGGCACGACGAACAACGAATCTTCCGGCGATCGTCCGGCAGTCGCTCGACGAGCTCCAGCTCGTCCGACTTGCAGACCGGGCATTCCAGCATGAGTGCTCCTTCGCCTCTGTAGGTCAAGTGTGCACGTCCTCGCGGGGCGGCGGGCCCGGTCCTCGGCAGGTGGTCGTTTCCATCTTGTTATCGGGATCAGTGCCGACCCAGGACCTAAGTCCGGGATAGGCCCCTGACCTGGCGCTTAACGTGAAATGTCGGATGGCGCCCCACACCCGGTCGCCCTGTGATCTCCCCGACGACAGACCCCCGCCCACCCACCGCGGGGTCGCCGTCAGACCACGAGGACGAAAGATGACCGAGCGCCACCCGCCGCCCGACCGCTCCGTGGCGCGCCGACGCGTCGTGATGGGCCTGGACATCGGCGCCGTCACGGCGCAGGTGCAGGTGGTGGAGCAGGCGTCGGGCGCGATCGTCCTCGACCACGTCTCGGCGTCGGCCAGCTGGTCCGCGACCCCTCTGCGCTACGCGACCGGCTGGATCGTCGACACCGTGCGCCGTGCGCTCGACGACTGCGCCGACGTCGAGCTGGTCGCGGTCGGGGTGGGGGCCACCGGCTGCGAGGTCCGCGCGCTGCGTGACGCGCTCGGCACGACGGTCGGTGCCGCACTGCGGGTGCCGACGATCGTCGTCAACGATGCCGAGCTGCTGGTCCCCGCTGCCGGGCTGTTCCGCGGTGTCGGAGTCCTGGTCGGCGGCTCCGCGATCGCCGTGGCCACAGGTCCGGGTTCGCTCTCCGGCATGTCGAGCTGGGCGTTCTCCGACGCCGGCAGCGCCAGCGCGCTCGTCCGCGAGGCCGCCATGGCGGTCCTCACCCGCGCGGCCCGCGGAGACCGGCCGGAGGTGCTGCACCTCCGGCTCATGCAGTCGATGCAGCTCACGTCGGTCGACGAGCTCGCCCAGGTGCTGCGCTGGGACGCCCGCGCGCTGCCCTGGAGCAGCCACGCGCCGGCCGTCTTCGAGGCTGCCGACGAAGGGTCGAGCGACGCGTACGGCCTCGTGACGGCGAACGCGCGGGCCATCGCGACGCTCGTCGTCCAGCTCTCCGATCGCGGTGTCGACGTCGTGCACGCCGTGGTCGGTGGCGACGTGGCACCCGAGGTGCCGCGGTTGTTCGCGGGGATCCGACGATCGATCCTCGAGCGGCTCCCCGACGCCGACGTGCGGATGCTGGACGTGCCCGCGGTCGAGGGTGCTGTGCGTCTCGCGCGACGCGCCGCCGGGGCCTCCTCCTAGACCCGCGCTCCGGTCCCGAGCGTCTCGGCGACGGCCCGGGCCCACGGGGTCGCGGTCATGCCGAGCATCTGCGAGGACGCGGTCGTGTCCATGACGAAGGGCTCACTGAAGTGGTCGGCGACGTCCGAGACCTCGCGCAGGAGCGGCGAGACGACGCCGAGCGCCCGTAGGACCCCACTGCTCATGGGCTTGATCCGCGGCGCCGGGGCTCCCGCCGTCTCGGCGATCAGTGCGCCGAGCGCACGGAACGTCAGCGGTTCCGCGGTCGGCACGTGCCAGGCACGTCCCCATGCGTCGGGGGTCTGCCCGGCGGCGGCGAGGGCGCGTGCGAAGTCGGGCAGGTACGTCCAGCTGTGCGGCTGGTCTACCGCGACGATCGTCCGGGTGACCTTCCCGGCGAGGATCGGCTGGACGAATCGCGGTCCGGCGTGGGCAGCCGCATCGGCACGCGGGCCGAAGTAGTCGCCGCCGCGGATCTCCGTGGTCCGCACGTCGGTGCGCGCGACGGCGTCCCGCCACATCTGGGCACGGACCATGCCCTTGGCGTCGGTCGCGCGCAGGGGCGTCTGCTCCGTCATCACCTCACCGTGCACCCCGTAGCCGTAGAGGTTCCCGGCGGTGACCAGGACGGCCCCCGTACGCGCGGCCGTGTCCAGCAGCGCCGACGACAGCGGCGGCCAGTCCGTGGTCCAGCGCGTGTACTTCGGGTTGGCGCAGTTGTAGAGGACGTCGGCGCCCTGCACGACGGCGGCCAGCGCGTCCGCGTCGGTGGCGTCGAGCGCCACGTGCCCGGATCCGGTGCCGCCCGTTCGGCTCACGACGAGGACGTCGTGGCCCTGTGCGACGAGCTCCTGCGCGAGCGTGGAGCCGACGGCTCCCTTTCCGACGATGACGTGCCGGGTCATGATGAGTCCCTCCGAATGTGAGAGCGGTGCTCTCGTCCGAGAGCGATGCTCGCACAATCCGATCGGCGATACAAGAGCAGTGCTCACACATCGGATCGGTGCTCTCAATATCGTCGCGGAGCAGGCAGAATGGGGCAATGACAACCACCACCGCCCGCGAGCGCGCACGGGCCGAGGTCATGGCCGAGCTGCTCAACGCTGCGCGGGCCCGCCTGGTCGCCGACGGTGCGGCCGAGCTGTCGCTGCGCGCCGTCGCACGGGACCTGGGCATGGCGTCGTCGGCGGTCTACCGGTACGTCGACTCGCGCGACGCCCTGCTGACGCTCCTCATCATCGAGGCGTACGACGCCGTGGGGCACGTCGCCGAGACCGCGGTGGCCGCCGCGCATGGCAAGCACCCCGCGGCGGTGTGGCTCGACGTCGCCCGTGCCGTTCGCGGCTGGGCGCTCGAGCACCCGCACTCGTTCGAGCTGATCTACGGCACGCCGGTGCGCGGGTACCAGGCGCCGCAGGACACCGTCGTGCACGCCGTGCGGATCTGGGCCGTGCTCGTCGGGCTGGTCATGCGCGCCGACGCGGAAGGCGCGCTGAGCCCCGCCGGACCCGACTTCGACCCGCGCGGCCGCGTCGCGCCGCAGGTGTTCGCGTTCGTCGGCTTCTCGGACCCCGCCGACGTTCCTGACCACGTAGCCCGGCTCGCCGCGCGGTCCGTGACCCTGTTCACGTCGCTCGTCGGGGCGATCTCGGTCGAGCTCTTCGGGCACCTGCACAACGTCGCCGGTGACTTCGCGCGTCTGTTCGACGTCACCATCGGCACGGCCGCGGCGGGCGTCGGGCTCGTGGTGGACCTCGACTGAGCAGCCGGCGCCGCCAGATGTTCCACGCCCGTTCGTGGGATTCATCCGGAAATCCCCTGGTGGGATCGCGTTTCGTCGGTCACCCTGGACCAGGCCCGCGACGCGTTCACGGACCTTGTCGCGCTGGACCGACGACCCGACCGCCGAGAGGAGACGACGCCATGGTGTACGAGCTGACCAAGCGCACGTCCCGAACCCGACCTCGGAGGTCACCGAACCTTGCCTGAGCACACACTCAGTCGCGCGATGGGCCGTCTCCGATCTCGGGGGCGGCCCATCGCCGTCTCACCACCCCCCACGCCCTGCTAGCTCAGAAGGACAGAGCGCCGGCCTACGAAGCCGGAGGCAGCTGGTTCAAGTCCAGCGCAGGGCACTCACAGAAGGGAACGGCCATGGCGGGAGTCCTGGTCCTGAACGCGGGGTACGAGCCCCTCCATCGCGTGAGCCTCGCGCACGCCGTCCGCATGCTGCACCGCCAGGTGGCAGTCGTCGAGGAGGCCGTCGACGGCCGCACGTTCGGGCCGTACCCGCTGCCCAGGGTGCTCCGCCTGGTCCGCTACGTGCAGATGCGCTGGCGCAACCGCCGCGGCATCCCGGCCTGGTCCCGGTCCGCGATGCTCGAGCGGGACCACCATGTCTGCGCCTACTGCGGCTCGCGCGACGCGGCGACCGTCGACCACGTCCTGCCGCGGAGCCGTGGCGGCACGAGCACCTGGCTCAACACCGTCGCCGCCTGCCTCGACTGCAACCACCGCAAGCGGGACCGCACCCCGCAGGAGGCCGGCATGAGGCTGCACTTCGAGCCGCACGTCCCGACCCACCGCGAGCTGCTCGCCCACTGAGGAGCACTGAGGAGAACTGAGGAGCGTCACCTGTTCGGGGCCAGGATCGTCACCGCTTCGGGATCAAGAAATTCCTCAGATCTGCCGAACAGTGGGTTGTGACAGGGGGACTGGCTGCCGGGTGGTACGACGACCGCGTGACGACCGGGGTCGTGCGTTGGTTCGACGGGACCGCGTGGACCGAGCACACGCGCCCCGTCGAGGCGCCCGCGGCCGAGGTGGCGTTCGCTCCCGTCGCAGCTCGCCCGACGGTCGCGCAGTACAGCCCGTTCCCGACGCACGCCCCTGGGCAGCAGCCCTTCAGCGCTGAGCCCTCCCGGTTCGATGCCTTCGGGCAGCAGCCGACCATCGCCCGGTTCGACTCCGAAGGCAACGGCAATGGCTTCGGCGGCGGCTACGGGTTCGGCGCCGCCACCTACAACCAGCTGCCCGGCACGGTCGTCGATCAGCGGGCGATCGATCAGGCCCGCCGACGCGTCTACCGCGACTTCTGGTTGGGCATCGGCTGGCTGCTGCTCGGCGCGCTCATCGCGTCCTTGGTGGCGTCCTCGATGAGCACGACCGGTGGGTACGGGGGCCGGCACTACGTCTCGACGGCCGGGGTGGTCGGAGGCCTCGCGTCGCTCTACCGCGCGCGCAAGAACTACAAGGTCATGGTGAGCCTGGGCGGCCAGCCGTGGAGCTCGTCCGGTGCCGCGCTCGCGGGCATCGGGGGCGGGATGGCGGTGCTGATCTCGGTCATCTCGATCGTGCACGCGTACACCTCGACCGGAGTGCCCGGGACGGAGTCGGTCGACGCAGGTTCGTGCTGGGCGGAATCCGGTACCTCGGTCTGGCAGGTCTCGTGCGAGTTCCCCCACACCTACGTCGCCTCGGCCCGGATCTCCGACGGCATGACGTGCCCGACCGGGGCGGACCATGTGGTCCCCCTGCCCGACGACTCAGGGGCCGCGCTGTGCCTCACACCGACCACCAGCGGGAGCGCAGGATGAGCACCAACAATGGGTGGCCCACCGCCACCGCACCCGGCTGGTACGCCGACAACGTGACCCCCGGCGTGCTCCGCTGGTACGACGGGCGCGACTGGACGGCCCACACGGCACCGGTCCCCGGTTCGGTCGGGCAGGCTCCGTCCTACGCGGGCCAGCCGACCGGCTACGGCTACGCCGGTGGCTACCCCGCCGCGGGTCAGCCGGCGTCCGACGAGTACGGGCCGAACAACGCCTTGCACTGGATCGCCCCCGTCGGCCGGTCCTGGCAGTCCGTGACCGCCGGGTACGTCGGCCTCGTGGCGTTGGCCATCTGGATCCTGGGGCCGGTCGCCATCGTTCTCGGGGTGCTCGCCCTGCGTCAGGCGCGCTCGGGCGGTCACGGCACCGGTCGGGCGATCTTCGCGCTCGTCACCGGGGCCATCGCGTCGGCGCTGTGCCTGCTCGTCCTGCTCAACGGGATGGTCTAGCCACTTTTCGGGTGCAGCCACGGCGTGTAGGTCACACCGACCAGCAGACCCTCGGGACTGAGCAGCCGGGCCGTCGTCTGACCCCACGGCTCCTCGGTGGTGTCCCGGAGCAGACGATGACCTTTCTCGGTCAGCTCGGCGACGCCCGCGCCGACCGCCTCCACCGACTCGACGTCGAGCTCGAGCCAGGCCTGCGGCGTCGGCAGGTCGGCAGGCCACTGCGGGCTCCCGAACGTCGACTGCGCGGCTTGCGTGAGCGGCCAGAGCGCGAACGCCTTGACGCCCTCGAGCGAGTCGTTGGTCAGGTAGCCCGGTGCGGGCTCCTCGAGCGCGATGCCGAGCCCGTCCTCCCAGAACGCACGGGCCGCACCCGCGTCACGTGTGATCGGACCGAACCCGGCGACGAACGAGATCTCCATGCGCACCGACGCTAGCCACGAGGTCCGACAAGCGCCCGCGCACGCTCGAGCACCGCGTCGAGCATCGCCGGGGTCAACCGTCCGGTGAACGTGTTCTGCTGGCTCACGTGGAAGCACCCGAGCAGGGTGACCGAGCCGATCGTCGGGTGTCGCAGGTCGACCTCCGCGCCGTGCGCGAACCGTGGGCGTGGGCGCGGGACCTCCCAGCCCTGCTCGGCGAGCGTCGCCAGCAGCGCCTGCCACCCGAACGCACCGAGCACCACGACGACGCGCGGCTGCAGCAGCTCGAGCTCGCGGGCGAGGAACGGCCCGCAGGTGCGCCGTTCCTCGGGCGTCGGGTCGTTCGCGGGCGGCGCGCAGCGGACCGGTGCCGTGACGCGGACGTCGGACAGGACCAGCCCGTCGTCGCGGGACGTCGAGGTCGGCTGGGACGCGAACGCGGTCCGGTGCATCGCCGCGAACAGGAAGTCGCCCGACCGGTCTCCCGTGAACATCCGGCCCGTGCGGTTGGCACCGTGCGCGGCAGGCGCGAGTCCGACGACGAGCACGCGCGCGAGTGCGTCGCCGAAGCCCGGCACGGGTCGGGCCCAGTAGGTCTCGTCGCGGAACGCGGCCCGCTTCTCCACGCCGACGAGCTCGCGCCACGCCACGAGCCGGGGGCACGCCCGGCACTCCGGGACGATCGCGTCGAGCGTCGCGATGTCGGGCGCGTCCCGGGCCGCCCGTGCGACCTCGGCCGCATCCCTCACCGCACGGTGTCCAGCCGCTCGAGGACTTCGGCGACAGACGCCACGGGCACCGGGCCGGGCGGCAGCTCCCACCCACCGAGCGCGAGCACCGGGACGCCGGTGCGGACCGCCAGGGCGACCTCGCTGAGCGTCCCCCACGAGCCACCGATGCTCACGACGACGTCGCAGCTGCGCACGAGCAGCCCGTTGCGCAGCTCCCCGAGCCCGGTCGGGATCGCGACCGTGACGTGCTCGTTCGCCGCCGCGCGGTCGATCCCCGGCAGCAGTCCGACGACGACACCGCCGGCCCCCGCGGCACCGTGCGACACCGCCGCCATCACTCCGCCGAGCCCGCCGCACACGACAACGTGCCCGCGCTGAGCGAGCCCGTGGCCCAGAGCGTGCGCAGCAGCGACCTCGTCGCCAGACGCGTCCGACGGACCGACGACTCCGATGTAGGCCATGCGGGTCACCTTCCTCCTGACCGGCCCTCCGACGCGAGACCGGCACTGTGACGCGAGACCGGCACTGTGACACGAGACCGGCACTCGGAACTGCCGGTCTCGTGCCGGACTGCCGGTCTCGGCGGCGGGCGCGCGCTGGGTGAGGGTGGGTGGGTCGGCGGAGCGGGGGGGAGTCAGCTGGACCATGGGAGGGCGGGTGTCGGCCGGCCCGAGGGGTGAGTGGCGGGCTACTCGAACCGGGACGGGTCGCCCGCGCCCTCACGCACGACCTCCGGTGCGCCGGACGTGAAGTCGACGACCGTCGTCGGCACCGTGCCGCAGTCACCGGCGTCCACGACCGCGTCCAGCACGAGGTCGAGCTCCTCCTTGATCTGCCAGCCCTCGACCATCGGCCACTCGGCACCGGGCATCAGGAGCGTGCTGGACAGGAGCGGCTCGCCGAGCTCGCGCAGGATCGCCTGCGCGACCGGATGGTTCGGGATCCGCACGCCGATGGACCGCTTCTTCGGGTGCGCCAGCCGCTTGGGCACCTCGGGGGTGGCCGGCAGGATGAACGTGTACGGCCCGGGGGTCGCTGCCTTGATCGCGCGGAACGCGCTGTTGTCGAGCTGCACCAGCTGACCGAGCTGCGCGAAGTCGGAGCAGACGATCGTGAAGTGGTGCCGGTCGTCGAGGTTGCGGATCTTGCGGATGCGGTCGACGCCGGCGTGGTTGTCCATGCGCGCCCCCAGCGCGTAGCAGGAGTCGGTCGGGTAGGCGATCAGCGCGTCGTTGCGCAGCAGATCGACCACCTGCGCGATCGACCGCGGTTGAGGTTGCTCGGGGTGGACGTCGAAGTAGCGCGCCATGGGACCGACCCTAGTAGCGCGAGCGGGTCAAGCTTTCTCCGGCGCGATGCCGCGGACCTCGTCGGCAGCGAACCGCCGGTGCGAGGCCGCGAGCTTGGCCCGCGCAGCCGACCCCAGGTCGACCCCCAGCACGTCAGCCAGGCACACGAGGTAGACGAGGATGTCGGCCATCTCCTCCGCTGCGCGCGCGTGACGGTCGGGGGCCGAGAACCGGTCCACGGCCTCGGCGGCCGGCACCCACTGGAACAGCTCCGCCAGCTCGCCCACCTCGCCGACGAGGGCCAGGATCACCGACTTCGGGTCGTGGAACTGCTGCCAGTCGCGTTCGGTGCTGAACTCCCGGACGAGCCGGGTCAGCTCGGCGATCTCTCGTTCGTCGGTCACCGCGCCAGCCTCTCAGAACGCGCGAACCCCCGGGTGCGCGGGGCACCCGGGGGTTCGTCGACAAGGCCGACGACTACTGCGCGGCGAGGATGTCCACCACGAAGACGAGCGTCGAGTTCGCGGGGATGTCACCGTTGGCCGTCGCGCCGTAGCCCTTGTCCGGCGGGACGACGAGCAGCACCTGGCTGCCGACGGTCTGGCCGACGAGGCCCTCGTTCCACCCGGCGATCACCTGGGCCTGGCCCACGTTCTCCACCAGGAACGGCTCACCGCGGTCCCAGGAGGAGTCGAACGGGGTGCCGTCCCAGAGCCAGCCGGAGTAGTGGACCGTCACGGTCTGGCCCGCGGTCACCTCAGGTCCGGAGCCCTTGATCAGGGGCTGCACGACGAGCGTGGTCGGTGCCGCGCCGGTGGCGGGGGTCAGCGACGGCTTGCCGTCGTCGGCGAGCGTGACGGTCGGCAGACCGGCGACAGGTGCGACGGCCTCGCCCGAGGCGCGCGTGGGGACGTCCTTGGCCTCGACGATCGTGCCCGCGATGACGGTCGTGGGCGAACCCTCGGCCTGCGGCGGGAGGGCGACGACGAACTGGACGCCGACCTTCTCGCCGATCAGGGCGCTCAGCACGGAGGTCTCGCCCAGCGAGGCCGGCTCCGGGTCGGTCGAGTAGGTCTCGTGGAGCTCCGACCCGTCGTCGCCGGACACGGCGACGTAGTCGATCGTGATGGCCTGGCCGGCCTTGAGCTCCGCACCCGTACCGGGCCCGCGGACCTCGACGGGCGCCGTCGTCACCGAGAAGGGGCTGCTCGGCAGCGTGACCGTGGGCTTGCCGTCGCCGAACTCGATGTCGATCTCGGAGAGGGCCGCCTTGTCGGCTGCGGTGGCGGCGGCCTCGGCGGCGTCGACCGAGCTGGTCGGGCTCGGCGACGGGTCGTTGCCCGAGTCGCCGGAGCAGGCGGTCAGCGAGAGGCCAAGGGCCACGGTGAGGGCAGCGGCAGCCAGGCCGCGGCGTGCGGTGCGGTGTCGGCGCACGGGACGTCCTCCGTCAGTTCGGGTCCACGCCCGAGACGGCGGAACGCGGAAACCGTACGCGAGTTGGCTGGGAGCGCGCTGAGTGGACCGGGCGCTGGACCTTATCTACGCCGAACTCGCACGGGACCTACGCAGGCACCAGATGGTCCGGGCACACGTCGAACCTGTCCGGCACCATCGACAGCTCGCCTCGGCCACCGGTGAGCGAGCGCAGGTCCAGCACGTACCGGGCGAGCTCGGCCTCGGGCACCGACGCCTCGATGAGCACCGTGCCGTCGTCGAGCGACGTCGTCGCGCTGATGTGTCCCCGGCGGGCGGACAGGTCGCTCATCACGTCGCCCTGCACGGTCGTCGGCACCGTCACGGAGACGTGGCTGATCGGTTCGAGGACGGTGGTGCCGCCCGCCTGCAGGGCTTCGCGCAGCCCGTAGGCGGCCGCCGTCCGGAACGCCATCTCGGAGGAGTCCACCGAGTGCGACTTGCCGTCGTAGACCTCGACGCGCAGGTCCACCACCGGGTACCCGTGCGGGCCGCCCGCGGACATCGCCTCGGCCACGCCCTTGTGCACCGCCTGGACGTAGGTGCGCGGGATGGCCCCGCCGACGATGGCGTCGACGAACTCGAACCCCGACCCCGGCGGGAGCGGCGAGACGCGCAGCTGCACCACGGCGTACTGCCCGTGCCCGCCCGACTGCTTCTTCACCTTGCCCTCGGCGGCGACCGGCCGGCGGATGGTCTCGCGGTAGCCGACGGGCACGGGCGACGTGCTCACGTGCACCCCGAACACGCGGGCCAGCCGGTCGAGCGCGACCGCGAGGTGGGTGTCGCCCAGGCCGCGCAGGATCGTGCGGTCGCCGGAACGCTCGACGCTGAGGGTGGGGTCCTCGGCGGTCAGGCGGGTGAGGGCGGCGGAGAGCCGGTCGTCGTCGGACTGGCTGACCGGTTCGAGCGACAGCCCGAACACCGGCTCGCGGCGGTGCGGCGGGACGGCGGTCATGGACGCACCAGGTCCGGTCCGCTCGGCCAGCAGCGAGCCGCTCGGTGTCCCGGTCAGCTTGGCGACGGCCCCGATCTGCCCGGCCGGCACGGAGTCGAGCGGCACGTGCTCCTTGCCGCGCAGCCGGAAGACCCCCGGCACGCGTTCCTCGACGTGGGTCGTCGTGTTGACCAGGCGGTCGCCCGGCCGGACCGTGCCGCTGAGCACGCGGAACATGGTGACCTGGCCGACGAACGGGTCGGCGAGCGTACGGAAGCAGTGCACGAGCGTCGGGCCGGTCGGGTCGGGGCGCACGGTGACGGTCGTGCTGCCCGCGCGCACCGACCTGTCGGCCGGGTCCGGGCCGAGGTCGCACAACAGGTCGGCGAGGCGGTCGACGCCGACGCCGGTCACGCCCGAGACCACGAGCACCGGGAACGCGGTCTGTTCGAGCACCTCGTGCGCGAGCGTCCTGAGCTGCTCGGCGGCGCTCGGCACGTCGCCCGACAGATACCGCTCGAGCTGGTCGTCGTCGTGCGCGACGATCTCCTCGGTGACCTCGTCGTGCAGCCGGTGCTCCTCGTCGGCGATCGCCGCGCCCAGCGGCTCGCTGTGGTGGTGCCCGTCGGCGTCGTAGGTGAGGCCCTCGTCGGTGAGCACGTCGGCGACCCCGGTGAACGCGGTCTCCTCGCCGAGCGGGAGCTCGAGCGGCACGAGTCCCTCGCCGAACGCGGTCCGCAGGTCGGCGAGGACGTGCCGGAAGTCGGCGCGCGCCTTGTCCTCCTTGGTCACCACGACGATCCGGGGGAGCCCGGCGTCGACAGCGGCCCGCCAGGCGGCGTGCGTGCCCGCCTGCACGCCGTCGACCGCGCTGACGACGAGCAGCGCCAGGTCCGCGGCTGACAGCGCGGCGTCCATCGCGCCGACGAAGTCCGCCGAGCCCGGGGTGTCGAGGAGCGTGACGTCGTAGGCGCCCGAGCCGGTCGTCCACGAGAACGGCGCGACGCCCAGCGTGAGCGACTGCCCGCGCGCGATCTCCTCGGGCTCGTGATCGGTCACCGTGGAGCCGTCCTCGACACGGCCGACGCGCGTGAGCACCCCGGCGCGGTGGAGCAAGGCTTCGGTGAGAGTCGTCTTGCCGGATCCTGCGGCGCCCAGCAGCGCCACTGTGCGGATCCTGGGCATCGTTGCCATCGGCATCTCCCGGTCAGGGCTGTGGGAGCCACCCTAGCGACGGTTCGCGAACGCGACGAGCCCAGGACGCACCGTGGCGTCCTGGGCTCGTGACGTGCGAGAGCGGTCAGCTCGCGAAGAGGATGTCGACCACGTAGACCAGCGTCGAGTTCGCCGGGATCGTGTCCGACTCCTTGGCGCCGTAGCCCTTGTCCGGCGGGACGACGAGAAGGACCTGGCTGCCCACGGGCTGACCGACGAGGCCCTCCTGCCAGCCGGCGATCGTGCTGCTCAGCGCGAACTGCGCGGTCTTGCCGTCCTCCCACGTCGACTGCACCTCGGTGCCGTCCCAGAGGGCGAGCGTGTAGTTCACGGTCAGCGTCTGCTCGGCCGTGACGGGTGCGCCGGTACCGGTGATGAGCGGCTGCACGACGAGCGTCGTCGGCGCGGCGCCGGTCGCCGGCGTGATCGTGGGCGCCCCGTCGGCGTCGAGCTTCACGGTCGGCAGACCCGGTGCCGGCGTCACGGGCGTGCCCGAGGCGCGGGTGGGTACCGTCACGGCGTCGACGATCTCGCCGACGCGGACGTAGGTGGTGGGATCGTCGGCCGACTGCGGCGGCGTCGTCATGACGAACCGCACGCCGACCTTCTCACCGACGAGCGTGTCGTGCAGCACGCCCAGGTCGGACGTGAGCGGGACCACGTCGGGATCGCCCGTGTACGTCGAGGCGGCGACCGATCCGTCCGCCCCGGAGACGACGACCGACTTGATGGTCAGCTGCTGACCTTCCTCGATGGTCGCGCCGGTGCCGGGGTCGAGGACCTTGACGACGACCGTCGACGCGGTGAACGGCGTGGTCGGCAGCGTGACGGTGGGCTCGGTGCCCAGGTCGCCGGTCACGACGATCCCCTCGACCGCGGCCTCGTCGGCCGCGTTCACGGCGGACGTCTCCGACGCGGACGGCGTCGGCGTCGCGCTCGCGTCGTCGGACGAGTCGCCGGAGCACGCGGCCAGGACGAGGCCGAGCGTCAGCGCGAGGGCGGTGGCGGCGATGCCGCGTCGGGCGGTGGTCGTGCGTCGCACGGGGGCCTCCGGAAGGTCAGGGCCGCGCGAGCGCGGCGGCCCTGGGAGGTTAGCCGAGGTTGCTGGGAGCCCGCTGTTCGTTCAGAGGAGCCGTCGGTCGTCGGGGCGGACCACGCGCAACCACCGGTAGCCGTAGCCGTCGAGCTGGACCTCGGTGCGGCCGCGGGCGTCGATCGTGCAGGTGCCGTCCTGGAGCAGGTCGACGAGCTGCACGGTGTCGTCGCAGTCGGCGAACCGCAGGGGCACCGACACGGGCTCGGACCCGAGGTTGTGCACGCTGATCGTCGAGCCGTCGCCCCACGTGCTGCGGTGCGCGAGCACGGCCGCGTGCGGCTGGTCGAGGATCTCCGGCGACTGCGCCCAGCCCAGCTCGGGGCTCTCCCGGTACCGGCGGACGAGCAGCTGGACGAAGTTGAGCAGCGAGTCGTGGTCGCGGCGCTGGTCGGCCACGTTGACGTGCTCGGGGCCGAACCCGCCGGTGGTCACGGGGCCGGGCAGCCGGGACGGCGTCGCCTGGGAGAAGCCGCCGTTGCGCCCCGAGGTCCACTGCATCGGCGTGCGCACCGCCATCCGCCCCTCGGCGGCGAGGTTCTCGCCCATGCCGATCTCCTCGCCGTAGAAAAGCACCGGGGTGCCCGGCAGCGAGAAGAGCAGGGAGTAGACCATCCGGATGCGTCGCGGGTCCCCGCCGAGCATGGGCGGGATGCGACGGCGCAGTCCCCGGCCGTACAGCTGCATGTCGGGGTCGGGCCCGAAGGCGTCGAACACCTCCTGGCGCTCGTCGTCGGTGAGCTTGTCGAGCGTGAGCTCGTCGTGGTTGCGCACGAACGTCGCCCACTGGGCGTCGTGCGGGATCGGTGGGCGGTCCCGCAACGCCTGGGTGATCGGGCCCGCATCCTGCCGGGCCAGGGACAGGTACAGGTTCTGCATGCCGATGAAGTCGAACTGGAGCGTCAGCTCGTCGCTGTCCGCCGCGCCACCCCCGAAGTACAGGCGCTGCTCCTCGTACGGCAGGTTCACCTCGCCCATGAGGATCGCGTCGCCCACCCGGCGGGTCAGGAACGAGCGCAGCTCCTTGAGGAAGTCGTGCTTGTGCTCGATGTCGTCGCCCGGGGTGTTGGCCGCGTCCGCGAGGAAGAACGGCACGGCGTCGACCCGGAAGCCCGAGAGGCCGAGCTCCGCCCAGTACCCGATGACCTTCGCGATGGCGTCCCTGACCTGCGGGTTCGCGGTGTTGAGGTCCGGCTGCTGGTGGTAGAACGTGTGCCGGTACCACTCGCCGGTCGCGTCGTCCTTGGTCCAGATGCCGCCCTCCTTGTCGGGGAAGACGACCTTGTCCTTGGTCGAGGGCGGCTTGTCCGAGCGCCACACGTAGAAGTCCCGGTACGGGTTGTCGACGCTCTTGCGGGCCTCCTGGAACCACGGGTGCTTCCACGACGTGTGGTTGACGACGAGGTCGGCGATCACCCGGATCCCGCGGTCGCGGGCGGTGCGGATCACCTCGACCAGGTCGGCGGCGTCGCCGAGCCGCGGGTCGACGCCGAGGAAGTCGGAGATGTCGTAGCCGTCGTCGTAGTCCTGCGTCGGGTAGAACGGCATCAGCCACAGACACGTCACGCCCAGGTCGGCCAGGTGGTCGATGCGTTGCACGAGCCCGGGCAGGTCGCCGACGCCGTCGTCGTTCCAGTCCATGTAGGTCTCGACGTCGAGGCAGTAGATGACCGCGTTCTTCCACCACAGGTCGCCGGTGTCGTGGATCCTCACCGCTCGGTTCTACCCGAGGTGGGCCCACCGCGCGCGGTGGGTCGTCCCGGACGGGGTCAGAGGCCGACCGACCACGCGGCGATCGTCGCCCCGTCGGTGTCGATCCCGAACGTGCGAACCTCGACCGCGGAGTCGAGCAGGTCCGTGAGGTGCCCGTGGCCCGGGTCCTCGACGGTGCCGCGGGCGTAGACGACGAGCAGCGTGCTGATCGCGTCGAAACGGTTGGGCCGCAGCGCGGGATCCGCGCGCTCGATCAGCTGACGCCCCGTGCGCGTGCCGGACAGCAGCACAACCGTGGACACGCCGGGCAGGTCGGTGCCGATCGACAGCGGTCGGTGCGCGGTGAGCGTCCGCACCTCGCCTGAGCGCAGGTACCGGACCGCGGCCCGACGCGCGTCGAGGTTCCGGCCGTGCGGGAACCGTTCGGAGTCGACCCCGCTGTCCTGGAGCATCGTCGCGGCGCGCTCGGCGTCCGCAGCGGAGTGCGTGAAGACGAGGCTGCGTTCGTGGCGCGCGAGCGTCGGCGCGACACGCGGGAGCGAGGCGAGCTTGGCGGCGGAGGTCGAGACGACCAGGCGGCGCTCGCTCACGGTGCGCAGGTAGGCGCTCGCGTCGGTCGCGGCGTCCGGGCGCTGCGACCAGCCGGCCTGCAGGCGCGCGATGTCGTCGAGGAACGTCTCGGGTGCACAGCCGTGGGTGGCGACGAGCCGCGCGGCCAGCTGGTCGATCCGCAGGCTCAGCTCGCGGTACTCGGCGCGCTCGTCGGGCAGCAGCTCGACGGGGACCAGGCCGACGCGGTAGCGGGCGATCTCGGAGTCGTCGCGGCCGCGGCGCAGGTCGCAGCCGTCGAGCACCGCGTCGAAGTAGGGCAGCAGCGCCTGGTCGGTCCCCTCGAGCGCGACCGACAGGCCCAGACGCGCGTCGAAGGGGTCGGCGAGCGTGGCGGCGAGCACGTTCGACCCGAAGCGGTGGACGTCGTCGGCGATCAGCAGGCCGGCGGTTCCGTCGGGCAGGAGGTCGTCGGTGGTGGCGGCCGCGAGCGAGACGAGCACGTCGCAGTCGTCGAACGTGTGGGTGGGGCCGCCCCCGCGGCGGCCGAGCGACAGGCCGGGCAGCTGCAGCTCGAGCGTGTGCAGCCACTGCTCCTGCAGGTCGGTCGTCGGGACCAGCACCAGGACCTTCTCGCCTCGAGTGACGCCGTCCCAGGCCGCGAGGACCCCGACGCCCGCCCGGCCCGCCGCTGCGACCGACTGCACGATCCCGCGGCGCTTGTGCGCGAGCCACCCGTCGAGGACGTCCGCCTGCCACGCCCGCAGGCGCGGACCTACGTACCGCGGCGGGCTGCCCGGCGGCAGCGGCTTGCGGTGCACGGCCGGCACGCCCAGATCGGCGGCGAGATCCGTCGGCTGAGCGGCGGGTTCGAGCGACACGGGCTGGCGCCAGAACGCGGCGACCGGCGAGATGCGCGCGGCGACCACGCTCTGGTCGAGCGGCCGCGGCGTCGCGCTGAGCTCCTTCGCGCGACGAGGGAGGACCTCGGGCGGCGCCGTCTTGGGAGTCGGCGGACCGCTCAGGGCAGGAGCCTTCCCGACCGGCAGCGCACGCCAGAGCAGGGGGCGACCGCCGTCGTTGCGCAGCCGCGGGTCCGCGTGGAGCAGTCGTTCGACGTCCGACGAGAGGAGGAGCTTGTGCCCGAGGCGCGCGAGCCCGCGCGTCAGCTCGCGAGTGGTCTGCGGCGCGCGCGCACTGAGCGCGGCGTACAGCACGTCACTCGGGCTCGTCACTGCGACCTCGTCCGTGGATCGGGAGGCGCCCTCGACGACGCCTACCTGAAATTCTTCGGCACGTCAGGGCCGCGAGTTCAGTGCGACCGGTGGATGGGTTGTCAGATCACGCCCCGACGATGTCGTCGGCGTTGTCCACGATCCACTCCATCAGGGGCAGCAGGCGCTCGACGAGGCCCTTGCCACGCTCGGTCAGCGAGTAGTCGACGCGCGGCGGGACGGTGGCCGTGACCTCGCGGTGCACCAAGCCGTCGGTCTCGAGCGTGCGCAGGGTCTGGGCGAGCATCTTCTCGCTGATGCCGTCGACGGCCCGCCGCAGCTCTCCCCATCGCATGCTCTTGTCCGAGAGGAAGACGAGCAGCAGCACGCCCCACTTGCTGGTCACGTGGTCGAGCACGGTCCGTGTGGGGCACGCGGTCGTCAGGGCCCCCTCGGCCTGGATGCGCTGCAGGACGCTGACCTCGGTACTTACCGTCATGTGCGTACCCTACTCGTAAGTGGGTACCGACGAACAGGAAGGTAGCTGCGCCTCCGCGGGTTGTGGCGAGCGAACGTCCTAGACCCCTGGAGGAACCACCATGTCCGTCGTCATCACCGGAGCCACCGGCCACCTCGGCCGCCTCGTCGTCGAGAGCCTGCTCGCCGGGGGTGTCCCGGCCGAGGAGATCCTCGCGACGGGCCGCCGCACCGAGCGGCTGACGGACCTCGGCGTCCCGGTCGCGGTCGCCGACTTCGACGACTCGGCGACCCTCGAGGCCGCGTTCGCGGGCGCCGACACCGTCCTGCTGGTCTCCGGCAGCGAGCCCGGTGCCCGAATCGCGCAGCACACCCGCGCGATCGAGGCCGCGAAGGCCGTCGGCGTCCGTCGCGTCGTCTACACGAGCGCACCGAAGGCGACCGGCCCCGAGTGGACGCTGTCGCCCGAGCACAAGGCGACCGAGGAGGTGCTGCGCGCCTCCGGCCTCACCTGGACCATCCTGCGCAACAACTGGTACCACGAGAACTACGCCCCGACCCTCGAGCAGGCCGCCCAGACCGGCACGGTGCTCACCAGCGTCGGCGACGGTCGTGTGGCCTCCGCCTCGCGCGCCGACCTCGCCGAGGCCGCCGCCGTGGTGCTCACCACTGACGGGCACGACGGCCGCGTCTACGAGCTCACGGGCGACGTGGCGTGGACGTCCGACGAGTTCGCCGCCGCCGCGGCGCAGGTGCTCGGCCGCCCAGTCGCGGTCGCCGCCGTCTCCGGCCAGGAGCAGGCGGAGATCCTTGCCGGTGCCGGTCTCGACGCGGGGACCGTCGGGTTCCTCGTCGCCGTGGACGCTGACATCCGTGCAGGCGTGCTCGGTGACGCGACGAGCGACCTGCGCGACCTGCTCGGCCGCCCGACGACGCCGCTGCTCGAGGGTCTGCGCGCGCTCGCGGTTCCCGCCGCGGCCTGATCGCCTCGCCCCGGACGGCGGGCCCGCGCAAACGCGTTGGGCCCGCCGGTGCCGTCAGGAGAGGATGGCGCCCATGAGTGCGACGGTGCAGGCGAAGGGCGTGGGCGCCGGGTTCGGGGATCGGGAGCTGTTCAGCGGCGTCGATCTCGTCGTCGCACCGGGGGACGTGCTCGGGCTGGTCGGGCCGAACGGTGCGGGCAAGTCGACCCTGTTGCAGATCCTCGGCGGTCGCCGCGCAGCGGACGACGGGTCGGTGTCGGTCTCGCCGCCGCACGCGCAGCTCGGCTACCTGGCCCAGGAGATCGAGCGCCTGCCGGGGGAGTCGGTCCGGGCGCACCTCGAGCGGCGGACCGGCGTCGCGCCGGCCCAGGAGGCGATGGACGCCGCGGCGGACGCCCTCGGTGCAGGTATCGCGGGGGCCGACGACCTCTACTCCAACGCCTTGGAGGCTTGGCTCGCGCTCGGCGGGGCGGACCTCGACGCCCGCCTGGGCACCGTCGCCGACGACCTCGGACTGACCGTCGACCTCGACCAGACGATGGCCTCGCTGTCGGGCGGCCAGGCGGCCCGGGTCGGCCTCGCCGCGCTCCTGCTCTCGCGCTACGACCTCTACCTGCTCGACGAGCCCACCAACGACCTCGACGCCGACGGGCTCGACCTGCTGGAGGAGTTCGTCGAGCGCTCGGACGCACCGATCGTCGTCGTGAGCCACGACCGCGAGTTCCTCAGCCGCACGGTCACGGCGGTCGTCGAGATCGACCGCAGCCTGCAGAAGGTCAGCGTCTACGGCGGCAGCTACGACTCCTACCTGGAGGAGCGCTCGGTCGCCAGGCGGCAGGCGCGCGAGGCGTACGAGGGCTTCGCGGCCCGACGCGACGCGCTGAACCAGCGCGCGCGGATGCAGCGCGCCTGGATGGAGAAGGGCGTCCGCAACGCCCGGCGCAAGGCGACCGACAACGACAAGCACGTCAAGCACTTCCGCGGCGAGACGTCGGAGAAGCAGGCCGCGAAGGCCCGTCAGACCGACAAGATGATCGCCCGGCTGGAGGTCGTCGAGGAGCCGCGCAAGGAGTGGCAGCTGCAGATGACGATCGCGTCGGCGGGCCGCTCGGGTGCGGTCGTCGCGTCCCTGCGCCACGCGGTGGTGACCCGAGGCGACTTCATTCTCGGGCCGGTCACGCTGCAGCTCGACTGGCTGGACCGCGTCGCGGTGACCGGGCCGAACGGGTCGGGCAAGTCGACGCTCCTGGCGCTCCTGCTCGGCCGGCTCGAGCCGACAGAGGGGTCCGCCGACCTGGGCTCGGGCGTGCTGGTGGGCGAGGTCGACCAGGCGCGTGCCGCATTCGAGGGGCCGGAGTCGCTGGCCACCGCCTTCGCTCGCGAGGTGCCCGACTGGACGACCGCCGACGTGCGCACCCTGCTGGCCAAGTTCGGGCTCGGCGCGCACCACGTCGACCGGCGTGCGGTCTCGCTGTCGCCCGGCGAGCGGACCCGAGCCGCGCTCGCGCTGCTGCAGGCACGCGGCGTGAACCTGCTCGTCCTCGACGAGCCGACGAACCACCTGGACCTGCCGGCCATCGAGCAGCTCGAGTCAGCGATGGACTCGTTCGAGGGCACGATCCTGCTGGTGACGCACGACAGGCGCATGCTGGAGACCGTTCGCCTCACGCGCCGCTGGCACGTCGAGGAAGGCCAGGTCACCGAGGTCACCGCCGACTGAAGGAGCTCCGCCCGTGCGCAAGATCGTCTTCTCGCTGTCCGTCTCGCTCGACGGGTACTTCGAGGGCCCCGACCACGACATCTCCTGGGGTCGCGTGGACGACGAGCTCCACCAGTACTTCAACGACATCTTCCGGCCGATGAGCGCCTACCTCGACGGGCGCGTGACGCACGAGCTGATGGCCGCGTACTGGCCGACCGCCGACGAGACCCAGGGCGGAGCGGTGGGCGAGTACGCCGGCATCTGGCGCGACAAGCCGAAGTACGTCTACTCGCGGGAGCACGACGTCTCCACCGACTGGAACGTGACGGTCGTGCGCTCGGTGTCGCGGGACGAGGTGCTGGCGCTCAAGGACCAGCCGGGTGGCGACATGGTGGTGGGCGGCCCTGACCTCGCGGCGGAGTTCTTCCGGCTCGGGCTCGTCGACGAGGTCTGGCTGTTCGTGAACCCCGTCGCTATCGGGGCGGGCAGGCCGGCGCTCGAGGTGCCGGTGGACCTGCGGCTGCTGGGGACCAAGACCTTCGGCAACGGCGTCGTGCAGCTGCGCTACGCGGTGGCGTCATGACCACGCGTTTCGGGGTCGTCGGGAGCGGGTGGCGGGCCGAGTTCTTCGTGCGGATGGCGCGCCTGCTGCCCGACCGGTTCGAGTGCGTAGGTGTCGTGACGCGGTCGGCGGAACGGGGTGCGTTCGTCGAGGCCGAGTGGGGCGTACCGACCGTGCGCACGGTCGAGGAGCTGGTCACGGGAGCGGTCGCAGGTGCCGGTGTGTCGCCCGACCGGCCGGAGTTCGTCGTCGTCTCGGTGCCCTGGCCGGTCACGCCTGAGGTGATCCGCGAAGTCGTGGCGCTGGGGGTGCCGGTGCTCGCGGAGACGCCGCCCGCTCCCGACCCCGACGGCCTGCGTGAGCTGTGGGACGACGTGGGCTCGACCGGGCTGGTGCAGGTGGCCGAGCACAGCCCCTACCTTCCGGTGCACTCTGCGCGCCTCGCGGCCCTTCCGATCATCGGCGTCCCGACGAGCGTGCAGATCTCGTCGACGCACCTGTACCACGCGGTCGCGCTCATCCGGATGTTCCTCGGGGCGGGCCGCGGGCCGGTGACCGTCAAGGCGACGTCCTTCGTCGCACCGCTGCTCGACCCGCTGAGCCGCGACGGCTGGACGAACGCCACCGAGCCCGCGCAGGCGGCCACCACCCTCGCCACCCTCGACTTCGGCGAGGGCCGCAGCGCGCTGTACGACTTCACCGACAACCAGTGGCACAACCCGCTGCGCACGAACCGGCTCGTGATCCGGGGGTCGCACGGCGAGCTGGTCGACCAGACGTTCACGCGCTGGGCGGCCGACCGGACGGTGCTCAGCTCGACCATCGAGCGGCGGGTCGCGGGGATCGAGCAGAACCTCGACGGGTTCGACCTCGAGCACCTCAGCCTCGACGGCGAGGTGCTGTTCCGGAACGACTACAACGGCGCGCGCCTGTCCGACGAGGACATCGCGGTCGCCGGTCTGCTCGACGCCACCGGTGCCTGGCTGCGCGGAGAGGCCGGACCCCCGTACCCCCTGGCCGACGGTTGCCACGACCACCTGCTGGGCCTGGCCATCGAGGAGGCGGCGCGCACGGGCGAGACGGTCCGCGTCGGCACGGAGGCGTGGGCCGGGTGATGTACCCGTCGGCCGACATCACGGCTGAACGGACTCGTCCAGCCAACCTCGCAAATCGGACAGGATCAAACGTCGTCGTGCCGGAGCTCGAACCAGACCGCCTTCTTGGCGGACCCCTTCTCGCGCGACGTCCCCCACCGTGTGGCCAGGCGGTCGACGAACATCACACCGCGGCCGCCGCCCGCCGTGGGGGGAGGGTCGTGGACCACGGGGAGGGCCTGCGCGCCGTCGGTGACCTCGACGCGGGTGCGCTCCGCGTCGACGTCCACCCGCAGCACGAGCGGCGGGCGGGCGTGGGTGACCGCATTGGTGACGAGCTCGCTGACGAGCAGGACCACGGTGTCGAGCGGACCGTCGGTCACACCGGCCTCGGTCAGGCGCTCACGCGCCCAGTGCCGAGCGGGCGCGATCGACGAGAGCGCGGGGGCGACCGCCGTCTCTGCGAACATCGGCTGCCTCCCGTCCGGGCTTGCGACGGGTTCCCGTCGACCCGGACCACGGTTGTTCACATCTGTTGATTCGGCAACTCGAACATGGCCCTGGAGCGCTTTTCGGGTGATCACGGCTGCGACCATGGGTGCCGTGACCCAGCCTTCCCGCAGCCAGATCCGCCGTTGGCGGCAGTACCTCGCCGACGAACGAGCCGAGGCCGCCGTCTACCGCGACATCGCGTCGCGACGCACAGGCGAGGAGCGCGAGATCCTGCTGGCGCTCGCCGACGCCGAGGGGCGCCACGAGCAGCACTGGCTCGATCTGCTCGGCAACGATGTCGGGCACCCCCGCCGCGGCGACCTGCGCACCCGCATCCTCGGCTTCCTGGCCCGCCGGTTCGGTTCGGTGTTCGTGCTCGCGCTCGCACAGCGCGCCGAGGCGCGGTCCGACTACAACGACGACCACGACGCGACGCCCGCGATGGCCGCCGACGAGGCGATTCACGAGGAGGTCGTCCGCGGTCTGGCCACGCGCGGGCGCAACAAGATGTCCGGCACCTTCCGTGCGGCCGTCTTCGGCGCCAACGACGGTCTGGTGAGCAACCTCGCCCTGATCCTGGGCATCGGCGCCAGCGGCGCGTCCCAGCAGGCCGTGCTGCTCGCCGGCCTGGCCGGGCTGCTCGCAGGCGCGCTCTCGATGGGTGCGGGTGAGTACGTGTCGGTGCGTTCGCAGCGCGAGCTGCTGGAGGCGTCGCGTCCCGGGAACGCGGCGGCCGAGGCCCTGCCGTTCCTCGACGTCGACGCCAACGAGCTTGCCCTCGTGTACCGCGCGCGGGGCATGTCCATGGAGGACGCGCAGGCGCGCGCCGACCAGGTGCTCGTGTCGTCGCGACCGACCTTGGTGGCGCCCGGGGAGGCCGAGGAGGCGCACGAGACGATCGGTTCCGCGATGGGAGCCGCGCTGGCGAGCTTCTGCTTCTTCGCGTCCGGTGCCGCGATCCCGGTGCTGCCGTACCTGCTGGGCGCCGAGGGCAAGGACGCCGTGGCCTGGTCCGCCGGGCTCGTGGGGATCGCGCTCCTGGGCACCGGCGCCGCGGTGGGCGTGCTCTCGGGTGCGTCCCCGGGCAAGCGTGCGCTGCGCCAGCTGGCCATCGGGTTCGGGGCTGCTGCAGCGACCTACCTGCTGGGTCTCGCGTTCGGTGCGACGGTGTGATCTGCGCCAAGGTTTGCCAAACCTAAGTAAGTACAGGCTAACCTCACCCATGTGAACGCAATCGACGGCGCTGCCCTACGCGGCGACGACCTCCGGCTGGGCTACCACGGGACCGTCGTGGTCGAGTCGGCCAGCCTGCGCCTGATGCCCGGCCAGGTCACGGCGCTCGTCGGGCCCAACGGCTCCGGCAAGTCCACCGTCCTGCGTGCGCTCGCACGGCTGCACCACCCCACCTTCGGCTCGGTCAGCCTGCCCGACGCTCCGGACGCGCTCGCGCTCTCCGCGAAGGACTTCGCGCGTCGCGTCACGCTGCTGTCGCAGTCGCGGCCGACGCCGACCGGGGTGAGCGTGCAGGACGTCGTCGGCTACGGCCGCCACCCGTATCGCGGGCGCTGGCGGCAGAACGACGCCGACGGCCCGCGCGCGATCGGCTGGGCCATGGAGGTCACCGGCGTCACGTCCATGGCTGCCCGCGGGGTCGACGAGCTGTCCGGTGGCGAGCTGCAGCGCGTCTGGCTGGCCACGTGCCTGGCGCAGGAGACCGGCGTCCTGCTGCTCGACGAGCCGACCACGTACCTCGACCTGCGCTACCAGGTCGAGATCCTGGACCTGGTCCGGGACCTGGCCGACGAGCACGAGGTGGCGGTCGGCGTGGTGCTGCACGACCTCGACCAGGCCGCCGCCGTCGCCGACCACCTGGTCCTCCTGCGCCGCGGCGTCGTCGTCGGTGCCGGTCTGCCGCACGAGGTGCTGACCGCCGAGGCGCTCACCGAGACCTACGGCATCCGCGTCGACGTCGTGCTCGACGAGCACACCGGACGCGTGCACACCCGCCCGGTCGGCCGGCACTCGGCCCGCCCGGCACCCCGCGTCCGCGAGTGCGCGGACCTCACCACCGCCTGACCCATCCCGTCGACGAACCAGAGGACATCCCTGTGCGCAACCGCCATCGCCTGACCCTGCCGGCCGTCCTGGCCGCCGTCGTCGCGCTCACCCTGAGCGCGTGCGGCACCACCGAGGAGGCTGCAGACCCCGCGGCGTCGGCAACCGACTCAGGTGCCGGCCCTGTCACCGTGCAGGACGACCGCGGCACCGTGACGCTCGACGCCCCGGCCACCAAGGTCGTCTCGCTCGAGTGGGGTCTGACCGAGAACCTGCTGACCCTCGGCGTCACGCCGGTCGGTGCTGCGGACGTGAAGGGCTACAACACGTGGGACACGGTGGTGCCGCTGGACGCGTCGGTGCCGGACGTCGGCATGCGCGGTGAGCCGAGCCTCGACGCGATCGCGGCTCTGGAGCCCGACCTCGTCGTCACGACCACCGACCTGCCCGCCGAGGTCATCGCTCAGATCGAGGAGCAGTACCCGGTCATCGCGCTGCGGGGCTCGGACGCGTCCGACCCGATCGGTCACATGCGCAAGACCCTCACGGTGCTCGGCGAGGCGACGGGAACCTCGGACGACGCCGAGGCCGCGCTCGCGGACTTCGACACGGCGGTCGCCGACGGCAAGCAGAAGCTCGACGACGCCGGCGCGGCCGGTGCCGCGTTCACCATGGCCGACGGCTGGATCTCCGACGGCGCCGTCTCCATCCGCATGTACACCCCGGGCTCGTTCCTCGGCGGCGTCGCCGGCGAGCTCGGCCTGGAGAACGCCTGGACCGCCGAGGGTGACCCCGACTACGGCCTCGCGCAGACCGACGTCGAGGGCCTGACGGGGCTCGGCGACATCCAGTTCCTCTACGTGGGCAACGACACCGACGGCGGGGACGCCTTCAAGGACGGCCTGACGGGGAACGCGATCTGGGAGCAGCTGCCCTTCGTCGTGGCGGGCAACACGCACCGCCTGCCCGACGGCATCTGGATGTTCGGCGGGCCCCAGTCGGCCGAGGCGTTCATCGACGCCGCCGTGGCGGCCGTGACCTCCTGATGAGCCGATCTTCCGGGTGGCGGGCGGAGCACGCGTGAGCGTGGACGTCGCGACGAGGGCAGAGGCCGTGGACGTCACGGCCCCCGCATCGTCGCCCCCTGCCCGCACCCGGACGATCGTCGTCGTGTTCGGGATCGCCGTGCTCGCGGTCGTCGGCCTCGCGCTGGTGGACCTCATGCTCGGCACGTCGCACATCGGCGCCATCGACATCGTCCGGGTGCTCCTGGGGGCCGACGACGACGAGGCGCTCGCGGTCCTGGTCGCCAGCCGCGCGCCGCGGGTGCTCGCCGCGCTGCTCGTCGGGACCGCGCTGGGCATGTCCGGCAGCGCCCTGCAGTCGGTGGCGCGCAACCCGCTCGCCTCGCCCGACACGCTCGCCGTCAACGCCGGCGCCTACTTCACGGTCGTCCTCGCGGCAGTCACCGGCCTCACGCTGCCGTTCGCGATCGACGGAGCCCTCGCCTTCGTCGGCGGGCTCGCGGCCGCGGCGCTCGTGCTCGCGATCGCCCGCGGCGGCGCCGAGGGGCCGACGAGGCTGGTGCTCGCGGGCTCGGCGACGATGCTCGCGCTCTCGTCGCTGACGATCCTGCTCATGCTCCTGTTCGAGCAGGAGACCCTCGGGCTGTTCGCCTGGGGCGAGGGCTCGATCGTGCAGTCGGGGACGCAGAAGGTCCTCGACGCGCTGCCGGTGGTCCTGGTCGCGTGCGTCATCCTCGTGCTCTGGTCGCGACGCCTCGACGTGCTCGCCCTCGGCGACGACACGGCCTCCGTGCTGGGCCTCGACGTCCGCCGCACGCGCGTGGTGACCGTGCTGCTCGCAGTCCTCCTGGCCGCGGTCGCGGTGACGGTCGCCGGGCCGATCGGGTTCGTCGGGCTGAGTGCGCCGGTCATCGCGCGGCTCGTCGCCGGCCGCGTCCCGGGCCTCTCCAAGCACCGGCTGCTGCTGCCGTTGTCCGCGCTGGCGGGCTGCGCGGTGATCCTCGCGGCCGACGTGCTGCTGCGGGTGCTCGTGCCCGGGACCGCCGGTGTAGCGATCCCGACGGGAGTCGTGACCAGCCTGTTCGGCGCCGTGATCATGGTCTGGCTCGCGCGTCGGCTGCGGGACAGCGGCCCGGCCCGGAGCACCGCCGCCGTCGGCGCGCGGCCCGCGTCCTCGGTGAGGGCCGCGACGATCACCGTCGTGCTCGCGCTGGCCGTGCTCGCGTCCGTGGTGGCCGGCTTCCTCGTCGGCGACCGGATGCTCCTGCTCGGTGACGTGGCCAACTGGTTCGCGGGCGTCAGCGGCACGCAGGTGTCGTTCGTGCTCGACCAGCGCACGCCGCGCGTGTTCGCCGCGGTGCTCGCGGGCGCCGCGCTCGGCCTGGCCGGCACGACCGTGCAGGCCGTCGCACGCAACCCGCTCGCCGAACCGGGGTTGCTGGGCATCACGGGCGGCGCGGGCGTCGGAGCGGTCCTCGCCCTCGTCCTGTTCCCCGGGGCCAACATCTGGATGGTGTCCGCGGCGGCGTGCGTCGGTGCGCTGGCGACGTTCGCGCTCGTCTACACGCTCGCGTCACGACGCGGCCTGAGCTCCGACCGGCTCGTGCTCGTCGGCATCGGCGTCTCCGCGGCGGCGACGTCCCTGATCACCCTGATCGTCGTCCTTACCAACCCGTGGAACACGACCATGGCGCTCACCTGGCTGTCCGGGTCGACCTACGGCCGCACGGCGGAGCAGGTCGTGCCGGTGGCGGTCGCACTGCTGGTGCTCGCCCCGCTCGTGGTCCGCTGGCGGCGCGACCTCGACGTGCTCTCGGTCGACGACGACGTGGCACGCGTGCTCGGCGTGCAGCTCGAGCGCACCCGCCTCGGTCTGCTCGTCGTGACCGCCCTCCTCACGGCCGCGTCGGTCTCGGCGATCGGCATCGTCGGGTTCGTCGGCCTGATCGCGCCGCACCTGGCCCGCTCGCTCGTCGGCTCACGGCACTCCCGCGTGATCCCGGTCGCCGTCCTGCTCGGCGCGCTGCTGGTCAGCATCGCCGACACCCTCGGACGCACGGTGATCGCGCCGGCCCAGATCCCCGCCGGGCTGCTGACCGCCCTGATCGGCGCCCCCTACTTCATCTACCTGCTGTGGCGAACCCGAAGGAGCGCATGATGACGACCCTGGTCGAAGCCCTGCCCTGGCGCATGTTCGCCGTCCAGGTGGCCCGCACCGCCTACCTCAGCCCGAGCGTGCTGCGGGTGACGTTCACGGGCCACGACCTGGACCAGTTCGCCGACAACGGCCTGGACCAGCGCATCAAGTTCTTCCTCCCGCTGCCGGGAGTGTCGTACGACGAGCTGCTGGCTGCCGGGCGTTCGGAGGACTGGTTCGGCGCGTACCGGGCGCTGCCGGCTTCCCACAGGCACCCGATGCGCACGTACACCGCGCGAGGCGTCCGTCCGGAGGTCCGCGAGCTCGACGTCGACATCGTGCTGCACGGCGACCTCGGCCCCGCCTCGCGCTGGGCGTCCGCTGCCGTCCCCGGCGACGAGCTCGTCCTGTTCGGTCCGAACGCGCTGGCCGACGGCCCGCACGGCGGCGTCGACTTCGTCCCGCCGCCCCACGTGGACCGGCTGCTGCTGGCCGGCGACGAGACCGCGCTGCCCGCGATCGCGGGGATCCTGGAGCGGCTGCCTGCCGACGCCGTCGGCGAGGCCCTGCTCGAGATGCCGCTGTCCGACGACGTCCTGCCGCTCGTGGCACCCGCGGGTGTGGTCGTCCGTTTCCTCGGCCGCGACGGACGCCCGCACGGTTCGCTCCTGGTGCCCGCCGTGCAGGGGGCCTGCGCCCGACTGCTGCCCTGCACCGGCGAGGGCACGGAGCCCGAGGACGCCGGCGACCTGCTCTGGGAGGTCCCCGTCGACGCGTCAGGCGCACCCCTGCGGTCGTGGGTCGGGTTCTACGCCTGGCTCGCGGGCGAGGCGAGCGTCATCAAGACCCTGCGCCGGCACCTCGTGCGTGAGTGTGGCGTCGACCGCAAGGCCGTGGCGTTCATGGGGTACTGGCGGGCGGGACGTCGCGAGGACGAGTGACCGACGACGTGCACCACGCCCTTCCGCGGGACGGCGTGTGTGTATCTGAACGACCGGGACGTGATCCTTGCCTACGTCATCTTCTTGAGCATTCCGTCTGCTCACGTTCATCGTCGCCCCGCGCAAGCTCATCGCCGGCGGGCGATCACGTAGGTCCGGCGCTCGCGTGCAGCGGGTCTGGTGGGTCGACGACCCGGAGCGCCATCATGGGGTGGGGCGAGGAGGGCGCGATGATGCGCGAATTCGACCGGGGTTACCGCGGCGTCTACCGGCCGCTGGTGGAGAGCTACCCAGACGAGTCGGTGTACCCGGCCGACTCGTTCCGGGTCGAGTGGGGACCGATCTTCCATCGCGGCCGCCTGGACGGAACTGCTCGGGTGCTGATCATCGGTCAGGACCCGGCGGCGCACGAGGCCATCGCACGGCGGATCCTGGTCGGCGAGGCCGGGCAGCGGACGCAGGGCCTGCTGGCGCGTCTGGGCATCACCCGCAGCTACGTCCTGGTCAACACGTTCCTGTACTCGGTGTACGGCCAGGGTGGTGGGTCACGCCACATCGGGGACCCGGCGATCACGGCCTACCGCAACCGGTGGATCGACACGATCGTGAAGGACCAGCCGATCGAGGCGATCGTCAGCCTCGGCCAGCTGGCCGACCAGGCGTACCAGGCGTGGCGGACGACTCCGCTGGGTGCCGCGAGCCAGGCCGTCTACGCGACCGTCCGGCACCCGACCTATCCGGAGTCGGCCAGCCGGACCGGGACGATCACCAAGGCCGAGGCGTTCCAGCGGCTGTGCGACTCGTGGAACCTGGCGATCGACGCCCTCCACGGGGTCGTGACCGCCGACGCCCCGGTGCCGCTGCAGCACTACGGCTCGACCATCACGGCCGAGGATCTCGCCCCGATCCCTGACGTCGACCTGCCACCCGGGCTGCCCGCGTGGATGGGCGCCCTGGACGCGTGGGCCGCCCGCACGGGCAAGGACGCGCAGCAGAAGCGGGCGACGATCACCGTGACCGTGCCCACCCGGTTCCGTACCTGGCCCTTGCCCTGAGGAGGGCCGATGGCGCAGCTCGTGATCGCCGGCCAGGTCGCGCCGATGGTCGGCGACGCCCTGGAGCTGCCGCGTCGTGGTCGGGTGTGGATCCGCGACGACCAGATCGTCGACGTCACCTTCGACGACCGGGTGGTCGACGGGTTCGCCGAGGCGTCGCAGGTCGACGTCGGCGACTCGTACGTCCTCCCGGGCTTCATCGACCTGCACAACCACCTCGCCTACAACGCGCTGCCCCTGTGGGCGGAGCCGCACCGCACCGACCCGTGGTCGCACAACAAGGCCTGGCCGCAGGCGGACTCCTACACCGGGTCGATCACCGAGCCCGCCTGGACGTACGCCAAGGCGTGCCCCGAGGCGATCCTCGGGTACGTGCAGGTGCGCGAGATGGCGGGTGGGGCGACGTCCGCGCAGGGCTGGCCTTCAGCCAACCGTGGCTACCAGACCGTGATGCGCAACGTCGACGACGAGCGCGCCGGCCGCGACGGAAAGGTCGGAGCCGACCTGATCCGCACCTCGGTGGTGACCAAGACCGGCGACAGTCTGGCCGTCGCGGTGCGCCAGATGGCGAACGGTGCCGGGTTCATCTACCACTGCGCCGAGGGCATGAAGGACTCTCGGGTGCGCCGGGACTTCACGGACCTGCAGCGCACCGACGGGCTCCTGCCGACGTTCATCGGGATCCACTGCTGCGCCCTGGAGGCCGACGACTGGCTCGAGTGGGCGACGCCGAACGCCGGCGGCGTCGTGTGGTCGCCGCTGTCGAACCTCGTCCTGTACCGGGACACCACCTTGATCGACGACGCCAGGTCGCGCGGGGTGCGCGTCTGCCTGGGCTCGGACTGGGGGCCGTCGGGAACCCGGAACCTGCTGGGGGAGATGAAGGCGGCGCGACTCGCGGCCCACCACTTCGGCTACTCCGTCAGCGACCGCGACGTCGTCCAGATGGTCACCTCGAACCCCGGCGACCTCCTCGCCCGGTGCTGGGGCCGCCCGATCGGTCGGCTGGTGCCCGGCGGCTTCGCTGACGTCACGGTCCTGCGTGGGCACGGCCCCGGGGATGCGTGGCACCGGATCCTCGCGGCGACCGAGCTGCACGTCGAGCTCGTCGTCGTGAAGGGCGTGCCGCGCTACGGCGACGAGGACCTGATGCTCGCCGCCGGCGCGCCGCAGGCCTTCCCGATGACCGTCCGGCATCGCCGCAAGCTGGCCGCGCTGCCCGACCCGGCCGACACCGCTCGGGCCTGGTCGTGGGAGCAGATCGTGGGCACGCTCCAGACCGTGCAGGAAGACCCGCCCGCGGCGATCGCGAACGCCACGGCCCGGGCGTTCGCGGGTTCGCGGTTCGCCGACGACGCCGACCTCGAGCTCTTCCTCGACATGCCGGACTCGCGGCGCACGGGTCGTGCAGGACCGCCCAAGGACCCCAGCTCGGTCACGATCCCGCCCGTCCCCGCGATCGACCACGACCGCGACTTCTTCGACACGCTCGACGCCAACCCTATCCAGGCGGGGATCCTCGCGCCCCTGAGGCGGGAGTTCGGGCTGTGAGCGCGCTGGACGGCACGACGCAGGAGGCCCAGCAGGGTCGCCCGCTGAGCCTCGTGCCCGGTGTCCCTGACGACCCGTCCGACCCGCCGGTGGAGCTGACCGTCCCGCAGCGTCACGACCTCGTCGACCTGTGGTGCCAGCTGATGACCGACGTCTACGTGCACTACGAGCAGAAGAGGTCGCTCTACGGGTACGACCCGGTGCGCGCTCTCCAGGCTCTGCGCCGGCAGATCCCGTACCTGGGTTCGGCTGAGTTCCTCCGTGAGCTGACGTACGTGATCAACCGCCTGCGGGACCAGCACACCCAGCTCTACGTGCACGGCCGCGATCCACGCCGGGCGCGGTACGTCGCCGCGCTGCCGTTCCTCGTCGAGGTCTTCGGCGAGTACCAGAAGCCCACCTACGTGGTCACCAAGGTCAGCGACGCCGTCGACGACGACGACTTCGTCCCCGGGGTCCGGGTCACCACCTGGAACGGGACCCCGTTTTCACGCGCGATCGACCTCTACGCCGAGACCCTGACCGGCGGTCGGCTGGACGCCCGACGAGCCCGTGCTCTCGAGACCATGACCCAACGGCCGCTCGCGTACCTTCCGCGGCCCGACGAGCTGTGGGTCGATATCGGCTACCGAGCCGCCGCCGCAGACGGACCGGACCGCACGATCCGCTTCGAGTGGCGTGCGATCGAGCCGTCGACCGCGCTGAGCGCGACGGACACCATCGAGCTGCGCAGCCGCCGCGCCGTCGACGCCACCAGCGAGGCCGCGCGACGGGCGCGCAAGCTGCTCTTCCAGCCCGCGCTCTGGCAGCAGGAGACCGACGCGCGCCGACGGGTCGCCAAGGCGGCGGCCTGGACGGAGACCGCTTTTCCGGACGCGCTCTCGGTGCGCGAGGTGCCGACGAGCCACGGCACGGTCGGCTACCTGCGGCTGTGGACCTTCGACGTGGACCACAGCGACGCGTTCCTCGACGAGGTCGACCGCGTCCTTCGCTCGATGCCGCGCACGGGCCTGATCATCGACGTGCGCTCGAACCCCGGCGGCGTCATCGAGGTCGCGGAGCGGCTCCTGCAGCTGTTCACGACGGACGTCGTCCAACCGGTCCGCTTCGCGCTGCGCGCGACACCGGCCGTCGCCGCGATGGCCGACGCCGACGGCAACGGCGCCGACCTGGCCGACTGGGCCGCATCGGTCAGCACCGCGATCGACCTGGGCGAGGAGTACTCCCAGCACCTGACCATCTCCGACCCCGAACGCTGCAACGGTCGCGCCGTGGCCTACGACGGTCCGGTGGTCGTCGTCGTCAATCCCAACACCTTCTCCAGCGGGGACATCTTCGCCGCCGGCATCGCGGACCACGGCATCGGCCAGATCGTCTCGATCGGCGAGGGAACCGGCGGCGGTGGAGCCAACGTGTGGACCAGCGACGACATCGAGTACGCGTACCACGTGGCGGGCCTGCCGCTGCCGCCGCGCCCCCCGGGGATCGGCTACTCCCTCTCCGTACGACGGGTCGCCCGAGCGGGTTCCTCCGCCGGGCTCGCGATCGAGGACGTCGGCGTCTCGGGGGAGGAGCGCTACGCGATGACCGAGCGTGACGTCCTGAACGGCAACGAGGACCTCACGGAGTTCTGTGCCCGGCTGCTCACGTCGACCTGACGCCGGGCCTCCCCGGTGCACGCGATCTTCCACGGACATCGACGGGTCTCGTGCGGATCGTCGACGTCGTGACCTGTGCTGTTGCTGTGCGAACTGGGCCGTGCGCCCAGCCGTAGCATCGACGGGTGCCCCCCAGATCGCCGTTGCCCCCGCGGCACGGCCTGAGCGCCGCCTGGCTGCGGACCCCGGATCGCGACCGCTCCCGCGCTGACGAGTGGCCGACGATGGGCGCCTGGCTCCGGGACCGGCTGCCCGACCACGTGGACGTCGCCGACATGCTGGAGCGGCAGTGCTTCGTCGACGAGGGCGGTCGCGTGGTGCTCGCCGAGGCGCCCTTCGCGCCGCACCAGTTCGTGTGGTTCCACCGCGACCTGCGAGACGAGCCCGAGGTGACCGCCCCGATCCACGTGGTGCACCGCGACGACCGCCTCGTCGTCGTCGACAAGCCCGCCTTCCTGTCCTCGATCCCGCGTGGCCGGCACGTGATGCAGAGCGTGGTCGTCCGCCTGCGCGCCGAGCTGGACCTGCCGGAGCTGTCGCCTCTGCACCGGCTGGACCGGGTCACGTCCGGCCTGCTGATGCTGGCGACGGAGTCCCGGTGGCGCGGGCCGTACCAGACCCTGTTCGAGCACCGTGCGGTGCACAAGACGTACTGGGCGCTGGCGCCGTTGCGCGCGGACCTGGCGCTGCCGGTCGTGGTCCGCAACCACCTCCGCAAGGAGCGCGGCTCCTGGCAGGCCGAGGTCGTGCCTGGCGCCCCGGTCAACGCCGAGACACGGATCGAGCTCGAGTCGCAGGTGGACGGCCGCGGGGTCTACCGCCTGACGCCCAGCACGGGCCGTACCCACCAGCTGCGCGTCCACCTGAACGGGCTCGGTATCCCGATCCTCGACGACCCGCTGTATCCCGAGGTGCTCGACGTCGAGGTCGACGACTTCAGCAGGCCGCTGCAGCTGCTCGCCGGCGAGCTCGCGTTCACCGACCCGGTCAACGGCGCCCCGCGGCAGTTCCGCAGCCTCCGGAGCATCCCGCTGACGGCCTGACAGAGCCGCGGCCTCCGTCAGCCGTTCAGCCTCGCGACGTCTGCTGGCGCCACTCGCGCGGCGTCATGCCGAAGCGGTCACGGAACCGTCGACTGAAGTGCGCCGGGTCGGCGAACCCCCAGCCGCGGGAGATCGCCTCGATGCTCCGGCCGCGGCTCGCCGACGAGGTCAGCTCGTCACGAGCACCGAGCAGACGCTGCGTGATGATCCACTGCTCGATGCTGAACCCGGCCTCCTGGCAGATCCGGAACAGGTAGCGGACGGAGATGTTGTGCGCCGCGGCGATCCGCGCGGGCCTCAGGTCGGGGTCGCGCAGGTTCAGGCGGACGTAGGTGCGGACGCGGGTCATCAGGGTGTCGGCGAGCAGGTCACGGCCGTGGCGGACGTCGCGGGACGCGGACGCGAAGAGGGCCCGGACCAGCTCGATCGTCGCGGTGCCCAGCTCGGTCGCCGCGGGGTCGTCGGCGAGCGACGGCGTCGCCGCGAGGCTGCGCGCGTGCTGGCGGACCAACGGGTAGAGCGGACTCGCGTGCAGCCGGGCCGTGGCGCGTCGGAGCGCGTCGACGGGCATGCCGAGCTGGTTCGCGGTCATGGCGGTCAGCGAGAGCGACGGACCGCCTTCGTCGCGCCCGTACGTGAAGGGAGTGCTCAGGTCGACGCCGTGCAGCTCGCCGTGGGGCAGCGAGCGCTGGACGCCGAACTGCTCGTACTGGCCGCCCCCGCACAGGGCGAGCCCGACGCTGAACAGCGGCTCGTCGCGGGCGCCGGCCTGGCGCGGCGTGAGAGCCATCGACATCCCGACATTCGAGGCAGCGCGCACGAGGCGCAGGTCGCCCAGCTGCCAGGCCTCCACGCGAGCCGACAGTCGGTCGGCGTCGGGGATGTGCAGGTTCATCGGCAGGACGGCGTCGACCATCGCGGCCCGCCACGTATCGATGCGGTCTGCGCGGGACACCAGCTCGGTGTCGAAGAGCACGGCCACGTGGTTGGTCCCTCCCTCCTGAGGCAACTCTCGGAGTATGCGGCTCGGCAGTCGGTTAGTCAGCAGTTCGACGGTGAATCCGTGCACTCTCAGGCAAGAACCGGTGGCCGGTCGCTCTGAGTCAGGTTCTGTGCACCGTCGGACAACCCGCGGGGCGGCCTGAGTTCCTACGGTCTGGACGTCCAGCACGCCCGCTGACCTGCAGGAGCACCCTCATGCCCTTCGTGACCACGTTCGACGGGACCGACATCTTCTACAAGGACTGGGGTTCGGGTCCGCCCGTGCTCCTCGCGCACGGCTGGCCGCTCAACAGCGACAGCTGGGAGGCCCAGGCGCTGTTCCTGGCCGGCCACGGGTACCGGGTGATCGCGCACGACCGACGCGGCCACGGGCGGTCCACCCAGACGTGGGACGGCAACGAGATGGACACCTACGCCGACGACCTGGCGACCCTCATCGAGACGCTCGACCTCACCGACCTCACGCTCGTCGGCTTCTCGACGGGTGGCGGCGAGATCTCCCGCTACATCGGCCGGCACGGCACCGCGCGGGTTTCCCGTGCGGTCCTGGTCTCAGCCGTGCCGCCGTTCATGCTGCGCACCGACGACAACCCCGGCGGGGTGCCGATCGACGTGTTCGACGGGCTGCGCGCGGGGTCGCTCGCCGACCGGTCCCAGCTGTACAAGGACCTCGCCGCCGGCCCGTTCTTCGGCAACAACCGCGCCCCGGGGTCCGTCTCGCAGGGCATGCAGGACGTGTTCTGGCGCCAGGGGTTGCAGGCCGGCCACCGCAACGCGTACGAGAGCATCGCCGCGTTCTCGGCCACCGACTTCCGCGACGACCTGGCCACCTTCGACGTCCCCACGCTGGTGATCCACGGGGACGACGACCAGGTGGTGCCGATCGAGGTGGGCGGCCAGGCCTCGGCCGCGCTGATCAAGGACGCCGAGCTCACGGTCTACGCGGGTGCGCCGCACGGCATCACGGACACGCACAAGGACCAGCTCAACGCCGACCTCCTCGCGTTCCTGAGCCGATGAGCGACACGTTCACCGCCGCCGAGCGGACCCAGATCGCCGCGGCCAACGCGTCCGGCCGGCCCACCGTCGTCCTCGTCCACGGCCTCTGGCTCCTCGCCGGATCCTGGGACCCGTGGCGGGAGTACCTCGAGTCGCGCGGCTTCGCGACGATCGCCCCGAGCTGGCCCGACGACCCCGCGACCGTCGACGCGGCTCGTCGCGACCCGTCCGTGCTGGCGGGCAAGGGCGTCGCCCAGGTCACCGGCCACGTGGCCGACGTCATCCGCGCGCTGGAGGTGAAGCCGGTCGTGATCGGCCACTCGTTCGGCGGGCTGATCACCCAGAAGCTCGCCGGCATGGGGCTGGCGTCCGCCTCCGTGGCGATCGACCCGGCCCCGTTCAAGGGGGTCCTCCCGCTGCCGCTCTCGACCCTGCGGTCGTCGCTCCCGGTGCTCGGGAACCCCGCGAACCGCAAGCGGGCGGTCGCCCTGACCTTCGACCAGTTCCGGTACGGCTGGGCCAACACCCTGTCCGAGGCAGAGGCGGAGCGGCTGTTCGAGTCCCACCACATCGCCGCGCCCGGTCGCCCGTTGTTCCAGGCCGCGCTGGCCAACTACTCCTTCCGGTCGGAGGCGTCGGTGGACACGCTCGCTCCGGACCGGGGGCCCATGAAGCTGATCTCGGGGGGCGCGGACCACACCGTGCCGTGGGCGATCACGAACGCGTCCTACAAGAAGCAGCGGCGCAACGTCGCCACCACCGAGATCGAGGAGATCCCGGATCGGGGTCACTCGTTGACCATCGACAGCGGGTGGGAGCTCGTCGCCGAGTCCGCGCTGGCGTTCATCTCCGCGCAGTCGACGCGCGTCGCGCGGTCTGACGAGCGTTGAGTGCCGCGACCGTCCCCGGGGTGTGCCCGGGGGCGGTCGCAGCCGGCTCTAGGCGTCCTGCGGGTAGACGACTCCGAGCGCGGCGAGACCCTCGTCCATGAGCTCCTGGATGGCGATCGTGTCGGCGTGGGGGATCAGGGGGCTCTCGAGCAGCCCCGCGCGCAGGCACCGCTCGACCTCCTCGATCTCGGGGGTGTAGCCGGTGCCCAGGTCCTTGAGCGGGTCCTCGATCCGGTACTCCTCGCCTCCGACGCTCACGACCAGTCCGTCCGACCGGTGCGCGGCGCCCTCCAGCCGCAGGAAGCCCTTCGTCCCGCTGATCACGGCGTCGTTCGACGTCGCGATGGACGCCGAGCACAGCAGCTGCGCGGTCGGGCGCCCGTCACGCGTCCACTGCATCGCCACGGTCTCGTCGGCACCGGCCGGCGAGAGGGTGCCGGCCCAGCTCGAGCGGTCGGGCAGCCCGACGAACAGCGAGGCGATCGTGATCGGGTACACCCCGAGGTCGAGCAGCGAACCGCCCCCGTTGGCGAGGTCGTAGAGGCGGCTCGTCGGGTCGAACGGGACGCCGACGCCGAACGACGCGCGCACGTGCTGGACCTCGCCGATGACGCCGTCCGCGACGAGCTCCTGCGCCTTGCGGATCAGCGGGTTGGCGCGGGTCCACATCGCCTCCATCGCGAACACGTCGGCTGCGCGGGCCGCCTCGAAGACCTCGCGGGCCTGGTCGGCGTGCAGGCAGACCGGCTTCTCGACGAGCACCGCCTTCCCGGCCGCGATCGCCATGAGGGCCTGGCGGTGGTGGTTCGGGTGCGTCGTCGCGACGTAGACCACGTCGACGTCCTCGTCGGCGACCAGGTCCTCGTACGCGCCGTAGCTGCGCGCCGCGCCGTGCGTGGCGGCGAACGCGGCGGCCCGGTCCGCGTCGCGCGCGGCGACCGCGACCACCACGTTGCCCGCCGTCAGGCGCAGGTCGGAGCACACGGTGTCGGCGATCGATCCGGCCCCGAGGATTCCCCAGCGGATCGGACGGTCATCGGTGATCGCAGCGGGCATGGCAAGGCTCCATCCGGGTGTGGTCGAAGGACGTCTCCATTCTGGACGACGGCGCGGCCCGTCAGGCGAGTCCGACGAGCTCCGCGCTCCGCGACCACAGGGCGTCGACCAGGGCGTCGTCGAAGATCCGCGGGTTCGTCTGGCCCGGCGTCGCGAGCTCGGTCTGCGTGTAGAACCGGCCGGGCAGCCACGTGGTGCCGGGTGCCCCGTCGACGAAGAACGCGAGGTTGGCGCCGCCGCGTTCCGGCGAGATGAGGACCAGGTGCTTGAGCGGGGTGCGGTAGACCAGCCGGACGACGCTCGTGGAGCCCGCCGCGAAGTTGGTGCGGACGTTGCCCGGGTCGAACGCGACGGAGTCGATCCCCTCGAACCTCGCCTCCAGGCCGCGGGTGAACAGGATGTTCGCCAGCTTGGCGTCGCCGTAGGCCCGCAGGGGCTTGTACGACTTCTCGTTCTGCAGATCCTCGATGTCCAGCCGGCTCATGCCCCGCGCGGCCGAGCTGGACGTGTTGACGACCCTGCCGTGTCCCGCCTGCAGCAGGTCGAGCAGCAGATGAGTCAGGAGGAACGGAGCGAGGTGGTTGACCTGCAGCGTCTTCTCGATCCCGTCGACCGTGACCTCGCGCCTCGCGAACACCCCGCCCGCGTTGTTGGCCAGCACGTCGACGTGGTCGGTGGTCGCGCGGATCTCGTCGGCGAGCCGGCGCACGTCGTCGAGCCGCGCGAAGTCCGCGACGAAGCCCTCGGCGCCGACCTCAGCGGCGACCGCGGCGGTCTTGTCCGGCGAGCGCCCGACGAGCAGGAGCCGGTGACCCTGACCGGTGAGCTGGCGCGCGGCCGCGGCCCCGATGCCGTCCGAGGCTCCTGTGAGCACGATCGTCTGCTGTTTCACCGGGCAACCGTCGCACGTGCCGCACCCGGTGCGCGTCTGCTCAGGTCCTAGACCGGGTGGCCCGCGCTGTCGGTCGCCGACGCCTGCGTCGAGAACTTCGAGACGAACGCGGCGTAGCCGCCGCCCTCGTCGTCGAGGACGAGTGTCGCGCCGTCCTGCCAGATGCCGTTCTCCGCCGCCCACTGCGAGCTGAGCGGGTCGCCCTGGTTCTGGTGCACGTTGTGCACGCCCAGCCCGGTGGTGAACGGCTCCCCGTACACGAGCACCCGCGCGCCGATCCGGAGCACGGCCTCCAGCGCGGTGGCCGCTGCGGCGTTGTCGCCCGCCGTCCACGCGCGGGCGGCGAGCCACGCATTGAGGGAGGCGAGCCACGCGGGCGGCGCCGTCACGAACACGCAGCCGCTGCGGGGTCGGAACGCGTGGTGCCGGATGAGGTCGACGGCACCGCTGGACGGTGTGCTGGCCAGCAGGTGGAACCCCTCGGGAAGGGTGGCGACGGGGCCGAGGTCGGAGGCGGACAGGGCCAGAGTGCGCCACTGCACCCCGGTCGCGGACTGCGCGGAGTCGACGTCGACCGCGCACTTGTAGCTGCCGTTCGCGGTCTGCACGGTCAGCACCACGTGGAACCAGCGCCCCTGGTTGTTCGGGGTGTCGCGTACTGCGGACACCAGGGTGCCGACCAGGACTCCGTACCCGTGGGCGAGCGGCATGCGTCCACTGTCCTCGCAGTCGCGCGCGCTTGGCCAGGGACAGGCAGCGGTCGGCGTGCGCTTCTCAGCTGGTCGCCAGCGCGGTGGCCAGCATGACGATCACCAACGACCCGAGCAGCGACGCGACCGCGAGCGACCGCGCGAGGACCGGCCGACCCGCCGCCATGGCCCACCCGTGCCCGCCGGCCGCGACCATCACGAGGGCGAACGCCACGAGCTTCGCGCCCAGGGTCCGGCCGTACCCAGGGTCGGCCAGCGACTGCACCGTGACGCCCTTGTGCCAGGCCAGGAGCACCCCGGTGGCCACCTGGAGCGGCAGGAACACCGTGAGGGTCAGGACGGCGAAGCGTCGGCCGACGGCACCGAGCACCCAGCTCTGCATCGCCGGCTGCAGCTGACGCCGCACGACGGGCAGCAGCACCGCCGAGATCATGAGCTGCCCGCCGACCCAGGTCATCGCCCCCAGGACGTGCACGAAGCGCACGAGCGACCACCACCCGACCATCAGCGGGTCACCTCGACGATCCCGCGGGCCCCTGACTCGCCGCGGCGCATGTCGTGGTCGACGAGCACGTAGTGCCCCGGCTCGGTGAACGTCTGCTCGACGAAGCCGCCCTGCGCCGGGGCCAGGTCGAGAACCTGCGACGCACCCTGCTCGGCGTTCCCCGGACGCAGCAGGTACGCGCCCTCCTTGAAGACGGTGTCGAACTGCGTCCCGACGACGTGGAAGGCGACGCCCTCGTCGGGGCCGGCCGCGACCACCCACCAGCGCACCCGCTCGCCGACCTTCGCCGTGAGGGGCGCGTGCACGTACTGGTCCGGGTATCCGTTGAAGACCGACGCGTCCCACTCGCCGTCCGCCACCCTGGCCGCGTCGGCGCCGTCCTTCGTGGTCCCGACGAAGAGCGCGGCGGCCACGACGACGTACTCCCGGTCCACCTCAGGCAGGTTCGGCGGGTCGATGACGACGGCGCCGTACATCCCGTTGGCGATGTGCAGCCCCATCGGCATGGTGCTGCAGTGGTAGAGCCACGCGCCCGAGTGGTCGGCCGTGAACCGGTAGACCAGCGACTGACCGGGATCGATCGAGCGCATCACGTCGTCGGGTGCGTTCTGCCCGGCGTGGAAGTCGATGCCGTGCGCGGTGCTGCCCTCGTTGACGACCGTCACCTCGAAGACGTCGCCGACGTGCCCGCGCAGTGTCGGCCCGGGAGCGGTCCCGCCGAACGTCCAGACCTTCTGCTCGACACCCGGCGCGACCTCGACCACAACCTCGGTGATGGGCAGCCGGACGTGGTGGACCGTGGCCGCCGGCGCGGGGGCCAGGCTGGCGTCGTAGGGCTTCGACCCGGGACCTGGTGTGCCGTGCACATCGACGCCGGACGCCGCCGCGGCCATGTCGTCGCCGTGGTCCATGCCGGTCATGTCGTCGTCGTGCGAACCCGTGATGCGGATGTCGAGAGTCATGCCGGCCGCCCGGTGGCCGGGCACCGTGCACCACCCCGACTGCGCCGACCCGACCACACCCAGGTCCATCTCGGCGTGCTCGCCGTGGGACAGCAGCGGGGTGGACGGCCCGTCGACGAACGCCAGGTCGTGCCGCATGGCGTCCTCGTTGGTCACGACGAGCCGCAGCCGGGTCCCCGCCGCGACCTCGATCACCGCGGGCTGCACGTCCATGTTCACCAGGTGCACCTGCACGGTCTGGACGCCGTCGGTACCGGTCAGCACCACCGACGACGGCCCGGCAGGACCGCCGCCCGACAGCGCGATCGTGAGGGGGATGACGGTCATGACGACGCCGAGCCAGAGCCCCCCGACCGGTCCACGGGCCTTCTGCGGCACGACGGCGAGCACCGCGACCGCCAGGAAGCCCAGCACGGCCGCGCCGACGAGCGCCCAGCCGACCACGGCGACGGCGTCCCGAAGGTCGAGCAAGGCGCCTACCGACACGCCCGCGACGCCGACGTTCAGTGCCACGACCCGGGTGCGCCAGCCGGGTGCCAGGGCGGCGATCGTGTCCCGCACCGCCTGCGGGCCACCGCCACGCAGCACCGGCACCAGGTAGCTGAGCGCGCCGATCAGCACCTGCAGAGCGAAGCCCACGGCCAGCACCGGCACGAGCGCGTCCAGGTCGTCGAGGTAGGCGTCGAGGCTGGACGCACGGCCCAGCGCGGCGACGTCCAGGGCGACTGCAGCGGCCAGCCAACCGGTTCCGGCCGCCATCGACCAGGCGGCGACCTCGGCGGGGTGCTTGCGTCGGGCGGTCGAGACGAAGGGCTGCAGCGCGACGACGACCCCGGCGCCGTAGACCACGAGGCCCGCGATGGCGACGACGCGCTGGCCTGCGAGGAACCCGCCGACCGTGACGACCAGCCCGCCGACCGTCAGCCACAGGCAGCGACGGGCGGCGGTCATCGCGTCGTCGACGATCCGCGTGCGCAGCATGGTCGGCCACAGCGTGAAGAGCGTGCCGAGCACGGACAGCGCGACCCAGCCGAGCACGTTCGCGTGCACGTGCGCCGCGTGCAGCCGCTCGTGCCAGGCGCCGTGCTCGTCGCCCAGCGCCATCGTCGTGCCCAGCGACACGCCGACGACCAGCGCGACGCCGCCGGCCAGGTAGAACCGGATGGTCCCCGCGAAGCGACTCATCAGCGCGTGGCGTGAGAGCACCACGAGCGTGACGACGTGCGCGACGACGACGGCCACGAGCAGCACCGCACCGACCAGCACCGCGGCCGTCCGGCCCGCGCAGAACCCGACGAGCACCGTCACGACCGCGAGGTTGAGCGCCGCCAGCCGCGCGGCGGACCGGGACCGTGCCGGAGCGGGAGCGTGCAGGAGGGCGATCGCGAAGTGCTCGCTCCACGTCACGATCGCGTTGGTCGCGGCCCCCAGCAGCAGCAGGTGGACGGCGAGCCAGCGCGGCAGCGGCAGCACGTCGTGCGCCAGCAGTGTCACCAGGGCGGCGGCGACGTACAGCAGCACCAGCGCGTTGGCGCGCAGGTGCCAGGACCGGCGCGTGGCACCGTCGCCCGGCGGAGGTCGCACGGCCGACCGGTCGGTGGCGATCGTCGTCATCGCGCAACCTCCGCCAGCGGACGCCTGGCGGGCGTCGCGCCACGTCCCGTGACCGCCGAGACCGCCGAGCCGACGACGAACCCGAGCAGAGCGACCACTCCGACGACGCCGCCGGCGATCCGCAGACCCTCGTAGCCCAGCAGGTCACCACCCACGAGCCGGACGACCAGGCCGAGGTGCAGCAGCACCAGGGCGACGTAGGCGCGACGGTGGTAGGGCAGCCGGACGCGCAGGACCGCCGGAAGGATCACCGGCGCGTGCCCGAACACCATCGACATCGCGAAGCCGAGGAACACTGCGTGCACCGCGGCGTCGTACGCGCCGGGTCCGTCCACCGCGCCGCCGACCAGCCAGATCACGCCGGCCACGGACATCCAGACGTACCCGGCCAGCAGGCAGACGGCCATGTACCGCGTCAGACCGGTGGCCCGCACCGTGTGCCGGGCGATGTCGTGCCGGACCAACCACGCAGCCAGGACCAGGAGCCCCACGGCGAGCACCCGGTAGCCGGCGTCGGGGGCGACGAGCGTCAGGACCGGACCGGCCAGGATCAGGCCGGACCAGCTGAGGACCACGAGCCGGGAGCGGCGTTCGTCGGCCGTGGCGAGCATGACGACGCGGGCGAGCTCGAGGCGTTCTCCGGCGATCGTCAGGACGACGAACGCCACCAGCCACGGCACCATCGCCGGGACCCCACCTGTTCCGCCCGGCAGGTGCGCCCCGACCGCGGGCAGCCAGGCGATCGCACCACCCCACCAGGCGAGCGCGCCGAGGCCCTGCACGGTGATGTGCAGCGCGGGCTGCCGTTGCCACAGCGCGACGTAGGTGGCGACCAACCAGGCCGCCGCCGCCGCGAGAAGCAGCGCCGGCCAGGGCGCCGCGACGCCGGCCGCTGCCGCGAGGCCGCCCAGCCCGCAGAGCGCGGGTGCGAGATAGCCCCAGAGGCGACCCAGCGCCACGGCACGCTCAAGGGCGATGAGCGTGCCGAGGAAGCCCAGCGTCATCACGATCCCGTGGCTGGCGGCCGCAGGCGTCGGACTCGCAGCGGGCACACCGAGCCGTGCCAGGCCGCCGGCGAGGCCGGAGAGCAGGCACGCCGCCCCCAGGGCGAGCAGCGGCAGCCGTCGGACAGCGAGCCGGCGCGGTTCCGCGGCGCTTCGACTGGGCATGGCTCATATTTTCCACTACATAGCACCGTGGAAAATAATCGTTCGAGAGTGAGCCGCGCCACGGGGCCGCGGATACGCTTTCGCGGTCGTAGCCGCACCGCCAGGGAGACCCACATGACCGTGCCCACCGTCCGCCTCCTGCACGGCGCCGACATCCCGCAGCTCGGCGTCGGCACCTGGCCGCTCGACGACGCGGAGGCGGAGCGCGTGGTCGCGGACGCCATCCAGGCCGGGTACCGGCTGATCGACACGGCGCAGGCGTACGGGAACGAGCGTGGCGTAGGTCGGGGCCTGCGGAACGTGGACCGGGGCGAGCTGTTCGTCACCACCAAGTTCAACAAGGAGTGGCACGGTCGCGACCTGGTGCCCCAGGCGTACGAGCGCAGCATCGACGCGCTCGGCCTCGACTACGTCGACCTGCTGCTCATCCACTGGCCCAACCCGACGCACGACCGGTACGTGCAGGCCTGGGAGGGACTGGTCGACCTGCTGGCGTCGGGACGGCTCCGTGCGATCGGCACGAGCAACTTCAAGCCTGCGCACCTCGAGCGGATCATCGCGGCCACCGGGCACGCGCCCGACGTCAACCAGATCCAGCTGAGCCCGGCGTCGACCCGCGACGCCGCCCGCGCCTTCCACGCGGAGCACGGGATCGTCACCGAGTCCTGGTCACCGATCGGGGGACAGGGCGTCCGGGTGCTCGATCTCCCACCGGTCCGTGAGGTCGCGGAGCAGACCGGCCGGACGCCGGCGCAGGTGGTCCTGCGCTGGCACATGGAGCTCGGGCTGGTGGCCATCCCGAAGTCGGCGAGCCCGGAACGGCTGCGGGAGAACCTGGCGATCTTCGACTTCAGCCTGACGCCGGACCAGGTCGCGGCGCTCAGCGCGCTCGATCGGGGGGAGTCCGCCGTCGAGGACTCCGACCGGTTCGGCCACTAGGCGGTTGCACGCGCGCACCTGGAGGCGGAACCTCGACGTACGGAGGTGCCGCGATGACGACCGGAGTGATCGACCCGAGGTACGGCGACCCGTCGCAGGAACCGCCGACGTGGGACCGGATCGAGCGCATCCTGACCGACGCGCAGCTCTACTGGATCGTCACCGTCCGCGCCGACGGTCGCCCGCACGCGGTGCCGCTCGTGGGCGTCTGGCAGGGCGGGACGTTCGCGTTCTGCACGGGCGCCGAGGAGCAGAAGCAGCGCAACCTCGACGCCAACCGGAATGTCGCCGTCACCACGGGGAGTGGTGGAGCGAACGGCTGGGCCAGCGGCAAGGACCTGGTGGTCGAGGGTTCGGCGGTGCAGGTGACCGACGCCGACGACCTTCGGACGTTGGCAGACGCCTGGTTCGCCAAGTACGGCGACGACTGGAAGTTCACCGTGCACGGCACGAGGTTCGTCGCGGTCGACGACCCGGGGAGTGAGCCCCATCGCGGCGCCCTCGTCTACCGGGTCACCCCGACCAAGGTCATGGCCTTCGGCGACGGGCACGGCCAGACGGTCTACCGGCCCTGAGCGCGTGAGCTACCGGCCGCGCGACGCCCGGAAGTCGTCGGCGATCTGCTGCGCCTGGGCGATCACCATGCGGCGGTAGTCGTCGTACAGGCGGGCGATGCGGTCGTTGTCCGGTGCGGGCGCTTCCTGAGCGTCGAGCCACAGGTGCTTGGCGGCTCGGATGTCGTCGTTGGTGACCTCTACGGTCCAGGCGATGTTCAGGCTGTCCTCCACATGTCCCATCGTGCTTGCTGACAGCCAGTCACGTCGCGCTATGCGCCGACCTTCACCCGAACTGTCACCCGACCTGATGATTTGTCCGAAGTGGGGAACAACGCACGGGTGAGGCGGGCGTCACGTCTGGAGCTGGGGCGGGCGACGCGACCTCACCCGAACGGCCGTCGGTGACGTTCGATCGAGGGCAGGGCGGCTGTACTTTGAGCCGTCTGAGGGCAGAACCTGGATCAGCGTGCCGTCGGCCGAGGAACGGCTCACCCTCACACGTGCTTCCCGCGATTCTCGGGATGGAGCACGCCACTCTCAACGGGAGTCCACCGTGCTGGCGTTCGTGACCTCCCTGCGGCACCCACTCAACTCCACGGACTACACCCGGATCGAGTCGCTCCTCGCGGAGTCGCTGGCGTCGGTCTGTGCCCAGACATCGCAGGACTTCGCCGTGTTCGTCGTCGGCAACCGCCGGCCCACGGCGGCTCTGCCGCCGAAGGTGACCTTCGTCGAGGTCGACTTCCCGCCGCCCGTCCCTACCGCGGGCCCACGCTTCGACCTCGGCCCGTTCGTCTGGGACAAGGGCACCAAGATCGGCATCGGGCTCGCGGCCGCGCGGCAGGTCGAGCCCGACCACGTCATGATCTTCGACGCGGACGACTTCGTGCACCGAGACCTCGCAGCGTTCTCGGCCGATCGCGTCGAGGCGAACGGCTGGTTCGTCGACGAGGGCTACGTGTACTCGCGCACGCGCCAGAGCTACCTGCTCGAGCGGCGGTTCTTCGGGGTGTGCGGGACGAGTCACATCGTGCGGTGGCAGGCGTACGACGTGCCCGACGGCCTCACGGTCGAGGCGGACCAGTCCGAGGTCTCGGAGGCGTTCGGTGAACGGCTCCCCGCCATCCTGGGGGCGCACCGCAACGCCCGGACCTGGTTGTCGAAGCACGGTCACAAGCTCGCCCCGCTGCCGTTCCCGGGCTCCGTCTACCAGGTGGACACGGGAGAGAACCACTCAGGAAAGCAGCTCCGCGGCGCGGCGCGCCCTCTCGACCGCACCTTGATGGACCAGTTCGGCGTGCCACGGCTGCGCCCGAGGGCCGTCGCTGCGTGGCGTGCGTGGGAGCCGCGAGAGCTCGTCTACTCCGTGCGGCACCGCGACCGCCGATCGGTCGTCGCCAGCACCTGACGCGCGCCCCGGTCGCCTCAGGACGAGCTCCGACGGACCTCGCGCGCCTCCCGGATCAGGGCGTAGGCGTCCGCGACCGGACCGACGTGCCCGAGCTTGTCGGGGTTGAGCACCGAGCGGATCTCCTGGATGCGCCCGTCGAGCACGTCGAGCATCAGGATGTTGAACACGCGGCCGTCGCGGTCGCGCAGGATCGCGCCCGGCTGACCGTTCACCTCGTGCCGTTCCATGGTGATGCCGACCGCCCCGAGCAGCACGACGGTCGCGGCCATCAGACGAGCCACGTGGTCCGGGCCGTAGATCCGGTTGGGCCACTGCGGCGCCTTGCCGCCGCCGTCCCCGGTCAGCTGGACGTCGGCCGCGAGCAGCTCGCGCAGGCCGTCCAGGTCGCCCTCCATCAGGGCGTCGAAGAAGCGTCCGGCGAGCTCGTCGCGCTCGCGGCGGTCCGCCTCGAACCGGGGTCGGCCGGCGTCCATGTGCCGACGAGCGCGCCCGGCGAGCTGGCGGCAGGCCGCTTCGGACCGGCCGACCACCGACGCGATCTCCGGGTAGTCGAACCCGAACACCTCCCGCAGGACGAACACCGCGCGCTCCAACGGGCTCAGTCGCTCGAGCAGCAGAAGGGCCGCCGTCGACACCGAGTCCGACAGCTCGGCCGCCCGCGCCGGGTCCTCGTACGGGTCGACGAGCAGGGGCTCGGGCAGCCAGTCGCCCACGTACTGCTCTCGTCGGACCCGGGCGGAGCGCAGCACGTCGATCGAGATGCGCGTGACGACGGCCGACAGGAACGCCTTGGTCGACGTCGGCTCGGTCGGGTAGTCCTGGAACCGGAGCCACGTGTCCTGGACCGCGTCCTCGGCCTCGCTCACGGTGCCGAGGATCCGGTAGGCGATCGCGAAGAGCAGCGGCCGCAGGTCCTCGAACTCGTCGGCACGACTCATCCGATGCCCTCCTTGAACCCCTGCCGCCACGACGGGTACCGCGGCTCCCAGCCGAGCTCGCGCTTGGCCTTCGCGTTCGAGAAGCCTCGCCCCTCGGTCATCATCGTGACCGCCGGCGGGCCGGCGAGCATCCGCGCGAGCCAGACCGGGACGCGCATGGGCCGCTTGGCGCCCGCGACCTGAGCGAGGTACGGCAGCCACTCGTTGGCGGGTGCGGGCTCGTCGTCGACGATGTTGAACACGCCCGTCACCTTCTGCTCGATGGCCAGGACGGTCGCGCTCGCGGCGTCGTCCACGTGCACCCACGACGTGTAGCCGCCGGCCTTGCCGACGAGCGGGAACTGGCGCTTCTTGATGAGCTCGACCTGGTCGTCGGTGGCGCCCGGCCCATAGAGCGCGCCGTACCGCAGGACCGCGCCCCCGAACGCCCCGACCGCGGCCTCCAGGTGCTTGATCGCGCGCGTCACCGGCTCCGCACCGGGCGCTCCCGGGTCCATCGGGTCGTCCTCGGTCTTGACCCAGCCGCCCTCACGCAGGCCGTTCCACGCGCCATAGCTCTGCGCGACGAACTGCGTGACGCCCGTGGCCGACGCCGCCGCGAGCAGGTTGTCGGTGCCCTCGGTGCGCAGCCGGTTGGTCACCGCGAACCACTGCGCGAGGTGCTTGATGTCGGGCGTGCCGGAGATCGCGGTCATCTCGTGCACGATGACGTCCGGCCCGGCCGACGCGACAGCCTCGCCCACGGACGCCGCATCCAGCCCGTCCATCACGACCGCCTGGGCGCCGAGCCGTTCCAGCTCGCCCAGCCGTCCCGCGCGGGTCGTCGTCGCGACGACCTCGTGCCCTCGCGCCACCAGCTGCGGGACCAGCCGACTCCCGACGACCCCTGTACCGCCCGCCACGAACACCCGCATGATCGCCACTCCTCTCGTGCCCGAACCTGACGCACCCGAGACGAGACAGGCGTCCGTCCTGTGACACGACCACGGGAGAGCGAGCCGTCCGTCGCGCGTCCGACACATTCGGTGCCTAGGCTCGAAGTCTTCGCCCGATCACCTGGAGGCTGCCCATGAAGCGGATCGTGTTCATCGCCGGCGTCGCTGCCGGGTACCTGTTCGGCACTCCCTCGGGGCGCCGGCAGCTGGAGAAGTTCCGCGTCTGGGCCACCGACGTCTGGGCAGACCCGCGCGTGCAGGGCTACGTCCAGGAGTACGAGGCGCAGGCCGCCGCGTTCGCGAAGCAGCAGGGTTCCGTGCTGTGGGAGAAGGCCGTCGACACCGCCAAGGGAGCGATGTCGGGCTCGACCACCAAGTACGACTCCGAGACGATCGTCGAGCCCGTGATGGACGCCGACGACGCGAACCCCGGCACTCGTTGACCGCCGCCGAGTCGGTCTGGGACTACCCGCGGCCGCCGCGGGTCGAGGCCTCGCACGAGCACGTCCTCGTGCAGCTCGGCTCCGTGGTCGTCGCGTCGACCTCCGATGCCGTGCGCGTGCTCGAGACGAGCCACCCGCCGACGTACTACCTCCCGCTGTCCGCCTTCGCGCCGGGGGTCCTCGTGCCTGCGGAGGGGTCGTCGGTGTGCGAGTTCAAGGGCGTAGCGTCGTACGTCTCGGTGCACGCGGGGGACCGCGTCCTGCCCCGCGTCGGCTGGCGATACCCGACGCCGCTGCCGGGCTTCGAGGTCCTGGCCGACCGGGTCGCGCTCTACGCGACGGAGCTGACCTGCACCGTCGACGGCGAGCGGGTGCAACCGCAGCCCGGCGGCTTCTACGGCGGGTGGATCACGTCCCGGGTGGTCGGCCCGTTCAAGGGGACTCCCGGTACTCGAGGCTGGTAAGGGATCGTTGACAGGTGACCAAATGGTCACCTATGGTCGTCGGTATGGACGAGGACCGCGACGACCAGGTGTTCAAGGCACTGGCCGACGCCACCCGCCGGCACCTCCTGGACCAGCTCTTCACGCGTGACGGCCGCACGCTGACGGAGCTGCTGGAGGGCCTCGACATGACCCGGTTCGGGGTCATGAAGCACCTGTCGGTGCTCGAGGAGGCGGGCCTCGTCGTCACCAGAAAGTCGGGGCGGGAGAAGCTGCACTTCCTCAACGCCGTCCCGATCCAGCTGATCCACGAGCGGTGGATCGACAAGTACGACCTGCTGGGGGCGGAGCGCCTGCACGCCCTCACCGACCTCAAGACCGCACTGGAGATGACGATGAGCACGAACACCGAGACGGCCACCGTTCTGGTGGTCAACCGGATCTGGATCAAGGCGGACGCAGCCACCGTCTGGAAGGCGATCACGTCGCCCGAGTGGAACGCCCGCTACGGCTACGGCTCGCCCTCGCACTACGAGCTGGTGCCGGGCGGCAGCTTCCGCACCTTCCCGTCCGCCGAGATGGGCATCCCGCTCGACCAGCCGATCATCGACGGCGAGGTGCTCGAGGTCGTCGAGAACGAGCGACTCGTGCAGACGTGGCGGACGCTCTGGGACGAGGAGGCGCGCGCGGAGGGCTTCCAGCGCCTGACGTACGAGCTCGAGGCTCGCGGCGACAACCTCACGCAGCTGACCCTGACGCACGACGTGACCAACGCGCCGCGCAGCGCTGCCCTGCTCGCGGGCGACATGCCGGAGTTCGGTGGTGGCTGGCCGCAGATCCTGTCGGACCTCAAGACCCTCCTCGAGACCGGCGCGACGCTCGCAGGCTGACCCCGCCAGCGACGTCCGCACCCGTGAGAGTCCTCACGGGTGCGGACGTTGCTGCGCGGGCACGCGGTGACGTCGGCGTGGGTGGCGCCACTAGCGGCGCGGACGTCGGGTGGGTGCGGAACCCTCGGTGAGGGCGCTGACCACTGCGGACGCCGTGGCCTGAGGGGTCGGTCCCGACGGGATCGTGACGCCGTCCTCGTCGTCGCCCAGGGGCTCCAGAGTGGCGAGCTGGCTCGCCAGCAGGGTGACCGGCATGAAGTGCTCCGTCCGGCTCGCCATCCGACGCGCCAGGTCGTCCGGATCGTCGACGAGGTGCGCGAACCTCACGCGACCCTGCGCGGTCCGCAGGATGTCGCGGTAGGAGCGCCGCAGCGCCGAGCACGCCACGACGGTCGGCACGCCGGCCGCGTCCATCGCGTCGCGCACCGCCCGCAGCCAGGGCCCGCGGTCGTCGTCGGTCAGCGGGATGCCCGCGCTCATCTTCGCCTTGTTCTCCGGTGGGTGCAGGTCGTCGCCCTCGATCAGCGGTCGCCCGAGCCGGCTCGCCACCAGCTGCCCGATGGTCGACTTCCCGGTCCCGGACACTCCCATCACCACCAGATGCTCCACCCGACCACCTTTCCACGCCGTCCGCCCCGCCGGTCCGTGGACGCCCGCCACGGGTGGGCAGCCCCGGGCAACTAAACTCGCCCGATGCCCTCGCTCGCCATGGACCTGACGCCGCTGCGCGTCAGCCCGCCGTTCCGGCGCCTGTGGCTCGGGATGACGATCTCGAACCTCGGCGCGCAGCTGACGGTCGTCGCGGTCGGGCTCGAGGTCTACCACCTGACCGGCTCGACGGGATCGGTCGGCCTGCTCGGCCTGTGCGCGCTCGTGCCCCTGGTGATCTTCGGGCTGTACGGCGGAGCGATCGTCGACCACTACGACCGCCGCGTCGTCGCGCTCGTCTCGGCGCTCGTCACCTGGTCCGTCACGCTGCTCCTCGCCGTGCAGGCCTGGCTCGGCGTCCAGCAGGTCTGGGTGCTCTTCGTGCTGGTCGCGATCCAGTCCGGGGCGTTCGCCGTGAACATGCCCGCGCGGTCGGCGATCATCCCGCGCCTGCTCGAACCGCGGCTGATGCCCGCCGCGAACGCGTTGCAGACGCTCGGCAACAGCGTGGCGTTCACCATCGGTCCCCTGCTGGGCGCGCTGCTGGTCGCGGTGTTCAGCTACGCCGCGGCGTACTCGGTCGACGCCGTCCTGTTCACGGCCGCCTTGTTCGCGGTGTTCCGGTTGCCGGCGCAGCCCCCGCTGACCGCGAGCAAGGGTCGGGTCGGTCTCGCGTCGGTGGTCGACGGGTTCCGCTACCTGGGCACCCAGAAGAACGTGCGCATGACCTTCTTCGTCGACCTCGTCGCCATGCTCACCTCGTCGCCACGCGTCCTGTTCCCGGCGGTCGGACTCGTGTACCTCGGCGGCGGCGCGACGACGACCGGCGTGATGACCGCCGCCGCAGCCGTCGGCGTGATGCTCGCGGCGCTGCTCTCGGGACGGCTCACCCGCATCCGCTGGCAGGGCCGGATCATCAGCGTCGCGATCGTGATCTGGGGGCTCGCGATCGCGGGTTTCGGGCTGGTCCTCGTGCTCAGCGGCGGCTCGCACCCCGACCACGTGCTCTGGCTCGCGCTCGCGCTCGCGGTCCTGATGCTCGTGATCGCCGGCGGCAGCGACGCGATCAGCGCCGTGTTCCGTCAGACGATCCTGCAGACCGCCACTCCCGACGACATGCGCGGCCGGCTCCAGGGCGTGTTCATCGTCGTCGTCGCGGGTGGACCGCGCCTCGGCGAGGCCATGCTCGGCGGAGCGGCCGGGCGCGTCGGCGAGGGCTGGGCGGCCGTCGTCGGCGGGTCCCTGTGCGTGGTCCTGCTGATCCTGCTGGTGCGCTCGCAGCGCTCGTTCTGGGACTACGACGCTCGCCACCCCGTCCCGTAGGGGTCAGGCGGGCGGGCGCTGCTTGGACGGGTCGACCGACTCGGCGAGCTCGCACGCGGCCACGGCGGCGCCGCCGGTCGACGAGGGCGACTGCGCCTCGACCGCGTCGTGCACGTGCTCGCCGGCGTCCCCGCGCAGGGTGCGCAGCGCGGCGAGCGTCGCGACGACGGCACACGCTGCGGCGACCACGACGACGAGGAACCCGGCGTGCGACCCGGCGGCGTCGATCCGCGCGCCGGCGATCGACGACCCGACCGAGACGCCGACGCCGAGCGACGTGCCCACCCAGGTCAGCCCCTCGGTCAGCCGCTCGCGGGGCACGAGCTCCTGCACCAGGCCGTTGCCGTTGATGAGGGTGGGCGCGATCGCGAACCCGACCACGAACATCACGGCGGCGAGCGCCACGAGCGACTGCACGAAGAAGAACGCGCAGACGCCGACGGCGAGCAGGACCATCCCGTTGGCGAACCGCAGGTACAGCGGCCGCTTCCACTGCCGCGTCCCGTACAGCAGCCCGGAGATCAACGAGCCGAGGGCGAAGACCGCGAGGATCACACCCGCGACACCCTTGCTCCCGGACTCGTCGGCGAAGGCGACCGTGGACACGTCGGTGGCGCCAAAGATCGCGCCCATCGCGACGAAGACGATCGCGAGCACCGCCATCCCGGGCCTGGCCAGGACGGACCCGCGCGGACGCGGGGAGCCGACGGGCGCGGACGGCGGCTCGGTCGTGCGCAGCGACAGGAACCAGTACCCGCCGGCGATCATGGCGAACAGCGGGACGACGAGGCCGGCGGTCGCCTGGACACCGGTCGCCAGGACGGTCGCGAGGACCGGCCCGACGACGAACACGAGCTCGTCGAGCGCGGACTCGAGGGAGTACGCGGTGTGCGTGCGGTGCGGGTCCTCGCCGAGCAGGGCGGTCCAGCGGGCCCGGACCAGCGACCCGAACGACCCGATCGCCGCTCCGGTGATGACCGCGCCGACGAAGAGGAACCCGGCCGGCGCCTCGACCAGAGCGGCCGTGATCAGCCAGGCCAGCCCGAACGCCGAGATCGCCACGGCAGGGCTCATGACGCGTGCCTGGCCGTGCCGGTCGACCAGCCGGGACAGCTGCGGCGAGCACACCGCCTGCGCGACGACGTAGACCGCGGAGACTGCACCGGCGAGCCCGTACGAGCCGTACAGCGCCGAGACCATGAGCACGATCCCGATGCCGACCATCGACATCGGGAGCCGGGCCAGGACGCCGGACGCGGAGAAGGCGAGGGCCCCGGGACGCGTCAGTACGTCACGGTACGGCGAGAGCATGGGGTCAGTGTCGCACCAGGGCTGGTCCCCGGCGCTCCGATGCCTCACCATCGAGGACATGACGGACGTGCAGGTCAGGGACTCTCCCGAGGAACATCGGTTCGAGGCTGTCTCGCCCGAGGGGGTGGTCGTCGGGTTCTCGATGTACGACACGATTGGTCGCACCGTCGTCTTCACGCACACCGAGGTGGACCCGCGGTTCGAGGGTCACGGGGTCGCGAGCACCCTCGTCCGGGCGGCCCTCGACGCGGTCAGGGAGAGCGGGCGCGACGTCGTCGCCTACTGCCCGTACGTCAAGGCGTGGCTCGCCCGGCACCCCGACTACCAGGACCTCGTGCGGCACGCCCCGAGCTGACGCCTTCGCCTGCGGCGCCGCGCATGGACGGTCTCTGGTGAAGGTCCCGCGCGTCGAGACCGTCACTTCCGGGTGAGACCGTCACTTGCACCTGCCGGTCTCGTCGCAACGTGACGGTCTCGGCGCCGCGCAGCGATGGTGGGCGTCCAGCCCGGCTAGGCGCTCAGAGCCGCCGAGACCACGTCCTTCGCCTCGGCCTGGACCTGGGCCAGGTGCTCGGCGGAGACGAACGACTCGGCGTAGATCTTGTAGACGTCCTCGGTGCCCGACGGGCGGGCCGCGAACCACGCGTTCTCCGTCGTCACCTTCAGGCCGCCGATCGACGCACCGTTGCCCGGCGCCTCGGTCAGCCGCGAGGTGATCTCCTCGCCCGCCAGCGTCGTCGCGGTGACCTGCGCAGGGGTGAGCGCCGCCAGCGTGGCCTTCTCCTCGCGGGACGCGACGGCGTCCACACGGGCGTACCAGGACTCGCCGAACTCGGCGACGAGCTCACGGTGGTGCACCGAGGGCGACCTGCCAGTCGTCGCGAGGATCTCGGACGCGAGCAGCGCGGGCAGCATGCCGTCCTTGTCGGTGGTCCACACGGTGCCGTCCTTGCGCAGGAACGATGCGCCCGCGGACTCCTCGCCACCGAACCCGACGGACCCGTCCACGAGCCCGGGCACGAACCACTTGAACCCGACGGGGACCTCGAGCAGCCGCGCACCGAGCTTGCCGGCGACGCGGTCGATCAGGCTGGACGAGACGAGCGTCTTGCCGATCGCCGTGCCGGCCTGCCAGCCGGGGCGCGCTCCGCCGTAGAGGTAGGAGATGGCGACCGCGAGGTAATGGTTCGGGTTCATCAGGCCGTCGGGCGTGACGATGCCGTGCCGGTCCGAGTCCGCGTCGTTGCCGGTCGCGATGTCGAACGGCGCCGGGTCGCCGGCCATGCGCGAGACCAGCGAGGCCATCGCGTACGGCGACGAGCAGTCCATCCGGATCTTGCCGTCCCAGTCGAGCGTCATGAACGCCCAGCGCGGGTCCACCGTCGGGTTCACGACGGTCAGGTCGAGGCCGTAGTGCTCGCCGATCGCCCCCCAGTACTCGACGGACGCGCCGCCCAGGGGATCCGCGCCGATGCGCACGCCGGCCGTCCGGATGGCCTCCATGTCGATGACGTTGGCCAGGTCCGCGACATAGGAGGAGAGGTAGTCGTGCCGCAGCGTCGTGTCGGCTGCGAGGGCCTTCTCGGCCGAGACGCGCGGGACGCTGCGGTAGCCGGACGCGAGGATCTCGTTCGCGCGGTCGGCGATCCAGCTCGTCGCGTCGGAGCCCGCGGGGCCGCCGTCCGGCGGGTTGTACTTGAAGCCGCCGTCACGCGGCGGGTTGTGCGACGGGGTCACGACGATGCCGTCGGCAAGCCCGGGACCGCGCGTCCTCACACCCTCGGAGGTGCCGGCGCCGTTGTGCCGGAGGATCGCGTGCGAGACGGCGGGGGTCGGTGTGTACGAGTCACGCGCGTCGATGTGTACTTCGACGCCGGCAGCCGCGAGCACCTCCAGTGCGGAACGCCAGGCCGGCTCCGACAACGCGTGCGTGTCACGACCGATGAACAGCGGGCCGTCGGTGCCCTGCCCTCGTCGGTACTCCACGATCGCGGCAGTGATCGCGACGATGTGGGCCTCGTTGAACGCGGTGTCGAGGGCCGACCCGCGGTGCCCGCTGGTACCGAACGCGACGCGCTGCGCAGGGTCGGACAGGTCGGGCTCTCGGTCGTAGTAAGCGCCGACGAGCGCGTCCAGATCGACGAGGTCGGACGGCTGGGCAGGTGTTCCGGCGCGCGGGTCCATGCGCCGATCCTCCCTCACGCGGGACCCGCGCGCACCCCCCGACCTGCGAGTACGTCCGGGGCCCGAGCCGCCCGGTAGCCTTGCCCGCATGGCCAAGAACTCGTCCGACTTCGTGCTGCGCCCGTTCGAGGGACTCCCCGGTGAGCCCGACTGGGTCGCGCTCAAGGAACTCGTCCCGGCGGCGACCGCGACCGCACGCACCACGAAGGCGCACGGCGCGGTCGACGTGCTGGTCACGACCGTGCTGCCCACGAGCTGGCCCGCGCTGCACCGCGCGGACGGCACGATCCTCCTGGCCCTGCAGACCGGCAGCAGCTCGGGCGACTCGAGCCGCGACCTCGCGCACGCCCTGCTCGAGGCCATCGACTCCGAGCCCGGCACCGCGATCGAGACGATCGGCCTGCCCGAGCCCGGCCCGCGGCTGCAGGACGTCCTGGACCCGACCGTGCCGTTCGTCGTGACGATCGAGGAGTCCTTCGGCTACTGGCTGGACCCCGAGACCGAGCGCACCGCCGACCTGGTCGCGGCGATCGAGGAGGCCGACGCCGGCATCATCGACACGCGAAAGCTCGACGCCGCTGACGCCGCCTACTGGTGCCGCATGGGCGCCCGCGAGTTCCTGCGCTGGGCGCAGCCGCATGACGAGCAGGTCGTCCTGGACGGGCTCGCGCGTCTGCACGGTGCCCGTGAGTCCGGCTTCGAGGGTGCGAAGTTCGTCGGCTACTTCCGGTCCAGCGGGCTCGTCGTCCCGGTGTGGGAGCTGGCCAAGGGCTCCGAGGCCGAGGACATCGAGGCGCCGCTCGCCGCGTTCAAGGACAAGTTCCTGGCTGCGATCGCCGACACCACGCCTCTCGACGCCAACGCGCGCCGTGCCCGCGCCGGCCTCGTCGCCCGCCAGGTGACCCTGCGCTGACCACCTCCGGGTGAACGGTTGTCCACCCACGCGCCCCGGTCCGGCTCGGGCGCGTAACGGTGGATAGGGTGAGTCATGTGATGCGCAAGCGGAGCAAGGCCGCCGACAGCCCGGCGGAGGCCGCTGCGCCGGCGCCGACGGACGTCGCCGCGAAGGGTCGAGCCGCTGACAGCCCGGCGGAGGCCGCTGCGCCGGCGCCGACGGACGTCGCCGCGAAGGGTCGAGCCGCTGACAGCCCGGCGGAGGCCGCTGCGCCGGCGCCGACGGACGTCGCCGCGAAGGGTCCAGCCGCCTCTGCGAAGGCGGCACGGACGGCGCCGGCAGATCCGGTGGACGAGGCCGTCGCGCCGATCGAGCCGGATCCCGCCCCCGCGCCCGCGGTCAGCACCGCCCCCGCCGTCAACGAAGCCCGCAAGGCCGCGACCGATGCCCGCAAGGCGGCGGCGCACAAGGCCCGCCAGCGGGTCGCGGTGATCATCCCGGCCAAGGACGAGTCCCGGCGGATCGCCGCGACGGTCCGGTCGGCTCGCGCGATCCCGCACGTCGACCTGGTGCTCGTCGTGGATGACGGCTCGGAGGACGACACCCAGCACGTGGCTCGAGAGGCCGGCGCTGTCGTCGTGCGGCACTCGCACAACCGGGGCAAGGCCGCCGCGATGGAGACGGGTGCGGCCGTGGTCGCGATGCGCGACGCCCCCGACCGTCAGCCGCGCATCCTCCTGTTCATCGACGGCGACCTCGGCGAGACCGCCGTGAACACGGCCCCGCTCGTGCCCCCGGTGTTCGAGGGGCACGCCGATCTTGCGATCGCGCTCCTGCCGCCGCAGCCGGGCGCGGGTGGCCGCGGCATCGTCGTCGGGGCGGCGCGGCGCGCGATCGCGTCGATGACGGGCTGGACCCCGACGCAGCCGTTGTCGGGCATGCGTTGCCTGACCCGTGCGGCGTTCGAGGCCGCGACGCCGCTCGCCCGCGGGTGGGGCGTCGAGACGGGGATGACGATCGACCTGCTCCGCGCGGGCTTCCGGGTGATCGAGGTGCCGTGCGAGCTGCGGCACCGTCCGTCGGGCAGCGACTTCAAGGGGCAGGTGCACCGCGCGGCGCAGTACCGGGACGTCCAGCTGGCCGTGAGCGCCCGCCGGGTCCGCCGGGCCGCGGGGGCCGTGAAGCGCGGGGTCACCCCGAGCCCGCGCCCACCGCAGACGCACCGCTGACGCGTCTCGGAGACCTCGGGGCCGGTCAGCTCGTCGACGCAGGCTCGACCGGTGCGGGCTGCGCCGGTGGGGCCGTGACCTCGTCGGGAAGCGTGCCCTCGGGAGCGCCCAGCCGCCACTGCGCGGCCGCGGCGACCAGGCAGGGCACCGCGAGCGCGATCCCGGTGGCCGGCACGACGATGCCGGAGTCGTTCATGAGGAAGCCGATGCCCAGTGCGGCGGCGATCGCGGCGACGGCCGGTCGCAGCAACGGCACCGCCTGACGCAGCCCGGCCATGGAACCGCCGGTGCCCATGAGCGAACCGCGCCGCGGACGCCCACCGGCGATCACGAGCCAGGTCAGGGCGACGCCGCCGATGGCGAGCACGAGATAGCGCCACGACGTGAGCACGCGCAGGTTCACGGAGATCTTGCGGCCGACGACGTCCCACAGGCCGCCGTCGAGCACGGTCGCGAAGAACCGCCCCAGGTGCGTGCGGTCGGCGGGCGGCCGGAGCCAGTCGAGCACGGCGAAGCCGCCGACCACGACGACGCCGATGAGGGCGATCAGGGCGAGGGCCTTCCAGTTCACCTTTCGGCCGCTGACGACGATCGTCAGCATCGCGAACGCGAGGATCAGTGCGGGCGGCCCGCCGAAGTCGCTGCCCAGGCCGGGTGTGCCGTCGACGACCACGAGCAGGAGGCCGAGCAGAGCGACCGACCAGGTCGCCAGGCGGCGTCGTCCCACACGCAGGAGCGGGTCCGCGATCGCGACGGCGAGCAGCAGGCCGCCGGCGGTGAGCAGCGCGAACGCCTGGTTGCTCATCCCGTAGAACCGGGCCGCCAGGATCCGGTGCGCGCCCATGGGGGAGTCGATGACGAGCGTCGAGCCGGTGCAGGCGTCGACGACGAGGACAGCCACGGTCACGAACGAGACGACGCCGGCAGGGCCGAGCAGGTTCCTGCGCCACGGCCCGACCAGGGCGGCGACGGTGATGAGGGCGATCCAGCCGAAGAGCGTCCACCAGAACATCGTCACGGGACGGTCGGCCCGCCACCACGGCACCACGTTGGTCAGGAACGACGCGACGGGCGCGGCCGCGAGCGCCAGCGCCGCGACCCACAGGACGCGCAGCGCGGGCCGCAGAGGTGAGGCGTCGGACCGGCCCTTGCGGGTCAGGATGATGGCCGCGGCGATGAAGAGGACCGCCTGGGCGAGGACGAGCCGGGTCGAGTACGCGGCGCTGACCCGGCTGATGAGCGACGCGTGGCGTTGGGTGTCGACGAGGTACGCGAGCCGGCCGGTCGCGGTCGCCGGGCCGCGGGTGGGCAGCATCTCCGCGCCGGTCAGCGAGGCCGAGGCGTCGTCGAGCCCGATGCCGTCCAGGAGCGTCGGCGTGACGTCGACGGACTGCACGAGACCCTTCTGCCGCGTCGACCCTGAGGTCAGCAGGTTCTCGGAGTACTCGGCGCCGTTCGGGGCGGCTCCCGTGGCTGCCGCGAGCTGGAGCGTCGCGCGCCCCGAGTCGGCGAGCGAGACGACCAGGACGGTCGCCCCCGACTTGCGCGCGCCCAGCAACGCGGCGCCGATCTTGTCGTCCATGGCCTGCACCTGCGAGACACGGGTGGGCTCTGCGATGGCGTCGGGACCGGAGACCTCGGGCTCGGGCTCGACGACGCCCGGCAGCTCGGGGTCGGGCAGCTCGGTGGGGACGGGCGCGCTGCGGGGCTTGGTCGCGTAGCCGGGATCGCGGATCGAACCCGCGTCGAGGACCACGAGCGTCGACGACGACAGCGCGTCGCGGACGGCCTTGGTGATGCCGGACGTGCTGGTGGGGACCATCCCGTGGGTGCCGACGACGGTCCCCGCGCTGTCGGCGAGCGCGATCGCGGCGCCCGGACCGAACCCGGACACGGGAACGTTCGCCTCAGCGAGGGTGTCGCCCAGCATCCCCGGCTCGGCGCGGTAGGTCTCGGCGTCCGCGGCCTCCAGGTAGTCCGTCCACCCCGGCACGGCGCCGTCCGCTCCCGGCTCTCGCAGCGTCCGGCACGTGCGGTCGGCGACGGGCACGTCGGCGGCGCGCGTACCGGTCGAGACGACGAGCCAGCCGTCGACCGGGCAGGAGCGTGCGGAGACGCTGCGGGCGGCGACCAGACCGATCGAGCCCACGCGGGACAGCCGCCACAGCGCAGGCGTCGTCAGCGTCGTCACGTCGTCCCAGCGGAGCCCGGTGATCCCGACGAGGAGCACCGGTGCTGCCGGTTCGGCGGACGTCGCGGGAGCGCTCGGCGACGGCGACGGCGCAGCCTGTGCGGGCACCGCGAGGGTGAGGGCTGCGACTCCGGCGACGACTGCGAGCGTGAGCACGGAGGCGAGGATCGAGACGAGCCGACGCGGCAGCAGGCGCCGGGGCGCGCGCGGGAGAACAGGGGTCGGCACCGTTCCAGCCTACGGGCGCACTACCCTCGACCCGGGCGACACCCGATCGATCCAGGCGGTATCGGTGCAGCGTGCACCACATCTGCACGACGTCGACACGGCACGCGAGCGACGAACGGAAGGACCACCCTGATGACGGACGGGCTGCGGCGGTACGCCTACCTCGGGCCGGCCGGCACGTTCACCGAGGCCGCACTGCGCCAGGTGGCCGCCGCCGACGAGAGCATCGACCTCCCGGTGTCCGACGTGGCCTCGGCGATCGAGGCCGTCCGCACCGGGGCTGCCGACTTCGCGGTCGTGGCGATCGAGAGCACGGTCGAGGGCGGGGTCACGGCGACGCTCGACAGCCTGGCCGCGGGCAAGCCGCTCGTGATCCTGCGCGAGGTGCTCGTTCCCGTGCAGTTCACGCTCGCCGCCGCGCCGGGGGTCACGCTCGCGGACGTGCGTCGGATCTCGGCGCACCCGCACGCGTGGGTCCAGTGCCGGCACTGGCTCACGGCACACCTGCCCGGCGTCGTCCACGTGCCCGCGACCTCGAACACCGCACCCGCCGCGCTGATCGCCGCGGGCGAGACGTCGCTCGGCTTCGACGCGGCCCTCGTACCGCCGGCCGCTGTCGACTCGTACGGCCTCGTCCCGCTCGCCGAGGGCATCGGGGACAACCCGTCCGCGCAGACCCGGTTCGTCGTCGTCGGCCACCCCGGCGACGTCCCTCCACCGAGCGGCGCGGACAAGACGACCCTCGTCGTCCACCTGCCCGACAACGAGGCCGGCGCCCTGCTCGCGATGCTGGAGCAGTTCGCGGTGCGCGGCGTGAACCTGTCCCGGATCGAGTCGCGCCCGATCGGCGACTCGCTGGGCCGGTACTCGTTCTCGATCGACGCCGAGGGCCACATCACCGACGAGCGCGTCGGCGAGGCCGTCATGGGCCTGCGTCGCCGGTGCCCGTACGTGCTGTTTCTCGGGTCCTACCCGCGGGCCGACGCCGTCGAGCCGACGGTGCACCTGGGCACGGCGGACGACGACTTCGTGCGTGCCCGTGCATGGCTGAACGCGCTGCGCGAGGGTACGACGACCTGACGGGACCGCGTGCGCTCAGAGCGCCGCGACCCGCACGACGAGGGCACCCGGGTCGACGCGTGCGCTGAGCTCGGACACCCGGCCGATCACGTCGCCGTCGACCTGCACGTGCTCGCCGCCCTGGACCACGAGCCGGACCTCCTGCGCGCGGGTGTGGTCGATGCGGCCGATCTTGGCGGGCAGGTCGTTGCGCACTCCGACGCCCTGCATCATCACCTCGCCCCACAGCTGCGCCCAGCCGGCGATGCCGGCCCGCGTGTCGATCGCGGCGATGTCGAGCCAGCCGTCGTCGAGGACCGCGTCGGGCAGCAGGGTGATGCCGCCGGGGAGCTTGCCGCAGTTGCCGATCAGGAGGCTGCGCAGGCGCGCGGACTTCATCGGCTGGTCGTCGATGCGCAGGTGCATGCGGGTCCGTCGACCGTGCAGGTGCTTGAAACCGGCGACGAAGTACGCGATCCAGCCGACGCGGGCCTTGAGGTGCTCGTCGGTGTCGGCCACCATCGCGGCGTCGAACCCGAGGCCGGCGATGACGAGGAACAGGTGGTCGCGCTGAGCCTCGTGGCGGTCGGGCGGCTCCGCGGCGTCGGCGACCGGGTCCTCGACCTCGGACTCCCAGCGCAGCACCTTCAGCCAGCCGACATCGATGGTGCGGTCGCGACCGTCCAGCGCGATCTGCATCGCGGCGAGGGGGTCGTTCAACGGGAGGTCCAGGTTGCGTGCCAGCAGGTTGCCCGTGCCCAGCGGCATCAGGCCCATCGGGATCCCCGTGCCCACGAGCCCTTCGGCGACCGCGCGCACGGTCCCGTCGCCGCCGATCGCGACGACGACGTCGGCGCCCTCAGCCACGGCCTTGCGGGTCTGCCCGACGCCGGGGTCCTCGATCGTCGTCTCGTACCAGAGGGGTGCGGGCATGCGGGTCGGGTGCTCGAGGGTGCGACGTTCGACCGCCGCCTTGAGCCGCGGGACGTCCGGCTTCGAGGGGTTGGCGACGAACGCCACGAGCTGCCCCTTCTCCTCGACATCGCGCGCGAGCTGCAGCGCCCGGCGGGCCGCACTCGCCCGAGGAGACTCGATCCGGCGGCGCAGCTCCTTCTTGCGGAGCCACAGGGCCAGCACGAGCAGGAGGCCCGAGAGCACGGCGACGCCGAGGCATGCGACGACCCACCCCTGCCACGTCATGGGCAGAATCTACGGCCCGGCACGTCGAATGCATCGACGGATGCTCGGCGGGCCGCCGACCAGTGGATGGCGTTCGGGGGCTTCCGGCGGGGTCGGTAGGGTCAGGGTGTGATCGATCTGCGGCTCCTGCGGGAGGATCCTGACGTCGTCCGAGCGAGCCAGGCGGCACGTGGCGACGACCCTCATCTGGTCGACCAGGTGCTCGACGCGGACGCGCGCCGACGTTCGGCGCTGACCGAGTTCGAGACCCTGCGCGCCGATCAGAAGTCCCTGGGCAAGCAGGTGGCCCAGGCGCAGGGCGACGACAAGCAGGCGCTGCTCGCGCGCGGCAAGCAGCTCGCCGAGCAGGTCAAGGCGCTGCAGGCCGACGCCGACACGGCCGAGGCGTTGGCCACCGAGCTGAGCCGGCGCATCTCGAACATCGTCGAGGACGGCGTGCCGGCGGGCGGCGAGGACGACTACGTCGTGCTCAAGCACGTCGGCGAGGGGCGCGACTTCACGGCCGAGTTCGGTGCGGACTTCGTCGTCAAGGACCACCTGGAGCTCGGTGAGGGCCTCGCGGCGATCGACACGGCGCGCGGCGCCAAGGTGTCCGGTGCGCGGTTCTACTACCTGACGGGGATCGGTGCGCGGCTCGAGCTGGCGCTGCTGAACGCGGCGGTGGACAAGGCGCTGAGCGCCGGGTTCACGCCCGTCATCACCCCGACCCTGGTCAAGCCCGAGGTCATGGCCGGCACGGGGTTCCTCGGCGCCCACGCGGACGAGATCTACCGGCTCGAGGCCGACGACCTGTACCTCGTCGGCACCAGCGAGGTCGCGCTGGCCGGCTACCACTCAGGCGAGATCCTGGACCTGTCGCAGGGGCCGAAGCGCTACGCCGGCTGGTCGGCCTGCTACCGGCGCGAGGCCGGCTCCTACGGCAAGGACACGCGAGGCATCATCCGCGTGCACCAGTTCCACAAGGTCGAGGCCTTCACGTACACGACCATCGAGGACGCGGCCGACGAGCACCGCCGCATCCTCGCGTGGGAGGAGGAGATGCTCGCCCTGGCCGAGCTGCCCTACCGCGTGATCGACACGGCGGCCGGCGACCTGGGCTCCAGCGCGGCGCGCAAGTTCGACTGCGAGGCCTGGCTGCCGAGCCAGCAGCGGTTCCTCGAGCTCACGTCGACGTCGAACTGCACGACGTTCCAGGCCCGCCGCCTGGGCATCCGCGAACGCACGGCGGACGGCACGATGCGGCCCGTCGCCACGCTCAACGGCACGCTGGCCACGACGCGCTGGCTGGTCGCCCTGCTCGAGAACCACCAGCTCGCGGACGGGTCGGTGCGCGTGCCCGTCGGTCTCCGCCCGTATCTCGGGGGCCTCGAGGTCATGGAGCCCGTGCGATGACCCCCCGGGCGACGCCGACCGGCCTCCTCGCGCTCGACGTCGACGGCACGCTGATGACGTACGACGGCGTGATCTCCCCGGAGGTCGTCGACGAGGTCGCCCGCCTGCGTGACGCAGGTGTGCACGTGGTCCTGGCGACCGGTCGGGGAGTGCACTCCGCGGTCCCGGTCGCCACCGAGCTCGGTCTGTCGCAGGGATGGGTCGTCTGCTCCAACGGGGCGGTCACGGCCCGGATCGACCCGTCGGCCGAGAACGGCTACGAGGTGACGCGGACGGTCACGTTCGACCCCGGTCCCGCGCTGCGCGCGATCGTCATGGAGCTGCCCGACGCGCTCTACGCGGTCGAGGACCTGGGCGTCGGGTTCCGGGTGTCGGGCGACTTCCCCGACGGCGAGCTGTCGGGCGAGCTGGAGCGGGTCTCGTTCGAGGAGCTCGCCGCCACGCCGGCCACCCGCGTGGTCATCCGTGCACCCGGCAGCAGCCCGGACGACTTCCACGCGGTCGTCGCTCGCGTCGGGCTCCACGAGGTCGAGTACGCGGTCGGCTGGAGCGCGTGGCTGGACCTGACCCCGGGTGGCGTCTCCAAGGCGAGCGCGCTGGAGGAGATCCGCCAGGACCTCGGCGTCGAGCCTCACCACACGGTCGCGATCGGCGACGGCAGCAACGACATCCAGATGCTGCGGTGGGCGGCCCGCGGCGTCGCCATGGGGCACGCCCCCGAGTCCACTCGCCTGGCTGCGGACGAGGTCACGGGGAGCATCGACGACGACGGCGCGCTCGCGGTGCTGCGCAGTCTGGTCTCCTGACGGGTGCGGCGACCCAGGTTGACGGTCTGACCTAGCCTGGGCCGGTGCCCGCCCCGCTGCTCTTCGCGCTGTCCGGGCTGACGCAGTACGTCGGTGCTGCCGTCGCCGTGCGCGTGTTCGGCACCCTGACCCCCGCGACGGTCGCCTGGCTCCGCGTCACCGTGTCCGCCCTCGTGCTCCTGGTGTGGCGTCGGCCGTGGCGGACGGCCGGGCTGTGGTCCTGGCCCGCACTGCGCACCGCGATCGTCTTCGGCATCGTGCTCGCTGCGATGAACGTGACCTTCTACATCGCGATCGACCACCTGCCGCTGGGCACGGCCGTCGCGATCGAGTTCCTCGGACCGGTCGCCGTGGCCGCTCTCACCGGTCGAGGATGGCGGGACCGCGTCGGCATCGGGGTCGCGGCGCTCGGGGTGGTGCTGCTGGCAGGCGTCTCGCTGAACACCGGCTCCGACGGGGCTGTCGTGGGCCTGGTCGCGATCTTCCTCGCGGCGGCATGCTGGGCGGCGTACATCCTGCTGGGTCGGCGCGTGGCGCGCGGCCGGGCGGGCGGGGTGACCGGGCTGTCCGTCGCGATGGCCGCGGGCGCGGTCGTGTTCGCCCCGTTCCTCGCGTCGGGCGCCGTCCCCGTGCTGCACGACTGGCAGCTCGCCCTGCTCGTCGTCGCGATCGCGGTGTGCTCGTCGGTGATCCCCTACGCGATCGAGCAGGTGGTCCTGCGTCGCGTGCGGGCCGCCACGTTCGCGGTGCTGCTCGCGATGCTCCCGGCCATGGCGGCCCTCGTCGGTGCCGTCGCCCTGCGGCAGGTGCCGCACGGGCTGGAGGTCGTCGGCCTCCTTCTCGTCTCGGGCGCGATCGTCCTGACGGGTCTCGACCACGAGGACGAGATCACCGACGAGGCCCCACCGCCCGCCTGACGCCGCGGGTTCTAGAGGTACTGGCCCGTCGACGCGCGCGGGTCGTCCTCGGTCGGGAGTGACATCCCGGGCTGGCCGGGCTGGCCGTGCCCCGGGGGCAGGGCGCGACGCGGGCCGCCGACCTGGACCTGGGAACCCATCTGCTGCACGACGAGTGCGGCCTGGATGCCGTGGAACAGGCCCTCGAGCCAGCCGACCAGCTGTGCCTGGGCGATCCGGAGCTCGGCGTCGGAGGGCGCCTGGTCGTCGACGAAGGGGAGCGTGATGCGGTGCAGCTCCTCGACGAGCTCGGGCGAGAGCCCTTCCTCGAGCTCGGCGAGCGAGCGTTCGTGGATCTCGGCCAGGCGGATACGGGCCGCGTCGTCGAGCGGTGCGCTGCGGACCTCGTCGAGCAGCTGCTTGATCATCGTGCCGATGCGCATCACCTTGGCGGGCTGCTCGACGAGCGAGCTGATGTCCTCGGCAGCCTCGTCCGGTTCCGGCCCGTCCTGCGGGCTCACGACGACGACGCGGGGGGTCTGGGACTCGCTCTCGCTCATCTGCGCATTCTGTCCGACGAACCTGGATCCGCCCACAGATCCACCGCTCCGGGTCGTTGCTGACACCGATCCGCCCGCCCTGTGGTCGTCGTCGGAACAATTTCTCCATCATCGTTATGGTTACCCGCATGGCCTGGCTGACTACTCCTGCTCATGCGCGTTGGCTCGAGGACGAGACCGACCGCCTCCTCGACTTCGGACGGCGCAGCGTCGTTCCCGGTGGGTTCGCCCGGCAGGACGAGTCAGGTGAACCGGTCGACGGGGCGCTCGAGCTGTGGATCGCGTGCCGGATGACGCACGTGTACGCGATCGGGCACCTGCTGGGTCGGCCGGGTTCGGCGGCCTTGGTGGACCACGGGCTGGACGCGTTGCGTGGTGCGTTCCACGACGACGAGCACGGCGGCTGGTTCGCGGAGGTCTCGCGCGACGGAACGCCGGTGGACACCGAGAAGGCGGCCTACCCGCACGCGTTCGTGATCCTGGCGACGTCCAGCGCGACGGCCGCGGGCCGCCCGGGTGCCCGCGAGCTGCTCGAGGAGGCGTTGACGGTCTCCGAGTCGCACTTCTGGGACGACGCCGCGGGTCTGTCGGTCGAGCAGTGGGACCGCACGTTCACCACGCTGGACGGCTACCGCGGTGTCAACGCCAACATGCACACCGTGGAGGCCTACCTCGCCGCGGCGGACGTCACGGGCAAGCGCATCTGGCTCGACCGTGCGCTGCGGATCATCGAGACGGTCGTGCACGGCTTCGCCGCCGGCAACCAGTGGCGCATCCCGGAGCACTTCGACGCGTCGTGGAACCCGGACCTCGACTACAACATCGACGAACCGGCGCACCCGTTCCGCCCGTACGGCGCGACGATCGGGCACTGGTTGGAGTGGTCGCGGCTCACGCTGCACGCGCGCGCCGCGGTCACCGCGCACGGCGACGTGGCCCCGGCCTGGATGCTCACCGACGCGACCGCGCTGTTCGACGCGGCCGTCGCCGAGGGCTGGGACGTCGACGGTGCACCCGGGTTCGTCTACACGGTCGACTGGTCCGGCAAGCCGGTCGTGCGCGAGCGGATGCACTGGGTCGCGGCCGAGGCCGTCGGTGCTGCTGCCGCGCTGCACGCCGCGACCGGCGAGGCAAGGTTCGACGACGCGTACACGCAGTGGTGGGAGTACATCGGCGCGCACCACCTCGACCGGGTCGGTGGCTCGTGGTGGCACGAGCTGGGCACGGACAACGAGGTGTCCCGGACCGTGTGGGCCGGCAAGGCGGACCTCTACCACGCGGTCCAGGCCACGCTCATCCCGCGCCTGCCGCTGACCCCGGTGATCGTCCCGGCCCTCGCCGCGGGCCTCCTGGACTAGCCAGACCACGCAAGCGTCCGCACTGGTGGGTTCGAGGAGCTCACGAGTGCGGACGTTCCGTGTGTCAGGGGATCAGGAGGACCTTGCCGAAGGCGTCGCCCGACTCGAGGAGGCGGTGAGCCTCTGCCGCCTCGGTGAACGGGACGCGGGCGTGCACCACGGGGCGCACCGTGCCGTCCTCGACGAAGGGCCACACGTGCCGCAGGACGCCGTCGATGATCGCCACCCTCTGCTCGAGCGGCCTCGACCGCAGCAGGCTCCCGAGGACCGCGGCGCGCTTGGCCATCAGGACGGACAGGTCGATCTCGCCGCGACGACCCTTCTGCAGCCCGATGACCAGCAGGCGGCCGCCGTCGGCGAGCATCGCGAGGTTCTCCGCGAGACCACCGGCGCCGAGCACGTCGAGGATGACGTCGACGCCCTGGCCATCGGTCGCCGCAAGGACCCGGTCGGTCAGTCCGGGGAGCCGGTGGTCGAACGACGACGACGCACCGAGCGGTCCGAGCCGTGCCGTCCGTGCCGGTCCGCCGGCCGTCGCCAGGACCCGCGTGCCCAGGGCGTGCGCGATCTGCACCGCGAGCGACCCGACCCCGCCGGACCCGCCGCGCACCAGCAGCGTCTCGCCGGGGGAGAGGCGGGCGGCCCGCAGGTTGGACCAGACGGTCGCGACGCCCTCAGGGAGTGCCGCAGCGTCGATCGTCGAGACGCCGTCGGGCACCGGCAGCGCCAGACCGGCCGGCACGGCGACGCGCTCGGCGTACCCGCCACCGGGCAGCAGCGCGGCCACCTGGTCGCCGACCCGCCAGCCGTCCTTGGCGACGCCTGCGCCGATCGCGACGACCGTGCCCGACACCTCGAGGCCGGGCCACGGCGGTGCGCCGGGCGGCGGCGGGTACTGTCCCTGCCGCTGGAGCAGGTCGGCACGGTTGACACCAGCGGCTGCGACCTCGACTGTCAGGTCGTGCGGTCCGGGCTCCGGTTCGGGCACGTCGTGGACGGCCAGGACCTCGGGTCCGCCGGCTTCGGTGATCACGACCGCACGCACGTCCGCACACTAACCCGCTGTAGCAGCCCTGCACTTCGGCGTACCGACCGCTAGGTCCCGATCCCTCGTCTCGACCCTTGGAACGACCTGTTAGCACAGTCGACCCGCAGTTCGGGAACAACATCACGTATCCCGGTGGGTGACGTCCGTGGCAAACTCTGGCCGCGGGCTAATGGTCCGGCGTCCAAGAGCCGATGAAAGCCAACGGGACTCCTCGTGGGTCGACAGACGCTTGACCGGATCGACCTGGTGGCAACACCCGTTGTCGGAAGACGGAAGGAACGACATGCTGCGACGGCTCGGCATCCGCGCCAAAGTGATGGCTGTCCTTGCCGTCCCCATGCTCATCATCTTCGCCACCGGTGCGTACATCTCGTTCCAGGCGCTCAAGGATCTCCGTTACGCGAACGCCGCTGCCGGAGTCGTCGAGACCCTGCAGGTCTACGCCCCGCTGTCGCGATCCCTCGAGGCCGAGCGGACGCTGTCCCTCACGGGCGGCACCGAAGAGCAGATCGCCGAGGCGCGCAAGACCACGGACGCGGCCCTCGCCGCGGTCAAGCCACTGACCGCCGCACTCGACTTCGACCAGTTCCCCGAGGCTGTCGTCAACGAGTTCGAGGAAGTCCAGCTGGCGCACAACACTCTGCTGCCCGCAGTCCGCACGCTCGTCGACATCGACTCGCAGCGCGCGGTCATCATGCGCAGCTACGCGGACATCATCACCGGTCAGATCAAGCTCATGGAGCAGGTCTCCAACAGCCTCCAGGACCGTGACCTCGCCGGCTACATCACGGCCTACCGCGAGGTGGCCGACGCGTCGGACAACCTCGTCGGTGAGCTCATCGACGGTGTCGGCGTCCTCGCGACCGCCGGCACCAACCCGTCGATGATCCGTGCGTACAGCACGCAGGCCGCGGCGACCGAGCTGGCCCGTTCCCGTGCTCGTGTCGGCGTCGACTCGCTCAACGTCGCCGAGCTCGAGCTGCCGACCAAGGACCCGACCTCCAACTTCACGCGAATGCGCGCCATCCTCGCGGAGGGTGACGCGACCAAGTTCGGCCAGGTCGACCCGAAGATGTTCGCCCAGGAGATCCAGGACCAGACGACGAACCTGTCGACGCTGAACGACGAGATCCTGGCCCAGGCCTCGGACGTCGCCGACCAGCTCGTGACCGACGCCCGGACCCAGACGATCATCACGATCGGCCTGGCCCTGGCCGCCGCCGGCATCTCGCTGTTCTTCGCCCTCATCGTCGCCCGCGCCATCATCGTCCCGCTGCGTCGCCTGACCGTCGCTGCCGGTGAGGTCCGCGAGCAGCTCCCGCGCCTCGTCGAGCAGGTGGCGGTGCCTGGTGAGGGCCCGGAGATCACGCTCCCGCCCATCCCGGTGACGTCTCGCGACGAGGTCGGCCAGCTGGCCGCCGCGTTCAACTCGGTCAACCAGACGACCGTGCAGGTCGCCCAGGAGCAGGCCGCACTTCGTGGCTCGATCGCTGAGATGTTCGTCAACGTCGCCCGTCGCGACCAGGTCCTCCTGAACCGCCAGCTGTCGTTCATCGACTCCCTCGAGCGCGCCGAGGAGGACCCCAGCACGCTGGCCAACCTCTTCCGCCTCGACCACCTCGCCACCCGCATGCGCCGTAACGCGGAGTCTCTCCTCGTGCTCGCCGGCATCGACTCCGGCCGGCGCCTGCGCGACGCGATGCCGCTGTCGGACGTCGTGCGTACGGCCTCCTCGGAGATCGAGCAGTACGACCGCATCGAGCTCGACCTGCAGGTCGACCCGCACATGCACGGCTTCAACGCCCTGGGCGCGGCGCACATGCTCGCCGAGCTGCTCGAGAACGCGACCGTCTTCTCCGAGCCGGAGACGCCTGTCACGGTGACCACCGGTGTCTCGGGCCAGTACGTCGTGGTCCGGATCCAGGACCACGGCCTGGGCATGAGCGAGGTCGAGCTCGAGGCCGCGAACACGAAGATCGCCTCGACGTCCGCCAGCGACTCGCTCGGTAACCAGCGCCTCGGCCTCTTCGTCGTCGGCCGCATCGCCCAGCGCCTGGGCGCCGAGGTCAAGCTGCTCAAGGCGTCGAACGGCACCGGCACCGAGACGATCGTGCGTTTCCCCGCGACGCTGTTCGTCGCGACCGAGACCAACCTGTACGGCAGCGGTGCACCCGCAGCGCTCGCCGCACCTCGCGTCGACCCGGGCATGCCCCAGATCGAGGCGCCGGTCGTCCAGGAGGTCGACCTCGCCGCGCTCACCGACGGCCAGACCTCCCTCGGCCTGCCGAAGCGTCGCAGCCGCGACGACGACGCATCGGTCGACGAGGGCCCGATCCCGGTCACCGAGATCCAGCCCAGCGCCACGCTGCCCTCGCGCTCCAGGAAGACGTTCGACGAGGACAACCTCGTCCTGCCCGAGGCCCCCGACGGCAACATCGCGCCCGAGCTCTCCGCGGCCGCGTTCGGCTCCGACTGGACCCCGCCGACCGCCGCCCCCCTCGGTGGTGGCCTGCCCAGCCGCAGCCGCGCGTCGACGCCGGCCTGGGCCACGCCCGAGGAGCCGACGACGACCAGCGCGTCGGCCGCCCCGGCGCCCGCAGCTCGTGCCGGTCTGTTCTCCGGCTTCCGTGGCCGCACCCCGGAGCAGGCTGCGGCAGACGCCGCCGCCGAGGGCTCCGAGGTCCAGTCGAACGTCCGCGCCCCGTGGATGTTGGCCGGAGCCCACACGGCGCCCGTCGAGCCGATGGTCATCCCTCAGCTCGCCGACGACGTCGAGCAGTCGTGGGAGGCGCGGGAGGCCGAGAACCGCGAAGCAGCGTCGATGGAGGCTGCCGCCGAGATCGCGCTCGCCGAGAACCTGACCCAGGGTGACGACGTCGCCGTCTTCGAGCCGGACCCGTCGTGGGCCCCGCCGAGCGCGGAGGACACCCCCACCTGGGAGCCGACCCCCGCGTGGGAGACGCCCGTCGCCGAGGCCGAGCAGGCCCCGGCCTGGGAGGCGCCCGCGACCTGGGACGCGCCCGTCGCGGAGGACGCTGCCGCTTGGGCACCGCCCGTCGTCGAGGACGCTGCCGCTTGGGCGCCGCCCGTCGTGGAGGACGCCGCCGCTTGGGCACCGCCCGTCGTGGAGGACACCGCCGAGACCGTCGAGTGGCAGGCGCCCGTCGCCGAGGCACCCGTCGCGGAGCCGACGCCCGCCTGGCAGGAGCCCGCCGCCGAGGCCGACGACGCACCCGTCTGGGAGCCGACGCCCGCTTGGGAGGCCCCGGCCGCCGAGGCAGCTGCCACGGCCGAGGAGCCCGTCTGGGAGCCGACGCCCGCCTGGGACCTCGCCGCAACCACCGAGTCCGCACCCGCGCTCGACGTCCGGCCGACCGCTGAGGTCGACCCGGCAGCCGAGGCTCCGGCCTGGGAGGCGCCCGTCGTCGACACCCACGCCTGGGACCTTGCGGTCGCCGAGGAGCCCGCCTGGTCTCCGGTCGCCGCGAACCAGTCGCCGGCAGAGCCTGAGGTTCTGCCTGAGCCCGAGGCAGTCGTCGAGGAGATCGTCGAGGCTCCGGTAGCCGAGGTCGCCGAGGCGGAGGCCGAGCCGGTCGCTGCTGCGCCCGTCGCTCCCGCGCAGAGCTTCACCAACTACAGCGGCTACGCGGGCTGGGCCGCACCTGCGACCACCGAGGCCTACGTGCCGTTCGAGCGCACGCTCGACGAGGCACGGGCCTGGCACACAGGCGCCATGCCGGTCGTGCCGCAGCCCGTCGCGGCCGAGCCTGTCGCCGAACCGGTCGCCGAGGCACCTCAGGACGCATGGCCGACGCCCGTCTGGGAGAACGCCGCAGCGCCCGTCGCCGAGGTCGAGCCCGAGGTCGTCGTCGACGAGATCGATGAGCCTGTGTGGGCCCCGGTCGTCGTCGACGAGATCGAGGAGCCCGCCTGGGCCCCGGTCGCCGTCGAGGACGTCTCCGCGCCGGTCGACGAGACCGCGCCCGTCTGGTCCGCCCCCGAGCAGGACGCACCGGCCTGGCCGACGTTCGCGGAGGCGCACCCTGAGGTCGAGTCGCCGACTCAGATGTTCACGCCGATCGAGGCCGCCGAGGCGGTCACGGTCGCCGAGCAGCCTGCCTTCGAGCCGACGTCGTTCGCGCCGACCTACGAGGAGCCGTACGCGCCGTCGTTCGACCAGCAGCCGGCTCCGGCCGCCGAGGCCGCCCCGTTCGTCGAGGCTGCCCCCGTCGCCCCGGCTCCGGCCTGGGCACCCGAGGCATTCGCTGCCGCGGCAACGCCCGCTCCGCAGGCCGCCTTCGGCGAGCTGGTCCAGCCGACCGCGACCGAGGACTCGAAGGGTCGTCGCCGCTGGGGTCTGTTCGGTCGCAAGAAGGCCGCCGACACCCCCGTCGTCACGGAGACCGTCGCCGCGGCGCCGGTCGCCTACGAGGCACCGGCCAGCCAGGTCGCTCCGGTCCGGACGTCGGCATGGACTGCCGAGGCGCCCGCCGCCGCGCCCCAGCCCGAGCCGCAGTCGTGGATGGCCTCGCAGTCGTGGAACGCCCCGGCACCCGCGCAGCCTGCGTTCCCCGTCGCCCAGTCCGCTCCGGTCGCCCCGGCGTCCGTCCAGCCCGCAGCTCCCGAGCAGCAGGCCGGCGGCTCCTGGTCGCCGCCCGACTGGAACTCGCGCTCGAACCCCGCGCCGAACGCGACGGTCCCGCAGCCCGCGCTGCCGCCGTCGGTGGCGCCGAGGATCGGCACGCTGGACGACGAGGTGGCCGCGATGCTCGCGCTGCGCTCGGACATCCAGGAGCAGGCACTCTCCGAGCTCTCGCAGCTGTCGGCCTACCGGCCTGCCGCGTCGGGTGGCTCCGCGGAGCGACTGACCAAGCGTGTCGCCCAAGCTGTCCCGGCGTCGACGATCGCCGAGGATGATGGGAAGCCCGTGCAGCGAGACGCGGACCAGCTCCGCTCGCGCCTGTCCAGCTTCCAGTCCGGGACGTCACGTGGCCGCCAGGAGTCGGACGACCCGACCGGCCAGAACGGCGCGAGCTGATGACCCACAGGTTCTGTGCAGAACTCCCCCCAACCGTCGTCCCCGTCCTGGTGACGTCTGACCCCGCAGTCGTCGACTGCACCAGCAAGGAGGAAGTGTGACCGCGCTCAGCACCGAGGCAGCCAACTTCGGCTGGCTCCTGGACAACTTTGTCCGGACCGTGCCCGGCACTCGCCACACACTCGTGGTGTCTGCGGACGGTCTTCTCATGGCGATGTCCGAGCAGCTCGACCGCACCAGCGGCGACCAGCTCGCGGCCATCGTCTCCGGGATGTCGAGTCTTACCCGTGGCGCATCGCGCCAGCTTCGTGCGGGGGAGGTGCGTCAGGCGATCATCGAGATGGACAGCTTGTTCCTCTTCCTCATGAGCGTCTCGAACGGCTCCGTCCTCGCCGTGGTCGCCGAGGCGTCCTGCGACGTGGGCCTCATCGGCTACGAGATGGCGATGCTCGTGTCTCGCACCGAGGCGACGCTCACCCCGCAGCTCATCTCCGAGATGCGTGGCCAGCTCCCCGTCGACGGCGCCACGCGCGCTCCCGTGGCCTGAGCCGCGGGGATCCCACGACGATGAGCGAGCACATCGAGTACGAGGCCAGAACGGTCCGGCCCTACGCCGTGACCGGTGGTCGCGTGCGCTCGGCGCGCTCCGACCTGCCTCTCGAGGCACTGGTCGAGGCGATGCCTGGCGCCGTCGCCAGCCAGGGTCTGCCGCCTGAGAAGCGCGCGATCCTGCAACACGCAGCGTCGAACTACATCTCGGTCGCCGAGCTGTCGGCCCTGCTCCACCTTCCGCTCGGCGTGATCCGGATCCTCGTGTCCGACCTCGCGGAGCAGCAGTTCGTGCGCGTGCACACCTCTCAGCCGGTCGAGGTCAACACCGGTGAGTCCCCTGCCCTGTCCCTCAGCGTGCTGGAGAGTGTTCTCAATGGCATTTCCGCCCTCTGACGCCGCTGTGGCCGCTCCGGCGGGCACGGCAGGAAGCGTCGCACCCACCGTCGTCAAGATCGTCGTCGCGGGCGGCTTCGCCGTCGGCAAGACGACGTTCATCGGTTCCATCTCGGACATCGAGCCGCTCAACACCGAGGCCGCGATGACCGAGCACTCGGTCGGCGTCGACGACGCCGGCGGTGTGTCGGACCGCAAGACCACCACCACGGTCGCCATGGACTTCGGTCGCATCGCGCTCCCGGGTTCGCTCTGGCTCTACCTGTTCGGCACCCCTGGCCAGGACCGGTTCCTGTTCATGTGGGACGACCTGGTCCGCGGCGCCATCGGTGCCGTCGTCCTCGTCGACACCGACCGGCTCGACCAGTGCTTCCCGGCCGTGGACTACTTCGAGAGCCGCGGCATCCCGTTCGTCGTCGGCGTGAACTGCTTCGACGGCGTCGCCAAGCACCAGCTCGACGACGTCCGTGACGCCCTGGCGATCCCGGCCCACGTGCCGGTGCTCTACACGGACGCCCGGTCTCGTGCCGCGACCAAGCAGGCCCTGATCTCGCTGGTGCAGCTCGCGATGGAGCGTCTGCGCAGCCGGTGACGACCTGAGGTTCCACCTCGACGGCGGCCGATCCCTCCAGGGGGGTCGGCCGCAGTCGTCTGCGCACCCGTGAGGAGGGTCCTGGCCGGTGCAGATGCGCCATCATGTGGGGGTGTCCGACACATCCGTCCCCTCGCCGCGCCCCGGCGGAGACGACGACCAGGGCACGCAGCTCCCTCAGCAGCGTGCGTTGGGCACCCCGCGGCCCGGGAGTCCTGCCGACGACGGGCCGCAGGTCGACGCGGACGAGTCAGCGGCTGAGGCCCCCGCGTCCGAGCCGTCCCCGGTGGACGACGATCCCCTCACCCCTGCGCCGGTGGACGACGCGGCGTCTCGTCCGACGCCGGTGATCGCGGAACCGCGCCCGGCCCCCGACGACGAGGCCGACCCGCTCACGCCGAGGATCGCCGACCCGCGCCCTGCGCCCGACGACGCACCCGCTGCGCGCGCGTCCGTCGAGCGCGCGCGGGAGACCAGGTCCACCGCACGCGTCTACGCGGACGGCTCGGCGCTCGCGCAGTACGTCGGCGACGCGGACTGTCACGACGAGTGGGTCGCCTGGGCTGCGGGCAACGAGTCGGGCCTGGTGACGACGCCGCTCGGGCTCACGGAGCTGCGCCGGTTCGCGCTGCCGGGCGGCATCGAGGCACGGGGGGTCGCGCACGAGGTCGAGCAGCGCATCGAGGTGGTCCGGTTCTCCGACCAGACGCTGCGGGCCGCCACGAAGGTCTCCGGGGTGCTGCCGCCGTTCATCGCGCTGCACATCGGGGCGGCGTTGGTGCACCCGGGGGTGATCGCGGTGGCGACGTACGAGACCCAACTCGCCCGGGTCGCGGCGCTGCACGGTCTGATGGTCGTGTCGCCGGGACGTGCCCCGTTCTGGTGGGAGCACGAGGGCTGAGCCCGCGACCTGCGGTGACGGCCCTTCCGCGTGCCGCTGGTGGGGCTTAGGTTTCAGGCATGACCGCATCCCAGGAGCCGCAGGTCGTCCTTGGCGCTGACACAGCTCGGCCCGCACCCCCGCTGCGGCCGACCCGGCGACGTGCTACCGGCCGGGCCGAACACCTCACGCGCGACGAGCGCAAGGACCGGGGTGCCGCTGCGCGCGTGCTGACGCCGCGTTCGTCGCTCGGCGCCGTCGGCAGCGGCAACGAGCGGCCCGACCCGATCGACCTGCTCGTCGGCCAGGGCACGACGCGGGTGCCGGAGCTGCTCCCGCTGCGGTACGGGCGCATGTCGACGTCGCCGTTCGCCTTCTACCGGGGCGCGGCCCTGATCATGGCGTCCGACCTCGCAGCGACTCCGAGCACGGGCCTCGAGGTCCAGCTGTGCGGTGACGCCCACATGTCGAACTTCGGTCTGTACGGCACGCCCGAGCGCCGGCTCCTCTTCGACCTGAACGACTTCGACGAGACGCTTCCTGGCCCGTTCGAGTGGGACGTGAAGCGGCTCGTCGCGAGCGTCGAGGTCGCGGCGCGCTCGAACGGCCTGTCCGCCAAGGCGTCGCGTGCGATCGTCGTCGGGACGGCTCGCGCCTACCGCGAGGCCATGCGCGACTTCGCGACGAAGTCGAACATCGAGGTCTGGTACGCGCGCGCCGACGTCGACGACATGATGGACGGCGTCGTCGGGTCGTTCGGCAAGCAGCAGGTCAAGCGCACGCAGTCGGTGATCGCCAAGGCCCGTACGCGTGACCACCTCCAGTCGGCGTCCAAGCTCACCCACGTGGTCGACGGCGAGCGCCGCTTCATCTCCGACCCCCCGCTCGTCACGACGCTGCCGGAGCTGCTCGGCGACGACGGCGCGGTCGAGTTCGCCCAGCGCATGGGCACCCTGGTCAGGTCCTACCGGTCGACGCTGCAGCCGGACCGCCGTCGACTCATCGAGGGCTACCGGGTCATCGACATGGCGCGCAAGGTGGTCGGCGTCGGCAGCGTCGGGACCCGCGCGTGGGTCCTGCTCCTGCAGGGTGTCGACGACACCGATCTCCTCATGCTGCAGGCGAAGGAGGCGCAGCCCTCGGTGCTCGAGCAGTTCCTCGGTGCCAGCGAGTACACGCAGAGCGGTCAGCGGGTGGTCGAGGGGCAGCGACTCATGCAGGCCGCCAGCGATGCGATGCTCGGCTGGCAGCGGACGCACGGCATCGATGGTGTCCAGCGTGACTTCTACATCCGTCAGCTGCGGGACTGGAAGGGATCGGCGGTCATCGAGACGATGCATCCGGACACGATGGCCCGGTACGGCACGTTCTGCGCGTGGACCCTCGCGCGAGCGCACGCCCGCTCGGGCGACCGCGTCGCGATCGCGGCCTACCTGGGCAGCTCGAAGGCGGCGGACGAGGCGTTCGCGGACTTCGCGGCCACCTACGCCGACCGCACCGAGACCGACCACTCCCTGCTCGTCGACGCGATCGAGACGGGGCGTCTGGAGGCTGTTCACGGGGTGTGACGGCCCTGTGGGAGACTCTTCGGGCTGCAGGGCGACCTGCGTGGGAGGGCTGTCTGAGCGGCCGAAAGAGACGGTCTTGAAAACCGTTGGAGCGGGACAACCCCGTTCTCGTGGGTTCGAATCCCACGCCCTCCGCACCGCTGCTCCCTCTCGGGGTCAGCCTTCGACGGGTGTCCAGCCGAGCGCGTCGCACGCGTCGGAGAAGTCGTCGACGGCTGCCTGCCAGTCGGCGTCGGGGCCGTCGACCGCGGCCACGAGCCCGGCGTGCGCGTGCACGAGCTCGCTCTCGCCGGACTCGGCGACGTCGTCGGCGATCCGGTCGGTCACGTCGGCACGTCGGTCGGCGGGCTGCCCTTCCGACACCCAGGCCGCGAATCCGGTGCACGCGTCGACTCCCGCGTCGGACAGGCCCTGGCTGCACCCGGCGAGCATGACAGCGAGCAGTCCGGCGAAGACGCACCGTCGGGTCATGCCCCGAGCCTAGGGCGGGCGTCCGCGCGAGCGGTGCGGGTGGGCGGCTGTGTTCCGCAGAGATCGACGACTGACATGCACGCCTCGGTCGTGACCTGGCGCCTCGCGGCCTAGGCTCGCGCTGTGCCCCGACGTCACGTCCAGCTGCAGGCTGCCCCGTACGAGGTCCCGGACGGGCCGTCCGTCGACGTGCTGGTCCGCGAGGGTCTGGCCGCGCTGCGGCACGAGCTCGGCATCCCGGAGGAGTTCCCGCCTGCGGTGACGGCGGAGGCGCAGGGCGCGAGCCCGAGCGTGCCGGGTTCCGACGTGTCGGACATCCCGTTCGTCACGATCGACCCCGAGGGCTCGATGGACCTCGACCAGGCGGTCCACATCGCACGCACCGACGGTGGCTACCGGGTGCACTACGCGATCGCGGACGTGGCGGCCTGGGTGGTGCCGGGCGGCGCGATCGACGACGAGGCACGCGACCGGGTGGAGACCCTGTACGCCCCGGACGGGCGCACGCCGTTGCACCCGCCGGAGCTGAGCGAGAGCCGCGCCAGCCTGCTGCCGGGCCAGGCGAGCCCAGCGCTGCTGTGGACGATCGACCTCGACGAGCACGGCGCTCCGACGCACGTAGCGGTCGTGCGCAAGACCGTACAAAGCCGAGCGCAGCTGACGTACAAGGGAGCCCAGGCGGCGCTCGACGACGGCTCGGCCGACGAGACGCTGCAGCTCCTCAAGGTCGTCGGGACCCTGCGCCAGGCGGCTGAGATGAAGCGCGGCGGCATCACGCTCCCGACGCCTGAGCAGGTCGTCGAGCAGGACGCCGACGGCACCTGGACGCTCGGCAGCCGTGCGACGCTCCCCGTCGAGGAGTGGAACGCGCAGATCTCGCTGCTGACCGGCATGTGTGCCGCGCAGCTCATGCTCGACGGCCGCATCGGCATCCTGCGGACGCTTCCGCAGGCCGACCCGCGCGACGTCGAAGGGCTGAAACGGTCGGCGCACGCGCTCGGCGTGCACTGGCCGCAGGGTGCCACGCCGGGCGACGTGATCCGGGAGCTCGACGCCTCGAACCCGGCGCACGCGGCCCTCCTGACCGACGCGACGAGCCTGCTGCGGGGCGCGGCCTACGTCGCGTTCGACGGCGAGGCGCCGAGCTACACGATGCACGCGGCGATCGCCGCGCCCTACGCGCACACCACGGCACCGCTGCGTCGGCTGGTCGACCGGTTCGTCGGCGAGGTCTGCCTGGCGCTCAGCGCCGGGACACCCGTGCCGGCCTGGGCGCGCGAGGCGCTGCCCGAGCTGCCCGGCCTCATGGCGTCGGGCGACAAGCACGCGGGCGAGTACGAGCGCGGCTGCCTCGACCTGGTCGAGGCAGCCCTCCTCACGGGCCGGGTGGGCGAGGTGTTCGACGGTGCGATCGTCGACGTGCGCTCGGACCGGGACGCCGGTGTCGTGCAGCTGCGCGACCCCGCGGTCCGCGGTCGCATCGAGGGCGTCGACCTGCCGATCGGTCAGGACGTGCGCGTCCGCGTCCTCGAGGCATCGGTGGCGACGCGCACGGTCCGCTTCGAGGTGGCGTGATGTCCGAGCTGGACGACGTCGCCGACGAGCTCTACAGCGGACCGCCGAGCGACTTCATCGCGCACCGGGACGCCGCCGCGAAGGCCGCTCGCTCCGACGGCGACCGGGACCTGGCCAAGGAGATCACGGAGCTGCGCAAGCCGACCGTGGCGGCCTGGCTGATGAACCTGCTCGTGCGGGACGACCCCGGCTTCGCGGACCAGGTGGTGGCGCTCGGCGAGGGTCTGCGCGACGCGGAGCGGTCGTTGGACGGTCCTGCGCTGCGCGAGCTGTCGACCCAGCGCCGGGCGCTCGTCCGTTCGCTGACGGCCCGAGCCCGCAAGCTCGCTCAGCCCAGCGGCCAGCGGATCGGCGACTCGGTGACGCAGGAGCTCGACGCGACCCTGACGGCCGCGCTCGCCGACCCGCAGGTCGCCCGAGAGGTCACGTCGGGCCGGCTGACCGCCGCCCGGGAGTACGCGGGCTTCGGCAGTGCGGACACGGGTGGCCCGACGGTCCCGCCGAAGACGGCCCCAACACCGAAGGCGAAGAAGGCCGAGGAGCCGCCGAAGACCGAGCGACCCAAGCTGACCCTGGTCAAGCCACCGGTCGACCCGGAGGAAGCCCGTCGCGCCAGGGCGGAGGAGCGCCGCCAACGCGCGATCGACGAGGCGGGCAAGGCGGTCGCGGCCGCGGAGCGCGTCGTCGCGGAGGCTCAGCGCGCCCACGACGACGCGGTGCACCTCCGCGACGAGAGCGCCCAGCAGCTCGAGCGAGTCGAACGCGCCGCGCAGGCGGCCCACGACGAGGAGGACGAGCTCGTCACGGCGCTCGCGGAGATCCGTCGCAGGCTCGCCGCCGCGGGCAAGGCCGCGACGATCGCGGACAAGGACGTCACCCAGGCGCAGGCGAACCTCCGGCACGACGACAAGCAGGCGACGACGACGGAGCGTGAGCTGCAGCGGGCAGAGCGGGCGCGGGACGCGGCCGCCGCGAGGAGGGACGAGCTGTGAAGGATGCCGAGCAGGTGCTGATCGAGTCGCCCCAGCAGTGGCGGGACTGGCTGGCCGAGCACCACGCGACCTCGTCGGGAATCTGGCTCGTGATGTGGCGCCCGGCCAGCGGCAACCCGCACGTGACATACGAAGAGGCGATCGAGGAGGCGCTGTGCTTCGGCTGGATCGACGGCCAGGCGCAGACCCTCGACGCTGACCGGACCATGCTCTGGCTGACCCGCCGACGCCCCGGCAGCGGGTGGAGCGTGCTGTCCAAGGAGCGCGTCGCGCGCGTGGAGGCCGACGGCCGGATGACGCCGATCGGCCGGGCGGTGATCGACGCCGCCAAGGCGGACGGGTCGTGGTCGCGGTTCGACGACGCGGACAACCTGGTGATGCCGCAGGACCTCCTCGACGCGTTCGAGCAGCGGCCCGGGTCCGACGAGCACTGGGAGACGTTCAGCGAGGCGGTCCGCCGCGGGATCCTGCGCTGGATCGTCGAGGCGAAGCGGGACGTCACGCGGTCGGCCCGCATCGAGGAGACCGCGGACCTGGCCGCGCAGGGAGTCCCGGCCCACCAGCAGGTTCGTCGCTGAAGAAGCTCTCCGATCGAGCGTCGTCGAACCCTGGTCGAGCACGCCCTGGTTGTGGTCCACTTCCGAGGTGAACTCGACCAAGTCTGAACCGCCCGTCCGCAACAACAAGGTGCTGGGCTACATCTCGATCGCACTCGTCACCATCTTCCTGGTGAGCGTGGTGTGGCGAGGCATCGCCGTCTCCGACGGTGAGTCGCACCCCGGCCTCGACTACATCCTCTTCGTCGGCCTCATCTTCGGGCTGATCTTCTTCTCCGCCCTCGTGGTGAAGTTCCTGTTCATCGGCGACGACGAGGACTGACCTCCCACTCCGGAGACGCACGAGAGCCGCGCGGTCCCTGAGGACTGCGCGGCTCTCGTGCGTCCGAGCCGAACCGTGCGAGCGACGGTCAGGCTGCGACCGCGGCGGCCTCCGAGGGGAGGTCGTCCTTCTTCGCCGAGATGAGCGTCAGCGCCGCGACGAGGCCCACGAACATCAGCACCGCACCACCCAGGTACGCGACGTGGTAGCCGGCCACCTGAGCCGTCGCCAGCATGGCCTGGGTCGGTTCGCCGCCGCCGGCCAGGTCCGTGAGCTTCGACGCGGTCGCACTGATCGCGAAGGTGCTCAGGAGGGCGAGGCCCAGAGACCCACCCACCTGCTGGGACGTGTTGAGCAGGGCGCTCGCGACGCCGGCGTCGTGCTTGCCGACACCGACCAGCGCGGTGCTCGACGCCGGGATGAAGACCGCCGCCATGCCGAGGCTCATGACCGTGATGGCCGGGAGCACCGTCGAGACGTACGACGAGTCAGGTGTGGTCCGCAGCAGCAGCAGCATGCCGGCGATCGCCAGGGAGATGCCGACGAGCATCAGCGGACGCGGCCCGACGCGGGGCAGGATCTGCGAGACCACACCGGCGCCGAGGATGATGCCGATGCTGAACGGCAGGAACGCGAAGCCGGCCTTGAGCGGGGTGTACCCGAGGATGTTCTGCAGGTAGAGCGTCATGAACAGGAACATCGAGAAGAGCCCGGCACCGATCATCAGGAAGATGACGTACGAGCCGCCGCGGTTGCGGTCGAGCACGATCCGCATGGGCAGCAGCGGGTTCTTGACGCGGGTCTCGACGATCACGAACGCGACGAGCAGGGCCACGGCGATCGTCAGGAGCGTCACGACGGTCGGGTCGCCCCAGCCCACCGTGCCGGTTCCGTCGGCCTGCTGCTTGGAGGCCTCCGTGAAGCCGTAGACGAGGGTGGCCAGGCCGAGGCTCGAGAGCACGGCGCCGGGAACGTCCAGGTGCCGGTCGCCCGGTGCCTTGGACTCCTGGACGTAGCGGATGCCGAGGATCACGGTGATCAGCGCGATCGGCAGGTTGACGTAGAGGCACCAGCGCCAGCCGAGGTACTCGGTCAGGATGCCGCCGAGGATCAGGCCGATGGCCGCGCCACCGCCGGAGATCGCTCCGAAGACGCCGAACGCCCGGGCGCGGTCGCGACCCGAGGTGAAGGTCACGGTGATGATGGCCAGCGATGCGGGCGCGAGGAGCGCACCGAACGCACCCTGCAGGGCGCGGGCCGCGAACAGCAGTGCCTCGGACTGTGCGGCACCGCCGAGCCCGGAGGCCACCGCGAAGCCGACGAGACCGATGAGGAAGGCTCGCTTGCGGCCGATGTAGTCGGCGATGCGGCCACCCAGCAGCAGCAGGCCGCCGAAAGCGAGCGTGTACGCCGTGATGGCCCACGAGATGTCCTGCGGCGGGATGCCGAGATCGGCCGCCGCGGAGGGCAGCGCGATGTTCATGATGGCGGAGTCGAGCACGATCATCAGCTGGGCGATCGCGACGACGCCGAGGATCAGCCAGCGGCGCTTGTCGGCGGCAGCAGCCGCGGCGGTCGCCGCTTCGCTCGGGGAGTCGTTCGGGGTGTCCAGAGCCACGCTGGCAGGGGACGTGAGGGCAGGTTCGGACACAGCAAGCTCCGGTGGGAGAGAAGGGTGGCGACGTCGCCGGAGGAGCGGACCAGTGGGACGGTCCGGAGGAGCAGACCCGGAATTCCTCACCCGGGCGCCTTGTCAGTGCATCAGCCGATGCATGCGAGGGTCAAGGAATTTGTCTTCGCTCCGAGCGAACCCTCTCAGGCTCTTCTCAGGGCCTGAGGCGTAAGCGCTCGTACCGCCCTAACCGTGTCGGTCGCCCGAACATTCCGTGTCGAGTGGGTGGAACCACCTAGCGAAGCGGCTGGTCAGAGCCCGCTTTGGAAGTCGGGTGCTCGCACGGGTAGCCTGTGCTGGTCCTGGAGACGTCGCATAGCCCGGTCTAGTGCGCGACCCTGCTAAGGTCGTGAAGGCGTAAGCCTTCCGTGGGTTCAAATCCCACCGTCTCCGCCAGCACGCTCAGAATTGCGATACAGGCCCGGTCCGACGCGGACCGGGCCTCCGTCGTTCCCGGCGGTCGTTCAGGGCGCCGCAACGGCCACCCGGGCCGCGTGCCGGCGCCCGAGCACGACGTCGCCGACGATCACGGCGGCGAGCACCAGGTTCGACACCCAGCTCAGCGCCAGTGGAGTCACGGACCCGCGCAGCAGGAACGCGGCGAGCACCACGACGACCCCGAGCAGGTGCGCGCTCGACCACCGGCCGCCGGTGGTGCGTCGGAACAACGCGTTGCCCAGCAGGTAGACAGCCGTGGCCCCGCAGATCAGGCCGGCGGTCCAGTCGTCCGTGGCCCCTTCGTGCCCGAGCGGGTGCACGAGGACGAGGTGGTCGGCCACGGCGGTGAGCACGATGCCGACGATGAGCAGGTACGGCACGTACGTGTAGGCGGTCTGAGCGACCATCCCGGGGTTCTCCTGCGCCGCGAAGAACTCGGTCGCCCGCCGCTCGGACCGCGCGAAGAACAGCAGCCACATCAGGACCGTGCTGACGAACGCCGCGAGGAACGCGAGCACCGCCGTGACCGACACCTCGGTCTCCGCGAACGTGCTGCCCGTGACGATGATCGACTCGCCCAGGCTGATGATCAGGAACAGCGACACCCGCTCGGCCATGTGGCCGCCGCGCACCGCCCACGTGCTGGGGTCCGTCGGCCCCATGCCCGGAACCCAGAACAGGGCGCGGGGTCCGACGACGTCGATGAGAGCCGCGACGACCCAGAGCACCAGCCGTTCGTTCCCGTCGACGAGTGCCCCCGCGATCCAGAAGCCACCGGAGACCGCCAGCCAGACCGTGATCCGGACGAAGTTCTGCGCGTTCTCGGGCCAGTGCCGGCCCATCGCCCACACGGTGAAGAGAGTCCGCCCGAGCTGGATGAGCACGTACGGGACCGCGAAGAGGAGCGCCTTGTCCCCGAAGGCCTCCGGGAGCGCCGACGACATGAGCAGGCCCAGGAGCATGAGCACCAGCAGCATGGTGCGCACCGGCACCTTGTCGGGGTCCAGCCAGTTGGTCACCCACGTGGTGTCGATCCACAGCCACCAGATCGCCCAGCCGAGCACCAGCGTCTCGACGAGCGTCCGGCCATCGGTGTGGTCGGTGAGCATGTGGGACAGCTGGGTGACCGCGAAGACGAACACCAGGTCGAAGAACAGCTCGATGTAGCCGACCCTGCTGCCGTCGTGCCCCGACCCGTGCCGGAGCACGTCCGTCCGCATCCCCCAGCGGCCACCGCCGGTCCCGATCCGTGTGGCGTCCGTCATGCGCGCGATCCTGCCAGACCCCTGGTTTGGGCGTCCGGCCTCCTGCCCTGTATCGTCATCTCCGGCCCTGCGGGGTCGATGCGCCCGTAGCTCAATGGATAGAGCATCTGACTACGGATCAGAAGGTTGGGGGTTCGAGTCCCTTCGGGCGCACACACGAAGAAGAGGCGCACTGCGGACGACCGCGGTGCGCCTTCTCTTTTCCGCGGACTCACGCCCCCTCGCGTCGGTGGACCCCGAGCGGGCAACGCGGCTACTGTCCGGCCAGGTGAAGGGCACATTTGGTGGCCCGCGCACGGGTCCGCGGCACAGCCCACGATCCGCTACATGAGGGATCGGGGCCGCACGTGGTCAGTACCGAGGTCGTTCCGCCGGCGGACGCACGACACTTTGAGAGCGGGACACGGCGCGCAGACGTCCAGCCCGTCGACGACCGCTGGCCCGACCGCATCGCGGCGGCGATGTTCGTCGCGCTCGGACTGGTGCTCGTCGCGTCGGTGGTCCCCGTGCTGCGTCGCTACTTCGAGCGTCCCGACGACATCGTCTCGCTCCTGTTCATCCCGATCATCCCCAACGTCGTCTACGCCGCCCTGCTGGCCAGCATCGGTGTCGCGCTGAACCGCCGGCTTCGCTCGGCCTGGTGGCTCCTCGTCATCTGGTGGGTCGTCCTCCCGCAGATCAGCCGCATCTACCAGCTCGTCGACGGCGGCTCGTGGTGGAACGCGGTCGGGCTCGTCCTCATGACCGGCGTCCTCGTCCAGCTGTTCCGGTGCCGACGCCAGTTCGGTGCCCGCACACGACGCGGCTCGTTCTGGGCCGCGCTCGCGTTCTTCCTCGTCGGCGGGGCCGTGATCCTGCTGGTGGGGGCGTGGCTGATCACGCGGTTCGGCACGACGGACGGACCGGCCTCGTCGGTGTACTTCGTCTGGGACAACATGCTGGGCGACCTGGGCCGGTTCGACGACGCGAGCAGCGCGCAGGCACCGCTGTGGGTCCGGTCCGTCATCAACCTCATCGGCGCAGTGGTCGTCCTCGGCAGCGCTTACCTGCTCTTCCGCTCGCCCCGGTACACCCACACGCTCGACGCGACCGACGAGGCCCGGGTCCGCACGCTGCTGCGCGACTTCGGCGGAGAGGACTCGCTCGGCTACTTCGCGACCCGGCGCGACAAGTCGGTGACCTGGGACTCCGGCGACTCGAGCACGGCACGCGCGGGCATCTCCTACCGGGTCGTCGGCTCCGTGAGCCTGGCCAGCGGGAACCCGCTGGGAGATCCGCTGCGGTGGCCCGAGGCGATCGAGGCGTGGCGTCGGCAGGCGCGGGCGAACGGCTGGTCGCTCGCGGTGATGGGCGCGGGCACCGCGGGCGCGCTCGCGTACACCGAGGCGGGCCTCAAGGCGTGGGAGATCGGCGACGAGGCGGTCCTCGACCTGCGGAGCTTCTCCCTGACCGGCCCGGGCATGAAGGCCGTCCGGCAGTCGGTCACGCGCCTGCAGCGCCGTGGGTACACGACGCGCGTGCAGCGGCACTCGGCCCTCGACGCCACGCACTTCGACACGCTCGACGCGGCAGCCGCGAAGTGGCGTGGGGACGGTGGCGACGAGCGCGGGTTCTCGATGGCCCTCGGCCGGCTCGGCGACGCGCTCGACGGGGAGTGCGTCCTCGTCGAGGCGCACGACGAGGACGGCAGCCTGAGGGGGTTCCTGAGCTTCGTCCCGTGGGGACGCAACGGGGTCTCGCTCGACCTCATGCGTCGCGACCCCACCGCGGACAACGGACTGGTCGAGCTGATGGTCTCCTCGCTCGCGGAGCGTGCGACGGCGTTCGGCGCAGGCCGGCTGTCGCTGAACTTCGCGATGTTCCGGGAGGCGTTCGAGCGCGGCGCGGAGGTCGGCGCCGGGCCGATCTCGCGGTTGTGGCGTCAGTCGCTGGTGCTGGCCAGCCGCAACTGGCAGCTCGAGTCGCTGTACCGCTCGAACGCCAAGTACCAGCCCGAGTGGCAGCCGCGGTTCATCTGCTTCGAGTACACCTCCGACCTGCCTCGCGTCGGTACCGCTGCCGGAAACGCCGAGGGCTTCCTCACGCGGCCGAGCCTCGGCCTGCTCAACCGGCGGGGCAAGGGCGGCGGTGCGGGCGAGCTCGCACGCGCGGCGTCGGACTACGCGGCACAGGTCGAGGCCCAGATCCCCGAGGCGCCCGACCCGGTCGAGGTCGCGCTGTCCGCGGACCGGCTCCCCGAGCAGCAGCGGGTCCGTCGGGACAAGGCCGAGCGCATGCGCGCCCGCGGCATCGACCCGTACCCCGTCACCTATCCGCGCACGCACACGCTCGCGGAGGTCGTCGCCCAGCACCCGGACCTTCCGCCCGACACGGCGACCGGCGCACGCGTCTCGGTGACCGCCCGGGTGATCCGCAAGCGCGACGGCGGGCGGCTCGGCTTCGGCACGCTGCGCGACGGGTCGGGCGACCTGCAGGTGATGGTCGACGCGCACGACGTGACCCCCGAGGACCTCGAGCTCTGGCGGCACGACGTCGACCTGGGCGACCACATCGGCGTGACCGGGGAGGTCATCACGACGAGGCGCGGGGAGCTGTCCGTGCGCGCCGAGTCGCTGGCCATGACCAGCAAGTCGTTGCGCCCGCTGCCCGACAAGCACCACGGCCTGACCGACCCCGAGGCGCGCGTCCGGTCCCGGTACGTCGACCTCATCGTGCGCCCCGCGGCGCGGGAGATCGCCTACACGCGCGCGACCGTGGTGCGCAGCGTGCGCGACTCGCTGCACGCCCGCGGGTTCACCGAGGTCGAGACGCCGATCCTGCAGGTCATCCACGGCGGCGCCAACGCGCGACCGTTCGAGACGCACATGAACGCGTTCGACATGGACCTCTACCTGCGCATCGCCACCGAGCTGCACCTGAAGCGGCTGCTCGTCGGCGGCATGGAGAAGGTGTTCGAGGTCGGGCGGCAGTTCCGCAACGAGGGCGTCGACTTCAAGCACAACCCGGAGTTCACGTCGCTCGAGCTGTACGAGACCTACGGCGACTACAACACCATGCGCATCCTGACGCAGGAGCTCATCCAGGAGGCAGCGACCGCGGTCTACGGGTCGCCGGTCGCGCGGCGCACCGACGCCGAGGGCAAGACCACCGAGTACGACCTGTCGGGGCAGTGGCCGGTCAAGACGATCTGCGAGGCGGTCTCGGAGAAGCTGGGCGACGAGATCACGGCGGACACCCCCGTGGCGGTGCTGCAGCGGCACGCCGCGGCGATCGGGCTGGAGCTCGACCAGGACGCGTCGTGGGCCGTGGTGCTCGAGGAGATCTACGGCGTGCTGTGCGAGAGCACCACCACGACCCCGGTGTTCTACACCGACTTCCCCAAGGAGAACTCGCCCCTGACGCGTCAGCACCGCGTCGACCCCCGGCTGGCCGAGAAGTGGGACCTGGTGATCTTCGCGTCCGAGCAGGGCACCGCCTACTCGGAGCTGGTGGACCCGATGGACCAGCGGCGCCGGCTGGTCGAGCAGTCGTTGCTCGCCGCGGCGGGGGACGCCGAGGCCATGCAGGTGGACGAGGACTTCCTCACCGCACTGGAGTACGGGATGCCCCCGACGGGGGGCATGGGCATGGGCATCGACCGGCTGGTGATGAACCTGACGGGCCTGAGCATCCGCGACACGATCCTGTTCCCCCTGGTGCGCCCGAGCTCCTGACCGCCGCGTCCCCGAACGGCCCGCACCAGGCGCGGGGCCCCGACGGTGCGACGCCTGACCCCGGCGACGGATGTCCCGGCAGACACTCCGCACAGGCGGTCTCAGGACGTGGTGTTCTGCGGGATCATGGACGCATGCCACAGATCCGAGTCTTTCTGCTCGACGACCACGAGGTCGTCCGTCAGGGCCTGCTCCGTCTGATCGACGCCGACCCGGACATGACCGTGGTCGGCGAGGCGGCGACGGTGGCCGAGGCCCTCGTGCGTGCACCGATGGCCAAGGCCGACGTGGCGCTCCTCGACGTGCGGCTGCCCGACGGGAGCGGCGTCGAGGTCTGCCGTGAGCTGTCGTCCGGCCAGGAGAAGCTGCGCTGCCTCATGCTGACCTCGCACGAGGACGACGAGGCGCTCCTGGCCGCGATCACCGCGGGTGCCGCGGGCTACGTGCTCAAGGAGATCCGCGGCCCCCAGCTCCTGGACTCGATCCGCGCCGTCGCGGCCGGGCGGTCGCTGATCGACCCCGCGACCAAGGCACGCGTGCTCGAGCGCGTCCGCCAGTCACAGAGCCACGACTCGCGCCTGGACCTGCTCACGCCGCAGGAGAGCGCGGTGCTGGAGCTCATCGGTGAGGGCCTCACCAACCGCGAGATCGCCGGACGGATGTTCCTCGCGGAGAAGACCGTGAAGAACTACATCTCCAGCCTGCTGGCCAAGCTGGGTGTCCGCGGAAGGACTCAGGCGGCTCTGTTCATCGCCGAGCAGCACCGAGGAGAAGTCCGCTCAGACTGACGCCCCACTCGTAGGCGCGGTCGACCTCGCCCTCGCGCAGCGGCCCCTTGATCCCGTTCACCCAGAAGGACTCCGCCTCCGCCGTGATCTCGAACCCGGCCTTGGCGAGCAGGTGCCACGCGCCTGCGGCGGCGGACCCGGGGACGTGCGGACTGTGGATACGCGTGTCGAAGGTGGCGGCGTAGACCGGGCGTTGAGGTGCGGCGAGCATGTGCAGCCACTCCCGCACCCCGGTCGTGGGACCGATCGTGGGCGTGCCGGCCTTCGCCTGCGCGTCAGCGCGCGTGGACGGCCGGCTCATGCCGAACGCTTGCGTCGGGGCGCCGACCACGAGCAGCTCGACCGTGGACGGCAGCCGGGTAGGCGCCGCGTCGACCCGCATCAGTGCGGCATCGGCGACGTGGTCCGCCAGACCCCGCCAGACCGTTTCCGCGATCGTGCCCGTGTTGCCGAACGACGACTCGTACACCACCAGTGCCCGCATCGTCCTCACCTCCTTGGACGGTCCCAGGATTCGCCCAGGCGCCGGGCTGCCGTAGGGCCGAACGGCCCCGATCCCCCGCATATGCTCCGGGGATGGAGCGCGACGAACGGCTTGAGGAGCTGATGAGCGCAGTCGTGTCGCTCTCCTCCAGCCTCGACACCCTGACGGTCCTGGAGCGGCTCGTCGAGGCGGGGTGCCGCCTGACGGGTGCGCGGTACGGCGCGCTGGGCGTGCTGGGCGAGCACGGGGGGCTGGTCGAGTTCGTGCACCGCGGTATCGACGCGCGGACGGCGGCGGCGATCGGCCCGCTCCCGTCCGGCCGTGGCGTGCTCGGCCATCTGAGCACGATCGACTATGCGGTGCGGTTGCACGAGATCTCGAGTCACCCGGCATCGGTCGGCTTTCCCGCCAACCACCCCCCGATGCACACGTTCCTCGGCGTCCCGGTGCGCGCGCACGGTGAGGTGTTCGGCAACCTCTACCTGACCGAGAAGTTTGACTTCGACGGCGAGCCGATGGACTTCACGGCGCGCGACGAACAGCTCGCGACCGCGCTCGCGTCCGCTGCGGGTGTCGCGGTCGGGCATGCCCGTGCCTACCGGCGTGCCCGCGAGCACGAGCTGTGGCTCGAGGCCGCGGCCGCGTGCAGCGAGGCGCTCACCAGCGGGATCCCGCGCGTCGAAGCGCTCGAGGTGGTGCGTGCGCGCGTCGGTGCGGTCGCCGAGGCGTCCGCCGTGATGCTCCACGACGACCTCCTGCCTGACCTCGTCGACGAGCTCTCGGGCCATGTCCCGGTCCTGCGCCGCCTCGGCGAGGGCATCGACTTGGGCCTGCCCGGCCCGGTGTGGGTGCTCGCCGTCCCGCTGCGCAGCGGTGACCGCTGGGTGGCTGCGCTGACCGCGTGCTGGCCCGGACCCGAGGGCGATGCCGGACCGCAGGTCGACCTCGCGAGCGTCGCCGGGTTCGCCGAGCAGCTCGCGCTCTCGTTGGATGTCGCCGAGGCGCAGTCCGACCGCGCACGGCTCGCGGTCCTCGAAGAGCGCGAACGCATCGCGCGCGACCTGCACGACATGGTCATCCAGCGCCTCTTCGCCATCGGCCTCGACGTGCAGGGTGCCGCCCAGGACGCGATCGCGCCCGGGGTCGCGGCGCGGCTGGAGAGCGCGGTCGACGACCTCGACGAGACCATCAAGGACGTGCGCACGACGATCTTCCGGCTGGGTGTCCGTGCCGGGTCCGGCACGTCGGGCCTCCGCCACATGATCGACACCGAGGTCGTGCGGGCGCGCCAGACGCTCGGCTTCCTGCCTCGTCTGCGGATCGACGGCGTGACCGGGACGGTGCCCGACGACGTCGGTGCGGACGCGGTCGCGGTCGTGCGCGAGGCGCTGTCGAACGCTGCCCGGCACGCGCACGCCCGCGAGATCGTCGTGCGGCTGCGCATCGGCACCGACCTGCAGGTCGAGGTGCAGGACGACGGGGTCGGCATTCCACCGGACGTCCCGTTGCGCAGCGGGCTGGCCAACCTCGAGGCGCGCGCCGCCCGCTGGGGCGGGACGATGCGCGTCGAGAGGATCACCGACGGCGGGACGCTTCTCTCTTGGACGGTCCCGGTGCACGGCGGCTAGTTCCCGTCCTGCACCACCAGCACCGGGCAGGACGCCGAGCGCGCGACGTCGCTGCTGACCGATCCGAGCAGCATCCCGCGGAAGGCGCCGAGCCCGCGCGTGCCCACGACGAGCAGCGCCGCGTCCTGTGCCATCCCGACGAGCGCGTCGGCCGGGTCGCCGTCGACGAGCTCGAGCCTGACGGACAGACCCGGGTTGTCATCCCGGAGCGAGCGCTGCACGCGCGCCGCGGCCTGGTGCGTGCGGTCCTCGATGTCGACCGTGGGCACGGGCGGGACGCTGGGCTGCTCGAACGGGTCGGGCACCGTCGGACGGGCGTGCACGACGACGAGCGTCCGGCCACGCATCCATGCTTCGCGCGCGGCCAGGCGGGCGGCGCACTCGGCGGCCGGCGAGCCGTCCACGCCCACGACGATCGGGGCCTCGGGCGGGGTCGGGCTGTCGGGGTCGGAACGCACGACGGCGACGGGGCACCGCGCGTGCGCGGCCAGGTGCGCACCGAGGACGCCGGACCTTCCCTTGGCTGACGGCAGTCCGGCGCCGACGACGACGAGCTGTGCGTCGGTGCTGAGCTCGCGCAGCTCGGGGACGACCGAGCCGTGCAGCACCCTCGCCTCGATGTCCATGCGTGGGTGCCGTGCCTCCTCGCGGTGCTTGATCCGCGTCAGGTAGGCCTTGGCCACGACCTCGTCGTCGACGGCCTGAGGGTCGACGACCGGGTAGGCACCCCAGGCGCCGAGCAGCCACGGGTTGGTGACGACCTGGGTGAGCACCACGCTCGACCGGCGACGGACGGCCTCGGCCATGCCCCAGGCGAGCGTTCCCGCGCTGTGCGTCGTTCCGTCCAGCGCGATCACGACGGGGCCGTCGGTACGCATGGGTGATCCTCCTCGATCCCGGGCGCGCGACCTCTCGTGGTCGCCCTCGTCCACACGCCTCACCATGCGCCCGACGCGTCGCCGGCGTCCCAGGACTTTGTACCCAGTTCGGGGCGGTACGGCGTCTCCGATTCGGGACGAAGGGCCCTGTGTGGTGCTCGGAGGGCGGGCCACTGTGTGAGTTACCGAACACCTCACGGCCCGGTCGCCGGGCCCCGCACCTAGGAGCAGACCATGGCCGCCACCCACCCCGAGATTGCGACGTCGGTTCATCCAGCAACGTTGGTCGAAGATGACCTCGTCACGTCGTCCGCCGGCCGTCGCGTGCTTGCCGTCACCCGGCTCGCGACCGGTTTCATCTTCCTCTGGGCCTTCCTCGACAAGACCTTCGGTCTGCACTACAGCACCGGTGCTGCGGTCGCCGAGGGCGACCCGAGCCTGTCCTGGATCAACGGTGGGACGCCGAGCCAGGGCTTCCTCACCTTCGCGGCGCAGGGCCCGTTCAAGGAGTTCTTCAACTCGATCTCCGGTGTCGCCACCGACTGGCTGTTCATGCTCGGCATGCTGGGCGTGGGCCTTGCGGTCATGCTCGGTATCGGCATGCGGGTCTCGGCCGTCGCAGGGGCCCTCATCATGGCGATGATGTGGCTCGCCGAGTGGCCGCTGACGCAGGGGTCGAACAACCCCCTGGTCGACTACCACGTCATCTACGCGCTGGTCCTGATCCTCGGCGCGATCCTCCTGGCCGGAGACACCTGGGGCCTCGGCCGCCGGTGGGCCAAGCTCCCGATCGTGCAGCGCTTCGCCTGGCTGCGCTGATCTGACGAGCACGAAGGGCGCGGCACCTTCCCCAGGTGTCGCGCCCTTTGTCGTGCCTTGAGTGCGCGGTCAGGCGTTGTTGGCCCTGCGCTCCTCGACACCCTTCTTGACCAGCACGAGCGGCAGCAGCAGCGTGCCGAGCATCGTGATGATCCAGACGAGGATCGTGCCGAAGAACCACGCGGCAGCATCGTCGATCGTGATCGACCCGTTGATCGCCGTCGCGACGAGCAGCGCGATGAACGTCGAGATGAGCCCGACCGCTCCGGTCAGCGCGCTCGCGTTCTTGGTGGTGGTCTTCAAGATGAACGGCGACAGGATGCTCTGCAGGACGGCGAACACGAGCACGGCGATGAGGAACCCCTCCGCCTTCACCTCGAAGCCGTCGACGATCAGCGACGTGAGCCAGAGTCCCAGCGCTGCTGAGCCGATGAAGATCACCGTACGAATCAGGAAGCGGATCATGGCCTGTCTGTTCTCCTCTGCACGGTGAGGCGGGCGGCGCTGCCTCGTCGTCCCCCACCCTAGGGACTAGCACCGACTCAGGGAATCCCCGAACCACAGGCCTGTGACCTGTTCGTTTGTTACGAACTGTCGCAGGCCCATGAACTGATCGCACAGTGCCGCTAGCGTGGCAAGCGTGACGGATACAACCACCCCCATCGCAACGCCCGAGCACACTGTCGAGGGCTTCGTCCGAGAGTTCCTCCGGGAGCTCAACTTCGGCCAGGGCACCGACCTCACGAAGGCGTCGGTGAACGACAAGTACCTCGCCATGGCGCGCACCGTGCGGCACTACCTGATGGTGCGGTGGCTCGCCACGTTGCGCCGGCAGTACCAGCTGCAGGCCAAGTCCGTCGCCTATCTGTCCGCCGAGTTCCTGCTCGGCCGGCAGCTGGACAACGCGCTGCTTGCCGCGGACCTCGACGAGATCGTCGAGGAGGGCCTCGCGTCGCTCGGCATCGACCTGGCCGAGCTGCGTGACGCCGAGGTCGAGCCTGGCCTCGGGAACGGTGGTCTCGGCCGTCTCGCGGCGTGCTTCATCGACTCGCTCGCGACGATGAACGTGCCCTGCATCGGCTACGGCATCCGGTACGAGTACGGGATCTTCCGGCAGACGTTCGTCGACGGCTGGCAGGTCGAGAAGCCCGACAACTGGCTGGCCCTCGGGTCGCCGTGGGAGTTCCCGCACCCGGAGTCGGCCGTGACCGTCAGCTTCGGCGGCCACACCGAGCACTACGACGACGACGGCGTCACACGCTCGCGGTGGGAGCCGGGCTGGAGCGTCCTGGGCGTCCCCTACAACTACATGGTCCCGGGCTTCGAGAACGGCCGTGTCAACACCCTGCGCCTGTGGAGCGCTCGCGCCACGCGTGCGTTCGACCTGGAGATCTTCAACGCCGGCGACTACGCGCAGGCGGTCCGTGCGCAGACGTTCGCCGAGAACATCTCCAAGGTCCTCTACCCCGAGGATTCGACGCCGCAGGGCAAGGAGCTGCGCCTCCAGCAGCAGTACTTCTTCGTCGCGTGCTCCCTGCGCGACTTCCTCGACCAGGTGCTCCCGCCGGACTTCGACCTGCACAACCTGCCCGAGCGGATCATCTTCCAGCTCAACGACACCCACCCCGTCATCGCGATCCCCGAGCTCATGCGGATCCTGGTCGACGAGAAGAAGTGGGAGTGGGCCGACGCCTGGGCCGTCACGCAGAAGTGCTTCGCGTACACGTGCCACACGCTGCTGCCCGAGGCGCTCGAGGTCTGGTCGACCGAGCTGCTGGGCAAGCTCCTGCCGCGCCACCTCGAGATCATCTACAAGATCAACGAGGAGTTCATGGCCGAGCTGCGCACCGCGTTCCCGGACGACGAGCTGCGCGTCCGCCGCATGTCGATCATCGCCGAGTACCCCGAGCGAGCGGTCCGCATGGCGTACCTGGCGACGGTGGCCGGCTCCAAGGTCAACGGTGTCGCCGCCCTGCACTCGCAGCTGCTGCGGGACAAGGTGCTGCACGACTTCTCGGACCACTTCCCGGAGAAGTTCACCAACGTCACCAACGGAATCACGCCCCGCCGGTTCGTCCGGCTGGCCAACCCTGGCCTGTCGGGGCTGATCACGTCGGCGATCGGCGACGGCTGGGTCACCGACCTCGAGCGCCTGCGCGAGCTCGAGCCGCTCGCCGAGGACGCCGACTTCCGTGCCGCGTTCCGGCAGGTCAAGCGTGCGAACAAGCTCCGGCTGGTCGACGTGCTGGCCGAGCGCGACGGCATCACGGTCGACCCCGACACGATGCTCGACGTCATGGTCAAGCGCCTGCACGAGTACAAGAGGCAGACCCTCAAGCTGCTGCACGTGGTCACGCTGTACGACCAGGTGCGCTCCGGTCAGGTCAAGATCGAGGACGTCACGCCCCGCACGTTCGCGTTCGGTGCCAAGGCCGCTCCGGGCTACAAGATGGCCAAGCAGACGATCGGCCTGATCAACGCGGTCGGCCGGACCATCAACCGGGACCCGGCGCTGCAGGGCCGCCTGAGCATCGCGTTCCCGGCCAACTACAACGTCACGCTGGCGGAGAAGCTGATCCCTGCGGCCGACCTGTCGGAGCAGATCTCGCTCGCCGGCAAGGAGGCCTCCGGCACGGGCAACATGAAGTTCGCGCTCAACGGTGCCCTGACCATCGGCACCGACGACGGAGCGAACGTCGAGATCCGCGAGCTCGTCGGCGACGACAACTTCTTCCTGTTCGGGCTCCTGGAGCCCGAGGTAGCGGAGATCGTCGACCGCGGCTACCACCCGACGTCGTTCTACGAGTCGAACCGGTCGTTGCGGCACGCTCTCGACCTCATCGCGTCCGGGCACTTCTCGGGCGGCGACCGTGCGGTCTTCGAGCCGATCGTGTCCAACCTGCTGTCCGAGGACCGGTTCCTGGTCCTCGCCGACTACCAGGCGTACATCGACGCGCAGGCCCGCGTGGACATCGCCTACGCGGACACGGACGGTTGGACGAGGTCCGCGGTGCTGAACGTGGCGAGGTCGGGGTACTTCTCGTCCGACCGCAGCATGCGCGACTACATCGACCGCATCTGGCACCTCGACCCGGTGGAACCGGCGAGCTGATGGCCTGCTGATGTCCAGCCTCACCCCGTACATCGCGGTGCCCGACGCCCGGGCGGCCCTCCGGTGGTACGCCGAGATCCTCGGCGCCTCGCCGGAGGGCGAGCCGATCGTGAACGAGGACGGCTCGGTCGGGCACGCGGAGCTGCGGGTGGGCGGTGCGCTGCTGATGCTCGCTGACAGCGCCCCGGACTACGACTCGGTCGCTCCCGACCTCTCTCGTCCCGCGTCCGTGACCCTGCACCTGACGGTCGACGACGTCGACGGCGTCGTCGAACGGGTGCGGTCCGGCGGGGGCCGGGTCGACCGGGAGCCGACGGCCACGCCGTTCGGGCGCATCGCGGTGGTCCGCGATCCGTTCGGTCACCGGTGGATGTTCGACCAACCCGTGTGAGGCGGGGCCTACCCTTGGCGTGTGACACCGCCCAAGAAGTCCCAGGAGATGAAGGCGTCGACCGCCGCCGCCAAGCTCGACGTGTACCTGCCGGCCACGCCGGAGGAGTTCCAGCAGCGGATGATCACGCGAGACGAGCTCACCGAGCTGCAGCGCACCCCGCCGCAGTGGCTGGTCGACCTGCGTCGCGACGGGCCGCACCCGCGCAGCGTCATCGCCGGTCGCCTGCGCATCTCGATCGCGGGCCTGGCGCGCGGGGGCGTCACCGACCCCCTGACCACCGCCGAGATCGAGGCTCTGCAGGCCGATCCGCCCGAGTGGCTCGTCCGCGAGCGCGAGACCGCCGCTGAGGTGCGCCGCGAGGAGCGTCGTCAGGAGTCGCGCGAGGCCGACCGCCGCGCAGCAGCAGCGGCCGCCACGGCCGGGGAGAAGCCGACCCGCTGACCGGAGCCGTCAGCGCGGACGTCGAGGTCGCGGCTTGGGCTTCGCCTTCGGGCGGGATTTCGACGAGGCCGTGCGCGGGGGGTGGGGCGTCTTCTTCTTCGCCACGGGTTCCGGTGCCGGTGGTGCCCCGCGCCCTCGGCTCGAGGACGCCGTGCGCCCCCGGACGATACCGATGAACTCCTCGGTCAGGTCGTCGTAGCGCTCGGTGACCCACGCGAGCCCGATCGACGAACCCGGGGCGTCCCGGACGGTGCGCGCGGTCAGGCCACGGCGCTGGTGCAGGCGACCGAGCGACTGGGGCAGGACGAGGACGCCCACGCCGGCTGCTACGAGATCCACGGCGTCGGACGTCGTCTCGACCACGCCACCGGCGAACGGCGTCCCGGGGGCGTCCGCCCAGCCGAGCGTGTCGTCGAGCGGCACGACGAGGGTCTCGTCGGCCAGGTCGGCGGCGTCGATCTCTGCGTCGGCAGCCGTCACGAGGTGGTCCTTGGGCACGACGACGACCGTGGCCTCGGTGTACAGCGGGATGACGGAGAGCTCCGCGTCCGCGGCGGGAAGCCGCACGAGCGCGACGTCCGCGGAACCGGCGCGCAGGTGCTCGACCGCCTCGGCGGGGGTGCAGTGCACGAGCTCGACGGGCACGTCGGGCAGGCGTTCCTGCCAGACGCGCAGCCAGCGGTCGGGGTTCACGCCGGGGACGAGGGCGATGCGCAGGGAGGTCACCGGACCCTCCGGAACACCAGGTCGCGGACCTCGTGGCCGAGGTCGAGGCCGCGCTGCTGGAACTTGGTGACCGGCCGGTGCGCGGGACGCTCCACGAAGCCGTCGGCCGTGTTCTCCAGGAACGGGTCAGCGGTCAGCGCCTCGAGCATCGCGTCGGCGTAGTCGACCCAGTCGGTCGCGCAGTGCAGCACGCCTCCGACGACGAGCCGCGAGCGCAGCAGCGCCACGTGCGACGGCTGGACGAGCCGTCGCTTGTGGTGGCGCGCCTTGGGCCACGGGTCGGGGAAGAACACGTGCACGGCGTCGAGCGACTCGGTCGGCAGCGCCCGTCGGACGAGGTCGAGGGCGTCCCCGTGCCCGACGCGCACGTTGGTCAGTCCGGCGCGCGAGACGAGGCCGAGCAGCGACGCGACGCCCGGCAGGTGCGCCTCGACGGCGACGTAGTCGCGGTCCGGGTCGGCGGCGGCCATCGCCGCGGTCGTCTCGCCCATGCCCGATCCGATCTCCAGCACGAGCGGAGCAGTCCGACCGAAGCGGGTCGCCGCGTCGAAGGGCGCCCCGTCGACGCCGAAGTCGTCGTGCACCGAGAAGCCGAGCACCGGGAACAGCGCGCGCAGGTCTTCCTCCCGCTCGGGGCCGAGCGCGGACCGGCGCGGGTGGTACGTGCGCAGCGGCTCGTGCGGACGCGCGGCGACGAGGCGGAACGCGTCGGACGGGAGGTTCACGCACCGAGCCTAGGCGTCGAGACGAGGACCCATGACCGCGAACACCTCGCCGAACGGGCCGGCGGCGATCGCCATGCGGCCGAAGGGCGTGTCGGTGGGCGGGCTGATGACCGTGCCGCCGAGCGCCGTCACTGAGGCGGCGGCGTCGTCCGTGGACGCGACGGCGAAGTAGAGCGTCCAGGCAGGCTGCGCCTCCCCGGCGGTCGGTCCGTACTGGCCGACCCCGGCGATCGGTCCGGCGCCCTGCGACAGGGACGCGTACGTGAAGCCAGGGGCGCTCAGGTCGTCCACGTGGTACTCGAAGATGCGTCGGTAGAACTCCAGGGCGCGGGGCTGGTCGTGCACCATGACCTCCGTCCACGTCACCGAACCAGGCTCCTCGTCGACGTCCCAACCGGTGTGCGTGCCCGACTGCCAGAGACCGAAGACGGCGTCGGTGGGGTCGGCGTACAGGCCCATCGTGCCGAACCCGAGGATCGCCATCGGCGCGAGGACCACCCGTCCACCCGCGGACACCACGCTCTCGGCCGTGGCGAGCAGGTCGTCGGTGGCCAGGTACACGCACCACGCCGGCGCCGCGACCTCGTCGGCACTCATCGGCTCCGTCAGCCCGACCACGCGGCGACCGTCGACGAAGGCCTGCGTGTACCCGCCGGTCTCGGGGGCGCCGACCTCGAAGGTCCAGCTGAACAGAGGGCCGTAGAAGTCGCGGGCGACGGCCAGCGACGGCACCGTGATGTCGGCCCATGCGGGGGAGCCAGGCGGCCAGGTCTCGCGGTGGGTCGTCATGCGTCCACCCAACACCCGAGGGTGCGACGCCGCCAGGTGGGCACGTGCCCGGCGGGAGCAAACGTGCAGATCAGGCAGACAGCCTGACTCCGGGTGTGCTACCCAGAGGGCATGTCCTCACCCGAGCCGCCGCAGCTCGACAGGACCGTGCCGCAGGACGAGAGCGTCCTGACGGTCGTGGTGGCGTTCGTCGCGAACATCCTCATCGCGGTCGCCAAGTCGGTGGCCGCTGCCGTCACGGGGTCCGCGTCGATGCTCGCGGAGGCTGCGCACTCGTGGGCGGACACGGGCAACGAGGTGTTCCTGCTCATCGCGCAGCGGCGTGCCGCCAAGCCGGCCGACCGGATGCATCCGTTCGGCCACGGCCGCGAGGTCTACGTGTGGTCGCTGTTCGCGGCGATCGGCCTGTTCGCCGTCGGCGCCGGGGTGTCGATCACGCACGGCATCTCCGAGCTCGCCCACCCGGAGCCCGCCACCGACTTCGGAGTCGCGTACGTGGTGCTCGGTCTGAGCGCGCTGCTCGAGGGTGCCTCCTTCTTCCAGGCCTCGCGCCAGGCGAAGAGGGCGGCCGCACGGCGTGACATGGACGTGTTCGAGCACGTGCTCGAGACCAGCGACCCGACCGTGCGCGCGGTGTTCTTCGAGGACGGCGCTGCGCTGATCGGCATCGCGATCGCGTTCGCCGGGATCGGGCTGCACCAGGCCACAGGGTCGGCGACGCCCGACGCGATCGGCTCGATCCTCGTCGGCGTCCTGCTCGCGGTGGTCGCGATCGTCCTCATCGACCGCAACCGTCGGTTCCTCGTCGGCGAGAGCGCAGACCCGGTGCTGCAGGACGCCGCGCTGCGTGAGGTGCTGGCCATGCCCGGGGTCGCTCGTGTCACCGAGCTGCGCCTCGAGTACGTCGGGGCTCGCCTCCTGTTCCTGACGGGTGCGGTCGACCTCGTGGGCAACCCGGTCGAGGATGAGGCGTCGCACCAGCTCGCTGCGCTCGAGCGGCGCATCGCCGGTCACCCGCGGCTCGTCGGCGCGCTGCTGTCCCTGTCCGAGCCTCAAGACGCTTCCCTGGTGCCCAGGACACCTGCATGACCTTCCTGAGCCGACCCACCGACCAGCACCACCGAGGAGCAGATTCGTGACCACTGTCGACGAGGCACCCTTCCGCGTCCCGGTCGGGGGGCTGATCAAGCTCGCGGCGCCTGCGGCCCTGATGGGGATCTTCTGCTCGGTGTCGCTCATAGCGTTGAGCACGCTCGCGGAGCACCTGTCCGACTGGCTCTGGAACGACGTGTCCGCGTCGTTCGGGCTCGAGGCCTACGGCACCGCGTGGACGATCATCATGCTCACGATGACGGGCCTGCTGATCGGGCTCGTCGTGCGGTACGCGCCGGGTCACGCCGGCCCCGACCCCGCGACCCTCGAGCTCGTCGCCGCGCCGCTCAAGCCGATGGTCCTGCCGGGTCTTGCCGCCGCGCTGATCCTCATGCTCGCGGGCGGCGTGAGCCTCGGCCCCGAGAACCCGATCATCGGCATCAACGTCGGGATCATCGTCTGGGTCGGCATGAAGCTCTTCCCGAAGGTCAACGTGCCGATCTGGCTGGCCATCGCCGTCGCCGGGACCATCGGCGCGATGTTCGGCACACCCGTCGCGGCCGCGCTGCTGCTGTCCGAGCTGGACGCCGGCGACAGGCGCATCCCGCTCTGGGACCGACTGTTCGCGCCGCTCGTCGCGGCGACTGCCGGCGCACTCACGACGATGCAGCTGGCCGACCTGGACCTCTCCGTGAACGTCGGCACGTACGTCGACGGCGGTCTCAAGGACCTCGGTCTGGGCATCCTCATCTCGCTCGGTGCCGCGGTGTTCGGGCTCGTCGCCGTCTACCTGTTCGTGCCGTTCCACACGCTCTTCCAGAAGATCAAGCACCCGGTGGTGATGCTGACGATCGGCGGACTGCTGCTCGGCGTCCTCGGTGCCATCGGCGGCGAGGTCACCCTGTTCAAGGGGCTCAAGCAGATGCAGGAGCTGCCCGGGCTGGCCGCGACGACCACCGCGGTCGGTTTCCTCGTGTTCGCCGTGGTCAAGCTGTTCGCCCTGCTCGTCGCCGCCACCTCGGGCTTCCGCGGCGGGCGGATCTTCCCGACGCTGTTCATCGGTGTCGCGCTCGGGTTCGCGATCCACCAGGCCTGGCCGAGCACGGTCTCGCTGCCGCTCGCCGTCGGGTGTGCGTGCGTCGGCATCCTGGTCGCCGCGACCCGAAGCGGCTGGCTGAGCATCTTCATGGCGGTCGCCGTGGTCCCGCAGATGATCCTGCTCCCGGCGTTCATCCTGGCGACGCTCGTCGCGTGGCTGCTGGTGACCAACCGGCCGCAGCTCATCGCCCCGGCGGCCAAGGAGCCGGAGCCCACCGCCGCTACTTGAGCCCGCCCCAGCGTCGCCAGGCGTCGGCGCTGAGGTTCGGCACGTTGGCATCCTCCGGGGACGGTCCGCGCACGAGGCGCCCGAGGATCCCCTCGTCCTGCGCGCACGCCCGCCCGACGACGGTCGCCCCGACGATCGCGAAGCTGAGCACGAAGAGCCAGCTGATGTAGACGAACACCAGCCCGAGCACACCGAACTCCTCTGCGCCCGTGGTCAGGACGATCGGCAGGTAGACGGTGCCGAACACCCCGAGCGCCGTGAGCGCGACCGAGATGATCGCGCCCGTGAACGTCAGCGCGCGCAGTGAGATCTCGGTGCGCATGAGCACCCAGGGCACATAGGTCCACACGACGGTCCAGATGACGAACCGGGCCGCGGTCTCGATCACGTTGTCGAACGGCCGGTCGGCCAGGATGGACTGAGTGAGCGCGAGCAGGGCGAGCGCGACCATCACCGCCACGATGGTCGCGATCCACCGCCAGGCCGTGCGCAACGGCGGCTTCGGCACGTCCCACACCTTGAGGAACATCCGCTCGAGGGCCCGCGAGTACGCGGTCGCACTGAAGAAGGCGACGAGGAACCCGAAGAACCCGACGCTGCTGACGACGCTCGCCGAGCTCGGGATGCTCCCCGAGAGCGCCTCCTGGACATCGTTGGACAGGCCCATCACGTCGCCCATGGTGGCGCCGAAGCTCTCCTTGTTCGGGCGGACGGCGGCCAGGACGATCATGATCGGGACGATCGAGACGAACGCCTGCGCCGCCAACGTCATGGCGCGGTCGAACGGTTCGATCGCCGTGAAGCCGTTGATGATCCGTTCGATGAGGGTGCCCAGAGGCGTCCCGCGGAGGCTCTCCCAGTACCGCTCGCCGCGGATCTTCCAGCGCGCGACGAAGCGCAGGATCCGCAGCTTCCAGCGCTCGTACCTCTGACTCACGGCAGCCGGGCGTCGAGGAACTCGAGGACCGCGGCGGTGTACACGTCTCGCGCGGGGGCAGGCGACAGGGCCAGGTCGTGCGCACCGCCGGGAACCTCGACGAACGTGACGTCGGCGCCGATCAACGGTGCGCGTTCCTTGATCTGCTCGACATCGAGGACGGAGTCGGTCGTGACGAGCTCGGGGTGCCACTTCGCGTCCGGGCCCGACCGGTCGGACGCGAGGACCAGGACCGGCACGTCGACGGCCAGGCCGCGAGCTACCCGGGCGTGCCCGCGGCGCACGGTCCGGATGAGGCCTGCGCGCCCCGGGAACCCGCTGTGCGGCTTCCACGCGAGGTCGTAGGTCCACTCGCCGCCCGTGTCGTGGTGCAGCGCCTCGCCGTAGAACCGGCCGGGCCTACCGACGATGAGCCGGGGCAGGAACGTGCCGACGACGTCGATCACTGGGGTCAGGACCTTCCGCTCGAACCAGTTCCCCCGCAGGTCCAGCCACGGGCTGTTGAGCACGAGCGCGTCGATCCGGCCCGTTCCGGCGCGGGCGTCGGCCCACAACGACGTGATCAGCCCGCCCATCGAGTGTCCGAGCAGGACGACCTGGTCGTGGTCGGCGCGCAGCAGCGCGATCGCCGCGTCGATCTCCTCGGCGTAGGTGGCGAGGTCCGTAGTGTAGTTCGGTGTCCGGCCTTCCTGGATGGACCGCCCGAAGTCGCGCAGGTCGAGCGCGAACAGGTCGTAGCCGGCGCGCTCGAGGGACTCGGCGAAGCCCGTGTGGAAGAAGTAGTCGACGAACCCGTGCACGTAGAGCACCGCGCGCCGCGGCGTCTCCCCGGACGGCGTCTTGTGCACCAGCGTCGCGATCGGGCCGGGCGTCTGACCGTCCGGTCGCAGGGGCAGAGTCAGGGCCGTCCAGCCCTCGCCCAGGACGTCAGGGTGCTGGCTCGGCGCAGGCATGGCGTGATCGTGCCACGCCGACCTCACTCGCGGGGTGTCCTGCCTCACAATCCGCCCCGCGCGTGCCGATCAGATCAGGTGTGGACGCGCGTACAGATCGAGACCTCTGGCTGTCAGAGGACCGAGACGACGCGCCCGCGTTCGGGACGCTGTTCGACCGGCACCACCGAGCCGTGCACCAGTACTGCTTCCGGCTGACGGGGTCACGGGCCGCCGCGGAGGACCTGCTCACGCAGACGTACCTGCAGGCGTGGCGCCGCCGGGGCGAGCTGACCCCGGCCGACGAGAGCGCGCTGCCGCTCCTGCTGCACCTGGCCACGTCCGGCGTCCCACGTGGACGTCGGCTCGTCCCGACGCAGCGGTCGGCGCCCGAGGACGGCGAGCTCGCCATGCACGACGTCCTGCGCCGCATCGTCCACATCAAGGGGCGCGACCGGGAGATCCTCGAGCTGCACGCGTTCGGCGGGCTCACCGACGACCAGGTCGCGCAGGTGCTCGGCATCCCGGTGGGCTCGGTGCGCTGGTCTCTCGACCGTACGCGCGGGCCGCTCGAAGAGCCGGTGGTGCTCTCGTGATCGACCTTCCCGACGCCGAGGAGCTCGCGCCCGAGAGGGCCGCCGAGCTGCGGCGACGACTCCAGGGCGCGATGCTCGCCGACCCGTCGATGGTCGAGTCGCGGACCAGACCGCACCGGGCGGGTGCCGCCGTCGTGGGTGCTCTGCTCGTCTGCCTGCTGGTGGGTGGTGGACTGGCTGCCGCGGTCGCGATCACCCTGACCGCCGCGCACCGCAGCGCGGCCGACTCGGTCGTCGTGGAGGCCGACATGCTCGACGTCCTCTACGAGGGGCGTCGGATCACGCAGGATGACCTTGCGGCGCTGACCAAGGTAGGTCGGGGCACGTTCACGACGGCGGACACCGACACGGAGAAGGACCTGCACGCGATCCGCGCGTTCGACACGCTGGAGGAGCTGGACGCGTACGCGGCGGACTACCTGGCGTGGCAGAAGGACAGGGCCGACGGGGACGATGTCGAGGCGTGGGGGACTGTCCGCCCGTAAGTTGAGCGGAATAGACTCAAGTCTGACGGTGGTTGAACTGACCGGACTGGTTCTGGTTCAAGAACGCCTCGACTCACTCAGGAGGTCATGTGGACGCCAAGTTCACCACCCGTTCCCAGGAGGCCCTGGGCGACGCGATCCAGGCGGCGTCGGCAGGTGGCAACCCGCAGCTCGAACCCGTGCACCTGCTCAGCTCACTCCTGCAGCAGCAGGGCGGTGTGGCCAACGGGCTGCTCGACGCTGTCGGTGCCGACCGCGCTGCGCTCGGCCGCTCCGTGCGCGGCATGCTCGTCGGCCTGCCCACCGCCAGCGGCGGCACCGTCGCCCAGCCGTCGGCGTCGCGCGCCACGTCGATCGCCCTGGAGGCCGCCTCGTCCGAGGCGCGAGCCCTGGGCGACGACTTCGTCTCCACCGAGCACCTGCTGCTCGGCCTGGCCGCCGGGCAGTCCGGCGTCGCCGACGCGCTCCGGGCGCAGGGTGCGTCACGTGAGGCGCTCGCGGCCGCACTCCCGACGGTGCGCGGCTCGGCCCGCGTCACGACCCCGAACCCCGAGGGCACCTACAAGGCGCTCGAGAAGTACGGCGTCGACCTGACGCAGCTCGCGCGCGACGGCAAGCTCGACCCGGTCATCGGGCGCGACTCCGAGATCCGCCGCGTCGTGCAGGTGCTGTCCCGGCGCACCAAGAACAACCCCGTGCTCATCGGCGAGCCAGGCGTCGGCAAGACAGCCGTCGTCGAGGGCCTCGCCCAGCGGATCGTCGCCGGGGACGTCCCCGAGAGCCTGCGCGGCAAGAAGCTGGTCTCGCTGGACCTGGCCGCGATGGTGGCCGGCGCCAAGTACCGCGGCGAGTTCGAGGAGCGCCTCAAGGCCGTGCTCGAGGAGATCACCGGCTCGAACGGCGAGGTCGTCACGTTCATCGACGAGATCCACACCGTCGTCGGCGCGGGCGCCGGTGGCGAGGGTGCCATGGACGCGGGCAACATGCTCAAGCCCATGCTCGCGCGTGGCGAGCTGCGGCTGGTCGGCGCGACGACGCTGGACGAGTACCGCGAGCGCATCGAGAAGGACCCCGCGCTGGAGCGGCGCTTCCAGCAGGTGTTCGTCGGCGAGCCGTCCGTGGAGGACACCATCGCGATCCTGCGCGGGCTCAAGGAACGCTACGAGGCGCACCACAAGGTCACCATCGCCGACTCCGCCCTGGTCGCCGCGGCGACGCTGTCCGACCGCTACATCACCGGGCGTCAGCTGCCCGACAAGGCGATCGACCTCGTCGACGAGGCCGCGTCGCGGCTGCGGATGGAGCTCGACTCGTCGCCGATCGAGATCGACGAGCTGCAGCGCGCCGTCACGCGCCTCGAGATGGAGGAGGTCGTGCTCAGCGAGTCCGACGACCCGGCCTCGGCCGCGCGTCTGGAGAGGCTGCGCAAGGACCTGGCCGACCGTCGCGAGGACCTTGCGTCGTTGACGGCCCGGTGGGAGAAGGAGAAGGCCGGCCACAACCTCGTCGGTGACCTGAAGGCGCGTCTGGACTCGCTGCGCTCGGATGCCGAGCGGCTCCTGCGCGAGGGCGACCTCTCGGGTGCCGCGCGCATCCAGTACGGCGAGATCCCGGCCCTCCAGCAGGAGATCTCGTCCGCGGAGGCGTCCGAGGAGGCCGAGGAGCTCGTCGAGGAGGGTCCGCCGATGATCGCGGACAAGGTGGGGCCCGACGAGGTCGCTGACGTGGTCGCGCAGTGGACCGGCATCCCCGCCGGTCGGCTGCTCGAGGCGGAGACCGCGAAGCTCCTGCGCATGGAGGAGGTGCTCGGCGAGCGGCTTATCGGCCAGAAGAAGGCCGTCGCCGCGGTGTCCGACGCGGTCCGTCGTGCCCGGGCAGGCATCTCCGACCCGGACCGTCCCACGGGTTCGTTCCTGTTCCTCGGCCCGACCGGCGTCGGCAAGACCGAGCTCGCCAAGGCGCTCGCGGACTTCCTGTTCGACGACGAGCGCGCCATGGTCCGCATCGACATGTCCGAGTACTCGGAGAAGCACTCCGTGGCGCGGCTCGTCGGCGCGCCTCCCGGCTACGTCGGCTACGAGGAGGGCGGCCAGCTCACCGAGGCCGTCCGCCGCCGGCCCTACTCCGTCGTGCTCCTCGACGAGGTCGAGAAGGCGCACCCCGAGGTGTTCGACCTGCTGCTCCAGGTGCTCGACGACGGCCGGCTCACCGACGGGCAGGGCCGCACGGTCGACTTCCGCAACGTGATCCTCGTGATGACGTCGAACCTCGGCTCGCAGTTCCTCGTGGACCCGCTGCTCAGTGACCGCGACAAGCGCGACGCCGTCATGGGTGCGGTGCGCACCACGTTCAAGCCCGAGCTGCTCAACCGGCTCGACGACGTGGTCCTGTTCGACCCGCTCTCGCTCGAGGAGATCGGCTACATCGTGGGCCTGCAGGTCGAGTCCCTGGGCAAGCGGCTGGCGGACCGCCGGCTCACTCTCGAGGTGTCGGCGGCCGCGGCCGAGTGGCTGGCGCTCGAGGGCTACGACCCCGCGTACGGGGCGCGACCGCTGCGGCGGCTCGTGCAGCGCGAGATCGGCGACCGGCTGGCCAAGCGGCTGCTCGCGGGCGAGATCGCCGACGGCGACACCGTGGTGGTCGAGCGCGGGGACACGGGCCTCGTGGTCAGCGCACACGGCTGACAGACAGCCTGCGACGGCGTCCGGCCCCCTGCGGGGTCGGGCGCGGTGCCCTTCTCGGGGTGGTCGGGGGGCCTCCTATCCTGGAGGCATGTCGACCACGGCCCACCCGACCCGGGCAGGCGGCTACGCCAAGGGTCGGGCGACGCGCGAGGAGATCCTCGACTCCGCGATGCAGCTGTTCGGCGAGGTCGGCTACCGCACGGCGTCGCTGCGCGAGGTGGCTGCTCGCGTCGGGATCTCGCACCCGGGCCTGCTGCACCACTTCGCCAGCAAGGCGGCGCTGCTCGAGGCCGTGCTGGTCCGTCGCGACGAGGTCGACCAGGCCGCGTTCGACGCCGACGTCGCCGCGGGGATGGACTTCTTCGACGCCATGGTGCGCGTGGTCGAGCGCAACGCGGAGCGCCCAGGCATCGTCGAGCTCTTCGCGACGCTCTCCGCCGAGGCCACGTCCCCGGAGCATCCTGCCCACGACTACTTCCAGGAGCGCTACCGCACGACCGTCCAGCACGCGACGACGGCCTTCGCCGAGTGGCAGACGGCCGGCCGGCTCCGCGCGGGCGTCGAGCCGCTCGTCGCCGCGCGCCTGGTGGTCGCGGTCATGGACGGGCTCCAGGTCCAGTTCCTGATGGAGCACGACACCCCGGACACCCGGGTCGACATGCACGCGGCCCTGCGCGCCCAGATCGACGCGTTGGTCGCTCCCTGAGGCTCGCCGTCAGACGGTGCCGTCGGCCAGGTCGGACCAGAACGGGATCCGCAGCTCGTCGGGAACCACTCCCATCGGGGCGGCGCGGCCGAGGAACTCCCGGCCGAGGTAGTCGGCGAGGTCGGTGCCGTAGTAGATGACGTCCGTCTGGTACACCGACAGCACCGGGGTGCCGGTCGGCGCCGGCCCGCTCGGCAGGTAGCGGTGCGCGAACACCGGGACCAGTGCGGGGACGCCGGCCAGGTGTTCGCGCGCCACGACCTCGTCCGGGCCGCCCGGCCCCCACGACGCCGGCCAGAAGCCGTTGTCGCGGACGTCGAGCAGGAGGCCTTCGACGGGCCACGCGAGCCGTTCGCGCACGTCTGCGGCGTCGTCGGCGAGCCAGTCCGGCCAGCCCCGGCCGACCGGCAGCACGCGGCGCAGCAGGTCGCGGTGGTCCGGGCAGAAGGTGATCCCGAACCGCTCCTCGACCTCGGTGAGCTCGTCGTCGCTGAGCCCGTCCTCGAGGACGACGCCCGCGTCGAACAGGTCGTCGAGCAGCGTCTCGGTCACCAGGCCCATGCGCCGAGTCTTCCAGCCCGGGCCGGTCAGCCGGCGGCGACCTTGGCGACGAGGGTGTCCAGGTCCGCCAGCGTGAAGTCCGTCATCCCGAAGGTCACCAGGACCTTCGCGGGCATCTGGGCCAGCATCGCCTGCGTCGCCTCGTCCATGGGCGGCATGTCGGCCGGCATGGTCAGGGCGCTCTGCATGAGCGGCCCGCCGACCGGGTGCGCGAACCACTCCTCGATCGTCGACATCGCCGTCAGGTCGCCCCAGAGCGGGTCACCCTCCACCTCGATCGACACCGCGTCGCGGATGTCCCGCGACGACGCCCCGACCTCGATGACGAACTCGCCGCCCTCGACCACCCAGCGCCGGAGCCCGGTGTGCCAGTAGGAGAGGTCGCGACGAGTGAGCTCGAAGCTCAGCGTGCGGGACGCGCCGGGCGCCAGCGACACCTTGCCGAAGGCCTTGAGCTCGCGCGTCGGACGCAGCACGGAGGCCTGAGGGTCGCGGACGTAGACCTGGACCACCTCGGCACCCGCCACGGACCCCGTGTTGGTCACGGTCACCTGCGCGGACGTCTCGGTCGCCGAGAAGCCGGTGTACTCGAACGTCGTGTACGACAGGCCGTGACCGAACGGGTAGGCGACGTCCATGGCGCGGGTGTCGTACCAGCGGTAGCCGACGAGAACGCCCTCGCCGTAGCGCACGTGCCCGAGCTCGCCCGGGAAGTTGCCGAACGCGGGGGTGTCCTCGAGGCGGTGCGGGATCGTCTCGGTGAGCTTTCCGGAGGGGTTCCGCGCACCGAGCAGCAGGTCAGCGACGGCCGAGCCGCCTGCCTGACCGCCCAGCCAGGTCTCGAGGATCGCCGGAGCCAGGTCGTGCCACTCGCTGACCGCGACGGCCGAGCCGTTGGCCAGCACGACGACGACGCGGGGGTTGGCCGCGGCGATCGCGCGCAGCGCGTCCACCTGGTTGTCGGGCAGACCGAGCCGGGGTCGGTCGTACCCCTCGGACTCGTCGGGCCCGGGGAGGCCGAGGAACACCACGACCGTCCGGGCGGACCGGGCCGTCTCGACCGCCTCGGCGAGCAGCTCGGTGTCGTCGCCCGCGGGGCCGCCCGCGACGGTGAACCCGGCGGCGAACGGCGCGTCCGGGCGGAGCACCGAGAGCGCGGTGAGTGCGTCGTCCAGCCGGGTCGGGTTGACCTGCGACGAACCGGCACCCTGGTAGCGCGGGGTGCGGGCGAACTCGCCGACCACCGCGAAGGACCCGGTCAACGGCAGCAGGGGAGCGCCGTCGACCGGGTCGTTCTTGAGCAGGACCGAGCCGTCGGCGGCGGCCTCGCGGGCGAGCGTGTGGTGCTCGTCGACGTCGAAGGTGACCTCCTCGGACGCGCCCGCCAGTGCGCGCTCGACCAGGCGCAGCACCCTGCGGACGGCCACGTCGAGCACAGCCTCGTCGAGGGAGCCGTCCCGGACGGCGGCCACGACGGCCTCGTCGGAACCCCCGGTGGACGCGGGCATCTGCAGGTCCAGCCCCGCCGCGAGAGCCGGGACGCGGTCGTGCACGGCACCCCAGTCGGACACGACGAGCCCCTCGAACGCCCACTCGTCGCGCAGCACCTCGGTCAGGAGCCAGTGGTGCTCGGAGGCGTACGTGCCGTTGACCTTGTTGTAGGCGCACATCACGGTCCACGGCTGGGCGGTGGTCACGACGCGCTCGAACGCCGGCAGGTAGATCTCGCGCAGCGTGCGTTCGTCGACGTCCGCCGAGACGCGCATGCGGTCGGACTCCTGGTTGTTCGCGGCGAAGTGCTTGAGCGACGTGCCGACGCCCTGGCTCTGGATGCCCTGGACCAGCGCGGCCCCGAGGACGCCCGCGACCACCGGGTCCTCGGACACGTACTCGAAGTTCCGGCCGCACAGCGGCGTGCGCTTGATGTTGACGCCCGGACCCAGCAGCACCGCGACGTCGTTGGCCCGGGTCTCGCGGCCGAGGGCCTCGCCCACGCGACGCAGCAGGTCGGTGTCCCACGACGAGCCGAGCCCGGCCGCGGGCGGGAAGCAGGTGGCCGGTACCGAGCCGCCGATGCCCAGGTTGTCGGAGGTCTCGGCCTGCTTGCGCAGACCGTGCGGTCCGTCGCTGACCATGATCGACGGGACGCCCGCACGCTCGACGGCCTTCGTGTGCCAGAAGTCGGAGCCGGACGTCAGCGACGCCTTCTCCTCGAGCGACAGCTGAACCAGGGCGTGCTCGACATCGAAGACCGGCGCCATCGCGGCATCTCCTCGGAAGATGTATCGGTAAAGAAGTACGGACCGACCCTAACCGATTCCTTACCGCCTGGTAAGTCTTTGGCAGGAAGTCAGGAGATCGTGGCCGTGTCGTCGAGGAACGAGCCGGTCACACCGCCGCCCTCGACGACTGCGAGGCACAGACCCGCCCGGTCGCCGCGCGCCCACGACTGCTGCGTCGGCGCCCAGGTCACCGCGGTGACGCCCGCGTCGACCTCCGCCTGGTCCAGCACGCACGAGCGCGCCACGCGCGAGTCGGCAACCTGCTGGCCCGGCCACAGGGAGTCGTCGGCGAACTCGTAGGTGGTGACCACCTGGGCTGCGTGCGGATCGGTGCACGGGACGACACGGACGGTGTCGACCTGCCCGTCCGCCGGCAGCGGGTCGAGGCAGTTGCCGGTCACCAGCTGCTGGGCGTGCGCGTCGCGCGCCGAGTCGACGTCCGCGGGCAGCGGCCGTGTCGCCAGGCCCGTGAGGACCACGAGGACGACGGTCGACGCGAGGGCGAGCGTCGTGACCGCACCCAGCACCGCGCCGGCGATCGCCATGCCCTTGCCGCGCGTGCCCCGGCGGGCGATCCGACGCAGCGCCAGCACGGCGAGCACGAGCGCGACCGGGCCGACCAGCAGGATGCCCGTCACGAGCGACCAGACCGCGAGCGGCTCGATCGGCGCGCGGGGCTCCTGCCAGCCCGGTGCGTAGTGCGGGGCCGGGTAGGCGTACGGGTCCGGCGCGCTCAGGTCGTGCTCCCGGGCGCAGGCGTCAGGGTCTGCTCGACCGCCGAGCCGCTGATCTGGCCCTCGTAGGTGAAGTACGTGCAGTACGCCGTGGTCGCGCCGCCGGCGAACTGGTCAGGGTGCGGGGCGAACAGCACGACCTCGAGCTCGTCGACGCGCTCCCGCAGCAGGGCGTCTGCCGTGGCCGAGCACTCGTCCATCGCCGCCTCCCAGACCGGGTCGGCCGCGGTGAGCGACTCGCTGGACGGCCCGGTCATCGTGACCAGGGAGAGCACCTCGCCCTCGTGGGGCAGCGTGCACGAGATCACGTTCGTGTCGCTCATGTCCCACTCGTAGGAGTACACGTCGAGGCAGTTCCCGACCTGCAGGTCGGTCCGCAGGGAGTAGGGCGGGAGGGTGTCGTCGACCTCGTCGTCGCTCGAGCCGTCGCCGGTCGAGCTGCCGTAGTCCTCGCTGCCGTACGAGGTCGGGCCACCTTCGGCGACGAGGCCGACGATGAAGAGCCCGATGATGAGCAGGTACGCGATGCCCAGCGAACCGGCGACGATCCCCGTGATCGCCAACCCGCGACCCTGCTTCCCGTTCACGCGGATCCGGCGCAGCGCGACTATCCCGAGAACGAGTCCGACCACCCCAGGCAGTCCTCCGAGGAGAATCAGCCCTCCGAGACTCGTCGCGATCGAGGCGACAGCGAGGGGCTCCGTCTGCGACGACGGTGGCGTTCCGTAGGAGCCGTACGGGCCCACGCCGTAGGGCGTCCCGTAGGGCGGCGCCCCGTTGTACGGACTGCCGCCGTACCCCGGAGGCTGGCCGTAACCGGGGGAGGCGAAGGCAGGGTGACCCGCGGTGGGAGGTGCCCCGTAGGGCGATCCACCAGGAGCCGTGCCGTAGGCCGCGCCCGTGGGGGCCGGACCGTAGGGCGAGCCGTACCCGGGCTGCGCACCGTAGACCGGCGTCTGCGTCTCCTGCTGAGGGAGTCCGGCGAACGGGCCGACAGGGCCCTGGGGCGGTGTGAACGGGTTGACGGTCGGGGCGGGAGCGCCGTCGTACGGCGCCGCACTTCCCGACGACGCGCTCGAGGCGACATAGGGCGCAGCGGGTGCCGAGTAGGGCGCCGTGGGCACCGACGGGCTCGTCACCGTGGGCAGCACGGCCTCGTAGCCGCTCGGAAGCGGCGGCACGGGCCCACCTGCGGGTGCTTGTCCCCCGGGCACGGTGTAGGGATCGGGCAGCGGAGCCGGCCCCCCAGGCTCGTAGCTCATGCGCGCAACCTAGTCCACGACGCATCGTCAGTCATCGGAGCAGGCGCCCGATCACCCTTGCGCCACGTCGGCTTGTGCACTTCGCCCCGCACGCGACCGATCACTCGGCGATCTCGAGCACCACCGGTACGTGGTCGGACGGCGCCTTGCCCTTGCGCTCGTTGCGTTCGATGCTCACACCGGCCACCCGTGCGGCGAGCGCCGGCGTCGCGTACGTCAGGTCGATCCGCATGCCCTCGTTCCGGGGGAACCGCAGCTGCTGGTAGTCCCAGTACGTGTAGGTGTGCTCGGCCGGCTGGTGGACTCGGGAGACCTCGGTGTACCCGGCCTTGGCGATGGCGGCGAACGCGTCGCGCTCCGCCGGGGTCACGTGGGTGCGGCCCGCGAACCAGGCCGGGTCCCACACGTCGGTGTCGAGCGGTGCGATGTTCCAGTCTCCGACGAGCGCGACCTGCGTCTGCGGGTCGGCGTCGAGCCAGCCCTGGGCCGCATCGCGCAGCCGCGCCAGCCAGTCGAGCTTGTAGACGTAGTGCGGGTCGTCCACCTCGCGGCCGTTCGGCACGTAGAGGCTCCAGAGCCGGACGCCGCCGCAGGTCGCGCCGATCGCACGAGCCTCCGCCGCCGCAGGCTCGCCCCACGTCGGCATGCCGGGGAAGCCGACCTCGACGTCCTCGATGCCCACCTTGGACAGGATCGCGACGCCGTTCCACTGGCTGAAGCCGCTCGTCGCGACCTCGTAGCCGAGCGCCTCGAACGCCTCGCGCGGGAACTGGTCGTCCTTGCACTTGGTCTCCTGCAGGGCCAGCACCTCGACCCCTGTGCGCTCCAGGAAGGCGAGGGCGCGATCGGTGCGCGCGCGGATCGAGTTGATGTTCCAGGTGGCCAGACGCATGAGGCAGGACGCTACCCGGCGGGACGGACACGACGAGCCACGCTGCGTCGGGCGTCGTTCGTCACGGGCGCCGTGCTCGACGGCAACGGCGGCGCCTGGTTCTCCTAGCGCGAGCGGTCCGTCACCGCGGCCTCGGTCCGACCCACGACGAGCGACCAGGCCCAGCGCGCGACGTCCTCGGGCGGCGGGAGCGGGTCCAGCTGCACCCACGCGGTGAACACGGCGATCACGGTCCCCGCGACACCGGCGGCGAAGACGCCCTCCGGGATGTCGCGCTGCACGGGCACGGTGCCGTTCAGCCGCATCGAGTCGACGACCAGCCTCCGGACCCGCTCGTGCAGCCGGTCCACCGCGACGAGGGACCCGTGCGGCCCGAGCGCCGTGCGGTAGAGGTCCAGGTGCTGAGCGATCAGGGCCGCGTACAGCACCAACGTCGGCGGGGGCTGGTCCGGCGGCGACTCGGGGTTGATCGTCCCGGCGTCCAGGCCGAACTGCGCGGCCTGCGCGTCGAGCGCATCGGCCAGCAGCGTGTCCGTGTCGGGGTAGTGCTGGTAGAACGTGCTGCGGTTGACGGTGGCGCGGTCCGCCACGTCGGCGACGGTGATCTCGGTGAACGGCTTCTCCTGGGCGAGCACGAGCAGTGCCTCCTGGAGCAGCCCGCGCGTCCGCAGCACTCGCGGATCCACCCGTGCACGGTCGTCGTCGCCCGTCATGATTTCACTGTAGCTACGCGACGTCTGTCGGCTTGGGTCGAGAGAGCCGAATCGAGAAGATGTGCAGAATCACCCGCTGCGGGCCGCCCAGCGCCCTCTGGCGACTGCCTGTCGGGGGTTGCTGACCCACGGACATCCGGGCGCGACGAGACCCGGGCGCCCCCTCCGGCACCCGGGTCTCGTCGTCGACGGGCGGGCTGTGATCGCCCGCGCCGTCACCATGCTGCGGCCGTGCTCCCGCGCACGGCCTCAGCTCACTTCACGTCGTCGTCCACCCAGTCGAACGTCTTCGTGACGGCCTTCTTCCAGAGCCGGTACTGCCGGTCGCGCTCGTCGTCGGCCATGCTCGGCTCCCAGCGCTTGTCCTCGGCCCAGTTGTCGATGACGTCCTGCTCGCCGTTCCAGTAGCCGACCGCGATGCCCGCCGCGTAGGCCGCACCCAGAGCGGTCGTCTCGGCGACCTGCGGACGCACCACGGGGACACCGAGGATGTCCGCCTGGAACTGCATGAGCAGCTCGTCCTGGACCATGCCGCCGTCGACCTTGAGCTCGGTCAGGTTGACGCCCGAGTCCGCGTTCATGGCGTCCAGCACCTCGCGCGTCTGGAAGGCGGTGGCCTCCAGTGCGGCGCGGGCGATGTGGCCCTTGTTGACGTAGCGGGTCAGGCCGACCAGGGCACCGCGGGCGTCGGAACGCCAGTACGGAGCGAAGAGCCCCGAGAACGCCGGCACGAAGTAGGCGCCACCGTTGTCGTCGACAGTCTTCGCCAGCTCCTCGATCTCCGGCGCCGTCGAGATGATCCCGAGGTTGTCGCGCAGCCACTGGATCAGCGAGCCGCTGACCGCGATCGACCCTTCGAGCGCGTACACGGTCGGCTGGTCGCCGATCTTGTAGCAGACCGTGGTCAGCAGGCCGTTCTTCGACGGGACCGGCGACGTGCCCGTGTTGATGAGCATGAAGTTGCCGGTGCCGTACGTGTTCTTGGCCATGCCGACCTCGAAGCACGCCTGCCCGAACGTCGCGGCCTGCTGGTCGCCCAGGATGCCCGCGATCGGCACACCGGGAACCATGCCGCCCTCGCGACCCGTGCCGTACACCTCGGACGAGGAACGGATCTCCGGCAGCATCGACATCGGGATGCCCATGTCTGCGGCGATGTCCGCATCCCACGACAGAGTCGCGAGGTCCATCAGCATGGTGCGTGACGCGTTGGTCGGGTCCGTGACGTGCACGCCGCCGTCGACGCCGCCGGTCATGTTCCACAGCACCCAGGAGTCGGTGTTGCCGAACGCCAGGTCGCCGGCCTCCGCCTTGGCGCGGGCGCCGTCGACGTTGTCAAGGATCCACTTGACCTTCGGGCCGGAGAAGTACGTGGCCAGCGGGAGGCCGACCTTGTCCTTGTAGCGCTCGGCGCCCCCGCCGAGCGCCCCCAGCTCCTCGGCGATCTTCTGCGTGCGCGTGTCCTGCCAGACGATGGCGTTGTAGACCGGCTTGCCGGTCGTGCGGTCCCACACCACGGTCGTCTCACGCTGGTTGGTGATGCCGACCGCGGCGATGTCCTTGTACGTGAGGTTGGCGCGGGTCAGGGCGAGGCCCACGACCTCGCGGGTGTTCTTCCAGATCTCCTCGGCGTCGTGCTCGACCCACCCGGCGCGCGGGAAGATCTGCTCGTGCTCGAGCTGGCCGGACTCGACGATGTGCCCGGAGTGGTCGAACACGATCGCGCGGGAGCTCGTGGTGCCCTGGTCGATGGCAAGGATGTACTTGGTGTCGGGCATGGTGCGATTTCCTCCGAGAGATGCGTCGTGAAAAGAGGGCCCGGACGGCGCCTACCAGGGGGCCAGTGACGCCGTCCGGACGGTGGAGTGGGTGCCAGGTCAGACGACGTAAGCGCCAGCGACGAGGCCGCCGATGGCACCGCCGACGAGCGGTCCGAAGATCGGCACCCAGGAGTAGGCCCAGTCGCTCGAACCCTTGCCCTTGATGGGCAGCAGGGCGTGGGCGATGCGGGGACCGAGGTCACGTGCCGGGTTGATCGCGTAGCCCGTCGGGCCACCGAGGCTGGCACCGATGCCGACAACGAGGAACGAGACGTACAGCGCGCCGAAGTCCGCCGGGTTCTTGGCGAAGCAGAGGACGACGAACACCAGGACGAAGGTGCCGATGACCTCAGTGAGGAAGTTCCACAGGTAGGTGCGGATCGCCGGCCCCGTCGAGAAGACGGCGAGCTTGGTGGCTCCGGGTGCTTCCTCGTCGAAGTGCTTCTTGTAGGCGATGAAACAGACCAGCGCACCTAGCGCTGCGCCGAGCATCTCTGCGGTGACGTAGTAGAAGCCGTTGGCCGCTGTGATAGGGATGCCGGCGACGAACTCGTCGGCACCGCTCGCCCACTTGCCGATCACCACCGCGGGGTTGAGGTAGGCGCCCGACTTGAAGGACGCAAGCACGCCCGCCATGACCGCAAAGCCCCACCCGATGTTGATGAGGAGCCAACCACCGTCGAAGCCTTTGTTCTTCGGGAGGATGACGTTCGCGACGACACCGGTACCGAGCAGTACGAGGAGCCCTGTACCCATTACCTCGGACCAGAAGGCATCTGTCATTGTGTAGTCCACAGTCGACCCTTTCTGACGGACATCGTTGTCACGTTGACCTCGCGGTAGACCGCGAGGGGTCTTAGGTGCCGACGGGCCCGGACGAGCCCTTGCCGGCCGGTGATCCCGGCTTGATGCCGGCTCCCACCGCTTCCTTGGAGTCATCGACCGCCCGCATCGGTGCCAGGTCGGCTGCACGCAGCCGGACCTTCTCGGCGGAGGCGTCGTCGGTCTCCTGCGCTGCTGCGTCCTCGGCTTCGGCTCGAGCCGTGTACGCGGCGATCTCACGGCTGCGGGTGGCGTCGTCCCAGCCCAGGACGGGCGCGACGAGGTCGGCGATCTGCTCGAGCGCACCGACCCCCTTGTCGGCCTGCTCGTAGTTGAGCCGGGTCCGGTGCATGAGGACGTCGTCGAGGTGCAGCGCCCCCTCGTGGCTCACCGCGTAGACGATCTCGGCGCCGATGTACGCGTCCGCGTTCGTCAGTGGCTCGGCGAGCGACGGGTCCGCGTCGACCAGGTCGATGAGCTCGCCCAGGAGCGACCCGTACCGGTGCAGCAGGTGGTCCATCCGCGGACGGCTCCACCCGTACTTCTGACCGATCGCGCGTGCCTGGCGCTGGAACACCTGCAGGCCCTCGGCGCCGACGAGCGGCAGGTCGTCGGTGATCGACGGCAGCGACGTCGCACGCGAGCCGATCGCGAAGTCGACCGCGTCCTTGGCCATCACGCGGTACGTCGTGAGCTTGCCGCCCGCGATCACCGTGAAGCCGGGGGCGGGTGAGGCGACCGTGTGCTCGCGAGAGACCTTCGCGGAGCTGGTGCCCGCCTTGAGCTGCGGCTGCAGCAGCGGACGCAGGCCGGCCCACGTGCCGATGATGTCCTCGCGCGTGATCGGGCGGCTCAGCACCGTGTTGGCGTGCTCGATGACGTAGTCGATGTCGGCGCTCGTCGCCACGGGGTGCGTGAGCTCCTGCTCCCACGGGGTGTCCGTCGTCCCGATGACCCAGTAGCGCGACCAGGGGATGATGAACAGGACGGACTTCTCGGTCTGGAGGATCAGGCCGACCTCGCCGGCGATCCGGCTGCGCGGCACGACGATGTGCACGCCCTTGCTGGCCAGCACCCGCAGGCCGCCCTCGTTGCCGGCGAGCGCCTCGGTCTGCTCGGTCCAGACGCCCGTCGCGTTGATGACGTGCCGGGCGCGGACGTCGATGCGGTCGCCCGTCTCCAGGTCAACGACCTCGGCGCCCGTCACGGCGCCGCCGGTGGTCGTCTGCAGGCCCTGCACCTGTGTGCGGCTCGCGGCCCGAGCGCCGTACGAGACGGCGGTGCGCACGAGGGTCGAGACGAGCCGTGCGTCGTCGACCGCGGCATCCCAGTAGCGGACCGCCCCGATCGCGGCGTCGTGCCGCAGGTCCGGGAAGAGCCGCTCCATACCCTTGCGGCTCAGGTGGCGGTGGATGGGCAGAGCGCGCTTGGCGCCGTTCACCGAGGCCAGCGTGTCGTAGAGCGCGACGCCCGCGCCCACGTAGGCCCGCTCCCAGACGCGGTTCTCCAGCGGGTACAGGAAGCTGACGGGCTTGACGAGGTGCGGCGCCAGGCGGTTGATCAGCAGGTCCCGCTCGGTGAGCGCCTCGCGGACCAGGTGGAAGTCCAGCATCTGCAGGTAGCGCAGCCCGCCGTGCACGAGCTTGCTGGACCTGCTCGACGTGCCGCTGGCCCAGTCCTGGGCCTCCACGATCGCCGTCGACAGACCGCGGCTCACCGCGTCCAGAGCGATCCCTGCGCCGGTGACGCCTCCTCCGATGACGAGGACGTCGAGCTCGTTCCCCCGCTCGGCACTCGCGCGAAGCGCGTCGAGCGCGTCCTGTCGAGACTGGGCCGTCAACGGCGCCGTTCGCATCTGATTGCCCCTTGAGTTGTGCGGTGAATCGGTTTCGTACCGTTCGCCCGGTACGGGCTCCTTGGCTATCGTCGTCATGAGGCGAACGAACGCGCAACCGGGCTGCACATATGTGCAACGATCGCGTCCGGACGAAAGTAGGGTGCGATGTACGTCGAACGCGAGCAGGACGTGCTGCGCGCCGCGTCCATGTACTACCTCCAGGACATCAAGATGGAGGTCATCGCGCGGCACCTGGGCACGTCGCGGTCCACGGTCTCGAGGCTGATCAAGCGCGCGCGGGAGTCCGGACTCGTCGAGATCACGTTGCGTCCGGCGAGCACGCGTGCACCGGGACTCGGGCGCACCATCGCGGCCACATTCGGCATCGAGACCTACGTCGTGCCCGTCCCGGACTCCGCCAGCCACATCGAGCGGCTCGACCAGGTCTCGATCACGGCGGCACGCCTGCTGTCGTCCTGGTTCGACTCCGACATGGTCCTCGGGGTCGCCTGGGGGACCACGCTGGCGTCCGTGTCGCGGTACCTCGCACCGAAGCCGACGCGGGGCTCGGCGGTGGTCCAGCTCAACGGCGCGGCAAACATGCGCACCAGCGGGATCGAGTACGCGACCGACCTGATCTCGACGTTCGGGTCCGCGTTCTCGGCCGCGGTGCACCACTTCTCGGTGCCCGCCTTCTTCGACTACCCCGACACCAAGGCCGCCATGTGGCGCGAGCGCTCGGTCCGTCGGGTGCTCGACATGCAGCGTCGCGCCGACATCGCGGTGTTCTCGGTCGGCGCCGTCGCCGGGGCCGTGCCCAGCCACGTGTACTCGGCCGGGTACCTCGACGACTCCGACGTGCGGAACCTGCACGACGAGGGCGTCGTCGGAGACGTGTGCACGGTGTTCCTGCGCGCCGACGGCTCGTGGCAGGACGTGCACCTCAACGAGCGGGCCACGGGTCCGACGCCCGTCGAGCTGCAGCGCATCCCGCGGCGCGTGTGCGTGGTCGCCGGGGACAACAAGGTCGCACCGCTGCTCGCTGGACTGCGAGCCGGTGTGGTCACCGACCTCGTCGTCGACGAGATCACCGCGACCGGCCTCCTGGAGGCCGCCGAGCCCCCGCACCACCGTCGGGCGGGCACCCGGACCCGGGGTTAGGCCAGGACTCTCGTCGTCGACCGACGCGCCCCGCTCGGGGAGGCCGGGGACGTGAGACAGTGAGCGAATTGTCAGCCGGGTCCCGCGGGCAGAGCGACCCCGACCAGAACTGAGCACCCGTGACCGAGGACCGTCCCCCCGGTGTCGCCGTCGGACCAGCGCCCGGCGAGCTGCGATACCTCGTCCTTGCGGCGCAACGCGAGGCGAACCGCGTCTACGCCCGGCTGCTGACGGACACGGGCCTGACCCCCTCGCAGGCCGAGATCCTGCTCGTCCTCCACGAGTACGGGCCACTGAGCCTGCGCGATCTCGGCAGGATGATCGTGTGCGAGGCCGGCAGCCCGAGCCGCGTCGTCGACGCGCTGGTGCAGCGGGACCTCGTCGAGCGGCAGTCGGACCCGCGCGACCGGCGTGCGGTGCTCCTGACCCTGACCGTCCACGCCGAGCAGCTGGTGCCACGGCTGCGCGAGGTGGAGGGCACCATGGACACGATGACCAAGCAACGGCTCGACGCACAGCAGAGCACCGCGATGGCCGGCGCGCTGCGACGATTCCTCCTGGGCACCCGGGAGCTCGAGGCTCTCGAGAGCCGGTTCGCGGCGGCACACTCGGACCCACGGGCCGACCCGCCGCACCCGGTCGCCGAGACCGCATGAGCGCGCACTCTTTCGCCGTGCGGCCAGCCATGCCCGCGGACGTCCGAGCCATCCGCGGGCTCGTCGAGCCCTACGCGCAGCAGCGGATCCTCCTTGCCAAGGAGTGGGTCGGCTACTACGAGTCCGTGCAGGAGTTCCTCGTCGCCCAGGCACCGTCGGTCGACGACGAGCCCGGCGACGTCATCGGGTGCGGCGCGCTGCACGTGATGTGGCAGGACCTCGCCGAGGTCCGCACGCTCGCGGCTTCCGTGGCCTGGCGGGGCGCCGGTGTGGGGCACGCCCTGCTCGACGCCCTCCTGGAGCGCGCGCGGGACCTCGGGCTGCGCCGGGTGTTCTGCCTGACGTTCGAGGTCGAGTTCTTCGAGGCGCACGGGTTCCACGTGATCGAGGGGACGCCTGTCACGCCCGACGTCTACCTCGAGCTGCTGCGCTCGCACGACGACGGCGTCGCCGAGTTCCTCGACCTGGCGCGCGTGAAGCCGAACACGCTGGGCAACACCCGGATGCTGATCGAGCTCGACTGACGGCGGCTCAGTGGGGGAGTCGGTAGCCCGGGGGCTCGTCGTCTCCTCCGGAGCGGTCGCGCACGACCAGTGAGTCGGCCACGAGCGCGTCGAGGCAACGCTCGAGCTGGCGGGTGTCCGGCCACACCGCGTCGACGGCGGCGGCGGGCACGGAGCCGATCGCGTCGCGCAGCAGGGCCATGACCCGTCCGCGGACCTGGCGGTCGGTGCCGACGAACCCCTGGGTCCTGCGGCGGGCGGCGTGCACGTCGGCCGGGCGACCGGCGGCGAACCACGCGCAGCGGTCGACGACCGGGCAGCCGTCGCACCGGGGAGAGCGCGCGGTGCAGACGAGCGCGCCGAGCTCCATCGACGCCGCGGCCCACCGGGCGGCGGTCGCGTCGTCGGCGGGCACGAGCTCGCTCGCGGCGCGGACCTCGGCGGCGGTCTGCGTCGGCGGTGGGAGCGCCTCGCCCCGCACCGTGCGCGCGAGCACCCGGCGCACGTTGGTGTCGAGGACCACGGAGCGACGTCCGAACGCGAACGCCAGCACCGCGGCGGCGGTGTACGACCCGACGCCAGGAAGGGCGAGCAGCTCGGGCTCCGACGAGGGGACCTCACCGCCGTGCCGTTCGACGACCGCTCGCGCGCACTCCTGCAGGCGCAGCGCCCGACGCGGATAGCCCAGGCGGTCCCACGCCCGCAGGACGTCGCCCGTCGACGCGTCGGCGAGGTCGACCGGCTCCGGCCAGCGCGCCATCCACGCACGCCAGGCCGGCTCGACGCGGACGACGGGTGTCTGCTGGAGCATCACCTCGCTCACCAGGACGCCCCACGGGGTCCGGTCCGGCGCCCGCCACGGCAGGTCACGGGCGTGCACGTCGAACCAGGCGAGCACCGGCTCGCGCAGGGCGGACGGGGTCAGCGGCGGCACGGCAGCATCGTGCCCCACCGGGAGGCCCGCCGCCGTCAGCAGCACCGTGGCACGGCAGCATCGTGCCCCACGGAGGGGCCCGCCGCCGTCAGCAGCACCGTGGCACGGCAGCATCGTGCCCCACCGGGAGGCCCGCCGCCGTCAGCAGCACCGTGGCACCGCCGCATCGTGCCCCACGGAGAGGCCCGCCGCCGTCAGCAGCACCGTGGCACGGCAGCATCCTTCCGCACGCGCGGCCGGGTCGCGGTGGGCCTAGCGTGACCGGATGGACCTGGTCGCCGGACCGTGCGGGAGCGTCGCGGACGCCGAGGCCGTGCTGGGCACCCCCGGCGACCAGCGGCACTGCTGGTGCCAGTTCGACCGGTGGGCACCGTCCGTCTACCGGTCGATGCCGGTCGGGGAGAAGCGCGCCCACCTCGTCGCGCAGGTGGATGCCGACGGTGCGAGCCCCGGCGTCGTCGCCCGGACCGGCGACGAGCCTGTCGGGTGGGTGTCCGTGGCACCCCGCTCGACGTTCCCGCGCATCGCGACGAGCCCGTCCATGTCGACCGCGCAGACGCGCGCTGACCTGGACGACGACGGCATCTGGGCGGTCACGTGCTTCGTCGTGCGGACGCGGTTCCGACGCCGTGGCGTGTCCGCGGTCCTGCTCGACGCGGCTGTCCGTCACGCCCGCGACGGAGGGGCGCACACGGTCGAGGGCTACCCGGTCGACGCCGCCGAACGCCCGAACGCGGGGTCGGGGACGTACCGCGGGCGGCTGTCGACGTTCGAGGCGGCGGGCTTCGAGGTGGTCGCTCGGACGCGCCCCGGGCGCGCGGTGGTCCGGCTCGCACTCTGATCCGGCGTCCTCGGTGCGTCGGCTCGGCGTCGGCCGTGCGGGCATTTACCGTTGTCGCGCCACGGAGGACGGGGTGGCGACGAGACGTGAGGGGCCGGTGTACCGATGAGCGCTCAGCAACAGCCTCGGGTCCCCGCCCGCGTCTACTGGGTGCGCCGCCTGGTCGTCCTCGGGATCCCGCTGCTGGTCGTCGTTCTGCTCGTCGTGTGGCTGACCGGCCGCGGCGATGACGCGGGTGCGACTCCAGCGGCCGTGACCTCTACATCAGCGGTCGCCCCGGTCGAACCGACACCGTCCACCACGCCATCCGAAGAGCCTGGCGGTGTCTCCGACTGCGACGCGACGACCCTCGCGGTCGCCATGACGGCGACGGCCGAGTCGTTCGGACCCGGTCAGAGCCCGTCGTTCAGCGTCTCGATCACGAACAACGGGTCGGAGTCGTGCCTGGTCGACGCCGGCGAGGCCAGCCGGGAGATCGTCATCACGTCGGGCGACGACCGGGTCTGGTCGAACCGCGACTGCATCGTCGCCGGGACGGAGAGCCGCGAGCTGCTGCTGCCCGCAGGAGGGAACGACACCTCGCAGCTCGCGTGGAACCGCGTGCGGTCGGAGCCGACCTGCCCGGCGGGTCTGCCCGCACCCGGCTCGGGGACCTACTCGGCCCAGCTCACGCTGGCCGGCGCGGCGGCGGCACCCGCGGTGTTCGGGCTGAGCTGACCCGCGCTCGGCGGCGTCGCAGGGCGGACCCGAGAACGACAGCCGGTCAGACGTACCGCTCGAGGATGCTCGACTCCGCGAGGCGCGACAGGCCTTCGCGAACGGCCCGGGCGCGCTGCTCGCCGACACCCTCGACGGCCATGAGGTCGTCGATGCCGGCGGCCAGGAGCTTCTGCAGCCCGCCGAAATGCGACACCAGGCGGTCGACGATCGCGCCCGGCAGGCGGGGGACCTTCGACAGGAGCCGGTAGCCGCGGGGGCCGGTCGCGGCGTCCAGTGCGTCGCCGCCACCAGGGAAGCCGAGCACGGTGGCGATGCGGCCGATGTCGACGAGCTCGGTCGAGTCGAGGTAGGACAGCTCGTCGAGGACCGAGTCGACGTCGCGCCGCACGGTGTCCACGTAGTCGCGGATGACCAGCTCGCGATCGGAGCTGATGCCACCGACGAGCTCGTCGAGCTGCAGCGTGAGCAGGCGTCCGTCGGTGCCCAGCTCGACGACGTACCCCTCGATCTCCTCGGAGATGCGCCGCACCATCTCGAGGCGCTGGACGACGGCGGACACGTCGCGGACCGTCACCAGGTCCTCGATCTCGAGTGCGGACAGGGTGCCGCTGACCTCGTCGAGACGCGACTTGTACCGCTCGAGCGTCGCGAGCGCCTGGTTGGCGCGGGACAGGATGGTGGTCGAGTCCTCGATGACGTGGCGGTTGCCGCCGACGTAGAGCGCGATGATCCGCATCGATGCCGAGACCGACACGACGGGCAGGCCGGTCTGCTTGGCGACACGCTCCGCCGTACGGTGCCGCGTGCCGGACTCGGAGGTCTCGATCGTCACGTCGGGGAGCAGCTGGACGGCCGCGCGCACGATGCGGGAGATGCTCGCGTCGACCACGACGGCGCCGTCCATCTTGGCGAGCTCGCGCAGGCGGGTGGCCGAGAACTCGACGTCCAGCACGAAGCCGCCCGAGCAGATGCTCTCGACCGTGCTGTCGAACCCGAGGACGATCAGCGCGCCCGTGCGACCGCGCAGGATCCGCTCCAGACCGTCGCGAAGCTCCCCGCCGGGGGCGACCGCGGCGAGCGTGGACCTCAGCAGGTCGTCTGTGGCGTGCGAGTGGGGCGGCACAGGGTGCATCGTAACGACGCCCGGTCACGCGGACCCCCTCCGACCCGCAGGTGGTCGTCGTCGTTCACCCGCCCGGCAGAAGTAACAACGCCGTTACCGGACCGAGACGTGTCCGACGCGTCCAGGCTGTTGTCTATTAGGAAACCTACCTGTTAGTTTTGACGCACCTGGAAAAGTGAGCCACGAGGGCCCGCCGACCGGGAGCGGTCAACGACGATCGGAGCGCACCAGATGAGCGGCACGCCCAGCCAGCCGGGAACACCCGGGCTGCTGCGCGCCATGAACGACCGGGCCGCGCTCGCCCTCCTGCTCGAGCACGGACCGCTCACGCGGGCGCAGATCGGGGAGCTCACCGGGCTCTCCAAGCCCACCGCGTCGCAGGTGGTCGCGCGGCTCGAGCAACTGGACCTGATCGACGTCGTCGGCTCGCTCGCCGCGGTCCGCGGACCCAGCGCCGTCACGTACGGCGTGCGCACCCACCGGGCCCACGCGGTCGCAGTCGACGTCCGGCCGCACCTCGTCGTCTCGACGCTCGTCGACGCGACCGGCGGTGAGCACCCGGTCGCTGAGGTGCAGCTGTCGCGCACCGCGTCCGAGCGGTCCGCGGTCGGCGACATCCGCGCCGCCATCGAGGCCGCGTGCCAGGCCGCCGGGACCTTGCCCGACACGGTCGTCAGCGTCGCCGTCGGCGTGCAGGGTGCCGTCGACCCGCGCACCGACGACCTCGCCTTCGTCGGCCTGATGCCCGGTTGGCCGCGCAAGGCCGTCCGCGCACAGCTGGAGGACGGACTCGGCCTGTCCGTCCGCATCGACAACGACGTGAACCTGGCCGCGGTGGCGGAACGGGTCGAGGGGGCTGGGCACGACGCCGACGGCTTCGTCCTGCTCTGGATGGGGGACGGGCTCGGCCTGGCCCTGGACCTCGCGGGCACGTTGCACCGCGGCGCCGCGGGAGGTGCCGGCGAGATCGGCTACCTGCCTGTGCCGCAGGACGCCGCTGGGCTCGTGCCCGCGGCGAAAGACCTGCAGGACCTCATCGGCGGTATCGCGATGGGCCGTCTCGCCCGGGCGCACGGCGTCCGCGGTCGGACCCTCGACGCCGTCATGGCCGAGCTGGCCGCCCACCCCGAACGCCCGGCCATCCTGGCCGAGCTCGCGGTGCGTGTGGCCGTCGGCGTCATCCCCGCGCTCGCCGTGCTCGACCCTCCCCAGGTCGTGCTCGGTGGACCGACCGGCGTCGCCGGTGGTCAGACCCTCGCCGACCTGGTGCGAGGGCACATCCGCAGGACCACCCGGTGGTCCCCGCACATCTCCGTGAGCACCGTGGCTGATCACCCGGTTCTGCGCGGTGCCCGATCCGTCGTTGGCGCCGACCTGCGCTCTCGACTCCTGGACCTCGTCCCTTAACCCACACCCCGCACGACGACCTGCTCGGACGCACCTGGTCCGGGGGGCGGTCCGTCGTGCGCTCGAACCCGCGATCGGAGCCTCTGGTGAGTACACGCACCTCCCGGCGAGCACGGCTCGTCGTCCCCGCCCTGGCGGCCGTTGCCGTCCTCGGTCTCAGCGCCTGCAGCGGCGGTTCGTCGGACTCCCCGACGGCCGCAGCGTCGGCCCCGACGGACGTCAGCGGCACCGTCGAGTTCTGGCACTTCTTCACCGACCGTGAGGCCGACGTCATCCAGTCGGTGGTCGACGACTTCGAGACGGCCAACCCCGGTGTCACGGTGAACGTGAAGTCCGGGCAGGACGACCAGAAGATGCGACAGGCCATCTCCGCAGGTCAGGCCATCGACGTCGGGCTGTCGTACTCGACCGACCAGGTCGGCCCGCTGTGCTCGTCGGGCGACTTCGCCGACCTGTCGAGCTTCATCGAGCGCGACGACGTCGACCTGACGCAGATCCCCGAGACCGTGCTGGGCTACACCGAGTTCGACGGCGTGCGCTGCAGCATGCCCGCGCTGGCGGACGTCTACGGCCTCTACTACAACAAGGACCTGCTCGCGGCGGGCGGCTACACCGAGCCTCCCAAGACGCTGGCGGAGCTCAGCGACATGGCCGTCAAGCTGACGACGTTCAACGACGACGGCTCGATCAAGACCCTCGGCTTCATGCCCCTGCTCGGCTACTACGAGAACGCCGAGTCCCACTGGGCACCGGCCGCTGACGCGCAGTGGCTCAACGACGACGGCACCTCCGCCATCGGTTCGTCGCCCGGCTGGAACGCGATCCTCGAGTGGCAGAAGGACCTGATCGACCGCCTGGGCGGCTACCAGAAGCTGGCCGACTTCCAGGCCGCGCTCGGGCAGGAGTTCTCGGCCGAGAACGACTTCCAGACCGGCAAGGTCGCCATGAACGTCGACGGCGAGTACCGCACCGCGTTCATCGCCGACCAGGCGCCCGACCTCAGCTACGGCACTGCACCGATGCCGTCGGCGGAGGGCTACGAGGACAGCTACGGCGCGGGCTACATCACGGGCAACATCGTCGGCATCGGCAAGGGAGCGAAGAACCCCGAGGCGGCCTGGGCGCTCATCAAATACCTGACGACGAACACCGACGCGCAGGTCAAGCTCTCGAACGGCCTGAAGAACGCGCCGACCATGCACGACGCGATCACCTCGCCGGACCTCGAGGTCTCCGAGCAGTTCCAGACGTTCCTCGACATCTTCGAGAACCCGAAGTCGTCCACGACGCCCCCGTCCGCGATCGGTGCGGAGTACCAGACGATCTTCGGCACCCACACGGCCAAGTGGCAGCAGGGTGACGTCACGGACCTGCCCGGCATGCTCGCCACGGTCGACGACGAGATCGACGCCGCCGTCCAGCTCCAGGCGGGCTGACGCACATGGCCTCGACGATCCAACGTCGACGGAACAGGGCCGCACTGGCCCTGCTGACGCCGGCACTGCTCGGCATGATCGTGTTCTTCGTCTTCCCGCTGGTGATGACGGTCGTCTACTCGTTCACGGCGTTCGACCTGTCGAACCCGCCGCGGTGGAACAACTTCGCCAACTGGAAGTACCTGGTCAGCGGTGACCCGCTGATCGGCACGGCGACGCTCAACACGCTGTGGTTCGTCGCGATCCTGGTGCCGGCACGGATCGTCGGGGCCCTGTTCGTCGGCTGGGTGCTCACGCGTGCCCGGCGTTCGTCGGGCGTCCTGCGCACGGTCTACTACCTGCCGGCGCTCATCCCTCCGGTGGCGGCGACGATCGCGTTCGTCTTCGTGTTCAACCCCGCCACCGGACCCGTGAACGAGATCCTCGGCGCGTTCGGCATCGACGGGCCGGGCTGGTTCACCGACCCGGCCTGGGCGAAGCCGTCGCTCGTCCTGCTCGGGCTGTGGGTGCTCGGCGACATCATGGTGATCTTCCTGGCCAGCCTGCTGGACGTGCCCACCGAGCAGTACGAGGCCGCCGAGCTCGACGGCGCGAGCACGCGTCAGCAGTTCTGGTTCGTCACCGTGCCCAACCTGACCCCCGTCCTGCTGTTCGCGCTCATCACCGGGATCATCGGGGCGCTGCAGTACTTCACCGAGCCGGCGGTCGCGTCGTCGACCGCGATGGGCAAGTCGAACGTCGGGCAGGGTGCGGCCGGAGCGATGGGCTGGCCGGACCAGTCGACGCTCACCTACGGGCAGCTGCTGTACTCCAAGGCGTTCGGCGCCAACCTGCTCGGCTACGCCTCGGCCATGGCCGTCGTGCTGTTCGTCGTGGCGGCGATCGTGATGGCCGTCCTGCTCCGCCGGTTCAAGTCGTTCACCCCGGACGTGGCCAGTTGAACCGCCGGAGCCGCTCGCCGCTCATCTGGGTTGCGGACCACGCCGCGTTCCTCGCGCTCGCGATCATGTTCCTCGCGCCGTTCGTGTTCATCCTGCTGACGTCGGTGATGTCGCCCGAGCAGGCGGGTACGTCGTTCGGCTGGCCGACGTCGTGGCACTGGGACAACTACGCCGAGGTGTTCGACAAGCTGCCGATGCTCAAGTACACCGGCAACTCGTTCCTCTACGCGGGCCTGGCGACCGCCTTCATGCTCATCTCGTCGGTCCCCGCGGCCTACGCCCTGGCCCGCATCCAGTTCCGCGGGTCCGGACTCCTGCTCATCGCGGTGATCGGGATGATGCTGCTCCCGCCGCAGGTCACGAGCGTGCCGCTGTACGTCATGTGGTCGCACCTCGGCCTGACCGGGAGCCTGTGGCCGCTGATCCTGCCCAACCTGCTGGGCGACGCGTTCTCGATCTTCCTGCTGCGCCAGTTCTTCCTGACCATCCCCAAGGAGTACACGGAGGCGGCCCGGCTCGACGGGTGCGGCGAGCTCCGCACGATGCTCCGCGTCATCGTCCCGATGGCGAAGCCGGGCATCGCGGCGACCGCGATCTTCATGTTCTTCGCTTCGTGGAACGACTACTACGGCCCGCTTCTCTACACCTCGGAGAACGAGTCCGCCTGGCCGGTCTCCTACGCGCTCGCGCAGTTCCGCGGGGCGCGGTCGGTCGACTGGAACCTCACGATGGCCGCGACGATCATCGCGATGATCCCGGTCGTGCTCATCTTCTTCCTCGCCCAACGGATCTTCGTCCAGGGCGTCACACTGACCGGAGTCAAGGGATGAAGCTCACCGTCATCGGTGGCGGGTCCACCTACACACCCGAGCTCGTCGACGGGTTCGCCCGGCTGCGGTCGATGCTGCCGCTGACCGAGCTGTGCCTCGTCGATCCTGACGCGCACCGGCTCTCGCTGGTGGCCGGCGTCTCGCGGCGGATGTTCGCGCGGTTCGGGTACGACGTCACGGTCACCGCGACGTCCGACGTCGTCGCGGGGGTGTCCGACGCGTCGGCCGTCCTGTTCCAGCTGCGGGTCGGCGGACAGGCCGCCCGGCACACCGACGAGACGTTCCCGCACGCGTGCGGGTGCATCGGTCAGGAGACCACCGGCCCGGGTGGGCTGGCCAAGGCGCTGCGCACGGTCCCGGTCGTCCTGTCGCTCGCGGACCTGGTCCGTCGGCACGCCCGGCCCGACGCGTGGATCGTCGACTTCACCAACCCGGTCGGGATCGTGACGCGGGCGTTGCTCGAGGAGGGTCACCGGGCCGTCGGTCTGTGCAACGTGGCCATCGGGTTCCAGCGCCGGTTCGCGTCGATGCTCTCCGTGGAGCCGTCCGCGGTCCAGCTCGACCACGTCGGCCTGAACCACCTGACCTGGGTGCGCGGGGCGACCGTCGACGGCGTCGACCGGTTGCCGGGCCTGCTCTCCGAACGCCTGGCCGAGATCGCCGACGAGATCGAGCTGCCTGCGTCGCTCGTCGAGCTGCTCGGCGTCGTGCCGTCGTACTACCTGCGCTACTACTACGCGCACGACGAGGTGCTCGCCGAGCAGCGGGGCGCCCCGACCCGGGCGCAGGCGGTCACCGCGGTCGAGGACGAGCTGCTCGCGCTGTACGCCGACCCGTCGGTGGACACCAAGCCGGCGGCCCTCGAACGCCGTGGCGGTGCCTTCTACTCCGAGGCGGCCGTCGACCTGCTCGCGTCCCTCACGGCCGACCGAGGCGACGTGCAGGTGGTCAACGTGCGCAACGGCGGCACGCTGCCCTTCCTCCCCGACGACCACGTGATCGAGGTGCCGGCGACGATCGGAGCGTCCGGCATCACGCCACTGTCGGCGGCCCCGCTGCCGACCGACATCGCGGGGCTCGTCTCGCACGTCGCCGGCTACGAGCGCCTCGCGCTGGAGGCCGCGGTCCACGGCGGTCGGGCGCGTGTCGAGCGCGCCCTGCTCGCCCACCCGCTCGTCGGTCAGTACGACCGGGCGTCCCGCCTGACCGACCTGCTGCTCGACGAGAACCGCGCCCACCTGGCCTGGGCTCGATGAGCGTGCTGGTCGCCGTCGACGGCGGCGGCAGCAAGACCGACGTGCTCGTGTTGGACCCCGACGGGACCGTGCTCGCGCACAGCCGTGGACCGGGTTCGTGCCCGCAGGTGATCGGGGTGCAGCCCGCGCTCGACGTGATCGACCTGCTGGTGCGCGAGGCGTTGGGAGGCCGGACCGACGTCGTCCGCGTCGGGGTCTACCTGTCCGGGCTGGACCTGCCGGTCGAGATCGAGACCTTCACCGCGGCGCTGCGGACCCTCCCGTGGTTCACGCCGGACGCGTCCGTCGTCGACAACGACACGTTCGCGCTCCTGCGCGCGGGCACCGACTCGCACGAGGCCGTCGTCGTGGTGTGCGGGACGGGCATCAACTGCGTCGGACGCCGGGCCGACGGCGCGACCGCCCGGTTCCCTGCGCTGGGCCGGATCTCCGGTGACTGGGGCGGTGGGTACGAGCTGGGGGAGCAGGCCATCTGGCACGCGGCCCGTGCGCTCGACGGGCGTGGACCGGCGACGTCGTTGGGGCTTCTGGTGCCCGCCGCCCTGGGACGCTCCTCGATGGCCGACGTGATCGAGGACCTGCACTTCGAGGTCCTCGGCCACGACGACGTCGTCGGCCTCTCACCGGTGCTCCTGGCCGCGGCCGCGCGTGGCGACGCCGTGTCCTGCGCGGTCGTCGAGCGGCAGGCCGAGGAGGTCGCAGCGCTAGCCCTGGCCGCGCTGCGTCGGCTGGAGCTGGCCGACGCCGCCGTGCCCGTCGTGCTCGGCGGGGGAGTGCTCGCGGCGCGGGACCCGGACCTGACCGAGGGGATCCGTGCGCGGATCGCGGCCGGTGCACCGCGGGCGCACCTGACGTTCGTGACGGACCGGCCCGTGCTCGGCGCGGCGTTCCTGGTGCTCGAGGCGCACGGTGCGGGCGGCCCGGAGCTCGAGCGCGCGCGGGCATCCGTGGGCGGCCTCGCGGCGCTCGTCATGTAAAGAACTCTTGACATGACGACGGGGGCTACCCTACGTTCGAGATGTCAGGAATTCTTGACATCAAGCTCGGAGGCGCAGCCATGAAGGCCATCGTTCAGCGCGGCTACGGTTCGGACGCCGTGCTCTCGTTCGAGGACGTCGACGACCCGACGGTGGGCGAGCGCGACGTCCTGGTCCGCGTGCGAGCCGCCTCCGTCAACGCCGCCGACTGGTACACCGTGCTCGGCAAGCCGTACCTCATCCGCGCGATCTCCGGGCTGCGCACCCCGCGCGTCCCGGTCGCCGGCAAGGCGCTCGCGGGTGTCGTCGAGGCCGTCGGAGGGTCCGTCGTCGGGTTCGCGGAGGGCGACGAGGTGTGGGCCGAGCCCAACGGCGGCGCGTTCGCCGAGCTCGCGAGCATCCCGGCCAAGCGTGTCGCCCACAAGCCGGCGGGTCTGACCTTCGAGCAGGCCGCCGCCGTGCCGCTCGCCGGCACCACGGCCCTGCAGGGGCTGCGCGACGTGGCTCGCCTCGCTGCTGGTCAGTCTCTGCTCGTGATCGGCGCGTCCGGCGGTGTCGGCACGTTCGCGGTCCAGCTCGGCAAGGCGTTCGGTGCTTCGGTGACCGGGGTCTGCAGCACCCGGAACGTCGAGCTGGTGCGCTCGCTCGGCGCCGACCGCGTCATCGACTACACCCGTGAGGAGCTGTCCGGCCGGTACGACGTGATCTTCGACCTGGTCGGCGACCGAACCCTGTCGACCCTGCGCGGCGTGCTCGCCGAGCGCGGGACGGTCGTCCTCTCGGCCGGGCAGGGCAACCGGGTGACGGGGCCACTGGGCCGGATCGCGCGGGCCGGCGTCCTGTCGCTGGCCACACGGCAGCGGCTCCGCCCGCTCGTCGCGACGTACAGCTCGTCGGATCTCGACGTCCTGGCGCGGCTCGTCGACGAAGGATCGATGACGCCCGCCATCGAGTGCACCTACCCGCTGAGCGCCGGGCGCGACGCCGTGCGACACCTTGGGGTGGACCACGCGCGCGGCAAGGTCGTGGTGCTCCCGTGAGCCGCGCCCTGGACGAGAAGGACGACGGCATGACGTTCACCGAGCGCAACGTGTGGGTCTTCGCGATCGTCTCGCTCGCATCGTTCCTCGCCTATGCCGCGGTGATCCTCGCTCGTGCACGCGACCAGCCGATCGAGGACGTGGACTACGTTGCGCCCATGCTCTGGTCCATCGGCCTCGCCATCGTGGCGTCGATCCTGGGCACGATCTTCGTCTCGGTCGTCTGGCGTCAGGACAACCACCGCAAGGACCAGCGGGACAAGGAGATCGACCGGATCGGGGAGTACACCGGCCAGTCGTTCCTCGTGATCGGGGGCCTCGCCGGCCTGGTCCTCGCCATGGTCGAGGCCGACTGGTTCTGGATCGCCAACACGCTCTACCTCGGGTTCATCCTGTCCGCCATGCTCGGTTCGATCACCAAGATCGGGCTCTATCGCCGCGGACTGCCTTCGTGGTGAAGCCCACCCGGGTCACCAACACGATCCGAGCCCTGCGCTTCGCCCATGACGAGATGACCCAGGCCGAGCTCGCAGGCCGCATCGGCGTCACCCGCCAGACCGTCATCGCGATCGAGCAGGGCCGCTACTCGCCGTCCCTCGAGATGGCGTTCCAGATCGCTCGCGTCTTCGGCGTGCCGCTGGACGACGTGTTCCAGTACCCGGAACCCGCGGGGGACGGGCCGAGGTCCGGTCCGGACGGCCGCTAGCTCCGGGGCTCGTCGCCTGCCAGCCCTGCGTTGAGTACCGCCTCCCCGAGGTCGCTCGCGGTGGTCACCGTCAGCCCGGCCGGCGGCGCCGCACCGTCCAGCGCACCGGCCGGGACGATCGCCCGCGTGAAGCCGAGCCGGGCGGCCTCGGCCAGACGGCGGCCGACGCCCGACACGGTCCGGATCTCCCCGGCCAGCCCGACCTCGCCGATCGCGACCAGGCCGCGCGGCAGGGGCACGTTCTCCCTCGAGCTGACCGCGGCCAGCGCCAGGGCGAGGTCGGCGGCGGGCTCGATGACGCGCGCGCCGCCGATGGTCGACACGTACACGTCCTGGTCCGCGAGGCGCACACCCAGCCTGCGCTGCAGCACCGCGAGCACCATGGCGAGGCGACTCCCGTCGACACCGCTCGTGGTCCGGCGCGGGTTGGGGACCGAGCTCAGCGCGACGAGCGACTGCACCTCGGCGACGAGCGGGCGGCGCCCTTCGAGCGTCACGGTCAGGCACGTGCCGGGGACGGGATGCAGGGCCTGCGAGACGAACAGTCCGGACGGGTCGGTGAGCCCGACGATGCCTGCCTCGGACAGGTCGAAGCAGCCGACCTCGTCGGTCGGCCCGTAGCGGTTCTTGGTGGCGCGCAGCATGCGCAGCCGGGAGTGCCGGTCGCCCTCGAACTGGCAGACGACGTCCACGAGGTGCTCCAGCGTGCGGGGCCCGGCGACCGCGCCGTCCTTGGTGACGTGGCCGATCAGCACGACGGGCATGTCCCGCACCTTGGCGGCCTGGATCACCGCGGCGCTGACCTCGCGCACCTGGGACACGCCGCCCGCGGTGCCGTCCACCTGCGCGGAGGCGATGGTCTGCACGGAGTCGACCACCAGCAGGTCCGGGTCCTGCTGCTCGATGTGGCCGAGCACCGTGGCCAGGTCGGTCTCCGCCACGAGCAGCAGCGTGGGCGCCAGGGCGTGGATCCGGCCCGCGCGCAGCCGCACCTGTGCGGCGGACTCCTCGCCGGTCACGTAGAGCACCTTGCGTCCGGTGCGAGCGGCGCGTGCCGCCACGTCGAGCAGCAGGGTCGACTTGCCCACGCCGGGCTCGCCGGCCAGCAGCACCACGGCGCCGGGGACCAGGCCCCCGCCCAGCACGCGGTCCAGCTCGTCGACGCCCGTGGACTGCGCCCGGGCGGTCTCGACGTCGATCTGGTCGATGGGCAGCGCCGTGGACCTGGTGGGTGCCGTGGCGACGGTCTTCGGGGCACCACCACCCGGTCCGGTGTCCTCGAGGACCGAGCCCCAGGTCTGGCACTCGCCGCAGCGGCCGACCCACTTGGACACGGACCAGCCGCACTCCGAGCACCGAAAGGCAGGACGCGCCGGCCGCGCAGAACCGCTGGGCCGCTTCACGCTCGTCGTCGTCACCTGCCGCACGCTAGATGCAGGGTCCGACACGGTGCCGTTGCCACGCGACTGAACACCGGTTTAGTCTGGTGAACGTGCGTTCAGAGGACCTCACCGCGCGAGCACGGATCCGTGACGCGGCCGTCGCCCGGTTCGGCCGCGACGGCTTCGGCGTGGGCGTGCGCGCCATCGCGTCCGACGCCGGGGTGAGCGCGGCGCTGGTCATGCACCACTTCGGTTCCAAGGACGCGCTGCGTGCCGAGTGCGACACGTACGTGCTCGACGTCGTCAAGCGCGAGAAGTCCGACGCGATGGCGGACCCGAGCCCTGGCGAGGTCATCGGCCGGCTCGCCAAGATCGAGGAGTACGCGCCGCTGTTCGCCTACATCGTGCGCAGCCTCCTGGAGGGCGGCGCGCTCGCGGCGAAGTTCGTCGACGGCCTGGTCGCCGACGCCGACACCTACCTCGAGGCGGGCGAGCTGGCGGGAACGGTGCGAGCCTCGCGCGACCCCTCCGGCAGGTCCCGGACCCTCGTCGCGACCCAGGTGGGCCTGATCGTGATGGCCCAGCTCGACGCGGCGGCCGGCCGCGGCACCGCACCCACCGACGACCCGGCGAAGGCCATGACCGAGCTGTACGAGCGCTCGCTGCTGGCCGGGCTCGAGCTCTACACGCACGGTCTGTTCACGGACAGCGGCTATCTGGACGCCTACGAGAAGTACAAGGAGCAGTCATGACCGACGCCATCCACATCCGCGGGCTGGTCAAGTCGTTCGGTGCCAAGCGGGCGCTCGACGGGTTCGACCTGACGGTCGGGACGGGCGAGGTGCACGGCTTCCTCGGCCCGAACGGTGCAGGCAAGTCGACCACCATCCGCGTGCTCCTGGGCCTCCTGAGGGCCGACGAAGGGGAGGTGTCCCTGCTCGGCGGCAACCCCTGGCGGGACGCGGTCGCGCTGCACCGGCGGCTCGCGTACGTGCCGGGCGACGTGAACCTGTGGCCCAACCTCTCGGGGGGTGAGGCGATAGACGTGCTCGGACGGCTGCGCGGCGGGCTCGACCCGGTGCGGCGGGACGAGCTGATCGAGCGGTTCGAGCTCGACCCGCGCATCAAGGGTCGCGCGTACTCCAAGGGCAACCGGCAGAAGGTCGCGCTCGTCGCGGCGCTCGCGGCCGACACCGAGCTGTTCCTCATGGACGAGCCGACCAGCGGTCTCGACCCGCTGATGGAGGCGGTGTTCCAGCAGGTCGTGCGGGAGGTGGCCGCCGAAGGACGCACCGTCCTGCTGAGCAGCCACATCCTGGCCCAGGTGGAGGTGCTGTGCCGTCGCGTCACGATCATCCGGAGCGGCAAGGCGGTGCAGAGCGGGTCGCTCGAGGAGCTGCGCAGCCTGCGTCGGACCACGGTGACGGCGGCGCTGCGCGACCTGGACGGTGCGGTCGCGGCCCTGCCCGCGTCGGACGGCGTGCACAACCTCCAGCGGCACGACGGGCACCTGACGCTCGACATCGACACGCCCGCGCTCGGTGACGTGCTCGCGCGCCTGACCACGTTCGGTGTCGACTCGCTGACCGCGCACCCGCCGACGCTCGAGGACCTGTTCCTGCGCGAGTACAGCGACGAGCTGGCGACCCTCGGCGTGGTGGAGGGGTCGCGATGACGGCGGTCGCGGCACACCATGTCCACGCCCCGGCTGCACGCTCGGGTCCGCTGTCCGGCACGCGCGGGCTCGTCCGTGTGGCGCTGCGGCTCGACCGGTTCAGGACGATCCTCTGGGCCGTCTCTATCGGGCTGATCGTGTGGGTCTCGATCGACGCGCTGAACACCGCCTACGCGACGCCCGAGTCCCGGCAGGCGCGCGCGACGCTGATCTCGTCGCCCGCCGCGACCGCGCTCGCGGGTCCCGGGTACGGGCTCGACGACTACACGATCGGCGCGATGACGGCCAACGAGATCGGCCTGTGGGTCATGGTGCCGGTCGCGATCATGGCGCTGCTGACCGTCACCCGGCACCTGCGCGCGGCCGAGGAGGACGGACGGCTCGAGCTGGTGCGGTCGGCGCCGGTCGGCCGGGACGCGCAGGTGGTCGCGGGGATCATCGCGGCAGTCGTCGCGACGCTGGCTGTCGGGGTGGCCACGTTCCTCGGCCTCGTGGCCGGCGGGCTCGAGACCGAGGGTTCGCTCGCGCTCGCGGGCGGGGTCGTCATGGTCGGGCTCGTGTTCGCGGGGGTGTCCGCCGTCGCGTCGCAGCTCACGGCCCACGGCCGCACGGCCAGCTCGCTCGGCATGGCCGTGCTGGGCGTCGCGTTCCTGCTGCGCGCGATCGGGGACGTGAACGGACCCGAGAGCACGTCGGTGCTGACCTGGCTGTCCCCGTTCGGATGGGCGCAGGCGACCGCGGCGTACGTGTCGACGAGGTTCTGGCCGCTCGCGATCGGGGTGGTCGTCGCCTTCGCCCTCGTCCTCGTCGCGTTCTGGCTCGTCGGTCGTCGCGACGTCGGCACGGGCCTCGTGGCCGAGCGGATGGGTCCTCGCGGGGCGTCCGCGCGCCTGACCGGGATGGTCGCGCTCACGACGCGCCGCCAGCTCGGCGCGATCGCCTCGTGGGGGTTCGCGGTGGTCGCGATGGGAGCGGTCGTCGGGCTGCTCGCCAACGAGCTCGTCGACTTCCTCGGCTCCGACCCGAGCTTCCAGGAGCTGCTCCCGTCCGGTCCGGGCGGGGCTGTGGCCGGTGCGCTCGCGCTCTACATGCTCTTCTTGGCCATCACGACGGGCACCTACGCGGCGACCGCGCTCGGCGCCGCCCGCGCGGAGGAGAACGCGACCCGCGGCGCGACCGTGCTCGCCCTGCCCGTGTCGCGGTGGCGGTGGCTCGGGTCGCAGGTCGGGGTCGCGGCTGTCGCCTCTGTCGTGATCATGCTGGTGACGGGCCTGGTCGTCGGGCTGACGGCCGCGAGCTCGCTCGCGGAGGGCTCCGACGTCTGGACGCTGGTCGGTGCCGCCGCCGTGACGCTGCCCGCGATCGGCTGCATGCTCGGCGTCGCCGTCCTGCTCGTCGGACTGCTTCCGCGCGCCTTCGGGCTCGTCTGGGCGTACGTCGCCTACGTGTTCGTCGTCGGGATGTTCGGCGGGATCCTGCCCGAAGGCTCCGATGCGCTCTCGCCGTTCACCTACACCCCGCAGCTGCCCGCGAAGGCGATGGACTGGCCGCCCGTCCTCGCCCTGACGGTCGTCGCGGTCGCTCTCGTCGGGGGTGGGCTGGCGGCGTTCCGACGTCGCGACGTGGTCGGCTGAGTCGCGGCGCTCCGGCGTCGGTAACGCGGCCCGGCGAGGTTGCCTCGGTAGGCTGCGGACGTCCGGCGAGGGTTCGGGCACCGCGAACCAGGGGGGACACGCGATGAGCGACACCGGCAGGCCCGGCGCCGATCCGACCGAGCCTGGAGGTCGTCCCTCGTGGAGCGCGACGGGCGCGACGCCCCCCGGCGCGCCGCGCACCACGCCGCCGCCGGTGACCAGCTGGCAGTCCGCACCGACCTCGCAGATCCCGCCCGTCCCACCGACCTCGCCGACGCCTCAGGCTTCGACACCCCCGGTGGTCCCGCCGAGCACGAGCGACGAGCCGCCCGCCGACGAGGCCAAGAAGCGCCCGGCGTGGCTGCTGCCCGCGATCATCGGCGTGGTCATCCTCGTTGTCGTGGCCTTAATCCTCGCGATCGTGAACTCCAACGGGTCCGACGAGGCGCCACCGCCCGTCGCGTCGACGGTCGTGGCCGAGTCGCCGACGCCGACGGTCGAACCCGTCGCGCGCACGGCCACCACGGCCTTCGCCACGGCTCTGCCGGCCTCGGTGCTGCAGTACGCGCTGGCGACGTCCGCGGACGACCCCGAGTGGATCGCCGCCGGCGCGCTCGAGGCGTACACCGAGACGTACACGGACGGCGCCGCCGGCACCGCGACCGTGAACGCCGGCCAGTGGGAGACGGCGCCCGAGGCCACCGCGTTCGCGGAGAGCCTCGTCGCCGCACTCCCGGCCGCCCCGGCCCCGGAACCGAGCGCGAGCGCCGAGCCCGGCGCCCAGACGTTCCCGCAGACCGGAGAGGTGACCGCGGGCGGTGAGGCCGTCGGCACCTACACGATCGCCGACGTGGGCGACGGCAACGGGGTCGCCGTCTGGACGAATGGCACCTCGGTCTTCCAGGTCACCGCACCGCTGGCCGACATCGTCGACTTCTACTCGGCCTACCCGCTGTAGGTCGTCGTCCTGGACGGGTTCAGTCGCGGGCGATGATCGACAGGACGTTGCCCGCCGGGTCGGTGAACCAGGCGATCAGCGGCCCGCCCCCGCGGAACACGTAGTCGTCGTCTGTCTCCACGGGCGTGCCCGCGTACTTCTCGAACTCGACGCCCTTGGCCCGCAGCTCGGCGACCGTTCCGGGCACGTCCTCGACCGGGAAGTTCAGCACGGTGTAGGTCGCGGGCGTGTGGGCCGGCCCCTTCGGGTAGATCAGGACGTCCTTGCCGCCCGCGAGGTGCAGAACGGCCATCCCGTTCTCCTCCGACGCGTCGAGCCCGAGCGTGTCGCCGTAGAACGCCAGCGCCGCAGGGATGTCGTCGGTCGAGAAGCCGCTGAACGCATTGCTGAGATCCGCCACGGGACCACCTCCGTCGTCGTCGAGACCACCAGCCTCCCGCGACGCACCGACAGGAGCCACCGCAGAGGTCAGGCGCGCGCGGGGATCCGGCTCCGCTCCGGGCGCTCGGTGCGCGGCGCGGGCTGCGGCGGGGCGGCGGGCAGGGTGACGGTGAACGTCGTCCCGGGAGTGTCGCGGCGCGCTCGACCCGTGCCTGGGCCGACCGTGATCGTGCCGCCGTGGGCGGTGACCACGGCATGGGCGATCGCGAGCCCCAGGCCGGTCGACCCGGTCGTGCGGTTGCGGGACGCGTCGCCGCGCGTGAACCGCTGGAACAGGCTCTCGCGCAGCGCGGGCGGGATACCCGGCCCGTCGTCGGTCACCTGGAGCACCACCGACGAGCCGTCGCGCCGGAGCCGGACGGTCACGGCCGTCCCCGCGGGCGTGTGGAGGCGGGCGTTGGACAGCAGGTTCGCCAGCACCTGGCGCAGGCGGTGGTCGTCGCCGACCACGAGGACGTCGTCGGGGGAGGTGTCCTCGGCGAGGTCGAGCTCCCAGGTGTGGTCCGGGCCCGCGGCGTGCGCGTCGGTGACGGCGTCGATGGACAGCAGCGCGAGGTCGACGGGTTCGGTCTCGAGGGGCCGACCGGCGTCGAGGCGGGCCAGCAGCAGCATGTCCTCGAGCAGCCCGGTCATCCGCAGGGACTCGGACTCGACCCGCGCCATGGCCTGCAGCGCACCCGCCGGCAGCTCCTCGGGGGAGCGCCGGACGAGCTCGGCGTACCCGCGGATCGAGGCCAGCGGCGTACGGAGCTCGTGCGAGGCGTCGGCGACGAACTGGCGCACCTGCGACTCGGACTCGTGCCGTGCGGCGAGCGCCTTCTCGACGTGCCCGAGCAGCTGGTTCAGGGCGGTGCCGACCTGCCCGACCTCGGTCGTGGTGTCCGTGTCCGCGGCCGGTACGCGGTCCGCGAGGACCACCTCGCCGCGGTCCAGGGGCAGGCGGGCGACGCGGTTGGCGGTGCTGACCACCCGGTCGAGCGGTCGCAGCTCGCGGCGCACGAGGATGAGCCCGATGGCCGCGGCGACCACGAGTGCGAACGCTGCGACGACGGCCTCGATCACGATGTACGTGGTGACGGTGCTGGTCACGGACGCGAGAGGCCATGCGGTCGACGTGAACGTGCCTTCGGAGGTCAGGGTGGACATCGCCCGGTACTGACCGAGACCGGTCAGGGTGATGGTCGAGATGTGGCCGTCGGCCGGCACGGCGAGCATCTGCTGGATCTGCTCGTCGGTCAGGCGCGTCAGGTTGCCGTCGTCGTCGCGGTAGCCGGCCTCGCTCGCCGTCAGCGTGGTGGGATCCGTGCCGGACGGGACGAGAACGTTGACGGTCCCGGTGTCCTGGAACGGCGGCACAGATCCGGCCGTGACCGCCGGGGGAGCGATCTGCGGCTGGGTGCGCAGCTGTGTCCCCGCGCCGTCCCCGGAGAAGTCGGCTCGCACGTCCGTGGCGCGGTTGTGCGCCATCTGCAGCTTGTCGTCGACCTGCGCCACCAGCGAGCTGCGCAGCGCCAGCGTCGTCACCGTGCCCATGGCGGCCGCGACGACGGCGACGAGCGTGACGACCATGACGACCAGTCGCCGACGCAACGTCCACCGAGGACGAGAGACCGCCAGAGCCATCAGACGGACGGCTTCAGCACGTATCCGACGCCACGCAGCGTGTGCAGCATCGGGGTGCGTCCCTTGTCGATCTTGCGACGCAGGTAGGACACGTAGAGCTCGACGATGTTGGCCTGGCCGCCGAAGTCGTACTGCCAGACGCGGTCGAGGATCTGGGCCTTGGACAAGACCCGCTTGGGGTTGCGCATGAAGTACCGCAGCAGCTCGAACTCGGTCGCGGTCAGGCGGATGTCCTCGCCGTCGCGGGTCACCTCGTGGCTGTCCTCGTCCATCGTGAGGTCGCCGACGACGAGCACGGCCTCCTCGCGTGAGGACACCGACCCGGTCCGGCGCAGCAGGGCGCGCAGCCGCGCGACGACCTCCTCGAGGCTGAACGGCTTGGTCACGTAGTCGTCGCCACCGGCGGTCAGGCCGGCGATCCGGTCCTCGACGGCGTCCTTCGCGGTCAGGAACAGCACGGGCACATTCGGGTGGGTGGCGCGGACGCGGCGCAGCACGTCGATGCCGGACAGGTCGGGGAGCATGACGTCGAGGACGATGACGTCGGGGTCGAGCGCCTTGGCGGTCTTCACGGCCGCGTGGCCGGTCAGGGCGTGGTCCACCTGCCAGCCCTCGTAGCGCAGGGCGGTGGAGAGCAGCTCGGCAAGGGTGGGCTCGTCGTCGACGACGAGCGCGCGGACGGGGGTTCCGTCGGGACGCGTCAGGACGTCCGGGCGGCGGCTGGTCGTGATCGTCATGGTCCGACCTTCGACCTGCCACCTGTGGCGGCCCTGGATCGTTCCTGTGAAACGTCTGAGAACCGTCAGTCGAGCGGGTGCGGGCGCTGTGCTCCGGCAAGGGCCGCCGTGAGGATCGCCTCGATCGCAAACTTGGTGGCGACCGGGAGGTCGACCTCCTCGTCGAGGAGCCACTGGACCTGGAGACCGTCCATGACACCGATGATCGAGCTGGCGGCGCAGTCGGCGAGCTCGTCGGACACGTCGTCGCCCGCGACGGCCAGCAGGGCCGCGCGGATCTCGCCGCGCAGGACGGTGAACCGCTCGGTCACCCAGGTGCGCGCCGGGTGGTTCTCGGTCACGGACTCGCCGGTCAGGACGGTGTAGCCCTGCACGATCCCGCGGCGCTCGACGTTCGCCTTGGCGGTTCTCAGCAGGTGGTGGAACAGCTCGAGCCCGCCGGGGATGTGCTGCCCCTCGAGGTCGCGGACGTCCTCCTTGTCGCGGTACTCGAGCACCTCGACCAGCAGCTGCTCCTTGGAGCCGAAGTGGTGCAGGACGCCCGCGTGGGTGATCCCGACCTGCTCGGCGACCTCGGTGAGCGAGCCGCTCATGTAGCCCTTGGAGCCGAAGGTGTTGGCAGCCGCCCGCAGGATCTCGGCCCTGCGCTCGGCAGTCGCCTGGCGGGGCTGTCGCGGCTTGCGCGCGACCGCCTTGGCGGGGGCCTTCGGGGGAACGGCGTCGTCCATGACCGAAACCATACTGTGATCTTTCCACTTACTGACAAGTCAGTAAGTTGTGCTTTGATGCTCGGCAGTAGACAGCTCCACCTAGACGACGATGTCGGATCGGAGATTCGCACCTGTGTCACTCGACACGGCCACCCAGCCGCCCACGGCTGAACGGCCCACCACCGGAGATGCCGCGCTGAGCGCTCTGCTCACGCGACTCTCGCTCGAGGAGAAGGTCCGCCTCGTCGTCGGTGCGGGTCTGTGGTCCACCACCGCCGTGCCGCGCATCGGCCTTCGTGCGATGCACGTCTCGGACGGCCCCGCCGGGGTGCGCGGCATCTCCGACAGCGCCGACGAGACGTCGGCGTCGTTCCCCGCGCCGAGCGCGCTCGCCGCGACCTGGGACGTGGACCTGGCCGACGAGGTCGGTGCCGTGTTCGCGGCCGAAGCCCGCCGGCACGGCGTCGACGTGGTGCTCGCCCCGCAGGTCAACCTGCAGCGCACCCCCGTCGGCGGCCGCCACTTCGAGTGCTACTCCGAGGACCCGCTGCTCACCGGTGCGATCGCCGTGCACGTCGTGAAGTCGGCGCAGGACCGTGGCGTCGGCATGTGCATCAAGCACTTCGTCGCCAACGACTCCGAGACCGAGCGCACCAGCTACCTGGCCCGCGTCGACGAGCGCACGCTGCGCGAGGTGTACCTGGCCCCGTTCGAGGCGCTGGTCCTCGAGGCGCAGGCCTGGTCCGTCATGGGCGCCTACTCGGGCGTCGACGACGGCACCACCGCGGCTCCCGTGCTCGAGCACCGCCCGCTGCTCACCGGCGTCCTCAAGGACGAGTGGGGCTTCGACGGCGTCGTCGTCAGCGACTGGGTGGCCACCAAGTCCGTCATCGGTGCCGCCGAGGGCGGCCTCGACCTGCAGATGCCCGGACCGGACGGCCCCTGGGGCGACGGCCTGCTCGACGCGGTGCGCTCCGGCGACGTCAGCGAGTCGCTCCTGGACGACAAGGTCCTGCGGCTCCTGCGCATGGCGCAGCGCGTGGGAGCGCTCGACAGCCTCGAGCCGTCCGGCGCGCTGCGCGACCAGGTGGGTGACGTGGACGCCCGCGAGGTCCTGCGCCGCCTGGTCTCCCGTTCGATGGTCGTGCTCCGCGACGAGGAGCACGCGCTGCCCGTCGCTCCTGAGGACGTCACCCGCATCGCGCTCCTGGGCCCGAACGCGGTGCACCCCTTCCAGCAAGGGGGCGGCTCCGGCTACGTGCGCCCCGACCGCTCGTCCACCCCTCAGGACGCGCTGCACCTCGCCTTCGGCGAGGTCGAGGTCGATCTGCACGCCGGCGCGGTCTCCCGCCTGCTTCCCCCTGCGCTGGATCTTGCCGGTCGCTGCACCACCCCCGAGGGCCACGTCGGCGCCCAGGGCGAGCTGCTCGACGCGGACGGTGCCGTGCTCGCCACGGCCGACGTCACCGAGTGGAACGGCTGGCTGCGCGAGGTCCCCGGCCCCGCGGCCGCGCTCCGCATCCGCACGACGGTCCGGCTCGACGAGCCCGGCCGCCACGAGGTCGGTGTCGGCACGGTCGGCAAGCACGTGATCACGGTCGGCGGCCAGGTGCTCTCGACCAGCGACACGGTCGTCGGTGCAGAGGTCATCCTCGACTCGAGCGTCAACCAGCCGCCGCCGGCCACGCTCGTGATCGACGTGACCGAGCCGACGACCGTCGAGGTCGACGCGCTGGTCCAGGCCGTCCACCCTGTCGGGTACGCGAGCTTCGTGCGTGCCGAGCTGGTGCACCGCACCCCCGGCACCTCGCCGGACGAGCTGCTCGCGGTCGCCGTCGAGGCCGCTGCCGCCGCCGATCTCGCGATCGTCGTCGTCGGGACCAACGAGGAGATCGAGTCCGAGGGGTACGACCGCACGAGCCTCGGGCTTCCGGGCACGCAGGACCAGCTGGTCAAGGCGGCGCTCGCGGCGAACCCGAGGACGATCGTCGTCGTCAACGCGGGCGCGCCGGTGCTGCTGCCGTGGCTCGACGAGGTGCCCTGCGTCGTGTGGGCGTGGCTCGGTGGCCAGGAGTGGCCCGAGGCCCTGGCCGACGTGCTGACCGGAGTGACCGAGCCGGCCGGGCGCCTGCCGTGGACGCTCCCCGCGCACGAGTCGGACGTCCCGGTCCCGGACGCGATCCCCGTCGACGGCGTCGTCGACTACTACGAGGGGGTGCACGTCGGGTACCGCAACTGGCTCGCGCTCGGCCGCACGCCCGCCGCCCCGTTCGGGCACGGGTTGGGCTGGACCACGTGGGAGTACGAGTCCCTGACGACCGACGGCGACGACGACGGCGGTGTCGTGCTGGACGTCGTCGTCAGGAACACGGGGACCCGTGCCGGTCGCGAGGTCGTCCAGGTGTACGTCGAGCCCCCGGAGGACTCGCCCTCGGGCGAGCGTCCGGTGCGCTGGCTCGGCGGGTTCGCTGTCGTGCACGCCGAGCCCGGCGCGCACGAACGGGTCCAGGTACGGGTGGACGCGCGCGCGTTCCGCACCTGGGACACGGCACTGCCCGGTTGGGTGACGCCCTCCGGGACCTACCAGATCCGCGTGGGCCGTTCGTCAGGCGACCTACGTCTCGCGGTCGAGGTGGACCTCCCGGGTTCCCCGAAGACCGGGCCAGACCCGCTCCTGTAGTTCCGTCAGCCAGCCAGACCAGCACGTGCAGTTCCGAAGTAACGGACGATCCGCAGTCGTCCGCACAGCTCCCCTGTCAGTCGATCCAGCGAACGACCCCCGTAAGTCCCCAGCAGTGCAAGGAGGCACTCCGTGAGAACGCGCAAGCTCGCAACGATGATGGCCGGTATGGCCACGGTGGCCATGCTCGCCACCGCCTGCTCCTCGGGCAGCAGCAGCGACGACCCCAGCTCGACCGGTGGCGGCTCGTCCGACGCCGTCCTGACCATCGGTATGCCGAACGGTGTTCAGACGAACAACCAGAACCCGTTCGCCACGAACTCGTCGGCCATGTCGCTCGGCTACGCGTTCGTCATCTACGAGCCCCTCATGATGGTGAACGAGGCCAAGCCGGCCGACGACCCCGAGCCCTGGCTCGCCGAGTCGGTCACCTGGAACGACGACTACACCGAGGCCACGATCACCCCCCGCTCGGGCGTGAAGTGGTCCGACGGTGAGGACTTCACCGCCAAGGACGTCGAGTTCTCGATCAACCTGCGCAAGAACAACGACGCGATCAACGCTGCGGCCCTGCCGTACGGCGACGTCGCGGTGCAGGACGACGGCACGGTCAAGGTCGGCTTCACGACCGGCCAGTTCGTCAACCAGACGAAGCTCTACAGCCTGATGATGGTTCCGGAGCACATCTGGAAGGACATCGCGGACCCGACGACGGACACGAACGACAACCCCGTCGGCACCGGCCCGTTCACGCTGACGACCTGGACGCCGCAGGCCGCGACCCTCGACCCGAACCCGAACTACTGGGGTGGCAAGTCGCAGGTCCACCAGCTGCGCTACTCGTCCTACACGGACAACACCGCGCTCACGACCGCGCTCACCACGGGTGAGGCTCAGTGGGGCTGGACGTTCATCGCGGACTACGAGAACGTCTACATCGCCAAGGACCCGACCAACTACCACCAGTGGGCGGCCGCGGGCCTGGGCATCGACACGATGTTCCTCAACAACGAGACCAAGCCGTTCAGCAACAAGGCGTTCCGCCAGGCGATGAACACGGTGCTCGACCGCGAGAACATCACGAAGATCGCGACGTCGGGCGTCAACCCGGTGCTCACGAACGTCACGGGCCTGCCGCTGCCGGCCGGTGAGCCGTTCCTGAACCCGGACTACGCCGACCAGGACTTCGCGTCCTCGGTCGACGACGCCAAGGCGATCCTCGAGGACGCCGGCTACACCGGTGTCGGCGACAAGCTCGTCGACCCCGACGGTGAGCCTGTCTCCTTCGCCATCACGGACCCGACCGGTTGGAACGACTACAACACGGCCCAGGACCTCATCGTGGCGGCTGCCCAGTCGCTCGGTGCCACCGCGACGGCGGAGAAGCCCCCGGCCGACAACTGGTTCGAGGACGTCCCGCTCGGCAACTTCCAGGCTGCTCTGCACTGGACCGACGGTGGCGCCACGCCGTACGACATGTACTCGGACATCATGGACGGCGCCCAGTACGTGCCGCTCGGTGAGAAGGCGAACTGGAACTTCGGTCGCTACCAGAACGAAGAGGCGACGGCTGCGTTCGAGACGTACGCCAGCAGCTCCGACGAGGCCGACCGTACGGCCGCCCTCAACACCATCCAGCAGATCTTCGTCGAAGAGGTCCCCGGCATCGCGATCTGGTCGCGTCCGCAGACCGCGCAGTACTCGACGAAGAACTATGTCGGCTGGCCGTCGGAGGAGGACTCCTACGCCGGGCCGCAGCCGACCCGTCCGGGTGCCGCCGAGATCGTCATGAAGCTCAAGCCCGCGAGCTGACGAATCCGGGTTGTCGTCAGGGTGCCGATCCTCCGATCGGCACGATGATGGCCTGACGACAGACCGACCGCGGGTGCGGTGGGACTCCTCCCACGGCACCCGCGGTCACCGCCCGCCGCCCCCGGCCCCGCGCTTCTCGGCGCTTTCCCCCAGGTGAGCTGATGACTGCCCCCACGCAAGACCCGACCCACGCGCACGGCGACGGCGCCGCGCAGGCCGCTCCGGCCGGCGAGACCCCGGTCCTCCAGGCCGTCGGGATCCAGAAGTACTTCCCCGTCCGCGGGTTCCGCTCCAAGAAGGTCGTGCACGCGGTCGACGGTGTCGACCTCGAGCTGTACCGCGGCCGCGTCGTCGCCCTCGTGGGCGAGTCGGGTTCCGGCAAGTCGACGATCGCCCGGCTGCTCGCGCAGCTGATGCACCTGACCGACGGCCAGATCCTGCTGAACGGCGAGGATGCCAAGACGAAGGGCCACGCCGGCTTCCAGCGGTACGTGTCCAAGGTCCAGATGATCTTCCAGGACCCGTTCGCGTCGCTGAACCCCGTGCACACCGTCCGCTACACGCTGACGCGCTCGCTCAAGATCCACCGCGGCCGCCTGCGCGGCGACGAGCTGGAGAAGGCGCTCGGTGAGCTCCTCGAGCGCGTGAACCTGCGGCCCGCGTCGCGGTACATCGACAAGTTCCCCCACGAGCTGTCGGGTGGGCAGCGCCAGCGTGTCGCGATCGCCCGCGCCCTGGCCGCCAACCCGCAGGTCCTGCTCGCCGACGAGCCGATCTCGATGCTCGACGTGTCGATCCGCCTCGGCATCCTCAACCTGCTGCGCGACCTGCGCGACCGCCTGCAGATCGCGATCCTCTACATCACGCACGACATCGCGTCGGCCCGCTACTTCGCCGACCGCACGATGGTGATGTACGCCGGCCGTGTCGTGGAGAGCGGTGACAGCGAGTCCGTCACGCAGGACCCCAAGCACCCGTACACGCAGCTGCTCGTCCGGTCGGCCCCCGACCCCGACGACCTCGACGCCCGTGCCCGCGGCGCTCGCGGCGAGGCGCCGAGCCTCGTGACGCCGCCCGACGGCTGCCGCTTCAACCCGCGCTGCCCGTTCGCCACCGACGTCTGCCGCACCGAGCTCCCGCCGCTGATGGACGTGGGCGTCGGTCGCAAAGCCGCCTGCTGGGGCTACTCGGACCGTCCCGACCGTCCGCAGCTCGGTTCGGTGCTCGACGCGTACGGCGCCCGCCCGTCGATCGACGTCGACGTCGTTGTGCGCGCCGAGGCCGACCTCGCGGCCGCCGGCGGACCGACGTCGCCGGGCGCTGCAACCCCTGGTCAGGAGGACCCGCGATGAGATTCATGGTCCGCCGGATCATCTTCTACATCGTCACCGCCTGGGCGGCCGTGACGTTGAACTTCTTCATCCCGCGCATGATGCCGGGCGACCCCGTCACGGCCCTCATGGGTCGTCTGCAGGGCCGGATCGACTCGCACGCCGAGGCCGCGCTGCGGACCCTGCTGGGTCTCGACGAGAGCGCGTCGCTCTGGCAGCAGTACCTCGACTACTGGAAGCTGATCCTGCACGGCGACCTCGGCCGCTCGTTCACGTTCTTCCCGCAGCCCGTCGCCGAGATCGTCATGCAGGCACTGCCCTGGACGGTCGGCCTCGTCGGGGTCGCGACGATCATCGCGTTCACCCTGGGCACGCTCGTGGGCCGGTCCATCGGCTGGCGCCGCGGCACCTGGGCCGACTCGGCCCTGCCGATCTCGGCCTTCTTCTCGGCCGTGCCGTACTTCTGGCTCGCCCTGATCGCCATCTCGGTGTTCTCGGTCCGGCTCGGCTGGTTCCCCTCCAGCGGCAGCTACGACCGCGCGATGGTGCCGAACTGGTCGTTCGCGTTCATCGGGTCCGTCATCTACTACGGCTTCCTGCCCGCGATGACGATCGTCGTCGCGTCGGTGTCCGGGTGGATCCTCGGCATGCGCAACATGATGGTCACGGTGTCCTCCGAGGACTACGTGACCGTCGCGCAGGCCAAGGGCCTCAAGGAGCGCAAGGTCATGGGCGGCTACGCCTCCCGCAACGCGATCCTGCCGCAGGTGTCCAGCTTCGCCCTGTCGCTCGGGTTCGTGGTCGGCGGCACCCTGATCATGGAGATGGTCTTCTCCTACCAGGGCATCGGCTACGTCCTGTTCACCGCGGTGACGACGCACGACTACCCGCTCATGCAGGGCTGCTTCCTCGTGATCACCCTCGCCGTCCTCGTCGCCAACATCGTTGCCGACTTCGTCTACGCCGCGCTCGATCCGCGGACCCGGCAGGAGGGCTGACATGGCTATCGACCTGACGATGCTGGAGGAGACGCCCGACGTCGCCACCGCGGACACCACGACGGCCGGCAAGAAGCGGTTCGTCTTCCTGCGGAACTCGAAGTCGCTCACCGGGTTCGTGATCATCGCGTTCTTCGCGGTCCTGGCCGTCATCGGCCCGTGGATCGCTCCGTACGAGCCCGGTGCGCTGAGCGCGGACCTGCTGCAGGCCCCGTCCTCCGCGCACTGGCTGGGCACCAACCAGCTGGGTCAGGACATCCTGTCGCAGATCATCGTCGGCACCCGCAGCGTCATGATCGTCGGCATCATCGCCGGCGTCGGTGCCACGGCGATCGGCGTCCTCGTCGGTGTGACGTCCGGCTACATCGGAGGTATCGGCGACGAGGGCCTGTCGATGCTCGCCAACATCTTCCTGGTCATCCCGCAGCTCCCGCTCATCATCATCATCGCCGGCCAGCTGCCGTCGGCGGGTGGCGTCACGGTCGCCGCGGTGATCGCGGTGACCGGCTGGGCGTGGGGTGCGCGCGTGCTGCGTGCCCAGACCCTGTCGTTGCGACGACGCGACTTCGTCGAGGCCTCGAAGGCCAGCGGTGAGAGCACGTGGCGCATCATCACCGCGGAGATCCTGCCGAACCTGACGGCCATCATCGCCTCGGGCTTCGTCGCGACCGTCGTGTTCGCAGTCCTCACGCAGACCACGCTGGCGTTCATCGGGATCGGTGACCCGAACGACTGGAACTGGGGAACCATCCTGTACGGCGCGCAGAACAACCAGGCGCTCTCGCGTGGCGCCTGGTGGTGGTTCGTGCCCGCCGGTCTGTGCATCGCGCTCGTGGGCATGGCGCTGACTCTCATCAACTTCGGGATCGACGAGTTCGTCAACCCGCGGCTGCGCAGCGTCGGCATGAACGCCAAGACCCTGCGCAAGCGTGGCATCCGTCCCCGCATCGGGTTCACGCCCGTCGTGTACGAGGCGCCCGGTGCGTCCCGACCCTCGACGACGCTCACGAAGTCCGAGGAGATCGCCGTGACCGGCATCGCCCCCTCGAACGGTCACCACGCGAAGGAGGACCGGTCATGAGCGCCGTTCCCACACGGTCCGTCTGGACCCCGGGCGAGGTCGGCCGCGTCGCCGAGCCCGTCCTCGAGATCAAGAACCTGTCGGTCGACTACGGCTTCGACGACAACCCGACGCACGTGCTGCGCGACGTCTCGCTGACGCTCAACCGCGGCGAGGTGCTCGGCCTGGCCGGCGAGTCCGGCTGCGGCAAGTCGACGCTCGCCTACGCGGCCACGCGCCTGCTGCCGCCGCCGGGCATGATCACGGGCGGCGAGGTCATCTTCACCGACCGTTCGGGCGACCAGGTCGACGTGCTGGCCATGAGCGACCAGGACCTGCGTGCGTCGCGGTGGCAGGACATGGCGATCGTGTTCCAGGGCGCGATGAACTCGCTCAACCCGGTGCACCGCGTGGGCCGGCAGATCTCCGACGCGCTCCTGGCGCACCTGCCGACGATGAAGAAGAAGGAGTCGCTCGAGCGCGCGGCCGACCTGCTGGACATGGTCGGCATCTCGCCCGACCGGCTGCGCTCGTATCCGCACCAGCTCTCGGGCGGCATGCGCCAGCGCGTCATGATCGCCATGGCGCTCGCGCTCGACCCGCAGGTGCTGATCATGGACGAGCCGACGACCGCGCTCGACGTCGTCATGCAGCGCCAGATCGTGGAGCAGATCGCCGAGCTGCGCGACCGTCTGGGGTTCTCGGTCATCTTCATCACGCACGACGTCTCGCTGCTCATCGAGATCGCGGACCGCATCGCGATCATGTACGCGGGGGAGATCGTCGAGGAGGCCGCCGCGCAGGACGTCTACCGGCGTCCGCGGCACCCGTACTCCGACGCCCTGCTGCACTCGTTCCCGCCGCTGCGCGGGCCGCGTCGTGAGCTGGGTGGCATCCCTGGGTCGCCGCCCGACCTTGCCCACCGGCCGACGGGCTGCCCGTTCCGCGACCGGTGCGCCCACGCGTTCGACGCGTGCGCGACGGTCGCGCCGGAGCTCGTGGTCCCCGCCGTGCCCGGTGACGACCCACGCCGTCAGGTGGCCTGCCTGCGGCACGACCCCGCTGCGGTCGCTGCGGCCGGGTTCGCGCCCGTGCCGGTGCCCGTGGAGCTGTCCGTCCGCTGATCGGTTCGTCACGTCCTGTCCAGGGGTTCGCAGATCCCCGGTCCGTCCTCGGTGGCATCCGCCTCGGTCGTCGCTCGTCGGCGATCGTGTCGCCACCGAGGGCGGGCTGGTCAGCCTGCGCCCCTCCGGTCCCCGACCCCGGGCCGCGACCCCGGGGTCGGCGCTAGGAAGCAGAGGAGCCGCGCGGTCCGCCGTGCGGCTCCTCTGGTTCGCTGCGCCACCGAGCCCCTCGTCGGCCACCCGTTCCTATCCGGCGACGGGGTCGAGAACGCAGCTGTGCACGCCAGAACGTCGTCTGGCGTGCACAACTGCGTTCTCGAGGACACTCCGAGCTGTCAGGAGGGCCGCGCCCGGACGTGCATCCTTGCTGTGCTTGTGGCGGCCCGGCCTGGCGAGGGTTAGGAGGGCCGCGCCCGGACGTGCATGCGTGCTGTGCTTGTGGCGGCCCGGTCTGGCGACGGTTAGGAGGGCCGCGCTCGGACGTGCATCCTTGCTGTGCTTGTGGCGGCCCGGCCTGGCGAGGGTTAGGAGGGCCGCGCCCGGACGTGCATGCGTGCGCCTTGCCGCCCGAAGATGCTCAGCACCTCCGCCGGCTGGGTGCCCTCGTTGGCGAACCAGTGGGGGACGCGGGTGTCGAACTCGGCGGCCTCGCCAGGCGGCAGCTCGAGGTCGTGCTCGCCGAGCACGAGGCGCAGGCGGCCCTCGATCACGTACAGCCACTCGTAGCCCTGGTGCGTCCCGAGCTCGGGGTCGGGGACGTGCGGCGTGGGCGGGATGACGAGCTTGAACACCTGGATCTCACCGGTGCTCCGGGACAGGGGGATGACGGTGCGGCCGTGCCGCGTCACGGGCCTCGGGTGGACCCGCGGGTCGCCGGTGGCCGGAGCGCCGACGAGCTCGTCGAGCGGGACCCGGTAGAGCGCCGCGAGCGGCACGAGGAGCTCGAGCTGAGGCCGTCGGGTACCGGACTCCAGGCGCGACAGCGTGCTGACCGAGATCCCGGTCGTCGCTGACGCCTGGGCCAGGGTCAGGCCGCGCTGCTGACGGACCAGGCGCAGCCGCGGGCCGACTGCACGCATCACGAGCTCGACGTCGTCCGACGCTCCTTGTGCCATGGCTGCCAGTTTGCCACTTCGGCAACGGGGGTTGCTGCACCGGCACCACGGCGCCCACGGTGGGGGCATGAGCGAACAACAGGACGTGGTGGTGATCGGCGGCGGCGCTGCCGGCCTGAGCGGGGCGGTGATGCTGGCCCGGTCCCGACGGTCGGTGCTGGTGGTCGACGCGGGCGAGCCGCGCAACGCGCCTGCCGCCGGCGTGCACGGGCTGCTCGGTCAGGAGGGCGTGCCCCCGGCGGAGCTGCTGGCCCGCGGCCGCGAGGAGCTGGCGGCGTACGGCGGTGCGGTCGTCTCGGAGCGGGTCGTGGACGCACGTCGCGACGAGGACGGGTTCGTCGTGACCACGGACGACGGGCGCGTGGTGCGCGCTCGCCGGTTGCTGATCGCGACGGGCCTGGTCGACGAGCTGCCCGACGTCCCCGGGCTGCACGCGCGCTGGGGCCGCGACGTCCTGCACTGCCCGTACTGCCACGGCTGGGAGGTGCGCGACCAGGCGATCGGCATCCTGGCGACGTCGGCCCGCGCACTGCACCAGGCGATGCTCTTCCGGCAGCTGTCCGACGACGTCGTCGTCTTCCGGCACACCGCCGACCCCTTCGACGACGCGCAGTCTGCGACGCTGCACGCGCGAGGAGTCCGTGTCGTGGAGGGGACCGTCGACGAGGTGGTCGCCGACGGCGACCGGCTCGTCGGGATCCGGGTCGGGGCGACGGTGACGCCGCGTGACGCGCTCGTCGTCGCCCCGAGGTTCACGGCGCGGACGGTCGGCCTCGAGGGGCTCGGGCTGGACGTCGAGGTGCTCGACGGTGCGGCCGGGACGTACGCGGCGGCAGGGGAGATGGGCACGACGAACGTGCCGGGAGTCTGGGTCGCGGGCAACGTCACCGACCTGTTCGCCCAGGTGGGCGCATCGATGGCGGCGGGCACGCGGGCCGGGGCGATGATCAACGCCGACCTCGTCGACGAGGACGTGCGCCGGGCGGTCGCGGGGACGACGTGACCCGTCACGTGCCACTCACAGGTCAAGAGCCGCCCACGTCCAGGTTCCCCACAGCCCAGGCCGGTGTTGTGGTTCCCGAGCCCGTGGACCACCACCCGCTCGACCACGCAGCCGGGAGGCACGCGATGAGCACCATGACCGCAGCAGAGCTCGACCTGGACCTCGCACCGCGTCAGCGCCCGTCGCTGGGACGGCACGACGACGCGACCGAGCTGCCGCAGCCGTGGCTCACGGCCAGCGTGCGCCCGGCCGGGTCGTTCGGGCGCGGGGACGTGGGCCGCCTGCGCGCGCTCCTCGACGCGCTGTCTGGGTCGGCGTCGATGGTCGTGCTCGACCTCGCGGCGGTGACGCTGCGCAGCCACCACGCCGCCGACGCGATCGACGAGGCCGCGGTCGAGCTCGAGCGGCACGGCGGTTGCCTGCTCTGCATCAACGCCGACGACGAGGTCCGGGCGCAGCTGGGCACGTGCACGCACGCGGTCGTGGTCGGGCCGGCCGAGCCGGCCCCTGCGGGCGTCCCGCGCTGACCGCACCGCCCGTCAGCCCGACCACGGGGGCCGACCGCCCGGCCGGGGTGACCTACCGTTGTCCGGTGAGCGACGCCCCTGTCCTGCGCGCATCGGCGCGCCCGGCCCCGGGCGTCGGCGACCGTCGGACCGGCGTCGTGGTGCTCGCGCTGCTGGTCGCCCTGGCGTCGTTCGTGGGCGTCTGGCTGCTGTGGCGGGTGTTCGTCGACACCCTGGCCGGGCAAGAGGTCGAGAACGCGGCGTTCCAGGGTGCGCGGTACGGGCAGACGCAGCTGTGGCGGGTGGCCGAACGGGTTCTCGACGTCGTCTCGGTCGGGTTCATCGCGCTCGTCCTGATCGCCGCCATGCTCATCGCCGCCGTGCGTCGCCGCTGGTCGCTCGCGGTGCAGGTGGCCGTACTGATGATCGGTGCCAACCTCACCACCCGGCTGCTGAAGTACGAGGTGTTCGTCCGTCCCGACCTCGGCGTCGAGGCCAGCTACGGCAACACGCTGCCGAGCGGCCACACGACCGCGGCCGCGTCGGTGTCGGCCGCCCTCCTGCTCGTCGTGCCCCCGCGGGCGCGTCCGTGGGCGGCCGTGCTCGGTGCCGGCTACACGACGGCGACGGGCATCTCGACCCTCATCGGTCAGTGGCACCGGCCCTCGGACGTCGTCGCGGCGGTGCTCGTGGTGCTCGCGTGGACCGCGATCGCCTGCGCCCTGGTCGCGCTCACGCCGGCGCGCGTCCCGACGACGACCGGTGCGCTGCGGGTACCAGCGAGCACAGGGGCTGACCGGGACCCGACGCCCGCGACGATGCGGTTGGTGGTCTCGATCCTCGTCATCACGGGTGTGGCCGCGGCAGGTTGCGCGGCGGTCGCGCTGTCGCACACGTGGAACAACGTCGACGACCTCTCCGCGCGTGCGGAGCAGGTCACGGCGTACCTCGGAGGGGCCGCCGGGGCCCTGATGGCGTCGTGCCTGGCGTTCGCGATCATGCTGGTCCTGAGGCAGGCGGCGGCCGCTCGTCCTGCCGGTTCCGGAACGTCCGGCTGATCTGCGCAGTTACCGGCAGGTAGCGGTTTCCACCCGCCGACCCGATTCCCAGCGGCTTGACGGAACGACGTAGAGTCCGCAGCGGTGCACCAGCGCGGTGTCGGCCGACCCCGCGCAGTCTGAGGAAGGCCGGACGTATGTCTGCAGGGCGCAAGCTCGTCATCGTGGAGTCGCCTGCCAAGGCGCGCACGATCGCGGGGTACCTGGGCGACGGGTACGACGTCGAGGCGAGCGTCGGGCACATCCGGGACCTCCCGCAGCCCTCGGAGCTGCCCGCGGACATGAAGAAGGGTCCGTTCGGGAAGTTCGCCGTCGACGTCGACAACGGCTTCGCTCCGTACTACGTGGTGGACGCCGACAAGAAGAAGAAGGTCAGCGAGCTCAAGAAGCTGCTGAAGGACTCGGACGAGCTCTTCCTGGCTACCGATGAGGACCGCGAGGGCGAGGCCATCGCCTGGCACCTGCTGCAGGAGCTCAAGCCCAAGGTCCCGGTCAAGCGCATGGTGTTCCACGAGATCACCCCCGAGGCGATCCAGCGGGCGCTGGCCAACACGCGCGAGCTCGACGACCGGCTCGTCGACGCCCAGGAGACCCGCCGCATCCTCGACCGGCTGTACGGCTACGAGGTCAGCCCGGTGCTGTGGCGCAAGGTCCGCCAGGGACTGTCGGCCGGACGCGTGCAGTCCGTCGCGACGAGGCTCGTGGTCGAGCGCGAGCGTGAGCGGATGGCGTTCGTCGCCGCCGACTACTGGGACATCACGGGGACATTCGCCGTAGGAGGCACAGCGGCCGACGAGGCCGAGCCGTCCTTCCCCGCGCGACTGTCGTCGGTCAACGGCCGACGAGTCGCCTCGGGTCGTGACTTCGCCGACAACGGCACCCTGAAGTCGTCCGACGTCGTGCACGTCGACGAGGCGGTCGCGACGGCCCTCGTCGCCAACCTCGCGTCCTCCGAGTTCTCCGTGGCCTCGCTGGAGACCAAGCCGTACACGCGCAAGCCCGCCGCGCCGTTCACGACGTCGACGCTGCAGCAGGAGGCCTCGCGCAAGCTGCGGATGGCCTCCCGGCAGACGATGCGCACCGCGCAGGGCCTGTACGAGAACGGCTACATCACCTATATGCGTACGGACTCCTCGTCGCTCAGCACGCAGGCGATCGACGCCGCTCGTCGCCAGGCGTCGGAGCTGTACGGCCCCGAGTTCATCCCCGACGCGCCCCGCGTGTACACGAGCAAGGCCAAGGGCGCGCAGGAGGCCCACGAGGCCATCAGGCCCGCCGGTGACCACTTCCGCACGCCGGCCCAGGTGGCCAAAGAGCTCTCGGGCGACCAGTTCCGCCTGTACGAGCTGATCTGGAAGCGCACGGTCGCCTCGCAGATGGCCGACGCCCGCGGGCAGACCGCGTCCGTCCGCCTCGGCGCCAGGGCCTCCGACGGCACCGAGGTCCTGTTCTCCGCCTCGGGGACGGTCATCACGTTCCGCGGCTTCCTGGCGGCGTACGAGGAGGGTCGCGACGTCTCCCGGTACGACACCGACTCGTCGACCGCGGACGCCGAGAAGGGCGACGCCCGGCTGCCCAAGATGGCCGAGGGCGACCCGCTGTCGGCCTCCGAGCTGACCGCCGACGGTCACCGCACCTCGCCGCCCCCGCGCTACACCGAGGCCTCGCTCGTCAAGGCCCTCGAGGAGCGCGGCATCGGCCGTCCGTCGACGTATGCCGCGACCATCTCCGTGATCCAGGACCGCGGCTACGTGACCGGCCGCGGACAGGCCCTCGTGCCGTCGTGGCTCGCGTTCGCGGTGACCCGGCTGCTCGAGGAGAACTTCGACTGGCTGGTCGACTACGACTTCACGGCCGAGATGGAGCTGGACCTCGACGCGATCGCGGCGGGGGACAAGGACCGGGTGGCATGGCTGTCGCGGTTCTACTTCGGCGACGGCTCGGGCAACGAGGAGGGCGAGGGTCTGCGCGACCTCGTCGCGAACCTGGGTGAGATCGACGCCCGTGAGGTCAACTCGATCCCGATCGGCGAGGGCATCGTGCTCCGCGTCGGCCGCTACGGGCCCTATCTCGAGGACGCCGCCGCCGAGCCCGGTGAGGACGGCAACCCGCGTCGCGCGTCGGTGCCCGAGGAGCTTGCGCCCGACGAGCTGACGGTCGAGAAGGCGCGCGAGCTCCTGGAGACGCAGCCCGAGGGCGACCAGGTGCTCGGCACAGATCCCGTCGCCGGCACGCAGATCGTGGCGCGCAACGGCCGTTACGGCCCGTACGTCACCGAGGTCCTGCCCGACCCGGAGATCGACACGTCCCTGTCGCAGGCCGCGCAGAAGCGCGCTCTGGCGGCCGCGCCGAAGCCGCGCACGGGGTCGCTGTTCAAGTCGATGTCGCTGCAGTCCGTGACGCTGGACGACGCCCTGATGCTGCTCTCGCTGCCGCGCCTGGTGGGCACGGACCCGGAGACAGGGACCGAGATCACCGCACAGAACGGCCGCTACGGCCCGTACCTGAAGAAGGGCACGGACTCGCGGACGCTCGCCTCCGAGGAGGCGCTCTTCACGACGACGCTCGACGAGGCGCTCGCCATCTACGCGCAGCCGAAGCGCGGCCGCGGCGCGACCTCGGCCCCGCCGCTGCGCGAGCTCGGCGACGACCCGACGTCCGAGAAGCCGATCGTGGTCAAGGAGGGCCGGTTCGGCGCCTACGTCACCGACGGGGTCACCAACCGGACCCTGCCGCGCGACCTGACGCCCGAGTCGATCACGCGCGAGCAGGCCATCGAGCTGCTCGTCGAGAAGCGTGCGTCGGCGCCCGCCAAGAAGAAGGCCCCCGCCCGCAAGGCGACGACCACACGGGCGAAGGCTCCGGCGAAGAAGGCCGCGACCAAGAAGTAGCCCCGCCGTCGTCCGGGGTCGACCGACGCGTTAGGTTTGCGCCATGGCACGCACCGAGGACCCCCGTACCGCTCCGCCGATCCGCTGGGGCATCCTCGGCGCCGGCGGCATCGCCGCCGTGTTCGCCTCTGCGGTGAACGCCCACACCCGCGCCCAGCTCGTCGCCGTGGGCTCGCGGAACCACGACCGCGCCTCCCGTTTCGCGACCGCGCACGGCATCCCGACGGTGCACGTCGGGTACCGGGGGCTCGTCGACGACGACCGGGTCGACGCGGTCTACGTCGCGACCCCGCACTCGGAGCACCTCGAGCACGCGCTGCTGGCGATCTCGGCCGGCAAGCACGTCCTGGTCGAGAAGGCGTTCACGCGCAACGCCGCCGAGGCCGAGCAGATCTTCGCGGCCGCCCGCGAGGCGGGCGTGTTCGTCATGGAGGCGATGTGGACGCGGTTCCTGCCGCACGTCGACGCGCTCCACCAGGTGGTCGACGCCGGCGAGATCGGCGACATCGTCAACATCTCCGCCGACCACGGCCAGTACTTCACGTTCGACCCGAAGAGCCGCCTGTTCGACCCGAACCTCGCGGGCGGCGCCCTGCTCGACCTCGGCGTCTACCCGGTGTCGTTCGCGCACGACTTCCTGGGCGTCCCGGACGCGATCCAGGCCGTCGGCCAGCTGACGGAGACCGGCGTCGACGGTCAGATCTCGATCGCGATGACCTACGGCGCACGGACGCAGGCGACGCTCATGACGACGCTCTGGGCGAAGTCCCCGACGACCGCCGAGATCTCCGGCACCGAGGGCCGCATCAGCGTCGCCGGCGACTTCTACGGCACGACGTCGTTCCGCGTGCAGCGCCTCGACGGTCGCGTCTGGACCTTCGACAAGCCCGGCCAGAAGGGCCTGCAGTTCGAGGCCGCCGAGGTGGCCCGACGCGTCGCGGCCGGCGACGTCGAGAGCCCCCGCATGACCTGGCAGAACACGCTCGAGGTCATGCGGACGATGGACTCCATCCGCGCGCAGGTCGGGGTCGTCTACCCGGGCGAGTGAGCGACGCGTCACGGTTCCGGGCGCACGTCGATGTCCGCGGTGGCGGCTACCCTGGCGCACGTGACCGAGCCCTCGTCGTCCGCCAGCCCGCACGGGTTGTTCGTGTCGTTCGAGGGTGGTGACGGCGCCGGGAAGTCGACGCAGGCTCGCCTGCTCGGCGACTGGCTGCGCGGGCTCGGCCGTGAGGTCGTCCTGACGCGCGAGCCCGGTGGCACCGAGCTCGGCGTCGAGCTGCGCAACGCCGTGCTGCACGGCGACCACGTCGACGCCCGCACCGAGGCCCTGCTCTACGCGACCGACCGCGCGCACCACGTGGCGACCGTGGTCCGGCCCGCCCTCGCGCGCGGGGCCGTCGTCGTCACCGACCGGTACCTCGACTCGTCGGTCGCCTACCAGGGCAGCGGACGGGACCTGGGGGCCGACGAGGTCGAGCGTCTCTCCCTGTGGGCCGTCGACGGTCTGCTGCCCGCTCTGACTGTCCTGCTCGACCTCGACCCGGTCGCCGGTCGCGCGCGGCTGACGGGGGAGCCGGACCGCCTCGAGCGGGCCGGTGACGAGTTCCACCGCAGGACCCGGGCGGCGTTCCTCGGGCGCGCGGAGGTCGAGCCCGGCCGCTGGCTCGTGCTCGACGCGACCCGGCCGATGGACGAGCTGGCGCAGGCGGTCCGCGAGCGGGTGTCTGCGCTCGTGGGTGCCGGCACGGGCACGGACGCCGCGTGACCAGCGTCTGGGACGACGTCGTCGGGCAGGAGCCCGCGGTCGAGGTGCTGCGCACCGCGATCTCGGACCCGTCGGCGATGACGCACGCGTGGCTGATCACCGGCCCGCCCGGGTCGGGGCGGTCGAACGCTGCTCGCGCGTTCGCGGCCGCGCTGCAGTGCGAGACCGGCGGCTGCGGCGTCTGCCACGACTGCACGACGACCCTGCGCGGTCTGCACCCGGACGTGACGGTCGTCGCGACCGAGGGCGTCTTCATCCGGGCCGAGACCGCTCGCCCGCTGGTCGAGCTCGCGCAGCGCAGCCCGGCACAGGGGCGTCACCGCGTGATCATCATCGAGGACGCGGACCGCCTGAACGACACGAGCGGCAACGCGCTCCTCAAGGCCATCGAGGAACCCGCAGGTCGCACCGTCTGGCTGCTGTGCGCGCCGAGCCAGGAGGACGTCCTGGTGACCATCCGGTCGCGCTGCCGCAGCGTGGCGCTGCGCGTCCCGCCGGTCGACGCGGTCGCCTCGTTGCTGGTGTCTCGTGACGGCATCGACCCCGACGTCGCCCAGGTCGCCGCCCGCGCCGCCCAGAGCCACGTCGGCATCGCGAGACGGCTCGCACGCGACCCGCAGGCCCGTACCCGCAGGTCCGCGGTGCTCGGCATCGCCGCGAAGATCCGTGGCGTGGGCGACGCGGTGCTGGCAGCCGGTGAGCTCGTCGAGACGGCCCAGGCCGACGCGAAGGCCGCGACCGAGGAGCGCGACGCGAGCGAGCGTGCCGAGCTCCTGCGGTCGATGGGAGCCGAGGGTGCTGCGACGCTCCCGCCGTCGCTGCGCACCCAGGTCAAGCAGCTCGAGGAGGACCAGAAGCGCCGCGCGACCCGGGCGCAGCGCGACGTGCTCGACCGCGCGATGGTCGACCTCCTCTCGCTCTACCGCGACGTGCTCGTGGTCCAGCTCGGCTCCGACGTCGAGCTGGTGAACGTCGAGCACGAGCCCGCTGTACGCGCGCTCTCGGAGTCGAGCACGGCGGAGCAGACGCTGCGCCGGATGGACGCCGTCGGGCAGGCGCGCACGCGGCTCGCGGGCAACGTCGCGCCGCTCCTCGCGGTCGAGGCGATGGCGGTCGCGCTGCGGCCGCAAGGATGAACCGCGGCGTCGGCTCAGAGAACTCCCAGCAATCTCCCCGAGACTCCCACGGACCTGCCAGTCTCGGCGGCTACCGTGTGGGCATGCTGCCGTCGACCGATCACCCCGCCGCGCCCGGACGCGACGCGAGCGACCGTCGGCGACGCCGCCCGGTCGCCCTCGTCGCCTCGCTGGTCGGGCTCGCACTCGTCCTCGTGGGCTGCGCCGCACCGAAGAACCAGGCGACCGTCGAGACCCCCCGCGCGGACTCGACGACGTCGACCGGTCCGCTGGCCACCTACTACGACCAGCAGCTCGAGTGGTCGTCGTGCGACGCCGGCGAGTGCGCCACCGCGCAGGTCCCGCTCGACTATGCGGACCCCTCCGGTGACTCGATCGACATCGCCCTGGCCCGCTCGAAGGCTTCCGGCGACGACACGCTGGGCTCGCTCCTGCTGAACCCGGGCGGTCCCGGGGCGTCGGGCATCGACTTCCTCGACCAGGCCAAGGGCATGGTCAGCGAGGACGTGCAGAAGAAGTACGACCTCGTCTCGTTCGACCCCCGCGGCGTGCAGCGCTCGACCCCGGTGACGTGCGTCGACGACGCCCAGCTGGACGAGCTCCTCGCGTTCGACCCGGACTACTCGACGGACGCGGGCATCCAGCACGTCATCGACGTCTACGGCGACCTCGGTCAGGCGTGCCTCGAGAACACCGGCCCCGTGCTCGGGCACGTCGACACCGTCAGCGCGGCCCGCGACCTCGACATCCTGCGCTCGGCCCTCGGTGACGACGAGCTCCACTACCTCGGCTTCTCGTACGGCACCGAGCTGGGCGCCACGTACGCGGCACTCTTCCCGACGACGGTCGGGCGCATGGTCCTCGACGGCGCGCTGCCCCCGACGTTGTCCTCGTTCGATGCGTCGAAGGGCCAGGCCGCCGGCTTCGAGGGCGCTCTGCGCGCCTACGTCGCGGACTGCCAGGCCGGCAGCGACTGCCCGCTGACCGGCTCCGTCGAGGACGGGCTGCACCAGGTCCGTCGTCTGCTGGACCGGGCACGCGTGAACCCGCTGCCGACCAACACCGACCGCGAGCTGACCAGCTCGCTCGCCTTCTACGGGATCGCGCTGCCGCTCTACTCGCAGCAGTCGTGGACCTACCTGACGCAGGGGCTCGACGCCGCGATCCGCAAGGGCGACGGCTCGGTCCTGCTCCAGCTCGCAGACATCTACTCCGACCGCGAGGCCGACGGCACCTACTCGACCAACGGGACCGTCGCCTTCAACGCGATCAACTGCGTGGACACCCCTCGCGACCCCGAGCCGGACTTCGACGTCATGCGCGACGAGGCGGCGCAGATCGAGGAGGTCGCGCCGACGGTCGGCTCGTTCTTCGGGTACGGCGACACCATCTGCGCGAAGTGGCCGGTCCCCGCCGCCGCCGAGCTGCCCGACTACACCGCCGCCGGGGCGCCGCCGATCGTCGTCGTCGGGACCACGAATGACCCGGCCACGCCGTACCAGTGGGCCGAGCAGCTCGCGGACCTGCTCGACTCCGCCGTGCTGCTGACCTACGAGGGCGAGGGCCACACGGCCTACGGCTCGTCCAACGACTGCATCGCCGACGCCGTCGACACCTACCTGCTGGGCGGCGACGCCCCGGCCGCCGGGACGCGCTGCTGACTGTCGAGTTGCCGTCCGGGCACGCTCGGGTGACGGTGGCCCGATGGCAGCCAACCCCCGTCGCGGACTCGTCGCACGCTCCGTCCTGCTCGGCTGGGCCGCGGGCGCGCGCTCGTCCCTCGGACCCGGTGCCGTCACGGCGACGAGCCGCAGACCCGCTCTCGTCCGCGTCGGCGCCGTCTCCGCCATCGTCGGCGAGCTGGTGGGCGACAAGCTCCCGTCAGCCCCGAGCCGGCTCGATCACGGGGGAGGCGCCGTGCGCGCCGGGGCGGGCGCGATCGGCGCCTCACTCCTGGCCGGCCGGTATGGAGCGCGACCCTTCGCGCCCGCGATCGCCGGCGCGGTCGCCGGGCTCAGCGGCGCCTACGTCGGGGCGGCGTGGCGCCGGTGGGCGGTCGGCCGGATGCCCGACTGGCAGGCCGCGTTGCTGGAGGACGCCGTCGCGATCGGTGCGGCAGCCGTCGCAGTCCTGCCCGGACGGCGACGATGACGGCTCGCTTTGGAGCGGCCGGGGTCCTGCGGGTACAGTGAGCGCGCTCGCCGTGGTCCTGCGGACCGCGTCGACGCCGCCTTAGCTCAGTCGGCAGAGCGTCTCACTCGTAATGAGAAGGTCAAGAGTTCGATTCTCTTAGGCGGCTCAGACAAGAAAGGCCCCGTCACCTGCACACCAGCAGGAACGGGGCCTTCGTCATGAGATCGAGAATCTGGCCGAGTGCCGCCATGTCTGTAGCTGTGTCCCGATCGCGTTTTCTCTCGCCGCCCGAACCCACAGGTCGCTCGTTCGACGACACCACTGGGGCGCGTCGAGTGGCTTCCGGCTTCGACGCGCCCCAGAGGACGGACCTGCAGCAGCCCATGCGTTGGACCCGTCATGTACGAACCTAGCCCACAAAACCACGCCAGTCACAGGCCTTTCAACCGTTTGCCATCGATCCTGTGACTACGTGGTCGTGCGCGATGGGTCGCCTGGTCGACAAGGTCAGCGAACTCCGGGCTCGAGTAGCGGCTGTCTCCGCTGCCGTCGACACAGCGACAGCCGAATAGGCCCAAGCCGTGACGGCAGCGCGATCCGCTCAGGCTGCGGTCGACTCGGCAGACCACCAGGGACGGTCTCTCCGTCAGCAACCGGGGCCGACGGCGCCCACTACGAGCTGTTCGGCGACTCGGCGTGGGACAACGAGACCTGGAGAGACCCCTGGGTCTTCCCCGACTCGCACGGCGCCGGCTGGCACATGCTCGTCACTGCACGAGCGCGCCACGGCGAGCTGCGCGAGCGCGGCGTCGTCGGTCACGCCACCTCGAGCGACCTGCTGACATGGCAGGTGGGGCCGCCGTTGAGCGATCCGGGGAACGGGTTCGGACAGCTCGAGGTCCTGCAGGTGGTCCAGGTCGAGGGACGTGGCGTGCTGCTGTTCAGCTGCCTCGACGGAGAGCTCGCCGACGAGCGGCGGGAGACCGACCCGGACGGTGGCATCTGGAGCCTGCCTGTCGACGACCTCGCCGGCCCGTTCGACATCAGCCGTGCCACACGCCTGACGGACAGCTCGCTGTACGCAGGTCGTCTTGTCCAGGACCGGTCCGGCGCGTGGAACCTGCTCGCCTTCGTCAACCGCGACGAGTCGGGAGACTTCGTGGGCGGGCTCTGCGATCCGATCCCCGTGACGTGGATCGGCGACGCACTGACCTGCGAGCTCACCCCGGCTCGCCAGGCGTCAGCGGTCTAGGGCAGAGCGAGCCTCAACGCCCTGCGCCGTCAGCTCGGCATCCGGTTGAATCGGCGGATGATGCGGTCGAAGACCCGAGCTGGAAGGACGCGGTGCAGGGCGTTGACGCTCGCGGCCGTCGAGCCGGCCGTGCGCCGCAGTCTCGGGTTCCGATCGGTGGCCGCCGCGACGATCACCTTGGCCACGACGGCAGGGGCGTCGCCGCTGCTCGTGTTCTTCGCCAGAACCGCTTCGTAGTTGCGCCGCCCCGCCTCGTAGAGCGGCAGTGGCGTGTCGGCCTGCACGCTGTGTGCCCCGAACGGGGTGTTGATCGGGCCGGGCTCGACCAGCAGGACCCGGACGCCGTAGTCGCGGACCTCGTGGTCCAGCGACCCGGAGTAGCCCTCGACCGCGTGCTTGGTCGCGACGTAGAGGGCCATGAACGGGCTCGCGACGAACCCACTGAGGGAAGAGACGTTGATGATGCGCCCGCGCCGTTGAGCACGCATGTGCGGCAGGACCGCCTTGGTCATCCGCATGACGCCGTAGACGTTGATGTCGAAGACGCCCTGCGTCTCGGCGATCGAGAACTCCTCGGCGGCGCCGGTGGTGCCGACGCCGGCGTTGTTGACCAGGACGTCGATGCGCCCGAACTGGTCGATCACCTGCTGGACCACCGAGGCGACCGATTCGTCGTCGGTCACGTCGAGGTCGAGGTAGGTCACCCCGGCGGGTGCGGTGAGTCGCGCGGTGTCGCGGCTGGTTCCGATCACCTCGAAGCCCGCGGTGGCGAGTGCGATCGCCGACGCCTTTCCGATACCTGAGGACGCGCCTGTGACGAGCGCGACCTGCCGGGCTGCTGTCATTGCGGGCTCCTGAGGTTCTCGATGCCGTATCGGCATGGGGTGGAAAGCCAACTGATCTTCCCTGGACTATGACTGTACTCAGAACTGAGGTCGGTCACGTTCTATTCCAGGGCTTCGTGCGGCGCCGCTCGATCGGCATGGTGCGCCGCGTTCCGCTCGGACCCCCCGAAAGGAACTCTGAGGTCACTCAATTGTGAAGTCGCTCGGAAGTATCGCCACGCGAGCCCGGCTCCGCGCGCGGCACTCGACGCCGTGATGGCGATCGTCCGCCAACGGGCGGACCTACCTGCGGGAGATCGTCTTCGGCGACCCTGCCGAACCCCACCACCGTGACGCCCTCGAGCTGACCGTGCAGACAGAGGAGGCGATCGCCGCCGTGCTCCAGCGGGACGGCCGCATCACCGCGAGGGACGCCGCTGCGCGAGCGCACATCGTCTCCGCCATCATGTTCCTCAGCATGGTCGCGACGATCAACGCCACCAGCCCGGTCGAGGACGTCGTGCAGGACGTCCGGGACCAGGTCCGGGTGCTGCTGCCGGAGTGACACGGTGGCTCGTCCAGCCTTCAGCGAGCGAGCCACAGACCGGCGACCGCGGCGGCGTCCCACAAGATGGCGATGAGCGCCGGCCAGGCCAGCCGGTGCCCCACAGCCCCACCATCAGGCGCGGACGCCTGCGCCTGTCCGATCAGGTCGACGACCTCGGCCGGGGAAGGGTTGCCCGCAGTCAGCGGAGCGAACTCCAGCCCGTACACCATCGAGTACGCATGTCCCGCGTCCTGTTCGGCGTCGGCGCCCGCCGGCCGGGTCCGGAAGATCAACGCACCCTCGTTCGCGGCAACCCCGTGCACCATGGGCAGCGGGATGCGTTCTGAGACGATGATGCCGCGCACGAACAACGCCGTGCTGCCGATGCGCATCCGTGGCGCTCCGGCGTCGGCCCAGAAGTACCCGAAGATGCCGATACCCAGCGCCAGGAGCACGGTCCCGACCGGGTCGTCCCCGGCGTCCACGGACACGGACTGGTAGGCGGCGAACCCGATGACGGGCACCGCGAGCCACGGACCGATCCGCCCGGTGCGGCGCATCGCCGTGCGGATCAGTGACTCAGCGCCCGACCAGAACCCCGGCCCGGCCTCGAGAGCATCCGCATGATCGTCCTGCGTCCGGACGATCTCGGTGCGGGAACCCGGAGCTGGGGTCGTACACGACATCCATCACGTCGCCGACTGCCTCGGGTCGAGCGGCTCGACTGCAAGCAGCGCGCACGCCACGGCACCCGTCCACAGCGCCAGGGCGTGGAGCGAACACTGATGCGAGCAGCGCGCCGACGGCCACACCCTGCACGGTCGCGAACACCACGTTCGACAGGGCGGTGGGCGGGACGCCGGGCGGCAGGTGCGTGTCGTCACCCTGACTGGACAGGAGCCCGAGGGCCGCGGCGAACAGCACTGTGGTGGTGCTGGCACGCAGCACCCACGTCGGGAGGCGGCGCCTCCAGCCCCCGACGTCGGAGGCGGTCAGGCCTCGAGCAGCGCTGCTCACGGCCGCCGGCTCTTCGAGCTGGGTGCTAGCGCGGAACCGGCGCAATGAGCGCCCGCGCACCTGGGCCTCGTCCTGGACCACCTGACCATCGGTCAGCCTCCGAGCGTCCCTGCCTCACTGCAGCGATCCCGCGCGCCGACGATCAGGCACGCCGACCGGCCGGAGCCCTCACCAGGTGACGGCGCAAGTCGGGACAGCTGGGGTCGAACCGGACATCTCGATCGGAAGCGTACTCGCGGTCCGGCCGCAGCATCCATCGTCAGGACCTACGGGAGCGGCGCTGCCTCGGGCGTAACGGTCCGCTCGCGTCGTTCCGTCACTTCACCGCCCCCATCGTCAAGCCGGTGCGCAGGAGTCTGAAGCTCGCGACGTAGACGAGGAACACCGGGACGGCCGACACGACGGCGAACGCCATCATCGCGGGCCAGTCGACGCCGTACGCGCCTGACTGGACGGCGATGAGAGCGCTCAGCGGGTACTTGTCCGGCGAGAGCATGAAGGTGATGCCGTACAGGAACTCGCCCCACGAGACGAGGAACACGATCGACGCGACCGTCAGCACGCCGTTGCGCGCGAGCGGCAGGGCGACTGATCGGAACGCGCGGACGGCGGCCGCGCCGTCGATGCGCGCCGCCTCCTCGATCGAGACGGGGATCGCACCGAAGAACGGGCGCAGCAGAAGGATCGCCCACGGCAGGAACAGAGCCGCGTCCGCGAGCACCAGGCCGCGCGTCGTGTCGATCAGGCCCCAGCTCGACAGCAGCCAGAACAACGGGATGAGGTTGGCCGTCTGCGGCACCATCTGCAGGACGACGAGCACCGCGAGCGCGGGGATGACCAGCCGAGCACGCACGCGCGCCAGCGCGTAGGCGGCCGGGATCGCGAACGCCAGGCAGACGAGCGTCGTGCCGACCGCGACGACCACCGACTGGCGCAGCGAGTCGACCAGCGCGGGGTCCGCGACGGCCGCCCGGTAGGCGTCGAGCGTCGGGCGGAACACGACGGTGGCCTGCGACGTGAGCACGTCGCCCTGGCTCTTGAGCGAGGTGAGCACGATCCACAGGAGCGGCAGCCCGTAGACCAGGTACAGCAGGGTCCGGATGGTGAAGGCGACCGGTTCGCGACGATGCCGGGTCATGGTCAGCCCTCCTCGGTGCGACGCACGTCGCGGGCGTAGACGAGCGCGAGCGCGAGCACGACGACCAGGGCCATCAGGGCTGTGGCGGCGCCGCGTCCGTAGTCGAGCTCGACGAACGCGTGGACGTAGGCGAGGTAGGGCAGCGTCGTCGACGACGTCCCAGGCCCACCGGCCGTCATGACGTAGATGAAGTCGAAGCTGCGGAACGCGTAGACGACCGTCAGGACCGTCAGGACGGTCGCGGCCGGACGCACGGAGGGCGTCAGCACGTACCTGATGCGCTGCCACGGACCGGCGCCGTCGATCTGCGCGGCCTCGAGCACCTGCGGGTCCACGCTCAGCAGCGAGGCCCGCAGGATCAGCGCGTTGAACGGCACGACGGCCCACGCGTTCACCAGGGCGACCGACCAGAGGGCAAGGTGCCGGTCGTACAGGAAGCCGATGCTCGTCGAGCCGCCCAGCGCCTGGAATGCGCCGTTCAGAAGGCCCTTGTCCGCGAGCAGGAACTTCCAGATCGAGCCGTTGACCACGGGCGGCAACGCCCAGACGAACACCATCATCCCGAGCAGGAACGAGCCGCCACGGGTCGAGGAGGACATCGACACGGCGACGACGTACCCGCCGAGCATCCCGATGCCTGTGACCACGAGGACGAACGCGAGGGTGTTCACGACGACGCTCGCGAGCTCGGGCTCGTCCAGCACCGCGCGGAAGTTGTCGAGGCCGACGAAGGCCCAGTCGTTGTTCAGCGTCGCGGCCGTGACGTCGTGCAGGCTCATGACGCCGAGCTGCACGAGGGGCCAGATCGCGAGCGCGAGCAGCAAGGCTGCTGCGGGAAGCGCGAAGGCCAGCCGACTGTCACGCCGGCGGGTCGCCCTCCTCGTCGGGATGGCGTGTCCCGACGAGGAGGGCCCGTGCGCGAACCCCCGAGGAGAGGAGGGTTCCTTCGAGAGAGCGCGCATCTGCATCGAGCCGTCAGTCCTTCAGCAGCGGGACGAGCTGGTCCATGAGCTCGTCGGCCAGCGCGTCAGGAGCACCCTGACCAGCGACGGCCTTGCTCCAGTAGTCCCCGACCAACGTCTCGACGGCATTGACGTTCTTCGACGGCACCTGCGGGCTCGGCGACGGCCGACCCTGCTTCTGCACGATGTCGACGAACGTGCTCAGCAGCGGGTCGTCGCTGATCCTCGACGACGAGGCCGCGTCGGCCCGTGCCGGGATCGACCCGAACGAGTCGAGCAGCGTGAGCTCTCCGTCGACCGAGAAGAACGAGTCCTCGAGGAACTCCTGCGCCAGCTCCTTGTGCTCCGAGAACGCGCCGACGTTCTGCACCTCCCCGCCGAGCAGCACCCCGCCCTCGGACGTGATGGGCAACGGCGCGACGCCGTAGTCGAACGAGGCCTCGGCCGCCGCCCCGATCTGCCAGTTGCCGTTCGCCGCGAAGACCGAGCTGCCCGCCGCGAACTGCTGGAACGGGACCGCCTGGTCCCACGTGGCGGCCTCCTTGGACAGGTAGCCCTTGGCGGTCCAGTCCTGCAGCATCGAGTACGTCTGCGCCATGGGCGCCGCCTCGGGGTCGCCGTAGGAGAAGCCGGCGGACGTGAACCAGGGGAATCCCTGCCACTGGCTCTCCAGCCCGGGCTTGCCGGTCAGCGTGATGCCCTGCTTGCCCGCCGCCACGGCCTTGGCCATGGTGTCCTCCATCTCGGAGATCGTCGTGGGCACCTCGGCACCGAGCTGGTCCAGCAGATCCTGGTTGTACCAGAGGCCGAGCAGGTTCACGTAGCCCTGCACCCCGTAGAGCTCGTCGTCCACCGTCTGCATCACGCCGTCGGGGAACTGGTCCTTGTCGGCGAACTCGTCCCACCAGCTCTGCATCGGCTCGATCGCGCCGGCCTGGGCGAGCGAGTAGGTGCCCGACGCGCCGAAGACGAGCACGTCGGGGCCCTTCTTCGCGCCGGCGGCCGTGACCGCCTTGGTCGTCATCTGCTCGACCGGCACGTACTCGAACTCGACCGTCACGCCGGGGTGGTCCGCCTCGAACGCGTCGGCGAGCTTCTGCAGGCCGGCTACCTGGCCGTCGGTGTTGTAGTAGTGCCAGACCGTCAGCGTCACGTCCTCGGCGCTGCTCGCGCCGTCCGACGCCCCAGGATCCGCGCTTCCCCCCGACGAGCACGCCGTCAGGGCGAGCCCGATCCCCACGAGCGCGAGGACCGCGCGGGATCGACTGTGGTTCCTCATGAGCAAGCCGCCTCTCGTTGTCTCCGTTGACCGTGTCCGTGCTGGACGCTGGTGCGCATCATTTCATCGATGAACTACTCGTCCTGGAGCGAGAATGGCGGCAGAAACCGTTTTCGTCAAGCATCGACCCCAAAATCGTTCGGCGGTTGACAGCGAGTAGCCAGGGACCTAATTTCATCGATGAATTACGACAGAGAGAGAGCTACCCGTGACCACACCTCCCGCGGACCGGGACGCACCGACCGTTCCCGTGGTGCTCAGCCTCGGCCACCGCGTCGGGACGGCCGACCCCCGACTGTTCGGGTCGTTCGTCGAGCACCTCGGCCGTGGCGTCTACGGAGGCGTGTTCGCCCCGGACGACCTGACCGCGACCCCCGAGGGGTTCCGCGCCGACGTGCTCGAGCTGGTCCGCGAGCTCGGGGTCAGCGTCGTGCGCTACCCCGGGGGCAACTTCGTCTCCGGGTACGACTGGCGCGACGGGATAGGCCCACGACAGGACCGTCCGCGGAGGCTGGACCTGGCGTGGCGGTCGATCGAGTCCAACTCCTTCGGCACCGACGAGTTCGTCGCCTGGTGCCGGCAGGCCGGCGTCGAGCCGATGCTCGCGCTCAACCTGGGCCTGGGCGACACCCGCTCGGCGATGCAGCTCCTCGAGTACGCCAACCATCCGGGCGGCACGACGCTGTCCGACGAGCGCCGCCGCAACGGTGCACCCGAGCCGCACGACGTCCGCCTGTGGTGCCTCGGGAACGAGGCCGACGGGCCGTGGCAGCTGGGCCACCGGTCCGTGCACGACTACGCCGAGCGGGCCGCGATGACCGCCGCGGCGATGCGGATGTTCGACCCGACGCTCGAGCTGGTCGTCGTCGGCAGCTCGAACCCGCAGATGAGCACGTTCGGGACGTGGGAGCGCGACGTGCTGACCCGGACGATCGACGTCGTGGACTACCTCTCGTGCCACATCTACTTCTACGACCAGGGCGACCTGGCCACGTTCCTGCGCTCGTCGGACGTGCTCGACCGCTTCCTCGACGACGTCGCGGCGACGATCGCCCACGTCCGAGCCGCGACCCGTAGCGAGCGCGACGTCCGGATCAGCCTCGACGAGTGGAACGTCTGGAACTACGCCGCCTATGACGCGCTCGACAAGGACCGGCCGTTCGAGGAGGCTCCGCGACAGCTCGAGGAGACCTACACGCTCGCCGACGCCGTCGTCGTCGGGTCCTTGCTGCAGAGCATCCTCGGGCACTGCGACGTCGTCTCGATCGCGGCGATGGCCCAGCTGGTCAACGTCATCGGTCCCATCCGCGCCGAGCCTGGACGACCGGCGTGGCGCCAGACGACCTTCCACCCGTTTGCGGCCGTCGCACGCAGCGCCGGGCACACGGTGTACGCCACTACCGGGTCCGGCGAGCTCGTGACGTGCGTCGTCACCACCAGCCCCGCCGGCGACGAGGCCCTCGTCCACCTCGCCAACCTCTCTCCCGACACGGCCGGCGACGTCGTGCTCGACCTGTCGGACCTGCGCGCGACCTGCGTCGAGGGCGCCGAGCTGCTGTGGGCGCCGGACCCCTACGCGTCCAACACCCTCGACGCCCCGGACGCGGTCTGCCCGCAACCGCTCGCGACGGACGTGCGAGACGGCTCGCTCAGCCTCCGTCTGCCGCCCGTATCGTGGGCCACCGTCCGCATCGCGTGCGCGGCAGAGGGCAGGTGACCGCATGGCTCACAGGAGCGACACCGTCACGATGGCGGACGTCGGGGCCCGCGCGGGTGTGACGGGCCGTACGGTCTCGAACGTGCTCTCGGGTCACCCGTCCGTGCGCGCAGAGACGCGTGAGCGGGTGCTGCGGGCCGTCGACGAGCTGGGCTACCGGCTCAACACCTCGGCGCGCAGCCTGCGCACCGGACGGACCGGCTCGATCACCCTGGCCATCCCCGAGCTGGGCATCGACTACTTCACCGACCTCGCGGGCCGCATCATGATCGAGGCCGAGCGGCACGACTGGTCGGTCGTGATCCAGCAGACCGGCGCCCGGCGCGAGAGCGAGCTGGCGATCCTCAGCGGGGCGAGCCGCCAGCACTCCGACGGGCTCATCTTCCAGCCGCACGCCCTCGGCCCAGGCGACGAACGCCACCTCACCGGCAACGACCGGCTGGTCATCCTCGGCGACCGCATCTTCAACGCACCCGTCGACCACGTCGCGATGGCGAACGTCGAGGCGGCCAGGCTGGCGACCCGCTACCTCGTCGACCGGGGCTACCAGCGCATCGCGGCCATCGGCTCCAACCCCCGCGTCGCCACCACCAGCGCAGCCTCGCTCCGCCTGGACGGGTTTCGCGCCGAGCTGGCCAGCCACGGGCGCCAGGTGCCCGACGAGTACGTGGTGGTCGCGGAGGACTGGCACCTGCGCGACGGCGCCATCGGCATGGAGCGGCTGCTCGGCCTGGCCGAGCCGCCGGACGCAGTGTTCTGCTTCAACGACACGATGGCCTTCGGCGCGCTGCACGCGATCGCGGCACGGGGGCTGACTGCCCCCGACGATGTCGCGATCATCGGCTTCGACAACGTGCCGATGGCGGAGTTCTCCGTCCCGCCGCTGACGACCGTCGAACCCGGCACGAACCAGATCGCCAAGCACGCGGTCGACCTGCTCGCGGCCCGCGTCGAGGGACGCGTCGACGTGCCGACCGAGATCTTCGCGACGTGCTCCCTGGTCGTGCGTCGGTCCGCCTGAACGGATCGGCACGCCGTGGCGTGACGGCGCTACGCCTCGACCGGGACCGGGTAGATCTCGACGGCCGGGTGCCCGGTCCGCTCGTGGATGCGGAGGACCGCGTCGGCGTCGGGAGCCTCCGAGACGCACCAGACCATCCCCGACTCGGGGTCTCCCCACGCACTCTGGAAGTCGACGCCCTCTTCGCCCTGGATGTCGAGGTCCGCTTGGTGAGCGGCCTTGAGGGCCTCGGGTGTGATCCCGACCATTCCGTGGTGAACATCCATGAACTTGGGCATGGCTCCAGCCTCCTGGCGGACGACCGATGCACCATTTGCACCGGTTCGTCCTAGTTCTACTCCGAGCCGCGAACGGTGGATAGGAGGGGTCGTGATCATCACCCACCGCCGGAGGAGTCGAGCGCAGCCGGGACCTTCCCACCTCGCCGAGAGCGTTGCCGTCGAGCCGAGCCCGCCGTTAGCGTGGATCTGTGCGGCTGTCGCATGAACGTTCAGGACAGAACGCCTCGGACGAGATGGTGCCCAAGGTCGTGCACCCGCATGCCCCCGTCCGCGGTGAGGTCCCGTCCCGGGCGCCCCTCACTGCCGGTCAGGTACTGCGGCTTCAGGGCCTCGTCGGCAATCGCGCCGTCCAGCGGATGCTCGAGGGCCCGACGAGAGTCCGCGAGCCTGGCCGCGCGGCCGCGACGCTGAGCGACTCCGCGTCGTCGGAGAGGGCGCGCGAGCTGCTGACCCAGGACCAGCTGCCGGCGATCCAGCGCTGGGACTGGGGAGGCGCGGCCGTCGGCGCGCTCATCGGTGCGGGGGCCGGCGCCCTCATCGGCGCCTACGTCGGTGGTCCCGTGGGCGCGGGCGTCGGTCTGCTGGCCGGCGGGCTGATCGGCGGGATCGTCGGAGGACTGGTCATCCAGCCGACCGTGAGTCCCGCGCAGGCTCTCCGGCGGGTGGCCGAGTCGATCGCCGAGGTCGGAGGGACCGCCGACGAGGCCGACCGTCAGGCGGTCGTCACCGAGATGATCAAGATCCCCCTGCCGGCGCTCGAAGCGCTCAGCAAGAAGGGCACCAAGGTCGTCGTCTGCCGCAACTCGGTCACCGAGATCCGCACCGACCTGCGCGGCGTGCGACCACGGAGCTGGTCCCCGGGAAAGACGTGGGACACCGTGCCGGGCCTGAACGACCCTGCCCGCAACCGCGTGATCATCGCCACCCGCGGCGGACGCGTCCCGCCGACGGGCGACGGGCACGGTGCCGCGAACCTCGTGCTGCACGAGGTCGGGCACGCTATCGGCGACGCCGTGACGACCGGTGGCGTGACCGACCCGCGCTTCATCGCGGCCCGAGACGCCGACAAGGCGCGCCTCGACAGCTACGAGGGAGACGCCAACCCCGCCGGTGTGCGGGAGACCTACGCGGAGAGCTTCGCGCGCTTCTACAGCCACGACGCCAACGACGCGACCGCCTATCCGCGGCTTCACGCCTACTGGGCGAGCAACCCGTTCGTCGCTGCAGGTCCCTGATGAGTACGGGAGAGCCGCGCCGGCCGAGCATCGGCGTCGCGACGATGCAGGCGGACCGGACCCTCGTGCTCCGGCTGCGCGCCGAGACCGAGGACGGCGCGACCGGTGAGGGGTACTTCACGTATGCGCCCGGCGACGCCGACTACGAGTCTGTTCTGGTGCACGTCGGGGGTCTGGCGCCGGGCCAGAGCAAGCCCGTTGCTCCATGGCCGGACGACTAGGCGCCTGCAGACGAAGGCCCCGCCCCAGCGACGATGCTGGGACGGGGCCTTCGGCTATGTGCGAGCGCGTCAGGACTGCGGGTTCGACGAGGACGGCGACGGCGACGGCGTCGGCGTCGACTCACCCGCGCAGCCGTGGCTGATCACGAACTGGGCGTTCGTCTTGACGCCGTCGTAGCTGGCGACGGCCACGCCGATCAGAGCGGTCGGGTCCTGGTAGGGAGCCATGTACTTGAAGGCGCCGTTGCCCGACTGCACCATCGCGTACGTCCCGGACGGCAGCGTGATGTCTGCGGCGGAGGCCTTGTTCGCTGTCAGGACGAAGAGCAGGTAAGGCTCGACCCCGTCGGCGCAGCGGTTGTCCTGGAGGGTGCCTGCGGACGTCAGGCCCTGGCCTGAGTAGGTGACGGTGTTGGCGTATGCGGGGCTGGCGGATGCGGACGAGACGATGCCGATTCCCAGGATGGCCAGGACGGCTGCGCTCAGGACTGCAATGAGCTTCCTCACGGATTGCTCCTTCGTAGGGATGACGTGACGAATGTGGCGGGGTGTTTCTGCAGGTGGGCAGGTCGCACCGGGCTACGTTGCCCGTGGGCCGCGCTCACGATCGGTCGCTCTATGACGTCCACATATCGGACAATTCCGACGGTACCTCGATGCGTCGAGGGTGCCACGGGTGAACTCCGTCCCCGGGGTCCGAGTTCACCTGCTCGGCGGATCGCGACGCGAGCGACGTCGGGAACACCGGCTGCCACGCGGGCCCAGCTCGACACGTCGGGGCGATCACAGGTGCTGGTGGCGGCGGTTCACCGGTGTCTTCGCGCGGATCGGCGGAGACGAGCCCTACATTCGGGCCATGGCAGATATCTTGTTGGGCATCCTCGCGATCCTCGCCGGCGGCGCCATGCTCTTCGCGGGGCAGTTCGTGCTGCGGCTCGTCCTCCCGATCTGGGGCTTCTTCGTCGGCTTCGCGTTCGGGGCAGGGATCTTCGCCCAGCTCGCGGACGAGCACGTGCTCGGGACCGTGCTCGGCTGGGTCTCGGGGCTGGTCTTCGCCCTGATCTTCGCCGTGCTCGCCTACTTCTTCTATGCGGTGGCCGTGGTCCTCGCGATGGCGGCGTTCGGCTTCGCGATCGGTAGCGGCCTGGTCGTCGCCCTGGGGATCGACTGGAGCTGGGTCGCCGTCCTGGTCGGCGTGGCCATCGGTGCGCTCCTCGGGCTCGTGGCCGTCGTGGGAAACATGCCGATGGTGGTGCTGGCCGTGGCCAGCTCCATCGCCGGCGCCATCAGCGTGGTCGGCGGCTTGATGCTGCTGGTCGGCACCCTGAACTCCGCCGACTTCACGCAGGGCAGCTTCAGCAGCGCGGTCGACGCAGGCTGGGGTTGGTACCTGCTCGCGCTGGTGCTGGCGCTGGTCGGCATCGTGGTCCAGATGCGGCAGCAGGTCGTGATGCGCAGCACCATCAACGAGGCCTGGTACGCCCAGACCCGCTGACCTGGCTCGTCGTCGTCGACCGCCGGCTCACGAGGCGAGGATCGGTGCTGTCGGCGCGGATCGGCGCGTCCACGCAGCGGGCCGCAGGTACCACCACGACGAGATGGCGAGCACGACCGCTGACGCGACGACGGCTGTGGCCACGGGACCCAGCCACGGCACCGGGATGAGGAAGAACACGTCGGTGTCCGCGAGGCTCGCGGGCCACCCCGTCAGCACTCGCAGGAACAGGTAGTAGGCGAGGTCCCACACGGTGAACGCGACGAAGAACGCGGCCACCCCGTGCCAGAACGCACGCCCTGCCAGCACCGCGACCGCGGCGAGCATGAGGAGGGTCGCGGCCTCTCGTGCGGTCTCCGCGCGCGCCAGGTCCGGGTCGATGAGCATCGTGTGCACGGGGTCGACGAACCGGATCACCCCGAGGTCGAGGTACACGCGGCGCACGGGCGCGTCGTAGTCGAGCTGCGAGCCCAGCGCCACTCGCAGGTAGTGGACCACAGCTGCCTCGACGTACCCGAACCCGACCCCGAACGCGACCAGCGCGCCGTAGCGCAGCCAGCGCACCCGTCCCGTGCTGGTCGTCCTCATCCGCGCATCGTGCCTTCTCACCGCGGTGCGCGCGACACGGTCGTCGGTGCGGAGACAGGTGCGGCGCCTCCCGGCTGGGGGGCGCCGCAACGGTGTCAGCGAGCCGGCTGCTCGTCGTGACGGTGCGGCAGGTGGAGCTCGACAGGCTCCTCCGGGAGGTCGGTCACGCCGTGGGCGAGCGCCTCCTGACGGCGACGGCGCGCGGCGGGCAGGGCGAGCGACGCGAGGAACGCGAGGACGGCGACGCCCGCGCAGACCCAGAAGCCGTACGTGAACGCCTGGTCGGTCGGCATGCCCTCGGGCGTGCTGTGCGACGTGATCACGGCGGCGACGACGGCGGTGCCGATGCTGCTGCCGATGGTCCGTGAGATCGCGTTGACGCTGCTGGCCTCACCGGTCTGCGCGGCCGGGACGGCCTCGATGATCGCGTTGGACATGGCCGCGAACGCCAGGCCGATGCCGGCGCCGGTGAGCAGACCGGACGCGACGACGTGCCAGACCTGGTCGTGCATGAGCGCCGGGAATGCGAACCCGGCGACGACCAGGGCGGTGCCGAGGGCCAGGGGGACCTTGGGACCGAACTTGCGGTCGAGGAGACCCGAGAGCGGTCCGAACACGATCATCATGAGCACGGTCGGCAGCAGGAACAGGCCGGCCTGAGACACGGACTTGCCGAAGCCGACGCCGCTGGCCAGCGGCAGCTCGAGCAGAGTCGGGATGAGCAGGAACGTGCCGAACATCGCGAAGCCGAGCGTCAGGGCGACGAGGTCGGTGGCCCACACGCCGCGGTTCTTCATGAGCCGGATGTCGATGAGCGGCTGGCTGACGCGCAGCTCGACGAGCACGAACGCAACCAGTGCGACGACGCCGAGCCCGAAGACGGCGAGCGTCTTGCCCTCGAACCAGCCCCAGCTCTGGCCCTTGCTGATCGCGAGGAGCAGCGACACGAGGCCCACGGTGAGGATGCCCGCACCGACCACGTCGAGGCGGCCGGGCGTACGGACAGGCGACTCCTTCATGCCGAAGATCGCGCCGAGCAGGGCGATGACGACGAGGACCAGCGGCAGCCAGAAGAGCCAGTGCCAGGAGAGGTTCTCGACGATGGGTCCGGCGGCGACGATGCCGACGCCCGCGCCGACCCCGAAGATCGCCGACAGGAGGCCGACCGTGACGCTGACCTTCTCGCGCGGTAGCTCGTCGCGGACGAGGCCGATAGACAGCGGCAGGATCGCGCCGGCCGAGCCCTGCAGGACGCGCGCGATGATCAGCACGCTCAGGTTCGGGGCCACGGCGGCGAGCAGCGTGCCGACGGCGAGCGTGGCAAGGACGCCGATGAGGACGCGACGCTTGCCGACCATGTCGCCGAGCCGACCGAGGATCGGCGTGAGCACCGAGGCCGCCAGGAGGTAGGCCGTGAGGATCCAGCTCGCGTCGGCCGTCGAGACGCCCAGGTCGGTCGCCAGCACGGGCAGCGCGGGCGCGACGAGCGACTGGAGCACCGCGAAGGCGAGCCCGCCCAGCGACAGGTAGAGGACCAGGAACCTGGTGGGGGTCGGGTGGCCCGCGGTCGGGGCCACGACGGAGCCTGCGGCGGTGATGGAGTGGGTCATGACGTCCCTGGAGGTCTCGATGTAAACGGGTGTTGACCTATTGGTACCCCAGGGCAACCCACCAAGTCAACGTGTGTTTACATCACACCGTCGGGCGGGTTAGGTTGTCGCACCACCAGAAGGAGAGCGATGAGTGTCGACGAGGCCCAGGCCGTGCCCAGGCGGCGCGATGCCGACAGCACGCGCCTGCTGCTGCTCACGGCGGCGCGGCGACGGTTCTCGACCGACGGCTACGCCGCCACGACGGTCCGGAGCATCGCCGACGACGCCGGGGTCAACGTCGCCCTGATCAGCCGGTACTTCAGCTCGAAGGAAGGCCTGTTCGAGGCGTGCCTCACGGGCGCGGCGAACGAGCTCGAGCGCTCGCTCGCGCAGGAGGTGACGCTCGAGCAGCTCACGGGGCGGATCGTCCAGCAGCTTGCCGGTGCGGAGTCGGTGGACCGCCCCAACCAGCTGCTGCTGCTCATGCGCACCTCCGGCGACGAACGTGCCGAGCAGATCCGCACGAGGACGCTGCGGTCCTTCGCCGAGCACCTCGCGGCGCTCGCCGGAAGCCGACCCGACGACCCCGGCTACGAGCGGGCTCTCCTCGGCGCGCAGCTCGTGGTCGCCGCCGGGTTCGGGATCTCGATCATGCGGTCGTGGGCCGCGGTGGAGCCGCTCGCCTCGGCGGGCGAGGCGCAGCTGTCCGGACCGGTGCACGACCTGCTGACCGCACTTTTGGCCCCCGTTGGCGACCACCACGGTACGAGCTGCGAGAAGTAGCACGACGACGGCCCCGCACTCCTCGTCGGAGAGCGGGTCGTCGCCCGTCAGTCGCCCTTCACGTTGACGATCTGACGGAGCACGTGACGCACCTCGACGAGGTCGGCGGCGTCGGCCATGACCTGGTCGATGTCCTTGTACGCCGCCGGGATCTCGTCGAGGAACGCGTCCGTGTCGCGGTACTCGATGCCGACCATCGCCTCGCGGAGCTGGTCGTGCGTGAACTGGCGCCGCGCGGCGGACCGCGAGAAGTTCCGGCCGGCGCCGTGCGGCGAGGAGCTCAGCGATAGCGGGTCGCCCTTGCCGGTCACGACGTAGGACGCGGTGCCCATCGAGCCCGGGATCAGCCCGGCGTCACCGACACCGGCCTTGATCGCGCCCTTGCGGGACACCCAGACGCGCTTGTTGAAGTGCGTCTCCTGCTCCGTGAAGTTGTGGTGGCAGTTGACCTGCTCGGCCTCCACGACGTCCTCACCCATGTGCTCGGCGATCGCGTCGACGACCCGGTCCATCATCTCCTCGCGGTTCAGCAGGGCGTAGTCCTGGGCCCACCGCAGCTCGCGGATGTACGCCCAGAACTCGTCGGTGTCCTCGACCAGGTAGGCGAGGTCCTTGTCCGGCAGCGTGATCCACCACCGGCGGCACAGCTCCGCCGCGACCTTGATGTGCCGCTGCGCGATCCGGTTGCCGACCCCGCGGCTCCCCGAGTGGAGGAACAGCCAGACCGTGCCGGTCTCGTCGACCGTGACCTCGATGAAGTGGTTCCCGGAACCGAGCGAACCCAGCTGCAGACGCCACCTCGACGCGTCGGCGGTCGGGTCGAAGCCGGCGTCGGCCGCCTTGGCCTCGAGCACCTCGACGCGCGTCGCGGCCGTCGACGTGAGGCGCTGGTTCACGCCACCCGCCGACAGCGGGACCGCCCTCTCGATCGCCACGCGCAGCTTCGACAGCGAGCCTCGCGAACGCACCTGCTCCGCCGTCCACTGCGTGCGGACGGCGATCATCCCGCAGCCGATGTCCACGCCGACGGCGGCGGGGATGATCGCGCCCAGCGTCGGGATGACGCTGCCGACCGTCGCGCCGAGACCCAGGTGGGCGTCGGGCATGAGAGCCAGGTGCGGGTAGATGAACGGCATGGTGGACGTGGCGACTGCCTGAGCCCGGGTGTTCTCCTCGAGGATCGATGCCCAGCTGATCAGTCGCGAGGTGATGTGCTCGCGTGTCATGGGGCGGGAGCCTGGCACGCGGTCGTCGGCCTCGTCGCCTTGATTGCGCGCCGTGCGCCCTGTGCCACTCGACCGGGTTACCCGCAGACGTGCAGCCCACGGCGCGGTGTCGTACCGCGACCCGGCCGGTGGTGCCGTCGATCGGGGGGCGCGCGGGAACACTCGATGATCTGCGGGTGCGCGCCAATACAGTCCCTGCATGGGGCGCCGCGGGGGCATGGGCAAGGTCGAGCTCGTCGACGAGCAGGATGTCGGCCCCCTCGAGGGCGGCGACACGGGCGGGGCCGCGCCGCACGAGCGCCCGCACCGGCGGCGAGCTCTGCTGTGGACCGCTGGTGTCGTCGCGGTCGTGGTCGCCGTGGCCGGCATGACGCAGGTGGTGCTGGTGTCACGGGAGCGCGCCGCTGCGGAGGCGTTCGCGAAGGTGCCCGGGGTACTTCCACCGGTCGGGCCATCTCTGACGATCCAGCTCCACCTGCCGCCGAGCGACTCCGCGGCGGTGTTCGGAACGGCTGGAGGGTCCCTGGCGATCGGCGGAGACGGGTCGCAGACGTACACACGCATCACCGAGAACGGCTACGGGTGGACGACCCAGGTGTCTGCTCCGACAGCGGCTCTCGCGGGTCTGAGCCCGACGGACATGCTCAGCGAGTCCAGCTGTCAGCTCGACGGTGACGCGCTCCACCCGGCGGCGCGCGTCGTGTGCCTCGTGTCGGACGGGGGTGTGGTGCTCGCTGACGGCGACGCGGACTCGTGGACGTTGACGACCACGAAGCGCGAGGTCGTCGTGATGGGCGCGGCCGATGGTGCGGTCCTGGCCCGCTGGCCGGTCGAGCGCGGCGTCTCGCTGGCGGTGATGCCGGACGACCTGGTCGTCATCGGGACCGGGTCCGAGGCGGGCAGCACCGTGATCGGGTGCGACGTGCTGACCGGGGTGATCCGGTGGACGCACACCGAAGGGTCGCCGGGCGGGACCGACGACGCGAGCGTCAGCGTCTTCCCTGCCGGTGACGTGCTCGCACTGGTGACACCCACGTCCGGCGTGGTGCTCCTGCAACCGCACGACGGTTCGGTCGTGCGCGAGCTGCCCACGGGTGAGGCTGGCGCCCTGTGGAACTGGTACGACCAGCCCGGGTCGGTGCTGTCGATGCAGGAGCCGACCGGGACGGGTGGAACGCGTACGACGTTCATCGCTCCCGACGGGGACCCTGCGGGCGACACCACGGTCCAGGGGTCCCCGGTTCATGTGGTCGTCGACGACGGGAGCGTCCCAGGTCTGCTCCTGTCGGGGGACTCGATGACGCACGGCTGGCGGGCCGGCACGGACCACGAGCTGTGGTCGGTGAACGTCCTTCAGCCGTCCAGCGCGGTGGTGATGCGGGGGCGTGTCTACCTGACCAGCTCGCTGGGCGTGTTCGCGTTCGACGGCGTCACCGGCAAGCAGCTGTGGAAGGCGCCGGCCACAGACCTGGCTCCTCGGCAGGCGATGACCGACGGGCGCCACCTCCTGGTGCCGTTCGAGTCGGCCTCGTCGTCGCTGCCGGTCCTGGTGGCGTTCGACCCGGTGAGCGGGCGCGAGGACTTTCGTGTGCGCTACCCCCCGGGCGTGTCCGGCCTGTCGCAGGCGCACGGCTGGATGGTCGCGAACGAGGACGCGACGGGCGACGTCGTCGTCCTGGGTTGAGCGGGCCGCCTGGCCGCCTGCGTTGCGTACCGTTCACCCGTGCCGTCCTACCGCGTGACCGCCAACGTGGGGCTCCTGCAACCCGGTGTCGACGCCCCTGACGTGCTCCCCGCGGCGGTCGAGGTGGCCGAGTCGTTCACCACCGTCGAGGCGTTCGACGTGAGCGTCGTGCGAGGTCAGGCGCGTGTGACGGTCCGGTTCGAGGCCGTCGACGACCAGTATGCGCGACGCGTCGGCTGGGCCGTGCTGGCACGCCTGGACGAGCTCGCGGACATCAGCGGGCGCTCGGTGACGCGCCGGTTCGGGTCGCGCTGGTACCCCGTTCGGGCGCAGACGACCTGAGGGTCAGCCGAGCTCTTCGGCTGCCTTCGCGATCCTGCGCGATCGCGTCTCGGGCGTCTTGGCCGCCTCGATCGGCTCGATGATCGCGCGCTTGCGGCTGAACGAGAGGGCCTCGAGTGCAGCCTTGCCGGCGTCCGAGAGCGCCGCCGCGAGGTCGTCGGGAACCGCGATCGTGCGCGGGGCGTCGTCGTACTCGATGTCGACGTCGACCTCCTCGCCCGCCGCGATCCCCGCGCCCGCGCGGTTCTCGGCGCTCACCGGGATGAGCGTCTTGCCGCCGTACGGCGTGACCGTGCTGCGGTAGGAGTACCCGTTGATCGTCACGACGGCGGGGAAGCGGGCGCCGCGGCCCATGGCCTCGACCACCTCCGCAGGCACCGGCATGCCGGTCGCCGTCTTGCCGCTGAGCTCGAGAACCGTCCGGAAGCGCATGGGCCGAGACTAGAGGCCGATTCGGCCTGCTGCCGAGGCCGCACCGAGCCACGTGTGCGGGTTGCGGTCCCAGCACCAGCCGAGCTTCGCGCGACGCTCGCTGATCCAGACCGCCGGGACGCGTTGGTTCGTACCGGTGCGCGAGCCCGCGAGCGAGAAGCACTTGTTCGGCCGCAGCATGTCGGGGCGCACGATGGTGAGGGCGACGCCCTCGTCGATGGTCAACGGTGTGCGGCCGCGGCCGGTGATCGTCGCGAGCGCGGTCTCGGGCGTGATGTTGCAGAACTCCGAGCCGGTGTCGATGCCCCAGAGCAGGTACGGCGTCGTCGGCACCTCGACACCCTCGATCGTCCGGTACGTGGGTGCCTCGTCGCGGTCGATCACACTGACCCCGACCTTCGAGCCGCGCCGCATCGCCGGGGCCAGGTCGTTGACGTCCAGGCCCGGCACGACGAGCACGAACGGCACGGCGTCGCCAACGACGACCGACGTGGAGGTCTCGCCGGGAGGTGCGTCGGCGAGCGGTGCGAGCGTGGTCCGGAACGTCGGCTCGTCCACGCCGAGCAGCGACGGGATGCCCAGCTCGACGTACGCGGTGGTCTGGCGCTCGAGCTCGTCGACGAACGACGCCTCGGGAGCATGCGACGCCGCAGCGGGCGACGCCGGTGCGATGACGGTCGGCAGGGACGGGTCGACGGTGGTGACGGGGACGCCCATGGGCTCCTTCTCGGCTCGGTGGCTCGGAGAAGGTTCAACGGACGGCCACCGCCGGGTGTTCCCCCCCGCCGCGCGCGAGAGGTCAGAGCAGGGCGTCGCCCTGACCGAGGATGATCGGGTCCCCGATGGGCCGTGCGGGGCGGGCGCGGCCGTCGCCGGAGGGCGTGGCCGGGGCGTAGCGGTGGGCGACGATGAGGCTCGGCTGGTGCGGGTCGGAGGCCTCGACGAGGACGACCGGCGCGACGCCCGCGTCCTGTGTCAGCAGCGAGCCGAACCAGGCGACTGCCGCCCGGGTTGCCCCGGAGCCGCGGGCCCAGGCGCGCGCGATTCGTTGCGCGTCGTCGGCGGCGCCGTCGAAGGTGCGGATCTCAGGTCCGCCGGCACCGTCGACGAGGACGAACGGGCGCGGGTCGGGGGTGGCCGCGAGGATCGTCCCGAGCGCGTGCTCGAGCGCGCCGAGAGCGATGTCTTGAACGGCGGGTGTGGGCGGGTAGGGCAGCTCGGCGGGCGTGCGGGGCCGGTCGTCCGCAGCCTCGCGGGGGCTCGGGACCGTGCCGGCCGGGGCGGGCGCGGGTTCTGCAGGTGCGGCCACCAGGTGCGCGGCCGCGCTCGCGACGTACTCGGCGACCCACCCCGGCGTGCAGCCGGTCACCCAACGCGTGCGGACGTCCGTGAGGGGGAGTGCCGCGTCGAGGCCGGACGCTGAGACGACGGTCGGCGTCGGGTCGCTGGACCCGAGGTGCAGCGCCCACCGGGCGCCGGGCGTGCGAGCGATCAGCAGGTCGCCGACGCCGACCCCGAGCGCCAGGATCATCGACGAGGGCGGTGCCGACGACGGCCCCTCGGCCCACACCGAGCGGGAGCTGTGCAGGAGGGCACCGACCGCGGCGGGATCGGCGACGTCGATCCCGGCGGAGCGCAGGTGCGCCCGGGCGCGGTCCAGGTGGGCTGCCTCGGTCGCCGTCAGGGGGCGGATGCCGGGGGCGATGTCGACTGCGCGCGACGCGGAGGTGGGCAGCGTCGAACGCGCATCTGTCATGAGGGCGGGATCGACCGGCGTGACCTGCGTCTTGAGGCCGTGGTCGCGATTCCACCCGTTGCGTCACACCTCTGGCGGAACCGCTGTCCGAAACGACACGATGTGCTCCATGAGCCCCCTCACGGACCTCGAGCGGACAGACATCGACAAGGCGAACGCGAGCGGGCTCACGCCCGTCGTCTTCGTCCACGGCCTGTGGTTGCTGCCCAGCAGCTGGGACCGCTGGCGCACCTACTTCGAGGCGGCCGGGTACGCGACGATCGCCCCGGGCTGGCCCGACGACCCCGAGACCGTCGCGGAGGCGAACGCCAACCCGTCGACCTTCGCCAAGAAGGGCATCAGCGACATCGCCGACCACGTCACCGAGGCGGTCACGGCCCTGACGATCAAGCCGGCAGTGGTGGGGCACTCCTTCGGTGGCCTGCTCGCGCAGATCATCGCCGGGAGGGGGCTGTCGGCCGCGACGGTCGCGGTCGACCCGGCGCCGTTCCAGGGTGTCCTGCCGCTGCCGATCTCGGCACTCAAGTCGGCGTCGCCCGTGCTGTCCAAGCCGGCCAACTACCAGCGTGCCGTCCCCCTGACCTACGAGCAGTTCCGGTACGCGTTCGCCAACGCGGTCGACGAGGTCGAGGCCAAGGAGCTCTACGACACCTACGCCGTCCCCGGATCGGGCGAGCCGCTGTTCCAGGCTGCCGCGGCGAACGTCAACCCGTGGAGCCAGGCCAAGGTCAAGACCAAGAACCCCGAGCGGGGACCCGTCCTGATCGTCTCGGGCGAGCTCGACCACACCGTCCCCCACGCGATCGCGCACGCGTCGTACAAGCGGCAGAAGCGCAACGACGGCGTCACCGAGTTCGTCGAGATCGCCGGCGTCGGGCACTCGCTGGTCATCGACCACGGCTGGGAGACCGTCGCGCAGACCGCGCTCGCCTTCGTGCAGCGATTCGTGAGCTGACGGGAACCGCGTCCGGGCGACCCGGGTCGTGCTCCGGTGTGGTGCCCCCGAGCCAGGCGGTTAGCCTGACCTGACGTGGGGAGCGCGCCGTCCCCGACCAACGTCCCTGACCCACCGTCCTCGGAGCACCGTCATCCGCCGACCATCGCGCATCGTCGTCGCTGCCGTCACCGTCGTGCTGGTCTTCGGTGCGGCCGGAGGCGCCTGGGCCTGGGCCTCGCACCGGGCCGACGTCGCGGCGCAGCAGGAGCTCGCGGCCGACCGGGCCGCGGCGGTCGTCGCCGCCCAGGCCGCGGACGTCGACGGTGCGGTCGGGCACGACGCGGCGCTCGACGTCGCGCAGGCGGAGTCGATCCTCGCGGGCGCTCGCGCGCAGCTGGAGGCGGCCGCCGACCAGGCCCGCGCCGCGCTCGCCGCGACCGAGGGACAGGTGGGCGACGATGCCGTCCGGCAGGCGCTCGCCGGGGAGGTCGCGTCCGCCGACGCCGCGCTGGCTGCCGTCCCCGCATCGTCGTCGACCGAGCCAGCCGCCGCCTCGACGGTCCCGACCGGCTACAGCCCCTCGGGGCTGCGTGTGATCACCGCCCAGCTCGCAGCCGGGAACGCCGCCGTCGTCGCAGCGCACGACGCGTGGACGCAGGCCCGGGCGGCCGCCGCCGCAGCGGCAGCCGCGGCGAAGGCGAAGACGCCGAAGCCGGCGTCGTCGGGCAACGCGCCCTCGTGCGGCACCACCTACTCCGGGCCGCCGTTCTACACCTCCGCGCCGACGGCCGGCGGCGACGGCTCCAACGGCAAGCTGCCGCCCAGCGCTCTGACCGCGGTGTCCTGGGCCACGGACTCGCGCGGCACGCCCTACTACCTGCGCAACGATGCGACGGCGGCCCTCGAGCGGCTCAACCAGGCGTTCCGTGCGGAGTTCGGGCACGACCTCGACCTCGACCTCACGTACCGCGACTACGACACCCAGGTGGCCATGCGGGCCGCGCTCGGCAGCATCGCCGCGCAGCCCGGAACCTCGCGGCACGGCACCGGCAACGCGCTCGACGTGCCGGAGCTGCCGTGCGAGTACGGCTGGGACACCCCGCAGCGCAGCTGGCTGGTCAGCAACGGACCGTCCTACGGATGGACGTCGCCGGGCTGGGCGCAGCGCAACGGCTCGAACCCGGAGTACTGGCACTACGAGTTCACCGGCTGAGCCTCGCGGGCAGCAAGATCAGCTGCCGGCCGGTGCCGCCTTGCTGGGCGGCCGGACCGCGTCCGCCGTGCGCGGCACGGTCAGGGCCGAGATCAGCGCGCCGCCCGCCAGGAGCCCTGCGCAGATGAGCATCGCGACGCGGTAGGCCGGTTCGAGGGTCGCGGCGTCCGTCAGCGAGGAGCCGACGCCCGCGGCCAGGGGCAGCACAGCGATCGCGAGCAGGCCGGCCACGCGTGCGACCGCGTTGTTGACGCCGCTCGCCGCACCGGCCAGGTGGTCGGGAGCCGCCGCGAGCGCTGTGGTGGTCAGGGGCGCGACCGTCGCGGACAGGCCCAGCCCGAACACGACGATGCCCGGCAGCACGTGCGTGAGATAGGGCGTCTCCGGTCCGACACCGAGCAGGAGCACCACCCCGGCGGCGCAGATCAGGGGCCCGACCGTCATGGGGATCTTGGGGCCGATGATCGTGCTGAGCGCGCCCGCCCGCGGCGAGAGCAGGAGCATGAGCAGGGTGATCGGCAGGGGCGCCAGGCCGGACGCGAGCGGGGAGTAGCCGGCAACGACCTGCAGGGTCACGACGAGGAAGAAGAAGATCCCAGAGATGGCGGCGTAGATCAGCAGGGTCGCGGCGTTCGTGCCCGAGAACGGCCGCCAGCGGAACAGGGCGGGCGGCAGGATCGGAGCGATCGCACGCCGCTCGACGAGCACGAACGCGACGAGCGCCAGCACCCCGAGCCCCAGGGTGACGGCCACGGTGCCGTCGACGCTGCCTGCCGCCGTCCACGCCGTGAACCCGTAGGTGACGCCGGCCAGACCGAGCGCCCCGAGCACCGTGCCGGCGACGTCGAGCGACTTCGCCGCGTCCTCGTCGACGCTCTCCGGGACGTGCCGCATGGTCACCAGCACCACGGCGGCGGCGAGCGGGAGGTTGATGCCGAACACCCAGCGCCACGAGGTGACCTGGACGATCCAGCCGCCCAGGAACGGCGCGATCGCGCCCGCGACGCCGCCCAGACCCGACCACGCCCCGATCGCGCGCCCGCGGTCGGAACCGGCGAACGTCGACTGCAGGATGGCCAACGAGCCGGGCGTCAGCAGCGCGCCACCGACGCCCTGCACGGCCCGGGCCGCGATGAGCAGCCCCACCGTGGGTGCGACCGCGCAGGCGAGCGACGCGATCGCGAACCAGACGACGCCGAACAGGAAGATGCGCTTGCGGCCGAACCGGTCTCCCAGTGACCCGCCGAGCAGCAGGAACGCCGCGAGGGTCAGGGCGTAGGCGTTGACGGTCCACTGCAGGTCGGCCGTGGTGGCGCCCAGGTCGTCGGCGATGTTGGGCAGAGCGATCGTGACGACCGTGGCGTCGATGAACGCGATCGCCGACCCGAGGACGGTCGCGAACAGGACCCATCGGCCGCGCGCGGACGCGTAGACGATGGCGCCGCCGGGGGCAGGCTCAGCAGGGCTGCTCACGGCCGCGGTCTGTCACGGTCTTTGCTCGGTTGAACTCGCTTCGGCTCGCCCGGCATCTTCGGGTACTCCGGCGGGTACGGCATGTCGCCCTGACCCTCGTCGACCTCCTGGCGCTCCGCGAGCTCCAGCAGCGACTCGATCGAGTACCGCGGGGTCGCCCGGGCGACCAGCGGGGCGAACAGGTCGCCCACCTCGGCGAAGCGCGCCGGCATCGTGCGGACCGTGAAGTCGTCGGGAGCCACGTCCGCGACCTCGTCCCACCGCAGCGGAGCGGAGACCGTCGCCCGCGGGTTGGTGCGGATCGAGTAGGCCGAGGCGATGGTGCGGTCGCGGGCCATCTGGTTGTAGTCGACGAAGATCTTCTGCCCGCGCTCCTCCTTCCACCACTTCATGGTGACCTCGGACGGCATCCGGCTCTCGAGCTCACGGCCGAACGCGATGGTCGCGCGCCGGGCCTCGACGAACGACCAGCGTGGCTCGATGGGCACGAAGATGTGGATGCCCCGGCCGCCCGACGTCTTGGGCGTGCCCTCCATGCCGTGCTCCGCCAGCAGCTCGCGCACGCGGGGGGCGACGCGTGCGACGTCGGTGAAGTCGGTGCCGGGCTGCGGGTCCAGGTCGATGCGGATCTGGTCGGGAGACTCGACGTCGTCGCCGAGCACCGGCCACGGGTGGAACGTCAGCGTGCCGAGGTTCGCGGCCCACGCGACGACGGCCAGCTCGCTGGGCGCGACCTCGTCCGCGGTGCGGCCGCTGGGGAACGCGATGCGGGCCGTCTTCACGTACTCCGGCGCCCCCTGCGGGACGCGCTTCTGGTAGAACGCGTCGCCCGTCGAGTCCATGCGGGTGGCCAGCTTGGCGCCCTCGAACACGCCCTTGGGCCAGCGCTCCAGCGTGGTCGGCCGGTCGAGCAGGGCGCCCAGGATGCCGTCCCCGACAGAGATGAAGTACTGCACGACGTCGAGCTTGGTCAGCCCGAGCTCGGGGAAGTAGATCTTGTCGGGGCTGCTCACTCGGACGGTCCGGCCGTTCACCTCGAGCTCGACCGCGGGGACCTTCGACGGCGTCATGCGCCCAACCTAGGGTGCACCCGCTCAGCCCGCACCGATCAGCCCCCGCTGGTGCGCGACCGACACGGCCTCGGCCCGCCCGGACACCCCGAGCTTGGCCAGCAGGTTCGAGATGTGCACCGACACGGTCTTGCCGGAGATGTAGAGCTTCTCGCCGATCTGCCGGTTGGACAGTCCCTGCGCGACGAGCGCGAGCACCTCGGCCTCGCGTGCCGTCAGGACGTCGGCACCGCTCGACCGCACGCCCGGCAGGTCGAGCCGGCCGCGCCGGGCCAGCCCGCGCACCGCCGTCGCGAGCGGGACGGCGCCCATCGCGTCCGCCTCGCTCAGTGCGGTGCGAGCCGTCTCGAGCGCGCCCTCGCGGTCGCCGCCCTCGAGGAGCGCCTCCGCCAGCCGGAACCGGCTTCTCGCGAGCTCGTAGCGGTAGCCGTAGTCGAACTCCTCGATCGTCTCGCGCCACAGCTCGGGGTCGTTGGTGCCGACGAGCCGCGAGTGCTCCGCGTGCGCCCGCGCCAGCCACGCGCGGCCCTCGGGACCCATGTGCCCGCCACGGGGCCTGCCCCGCACGGCCGTCACGACCGCGCGCTGCAGCAGGTGGTCGCCCCGGGTCAGGAGCTCCGAGATGTCCTTGCCGAGCAGCCGGTCCTGCTGTGCCTGGTCGGCGAGCGCGGCGAGCGCGAGCGCGACCAGCCAGATGCCACCCAGGAAGTAGTCGGACCACGTGCGCCAGAGGTACTCGAGCAGCCGGCCCGCCAGCGCGACGGCTCCCTCCAGGTCGCCCCGCCAGGTGAGCGCGTCGACCGTGCACCCGCCCGCGACGAGGGCGATGAACCCGTCGCGGTGCCAGACGGACTCGAGCGCGAGCCCCCGGTCGGCGGCGTCGGCGTCCCCCCGCGCGACTGCGGCATATAGAGCCTGCGACTTCAGGATGTCCGCCAGCTCGTCGGGCACCCCGCCCAGCCCGGCCGGGCTCAGGTCTCCGGTGACGTAGCGGACCAGGTTGACGAACATGTGCAGCTCGAGCCCGTAGGCGCTCCACGTCATGCCGAGCGACGCCGCACGCTCGACGCCGTCCCGGGCGAGCTGGGCGGCGCCGGGCAGGTCGCCCGCGTAGTAGCGGTTCGACGTCAGGTTGAACATCGTGCGGAGCTCGGTGACGTAGTCGCACGCCTCCCGGGCGCGGGTCAGGGCCGTGTCGAGCAGCTCGGCGGCCCGGTCGGCGTCGTCCACGACGAGCACGGCGAGCGTGGTCAGCGCGTCCGACTCGGCGTCGGCCGCGCCCGCCGCCCGGGCGACGACCACCGCGTCCTGTGCGCTGGCCTCGGCCTGCTCGTCGAGGTCGGCGTTCAGCGCCGCGCGCGCGTACGACGCGAGCGCCCACGCGCGGGCCGAGGTGTCGCCCGTGGGCAGGGCCTCGAGCGCGCGGGACGCCTCACTCATCGCGTCGGCGATGTCGTCGGTCGCGAGCAGGTAGCGCGCCAGCACGGTGCGCAACATCGCCTGCCGCTCGACGTCGGGTGCCGTCTCCTCGACCGCGGCGCGTGTCAGCTGCACCGCGCGGTCGGTCTGGCCCGCCCGGCTTGCTGCCGCCGCGGCGGCGGCCAGGACGTCGGGGTGGTCCTCGTCGAGCGACCCGGTGACCTCGGGGACGGCGCCCCACAGCCGGAGGACGACCTCGAGGTGCCGCAGCTCCTCGGAGGGCGCGAGCACCTCGCGGGCCTGCCGGGCCGCCTCCTGCGAGGCGAGCAGCGCGGTCGGCAGGTCGGGGGCGCGCAGCGCGTGCGACGCGAGCTGTGAGGACGGCCCGAGCGTCGGGTCGTCGCGGAGCACCTTGAGGTAGGCGCGGTGCAGGGCCGACTGCTCACCGGGCAGCAGGTCGGTGTAGACGGCCTCGGCGAGCAGCGCGTGCCGGAACGCGATCCGCCCGTCCTCCCCGCCCAGGATGTGGTGGGCGACCGCCTCGCGCAGAGCCGTGTCGAACGCGCCGGGCGCAGCCAGCAGCGGGTCGTCGGTCACGACCGCGCGCAGCAGCGGCTCGGACACCCGTCGGCCGGCCGCGGACGCGACGCGTGCCAGACGCTGCACCGACGGGTCGAGCTGTTCGAGCCGGGAGCGCAGGACGTCCGCGAGGGACCAGGGCAGCTCCTCCTCGTCCGCTCCCGCCTCGAGCAGCTCCTCGGCGAAGTAGGCGTTGCCCTCCGAGCGGTCGATCACGCGACGCAGGGTGCGCTCCTCCAGCGGCGCGCCGGCGAGCGCCGTCGTGAACTCGCGGAGCTCGTCGTCGGTGAAGGGCGCGAGGTCCAGACGCTCGACGCGCGGGTGCCGGGCCAGCTCGGCGGCGACCGGGCGCCAGGGGTGTCGCCGGTGCAGGTCGTCGGTCCGATAGCTCGCGACCACCATGAGGTGCTGGTCGCGCAGCCGGGAGACGAGGAACCTCAGCACGTCGCGGCTGGACGCGTCGGCCCAGTGCAGGTCCTCCAGGACGAGCAGCAGCGGGTGCTCGGGGACGCCGACGACGCCGAGGGCCTCGACGAGACCGTCGAACAGCTGCAGCCGGCTCGCCTGGTCGTCGAGCGCCCCGACGACGCCCGCCGGACCAGGCAGCAGCCGGGACAGCGCGGGGCGGCCGGAGACGACGTCGTCGACCGCGTCCGGCTCCAGCGCGCGCAGCTGCGCGAGCGCCTCTGCGAAGGGCAGGTAGGGCAGCCCGATCTCGCCCAGGTCCACGCAGTGCGCGACGACGACGCGGGCGCCCGATGCCTGCGCCAGCTCCGCGAAGTGCCGCAGGAGCCGGGTCTTGCCGATGCCGGCGTCCGCCGCGATGAGGACCGCGGTGGGCTCGCCGGCATCAGCGCGCCGCAGGGCCAGCGTGAGCTGGTCGACCTGCGGCGCGCGTGCGACGAACGGGGTGCTCATCGAGCCACGTGCCATGCTCCTGATCCTCGCAGCACCCACCCACGCGTGGCAGTGAATAGCGGGTGCGCAGGCTTCACGGGGCGCAGGCTCCCGTCGGGACGGACGACGCGGTCGCCCTGGACGGGGCGCCGCAGCGCCTCCGACATGCGATCGTGGCGGTAGGCGAGCTCGCCGTCGAGGGCGGTTCCCCAGAATTCAGCCATGGTGTTCCTCCTCATGACCGCCGGACGGTCGTCCGACGCGTTTCGATGACATCAATGACTCTCGTGGTGAGGCGTGGGGTCCCGGATCGGTCGATCGACGGGTCCTGGGCACCACGTGCCGAGCGGCCACGGTCTGAGGTGCCTCTGAGGTGGTCTGAGGTACCTCAGGAGGAGCACGATCAGGTATGGAACTCGTCCAGGTTGCCCAGCGCGCGACCGACCTCGACCGGGCCGCAGCGTTCTACACGGACCTGCTCGGCACCGCGCCGACGGCCCGCTTCGACCCGCCGGGTCTCCTCTTCTTCGACCTCGACGGCACGCGCCTCCTGCTCGACGTGAACGCCCCGTCGTCGCTGCTGTACCTGCGCGTCGACGACATCGAGGCGACCGTCGGACGTCTGCGCGACGCCGGGGTCCCCGTCGAGGCCGAGCCGCACGTGATCTTCCGGCACGACGACGCGACGTTGGGGCCGGCGGGGACCAACGAGTGGCAGGCGTTCGTGCGCGATCCCGACGGCAACCTCGTGGGGCTGGTGAGCCACCGGCGCTGACCGCCGTCGCCTCGCTTCACCCCGACGCGCAGGCGGCACCGCCGGGCGGGAGAGACGTGACTCGGGCACCCTGTTGTGGTGGGCGACGTACGGGACCTCCGGAGTGCAGAGAGCGCTCGGCGGCGTGACGCGCACGTGGTGGACGCTCAGCTCGTCATCGAGTCGGAGCGGTCCGCCACGCGGGCGGCGCGGCACTGGGTCATGCGGGCGATCGCCGACGCCGGCATCGGCGGTGCGTCGAACCAGGTCGTCGAGCTGCTCACCGGCGAGCTCGTCTCGAACGCGGTCGTGCACGGTCCGCCGGGCGACCCGGTGACGGTGCGGGTCCGGATCGACGGCCCGGTGGTCCGCGTCATGGTGAGTGACATGGGCGGTGGTGTCCCGACGGTCGGCCACCCCGAGCCGACGGCTCCGAGCGGTCGCGGACTGGCCCTCGTCGAGGCGCTCGCGACGGCTTGGGGGACCCAGAACCGACCCGGCGGCAAGACGGTCTGGTTCGAGGTCCGGGACGACGACTGAGGCTCGGGCACACCGAAATCGGCTGTCCCGACGAGCTTCCGACGAAACGGACGCGCCCTGGCCTGCGGTTCGACGGTGCACGCAACGCCCGTCCGGCGTAGTTTCGGTGGCGGATCACCGGCCGACGAGGGGCAGCGACACACATGAGCGACGAGGGTCAGAAGGGTTCGACGGCGACCCGGTTGCCCGAGATCAGCGCAGAGGTTCGCGAGGACGGCACGGGCGAGATCTCGATCGACGGCGTCGTCGAGCGGGTCAGCAAGGCGAACCTCGCCGAGGCCGGAGCCGCGATCACGTCGCGCATCGCGGAGCTCGCGGTGTCCGTCGGGCAGCCCGTGCCGGTGCAGGTGCGTGATCCCGAAGGGCTCTGGTCGCTGATGATCCACCCCGACGGTGTGGTCGACGAGGCGCCTTCGATACCGCAGGCGCCGCGCGCGGAGACGGGGGACGAACCCCTGACGACGACTCCGGAACCCGCAGCCACGGACACGCAGGAGGCCACGCCGGCCACGTCGTCGTCGGCACCGAGCGAGAACGACTCGGTCGCGGCAGTCGCCGGGATCCCGCCGGCCTCGGCGGCCGCGCCCGCGACGCCGCCGCCGCCGACCACCCCTCGTGGCCCGGCCGCCAAGCTGCCGGACCCTCCGGTCGCCGCTGCACCGCCGACCGCGCCGCCCGTCGCCGCCGAGCCCGTGGCCGGCTCGCTCCCCACGCTCGACGACCTGCTCGCAGCGCGGCACCCCGTGGAGACGGGTGGACCCGCCGAGCACGGCTGGCGGTACGGACTGGGGCGCGTGACGTTCGGGGCGATCAAGCCCGGCCCCGGCAAGGTCGAGCGTCGTCGTCGGGCCGCGTCCGCGACGGTGCGCCGCACGCTCGACGGACCCAAGACGATCGTCGTCATCAACCCCAAGGGCGGCGCGCACAAGACGACCGCCACGATGCTCCTGGCCGCGACGTTCGGTCTGCAGCGCGGTGGCTACACGCTCGCGTGGGACAACAACGAGACCCGAGGGACTCTCGGGTGGCGCTCGTCGCACGCCGACCACACGCGCACCGCGGTCGACCTGCTGGAGGCGCTGCCCAGGCTCTCGGAGCAGGGGACCGTGCGGATCGGCGACCTCGACGGGTTCGTCCGGACGCAGCCGACCGAGCAGTTCGACGTGCTGGCGTCGGACGAGAACTCGGCCTCGGCGTCGTCCGTCGACGCCAAGTCGTTCTCCGACCTGCACCAGGTGCTCTCCCGGTTCTACCGGGTCCTCGTGATCGACACGGGCAACAACATGCGCGCGTCCAACTGGCAGGCCGCGATCGACGCCGCCGACCAGATCGTCGTCGTCTCGACGATCCGTGAGGACACCGCCCAGTCGGCCGCGTGGGCGCTGGACGCGCTGCGCTCGACGGGCCACGAGGAAGCCGTCCGGCGCGCGGTGACCGTGCTCTCGGCGCCGGAGCCCAAGGTCGACAAGGACCTGCAGAAGCGCCTGCGCTCCCACTTCGGTGCGCTGACCAGGGCCGTCATCGACGTACCGCACGACAAGGCGCTCGTGGCGGGCGGACCGATCGACTACGAAGCGCTGGACCGCTCGACTCGGGACGCCTGGTTGCGAGTGACCGCGGTGGTCGCCGACGGGCTCTGATCTTTTCTCGTGCGGCCGACCGTGCAAGATCGGGTCGGCCCGCGACAGAGGGGAGATGTAGGCCATCGTCGACCCTGGGAGCACCGTGCCACCGCACAGCACGTCCACGTCCGAGAACGCGAGCACAGATCCCGCTGTGGCCTCGCAGTCGGCGAGTGCCGTGGACGCGCCCGTCGGTCCCCGTGACGCTGCCTGGTTCGAGGCGCTCGTGCGCGAGCACACGACGGCGGTGCACCGGTTCCTGGTCCGACGGACGTCGCGCGACGAGGCGGACGACCTCGCGGCCGACGTGCTCACCACGGCGTGGCGCCGACGCGACGACATCCCCGACGGTGCCGAGCTCCCGTGGCTGTACCGGACGGCCGGGTTCGTCGTCGCGAACCACCGCCGCAAGTTCCGGCCCGTGCCGGTCGGCGAGCTCCCGGACGAGATCGACCACGACGACCCCGCCGTACGCCTCGTCCAGGACGAGCAGGTGCGGACGGCGCTGGCCGCCCTCACGGCCCGGGACCGGCAGATCCTGCTCCTGAACGCGTGGGAGGGCCTGGTCGGTGACTCTCTGGCCGCCGTCCTGGGGGTGTCCCGCGGTGGCGCCGATGCCGCGCTGAGCCGCGCGCGCGCCCGGCTGCGCGACGCCTGGGCCGACGCCGAGGCCTGACGGCTGCAAGGTGGCCCGCCCCGACGACACAAGGGGGGTAGAGGACCACCCGCACTCCAGGAGGGCACCGCCATGAACGACGACCAGCTCCACCCGAACGACGACGACGCCGCGTTCCAGCGGCTGCGGGCCGCCGACCCCGCACGGGGCACGAACCCTGACCTCACCGCCGTGTACGCGTCGGTGACGGCGGCGACCGGGGTGCCCGTGGCCGAGGAGACGATCCTGGTCGACGAGCTCTCGGCCCGCCGCGCCCGGCGCACGCCCATGTGGTTGCAGGCCGCGGCCGTCGTCGCGGGGATCGCGGTGATCGGCGGGGGGAGCTACGCGCTCGGCGGTGCCAACGCCGAGACGCCGCCGACGGCAGCGCCGGCGATGACGCTGGCCGACGGCTCGCGCGAGTCCTCGGCCGGTGACGACGTGGCCATGGCACCGGGGTCGTCCTCGGACCTCGCCTCGGGCGCCGACTCCAAGCTCGCCGGCTGGGGGTTCGGCCGGACGGTCTTCAGCTCTGAGGGGCTCTCCACCGAGGGGGGCAGCGCGCCGGCGTACGGGTTCGACGCCGAGTCCGTGTACACGCAGGAGACCATCGCGCGTGTGGCGGCCGCGCTCGGCGTCGCCGGGGAGCCGCGCCAGGAGTACGGCTCGTGGGTCGTCGGCCCCAACGACGGCTCCGGGGCGACCGTGTCGATCTCCTCGGACGGCATGACGAGCGTCTCGTACTACGACCCGACGCGGGACCCGTGGAGCTGCGAGAAGATGTCGGTCGAGCCCGCCGAGCCCCCCGCGGACGGGGGCGGGACCGACGGGTCCACGGGCGCCTCCGAGCCCGCCGTCTCGCCCGAGTGCCAGACCAGCACCGACCCCGCCCCGACCGGGGACGCGGCGACCGGCCAGGCCAAGGACCTCATGTCGGCGCTCGGCGTCGACCCCGCCGGCTTCGAGTTCGAGGTGATCACCGACCCGAGCAGCCCGCAGTACACGACCGTCTCGGCCTACCAGGTGGTCGACGGGCAGCGCACGGGCGTGGCCTGGAGCTTCTCGATCGTCGCGACGGGTGTCCAGTCGCTCTACGGGTCGCTCGCGCCGACCGTCGCGCTCGGGGACTACGACGTGGTCAGCCCGACCGACGCCGTCGCGCGCCTCACCGACCCGCGGTTCGGCCCGTCGTACGGCGGCGTCATGCCGTTGGCCGCCGAGGCTGAGGACGCCGCCCGTTCGTCGGTCGAGATCGCACCCGAGCCCAGCGACGAGCCGACCGTTCCGGCCACTCCCGACGCGGGCAGCCCGCTCGCCTGGCCCGTGGAGCACGTGACGATCGTGTCCGCCCGCCTCGGCCTCGCTCAGACGACGCTGCCGACCGGTGCGGCCGTCCTCGTCCCGACCTACGAGCTGTCGGACTCCGACGGCGCCGTCTGGACGGTCATCGCCGTCGCCGACGACGACCTCGACTTCGACGCCTGACGCCACCTGGCTCGGCCGGCCCGCGTTCGGAGGGGACGCGGGCCGGCCGCTCTTCGGCCTGCCAGACTGACGCCATGCCTGAGCGCCCCGAGAAGCTGCTGCTGCTGGACAGTGCCTCGTTGTACTTCCGCGCCTACTTCGGTGTCCCCGAGTCCATGACCGCGCCGGACGGCACCCCCGTCAACGCCGTGCGCGGGCTGCTGGACATGATCGCGCGGCTGGTCACCGACCTACGGCCCACGCGCCTGGTCATGTGCTGGGACGACGACTGGCGGCCGGCGTTCCGGGTCGACGCGATCCCGTCGTACAAGGCGCACCGCGTCGCGGTCGAGATCCCGGGGACCACAGGCCTCGAGGAGGTCCCGGACACGCTCTCACCGCAGGTCCCGATCATCGTCGAGGTGCTCGCAGCGCTCGGCATCGCACGCGTGGGCGTCCCGGGGTACGAGGCCGACGACGTCATCGGGACCCTTGTGGCGCGCGAGGTCGTGGCCCAGGACCGCGCGATCGTCGAGGTCATCACCGGTGACCGTGACCTGTTCCAGCTGGTCGACGACGAGGTACCGGTGCGCGTGCTCTACACGGCGCGCGGGATCCGAGACCTCGAGACGATCGACCAGGCGCGCCTGAGCGCGAAGTACGACGTGGCCACCGGCGCCGGGTACGCGGACATGGCGGTGCTGCGCGGCGACCCGAGCGACGGGCTGCCGGGGGTGCCGGGCATCGGCGAGAAGACCGCGGCGGCGCTCGTGCACCGGTACGGGTCGCTCGTCGGGATCCTCGCCGCGCGCGACGCGGGTGACGCCGGGCTGACCGCCACGCAGCGTCGTCGGCTCACGGAGTCGGCGGACTACCTGGCCGTGGCGCCGAACGTGGTGCGTGTCGCCCCGGACGCGCCGGTCCCGGCGTTCGACGACCGATTGCCGAAGGTCGTCGCCGACCCGGAGGCGCTCGTCGCGCTCGCGGAGCGGTGGGGCCTGTCGTCGAGCGTCAAGCGCGTCGTGGACGCCCTCGCCGGCTGACGGCGCAAACTACCCCGTACCGGACGTATCAGGCACGGCTGCACGTCCTCCTGTCGTGACGTGTGCACCACAAAGGGTGCACGCATCGACGCCGGGAACCCGGCGACTCGACCCCGAACCAGGGGTCCCGACCGGAAAGGCACGTCCATGTCTGCTGTCCTCACCCCCGCCGCGAAGTCCACGACCCCGGCGAACGTCCCGGACAACACCTTCGTCCCTGAGCCCGCTTCTGCCTCCGCCACCGGCGACAACGTCGTTGCCCGCCTCCTCGACGGGCTCGCCCAGGTGCTCACCCGCCACTCGATCACCGCGCTGCGCATCAGCCTCGGGCTCGTGTTCCTCGGGTTCGGCGTCCTGAAGTTCTTCCCGGGCGTGAGCCCGGCGGCCGAGCTGGCCGAGCGCACGATCGGTGAGCTGACCTTCGGGCTCGTCGCCCCGACGGCGGCCCTGCTCCTCACCGCCATCATGGAGACGTTCATCGGTCTCACGCTCGTGACGGGCTGGTTCCTGCGGGCCGGACTGGTGGTCCTCGCGGGCGCCCTCGTCGGCATCATGTCGCCGCTGGTGCTCTTCTTCGACGAGCTCTTCCCGGCCGGTGGGCCCACCCTGACGGCTCAGTACGTGCTCAAGGACGTCGTCCTCGCGTGCGCTGCCGCCGTGATCGGTGCGTCGGCACTGGGTGCGCGGCTGCGCCGTCCGTGACGACCCGTCAGTCCTCGACGAAGACGTTCGGCGCGGCCTCGTGCGCCGTGGCCGGTGCGGCCACGCCCGTCGGGACCAGCAGGACGTCGTCGAGCCTGAGCGCGACGGGGGCGCTGACCGTGGACTCGCACGCGGTCCGCGCCAGGTCGCCGCTCGGGACGGCGACGAGGCAGAGCTGGTCGCCGGGCGCCGTCGCCACGTAGTAGGCCGCGTCGTCCTGGAGCAGCAGGAGGCGGGTCGTCTCCGGGTAGATCAGCAGGTCCGCCCGGTCGCTGTTCGCGATGACGTCGGCCGACCGCTGCGTCTGGGTCAGCGCAGGGACCAGGACCGAGGGGTCGGCAGCCACGTCGACGGGGGCTTCCTGGGACAGCCGGAGCCAGAACAGCGCACCCACGACCAGCGCGGCCGCAGTGGCGAGCGCGAGCACGCTGAGCGTCCGCGAGCGGCGGCGAGACTCGGTCACCTCGTGGAACCCGGTGAACGCCTCGCTGAACAGGTCGGCGTCGTCGTACGTGGTCATACGTCACCATCGGTCCGCCGGGCACGGAACCTGAGCGGCACGTGCACGGTATGGCCGGGTCGTCCCTCGTTCGGGCGATGCGGTCCGTCTGGTGGGTGCCGCGAGACGGCAAGATGGTCCGGTGATCACGGTCAGCACGGACGGCTCCTGCCTGCGCAACCCCGGCGGGGCCATCGGGTGGGCCTGGGCCAACCACGACGGCACGCACGACAGCGGCGGGCACGAGTCCGGCACCAACCAGATCGCCGAGCTCATGGCGGTCCTCGAGGCCGTCCGCGCCCACCCGGGCGACGAGCCCCTGACCATCCAGGCCGACTCGCAGTACGCGATCAAGTGCTCGTCGGAGTGGATCCACGGGTGGCGACGCAAGGGGTGGCGGACCGCGTCCGGCGGGCCGGTGCAGAACCTGGAGCTCATCCGGGCCATCGACGCGGCCATCACCTCGCGCCCGGGTGGGGTGACCTTCGTCTGGGTGCGCGGACACCGTGGCGACGAGTTCAACGAGCGTGCCGACGAGCTCGCCGGCATCGCCGCCCGTGCGATCCGCGACGGAGTGGATCCCGCGCCGCCGTCGTTCGCGGGCGTGCCGGTCGTGGTTCGTTCCCTGGAGCCGGTCGCGGCGGCCGCCGGAACCTCCTACGCGGAGCCCGATCTGCTGTTCTGACCGCGCGTCCTGACCGCGTCCTTACCGCGTTCTGACCGCGTTCTGACCGCCGGGCAGGCTCAGTGGCGTGAGCGGTTCCCGGCCAGGATCGCCAGCGCGCCGCCGACCGCCTCGTGCACGTAGGCCGCGAGCCAGCCTGCGGGGGCGTGACCCCAGTTCTTGCGGACCGCTGCGATCGGGAAGATCACCAGGTCGTGCTCCGGGTGGTTGAGCACCAGCTCGGGCTCTCCGTCGCCGTGCGCCGTGGCCCAGGCGAGCCCGGGGACGCGTTCGGCCACGAGGTCTCCGAGCGCGACGCCGAAGGCGTTCACCAGGGGAGCCGACTCGGCCCGGTCCTGCGACTGCAGCCAGGTCGCCTGGACGCGGTCGAACAGGTCGCTCACGGTCTGGGCGTCGGCCGAACCGGCGCACAGGCCGGCGACGAGCTCGCGGTGCTGAGCGGCCCAGACGAGCTCGGCGGCGTTCAGCTGCTCGACGAGCACGTCACGGCTCTCGTCCGACGGTGTGTGCGGGTGCGGTACCTCGAGCCCGTCCTCGGGTCTCGCCGCGCGACGAAACAGTCCCATGGCCACGCATCGGTCTGTGACGGCTAAGGATTGAGGACTGTCACCCGAGCGGGTGCCGCACTACGGGCCCGCCGGTGGTGCCCGGCTGCTGCCGAGAGCGGAGCAGGTGCCCAGCGTGTTCACCGCAGCGGCACGAACATGTACGAGCCGTGCGGGCTCACGATCGTGCGCCCGTCCCTCCGCTCCACCAGCTGCATCGTCGACCGCACCGGGATCACCATCCGCGCGTCGTCGGCGAGCTGTGCGACGAGCTCGGCCGGAAGTGACCGTGCGGCGGCGGAGACCAGGATCCGTCGCCAGCCACCGACGACCCGACGCCCCAGGACACCATCGACCGCGCGCTCGACCGAGGCCCACGGCAGGTGATGGGCGGCGACGTTGGCAGCCCCCCAGTCCGCGAGCTGCGGGTCCAGCTCGAGACCGAGCACGCGGCCGTCAGGGCCGACGAGCCGCGCCAGGAGCGCCGTCGTCCAGCCGGAGCCCGCTCCGACGTCGAGCACGTGCGCACCCACCGGAACCTCGAGCAGGCGCAGCATCGCCGCGACCGTGCTCGGCTGGGAGCTCGTCTGGCCGTGCCAGAGCGGGAGCGGTCGGTCCTCCGACGCGTGCGCCCGCTGCTCCTCGGGGAGGAACCCGGTGCGCGCGAGCTGGTGCATCGCGTCGGCCACGTCGGCGGCGCGCTGCGGGTCCGCCCCCTCGCGCATCCCTCGAGCCTACGAGGGTCCGCGAGAGGAGGTCGGCGCGCCTTCGAGCGGGTCCGCCATAGGGGTGGTATTCCCGCCGCAGGTTCAGGAGCTCCGGGATCCTGCCGACTGCATCCATATGGGCACCGGCGTCGACCGTCTCGGTGCCCCGACGCGCTGCGCCGGGGCACGGCCGCTCGCGCGTCCGAGTGCCGGGTCCGGCTGCGTGCTAGCCGGCGCGCTGCTCGCTGGCGACGGGTGCCGCAGTGAGCGGCACAGCGGCGGGGATCCCGGTGCGCGGGATCTCGGCCGCGGCAGGTGCGGGCACGAACTTCGGCTTGCGGCCCGGGCGGCCGCGCTCGCGCCGGGTCTCGATGCCCTCGAGGGTCGTCGCGCGCCACACCGCCCCGCCGTTGAGGCGTCCGTCGGGCTGCGGGAGCCACGGGACCTTGCGGGAGAGCCAGACGCGGATGGTGGCGTGCTCGACGCCGAGACGGTCGGCCAACCGGGCGATGTCGTAGAGGTCGTCGAGGCCCCGAACGGGGGTCTCGGACGGGCTTTGCGGCGACTGGTCGGGGAGCACGGCGGCAGCCTAGCCGCCCGAACCTATGAATTGTGTAACGACACCGTAACGAGATCCACACGGGATCTCCCCCTCGTAGCGGCTAAAGGTGTCCTGGACGTTCGTCCGAAAGACTTAACGTGTCACGCATGAGTAACAAGTTTCCTCGACGAGGTCGGCCAGCGGGTGGCCGGCACGCTGCCCAGCGCCCGGAACCGGGCGCGCTGGGTCCAGTCGCCCCGCGCTCCGTCCGGCTCGCTCGCGGTGGTGTCGTCGCGGTCCTCGCGATGAGCCTGTGCGCCACCGTGGCGGCGACCGCCAGCGCCCGTGGGGGCGACGGCTTCGCCCTCGGCATCTCGCACACCGCCCGTACGGCCGCCCAGGTCGCCGAGGCCCGTGACGATGCTCTCGATGTCGCCACCAGCGCCGTAGAGGTCGCCCACGCCGTCCAGGTCGAGGGCAGCGAGGCCTCCGTCGACGCGGTGCAGCTCGCCGCGCTCGAGGCAGCGACGGTGAAGCTCAACGACCTCATCGAGGCTGTCGACCCGGACTCCGCAGCCGACGCCGCCGACGGGCTCGCCGCGGACTCGACCCCCGCCACCGACGCGGCTGCCGACGCCGCCGCGGACCCGGCCGCCGACGCTGCCGCAGACCCGTCTGCCGACGCTGCCGCAGACCCGGCCGCCGACGCTGCCGCGGACCCGTCCATGGATCCGGCCGCAGAGCCCGCCGCTGTGCCGGCCACCGAGTCGTACGACGCCCCGGCCGTGACCGCCGTGGCTGCCGACGGCACCGTAGGCAACCCGACGCCGGCCGCCCAGCCCATCGACGCTGCCGCAACGCCCACGGCCTCTCCCGCCGCCGACGCCGCACCGGCGCCGAGCCCGACGCCGTCGGTCATCCCCGCCCTCCCGCCGACCACGGGCATGGAGGACGAGGCCACCACGGAGCTCCGCGACGCCGTCGCCGCCGTCGCCGAGCTGGCCGCCACCGTGCGCGAGAGCGCGGAGGCCAACCGCGTCGCGGCCGCCGCTGCCGCGCAGGCCGCCGCCGAGGCCGCGTCTGCCGCTCAGGCACAGGCAGCTGCGGCCGCCGCTGCCGCGCAGGCTGCCGCCGAGGCCGCCGCCGCACAGCGCGCCGCGTGGAAGCAGTCCCTGCAGGGCTTCGCCAACGGCGAGATCCCCGACTCCGCCCTGTGCGGCGTCAGCTTCGACGCACAAGCCCGCATGCGTTGCGACGCCGCCGAGCAGCTCGAGGCGATGAACGTCGAGTACAAGGCGCACTTCGGCGTCGACATGGCCATCACGGACTCCTACCGCTCCTACGCGGGCCAGGTCTCGTGCGTCCGCACCAAGGGCAGCCTCTGCGCGAAGCCCGGCACCTCCAACCACGGGTTCGGCGTGGCCATCGACTTCGGCGGTGGCATCCAGACGTTCGGCTCCGCGCAGCACGAGTGGATGGACGAGCACGCGGGCTCCTGGCAGTGGGTCCACCCGGACTGGGCCGAGCCCAGCGGCAACCTGCCCGAGGCGTGGCACTGGGAGTACCACGGCTGACCGGTCATAGCATCGGGTCATGACCTCATCCGGGCACGGACGGACCTGGCCCCTGGTGGGGCGGGCGGCCGAGCTCGACGACCTCGACGAGCTGTTGTCGACCGTGGCCGGCGGCCAGGGCGTGACCGTCCTGCTCGAGGGCGAGGCGGGCGTCGGCAAGTCCAGCCTCGTCGAGGCGCTGCGTGGGTCCGCCCGGCTGCTCGACGTCCAGCTGAGCACGGCCAGGGCGTCCGACATGCGCTCGTGGCCGTTCGCGCTCCTGTCCGACGCCCTGCTGCAGACCTCGTCGCGGACCCCGCTCGAGACCGAGCTAGCGGCTCTCCTGGACGGGCTGTACGCGGCGCCGGCCATGCCCGACGGCGACGTCGCACGCGCGGCCGAGATGTTCGCCGACCTGCTGCGCAGGCGTGGCACGTCCCGTCCGTGGGCCCTGGTCCTCGAGGACGTGCACGAGTCCGACGCCGCGTCGCTCGACGTCCTGCTCCAGCTCGCGCACGAGGGGTCGCTGCACCAGGCCCTCGTCATCCTCACCATGCGGCCCGTACCGTTCCGGCCCGGGCTGGCCGCCGTCGTGGCCGCCTGGACGCGCGCCGGGGCCCGGCACCTGGAGCTGCGGCCGCTGAGCGGCAGGGCGACGGTCGAGCTCGCGGAGCACCTTGTCGGGGGTCCCATCGGGCCGTCCCTGCGCGGCACGCTCGCGACGACGGGCGGCAACCCGCGGTTCGTCGCGGACGTCGTGCGGACCGCGCGCTCGTCCGGCGTGCTCGTCACGGTCGACGGCACCCACGACGCGGCGGGCTCGGACTGGCTCGTTCCCCTGGACGAGGTGGTGCGCCGGCGGCTCGAGTACCTCGGCAACGACGTGCTGCTCCTGCTCGGGCAGGCGTCCGTGCTGGGCACGTCGTTCGTGATGACGGATCTCGCCCTGCTCGCGCAGGAGCCCGTCGCGGACTGCTGGCGGACCCTGCGGCACGGTCTGGCGGCGGGCGTCGTCCGGGCGCGCGGCGACCGGCTGGTGTTCGGGCACGACCTCGTCCGGGCGGCCCTGTACAACGGGTTGGCCGCCGACGACCGGCGTGCGCTGCACGCGCGCGCCGCTGTCGCCCTGCGCGAGGCCGGTGCGCCTGCGCAGATCGTCTCGGCCCACCTCGACCGCGCGCGCTGACCGCCGCGGCAACCTAGCGTGTGAGGTCTGCCAGACCGTCCGATCGAAGGAGAACCCATGGCAACCCGCACAGCTCGCACCGCATGGAACGGCACCCTGCCCGGGGGAAGCGGGCAGGTGGAGCTGACCAGCTCGGGGATCGGCACGTTCGACGTGTCGTTCCCTCGTCGTACCGCCGACTCGGCTGAGGGGACGACGAGCCCCGAGGAGCTCATCGCCGCAGCCCACTCCTCCTGCTACTCCATGGCGCTGGCCGGCGAGATCGCGAACGGCGGCGGGACCCCCATCGCGCACCAGGTGACCGCCGACGTCACGCTGACCCCCGACCCGGCCGGTGGCCTGCGCATCAGCGCGATCCACCTGACCGTCCGCGCCGAGGTCGAGGGGATGGACGCCGATGGCTTCCAGGCCGCCGCCCAGGCCGCCAAGAAGGGCTGCCCGGTCAGCAAGGCCCTCACGGGCACGGAGATCACCCTGGACGCCGCCCTCGACTGACCCACCCGTCCCGCGACGTCCGCGCTCGTGCTTGCCCATGGCCCTCACGAGCGCGGACGTTGCAGCACCCAGCCCGCGACGGCTGCACGGGACAGGCCCGGAACGCTCGGGCGTGCACCTCGGTGGCCGTGCGTCGGCGTCAGGTTGGTCACGTCGCGTGGATACCTGTGCCGGGTGGCCGGGTGCGGTGCGAGACTGCGCGGGTGGTGGCCGTGACCGAGACCGTGACCGTCGACAGCGCGCAGGTCGTCGCGGAGCTGCGTTCCGTGATGCGTGGCGTCGTCGACGACTCCACGCGCCGACGCGCGGAGTACTCGACCGACGCGTCCAACTACCGCGTCGTCCCGCAGGTCGTCGCGTTCCCGCAGGACACCGACGACGTCGAGGCGGCCCTCGAGGTCTCGCGGACTCTCGGCGTCCCCCTGACCGCGCGCGGCGGCGGCACGTCGGTGGCGGGCAACGCGGTCGGGACCGGCATCGTGCTCGACTTCTCGCGGCACGTGAACCGGATCCTCGACATCGACCCGTCCGCGCAGACCGCCCGGATCGAGCCCGGCGTCGTGATGGCGAACCTCCAGAAGGCCGCCGCGCCGCACGGCCTGCGGTTCGGGCCGGACCCGAGCACGCAGGCCCGCGCGACCCTCGGCGGGATGATCGGCAACAACGCGTGCGGCCCGCGCGCGGTCGCGTACGGCCGCACGGCGGACAACGTCCTCGCGCTCGACATGGTCGACGGCACCGGCCGGCGCTTCGAGGCCCGCTCCGGCCCGGGGGCGCTCGACGTGGTCCCGGGTCTCGACGAGCTCGTCCGCGCCCACCTCCAGGTCATCCGGACCGAGCTCGGCCGCTTCGGCCGACAGGTCTCGGGGTACTCGCTCGAGCACCTGCTGCCCGAGAAGGGCACGGACCTGGCCAAGGCGCTCGTGGGCACCGAAGGGACGGTCGGCACGCTGCTCGGCGCGACCGTCCGGCTGGTCCCGATCGCCGCCGCTCCCGTGCTCGTCGTGCTCGGCTACCCCGACATGCCCGCGGCCGCCGACGCCGTCCCCGCGCTGCTCGCGCACTCCCCGCTCGCGATCGAGGGCATGGACTCGCGCCTGGTGGACGTGGTCCGGCGCGTCCGCGGCGCCGCCGCGGTCCCCACGCTGCCGCCGGGCGGCGGGTGGCTGATGGTCGAGGTCGGTGGCTCCGACCTGGACGAGGCGCTCGCGCGGGCGCACGCGCTCGCGGCCGACGCGGGCACCACCGCGGTCGGCCTCTTCCCGCCCGGTCCCGACGCCGCCCGCATGTGGCGGATCCGCGAAGACGGCGCCGGCCTGGGCGGTCGGACGCCGTCGGGCGAGCAGGCCTGGCCGGGCTTCGAGGACTCGGCGGTGCCACCCGAGCGCCTCGGCGCGTACCTGCGCGAGCTCGAGACACTCATGGCGTCGCACCGCGTGGACGGCCTGGCGTACGGGCACTTCGGTGACGGCTGCGTGCACCTGCGCCTCGACATCCCGCTCGGACGGTCGGGCAACCCGCTGCGCGCCTTCATGGAGGATGCCGCGGCGCTGGTGGCCTTGCACGGCGGGTCGCTGTCGGGCGAGCACGGCGACGGGCGGGCTCGGTCCGAGCTGCTGTCGGTCATGTACTCGCCCAAGACGATCGACCTGTTCGGCGCGTTCAAGGACCTGTTCGACCCGCGCGACCTGCTCAACCCCGGCGTCCTCGTGAGGCCGCGACCTCTGGATGCCGACCTGCGCCGCCCCTGGGCCCGCCCTCTGCTGGCCGACGGGCACGGGTTCTCGTTCGCGCACGACGCGGGCGACCTGACGACGGCCCTGCACCGCTGCGTCGGCGTCGGCAAGTGCCGTGCGGACAGCACTGCGGCCGGCGGCTTCATGTGTCCGTCCTACCTGGCGACGAAGGACGAGAAGGACTCGACCCGTGGACGGGCCCGCGTGCTGCAGGAGATGGCGAACGGCACGCTCGTCTCCGGGGGCTGGTCGTCGCCCGAGGTGCACGAGTCGCTCGACCTGTGCCTGAGCTGCAAGGCGTGCTCGTCGGACTGTCCCGCAGGCGTCGACATGGCTCAGTACAAGTCCGAGGTGCTCCACCGTACATATCGCGGGAAGCTGCGTCCGGTGTCGCACTACGCGCTCGGTTGGCTACCCCGGTGGGCGCGCCTGATCACCGGCGTGCCCGGCCTGGCCGCGCTAACAAACACCGTGCTCGGCATCCGCCCGGTCGCCAAGGCCGTCCTCGCGGGTGGCGGCATGGACACGCGTCGGCAGATGGTCACGTTCGCCCGCCAGCCGTTCCGGACCTGGGCCAAGGGGGAGGGCCGCGACGAGGTGACGGTCACCCCCGCGAGGGGCGCGAACGACGTCGACAGCGGTGAGGGGCGCAAGACCAAGGTGCTGCTCTGGACGGACTCGTTCTCCGACACCCTCTCGCCGACCGTCGCGCACGCAGCAGTCGCGGTGCTGCGCGACGCCGGGTACGAGGTGCTCGTTCCCGAGGACGACGCCTGCTGCGGCCTGACCTGGATCAGCACGGGTCAGCTCGACGGTGCACGCCGGCAGCTCAGCCACCTGCTCGGTGTCCTCGGACCGTTCGCGGTCAACGGCATCCCGATCGTCGGCCTGGAGCCGTCCTGCACCGCGGTGCTGCGCTCGGACCTGCGCGACCTGTTCCCCGACGACCCGCGCGCCGTCGCGGTCGCGCGCGAGACCCGAACGCTCGCCGAGCTGCTCACCGCGCCTGCGCCCATCGGGCCGGGTGACCGCTGGCAGGTGCCCGACCTGTCCGACGTCACCGCCGTCGTCCAGCCGCACTGCCACCACCACTCGGTGATGACGTGGAACCCCGATCGCCAGCTGCTCACGGACGCGGGCGCACAGTTCTCCGCCCTGGCCGGGTGCTGCGGCCTCGCGGGGAACTTCGGCATGGAGAAGGGCCACTACGACGTGTCCGTCGCGGTCGCCGAGAACTCGCTCCTGCCGGCTCTGCGCGACGCCGCACCCGGCGACGTCTACCTCGCCGACGGGTTCTCCTGCCGCACGCAGGGCGAACAGCTCGCCGGCGTCGAGGGCGTCCACCTGGCCGAGCTGCTCGCGGCGCACCTGAGCACCCGCGAACCCACGGCCTGACTCGGTCACGGTTGAGCTGGCTAACGGTGGCTAGGCGTTAGCCGGCTAACGGTGGCCGGGCGTTAGCGGGGCTAACAGTCGGCAGGTCGACTCACTGTCGGTCCCGGAGCGGACGGCGGCCGACGGAATGGACACCGGCGGCTCGGCCGACCAGGGTGGACGCATGCTCGTTGCCTTCTCCGTCGCCCCGCTCGGTGCGGGCGAGTCCGTGACCGCCGCCGTCGCCGATGCCGTCCGCATCGTCCGTGAGTCGGGCCTGCCGAACCAGACCGACGCCATGTTCACCACGCTCGAGGGGGAGTGGGACGAGGTGATGGACGTGGTCAAGCGGGCCACCGAGGCGGTCGGCCGGCACGGCCACCGGGTCAGCCTCGTGCTCAAGGCGGACATCCGCCCGGGCCACACCGGTGAGCTCACGGGCAAGGTCGCGCGGGTCGAGGCCGCGCTCGCCGAGGACTGAGTCGAGCCTTGGCCACACGCTTCGGGGTGTGCTTCTCGCCACGATCGGGTTGAGGAATTCGTCGCATCCGGGTGATCCCGGCGATCTCTCCGCGACGCGTCCGCCAGAGCGGCTGACGAGCACATCTCGCTGTGGGACAGTGTGCTCGCACGCGTGAACCGACGGGCTCCGCGGGCGGCGAAGACGATCGTGCCGCGGGCCGCGGCGTGCCCAGGAAAGGCCGTACTGATGCCGATCTTCGAGCTCGACGAGGGCCGACCGCGCCTTGTCCAGCCGATGCAGCCCCTGGCCGGATCGTTCGCGCAGGAGGCCGCCGCTCTCCTGACCCACCACCTTGCCGCGATCGCCGGAGAACCCCTGTTCGCGGTGCGCTCGCGGACCGCTGCGCCCGACCACGCGGACCTGCCGGCGCTGCTGGCGCTGGACGCCACCGGTCGGTCGGTCGTGATCGACGTGGGCCAGGTCCTCGACGACGACGCGATCGTCTCGGCACTGCGGCACGCCGGCAGCGCGTCGCGGATGACGACGACCGACCTCGCGCGTGCCTACCACCCGGACCCCAGCCGCTTCGCGATCGACTTCGCCGCGTTCCGCGAGCAGGCGGCCTTCGGGGTCCAGTCGACGCGCCGCGAGGGCGTCCGCCTGATCCTTCTCTGCTCGGAGGTCGCCGCCGAGGCGAGCGACACGCTCGGCTTCCTGCGCGGACCGGGCCGGCACGTGGACATCCTGCAGGTCGGCGTCGTGCGCGGCGAGGACGAGCGCCGCCTGCTCGACGTGTCGCCGCTGGCCACGCACGAGGGCGCCCGCCGGTCGGTCGAGCCCACCGCGCTGCGGCTGGTGCGGGCCAGCGAGGGCTTCGTGCCCGGCGGCCCGACGGGGTTCGAGCAGCCGCGCAAGCCGTCGTCGGGCGACCTGCGTGCCGTGACGCCTCCGCCTGCGCCGCCCACCGGGATCACCGAGCCCACACCGATCGTGCGTCGGTCCGTCCCGCAAGACGAGACGGTCCTCATCGAGCGTGTCGTCGACGAGGCGCCCGCGCCCGCCGCGTCCACGAACGGCCCGTCGACCGACAGCACGAGCACGTCCACGCTCGAGGCCCCCACGACGCTGACCCCGGTCGTCGGCCTGCGTGCGGCCCAGGACCAGACGCCGCCGTCGCGCGACCAGACGCCGTCGGACCAGGTCGTACCGCTCGACGTCGCACCGCTCGACGTCGCACCGCTCGACGTCGTGACGCCGCCCGCGGAAGCGTCGAACGACGTCGCAGGCCCGCCTCCGTCCGTTCCTGCCCGGAGCCACTCGCACGCGGCGGTCTCGAGCAACCAGCCCTACGTGCCGGAGTTCATCGTGGACACCCCGCGGCCGACGCAGCCGTCGACCGAGGCGTCGGCGTCGACGCGCGAGGTCGAGACGGTCTGGGCCGAGCTGGCCCGTGCCGCGAACCCGACGCAGTCCGCGCAGCCGCTGCGCCCGGCCCGCCCGGTCACGCGCCCGGCGACCCCGCTGCCGGTCGAGCACTACGGCGGTCCCGAGCGGACCGTCGGTAGTGGGTTGCCACTCGCAGTGCCCGAGCTCGCGACCTTGGCCAAGAGCCGCCGAGCCGTCACGACGTTGGTGTGGGTGCGCGAACGGCGCGGGCAGCGGATCGTCGCGACGCTGCGCTCGGACGGTCTGATCGAGCTGCCGACGGGCGAGGTCTACGCCGACCCGGACACCGCCGCGTCGGTCGCGGTCGCGTCGGAGAACCCGGTCGACGGCTGGCGCGCGTGGCGTCTGGGCGAGGGTGGTCCGACGCTGGCCGAGGCCACGGGCGTCATCCGCCCCTGACCGTCAGCCCCACCCGTACGCCGACACCCAGCGGTCGATCTCGGCGTAGAACCGCGAGCGCACGGGCAGCGGCGAGAGCGACAGGTCGTGCAGGCCGTCGCGGACCCGGATCACGGTCACGTTCGAGCCCAGCTGCACGGCTCGGCGCGCGAGCAGCTCGACGTCGAGAACCACGTCGGCGCCGCGCATGTCCTCGCTCCAGCGCGGGCTGATGATCGTGCGGTTCGAGCAGAGCATGACGATGGGCGACTCGATCGAGAGCCCGCGCGCGACCCGCGCATGGCCGATCGTGATCGCGCGCAACCAGCCGGCGCGCACCGGGAACGAGGGCGTCGGCCGCCACGTCGTGTTGTAGGTCCACTCGCCGCCGGTGGCCACGTCGAGCGTGCGCGCGTAGTAGCCCGGGTCGATGTTCGGCAACGGCGCCTTGGGCTGGAACCGGGCCAGGCGGGCGACGGCGGGACCGGACAGGTGCCGTAGGACCGACGACCCCTGGAGCTCGAGCCACGGGCTGTTGAGGACGAGGCCGCTGAGCTCGTCCGGGTGCCGCTGCGCCCACAGCGCGGCGATCAGGCCGCCCGTCGAGTGCCCCATGACCATGAGCCGGCCGTAGGCCCCGAGGTCCGTGCGGATGACGTCGAGAGAGGCCTCGAGCTCCTCGTCGTACGTGTCGAGGTCGGCCACGTAGCCGGGAGTCTGGTTCGGGCGCAGGCTGCGGCCGTACTTGCGCAGGTCCACCGCGTAGAACGCCACCCCGCGGGCGTGCCAGTACTCCGCGATCCCCGTCTGGAAGAAGTAGTCCGACCAGCCGTGGACGTAGAGGATCGCGCGCGACGGCCGTTGGGGTTCGGGGGTGGGCGGCGCGTATCTCACCAGCGTCGCCACCACGGGGCCCTCGTCGTCAGGCTGCAGCTCGAGCGTCAGCGCCTGGTAGTCGGGTCCGAGGACGTCCGGAACCCACTCGCTCACCCGTCGACCTCCAGCACGACCTTGCCGATCTGCTGGCCTTCCCAGAGACGACCCAGGGCAGCACGCGCGTCCGCCAGCGCGAACGTGGAGTCCACGAGCGGCCGCACGCCGGTCTGGGCCAGGAACGCCAGCAGGTGCTCCAGGTCGGTGCGCGACCCCATGGTCGTGCCGGCGACGGTGATCTCCTGGAAGAAGATCCGGGTCAGCTCGGCGGGTGCGGCGTCCCCGCTCGTCGCGCCCGCGACCACGATCGTCCCGCCCGGCTTCACCGACCGCACCGAGTGCGACCACGTCGCCCTGCCGACGCTCTCCAGGACGACGTCGACCCGCGGTACGCGCGCCCCCGGCTCCACCGCGGCGGCCGCGCCGAGGGCCAGGGCCCGGGAGCGGCGCTCCTCGTCGCGACCCGTCACGGTCACCTCGAGGCCGGCCGCCCTGCCGAGCAGGATCGCCGCCGTGGCGAGCCCGCCGCCCGACCCCTGGACCAGCACGCGCTGCCCGGGCGTCGCGCGGCCCGTCACGAAGAGCATCCGGTAGGCGGTCAGCCAGGCCGTCGGCAGGCACGCGGCCTCCGCGAACGACAGCTGCGAGGGCTTGTCGACGAGGTTGGCGCTCGGCACCGCGACCTGCTCCGCCAGCGTGCCGTCGTACTTCTCGGACAGCAGGCTGCGGGGCTCGTCGTCGGGCCCGCCCGCGAGGCTGCCGACCACGCCGTGCACGACGACCTCACGGCCGTCGGCGGTGACCCCGGCCGCATCCGTGCCCAGGATCATCGGCAGCTGCTCGGCGCGCAGGCCCACGCCGCGCAGCGACCAGAGGTCGTGGTGGTTCAGCGCCGCCGCGCGCACGTCGACGACGCTCCAGCCCGGTCGCGGCTCGGGAGCGGGACGGTCGCCCACGACCAGGCCGTTCAGTGGGTCGGACGAGTCGAAGCCGGCGGCGTAGGCAGCAATCACCGGCCCAACGTAGCCGGAGGTTCCCCCACGGCGCCGCACCTGTGATCCTTGGCCAGTGACCTCGGGATCGTTGACGATCGGGCGCGTCGTCGCCCGGATGGACCAGGTGCGCGCAGGGATGCCGCACAAGGACGGGCTCGGGGTGTTCCTCGACGTCTACCGGCGCGTCACCGAGCGCGTCGGGCAGCGCGTCGTGGACGGCACCTTCCAGGACCCCGCGTTCACCGAGGAGCTGGACGTGCGCTTCGCGGACCTGTTCCTCGACGTCCCGGAGGACCTCGCCGCGCACCGCAAGGTGTCGCGTGCGTGGGCTCCGCTGGTCGAGCGGCGGGCCGTGCCGGGCATCCTGCCCATCCAGTTCGCGCTCGCCGGGATGAACGCCCACATCAACCACGACCTCGCGCTCGCCGTGGTCGCGACGTGCACCGCGCGCGGCGTCGAGCCCGACGACGGCTCGATCCGCGCCGACTTCGAGAAGGTCAACGCGGTGCTCGCGGAGGTCGTGCGTCCGATCCGGCGGGCGTTCCTCGACGAGGCGGTCGTCAGGCACGGTGCCGCGGCCTCGCCGATCGCCGACATGGTCAGCAACTTCTCGATCGACAAGGCGCGCGACGCCGCGTGGGTGTCCGCCCTGACGCTCTGGCACCTGCAGGACATCGGCTTCCTGGAGCGCGCCGCCCGCGAGACCCTGGCGCGCTCGGTCGGCCTGGTGAGCCGCCAGCTGCTGGTCGTCGTCGAGCTGTAGAGGCGCCGGTCAGAGCAGTGGCAGCATCCGGCCGAGGTCCGGCACCGCGTCGCTGGTGTACCGGGCGTGCAGCGCGACGGCGAGCTCGTCGACGTCGTAGGGCAGGCGGCCCGCGGCCAGACGGACCCAGGTACGGGCGTCGGAGACCTCGAGGTCCCAGCCGCCGCGTGCGACGACGATGCGCAGCAGGGCGTCGGCGACGAGCTGCAGCGCGGCCGGCTCGACCGGGTCCACCCCGCGAGGCACGGACTGCGCCAGGTCGTCGGCGTGCACGACGAGCTCGAGGACCCGCGACACCGTCATCGTGCTGAGCATCACCGGTCCGCGGCGGGCCCGGACCACCCGGTCCTCGGGGCCCAGCTCGTCAAGCCGGTCGAACGCCGCCTTCGCCCGCTGGTCGACGCCGGCGAGCGGGTCGTCGGCGATCTCGACCGCGAGCTCGCGCGTGACCTGTGCGATCCCGGCCGCTCGCTCCGCGTAGGTCCCGACGTACTCGCCCAGGGTCAGCGGGACCGTGCCGTCGGGCAGCGGGACGCAGACCGCCAGGGCCTCCATCGCCCGGCCGAGGTGCGCGACCAGCTCGGCGACGGTCCAGCCGTCGAGCACCGACGGCTCGCCGGCGACCTGGTCGTCCACGACCTCGCCCACCCAGCGGCGCAGGCGTTCCCACTGGTCGTGCAGGGCGGCCGTGGCGTCGGCGAGCTCGCCGGAGGATGCGGACATGCCGCCATCCAACCGGACCGCTGGTCGCGCGTCGACCGCGACGGGTCTCAGCGGCGAGCCGACTCCAGGAACTCGTGGACGAGCGATCCGACGAGCTGCTCCTCGATGAGGAACCCGTCGTGGCCGTAGTCGGAGTGCACGGTGCGCAGGACCGCCCCGGGGATCTCGGCAGCGATGCGCTCGGACTGCGCGGGCGGGAAGAGCCGGTCCGAGTCGACGGCGATGACCAGCGCACGGGCCGTGACCGACGCGAGCGCCTCGCGGACGCCGCCGCGGTCGCGACCGAGGTCGTGCGTGATCATCGTGCGCGTCAGGATCACGTAGGTGTTGGCGTCGAAGCGTCGGGACAGCTTGTCGCCGTGGTGGTCGAGGTAGGACTGGACGGCGAACCGGCCGCCGTCCAACGGGTCCTCGGCGCCCTGCGGGATGCGGCCGAACCGCTGGTCCAGCTCGATGGCGCTTCGGTAGGTCTGGTGCGCGATCTGCCGGGCCAGGCCGAGGCCGACGTGCGGCCCCTCGCCGTCGGGGGCGTCGTAGTAGTCGCCGTCGCGGTAGTGGGGGTCGGCGCGCACGGCAGCGATCTGCGTGTGGAAGCCGGCGATCTGGTCGCCCGACGTCTGGGCGGCGGTCGCGATCGCGGCGATAGCGTCCACGCGCTCGGGCGCGCTCGCGGCCCACTCCAGGACGCGCAGGCCTCCGAGGGACGCACCGATGACCAGCGCCCACGAGTCGATGCCGAGCAGGTCCGCGAGACGGATCTCGGCGGCGACCTGGTCGCGCACCGTGAGCAGCGGGAACCTGCCGCCCCACGGGCGGCCGTCGGGTGCGACCGACGCCGGGCCGGTGGAGCCCTGGCAGCCGCCCAGCACGTTGGGGGCGACGACGAACCAGCGGTCGGTGTCGATCGGTGCGCCGGGACCGATCATCGACTGCCACCAGCCGGCCGTCGGGTGCCCGTCACCGGCAGGGCCGGTCACGTGCGAGTCGCCGGTCAGCGCGTGCAGGACCAGGACCGCGTTGCTGCCGTCCTCGTCGAGCGTGCCCCACGTCTCGTACGCGAGCCGGACCGCGGGGAGGCGGCCGCCCGACTCCAGCGCGAACGGTCCGAGGTCCGCGAACTGCCGACGACCCACCGGGTCCCCGTCGCGCCATGCGGCGCTCGCGGGCACGGCCGAGCGGTCGGGCCCCGAGGCGCGCGACGCGAGCGTCGCGGGGCGGGGCCGCTTCGTCGGGAAGGTGACGCTCGACTCGAAGCGCGGGCGCGCCGCCGGGCCGCCCGTGCCCTCGACGGAGGACTCGGGCGGCGTCGGCGGCGTGCTGCTGCTCATGCGGTGATCAGGCTCCCTTGGCGGCGCGGAAGCCCGCGTCCAGGTCAGCAAGGATGTCATCGATGTGCTCGATCCCCACAGCCAGGCGGACCAGTCCGGGTGTGACGCCGGACAACAGCTGCTCCTCCGGCGTCAGCTGGCTGTGCGTCGTCGAGGCGGGGTGGATGACCAGCGAGCGCACGTCGCCGATGTTGGCGACGTTCGAGTGCAGCTCCAGAGCCGACACGAACGCCTGACCCGCCTCGGTCCCGCCGTCGATCTCGAACGCGAGGACCGCGCCCGCGCCGCGGGGGGAGTACTTGAGCTGCGCGGCGTGCCACGGGCTCGACTCCAGGCCGGCGTAGTGCACCGTGCCGACGTCCTCGCGGGCCTCGAGCCAGGCGGCGACCTTCTCGGCGTTCTCGACGTGGCGCTCGACGCGCAGCGACAGGGTCTCGATGCCCTGCGCGATGAGGAACGCGTTGAACGGCGAGATCGCCGAGCCGAGGTCGCGCAGCAGCTGCACGCGCGCCTTGAGGATGAAGGACAGGTTGATCCCGAACAGCCCGCCGACGCCCAGGTCCCGGCCGAACACGAGGCCGTTGTAGGACGGGTCGGGGGTGTTGTAGTTGGGGAACCGCTCCGGGTACTGCGCGTAGTCGAACGAGCCGCCGTCGACGATCACGCCGCCGATCGCCGAGCCGTGCCCGCCCAGGTACTTGGTGGCGGAGTGCACGACGACGTCGGCGCCCCACTTGAGCGGGTTGATGAGGTACGGCGTGGCCACGGTGTTGTCGACGACCAGCGGGACGCCGTACTCGTGCGCGACGCCGGCGACGAGCTCGATGTCGAGGATGTCGGACTTCGGGTTCGGGATGGTCTCCGCGAAGAACAGCTTGGTGTTCGGGCGGATCGCGTCCTTCCACGCCTGCGCGTCGTGCGGGTCGGTGACGAACGTCGTCTCGATGCCGAGCTTCGGCAGCGTGTAGTGCAGGAGGTTGTACGTGCCGCCGTACAGCGACGGGCTCGCGACGATGTGGTCGCCGGCCTCGGCGATGTTCAGGATCGCGAACGTCTCGGCGGCCTGGCCGGACGACACGAGGAGCGCGCCGACGCCACCCTCCAGGGACGCGATGCGGTTCTCGACGACCTCCTGGGTCGGGTTGCCGATGCGCGTGTAGATGGGGCCGAGGTCCTGCAGGGCGAAGCGGGCGGCGGCGACCTTGGCGTCGGGGAAGACGAAGGACGTCGTCTGGTAGATCGGCAGGGCCCGGGCGCCGGTGGCCGGGTCGGCCGTCTGGCCGGCGTGGATCTGGCGGGTCTCGAAGTTCCAGCTCTCGTTGCTCATTGCTCTGTGCTCCTGGTCGTGTGGGAATGGTGATCCGCAGGAGGCCTCGGGCAGCCGACATCCGTCCCGCGAAGGGTGGGGAGTTGGGGCGCACGGCCCGAGCCATGGCTCGGGCGGGGGTTCAGGTCCGGCGGATCAGACGATGATCCGGCGACTTCCTGCCCGCGGGCACAGCCGAGCGTGCGCTGGTCAGCGACACATTCGGCAGGTCATGGAGCGACTGTAGGTCGCCTCGTCCGCGCTATGGAACTGCGGTCTCATCGATTGAGACGCCTTCACCCGTAGGTGGAGCCGTCGTCGGATCGTCGACCGGGCGACCCCGGCTGTTCGTCCTGCGGTTCCGCACAGGCCGCTCACAGATGCGGGGGATGGGGTCAACTGCATCGAATGCGCCACGCACGAGGGCGCCCCCATGAAAGGACGGGATGCGGACGGTGGCGCCCGTGTTCCAGCTCTACAGGTTCTCCGACGACGACGCCGTCTGGTGGCGCCTCGTCAGTCCCAACGGTCGGGGCATCGCACGCAGCACGCTGGCCCTGCCGAACGCGGACGCCGCACGAGACTCCGTCGAGGTCATCCGTGCGCTCGTCGGATCACTCGTCCCCGTCCTCCGCCTCACGGACGCCTACCGCTGGCACTGGGTGCTCACGGAGGCCGACGTGCCTGTGGTGCAGGGCATCGGCGACCAGGACCGGCGTGTGCGCTGCGCCCACGCGTGCCGCACGTTCGTCCAGCTCGCACCCGTCTCACCGCTCGACCCGGGCGTTGCGACGTTCCGACGCAACGCCGCCCCGGCCGTGAGCGCGCGGCGCACCGCGACGTGAGGCGTGCGGGGGTGCTCGTCGGCACGGTGGTCGCCGCCAACCTCGTGGTCCTGACGGCCATCGCGGCCACCCAGAGCGGACCTGGACCGACCAGGTGGACGGTGGCCGAGGGTGGCGTCGTGGCGACGAGCCCGCCGGTCCCCGTCGTGGCTGAGCCCGCGCCCATCGGTCCGGCGGAACCGGTCGCCGACCGCGGGCCGGCCCCGCTGCGCGCGTCGACCGACTGGGTCGCGCAGGTGTCCGCGTCGACAGGCGTCAGCCCGGTCGCGGTCGGGGCTTACGGGGCGGCGACCCTGACGCTCGAGCGCGACCGACCTGGCTGCCGGCTCGGCTGGCCGACGCTGGCGGGGATCGGGGCGATCGAGTCGGGCCACGGCACGCACGGCGGGGCCGTCCTCCTGGGCGACGGCCACCCCAGCGTGGCGGTCCTGGGTCCGGCGCTCGACGGAGACGACGGGACCGCGGCGATCCCCGCGAGGCCCGACGACACAGCGTGGACGCAGGACCCGGTCTGGGCGCACGCCGTCGGACCCATGCAGTTCCTGCCCTCGACCTGGCGACGCTGGGAGTCCGACGGGGACGGCGACGGTCTGCTCGACCCCCACGACCTCGACGACGCCGCCCTCGCCGCCGGACGGTACCTCTGTGCGTCAGGCGCCGACCTGACCACGGGCGACGGGTGGTGGGCCGCGGTCCGCTCCTACAACCACGACGACGCGTACGTGGCGTCGGTCCTGGCGACGGCGAACAGCTACGCCGCACGGTCGTGACCCTCGTCGGAGGTCGCTACAGGCTCGGGCCGCTGCTCGGCCGCGGCGGCTCGGCTGACGTGCACGAGGCGCTCGACGTGGTCCTCGACCGGCCGGTTGCGGTCAAGATGGCGCGCGACGGGGGCGCAGCCGGCACGGATCCGGCCCTGCGGGCCGCCGCGCGCCTGCGACACCCGAACATCGTCGCGATCCTCGATGCAGGGACCTACGACGGTCGCAGGTACGTGGTGCTCGAGCTGGTCGAGGGGTTGACGCTCGACGCGATGCTCCGGTCCGGCCCCGTGAGCACCTTCGACGCGCTCACGGTCGTGGGTGCCGTGCTCGACGCGCTCGCCCACGCGCACCGGCACGGCGTGCTGCACCTCGACCTGTCGCCCTCGAACATCATGGTCGGGACCGTGGACGGGGAGCCGCAGCCGTCGACGGTCCTCGTCCTCGACCTCGACGGCAGCCGCGTGCCCACTCCGGGCGACGGCTCGGTGACCGTCAGCCCCGAGTACGCGGCCCCCGAGATCGCCACGGCCACGGCCGCCGACGAGCGCTCGGACGTCTACTCGGTCGGTGCGCTCCTGTACCTGCTGCTCACCGGGCATCCGCCCTTCGAACGGTCCGACCCGGCCGACGTCCTGCGGGCGCAGGTCTCCGAGATCGCGCCCCGCCCGTCCGACCGGGCGCCAGCCGTCCCGGCCGCCGTCGATCGGATCGTCGCCCGAGCGCTCGCCAAGGACCCTGCGGCGCGCTTCGGCTCCGCCGAGGCGATGTGCGCCGCAGTCGGAAGGGCGCTGTCGGTGCTGCGCCCACGGACGGCTGCACCGGCAGCGGTCACCGCACCGGCGCCGTCGACCACCAGACGGCTCCCCGTCGTCCCGCCCGCGGCCCCGCCTCGGGCAGCCGTCGCGCCCAGACGCAGGATGATCCCGGTCGTGGTCGCGGTGCTGCTCGGGAGCGCGGTCGTCGGCGGCCTCGCGCTGCTCCGGCCCTCGGCCGACGAGGCGCAGGGAGGTCCCGTCGTCGTGACCCCGACGACGACGGCACCGACCCCCGCGCCGACGCCGACCGAGGCGTCGCCGCCCCCGTCGAAGCAGGAGCCCGACGACCACGTGACGCTGCCGGACGTGGCTGGCCTCGACGTCGGAGCGGCGCAGGAGGCGCTCGCGGGCCTGGGTCTTCTGCTCGACGTCGCGGGGGAGCAGGACTCGCCCGCAGCCCGGGGAACCGTGCTGGCCGTCGAGCCGACGGTGGGACACGCGGTGCCGCCGGGTGCGACGGTGCACGTGATCGTCGCCTCCGGGTTCACCGTCGTGCCCGTCGTCCTGGGTCAGGCGCCCGAGGCGGTCGACGGGGCGCTCGTCGCCGCGGGACTCGTCCGGGACGCCACGGTGCTCACGGACGTCGACGAGGAAGCCCTCGCGGGCTCGGTCCTGCGCGCCGTCCCGCCCTCCGGCTCCCGGGTGCCGGTCGGTACCCGACGAGGCTCGTCCTGGTGGCTCACGTCGCTCCGACCCCGACGCCGAGCGCGACACCCACGGACGGTCCGTCCGCGACGCCGACGCCGACGCCTTCCATCGAGCCGGCGCCGTGATCGTCGGCGTGCCGTCCCGCGTTCACCCGTCGTCAGTCCCTACGTCGCCGACGGGGGCTCTACTGGCGTCGCGTCGCGACCGGCGACCGCCGATCCGGTACATCCGGCCGCCGCGCGAGAGGAGAACGACCAGGTGAGCACGGAGGTGCGCGAGGTCACGCCCCAGGCTGAGCCTGCGCGACCCCGGCCGCTCTCGACGAAGGCGACGGGCTCGGACTCCGTCTTCGTGAAGGGCACGCGGGCGGTCGCGGCGACGGTGCTCGTCATCACCGGTGGCATCGGGGTCTTCCTGGCCAGCCAGTCGATCCCGACGCTGCGTCACTATGGGTTCAGCTTCTTCACCGAGACCCAGTGGGCCCCCGAGACGGACACCGTCGGCATCGCAGCCGTGCTCGTCGGGACCGTCACGGTCGCGCTCGTCGCCATGAGCGTGGCGTTCCCGCTCTCGCTGGCCACCGCCCTGTACATCAGCGAGTTCGCGCCGCCCAAGGTGCGCTCGACCCTCGTCTCGATGGTCGACCTCATGGCCGCGGTGCCGAGCATCATCTACGGGCTCTGGGGGTTCTTCCTCCTGCAGCCCCACGCGAGCGCGATCGCCCGGTTCCTGCACGCCAACTTCGGCTGGATCCCCATCTTCGCCGTGGACGCCGACCCGGACGCCGCCCAGTGGGAGCAGACGAGGTACACGGCGTCGGCGTTCATCGCCGGGCTCGCCGTCGCGATGATGGTCCTGCCGATGGCGTCGTCGGTCATGCGCGAGGTGTTCTCCTCAGCGCCGCTCGGGGAGCGCGAGGGTGCGCTCGCACTCGGCTCGACGCGGTGGGGCGTGATCCGCTCGGTCGTCCTGCCCTTCGGGCGGGGCGGGATCATCGGCGGGACGATGCTCGGCCTGGGCCGGGCGCTGGGCGAGACCATCGCGGTGCTGATCATCGTCTCGCCGGCGTTCGACCTGAAGTTCCGACCACTGGAGATCGGCACCAACACGGTCTCGGCGCTGATCGCCGGCAGGTTCGGTGAGGCGTCGACCGCCCAGCTGTCGGCCCTGCTCACCGCGGGCTTCGTGCTCTTCTGCCTGACCTTGGTCATCAACACGCTCGCGGCGGTCGTGGTGTCACGGTCACGCTCGGGAGCCGGGACGGACATCTGATGGCGACCGACCTCGAGCTCACTGACGCCACCGAGGCGCCGACCCAGCAGGTGTCCATGCGGGAGGTACGCACGTTCGTCGTACCGCAGCGTGCGTACGAGCCGGGGTCGCAGCGTACGGTCCGCCGCCGCATGTCCGGGACCACGCCGGCCGACCGGCTGGCCTCCGTGGCGTGCATCGTCTCGGCGCTCGCCCTGGCGTGGCTCACCTGCTACCGGCTGCTGCCGTGGGGCACGCCCCTGGCCTTCGTCCTGACCTCGTTCATCTGCTACCTCGTCATCGTGACCACGGTGACGCACATCCTCACGCCCGGTCCTGCGGTGGGCGACCGCCTGGCCACGGCCGTCATCACGGGCGGCACGATCGTGGTCGGGATCGCCCTCGTGAGCACCGTCGTGTTCACGTTCGTGCGCGGATTCCCCGCCCTCATCCACCCCAACATGTGGTTCGACGACATGGCCGGCGTCGGCCCCCGCGACCCGCTCAGCAAGGGCGGCGTCGCGCACGCGATCGTGGGCTCGATCATCGAGATCTCCATCGCCGTGGTGATCACGGTGCCGCTCGCACTGGGCACGGCCGTGTACATGGTCGAGGTCGGGGGACGGTTCGCACGGGTCGTCCGGACGGTCGTCGAGGCGATGACCGCCCTCCCCTCGATCATCGCCGGCCTGTTCATCTACACCGTGCTCATCCTGCTGCTCGGCTTCCCCCGCTCGGGGTTCGCGGCAGCGCTGGCTCTCTCCGTGATGATGCTGCCCATCATCGCGCGGGCGGCCGACGTCGTCCTGCGGGTCGTCTCCTCCGGGCTCCGCGAGGCGAGCCTCGCGCTCGGCGCCTCCCGGTGGCGCACGGTGTGGCACGTCGTCCTACCTACCGCCCGACCCGGCCTGGCGACCGCACTGATCCTCGGCGTCTCTCGCGCGGTCGGCGAGACCTCGCCGGTGCTGCTCACGTCGGGCGCCGCGAGCTTCTTCGTGTTCAACCCGTTCGACGGGGTGATGAACTCCCTGCCCCTGTTCGTCTTCAGCACGGTGCGCACGGGCGAGGAGCTCTACGTGCAGCGCGGCTTCGCCGGCGCCTCGATCCTGCTGATCCTCGTCCTCATCCTGTTCGTCGTCACCCGTCTGCTCGCGCGCCAGCGGCGCGGGCGCTGATCCGCTCGGAGCCCCGATGCCGCACCGCCCCGGCAAGTCCCGCCCGCTCGCCCGTCGATGGCGGCGCTCGTCGTCCGCCGCCTTCGCAGCCCTGCTCGTCGTGGTCCTCGGCCTGCTCGCCGCGTCACCCGCGTCGGCGGGCTACGGCCAGATCGAGGGCACCGGGTCCACCTGGAGCCAGGTGATCGTCGACCAGTGGATCGCGGACGTGTCGGCCAACGGCATGCAGATCGTCTACACCGGTGGTGGCTCGTCCAAGGGGCGCAAGGACTTCTCGCAGGTCTCGACCGACTTCGCCATCTCGGAGATCCCGTACCAGGGGACCGACGAGGCGGGGAACCCGGACACGTCGGGAGGGCGAGCGTTCGCGTACCTGCCGATCGTCGCGGGAGGGACGTCGTTCACCTACCACCTCGAGGCCGGCGGCAAGCTCGTACGGGACATCCGGCTGTCGGGCGAGACGATCGCGAAGGTCTTCACGGGCGCCATCACGCGCTGGAACGACCCGGCGATCTCCGCCGACAACAACGGCCGGACGTTCCCGGACGTCGCGATCATCCCCGTGGTCCGCTCGGACGGCTCGGGCACCACCGCGCAGTTCACGACCTGGCTGGACAAGCAGTACCCGGGCCTGTGGCGGACGGTCTTCCCCAAGGGCGGACTCACGTCCTACTACCCGCGCCCGTCCGACAAGCTCAAGTCGGCGATCGGTGCGTCCAGCTCCGACCAGGTGATGAACACGATCGCCGCGCCGTCGGGCAACGGGACCATCGGCTACGTCGAGTACTCGTACCCGGTGAACAAGGGATACCCGGTGGTCAAGGTGCTGAACGCCGGCGGCTACTACGTCGAGCCCACCCAGTACAACGTCGCCGTCGCGCTCACCAAGGCGAAGATCAACACCGTCGCGACGTCCCAGAACTACCTGACCCAGATCCTCGACGAGGTCTACACGAACGCCGACCCGCGGGCCTACCCGCTCTCGTCGTACTCCTACATGCTCATCCCCACGGGAGCCACCGACGCCCGGATGACGACGAACAAGCGCCAGACTCTGGTCGACTTCCTCTTCTACTCGCTGTGCGAAGGGCAAGGAAAGGCCGGCGCGTACGGCTACTCGCCGCTACCGCTCAACCTGGTCCAGGCCGGGTTCGAGCAGGTGAGCAAGCTCGGTGTCGACCCCAACGTCGATGTCGCCGGTCGCGACGCGACGAAGTGCAACAACCCGACCTTCGTTCCGGGTGACCTGAATCGCAACAAGCTGGCCGAGCTCGCTCCGCAGCCGGCGGCCTGTGACAAGTCGGGCGCCGGACCCTGCCTCGGCGCGGGCCAGTCCCAGACCCCCGGCGGTGCCGCCGAAGGCGGTGCGCCCTCCGGCGCAGGGGGCGGTTCGACCGGTGGTGGCGCCACGGGCGGCGGCACCGGTGGCACAGCAGCGGGCGGAGGAGACGCCGCCGCCGGAGGCGATGGTGCCGCTATCGGCTCGGCGGGCGCCGTGGATCCCGACACCGGCCTGCCGGTCTCGTCGGCCGACGGCACGGGCGGCGCGGCGAGCGCGTCGGTGTCGACCGTCCTGGCACCTCGGCCCGTCGGCGGCAGCCTCCTGTTCGGCGTGCTCGCGGCGATCGAGCTGCTGGCGCTGGTGCTGCTGCCCGCACTCCTGATCGTCCTGTGGCGACGCAGCCGGACACGACCGACCACCACCAGCGCACTGAACCAGCCGACCTGGCCCGACGGGGGTGCAGCATGAACGGCGGTCGACGTCGCGCCACGCTCAGCCGGGCCGTCCTCGTCCGGGCAGTCGCGCTGGCTGCCGTCCCGTCGCTGGCCCTCGCGGTCGTGCTCGCCGGGCTGACTGGCACGGAGGCCCGGGCCGCTGACGCGGATCCCGTCGTCAAGGCGGACTACGCCCGGACTCAGACACTGACCCGCGCGCACCTCGAGGCTGACGGGACCGAGAGCGTGGTCGACCGGCGCACCGTCACGGTCACCGTCGATCACACGACGAACCTGCGCGGACGTCAGCGGATCGGCGTGCACTGGTCGGGTGCGCACCCGACCGGCAACAGGACCTACAGCCCGTACGGGCAGGATGCGATCGACCAGGAGTACCCCGTGGTGATCCTGCAGTGCCGCGGCCTGGACGACCCGACGCTGCCGGCCGCCCAGCAGCTGAACCCGCACACCTGCTGGACATCGAGCTCTGTCCAGCGCGCGAGCTCCACGGCCATCTCCGGCGGCGTCCACCCGTGGGTGGGCGACCGGTACGCGGCCGAGTCGGACCGCGCTGCCCAGCAGTTCCTCCCCGACTGGCCGTCTCAGTGCGCTGCCGGCGTCCTGGGGACCTTCGACCACCTGGTGTCGTTCGTCGACGTGTTGGGGAAGTCCTACCCTGGGTGCTCCGTGGACACGATGCCGGCCGAGGCAGGCGGGTTCGAGCAGGGTGCTCTGCCCGCTGCTGACGTGGCCGCGAGCACGGCTCCGGACGGCACGGGCAGCTGGCAGTTCGAGGTGCGATCGGCCCAGGAGATCGAGTCGCTGGGCTGTTCGGCGACCGTGCCGTGCTCCCTCGTGGTCATCCCGATCATGGGGATCAGCTGCACCACAGGCGCGGTCCCAGGATGCCGAGCATCGGGCAAGTCCGAGCCGGGCTCGCAGTACTCCCCAGGGTTCGCCAACCAGGCCGTGCGGCCCACCTTGTGGTGGTCGGAGTCGAACTGGCGGGGCAGGTTCTCCGTGCCGCTGACCTTCGGCCTGACGGCAGACGCGTGCGATGTGCTCGACTCGCGGCCGCCGGTGGACTTCTACGGGTCCGAGCTGATCGCCCAGGCGACGTTGCAGTGGGCGCCCGCGTACTGCCTGCGCCAGGACCGCTTCAAGTTCCGGGGCAACGCGATGTCGGAGTCGTCGGCGGCGCGGCTCGTGGACTCCGGCGGCGCCGTGGGCTCGTTCGTCTCCTACCCGGCGGCCGCCGCCCGGAGGGAGCTCGCCTACGCGCCGGTCGCCGTGACGGGTTTCGGAATCTCCTTCGTCGTCGACGAGCCGGACAACCGCGGAGAGCGGATGGAGCTCGACCTGACCCCACGGCTCCTGGCCAAGCTGCTCAGTCAGTCGTACCCGGCGAGCGTCGGCGGCAAGCAGCATCCGGGTTTGGCGAACAACCCCATCGGCATCAACCACGACCCGGAGTTCATGGAGCTCAACCCCGGGATCGGCGAGATCGACTCCGAGGCCCGCGCCACGTTGCTGTCGTTGTCGGACAGTGCGGACACCATCCGGGCGCTGACCTCCTACATCGCAGCGGACGCCGAGGCGATGTCGTTCCTGCGAGGGACCCCCGACCCGTGGGGCATGGTGGTCAACCCCGACTTCCGGTCAGCCGTCGATGCCGACGGGACCACGCACGGGGTCCAGCTGCCGCTCGACGAGTGGCCGCTGCTCGACGAGTGGTATCTGTCGAAGGAGGAGACCTGCTGGAAGGAGAACATCAAGACGCCGTACCTCTCCCTCGTGGCTGCGCCGGTGAACACCCTGCGCAAGGTCGCCACCGCGATGATCGACGCGTGGCCCAACGTGCAGACCAGGTGCGAGGGGACCGCGGCTACGGGGTACAAGATCGGCCGCGGCGACCGCCAGGGCTACGGAACGCGCTTCATGCTCGGGCTGGTCTCGCTGGGCGACGCCCAGCGATACGGCCTGCACGTTGCGGCGCTGCGGACGACCGGCACCGGCACGGCCGCGACGTTCGTCGCGCCCAGCAACGCGAGCATGGCCGCCGCCGTCGCCACGGCGACCAACGCCGGACCGGCCCGCGCCTTCACGCTCGACGCGGCGACGCTCCCGGACGACGCGTACCCGGGCACGATGATCATCCAGGCGGCGGTTCCCACGACCGGGCTGACGAGCGCCGATGCGGGTCACGTCGCGCAGTTCGTCACCACGGCCACCACCGAGGGCCAGGTCTCGGGAGCCGGGAACGGGCAGCTGCCCGCGGGGTTTCTGCCCATCACGGCCTCGGGAGCGACCGCGAACCTGTTCTCGTCGGCGCAGGCCGCGGCGCTCATCATCGCCAAGCAGCAGGGCCTGACCGCCCCCACGTCGAGCCCACCGACGACCCCGACCAGCAACACGGGTCCGCCGACGGCCTCGGGAGGTGGCGCGGCCGCTCTCGGCAGCGTGCCAGGAGGCACGGGTGACACAGGCGGCGTCGACACGGTCACCGTCGACGGGGACCCCGCCCCGAGCACGCCGACGGACGGAACGGCGACTGCGACGGGTGTGACACCGACGACCCCGGTGTCGGCGGCGCGCCTCGCGGTCCCGGTCGCCGCTGGGATCGGCCTGTTCGGTGCGCTCGCGATCCCGTTCGCCTTCGGCCTCGGCGCCCGGAGGCCCGGACTGTGACCGCGACCTTGGACAACCCGTACGCGCCTCCCAGCGAGGAGCTCGTCCGTCCGGGACAGCCAGGGCCGCCCCCGGGCTGGAAGCCGCCCAAGGGTGTGCGACCGCGGGAGCCGCGCGGCGCGCGCCCGCCGTTCACGGACGGTGCGCGAGCCGTCCAGGTGGCGCTGGTGACGGCGCTCGCGATAGTCGTCGGGGTGTTCGCGTACCTCGCTGTTCTGACCCCTCTGCAGGAGGCGCGTGCCCAGCGCGAGCTCGGTTCGCAGCTGCGCGAGCAGCTCGCGGCGCAGACGGCCCCCCTCGGTGGCGTCATCGACCCGGGCGCCCCTGTGGCGCTGCTCGAGATCCCGACCCTCGGCCTGCGCCAGGTGGTCGTGGAAGGCACGGCGTCACAGGACCTGATGGCTGGCCCGGGCCACCGTCGCGACACCCCGCTGCCCGGCCAGCAGGGCGTGTCGCTCGTCTACGGGCGGGCTGGTGCGTACGGAGGTCCGTTCAAGGCCGTGCCCACCCTGAAGAAGGGTGACGGCATCATCGTGACCATCGGTCAGGGCGAGTTCACGTACCGGGTCGACGGGGTCCGCCACGCCGGCGACCCGTTCCCGGCCCCGCCCGCCTCCGGCGGCTCCCGCCTGACCCTCGTCACGGGCGAAGGCCCGGGTGGTTCGGCGGGGACGTTCCTGCCCGTGCGGGTCGCCTATGTCGACGCGACCCTCGTCGGTGACGCGGCAGTGGCCCCACCCGGACGGGTCGGCGGCGTGCCGGAGTCCGAGAAGGCGATGCAGACGGACCCCTCGGTCTGGCCCAACGTGGTGCTCGCCCTCCAGCTGTTGCTGCTCGTCGTCCTGGCGACCGCGTTCCTCGCGCGCAGGCTGCCCGGCCGCGCCGTCTGGGTGCTGGCCCTCCCGGTGGTGTTCGCGGCGGCGTGGGTCGTGGCGGACGTCGGCTCCCGCCTGCTGCCGAACCTCCTGTGACCCGCGCTCGTGGGGGCCGGCGTCGTCCCTCGGTGATGAGCCGGCAGTCCTGCGTTCACAGACGCGGCACAGCACGTTCGCCCGGTGTCTGGAGGTTTGTCCACGGGCCGGCGTCGCCGGCTCGAACAGTCGATCTCACGAAGGGTGCTTCTCCAGTGAAGCGTTCGACGATCTCGGCCCTGGTGGCCACCGTTCTTGTCGGAGCACTGGGTGTGGCCTCGGCTACCTCCGCCTCCGCTGACCCGAGCGCCCAGGGGCGCGACATCGTCGGTGTCGGGTCCGACACGACGCAGTACGCGATGAACTTCCTGGCCGATGGTGCACTCGTCGGTGCCTCGCCCCGGCCCGGTTTCAACGCGGCGTCCAACTCACGCCTCGTCTCCTACGACGCCCAGCTCGACGGCGTGGCCGCGGGTGTCGTCACCCAGATCACGGTGAAGACGGGCACCGCCCCGATCAACCGCCCGAACGGGTCCGGAGCCGGCAAGAACCTGCTGTACGCGGGCACCAACAACGTCAACGTCAACTTCGCGCGGGCGTCGAGCACGCTGAACGCGGCCGAGATCGCGGGCAACCTTCGTCAGGTCGCTTTCGCGGTGGACGGGATCAAGCTGGCCGTGAGCGCGGCGGGCACCAACGCTCCGACCATCATCACCGGCGCGGACATGGTCAACATCTACAAGGGCGTCTACACCAACTGGAACCAGCTCCCGGCCGGCATCGCGCAGGGCAAGAGCGGCGTGATCGTGCCGCAGATCCCGCAGTCGAACTCGGGCACGTACACCACCTTCTACGGCCAGCTCACGAGCCTCAACGGTGGCGTCCCCGTCGTCCTGGCCCCGAGCGTCGTCACCGTTCAGGAGCACGACGCCAGCCCGATCGCCAGCAACCCCAACGCGGTCGCGCCCTTCTCCACCGGCCGTGCGGCGTCGGAGCCCTCGGTCGCACTCGTCACCGGTGCCGGTTCCTACAGCTTCCAGCGTGCGCTCTACAACGTGGTCCGGAACGCCGACCTGGGCACCGCCTGGTTCGCGAACATCTTCGGCCCGGACGGGTTCATCTGCTCCGGCGGCGGCAAGGCGCTCATCGCCAAGGCCGGCTTCCAGCAGCTGGCACCGGAGATCGACGGTGGCATGTGCGGCGTCGCCGGCACCGCCGCGGTGACGAACTTCACGCTCTCCTGATGGAGGTGTGCTGCCGGCGCACCACGACGCGCGCCGGCAGCACGAGCACGGCAATCCAGAGGAACAACCACTCCAGCTCTTCCCTGTCCCGAAAGGACACCTTTGCCATGCGTATGAAGAAGATAGTGGCCGGCGCGCTCGCCGCTGCCCTGATCGGTGGTGCCGGCGCCGTCGCCATGGCCACCTCGGCCTCTGCCGCCGACTTCGGCCCGACCCTCCCGGGCAGCATCTACTGGTTCAGCGCCGGGTCGACCGGTCTGGGTGACCCGGCTCTGGCCGGGGCCCAGGTCAACGGCTCCTTGCAGCCGGACGCGACCGCCCGCCCCTGGGCGACGCTGGCCCTCTCGGCCAACTGCCCGGCCGGGACGGTCCAGATCCAGCCGTACGTGCACATCCCCGCGCCCGGCCCGTCGATCGACTGGGACGCCGTGGCCATGGCCGCCCCCTCCAGCGCAGTGGACGCGTCGGGTCGCTTCTACCACTCGAGCACGCTCGATCTGGCCGACCGCATGAACAAGCCGCAGATCCGGGCGTACGCCACGGCTCAGGGCGGCACCGCCACCCTGCCGTACATCGTCGTCTGCCAGAACTCGACGGGCGCTCCGCTCGGCAGCTTCACCACGCCGCTGACGGTCACCGTCACGGCGGCGACGCCCACGACGGCGATGACCTACTCCATCCCGATGGCGGCACTGCCCAAGATCGCCAGCACCACGACGGTCTCGGCCCTGCCCTCCACGGTCGAGTCCGGTTCCCCCGTCGCCCTGACCGCGACCGTCTCGCCCGCCGCGGCGTCCGGCTCGGTCGAGTTCTTCGCCGGCGCCACCTCGCTCGGCACCGCGTCCACCGGTGCGGGCGGCATCGCCACCCTGTCGACGTCGGCCATCCCGGTCGGTGCGACCAACGCGATCACCGCCGTGTACGCCGGCAACGGCAGCTACGACGGCTCCACGTCGGCTCCGGTGAACGTCGAGGTCACGCCCGTGGCCGCGCGTCCCACTACGACGACGCTCTCGGCCTCGCCCACCTCGGGTGCCGCCTACCAGTCGGTGGCCCTCACCACGACGGTCACCTCCGCGGTCGGCCTGCCGAACGGCGTCGTGTCCTTCTACAACGGTGCGGCGTTCCTGGGCTCCGTGCCCTGCGTCAACGGTGTCGTCGGGACCTTCTCCACGAACTCGCTCGGCGCCGGTGCAGCGTCGCTGACCGCCCAGTTCGTCGGCATCGCGCCGTACAACAACTCGACGTCCAACACGGTGACGGCGACCTACGAGCTCCAGGGTGCAGTTGACCCGCAGTCGGTCGACGTCGTGATCCCGATCGGTGCGATCACCATCACCACGCCGTACCACCCCGAGATCCCGGCCACGGGCACCACCCCGCTGATCCCGGCGACCACGCTCCACCTCGGCCCGGCCGCGCTGGACACCACGGACTCGACGTTCTCGGCCTCCGCGCCGTTCGAGAACATCGTCATCACCGACACGCGTGCCGCGACGACGGGCTTCACCGCCAAGGTCGTCTCCGGTCCGTTCACCAACGGTGCCACCTCGTTCGGTGGCCAGTACGCCGGTCTGTGGAACGTCGCCGCGCACCAGGTCGTCGGCAACGCCCTCCAGGCCGCCGACGTGGTGCCCACGCAGAACCCGGCGCCCAGCCTCCCGACCGTCCTTCCGACGGACGGCCTCGGCGTGGCGAAGACCTTCGCCACGTACACGGGCGGCCTCGGCGGCCCGAAGAGTGGCTCGGTCATGCTCGACGGGACGTTCGGTATCGACGAGGTCCCCTCGTCGGTGCAGCAGGGTACGTACTCGGCGACGGTGACGTTCACCGCCATCTGATCACCTGATCAGGCACCGTCCGACCTCGGCTTCGCAGAGGTCGGGACGGGGGAGGGCGGGGTGCCCAGGCACCCCGCCCTTTCGTGCGTCCTGCGGCGGTCTGCGGTTCACCGCGCGTTCGCCCGTGGTGCGTTGTCGGCGCACGAGCCGATGCGCGAGTGTTCCCGAGGGCGTGCCGCTTCCTGGCCGCCCCGCCGTCAACACTCGGGAATCCCACTGATGCTGCACTCCGCCCACCGGCTGCTGTCCGGCGTGTTCGCCGTGGCCGTGCTGCTGACCACGCTCGCGCTGCCCGCGACGGCGGCCGACGAGCCGGCACCGACGCCGGGGGCGCCCGACGGGTCGACGACGAGCTCGAACGAGCTCGTGACGTTCGGCGTCGCACCCGCCGGCCCCGAGAAGCCGGACCAGCGGCCCTACCTCGCGTACACGGTCGCTCCGGGTTCCGTGATCAGCGACCACATCGCCGTGCTCAACCAGGCGGACCACGCGCTCGAGCTCGACGTCTACGCGAGCGACGTGACGCCCGGCGCCGAGGGTGGGCTCGAGGTTCCCGCCCGGGCGGTCGCGCCGACGAGCGCAGGCTCCTGGGTGAGCTCGGACGTCAGCCACGTGCAGGCACCGCCGCAGACGGCAGAGACGGGCCTCGGCTTCGTGATCGTCCCGTTCACCGTGACGGTCCCGAACAACGCCGAGCCGGGAGACCACGTCGCGGCGGTCGTCGCAGCGCTGACCGCCAAGGGCGAGGCCGGCGCCGGCAGCCCTGCTCTCGACCTCGAGCAGCGCGTCGCCGCACGCCTGTACATCACGGTCGACGGGGAACTGGCGCCTGGGCTCGTCATCAGGGACCTTGGTGCCACGTTCGAGTCCGGCGGGCTCGTGTCGGCCGGAGCCGTGAACGTCGCGTACACGCTGGAGAACACGGGCAACGTGCGGATGAAGGTGTCACCGACGGTCCGGGTCGCCGGCCCGTTCGGCCTGCTCCTGCGCGGCGCGGACGGCACGCGTGTCGACGAGCTCCTGCCTGGCGGCAAGGTCGAGCAGTCCGTCACGGTTCCCGAGGTCTGGCCCCTCGTGCGGCTGACGACGACGGTCACGGCGGTCGCGGAGGCCTCGCCGGGCGGCACCGATCCCGGCATCGGCTCCGTCAGCGCAAGCACGTCGACCTGGGCCTGGCCCTGGCTGCTCGTCGCGCTCATCCTCCTGCTCGTCCTCCTGATGACCTGGAGGGTCGTGCGCAGTCGTCGGCGTCGGCGCCGCACAGTCCCACCGACTCCCGGTTCGCGCCGTGCGCAGCGTGGCGGCACGTCGCAGGTGGCCCCGGCCGCGCCCGCTCTCGATCCAGCCTCGGTGCGCTGACGACAGCTCGATCCGCGTTGGCGCGCTGAGCGCCGGTCGTCCCTCGGTCGCCTTCAGGGGGTCGCCCGTTCACCTCCGCCGAGCACGCTCGGCCCGAGACCGTGCGCGACCGCGCCGGCCCTGAGACGAAGGATCCTCGATGAAGCTCACGAAGGTGCTGGCGGCAGGCGTCGTCGGCGCACTGCTCGCCGGGGTCGGCGGTGTCGCGATGGCGACGTCGGCGTCCGCCGCCGACTTCGGCCCGACCCTCCCCGGCGACATCCTGTGGTTCGATGCGCCGTCGACCGGCCTGCTCGACCCGACGCTGAGCGCGGCGAACCAGGTCGATGGCTCCCTGCAGCCGGATGCGATCGCCCGTCCGTGGGGCACGCTGGCCCTGTCGGCCAACTGCCCGGCCGGCACGATCCAGATCCAGCCGTACGTGCACATCCCGGGACCTGGTCCGGCGATCGACTGGGACGCCGTGGCCGTGGCAGCCCCGTCCGCCGACGTGGACGCGTCGGGTCGCTTCTACCACTCGAACGCGATCGACCTGGCCGACCGGATGAACAAGCCGCAGATCCGGGCGTACGCGTCGGCTCAGGGCGGAACGGCCACCCTGCCGTACATCGTCGTCTGCCAGAACTCGACCGGAGCTCCGCTCGGCAGCTTCACCACGCCGCTGACCGTGCACGTCACGGCGGCGACGCCCACGACGGCGATGACCTACTCGATCCCGAAGGCCGCACTCCCGTCGCGACCCGGCGGCTGGGACGGTGGTGGCTCGACAGTGACCGCGACCACGACCGACCTCACCGCGGCAGCCGTCGGCGCCAACCTCGTCCTCACCGCCAACGTCACTCCGGCGGCGGCCGGCCAGGTCAACTTCACCGAGGGCGCGACGTCGCTCGGCAGCAGCTCGGTGAGCGGGGGAGCGGCCACGTTCACCGTCAACGCGCCCACCGCCGGCGACCACACCTACACCGCGTCGTTCGTGCCCACCGATCCCGCGGCCTTCGGACCGTCGTCCGGCTCGAAGACCTACACGGTCGTCGTCGGCCCGGACGGTCAGATCACGGTCACCCTGACGGTGCCGGCCGGCCCGGTCGTGGACGGCGCGCTCACGTTCGCAGTCCCGACGGCGCCCGTCGCCCTGTCGGGTCAGCGCGACCAGGGCAACACCCGCATCACCGCCACGGCGCAGCTCGCAGGCATCACGGTGACCGACACCCGGCGTGACGGTCTGCTCGCCGGCTGGAAGGTCAACGTCCAGGCCTCCGACTTCACGGGCGCGAACGGCACGCTGAACGCCAAGTACCTCGGCTGGACGCCGGGTGCTCCGAGCATCACCAAGGACGCGGCAGGTCCGCTGTCGGTCCAGGCGGGGTCCTCGGTGACCTCGGCGCTCGACGACGCGGCAAGCACGGGTCTCGGGGCGAGCAAGACGCTCGCGCAGACCACGGCGAACGGTCGTGGGGCGACGTCCCTGGCGGCAGCGCTCAACCTGGCGATCCCTGCCGCGACCGCCGAGGGCTCCTACACCTCGACGATCACCGTGACGCTCGTCAGCAACTGAACACCGGCAGGTGGTGGGGCGCGAGGGTTCGCGTCCCACCACCTGCTGCCGTCCGAACCACCCGCGCTCTGAGGAGTAGTACATGTTCCTGGCCACCCGACCTGGCACGCGTGCCGTGGTCCCGCTGCTCGTCGCGCTCGTCGCGCTCGTGTTCGGGCCCCTCGCTGGGACGGCCTCGGCCGAGGACGGCACGGCCGCCTGGTCGGTGACGCCGACCACGGCGGACGGTGGCGCGGACACCAGGACCCGCCTCGACCTTCAGCTCGACCCTGGCGCGACCGTGCACGACCAGGTGCTCGTGGCGAACGCCTCTACAGCGGAGCAGACGTTCAAGGTCTACGCGGCGGACGCCTTCAACACCGCGGACGGCGGGTACGACGTGCTGACCGCGGCGACCCCGTCCACCGACGTGGGGACCTGGGTGACGATGGCCGCCCCGACGGTCACCGTGCCCGCCCTCGGCACCGCGGTCGTCGGCTTCGACGTGGTGGCACCGGCCGACGCGAGCCCGGGCGACCATTCCGGGGGGATCGTCGTGTCGCTCGCGACCGTCGCCGCCGGGAACGACGGAGTGGTCATCGACTCGCGGGTCGCCGTTCGGCTGTCCGTCCGGGTCTCCGGCGAGCTCACGCCGGCGCTCGAGGTACGCAACGTCTCGGCGTCGTCGTCGGGCAGCCTCGTGCCGTTCGGCGCGAGCACGGCCACGGTGAAGTACGACCTCGTCAACACGGGGAACGTCAAGATCGTCGGCACACCGCGTGTGCGTGTGACCGGACCGCTGGGCACCGCGCGGACCGAGGTGACGCCGAGCAACACGGCCGAGGTGCTGCCGGGGCAGTCGTTTGTCGTCGAGACCGAGGTCCCAGGCATTGCGCCGCTCGTGCTGATGAAGGCGACGGTCGACGTCGAGATGGTGGCCGCGCCCGGCCCGCAGACCGAGGTGCCGCTGACCAGCAGCACTGCGCACGGGTACTTCCCGGCCGTGCCGTGGACAGGGCTGCTGGTGCTGCTGCTCGCCGCCGGCGCCGTCGTGCTCGTCGTGTGGCGTCGCCGGAAGCGCAGGCAGGAGGGGGAACGCCTCTGGGCCGAGATGGTTTCTGAGTCGGGTCGCCAGGGCGCGCCCGTCGGCACACCGCCCCAGACAGCGACCCGGGCTGTCGTGCTCCTCGTCGCCGTGGTCCTTGCCGCACCAGCGTTCGGGTTCGGGACAGGCCTGCACTCCGACGACAGCAGCGGGGGATCCGTGACGTTGCAGGTGCCGAAGTCTCCCGCAGGTGCGGGGTCGGCCGGGTCGCAGGGCGGTTCGTCCGGCGGCGCTTACCACGGCGGCGGAGCGGCTGGGCCGTCCGACTCGGCCGGCGCCGCCGACCCTGACGAGCAGCCTGCGACGGGCGGCCAGAACGCCGGTGCACCGACGGCCGAGCCCGCCGCTCAGGCCTCTGCTCCAGACACGGTGTGGCGCAAGCCCCGCGGCTGGACCCCGGTGCAGTGGGCGCTCGTCATCGCGGCCGGGATCGGTGCCGCAGTCGCCGGTGGGCTCTCGCTGCGATCGCGCTCGGTGCGTACCCGTACGGCCGCTGCTGCTGTCGGGGGCGTCGCGTGATGCGGCCGACAAGCGAGACGCCGGACCTCGAGCAGGCGTCCGAGTCGACTCACCAGGCCACCCAGACGGTCGTCCTCGCACCGGTCGACCAGAGCGAGTGGGCGGCACCCGCGCCGGTCGCCGCAGCACCTCGGACGAGCGAGCCCCGTCGCCGCGGGTCACGCAAGGCCCCAGACCTGCCCGAGGCCATCGCGCCCCGCGGGCTCGCCGACCTCCGGGGGCACGAGATCTCCGCCTGGTTCGGCGACCACCTCGTTCTCGACTCGGTGTCCCTGACGATGCCCGCCGGTGCGGTCACCGCACTCATCGGGCCGTCCGGCTGCGGCAAGTCGACGTTCCTGCGGATCCTCAACCGGATGCACGAGCTGGTGCCGAGCGCGGCGATGGCGGGAAGGGTCCTTCTCGACGGCCAGGACATCTACGACCCGCAGCGCCGCCTCATCGATGCTCGTCGGCAGATCGGCATGGTCTTCCAGAAGCCCAACCCGTTCCCTGCGATGTCCATCTACGACAACGTCGTCGCCGGTCTGAAGCTGACCGGCGTGAAGGCGTCGCGCAGCGAGAAGGACTACCTCGTCGAGAGCAGCCTGACCAAGGCGGGGCTCTGGTCGGAGGTGCGCAACCGGCTCACCGCTCCGGGTGGCGGGCTCTCGGGCGGCCAGCAGCAGCGCCTGTGCATCGCTCGCTCACTCGCCGTGCAGCCGCGGGTCCTGCTCATGGACGAGCCGTGCTCTGCGCTCGATCCGACGTCCACTCGAGTCATCGAGGAGACGATGATGTCGCTGCAGCGGGAAGTGACGATCGTCATCGTCACGCACAACATGCAGCAGGCCGCACGCGTCTCACAGAAGTGCGCGTTCTTCCTCGCCTCCCAGGGGACGCCCGGCGTGATCGTCGAGCACGGCGACACCCGGGCCCTGTTCGAGTCGCCCCAGGACGAGCGGACCGAGGCATACGTCAACGGTCGGTTCGGCTGACGCCGTCGGCTCGTGCTCGTGTCCCCGCATGCCGATACAGAGGCATTCGGGTGATCTGGTCCAGATCCTGTCCGGTTCCTCCCAAAGCACACGCGTGTTACTCGTGTGACTGGTGTGACAGGTGTTCACTTCTGAGGTTTCCGCCGGTAGCGTCCCCAAGGGCGACCGGGGTTGTCGCCACCGTTGACGATCAACCTGGCCGCCTAGCGGCCGCACTTCTGGAGGAACGTGAGCCCGCGCGCCGCACACCAGCGCCGACTGCCGTCGGTGCTCGTGACCGCTGCGCTCGTCGGCACGCTCCTCGTCGGTGCGGCCTCCGACGTCACCGCGGCCCCGACCGACCCGACTCCGCCGTCCGCCCAGGACGTGCAGGACGCCCACGGTGCCGTCGCCGCGGCGTCCCGCTCGGTCGCCGACATGGAGGTGCGCCTCGCGCAGCTGAGCGCGGAGACCGATGCCGCCGACCTCGTGGTCCAGCAGCGCGGTGAGGCCTACACCCAGGCTCTCGTCGACGCCGACGCCGCTCAGAAGGCCTCCCGCGACGCTGCGAAGGCGTCGGCCGATGCCGACGTCGCCGCCGAGACCGCGCGTCAGCAGCTCGTCGCGATCGCCCGCGAGGCCGCGCGGTCCGGTGGCTCCACAGATCTGCTGCAGGCCGTGCTGTCCGCGGACGGGTTCCAGGACGTCGCCGACCGCAGCGCCTCGCTCGAGCGCATCAGCGGCAAGACCGACGAGGTCGTCCAGAGGTACCGGGCCGCCCAGCTCATCTCGGGCATGCTCGCCAAGCGGGCCACCACGGCCGCCGACAAGGCTGCAGCGGCGAAGACCGCCGCCGCGGACGCCCTGGCTGCCGCCGAGCGGGCCCAGAAGGACGCGGAGCAGGCCCAGGCGGCCGCCGCGGCCGAGCGCGAGACGTTGATCGGCCAGCTCGCCGCCGCGCGCCAGACCAGCACCGAGGTCGAGCGGGCCCGTCAGGACTTCCTCGACCAGCAGCGTCGCGAGCGCGAGGACGCCGCCGCCCAGGCAGCCGCGCTCAGGCCGCCGCCCGCGGCCACGCGCCCGCCTGCCACGACTCCTCCGGCGACCACCCCGCCGGCGACGACGCCTCCCGCCACGACGCCGCCGGTCACGACTCCGCCCGTGACGACCCCGCCGGTCACGACTCCGCCCGTGACGACCCCGCCGGTCACGACCCCGCCCGTGACGACGCCCCCGGTCACGACGCCGCCTGTCACCCCTCCGGTCACGGCTCCTCCGCCCGCGAAGTACGGGCTCGGAACCGGGACGTCACGGAGCTCTGCCGGGAGCGCGGCCGGAGCGCTGGCCTGGGCGCAGACGAAGATCGGCCTGCCCTACGTCTGGGCCGCCACCGGCCCCGGCTCCTTCGACTGCTCGGGCCTCACGATGCGCGCCTACCAGTCGGTCGGGGTCTACCTGAACCGGACGTCGCGCGACCAGTACAAGCAGGTCCTGAAGGTCAGCTACGACAGCATGCGCCCCGGCGACCTCGTCTTCTGGACGACCAACCCCAGCAACCCGGACGCGATCTACCACGTGGCCATCTGGGCGGGCAACGGCCAGATCATGGAGGCCGCCCGGCCCGGCGTGCCCCTGCGCCTGACCAAGATGCGCTGGGGCAGCACGATGCCTTACGCCGGGCGCCCGTAGCCCCACTCTCCGCACTCCAAGGCGGGGGCCGCACTCGTCGGTACCGTCCACCCCTGACGGACCAGGCCGCAGCACCGTCGCCCTCGCGGCGCTCGCTCCGGCGGTCTTCCTGCTGGCTGTCGTCGGAAATCTCGTCGCCTGACGCGGGTCGGCCGCCGTAGGTTGCCGCGATGGACGAGCCACCCATCCACGGCCACTACGAGACCGACGTCGACGAGGACCAGCGCCTGCGCAGGGGCCTCGGACGCCTGGAGCTGGCTCGGGTGCAGGAGATCGTCCGCCGCCACCTGCCACCCACGGCGCGCGTTCTCGACGTGGGTGGCGCGACGGGCGTGCACGCCGAGTGGCTCCTCGACGACGGGCACACCGTGCACCTCGTCGACCTGCTTCCGGGACACGTCGTGCGTGCCGAGGCAAGGCTGGGCCGGCACGCGCGATTCACGGCGTCGGTCGGCGACGCCCGGACACTTCCGATGCCCGACGCGTCGGTCGACGCCGTCCTCCTGCTGGGCCCGCTCTACCACCTGACCGACCGCGCGCACCGGCTGGCTGCGTGGCGGGAGGCGCTGCGCGTGGTCGCTCCCGGCGGGGTCGTCGTCGCGATGGCGATCAGCCGGTTCGCGTCCCTGTTCGACGGGCTTGCGCAGTCCTACCTGTTCGACCCCGCGTTCCGCGCGATCGTCGCGCAAGACCTGACGACCGGGGTGCACGAGAACCCGACCGGCGACCCGCGCTGGTTCACGACCGCCTACTTCCACCGACCCGACGAGCTCCCTGCGGAGGCGACCGAGGTCGGGCTCGTCGTGCGGGAGACCGTCGGCGTCGAGGGCATGGCGCACTGGATCAAGCCGTTGGCTTCGGCGTTCGACGACGACGAGCGTCGCGAGATCGTGCTCGACGCGGCCCGGACGATCGAGACGGAACCCAGCCTGCTCGGCGTGAGCCCGCACCTGATCACCGTCGCAGCCCGCCCCACCGGCTGACGGAAGCGGCACGAGTGCGGACGCTGCGGAAGTGTCAGTGGCTGTAGTAGTTCGTGTCGATCGCGCGCTGGCGGCTGAGCTCGATCTCGGCCTCGGCCTCGGCCTTGCCGACCCAGTGCGCGCCCTCGACGGACTTGCCGGGCTCCAGGTCCTTGTACACCTCGAAGAAGTGCTGGATCTCGAGCCGGTGGAAGTCCGACACGTCGTCGATGTCCTGGCGCCAGGCGGCGCGCTGGTCACCCGTGGGGACGCACAGGACCTTGTCGTCGCCGCCCGCCTCGTCCCGCATGCGGAACATGCCCAGCGCGCGGCAGCGGATCAGGCAGCCCGGGAACGTGGGCTCCTCGAGCAGCACCAGGGCGTCCAACGGGTCGCCGTCCTCACCGAGGGTGCCCTCGATGAATCCGTAGTCGTCGGGGTAACGCGTCGAGGTGAACAGCATCCTGTCGAGCCGGATACGCCCCGTCGCGTGGTCCACCTCGTACTTGTTCCGCTGACCCTTCGGAATCTCGATCGTGACGTCGAACTCCACAGCACTCTCCTTCGCCCCGCGTCCGCGCCCGGGGTTCCGGTACCGGCGGTCGCAGCGACACTCGTCGTGCGGCGCGCCGGGTGTCAGGGGCGCCTTCGTCTCGGACAGTAGTCTGACGCACCGAACGGCTGGTAACGAGCGGGGCAGGGTGACGATGACCACAGCGGGACGGGTGCTGGGCAGCAGCATCCTCGTCGTCGTGCTCGCCGCGGGCGCGTACGGCACAGCCGACGCGTACGACCTGGTCCCCGGGCTGGTCACGCTCACCGAGGAACCCGCACCGCCGAACCCGTTCCCGACGGCCCCGGGCGCGGTCGAGCCGGTCGCGCTCGCGCCTGCGCTGACCGAGCTCGACGCCCAGGTCCCGATGCCGGGCAGCACGCAGCTGCAGGCGCTCGTCGACGGCCTCGTCGCCGATCCCCGCCTGGGTCCGAGCGTCGGCGTCCTGGTGCAGGACCAGCTCACCGGGGAGACGTTGGCCAGCCACCTTCCCGACGCCGGCCAGACGCCCGCCTCGACGGCCAAGCTCGTCACGGCGATCGCCAGCCTCAGCACGCTCGACCCGGACATGACGCTGCCGACGACGGTCGTCAAGGGCGAGGGCAGTCGCATCGTGCTCGTCGGCGGCGGCGACATGATGCTCGCCGCGGACGCCGGCGACCCGGCCGCGACGGAGGGGCACGCCGGTTTGGCCGAGCTCGCCGCGCAGACCGCGAAGGCGCTGAAGCTCGAGGGCACCACGACCGTCGAGCTCGGTGTCGACGACTTCCTGTTCACGGGGCCGCGGCTCAGCCCGGCGTGGGACCCGCCCGATGTCGCCGCGGGATACGTCGCACCTGTCACCGCGCTCGCCGTGGACACCGCCAAGATCAAGCCCGGCGAGTACCCGCCGCGCTACTCGGACCCGTCGATCGCCGCCGCCAAGACGTTCGTGACCCGGCTCGCGGAGAACGGCATCACCGTCACCGGGTCGCCGTTCCGGACGGACGCGCCCGACCCGGGCCGCGAGATCGCCAGGGTGGAGTCGGCGACGCTGGACAAGATCGTCCACCACTTCCTCGACACGTCGGACAACACGATCACCGAGGTCGTGTCCCGGCTCGTCGCGATCGACCAGGGCCTGCCGGCGAGCTTCGACGGGGGTGCCAAGGCGGTGCTGCACGCGGTCGACGTCGCGGGCGTCGACACGTCCGGCGCGCACCTGGTCGACGCGTCCGGGCTGGGCGCCGGGTCGGTGCTGGCGCCGAGCCTGCTGACCGGCCTGGTGCGTCTGTCGACCGACCCGGAGAACCCCGAGCTGCGTGACGTCGCGACGGGCATGCCGATCGGCGGCCTGACCGGAACGCTCGCGGACCGGTACACGCAGTCGGACGCACGCGGGATGGTCCGGGCCAAGACCGGCAGCCTCCCGCACGTCACGTCGCTGTCGGGCACGGTCCTCGACGTGGAGTCGCGCCAGCTGGTCTTCGCGGTCCTCGCCGACGCCACGCCCGACGGCGGGCAGTGGGGTCCGCGCGCGGCGATCGACGGCTTCGTCTCGAAGCTCGCCGCCTGCGGCTGCCGCTGACCCGAGCGCGACCGCCCGTTGCGCCGACGGCAGAACGGTCGATGCGGGCGAGACGGCGACGGTTACCGTGAACGCGTGGAGCTCTCCGAGGACGTCGACCTGCGCACCGACCCGCGCCGCGGCCTGGTCGACTGGCAGCGCGCCGCGGCGATCGCCGGCCGGCTCGCGAAGCCGGGTCCGAAGGCCGAGCGCGGGCAGCTGGAGGGCCTCGTCGACGAGCTGCGCGACGCGGCGGGCCGGGCGGCGGCGCACGTCGCCCGCATCACGCGCCTGACCGCCGCCGACGGCGCGGACCCGTCGGTGGTCTCCCGGGTGCTCGTCGTCGACCGGCCGCACTGGTCGCGGGCCAACGCCGAGATGTTCGCGGTGATGACCGACGGCGTCGAGCTGAACGCGAGCCAGGGCACGCGGGCCGTAGGCGCTCTGCAGGTCGGGGGCGTGCTGGCGCTGCTGTCCAGCAAGGTGCTCGGCCAGTTCGACCCGTTCACCCCGCAGGACGGCCACACGGGCCGCCTGCTGCTCGTCGCGCCCAACGTGCTGCACCACGAGCGCAAGCTCAAGGTCGACGCGTCAGACTTCCGGCTCTGGGTCGCACTGCACGAGCAGACCCACGCGATGCAGTTCGCTGCGGCGCCGTGGCTCGCGGACCACCTGCGCACGCGGGCCGCGCAGCTCCTGTCGGACCTGAGCGACGAGGGCGGGCGGGCAGACCTGCTGAGCTCGGTCTCGCGCGCCATCACCGGAGACGGCGAGGGTGGGGGCATCCTCGACGCGCTCACGCCGCAGCAGCGGACCGTGTTCGAGGAGGTCGGCGCTGTCATGTCCGTGCTCGAGGGCCACGCGGACGTGACGATGGACGAGGTCGGTCCGTCCGTCGTCCCGACGGTCAAGGCCATCCGCAAGGCATTCGAGGCGCGACGCGACCAGGCAGGCAAGAGCAGGGGGCTCGACCAGGTGCTGCGTCGCGTGCTCGGCCTGGACGCCAAGCTCGCCCAGTACCGGGACGGCGCGAAGTTCGTCCGGGCGGTGCGCCGCTCGGTCGGCACCGACGGGTTCAACGCGGTCCTCGCGAGCCCCGAGAACCTGCCGCTGCCGCAGGAGATCGCGGACCCGCGGGCATGGGTGCGCCGGGTCCACGGATGAGCGGTCCGGCGCCCGCGGTCGCAGCGGTGCGTTCGGCGGTCGCCAGGTGCCTCGACGACGTCGGACCGGGGGAGACCGTCCTGGTCGCGTGCTCCGGCGGTCCCGATTCGCTAGCGCTCGCGGCGGGCGCCGCGTTCGTCGGGCGCAAGCGCGGGTGGCAGGTGGGGGCGGTCGTCGTCGACCACGGGCTCCAGGAGGGCTCCTCGCAGGTCGCCCACGAGGCCGCCCGCGCGTGCCGGGACCTCGGGCTCGACCCGGTCCGGGTGGTCCGCGTGGCGGTGGACGGACACGGCGGACCCGAGGCGGCCGCCCGTTCCGCGCGGTACGCGGCGCTCGACGCGCAGGACGCGACCGCGATCCTGCTGGGCCACACGCTCGACGACCAGGCCGAGACGGTCCTGCTCGGCCTCGCCCGCGGCTCGGGTGCCCGGGCGCTCGCGGGCATGCCTGCGGTCCGTGGACGCTTCCGCCGACCGCTGCTCGGGCTGCGCCGGTCGGACACGCTCGACGCGTGCGCGGCCCTGGGACTGGCTCCCTGGCACGACCCGACGAACGACGGCGCCCACGCCGCCGCGCCGCTGCGCGCCGTGGTCCGCTCCGACGTGCTCCCGACCCTCGAACGCGTCCTCGGCCCGGGCGTCGCCGAGGCCCTCGCGCGGACGGCCGACCAGCTGCGCGAGGACGCCGACGTGCTGGAGGCGCTCGCGGACGAGCTCCTGGACTATGCCGCCGGGCTGGAGATCGACGTCCTGGAGCAGGCGCCGGACGCGATCCGTCGACGGGCCCTCCGCACGGCGCTGATCAAGGCGGGCTGCCCGGCGGGCGCCCTGAGCCGAGCCCACGTCCTGGCCGTCGACGCGCTGGTCGTCGACTGGCACGGGCAGGGCCCGGTCTCGCTCCCGGGCGGCGTCGCCGCACGCCGGGCGTATGGCAGGCTTGCCCTCGGCGCGGTGGAACCCCACCAGTAGCCAGCAGGCCGGCAGGACGAGCACGTTCGACACACAGCTCGAGACAGCCAGTGCGACGACGAGGAGCGACTTCGGTGGACCCGGCGGACATGGGCGACGACCTCGAGCGGGTGCTCCTCACCGAGGAGCAGCTGCACGGTCGGCTCGACGAGATCGCGGCACAGGTCGACGCCGACTACGCCGGCAAGGACCTGCTCCTCGTGGGCGTCCTGAAGGGCGCCGTGATGGTCATGGCGGACCTCGCGCGGCGTCTGCACTCCCCGGTCCAGATGGACTGGATGGCGGTCTCCTCGTACGGGTCGGGCACCAAGTCCTCGGGTGTGGTCCGCATCCTCAAGGACCTCGACGCGGACCTGACGGGCCGGCACGTCCTGATCGTCGAGGACATCATCGACTCGGGCCTGACCCTGTCCTGGCTGCTGTCCAACCTGCGCTCGCGGGGACCGGCGTCGGTCGAGGTCGCGACCATGCTGCGCAAGCCCGAGGCGTCCAAGGTCGACGTCGACGTGCGCTACGTGGGCTTCAACATCCCGAACGAGTTCGTCGTCGGCTACGGCCTCGACTATGCCGAGCGGTACCGCAACCTGCCCTTCGTCGGCACGCTCGCGCCGCGGGTCTACGGGGCCTGAGCAGCGGGGCGACACGGCTTCGACCGGTCCGGCCCCGTCGGCGTCTCGTGTGCGCCCTCGGTGAACACCTGCGGGCATGCCGGGGATCATCGGGTAACTTCGAGCAACCAGACCCGCGAGCGGAGGATGAGGGGCTCAGCCCCGATCGCCCATGAACGTCAAGCGTCTTTCTCGTAGCCTCATTCTGTGGATCTCCCTTGCGGTCGTCCTCGCGGTGTTCGGCTTCAGCTCCATCAACCAGCCCAAGGTCAGCAGCATCGACACGTCCGACGGCATGGCCCTCATCGCCGACGGCAAGGTCGAGCAGGCGAAGATCACCGAGGGCGTCCAGCGGGTCAACCTGACGCTGGCCGAGGACTTCACCAAGGACGACAAGAACTACGGCAAGCTCGTCCAGTTCAACTACGTCGTCCCCCAGGGCGAGTCCGTGGTGGACGCGATCGCGCAGGCCGACCCGAAGGACGGCTACACGTCCGAGGTGCCGCAGAGCCCGTGGTGGATCAGCGTCCTGACGTTCCTCATCCCGCTGATCATCATCATCGGGCTGTTCTTCTTCCTGAGCTCGCAGATGCAGGGCGGCGGCTCGCGCGTCATGAGCTTCGGCAAGTCACGGGCGAAGCTGGTGAGCAAGGAGTCCCCGCAGGTCACGTTCTCCGACGTCGCCGGTGTCGACGAGGCGGTCGAGGAGCTGCAGGAGATCAAGGAGTTCCTCGCCGAGCCCGCGAAGTTCCAGGCGGTCGGCGCCAAGATCCCCAAGGGCGTGCTCCTGTATGGGCCGCCCGGGACCGGCAAGACCCTGCTCGCGCGCGCCGTGGCCGGCGAGGCGGGTGTGCCGTTCTACGCGATCTCCGGCTCGGACTTCGTCGAGATGTTCGTCGGCGTCGGCGCGAGCCGTGTGCGTGACCTGTTCAACCAGGCCAAGGAGAACGCCCCGGCGATCATCTTCATCGACGAGATCGACGCGGTCGGTCGGCACCGTGGTGCGGGCATGGGCGGCGGTCACGACGAGCGCGAGCAGACGCTCAACCAGATGCTCGTCGAGATGGACGGCTTCGACGCCAACGCGAACGTCATCCTCATCGCGGCGACCAACCGCCCCGACATCCTCGACCCCGCACTCCTGCGTCCGGGCCGGTTCGACCGTCAGGTCGCCGTGGACCCGCCCGACCTCAAGGGCCGCGAGCGGATCCTGCAGGTGCACTCGCAGGGCAAGCCGATGGCGCCCCACGTCGACCTCAACGTCGTCGCGCGCCGCACGCCCGGCTTCACCGGTGCCGACCTGGCCAACGTCCTGAACGAGGCCGCGCTGCTCACCGCCCGCACGGGCAAGCAGATCATCGACGACTTCATGCTCGACGAGGCCATCGACCGCGTGATCGCGGGCCCGCAGAAGCGCACCCGGGTGATGAACCCCAAGGAGATCAAGATCACCGCGTACCACGAGGGCGGTCACGCCCTGGTGGCGGCGGCCCTGCGGTACACGGACCCCGTCACCAAGGTGACGATCCTGCCGCGTGGTCGCGCCCTCGGGTACACGATGGTCATGCCGACCGAGGACAAGTACTCGACCACCCGCAACGAGCTGCTGGACACGCTGTCCTACGCGATGGGCGGTCGCGTCGCCGAGGAGCTCGTCTTCCACGACCCGACGACGGGCGCCAGCAACGACATCGAGAAGGCGTCGTCCACGGCCCGCAAGATGGTCACGCAGTTCGGCATGAGCGCCCGGCTCGGCGCGATCCAGCTCGGCCAGGCCTCCGGCGAGGTCTTCATGGGCCGCGACATGGGCCACGGGCGGGACTACTCGGAGGACGTCGCCGCGTCGATCGACCTCGAGGTGCGTGCGCTGATCGAGCGGGCGCACGACGAGGCGTGGGAGATCCTGGTCGAGTACCGCGACGTGCTGGACGCCCTGGTGCTCGAGCTGCTCGACAAGGAGACGCTCAACCAGGAGCAGCTCGCCACGATCTTCGAGCCGATCACCAAGCGCCCGCCGCGTCAGGTCTGGCTGTCGAGCGACCAGCGCGCGGTCTCCGACCGTCCGCCCGTCATGACGCCCGCCGAGCTGGCCGCGCGCAACGGCAAGCCGATCATCCCCGAGGACGAGGCCGCCGAGGCGTTCGGGTTCCCGGGCGAGCACGTCGTGCAGCTGCCCCCGGGGCAGACGCCGGACGCGAGCTGAGGGTGAGCGCCATCGGACCCGCGACGTCGCACAAGGGCACTGCCGTCGGGGAGTACGACCAGGACCGTGTCGAGGCGGCCATCCGTGAGCTGCTCCTCGCTGTCGGTGAGGACCCGGACCGCGAAGGCCTGCGCGAGACGCCGGCCCGCGTGGCCCGCTCGTACAAGGAGATCTTCGCGGGCCTCTTCCAGGAGCCGGCAGACGTCCTGACGACGACCTTCGACCTCGGCCACGACGAGATGGTCCTGGTCAAGGACATCGAGGTGTACTCGACCTGTGAGCACCACCTGGTGCCGTTCCACGGCGTCGCGCACGTGGGCTACATCCCAGGTGCCGACGGCCGCATCACCGGTCTGAGCAAGCTCGCGCGTCTGGTCGACGTGTTCGCGCGACGCCCCCAGGTGCAGGAACGCCTGACCTCGCAGATCGCCGATGCCCTGGTCGCCGAGCTCGAGCCGCGCGGCGTGCTCGTCGTCGTCGAGTGCGAGCACCTGTGCATGTCGATGCGCGGCGTGCGCAAGCCGGGCTCGCGCACCGTGACGTCCGCGGTCCGCGGCCAGATGCGTGACGTCGCGACGCGGGCCGAGGCCATGAGCCTCGTCCTCGGCCGCTGACCTCGTCGACGTCGGCACCGCGCCATGAGCGACACGCCTAGGCTCGGCAGCGTGATGGGTCTTCCCGACGCCGGCCGGACGCTGGTGATGGGCGTCGTCAACGTCACGCCGGACTCCTTCTCCGACGGGGGCCGCTGGTTCACGCCCTCGGCCGCCGTCGCGCACGGGCTGGAGCTGCTCGCGCAGGGCGCGGACCTGCTCGACGTCGGCGGTGAGTCCACCCGTCCCGGAGCTCGCCGCGTCCCCGTCCAGGACGAGCTCGACCGCGTGCTGCCGGTGATCGACGGGCTCGTAGCGCACGGAGCGGTGGTGAGCGTCGACACGACCCGCGCCGTGGTCGCACGCGAAGCCGTCGCGCGCGGTGCCCGTCTGGTCAACGACGTCTCGGGCGGCCTCGCGGACGACGACATGTACGGCGTGGTCGCCGACACGGGCGCGGCGTACGTCGCGATGCACTGGCGCGGGCACGCGGACGTCATGGACGACCTCGACGACTACGACGACGTCGTCGCCGACGTCCGACGCGAGCTGGCCGCCCGCGTGGCCGGGCTGCGTGCCGCGGGGGTGCGCGACGACCAGATCGTGCTCGACCCAGGCCTCGGGTTCGCCAAGGCGGGAGCGAGCAACTGGCCGCTCCTGGCCCGTCTGCCGGAGCTGGTCGCCGACGGGTTCCCGGTGCTGGTGGGTGCGAGCCGCAAGCGCTTCCTGGGCCACCTCCTCGCGCGGCCGGACGGTGAGCCGGCGCCCCCTCTCGCGCGCGACGGCGCCACGGCGGCGGTGTCCGCGCTGGCCGCAGCAGCGGGGGCTTGGTGCGTACGCGTGCACGAGGTGGCAGGCTCGGCCGATGCCGTGCGGGTGGCCGCCGCGTGGCGGGCCGGGGCCGTCGGCGCCGTGCCTGCGGCAGGGGTGGACGGGATCGACGAGGACGAGCTGGCTGTCGACGAGGACGCACGAGCTGGAGGGAGCACGCGATGACCACCGCCGAGCAGTGGGAGGGTGGCGTGCTGGACGGCGCGGGCCGCCAGCTGGACCAGATCCGGCTCACGGGCATCACCGCGGTCGGCTACCACGGCGTCTTCGACTTCGAGCGTCGCGAGGGCCAGACGTTCATCGCGGACGTCATCGTGCACCTGGACACCCGACGGGCCGCCGCGCGGGACGACCTCGCGCACACCCTGCACTACGGCGAGCTCGCGCAGCAGGTCTCGGCGGTGCTCTCCGGGGACCCCGTGGACCTCATCGAGACCGTCGCCGAGCGCATCGCCGCGACGGTGCTGGCCCACGCGATCGTGCAGGCGGTCGACGTGAGCGTGCACAAGCCGCAGGCGCCGATCGAGGTGCCGTTCGGCGACGTCGTCGTGCGCATCCACCGGGACCGCTCCAAGCTGCCCGCGGCCGAGCCGTACCTGCCGCGCAGCGGGTCCGAGCTGCCCGCGCCCGTCCGCTCCACGCCGACCTCGACGGCGTCGTTCCCCGTGACCCCGGCGCCCGGTGCGCCGCTCGTCGCAGGTGTCGCCGCGGCGTCCGCGCCCCCGCCTGCCGACGTCCCGCCGGTCGTCGTCGCACCACCCGTCGTCCAGCCGCCGGTCATCCCGCCGCGCGTCGTCGCCCCGCCCACGGTCCCTCCGGTCGTCGTCCCGCCCGCGGTCGTGGCGGCGACCGTCGCGGCACCCCCGGCCGTGCCGCCGACGATCCCCTGGTCGGAGATCGTGCAGGGCCCGCCCTCGACGGTCCCGCCGGCGCCCGGTGAGCTGTCGAGCGACGGACCCGACGGACCGTCCGAGCCGGTCGCCGTGACGGCCAGCACGGCCGGCGTCGCTGCGGCGGGGGCTGCTCCGGCCACACCGACCGCCGGGACCGGGCTGGTCGAGACCAGCTCCGACGCGGTCGTCGGAGAGATCGTGCTCGACTCGTTGGACGTCACGCCGCCCGCCGTCGTCGACGTCGTGCTGGCGCTCGGCGCCAACCTCGGCGCGGCGAAGGAGACGCTGCGTGCCGCGGTCGACGTGCTGTCGCACACGACCGGCCTCGAGGTCGTCCAGGTGTCGCCGCTGGCGCGGACGACGGCCGTCGGTGGACCGGACCAGCAGCCCGACTACCTCAACGCGATCGTGCTGGCGCGCACCATGCTGTCGCCCCGCGAGCTCCTGCGCGTGACACAGCGCATCGAGAACGAGAACGGACGCGTGCGCGAGGAACGCTGGGGACCGCGCACGCTCGACATCGACATCATCGTGTACGGCTCGGTGCTGGCGGTCACCGACGATCTCGAGCTGCCGCACCCGCGGGCGCACGAGCGCGCGTTCGTCCTGGAGCCCTGGGCGCAGGTGGACCCCGAGGCGGTGCTCCCCGGGCTCGGCGGCGGTCCGGTCGCCGCGCTGGCGGCCACCGCTCCCGACCGTGAGGGGATCCGCTGGCTCGCGCTCGACTGGCTGTCGTCGCCCGCGCCTGCCGCACCGGGTGCGGACGGCTCGACGGACGACGACGGCTCCGACGAGCGTGCGACCGATCGCTGGGAGGCACCACAGACGTGATGCACAGCACGCGCTGGCAGACGTTGCTGCTCGTGGCCGCGGGCGTCGCGGTCGGCACCTGGATCGTCCTTCGCACCATGGCATCCCGCGGTGCGCTGCCACCGAACGTGCCGTGGCTCGTCGTCATCGTCGAGCTCGGCATCGCGGCCGTCGTCTTCGTGCTCGGGTGGCAGGTGCGCCAGTACCTGCACGGCAAGCGGCCCAACCTCGAGGCGCTGCGCGCGGCCCGCACGGTCGTGCTCGCCAAGGCGTCCTGCTACACGGGCGCGCTGCTCGCGGGCTGGTACGGCGGGCACGTGCTGGCGCTGCTCACCGGGACGGACGAGCCGGGCAACGGCGGACGGACCCTGTCTGCGGCGGTCGCGATGATCGGCGGTGCCGTGCTCGCGGTCGTCGGCCTGGTCGTCGAGCGGTTCTGCCGGATCCCGCCGCCGGAGGCGGACGCCGCGTCCCGCGAGCGTGCGGCACCGGACCCGACCACTCCGTGACGGCCCCGCTAACGAGCCCTGCGCACGGTGACAGGATGAGCGCATGACCTCCGACGCGCCCCCGACCACCCGGGAGCCCTTCGACCCGACCGACGTCACGTGGACGCCGGTCTCCCGCCGGCTGATCGGCGCACGGCTCACCGTGGCGGCGATCGTCCTGGTTCCCCTGCTCCTCGTCGCCGTGGCGGGCGCGATCGCCGCGGGAGAGGCGTGGGTCTGGTCGTTCCCGGCGGCGGTCGCCCTGCTGTGCCTGTGGATCGGCTGGTTGGTACCGCGACAGGTCGGGGCGATGGCGTACGCGGAGCGCGCCGACGACCTGCTCGTGCGCAGCGGGATCATGTTCCGCTCCATGGTCGTGGTGCCGTACGGGCGCATGCAGTACGTCGACGTCAACGCGGGACCGTTGGCGCGCAAGTTCGGCATCGCGACGGTCCAGCTGCACACGGCCGCGCCCGCGACCGGCGCCGCGATCAACGGCCTGCCACCGCACGAGGCCGCGCGACTGCGTGACCGGATGGCCTCGCGCGGCGAGGCCAGGCTGGCGGGACTGTGACCGAGCAGGTCCCCAGCACCCCGGAGGCCCCGGCGGCGCCGGTCGCTCCGGTGGTCGTCGAGCACGAGCCCGACGGCGGTCCGGACGCGATCGAGGGCTGGCGCCGGATGCACCCGGTCACGCCCGCGCTCAAGGGCTGGCGCATCCTCGCGGTCGTCGTCGGCATCGTGGTGATCCAGTCGGAGAACCTGCGCGAGGCCGTCGACCTGCGGCACGGCAAGACGTGGCTCGTGGTGCTGGGCTCGATCGTCCTGATCGCCCTCATCGGTTTCGCCTACTCCGCGCTCGCCTGGCGCGTCACCCGGTTCGCGGTGACCGACGAGGCCGTCCACCTGCGCACCGGCCTGCTGTTCCGTCAGCAACGGCAGGCGCGGCTCGACCGCCTGCAGGCCGTCGACGTCGTGCAGCCCCTGCTCGCCCGGCTCGTCGGTCTGTCCGAGCTCAAGATCGAGGTGGCCGGGGGCGACGGCTCCGGGGTGTCCCTGGCGTTCCTGCGGGAGGCCGATGCCGAGGTCCTGCGGGCGGAGCTGCTCGCGCTCGCCGCGGGGCTGACCCGGCCGGTGGGTGCGCCGCACGCCGCCGTGCCGGACGGGCCGCACGTCGAGCCCGGCGCGGGCGCGCCGTCCGACGGGGCGGCTGTCCCTTCTTCTTCTTCGACGACGGTGGGCTCGGTGCCGTTCGTCGCCGCCCCGGAGCGTGGCGTGTACGACCTGCCGATGCCCCGGCTGATCGTCGCGACATTGCGTTCCGGCGCCGTCCCGATGCTCCTGCTCGTGGGGGCGGGCATCGTCACGGCGGGCATCATGTCCGGGGACATCGGCACGGTGATCTTCCTGCTCCCGGCCGTCTTCGGTGGTGCTGCGTTCGTCTGGAACCGCGTCAACCAGGGCGCCAACTTCCGGGCGGCGATCTCGCCAGACGGCATCCGCCTGCGGCACGGCCTCACGGAGAACCGTGCGCAGACCGTGCCGCCGGGCCGTGTGCAGGCGATCCGGCTGACGCAGGGGCCGCTGTGGCGCGGCAAGGACTGGTGGCGCGTCGAGATCAACGTCGCGGGCTACGGCCAGGGCAGCGAGCAGCAGCGCGACACGGTGCTGCACCCGGTAGCCACGCGCGACGAGGCGATGACCGCTCTCTGGCTCGTCCTGCCCGACCTCGGCGTCGACGACCCGGTGGCACTGATGGACGCGGCCCTCGACGGCTCCGGTGACGACGCGGGGTTCACGGGTGCGCCGCGCAGCGCACGCTGGGTGGACCCGGTGGGCTGGCGTCGGCACGGCTTCCGGGTGACCGACCGGGCGCTGGTGACGCGGACCGGTCGCTTCTGGCGGCAGGTCGACGTGGTGCCGCACGAGCGCACGCAGTCGCTCGGGCTCGCGCAGGGGCCCGTCCAGCGCAGGCTCGGGCTGGCGTCGTTCGTGCTGCACTCCACGCCCGGGCCGGTCGCGCCGCGTGTCGACCACCTGGGCGCGGCCGTCGCGGCCGAGCTCCTCGACGAGCAGGCCGCGCGTGCCCGCACGGCCCGCGCGACCGCGACCCCCGAGCAGTGGATGCGCGCGGTCGGCGTCCCGACCCCGGAGCACGCGCCACGGCCCCCTGACGGTGTCCCGACCCCCGACCACGCGCCGCAGCCCGTGGTCGGCGTCCCGATCCCGGACGACGCGCCGCTGCCCGCGGACGCCGCAGACCCGGGCCACCTCGTCGACCCGCGCCCGCAGGGACCGGACGCATGAGCAACCCCGCCACGCGACCCGGCAGGCTCGGGGTCGGCGTCGTCGGTGCCGGCCGGGTCGGCGCCGTGCTCGGCAGCGCGCTGCGCGGAGCGGGTCACCCGGTGGTGGCGGTGTCGGCGATCTCGGAGGCCTCACGCGAGCGCGCCGCCACGCTCCTGCCGGGCGTCCCGGTGCTCGACATCCCCGAGGTGGTCCGTCGCGCAGAGCTCGTCCTGCTCGCGGTCCCCGACGACGCGCTCGCCGACCTGGTCAAGGGCCTGGCCGACGTGGGTGCCTGGCAGGCCGGGCAGATCGTCGTCCACACGTCGGGCCGCTTCGGCGTGGGTGTGCTCGCTCCGGCACGGTCCGCGGGGGCGATCCCGCTGGCCCTGCACCCCGCGATGACGTTCACGGGCACCTCGCTGGACCTGTCGAGGCTCGTCGGCTGCTCGTTCGCGGTCACGGCGCCGGCCCCGGTGCTGCCCATCGGGCAGGCGCTGGTCGTGGAGATCGGCGGCGAGCCGGTGGTGCTCGAGGAGGAGGCGCGCGGGCTGTACCACGCGGCCCTCGCGCACGGCGCGAACCATCTCGTCGTCCTCGTCGCGCAGGCGGCGCAGGCGCTGGCCGACGCGGGCGTCACCGACCCCGGCCGCATGCTGGCGCCGCTGCTCGATGCCGCGCTCGACGGTGCGCTGCGTGCGGAGTCGCCCACGGACCCGGCCACGGGCACGCGCGGGCCGGGCGCGATCAGTGCGCTCACCGGTCCCGTGCGCCGCGGCGACGCCGGCACGGTGCGCGAGCACGGCGAGGCCCTGACGGCGTTCGCCGCCCGCACGGGAGCGGTCGACGTCGTCGAGGGGTACCGTGCTCTGGCCCGTTCGGCGGCCGGGCGGGCGCTCGCTGCGGGCCTGATCTCGGCGTCGGCGGCGCAGGACGTGCTGGACGGCATCAACGAGGGCTCGCCGACGTTGCTACGGGACGTAGACCCGCATCAGGATCCGCAGGAGGACCCGGAATGACCACGCAGACCACGACGCCGACTCTCGTGCACACGCGCGAGGAGCTCGCCGCGGCGCTGGCGGTGCAGGACGTGCAGGCGGTCCCGCGCACCGAGGGCCGCGCGGCGCACACCGCCAAGCCGCACCGGCGGGCGGTCGTGATGACCATGGGCGCGCTGCACGCGGGCCACCTGTCCCTCGTCGCGAAGGCCCGTGAGCTGGCGGACGCGGTCGTGGTGACGATCTTCGTGAACCCGCTGCAGTTCGGCGCCGGCGAGGACCTGTCCCGGTACCCCCGGGACCTGCACGGTGACCTCGCGCTGCTGTCCGGGCCCGGTCTGCTGGGTCCCGACGACATCGTCTTCGCCCCCGGGCCGGACGTCGTGTACCCCGACGGCGACCCGATCGTGCGGGTGAGCGCGGGCGCGATCGGCGACGTGCTCGAGGGCACCTCTCGGCCGGGTCACCTCGACGGCGTGCTCACCGTGGTCCTCAAGCTCCTGCACCTCACGCGTCCCGACGTCGCCCTGTTCGGCCGCAAGGACGCGCAGCAGCTCGCGGCGGTCCGGCGCATGGTCCGCGACCTCGACGTCCCGGTCGTCGTGCACGGCGCGCCCCTGGTCCGTGACGAGGACGGCCTGGCCCTGTCCAGCCGCAACGCGTACCTCTCCGCCGACGAGCACCGCCGCGCCCTCGGGCTCTCGCAGGCGCTGGGTCTCGCGGCACGCGCCGGGGGAGCCGACGCCATCCGGTCCACGGCGCTCGACACCCTGCACGCCGCGGGCGTCGAGCCCGACTACGTCGCGCTGGTCGATCCCGAGACGTTCGAGGACGTCCCGGCGGACTACGCGGGCGAGGCTCTCCTGCTGCTCGCCGCACAGGTGGGCGCGACGCGGTTGATCGACAACGACACCGTCACCGTGGGGGTCCCTTCGTGACGAGCCTGCAGCGCACGATGATGACGGGCAAGATCCACCGCGCGACCGTCACGCAGGCCGACCTGCACTACGTCGGGTCGATCACGGTCGACGCCGAGCTGCTCGCCGCGGCGGACGTGCTGCCGGGACAGCAGGTGGACGTGGTCGACGTGACGAACGGTGCCCGACTGACCACCTACGCGATCGCAGGCGAGCCGGGCTCCGGCCAGGTCTGCGTCAACGGCGCGGCCGCCCACCTGATCCACCCGGGAGACGTCGTCATCCTCATCGCCTACGGCCAGCTGTCCGACGACGACGCGCGTACCTACGAGCCGCGCGTCGTGCTCGTCGACGAGCAGAACCGTGTCGCGGCGCTCGGTGACGACCCCGGTCAGGTACCGGACTGGTCGGACCTCGAACCCAGCGGGCTGCCCCTGGCGCAGGGTCGTCAGCTCGTCGGGCGCGCCCGGTGACCGCCCTCGTCGGAGAGCAGACCCAGACGACCCCACCGGCCGCGACCCGGCTGGCCACGCGCCTCGCCGCGCCCGCTCCCGGCTGGACCGTGCAGGCGGACGCGGTCGTGGTCGGCTCGGGCATCGCGGGCCTGACCGCCGCGCTCGAGCTGCGCACCCGCGTGCCGCGGGTCCTGCTCGTCACCAAGGACATCCTCGCGTCGGGCTCGACGGTCTGGGCGCAGGGCGGCATCGCCGCGGCGCTCGACCCCACGGACTCGCCGGCGGCGCACCTGCAGGACACGCTCGTCGCGGGTGCCGGACTGTGCGACCCGCGCGCCGTCGAGGTGCTGGTCACCGAGGGTCCGGCGCGCGTCCGCGAGCTCGTCGCACGTGGCGCGGTGTTCGACCGTGGTCCCGACGGCGCCATCTCGCTGACGCGCGAGGGCGGCCACCACGCCGACCGCATCGCGCACGCCGGCGGGGACGCGACGGGTGCCGAGATCTCCCGGGCGCTCGTCGCGCAGATCGAGGCGGTGCGCGACGACCCGGGCATCGAGGTGATCGAGCACGCCCTCGTGCTGGACGTGCTGACCGGTCCGCCCACCGCGGACGGACGTCCCGGACGGGCGTGCGGCGTCACGCTGCACGTGATCGGCGAGGGTCAGCGCGACGGCGTCGGCGCGGCGCTGGGCAGCGCGGTCGTGCTCGCGACCGGCGGCATCGGCCAGGTGTTCCGCTCGTCGACCAACCCCGTGCAGGCGACGGGCGACGGGATCGCCGCCGCGCTGCGGGCGGGCGCGGTGCTGGGCGACGTCGAGTTCGTGCAGTTCCACCCGACCGTGCTGTGGCTCGGGGCCGGCGTGAAGGGTCAGCTCACGCTCGTCTCCGAGGCCGTGCGCGGCGAGGGCGCGCTGCTGCTCGACACGGACGGCGTGCGGTTCATGCCGGACGTGCACCCGATGGCCGAGCTCGCGCCGCGGGACATCGTCGCGCACGCGATCGTCCGCCGGATGGCCGCGACGGGTTCCGACCACGTGTGGCTGGACGCGCGGCACCTCGGCCCGGAGTTCCTGCGACGTCGCTTCCCGACGATCCACGACCGTCTGCTGGAGCACGGCATCGACCTGACCACGGACCTCGTCCCGGTCGCCCCGGCCCAGCACTACCACTCGGGCGGCGTCGTGACCGACCTCGTGGGGCGCACCACCGTGCCCGGCCTGTACGCCGTGGGTGAGGTCGCTTGTACGGGCGTCCACGGCGCCAACCGGCTCGCGTCCAACTCGCTCCTCGAAGGCCTGGTCTTCGCGACCCGCGCGGCCCGGCACATCGCCTCGCAGCCGTTGCCGCGGCCCGAGCCGGTGGAGCGTCCCGGGGCCGAGGCGCTCGTCGCAGCGGCCTCACGGGCGCGGGTGCAACGCCTCGCGTCCGAGGGGCCGGGCGTCCTGCGCTCGGGCGACGGCCTGCGTCGTGCCGGTGCCGCTCTCGCCGCTGTCCCGACGGACGCCCACCTGCGCAGCGACGAGGGCCGCCGCCTGGCCGCTCCGCAGGTCGCGGAGTGGGAGACGACGAACGTGCACCAGGTGGCGACCGTGCTGACAGCCACGGCGCTGGAGCGCGAGGAGAGCCGGGGCGGGCACGCCCGCAGCGACTTCCCGGACCGGTCCGACGCCTGGCGTCTGCGGCTGGAGGCGTTCCTGGACGCCGAGGGCACGCTGGTCACCCGCCGCACGCCGCTCACGTGACGGACCTGCTCCTGCGTCCGGCCGGCGTCGACGACCTCGCACGGATCGTCGAGCTCATCGCGGACGACGTCATCTCCGCCGAGCGCACGGGCTCGTTCGATGCCGCTCACCTGGCCGCGTTCGAGGCGATCGACGTGGACCCGAACAACGAGGTGATCGTCGCGGAGCTGGACGGCGCGGTCGTCGGCACCATGCAGCTGACCTACGTGCCCGGCATCTCACGGCACGGAGCGACACGTCTTCTGGTCGAGGCCGTCCGGGTGGATGCCCGGCTGCGCGGCGGCGGGATCGGCCGACAGATGATGCTCTGGGCGCACGAGCGCGGTCGCGCGCGAGGGTGCGTGCTCGCCCAGCTGACCTCCGACAAGCGCCGCACCGACGCCCACCGGTTCTACCTCTCGCTGGGCTACGACCAGTCCCACGAGGGCTTCAAGCTCGCGCTGTGAGCGTCACGGACGATCCGCAGGGGACCGCCCGCGTTAGCGTGTCGCTCGTGAGCCTCACCGCACTGGACCCCGAGTGGGTCGCCCGTACCGTCGCGACGGCCCTCGACGAGGACCTGGGAGCCGCACCCGGTCGGGACGTCACCACGCAGGCGACCATCTCGCCGGAGGCGACCGGGACGGCCGACCTCGTGGCGCGGGAGTCGGGCGTCGTCGCCGGGCTCGTGCTCGTGCCGGCTGTCGTCGAGCAGGTCGCGCACCGTCTGGGCCTCGAGGTACCGACGGTCGAGCAGCGTGTCGCCGACGGGGCCCGGGTGGCGCGCGGCGACGTGCTCGCGGTCCTCGTGGGCCCGGTCCAGGTGCTGCTCGTCGCCGAGCGCACGATGCTCAACCTGGCCAGCCGCGCGTCGGGCGTCGCGACGCACACGCGCCGGTGGGCGGACGCGCTGGAGGGGACGGGCGCCCAGGTGCTCGACACCCGCAAGACGACCCCGGGGCTGCGCGCGCTCGACAAGTACGCGGTGCGCTGCGGCGGGGGCACCAACAAGCGCATGGGGCTGTACGACGTCGCGATGGTCAAGGACAACCACGTGGTCGCTGCCGGTTCGGTGAGCGCGGCGATCGAGGCCATCCGCAGGCGGTTCCCGGACGTCCTCATCCAGGTCGAGGCCGACACCCTCGCGCAGGCCATCGAGGCGATCGACGCGGGAGCGCGGTTCCTGCTGCTGGACAACATGGCGACGCCGGTCCTCGCCGAGGTGGTCGCTGCGGTCCGGGCGCACGAGCCGGAGCACGTCGAGCTCGAGGCCACCGGGAACCTGACGCTGGACCGCGCACGCGAGGTCGCCGAGACAGGGGTCGACTACCTGTCGGTGGGTGGGCTCACGCACTCGTCACCGATCCTCGACCTGGCCCTCGACCTGGAGCCCGGGGGACCCGAACCCCGCCGGTAGGATTGCCCGGTGACTGAGACGCCGTCCGACGACGCCCCCGAGCAGATCCGCGTCCGGCGGGAGAAGCGCGAACGACTCCTCGCGTCGGGCCAGGAGGCCTACCCCGTCGGCGTCCCGCGCACGCACACGATCGCGCAGGTCCGTGCCTCCTACCCCGACCTCGAGGCCGGCGCCGAGACCGAGGACGAGGTCGGCGTGGCCGGCCGCGTGGTGTTCGTCCGCATCGGAGGCAAGCTCTGCTTCGCCACGTTGCAGGACGGCGAGGGCAACCGCCTGCAGGCGATGTTCAGCCTCGACGCGGTGGGCGAGGAGCGCCTCGCGGCGTTCAAGACGGACGTCGACCTGGGCGACCACCTCTTCGTGCACGGGAAGGTCATCTCGTCGCGACGCGGTGAGCTGTCCGTGCTCGCGGACTCCTGGCTGATCGCCGCGAAGTCGCTGCGCCCGCTGCCCAACCTGTACGAGGGCGTGGAGCTGTCCGAGGAGGCTCGCGTCCGGCAGCGCTACGTCGACCTCATCGTGCGCCCTGCGGCGCGCGAGACGGCTCGCCTGCGCCCGGCGATGATCCGCTCGCTGCGGGACAACTTCCACGCCCGCGACTTCATCGAGGTCGAGACGCCGATGCTGCAGACGCAGCCAGGCGGCGCAGCGGCCCGTCCGTTCGTCACGCACATGAACGCGTTCGACATCGAGCTCTACATGCGGATCGCGCCCGAGCTGTTCCTCAAGCGCGCTCTGGTCGGGGGCATCGAGCGGGTGTTCGAGATCAACCGCAACTTCCGCAACGAGGGCGCCGACTCCACGCACTCGCCGGAGTTCGCGATGCTCGAGGCGTACGAGGCCTACGGCGACTACGACACGATGGCGGACCTGACCCGCGACCTCGTGCAGCAGGCCGCGCTCGACGTGCTCGGCACGACGACGGTCACGCTCCCGGACGGCGCCACCTACGAGCTGGGCGGCGAATGGGCGCAGCTGTCCATGTACGACTCGTTGGCCGAATCCCTGGGCATCGCGATCACCCCGCAGACGTCGCTCGAAGAACTCACCGTCCTGGCCGAGAAGTTCGGCATCGACGCGGACCCCAAGAAGAGCAATCACGGCAAGCTCATCGAGCTGTTGTGGGAGCACCGCGTGGGTGACGAGCTGGTCGCGCCGACATTCGTACGCGATTTCCCGGTCGAGACGAGCCCGCTCGTTCGTCAGCACCGCACGATTCCAGGTGTCGTCGAGAAGTGGGACCTGTATGTGCGCGGCGTCGAGCTGGCGACGGGCTATTCCGAGCTTGTCGACCCGGTGATCCAGAGGCAACGCTTCGAGGCGCAGGCGTTGCTCGCGGCGGCCGGGGACGACGAGGCGATGCGCGTCGATGAGGATTTCCTCACGGCCGTCGAGTACGCCTTGCCGCCGACCGGTGGTATCGGGCTCGGCATCGACCGTCTGCTCATGACGCTGACTGGCCTCGGCATCCGCGAGACCATCCTGTTTCCCCTAGTGAAGCCTCAGGTCTGAGATGAATCCGCTGCTCACAGCCTTGGCGGCACTTCTGCCCTCCATTGGAGTGGGCCTGCTGTTCTGGTTCGCCATACGCGCGCTCGTCAATGCCGATCGAACAGAACGACAGGCATTGGCAAGAATGGATGCCGAGGAACGCATCGCAGAAGCCGCGAACGCGGACCGAAACACGAATGGCGAAACGCCCTCCAGCGTTTGACCCGGTAATCGCACGATGCGATAGTGACCGCGTCAGCACGGCAAGACCAGTCACACGGAGCAAACAATGGCACAGAAGGTCCAGGTACTCCTCGTCGACGACATCGACGGTGGTTCCGCCGATGAAACCGTGACGTTCGGGCTCGACGGCGTCACCTACGAGATCGACCTCACCGCCGCACACGCGACCGAGCTGCGCGACGCCCTTGCCCAGTGGGTCGGGCACGCGCGCAAGATCGGTGGCCGTACGACCAGCAAGTCGGCCGCCCCCCGCGGTCGTCGTTCGTCGTCGGGTGACGCGCAGGCCATTCGTGAGTGGGCCAAGGAGCACGGGCACCAGGTGTCCGAGCGCGGGCGCATCTCCGCCGAGGTCAAGGCCGCGTACGACGCGTCGCACTGACGCTCATCAGGGAACATCTGCCGGCCTGCCGCTGAACAAGGCGGGACGGTGTCACGAGAGCCCGGCACCCCCGTGCCGGGCTCTCGTGCTTCGCCGGTGCTCGGGAACACCGGTCAGGAGGGCCGGTCAGGAAGGCCGGTCAGTCGTCAGCTCCCGCACCGCGGCGTACTGCGCACGGACGCGCGGCTCGGGCGGCGCGCTGCTGACCGTGGCCTCCGACGAGGCGCTCCAGGTCGGCGCCGTGCCGGTGAGCACCCAGACGGCCTGCCGGGCGGCTCCGTCGGCGACGTACTCGCCGGGGGTCGGGACCTGCACGTCGAGCCCGAGGACGGTCGGCGCGAGCGCGCGGACGGCGGCGGACTGGGCGCCGCCGCCGACGAGGAACAGGCGTTCCACGGGCACGCCCTGGGCCCGCAGCGCGTCGATGCCGTCGGCCAGCCCGCAGAGCATGCCCTCGACGGCGGCCCGGGCGAGGTGCGCGGGCGTCGTGTTGGCCAGCCGGATCCCGTGCAGCGCACCGGTCGCGTCGGGCTTGTTCGGCGTGCGCTCGCCCTCGAGGTAGGGGACCAGGACGAGCCCGTCCGCCCCGGCGGGGGCGCTCAGGGCCAGCTCGGACAGCCCCCGGTGGTCGACGCCGAGCATGCGTGCCGCGGCGTCGAGGACCCGCGAGGCGTTCAGGGTGCACGCGAGGGGCAGGAACGCCCCGCTGGCGTCGGCGAACCCGTTGACCAGGCCGGAGGCGTCGGCGGTGGGCTCGCTGGCGATGGCCGAGACGACGCCCGACGTGCCGATGGAGACGACGACGTCACCGTGCTTGAGGTCGAGCGCGAGCGCTGCCGCGGCGTTGTCGCCGGCACCCGGTCCGAGCACCTGCCCGCCGAGCGCGCGGTAGCCCGCGTCGGCCGGTCCGAGCACCCGGGGGAGCAGTGCGTCGTGCCCGAGGGCCAGCTCGAGCAGGTCGTGCCGGTACTCCCCGGTCGCGGGTGACCAGTAGCCCGTGCCGGACGCGTCGGACCGGTCGGTGACCAGGGTGTCCAGGCCGACCGCACCCGAGAGCTGCCAGGTGAGCCAGTCGTGGGGGAGCGCCACTGCTGCGACGCGCTCCGCGGACGCAGGCTCGGCGTCGCGCAGCCAGCGCAGCTTCGTCACGGTCAGCGAGGCGACCGGGACGGACCCGACGGCGGACGCCCACTGCTGGGCACCGAGCTCCTCGGTCAGGTCCGCTGCGGCGCCCGCCGAGCGGGTGTCGTTCCAGAGCAGTGCGTCGCGGATGACCGACCCGGACGAGTCGAGCGCGACGAGCCCGTGCTGCTGGCCGCCGACCGAGATCGCCTCGACGTCGTCGAGACCGCCCGCCTGGGCGATCGCGGCCTGCAGGGCGTCCCACCAGTGCCGCGGGTCGACGGACGTCCCCTCGGGGTGCGGCGCGCGCCCGGAGCGCACGAGCGCTCCGGTGTCGGCGTCGCGGATGACGACCTTGCAGGACTGCGTCGAGGAGTCCACCCCGGCGACGAGCGTCATGACATTCCCTTCGTGCAGCTCTGCAGCAGGAGCCGGTGGTGTTCCGCAAAGTCCGCACTCGTCGGGGTCAGGGGCCCCGCGAGTGCGGACGTCGCGGTCTTGCGAGGTGACGAGCGCCTAAAGCCAGGCGCGTGCCACGTCAGCGGGCGCCGAGGGCGTGCTCGAGCGCGAGCTGGTTCAGGCGGACGAACCCGAAGCCGTGCGCGGCGACCGCCTCGACGTCGAGGTCCTCGTAGGCGGACGGGTCGGCCAGCAGGTCGGCGAGGGTCTCGCCGGGGGCCAGCGTCGGCTGCGCGAGCTCGAACACGCCGGACTCCTCGAGCGCCGCCTGCACCTCGGGGTCGGCGCGGAACGCCTGCGCCCGCTCCTTGAGCAGGAGGTAGGTCGACATGTTGGCGGCCGCGGAGTCCCAGACGCCCTTGGCGTCCTCGGTGCGCGACGGCTTGTAGTCGAAGTGCCGCGGGCCGTCGTACGTCGGGCCACCGGACGGGAAGCCGTTCTCGATCAGGTCGACCGTGGCGAACGCCGAGAACAGGTCGCCGTGCCCGAACACGAGGTCCTGGTCGTACTTGATGGACTTCTGGCCGTTCAGGTCGATGTGGAACAGCTTCTCGGCCCACAGCGCCTGGCCGATGCCCTGCGTGTAGTTCAGGCCGGCCATCTGCTCGTGCCCGACCTCGGGGTTCAGGCCGACGATGTCGCCGTGCTCGAGCTTGGCGATGAGGGCGAGCGCGTGGCCGATCGTCGGGAGCAGGATGTCGCCGCGGGGCTCGTTGGGCTTGGGCTCGAGCGCGATCTTCAGCGAGTAGCCCTTCTCCTTGATGTACGACGCGACCGTGTCGATGCCCTCGGCGTACCGCTCGTGCGCGGCGTAGAGGTCCTTCGCGGAGTCGTACTCGGCGCCCTCGCGGCCGCCCCACATCACGAACGTGCTGGCGCCGAGCGACGCAGCGAGGTCGACGTTGCGGATCACCTTGCGCAGCCCGTAGCGGCGGACGCGACGGTCGTTCGACGTGAACGCGCCGTCCTTGAAGATCGGGTGGCTGAACGTGTTGGTGGTGACCATCTCGACGGTGATGCCCGTCTCGTCGAGGGCCGTCTGGAACTCGGCGAGGATCTTGTCGCGCTCGCTGGCCGACGAGCCGAAGGGGACCACGTCGTCGTCGTGGAACGTGACGTGCGCGGCGCCGAGCTCGGCGAGGCGGTGCACCGACTCGACGGGGTCGAGCCACGGGCGCGAGGCGCCACCGAACTGGTCCTGCGCGTTCCAGCCGATCGTCCACAGACCGAACGAGAACTTGTCCTGCGGTGTGGGCTGCGCTGCCATGGCACTTCTCCTCATCGAGATTGGTTTACGCGACGAATTTATCGCCGATGACCGCTAAGGTCAAGCCATGGCCCGCCAGGAGCAGATGCGCGACCAGAACCTCGCCGTGACGTTGCGGACCATCGTCGACGCGGTCACGCCTCTCTCACGCGCCCAGGTGGCCGCGCATGCCGGGCTGGCTCGCGGCACGGTCACAGGGCTGGTCGACCAGCTGGTCGAGGGTGGACTCGTGCGGGAGCTCGAGCCGACGCAGACGCTGCGCGCCGGCCGGCCTGCGGTGCCACTGGTGGCGCAGCGGGGGACCGTCGCGGGTCTCGGCATGGAGGTCAACGTCGACTACCTCGGGGTCCTGGTCCTCGACCTCTCAGGAGACGTGCTCGCCGAGCGCGTCGACGTCCACGACCTGCGCGGCTCCGACCCCGCGGACGTGCTCGGCCGGCTCGGCGCGCTGGCCGACGAGGTCGTCGCGACGGTGGACGACGTGCCCGTCGCGGGCGCGGTGCTGGCCCTGCCCGGGCTCGTCGACCGCGTGACCGGACCGCTGCGCGCGGCCCCGCGCCTGGGCTGGCACGACATCGACGTGGTCGCGCTCCTCGGCGGCGACGGACCCCGGCTCGCCAACGAGGCCAACCTTGCCGCACGAGCCGAGGCGCACACGCGCGGCGGCGGCTCGTTCGTGTACGTCTCGGGCGAGATCGGCATCGGTGGCGCGATCGTGCTCGATGGCGAGATCTTCCCGGGCCGCCGCGGCTGGAGCGGCGAGATCGGGCACATCCTGGTGAACGGGGTCCCACTCGAGGAGCAGGCTGGCCAGGACGCCGTGCTCCGCAACGCCGGCCTCGATCCCGCGGCCCGGCTCGAGGTGCTGCTCGACGCGCTCGCCGCGGGCGACCAGCGCGCGTCGGCCGCGGTCACGCAGGCCGGACGAGCGCTCGGCGACGCGCTCGCCGCTGCGGTGAACGTGGTCGACGTCGGTGAGGTCGTCCTCGGCGGCACGTTCGGCGAGCTCTTCGACCACGTGCACGTCGCCGTCCAGGAGCGGCTCGACGCCTCGGTGATCTTCGCGCCCTGGGCGCCTCTGACCGTCTCGCGCGCCAGGGCCGGTGCACAGCCGGCCATGACCGGCGCGGCGCTCGCGGTCCTCAGCACCGTGCTCGCCGACCCGGCGGCGTGGCTCCGAGGCCGTCGGCCGTAGGCTCGTCGCCCGTGAGCAGCCTCTGGATCGGTACCTATCCCGTCGCCGGCGCCGGCACCCCCGTGGGCCTCGGCGAGGGCATCTGGCGCGTCGACCTGGTCGACGGCGGCCTGCGGGACGCACGGCAGGTCGTCGAGACGCCGTCGCCGTCGTTCCTCGCGCTGCACCCCACCCGCGCGGTGCTGTACGCGGCCAACGAGCAGACGGACGGCACGGTCAGCGCGTTCGACGTGGTCGGCGACGGGCTCGTCCTGCGGGCCACGGTGTCCAGCGGGGGTGCCGACCCGTGCCACCTGCTGCTCGACCCCGACGGGCGCTCCTTGCTCGTCGCCAACTACAGCAGCGGCACGCTGGCGGTCCTGCCGCTCGACGAGACCGGCGGTTTCTTCGGCGACGCCCAGGTGCTCGGGCACGTCGGGAGCGGCCCGAACGCGCAGCGGCAGGAGAGCCCGCACGCCCACTTCGTGGCGCACGCTCCGGGCGGCTGGGTGCTCGTGGTGGACCTGGGGACGGACCAGCTGCGCCGCTACCGCGTCGGTCCGGACGGCCTGGTCGACGACGGGATCGCGTTCACGTTCGCGCCCGGCACGGGCCCGCGCCACCTCGCGTTCTCGGACGACGGCCGGTTCGCCTACGTCGTCGGCGAGCTCGACGTCACCGTGCGCGTCCTGTCCTGGGACGCCGTCACCGGGACGGGCACCCTGGTCCAGAGCCTGCCGGCGATCGTCGACACGGTGGAGGGTGCCCTGCCGTCGCACGTGCTGCTCGACGGGAGCCGGCTCCTCGTCGGGACCCGGGCGGCCGACGTGGCCGCCGAGCTCGCGGTGGGCGACGACGGCCTGCTCGAGCACGTCGCCGACCACGCGCTGCCCGGCGCGTGGCCCCGCCACTTCGAGGTGGTCGACGGGTACACCGTCGTGGCCGAGCAGGTGTCGAGCACCCTCGCGGTGCTGGACGCGGCGGGCGTCCTCCGGAGCACGCTGGCGCTGCCCTCGCCCGCCTGCGTCGTCCTTATGCGGGATTGACCGTCGTGTGATTACCTGACGAGAGCCGCTCGATCGCTCGCGCGGCGGGGCAGCGAGGCCTCGTCCGGACCATCCGAGCGGCGAGTGGCTGCGCGACGGAGCCCGGCCACGTCACGAGGGAGTGACCGTGCGCCGTTCCGACCGACCCCACCGGCTGTCGGCGAGCATCGCCGCGCTCGCGCTGGTGGTGCCGGCCTCGCTGGTCGGGCTGGCGCCGTCGGCCGTCACGGCTCCGCCGGACCTGTCGGCCAGCGACCTGGCCGCCCCTCTCGAGGCCGAGGAAGGGGCCGGTTCGATCGAGCCGCTGGACACGATGCCGTGGGAGTCCGTCGCGGAACCCGTCGCGTCGACCACCACGCTGGCGCTGACCTCCGGGATCGCCGTGTTCGGGCACGCGGTGACGGCGAAGATCACGCTCGTCGTACCTGGCGGGACGCCGACCGGCAGCGTGCAGGTGCTCCTCGACGGGCAGGCCGTGGCCAGTGGCGACGTCGGTACGGACGGCACCGTGCGGGTGCCGCTGCCGGCGTCGGTGGCCGTCGGCAGGCACGTGGTCACGGCGGCCTTCGCCGGCGCGACGGGCACTGATCCGCCCCTCCTGTCCTCGTCGTCCGGCGAGCGCACGCTCACCGTCACCCAGACCCTCCCGAGCGTGCGCGTCGACGGCACCGACTGGTCGGTGAGGCGCGTCGACCCGAAGGTGATCCGTATCCAGGTGCTGGGCGCCGCGGGCGTCGAACCGACGGGCAAGGTCGAGGTCTGGGTGAACGGTTCGCGCGCGGGTTCGGCGACGCTCGACCCGTCGGGCGAGGCCGTCGTGAACCTCGCATCCTCGACGCGGACCGCGCTCGTCGTCGTCACGTACCGCGGTGACGAGACCTATCTGCCGTGGATCGCGTCACCTCGGTTGCTGATCGTGAGGTGACTCGGGTCATCGTCAGCGAGAATGGGGGCAGTCAAGTCCGCCGACAGGAGCCCCCGTGACCCTCGCACCGCGCGTCGCCATGCTCTCGGTGCACACGTCACCGCTCGAGCAGCCGGGCACCGGAGACGCGGGCGGCATGAACGTCTACGTGCTCGAGCTGTCCCGAGCGCTGGCGGCACGCGGTGCGCGCGTCGAGATCTTCACGCGTGCCACGTCGTCTGACCAGGCGGAGACGGTCGTGCTCCCGGGTTCCGACGCCGAGGGCCGCCCACTGTCGGCGTCGGACGAGCGCGACGTGCTTCTCGCGGACGACGTCGACGCAGGCATCACGCCTCCGGTCCTCGTGCACCACGTCCCTGCCGGCCCGTTCGAGCGGCTGGACAAGAACGACCTGCCCGGCGTCCTGTGCGGGATGGCCGCCGGCGTCCTGCGTTCCGAGTCCGCGCGCCAGCCCGGCTGGTACGACGTCGTCCACTCGCACTACTGGCTGTCCGGGCAGGTGGGCGCGATCGCGGCCGACCGCTGGGAGGTCCCCCTCGTGCACACCGCGCACACCCTGGCACGCGTGAAGAACGCGTCGCTCGCACCCGGTGACGTCGCCGAGCCGAACGTGCGTGTGATCGGCGAGGAGCAGGTGGTGGCCGACGCGCACGCGCTCGTGGCGAGCACGCCCGTGGAGGCCGAGGAGCTGGTCGAGCTCTACGGCGCCGACCCCGACCGCGTGCACGTCGTCGAGCCCGGCGTCGACCTGGACCGTTTCGTGCCGGGCGACCGCGCCGCTGCGCGGCGGCTGCTCGGCCTGCCGCAGGACCGCCAGATCGTCCTCTTCGCGGGTCGCGTGCAGGCGCTCAAGGCACCGGATGTGCTGGTCAGCGCGCTCGGGGTGCTGAGGGCCACCGGTCGGCCCGTCCCGCTGCTCGTCGTGCTCGGAGGCCCGTCGGGCAGGACGTCAGCCGTCCGGGAGCTGCTCGCGCTCGCGTCGATGACCGGGGTGGCCGACGACGTGATCGTGCACCCGCCCGCCGACCGCGACACGCTCGCCCGCTGGTACCACGCGGCCGACGTGGTGGCGATGCCGTCGCGCAGCGAGTCGTTCGGGCTGGTCGCCGCCGAGGCGCAGGCCAGCGGCATCCCCGTCGTCGCCGCGTGCGTCGGTGGCCTGCGCACGATCGTCGACCACGACGTCTCCGGCCGGCTGGTCCGCGGGCACGACCCGGCCGTGTGGGCCGACGTGCTCTCCGAGGTGCTCGCCTCCGAGGCGCTGCGCACCACCTATGCCGTCGGCGCCCGTCGCGTCGCCGAGCGGTTCGGCTGGTCGACGACCGCCGACCAGATGCTCAAGGTCTACTCGGTCGCGTCCGAGATCCGGGCGTCCAGGGTCTGATAGCCCTGCTCATGCCCGAAGGCTCTGCGGCAGGATGGCCACCATGACCTACACCCTCGTGCTGCTCCGCCACGGCGAGAGCGAGTGGAACGCCAAGAACCTGTTCACCGGCTGGGTCGATGTGGCCCTCTCCGAGAAGGGCATCGAGGAGGCGAAGCGCGGCGGGACGCTGCTCACCGACGCCGGCGTGCTTCCGGACGTCGTGCACACGTCGCTCCTGCGCCGCGCCATCACGACCGCCAACCTCGCGCTCGACGCGGCCGACCGCCACTGGATCCCCGTCAAGCGCTCGTGGCGCCTGAACGAGCGGCACTACGGCGCTCTGCAGGGCAAGGACAAGAAGCAGACCCTCGACGAGTACGGCGAGGAGCAGTTCATGCTCTGGCGTCGCTCCTACGACTTCCCGCCGCCGGACATCGAGCTGGGCTCGGAGTTCTCGCAGGACAGCGACCCGCGCTACGCGGGTGAGCCGATCCCGCGCGCCGAGGCGCTCGACCAGGTCCTGACGCGCGCCCTGCCGTACTGGGAGTCGGACATCGTCCCTGACCTGAAGACCGGCAAGACGGTCCTCGTCGCGGCGCACGGAAACTCGATCCGCGCCCTGGTCAAGCACCTGGACGACGTCGACAGCGGCACGATCGCCGGGATCAACATCCCGACCGGCATCCCGCTGCTCTACACGCTGGACGAGGCGACGCTCAAGCCCACCAACCCGGGCGGCACGTACCTCGACCCGGAGGCGGCCGCAGAGGCCATCAAGGCAGTGGCGAACCAGGGCCGCTGACCTTCTCCTCGCCGACGTCCGCACTCGCGGGGCCATGAACCCACGAGTGCGGACGTCGTCGTCTGCCTGACCAGTGCAGACGTCGTGCGTTCGGTTGCCGTTCACCAGCGCCGTGATTGCATGGGGCGCGTGACATTTCCCCCGTCCGAGGACACGTCCGACTTCGACGATGCCGCTCGCGGCAAGATCGCCGACATCCCGTCCGCGCCGCTGCTGGGCGACGACGGCCACCTGATCTGGGACCCGGCGCGCTACGACTTCCTCACGGGCGACGCACCGGACACCGTGAGCCCGAGCCTCTGGCGCCAGGCGCAGCTCGCGGCGGTGGGCGGTCTCTTCGAGGTCGTCGACGGGGTGTACCAGGTGCGGCAGTACGACCTCTCGAACATGTCCTTCGTCGAGGGCGACACGGGCGTCATCATCGTCGACACGCTCATGTCGACCGAGACCGCGTCGGCGGCGCTCGCGCTGTACCGAGAGCACCGCGGCGAGCGGCCCGTGACGGGCGTGGTCATCACGCACTCGCACGCGGACCACTACGGCGGGATGCTCGCGGTCGTCGGTGACGACATCCCGGTGTTCGCGCCCGAGGGCTTTCTCGCGCACACGGTCTCCGAGAACGTCTACGCCGGGCCGGCGATGTCCCGTCGCGCGGTCTACATGTACGCGGCGGACCTGCCGGCCGGCCCGACCGGGCAGATGGGCGGCGGCCTGGGCATGGCGACGTCGAACGGCTCGCTCTCGCTCGGCGCCCCGACGGTCACCGTCTCCGAGACCGGGTTCGAGGCCACGGTCGACGGCGTCCGCATGGTCTTCCAGTTCACGCCCGGCACCGAGGCCCCGGCCGAGATGAACATCTGGTTCCCGAACCAGAAGGCGCTCTGCATGGCCGAGAACGCGACCCACACGCTGCACAACCTGCTGACGCTGCGCGGCGCCGAGGTGCGTGACCCCCGCGGCTGGTCCCGGTTCCTGCACGAGGCGCTCGAGCTGTGGGGCGACGAGGCCGACGTCGTGTTCGCGTCGCACCACTGGCCGGTCTGGGGCTCCGAGCGGATCACCAGCTTCCTGTCGACGCAGCGCGACATGTACCAGTACCTGCACGACCAGACGCTGCGGCAGATCAACCACGGGCTGACCGGCATCGAGATCGCGGAGAACTTCGAGCTCTCACCGGGACTCGAGCGGGCGTGGAACGTGCGCGGCTACTACGGCTCGGTGAGCCACAACGTCAAGGCGATCTACCAGCGCTACCTCGGCTGGTTCGACGGCAACCCCGCGCACCTGTGGGAGCTCCCGCCGGAGAAGGAGGGCGCGCGGATCATCGCGCTCGCGGGAGGCGCCGACAAGGCGCTCGACACGGTGGAGTCGCTGCTGGCCTCGGGTGACACCGACGACCTGCGCTGGGCGACGACGCTCGCCAGCCACGTCGTCTTCGGCGGTGGGGACGACGCCCGCGCCCGCGGGCTGCTGGCCCAGGCGCTCACCACGCTCGGCTACGGCTCCGAGAACGCGACGTGGCGCAACTTCTACCTGCGCGGTGCGGAGGAGCTGCTCGGCGGCATCGCAGCGCCGCCGCCGGACCTGTCGACCCCGTCGACCCTGAGCGGTCTCACGGTCACCCAGTTGTTCGACTCGATCGGCGTCCGCATCGACGGCCCGCGCGCCGGCTCCGAGAGGCTGGCCATCGACTGGGTGCTCACCGACGAGGGCTACACGTACCGCGCCGAGCTCTCCAACGGGGCGCTCATCCACGCGGTGAAGGGTGCGCGCGCGGGTGCGCCGGACCTCACGGTGACGCTCACCAAGGCCCTGCTGATCCGCCTGCTGTTCACGCAGAGCACGGAGGGCATCGGCTTCGACGGCGACCAGGCGACCCTCGGCCGGCTCCTGTCCTACGTCGACTCCACCTCGAACACGTTCCCGATCGTCACCCCGTAGAGCACGCGAACGGCCGCCGCCCCTCGGACGGCGGCCGTTCTGTGCCCGATGGGACCGCCCGTGGCGCGCTGTCCCATCCCCAAGACGCCGAGACCGGCACTTCAGAACGAGACCGGCAGTTCACAGTGCCGGACTCGTTCTGAACTGCCGGTCTCGTGCGCGTCGTGAGAGATCCCGAGCGCGCGAAGCGGTCGGGCGACCGATCGGCCCGCGCGTACCCCCACGCGGACCGACCGGAGGTGAGTCAGCTGACGGTGCTGTCGATCTCCTGGCGGGCGATGCCGGTGACCAGGTACGTCACCCGTCGGGCGACGGCGACACCGTGGTCGCCGAACCGCTCGTAGTACCGGCCGAGCAGGGTGACGTCGATGGTCTCCTGCGTGGTTCCGGCCCAGGCGCCGCCCAGCAGCGCGGCAAACGTGTCCTCGTGCAGCTCGTCGAGGAGGTCGTCGTCCTGCTCGATGCTCTCGGCCAGCTGGACGTCGCGGTTGGTCAGCAGGGTCGTGGTGCGACGGGCGACCCGGACCGCGGCGTCGTGCATCTCGGCGAAGGTGCCGGAGAGCGCGTGCGGCACCGCGTGCCGCGGGTACCGTCCCCGGGCGACCTGGGCGACGTGACGAGCCAGGTCGCCCATGCGCTCGAGCGAGGCGCTCATGCGCAGGGCGGACACGATGATCCGCAGGTCGGTGGCGACGGGCTGCTGCTGCGCGAGCAGCAGCACGCAACGCTCGTCGAGGTCGCGCTCCATGGCGTCGATGTCGAGGTCGTCGGCGATGACCGTCTCCGCCAGCGCGAGGTCGGCGGTGAGGAGGGCGATGCCCGCGTTCGTGATGGCGTGCTCGACCTTGCCGCTCATTGCTGCCAGGTCCTCGCCCAGCTGGTGCAGCTCGGCGTCGAAGATGTCCCGCATGTGCTCCCTCTCGTGCCACGACGGCACGTGCCGCTCGCGACCGTCAGGTTCGCATCGGCAGGTGAACGAACGGTCGTCCCCAGGTGAACGGACAGCGGCCGTTGCGTGGGAACTGCGGCACGAACCGCATCCGATCCGTCCCAGGACCCACTAGCGTCGGCTGTGGAGTCCGAAGCACACGGACCACGCTGTCACAGAATCGCTGAGAAGGAGAAGGTCGCGCATGTCTCGCAACGTCACTGCCTGGGTCGGCTGGGTCTGGTTCGCCGCGTTCGCGATCCTTGCGGTCGGCCTGTTCAACATCGTCGCCGGCCTTGCCGCCGCGTTCTCCCCGAACAACGTCCTGTCGTGGACGAACGACGGGGTCGCGGTCGTGGACGTCTCGACGTGGGGCTGGGTGCACATGATCCTCGGCGTCCTGCTCGTCGCCGCGGGCTTCGCCCTGTTCTCCGGCGCGGCCTGGGCGCGTCTGGTGGCGATCGTGCTCGTGGTGCTGAACCTGATCGCGCAGTTCGTCTCGCTGCAGGTGACGCCCTTCTGGTCGCTCGTGATCATCGTGGTGGACCTGGTGATCCTGTGGGCGCTGACAGTGCACGGCAACGAGGTCGAGCGGGCTGTCCGGTAGTTGCGAGAGAAGCGGAAGGCAGAGAGGCGAGAACGATGACGACATTCACCGCATGGAAGTTCGATTCGCCGGACGGCGCGCAGAAGGCCGCATCGGCGCTGGAGGGCGCGGCCCGGGACAAGCTGGTCAAGATCGTCGACCACGCCGTGATCAGCTGGCCCGACGGCGCGACCAAGCCGGAGATGCACCACTCGCACGACGACAAGCTGCGCGGCACGGGCTGGGGCGCGTTCTGGGGCATCCTCTTCGGCGGCCTGTTCTTCGTCCCGCTGCTCGGTGCGGCGGTCGGTGCGGCGGCAGGCGCGATCTCCAAGTCGGTCTCCGCGGTGGGCATCGACGACGCGCAGCTCGACACCATCCGCGAGCAGATCACGCCCGGGACGTCGCTGCTGTGCGCGGTGACCGACAGCGGCGACCTGGACCGGCTGGGCGAGCGGTTCCACGGGCTGCACTCCACGCTCGTCGCGACGAACCTCACCGAGGCGGAGCGCTCCGTCCTGATGGAGACATTCGGCTGACGAGCATGAACGCTCGATGAACGCTGGGCGGCGGCTGGCCCGGGGGGCGCGTTCTCGGCCTGGTGCATCCCCGAACCGACCCTAGGGTTGGCCGTGTGAACGTGAATGACGGGATGTTGCTGCTCGCCGGCGGGCTGGGCCTGCTGGTGGGTGTCGTGGCGACCCTGGCGTTCCGCTACAGCGAGCGGGTGCAGAAGGGTGCGCCGGTAGCGGGCCCGGGGCCGGAGCTCGACGAGGGCTTGGTGCGCACGCTCTCTGTCCTGCGATCCGCGGCCGTCGTGCTCGACGAGGGCGACGGTGTGGTTCGAGCGAGCGCCCCGGCCCACGCTCTCGGCATCGTGCGCGACGGCCGGATCGCCCCGGCCGCGATCCGTGACCTCGTCGCGGCGGTGCGCCGGGACGGCGTGATCCGCGACGAGGAGCTCGAGGTGCCCCGCGGACCCGTCGGGCCCGGTGTGCTGCTGGTGCAGGTCCGCGTCGCGCAGGTCAGCGCGCAGCACCTCGTCGTGCTGGTCGAGGACCTCACCCAGGCTCGTCGGCTCGAGGCCATCCGCCGCGACTTCGTCGTCAACGTCTCGCACGAGCTGAAGACGCCCGTCGGCGCCCTCTCCCTCCTGGCGGAGACCGTGCAGGACGCCGCCGACGACCCCGAGGCCGTGCGACGGTTCGCCGGGCGGATGCAGGCGGAGGCGACGCGGTTGTCCGCGCTCGTGCACGAGATCATCGAGCTGTCGCGTCTGCAGGTCGCCGGCGCGCTCGGCCAGGTCGGTCTGGTCGACGTCGACAAGGTCCTGACCGAGGCGGTCGACCGCGCCCGGACCACGGCGGAGGCGAAGCACGTCAGGCTCGAGATCGGCGGCGTGCACGGCACGTGGGTGCTCGGGCAGCACGACCTGCTGGTCACCGCGGTCCGCAACCTGCTGGACAACGCGGTCGCGTACTCGGGCGAGGCCGCGCACGTCGGGGTCGGTGTGCGGATCGCCGACGACCTGGTCGAGATCGCGGTGGTCGACGAAGGCATCGGGATCAGCCAGGCCGAGCAGGAGCGTGTCTTCGAGCGGTTCTACCGCGTCGACCAGGCCCGCTCGCGCGACACCGGCGGCACCGGCCTCGGCCTGTCCATCGTCAAGCACGTCGCCGCCGACCACGGGGGCGACGTCACCGTGTGGTCGCGCCCGGGCCGCGGGTCGACGTTCACGCTGCGCCTGCCGCGCGCCGAGGGTGCCCCCACCGCCGTCGCCGCCATCCCTGAACAGCCCACCCGCCCCGAAGGAGCATCTGTGCGCCGGAGTGCGTCATGACCCGGATCCTGGTCGTCGAGGACGAGGAGTCCTACCGCGATCCGCTGACCTACCAGCTGGAGCGCGAAGGCTTCGACGTGATCACAGCCGCCACCGGCCCGGACGCGCTCCTGCGCTTCGAGGAGTCTGGTGCGGACCTCGTCCTGCTCGACCTCATGCTGCCCGGCATGCCCGGGACCGAGGTGTGCCGGCGGCTACGGCTCGTCAGCGACGTGCCGGTCATCATGCTCACGGCCAAGGACGACGAGATCGACAAGGTGGTCGGCCTCGAGCTGGGTGCCGACGACTACGTCACCAAGCCGTACTCGTCGCGCGAGCTGCTGGCCCGTGTGCGTGCCGTCCTGCGCCGCCGAGAGGCTGCGACGGTGGCTGTCGGTGGGCCCGCCGGCGGGTCGCTGTCCGACCTCGAGGACGAGGAGCTGCTGGTCGCGGGGCCCGTGCAGATGGACGTCGAACGGCACACGGTCCGGGTCCGCGGCGAGCTGGTGGCCTTCCCGCTCAAGGAGTTCGAGCTGCTCGAGATGCTGCTGCGCAACGCCGGCCGGGTGCTCACCCGCGGGCAGCTGATCGACCGCATCTGGGGCTCGGACTACGTCGGCGACACCAAGACCCTCGACGTGCACGTCAAGCGCATCCGCGCGCGCATCGAGATCGACCCTGGCAACCCCGCTCTCGTGCTCACGGTGCGGGGCCTGGGCTACAAGTTCGCGGACGACGTCGAGGCGTAGCGCGCGCGCTCGCCACCCGGCTGCCCACGCCCGCCCCCGCGGGACGTGGGCAGTCGTGCGTCCGGAGTGCGCACGGCGGAGCGGGGCCGGAGGCACTCGTCGGCCACCGTTCACCTGGGGTTCACCCGATCCCAAGCCGACGGTCACGTCCACTTCCTACCGTCAGCCTCGCTGCGCACACATCGGTGCGCACGAGATCGACAGGACGGACCACAGTGAAGCTTCCCCTCCTCGGCCGCATCGGGGCGGTTGCCCTTGCCGGCACCCTTGCCCTCACGCTGTCGGCCTGCGGATCGGACAACGCCGCCGACACTCCCGCCGCCTCGGGCGACGGTTCCGAGGCCCCCGCCTCGACCCTGTCCGGCACGCTGTCCGGCGGCGGCTCCAGCGCGCAGGAGAAGGCTCAGCAGGCCTGGGTCGCCGGCTTCCAGACGGCAAACCCTGACGTCACCGTCAACTACACGACCTCCGACTCGGGCGCCGGCCGCAAGGGCTTCCTGGACGCCTCGCTCGACTACGCCGGCTCCGACGGCGCGCTGGACGACGAGGAGCTCGCCGCCTCGGTCGACCGCTGCTACGGCGGCGCGGGCATCGATCTCCCCGTCTACATCAGCCCGATCGCCGTCGCGTTCAACATCGACGGCGTCACCGAGCTGAACCTGTCGGCGGACGTCGTCGCCAAGATCTTCTCCGGCGCGATCACCACCTGGGACGACGCGGCGATCACCGCACTCAACCCTGACGCCACGCTCTCCGGCCCGATCACGGTCGTGTACCGCTCGGACGACTCGGGTACGTCCAAGAACTTCCAGGACTACCTGTCCAAGACCGCTCCGGACGTCTGGACGTCGGAGGTCTCGAACACGTGGCCGGTGGCCGTCGGCCAGGGCGCGAACGGAACCTCGGGCGTCGTCCAGACGATCCAGGCCGCCCCCGGCACGATCGGCTACGCGGACGCCTCGGCCGTCGGCTCGCTCGGCAAGGTCTCGCTCGGTGTCGGTGACGAGTTCAACGCCCCGACCGCCGCGGGTGCCGCAGCGACCGTGGACGCCTCGCCTCGCGCCGAGGACCGCGCGGACGGCGACATCGTCATCAGCGTCGACCGCACCACGACCGCCGCGGGCGCCTACCCGGCGATCCTCGTGTCGTACCTGGTCGTCTGCAACACCTACGACTCCCAGGAGAAGGTTGACCTGATCAAGGGCTACGCGAACTACGTCGCCAGCGCCGAGGGCCAGGACCAGGCTGCCTCCGCGGCCGGCTCGGCGGCCATCTCCGACACGCTGCGCACGGACGTCCTCGCCTCGATCGACGCGATCGCCGTCAAGTAGTCGCTCAGCTCGCAACGTCCTCGTCCGGCGGCCGCCCMGCGGCCGCCGGACGGTGGCGCTCTCAGACAGGAGACATCCGTTGGCTTCGCCCACGACAGCGATGACCCCCCCGGTCGCGCCGGGAAGCGCGCCGAGACCAAAGCGCCGGAGGAAGACCACCGACCGTGGTCTCGACCGCGGGTTCCGGTACCTCGCGGTCTGGTCGGGGATCCTCATCCTCGCCGTGCTCGCCTCGGTCGCGATCTTCCTGATCATCGAGGCCTTGCCCGCGCTGAAGAACCCGGACCTGGCCGCCGAGGTGGCCTGGATCCCGGACGGTGGCAACCTCTGGTCCGTCGTCGGCCCGCTGATCTTCGGCACGATCCTCGCCGCCATCGTCTCGCTCGTGATCGCGGTGCCGATCGCGGTCGGCGTCGCCCTCTTCATCTCGCACTACGCACCCCGCCGGATGGCGTCGGTGCTGGGCTACGTGGTGGACCTGCTCGCCGCGATCCCCTCGGTCGTCTACGGCCTGTGGGGCGTGCTCGTCCTGGCGCCCAAGGTGCAGCCGGTCTGGCAGTTCCTGGTCGACTACCTCGGCTGGATCCCGCTGTTCGCCGGCGACGCCCAGGGTAATGCGTCGAACCCGCCCCGCGTGCTGATGACGACGTCGATCGTGCTCGCCGTGATGATCCTGCCGATCATCACGGCCGTGAGTCGCGAGGTGTTCCTGCAGACGCCGCGACTGCACGAGGAGGCCGCGCTCGCCCTGGGTGCGACGCGCTGGGAGCTCGTCCGCATGGCGGTCCTGCCGTTCGGGCGCTCGGGCGTGACGTCCGCCGCGATGCTCGGCCTGGGCCGCGCGCTCGGCGAGACGATGGCCGTCCTGATGATCCTGTCGCCCGGACTGCTCTACTCGTTCAAGCTGCTCGTCGCGAGCCAGCAGCAGACGATCGCCGGCAACATCGCCGCGAGGTTCAACGACGCCAACGACATCGGCCGCTCGACCCTGATCGCGACCGGCCTGGCGCTCTTCGTCATCACGTTGCTCGTCAACCTGGCCGCCCGCGGGATCATCGCGCGCCACAAGGAATTCTCGGGAGCGAACTGACGTGACCACCGCACAGCTCACCCCTGAGGCAGCGTCGCTGCGCGAGGCCCTGACCCGGGTCGACGGCTCGCGCCGGCGCAAGGACAAGTTCATGCAGTGGCTGATCTACGGCGCCTTCGGGCTCGCGGTCATCCCGCTGATCTCGCTCATCTGGAGCGTGCTCACGAACGGTCTCGGCCGGTTCGACCTCTACTTCCTGACGCACTCGATGCGCAACGTGTACGGCGGCATGGACGCGGGCGGCGTCTACCACGCCCTGCTCGGCACCATCCTCATCACGGCGCTGACGGTGATCATCTCGGTGCCGATCGGCATCATCACGGCCGTCTACCTGGTCGAGTACGGGTCGGGTGCCCTGGCGCGTTCCGTGACGTTCTTCGTCGACGTCATGACCGGCATCCCGTCGATCGTCGCCGGTCTGTTCGCGTTCGCGTTCTTCTACCTGGTCGTCGGGCCGCAGTCGATGAGCGGGCTCGTCGGCGCCGTGGCCCTCTCGGTGCTGATGATCCCCGTGGTCATCCGCTCGACCGAGGAGATGCTGCGGCTCGTCCCGAACGAGCTGCGTGAGGCGTCGTTCGCCCTGGGTGTCCCGAAGTGGCTGACGATCATCCGCGTCGTGCTCCGCACCGCGGTGGCCGGCATCACGACCGGCGTGATGATCGCGATCGCCCGCGTGATCGGTGAGACGGCGCCGCTGCTCATCACGGTCGGCGCCACGGACTCGATCAACCGCGACCCCTTCCACGGCAACATGATGACGCTGCCCGTGTACGTCTACCGGCAGTACGCGGCGGGACTGGTGCCCTGTGCACCCGGTGCCGAAGACTGCATCCCGACGATCAACTACGACCGAGCATGGAGCGCAGCACTCGTGCTGATCCTGTTCGTCATGCTGCTCAACCTTCTGGCGCGCGGCGTGAGCCGTTGGTTCGCGCCCAAGACCCGCGCCTGAGCACCACAAGGAGATCTCGCCATGGCACAGAGAATTGACGTCAAGGACCTCAACATCTACTACAGCGACTTCCTCGCTGTCGCAGGCGTCGAGATGTCCGTGGAGCCGCGCTCCGTCACCGCCTTCATCGGACCGTCGGGCTGCGGGAAGTCGACCTTCCTGCGCACGCTCAACCGCATGCACGAGGTGATCCCGGGCGCGCACGTGGAGGGTTCGGTGGCCATGGACGGCATCGACCTGTACGGCACCGACGTCGACCCGGTCGCGGTCCGCCGGCAGGTGGGCATGGTGTTCCAGCGCCCCAACCCGTTCCCGACGATGTCCATCGCGGACAACGTGCTGGCCGGCATCAAGCTGAACAACAAGCGCATCTCGAAGAGCGACGCGGCCGACGTCGTCGAGGAGTCCCTGCGCAAGTCCAACCTCTGGAACGAGGTCAAGGACCGGCTCAACCGGCCCGGCTCCGGGCTGTCCGGTGGTCAGCAGCAGCGGCTCTGCATCGCCCGCGCCATCGCGGTCAAGCCGCAGGTGCTGCTCATGGATGAGCCGTGCTCGGCTCTCGACCCGATCTCGACCCTCGCCATCGAGGACCTGATCTCCGAGCTGAAGAACGACTACACGATCGTCATCGTCACGCACAACATGCAGCAGGCCGCTCGCGTGTCTGACCGGACGGCATTCTTCAACCTGAAGGCCACCGGGCAGCCTGGCCGTCTGGTCGAGATCGACGAGACGTCGACGATCTTCTCCTCGCCGCGCGAGCAGGCCACGGAGGACTACATCTCGGGCCGCTTCGGCTGAGATCAGCCCCAGATCCACGAAGAGGGCCGGCCCGAGGGGGGCCGGCCCTCTTCGTGCGTGCTGTCAGTCCTGCGGCGACGGCACCGAGTCGGCGTACTCCGGCAGCGTGCCGTCGAGCACGGGCACCTGGAGTGTGACGGTGCCGGCGTCGCGCGTCGTGACGGTCACGGGGACGACGGCGCCCGGAGGCTCGGGGATGGACTCGAACACGATGTCCTCGTCCTCGTCGCTGTTGCCGCCGGGGGCGCTGAGCAGGACGGTCTCACCGGCGGGAACCGACACCGCAGCGGTGTCGGTGTCGAGCGCGATCTTCACCGCCTCGTCGTCGGAGCCCTTGTTCTCGAGCGCACCGATCAGCGTGCCGGGCTCGCCCTTGCCCTCCGAGACGATGAGGAAGTTGATGGCCTTGATGTCGCCGATCCTGGCGCCGGTGCCGTCGGAGGAGTTGTACTCCATCTCCGTCGTGATCTGGTTGGTGGCCGAGCATCCCGTGAGCGTCAGGGCGGCAGCGAGGCCTGCGACGGCCAGACCGGTCGCTGCGCGAGGCTGGCGGGTACGAAGGCGGGGCGTGGTCACGATGACTCCTGGGGGGCGTCGAGACTGCGTTCTGCAGGCCCGTGGGCTCAGGCGGTGGTGGCGCAAGGATAGCCCGGGAGGCGGCTCCAGGCGGCTCCGCGCGTCGACGTGCCCCCGCTGGGTCCGACCTGTGAGGGAGGTCATCGACGGGCGCGTGACCTGCGGTGACGAGGTCATCGGCGCGGCGAGTGTCCATTTTGGGCGTGATAAGATACCCCTCTGCGAAAGGGGACACCTGCAGATGACTTTCACTGTTGGGGAGACCGTTGTCTACCCGCACCACGGTGCGGCATTGATCGAAGAGATCAAGACCAGGACCATCCGCGGAGAGGACAAGCTCTACCTCAAGCTCAAGGTCGCTCAGGGAGACCTCACCATCGAGGTTCCTGCTGAGAACGTCGATCTGGTGGGCGTACGTGACGTCGTCGGTCAGGAAGGTCTGGACCGCGTGTTCGAGGTGCTCCGCGCCCCGTACACCGAGGAGCCGACCAACTGGTCCCGCCGCTACAAGGCAAACCTCGAGAAGCTCGCGTCGGGCGACGTCATCAAGGTGGCAGAGGTCGTCCGCGACCTGTCCCGCCGGGACGCCGACCGTGGCCTGTCCGCGGGCGAGAAGCGCATGCTCGCCAAGGCCCGCCAGATCCTCGTCTCGGAGCTCGCACTTGCCGAGCACACCGAGGAGGAGAAGGCCGAAGCGATCCTCGACGAGGTCCTGGCGTCCTGACGCCAGGTGACCGTCGCTGCTGTCCTGACTGCCGCTGGGAGCGGTAGCAGGTTGGGTCACTCCCTCCCGAAGGCACTGGTGCCGTTGGGGGATCAGTCGCTCGTCGTGCACGCCGCCCGGAACCTGCTGGCGGCGCGTGCGGCGGGCGATCAGCATGTCCGGGTCCTGGTGGTCACCGCGCCTGCGGAGCACGTCTCCGTCCTGCGCGACGCCCTCCAGGGCCTCGACGTCGACCTGCGCGTGGTTCCTGGCGGTCCGACGAGGCAGGCGTCGGTCGCCGCGGGCCTCGCGGAGCTCGCTGACCTGGGCGCGGCCGACGACGTGGTGCTCGTGCACGACGCCGCCCGGCCGCTCGCCCCGCCGGCGCTGGTCGCCCGCGTGATCGACGCGGTGCTCGACGGCCACGGCGCCGTCGTCCCGGGGCTGCCGGTGACGGACACGATCAAGCAGGTCGTGCCCGGCGGAGCGGTCGAGCGCGTGCTGGCGACGGTCCCGCGCGCCGACCTGCGGGCGGTACAGACGCCGCAGGGCTTCACGCTCGAGCTCCTACGACGTGCGCACGCGGTGTTCGCGGCGGGGGCCGAGGACGAGTCGACCGCCGCGTCGGACGACGCGGGCCTGATCGAGCGTCTCGGAGAACCCGTCTGGGTCGTCGCGGGCGACGAGCGGGCCGCCAAGATCACCACGCCCCGCGACCTCGCGGTGGCGACGCTGCTGCTGGAGTCCGACCGATGAGCGCGTCGACAGGATGTTCCGACAGATGAGAGCCGAGCGATGAGCGCACTGCCCCGTACCGGTATCGGGATGGACGTGCACGCGTACGCCGCGACGCCCTCTCCCGACGACGTGCTGCACCTGGCCGGACTGGCGTGGCCCGGTGAGCGGCCCCTGGACGGCCACTCCGACGCCGACGTCGCGGCGCACGCCTGTGCCGACGCGCTCCTGTCCGCGGCCGGCCTCGGTGACCTCGGGTCGAACTTCGGCACGTCCGAGCCGCAGTGGGCGGGGGCCGCCGGCGCCGTCCTCCTGGCGGAGGCCGCCTCGCGCGTGCGGGCTGCCGGGTTCGTCGTCGGGAACGTCGCCGTGCAGGTGATCGGGAACCGGCCGCGACTCGGTCAGCGGCGTGCCGAGGCCGAGGCGGCGCTCTCGGCGGCCGCCGGTGCACCGGTCAGCGTCTCCGCGACGACCACCGACGGGCTCGGGCTGACCGGTCGCGGCGAGGGCGTGGCCGCGATCGCGACGGCGCTGGTCGTCGCGGCGGACTGACGGGCGGTCGCGACCGCCTTGGTCCGAGCGCGCGTGCTGCCCAGCAGGACGCCGCCGACCACCAGGGCGCCCCAGGCGAGCTCGGTCAGGCTGGTGCGCTCGCGGAGCAGGAACCACGAGGCGCCGATACCGACCACGGGCACGAGCATCGAGAAGGGGGCGACGGTGCTCGACGGGTGCCGTCCCATGAGGCCGGTCCAGAGCATGCCGCCGCACAGGGTCGCCACGAGCACGGTGTACGCCAGCCCGGCGATCGCGAGCAGCCCCTGCGTGCTCGTCAGCCCCGTGAAGGAGTCCGCGATCTGCTCCGGACCCTCGGTCAGCAGGGACAGAGTCAGCATCGGCAGCGGCGGGACGACGGACATCCACAGGAGCAGTCGGACAGGCTCGTTCGGGCTCGCCTGCATGGCCCTGCGGCTGCCGAGGTTGCCGATCGCCCAGCCGAGACCGCCCGCGAGCGTCAGCAGGACCGGGACGAGCGTCGCGCCGCCGTCCAGGCCGGCCCGGTGCGCCGCGATGCCGCCGAGGCCCGCGACCGCGAGAACGATGCCGAGCCCCTGCCGTCCGGTGACGCGCTCGCGCAGGAACGTCGCGGCGAGCACGACCGTGAAGGGTGCCGACGACTGCAGGACCAGCGACGCGAGCCCCGTGGGCATGCCGTTCGCCATCGCGAGGTAGAGGAAGACGAACTGCAGGACCCCGAACCCGAAGCCGTACAGCAGGATCCACCGCCACGGCGCGCTCGGGCGGGGAACCAGCAGAAGGGTCGGGACGGCAAGCAGCGCGAAGCGCAGCGCCACGAGGAAGAACGGCGGGAACTGCTCGAGCGACAGGTGGATGGCCGTGAAGTTGAGGCCCCACAGGACGGCGACCAGTGCTGCGAGGAGGCGGTCCCGGGTGCTCATGCGTCGAGTGTGCTGGCACGCGTGCATTCAGCACAATCGAAAGATCATTGATTGACGATGTAGCGTTCCTACATGGATCCTCGCGCGCTGGAGACGCTCCGGACGGTCGGTTCGCAGGGTGGCGTGACGGCAGCGGCGGTGGTGCTGCACCTGACGCCGTCGGCGGTCTCGCAGCAGCTCGCCGTCCTGCAGCGCGAGGCAGGCGTCCCGCTCACCGAGCGCGTCGGGCGCGGGCTGCGACTGACGCCCGCCGGCGAGGCCCTCGCGGATGCCGCGCTCGACGTCGCCGTGGCCATGGAGCGCGCTCAGGCGGCCTGTGACGCGTTCCTGGAGCGTCCGGAGGGCGTCGTGCGGGTCTCGGCGTTCCAGAGCGGCGCAGAGCTCCTCCTGCCGGGTCTGCTGACACGCGTCTCTGCCGTCGACGGCATCACGCTCGAGTGCGCCGACGAGGACGTGGCGCAGGAGGACTTCGCAGCTCTGACCGACCGCATGGACATCGTCGTCGCGCACCGGCCCGAGGATGCGCCGGACTGGGCCGACGTCCGTGTGGTGCCGCTGCTGCGCGAGCCGCTCGACGTCGCGGTGCCGCTGGACCATCCGCTCGCAGCGCGTACCGCGGTCCGACCGGCCGACCTGGTCGACGAGTCGTGGATCTCCGTGCGGGTCGGCTTCCCGGTCGCGTCGCTCGTGACGGAGGTCGCCGGCCCGACGCCGCGGATCGTGCACCGGGTCAACGACTTCCACGTGACCGAGGCGCTGGTGGGCGCGGGGCACGGGATCTCGCTGCTGCCGCGGTACACGTTCGGCGGCAGCTCCCGGATGCGTCTCATCCCCTTGGAGGGTGTGCGCGCGGGGCGTCGGATCGACGCGTTGCTGCGGCGGGACCGTGCGGAACGGCTCGTCGTGCGACGCGTCCTGCACGAGCTCCAGACGCTTGCCGGCGCCATCGGCCGGGTCGCCTGACGCCCGGCGGTTCGTGCGAGGACCCGTCCGGGTGACCATGAGGGTGATGTCCGGGTTTGAGGGCTGGCGTCCGAATCTGGCGCCAGGTACGGTCCTGCCGTGACTCAGACAGCGGACGCCCCGACGCAGCAGATCCCCGCCGTCCGGGCCGCGGGCGTGTCCGGCGTCCAGCGACTCGAGGACCCTCGTGCGGGCGTGCCGCTGCACGTGCTGGAGGCGACCCGCGCGGGTCTGGTGGGCCTCGAGGACGCTCCTCGCCAGATCACTGGCGCGACGCCGCCGGTCCCGGTGCTCAGCCGCACGTTCGGACTGGCCTGACCGCTGCGGTCGGAGCGTCCCGACCGCTGCAGAAGGTCAGGGCACCAGGACCAGCTTGCCGTTGGCGTGGCCGCCGATCGACGCGGCGTGGGCCTTGGCGGCGTCCTCGAGCGAGTACGTCTGTGCGACCTGGACGTGCAGGCTGCCGTCGGAGGCGAGCTCGGCCAGCTGCGCCCGCGCGGCCTCGCGGACGAGCGTCCCCGGGTCCGCGCCCGGGCCCCCGCCGAGCGCCCGGATGCCCAGCTCGCCCGCCCGTCGGAACCCGGCGATCGTCGCGATGCGCTGGCGGTCGGCCACGACGGCGACCGAGGTGTCGAGCGCGTCGTCCGAGCCGACGGTGTCGATCGCGACCGTGATGGGCCCGGTGGTGCGCACGGCGTCGTGGAGTCGGTCGACGAGGCCGTCGCCGTAGGCCACCGGGAGCGCACCGAGGGCGCGCAGGTCGTCGTGGTGTCGGGGTGACGCGGTGGCGATGACCCGGGCGCCCCGCAGGACGGCCAGCTGGACGACCATCCGCCCCACACCCCCGGACCCGCCGTGGACCAGGACGACGTCACCGTCGTGCGTGCCGGTCGCGGACAGAGTGTGCACCGCGGTGGCGCCGGTCAGCAGCAGGCCGGACGCGGCGGCCCAGTCGAGGTTGGCGGGCCGGCGGACGGTCACCTGCTCGGAGGCGACGATCCGGTCGGCGTAGCCGCCGCTGACCCGCCACGCGATGACCTCGTCGCCGGGCGAGAGCCACCGCACCGACGGTCCGACCGCGGTCACGACGCCGGACACCTCGTACCCCAGCCGCATCGGCAGCCGCCCGGGGTCCGCCTTCGTCGTGCCCGAGTACTGCTTCCAGTCGGTCGGGTTGACCCCCGCCGCCCGGACGTCGATCAGGACCGTGCCCGGTCCCGGCTCTGGGACGTCCACATCGACCACGCGGAGTACGTCGGGTCCGCCGTACGCGGTCGCGACGACGGCTCGGCTGCTGAGTGCCACGGGCTCAGAGTGCACCCGTGTGCGGCCGTTGACCAGTGCATGGACCCTGTGGGCGTGCTTACGAGCCGAACAGCTTCGCGAGGTACGGGCTGCTGAACACGCCGTCGGGGTCGGCCTGCTGGCGGACGCGCTGGGCGTCGGCGAACCGGGGGTAGAGCTCCCCGAGGCGCTCGGCCTCGAGCCAGTGCATCTTGCCCCAGTGCGGACGCCCGCCGACGGCGGCGACGATCTGCTCGACGGCCCGGAAGTAGCGCGCGAACGGCATCCGGATGTACTGGTGCACGGCGATGTACGCGGTCTCGCGACCGTGCGCCGTGGACAGCCACAGGTCGTCGGCGGCCGCGAAGCGCACCTCGACCGGGAACGGCACGTGCTCACCGGACGACTCGATCCAGCGGTCGATCTCGGCGAGGACCGGGACGAGCTGGTCGCGGGGGACCGCGTACTCCATCTCGCGGAAGCGGACGCGTCTCGGCGAGACGAAGACCTCGGGCGCGGGCGCGACGAACCGGCGCGAGCTGAGCGCGCGAGCGGCCAGGCCGTTGATGCGGGCGGTCGTCCTGGGCGCGATCGTCGCGATGGTGTTCGTCGCGGCGAAGACGCCGTTGGACAGCAGCTCGTCGTCGATCCAGCCACGGATCCGGGGGAGCGGGCGCTCGACGTCGTCGGGTACCCGGTTGTTCCGCTTGGTCAGTGCGCGGCGCGTGTGCGGGAACCAGTAGAACTCGAAGTGGTCGTTGCCCTCGACCAGACCGTCAGGCCCGTCGAGCCCTTCGAGCACGCGGTCGAGGTCCCAGGGCTCCTCGACGGCCTCGAGCCGGAACGCCGGCACGACCTCGAGGGTCACGGCGGACAGCACGCCGACCGTGCCCAGGCCGAGGCGGGCCAGCTCGAACAGCTCCGGGTTGGTCTCGGGGCAGGTCTCGACGACGTCGCCCTTGGCGGTCACGATCTGGGCGCCCACGACCTGCGTGGCGAGCCCCCCGAGGCGCGCGCCGGTGCCGTGCGTGCCGGTCGAGATGGCACCGGCGATCGACTGCTTGTCGATGTCCCCGAGGTTCCGCATGCCGAGCCCAAGGTCCGCCAGCTGGGCGTTCAGCGCGCCGAGCCGGATGCCCGCACCGACCGTCACGTGCGTCGTGCCGTCCGACTGGGGGGCGACACGCTCGAACGCGTTCAGCCGATCGAGGTGCAGGTGGACGCCCTCGGACGCTGCCACGGGGGTGAATGAGTGTCCAGCGCCCACGGCACGGACCTGGAGCCCGTCGCTCGCCCCGGTTCGTACGATTTCGGAGAGTTCGTCCTGGTCAGCGGGATACGCCACTCGCTGCGGCGTGGCGGCGGCTGTGCGCGACCAGTTGCGCCACGGCGCGGAGGCGGACGGGTCTCCCATGGAATACAGACTCTTACTGGTCATCTGTCCAAGTCAAGTGCGTCTGGTCCTTGACTATCGTCACGAAGGACATTGAACTGTGCACTGGGGAAGGGTTGACCTCACGCATCCCGGTACCGACCGGCCGGTGGGGCCGCCCATCGAGGGAGGGGACCTTCGTGAATCGCTTGCCAGTCGCTGAAAGACGCGAGCAGCTGATCGAGGCGGCGCTCGCCGTCGCGAGCCGCGACGGCATCGACGCCGCCACCGTGCGTGCGGTCGCGGCCGAGGCCGGCGTCTCGCTGGGCGTCGTCCATTACTGCTTCCAGGACAAGGACGAGCTGCTGCGTGCGATGGCGCACGCCATCACGGCGGCCAACCTCGAGCGCAGCCTCGGCGAGCTGCCGGCCGGCGCGAGCGTCGAGCAGGTCATCGACGGCACGATCGACGCGCTCTGGGACGGCATCAGGGACTCCCGGGGAGCGCAGCTGCTCAGCTACGAGCTCACGACGTCCTCGCTGCGACACCCGGAGCTCAACCAGGTGGCCATCGAGCAGTACCGCGGCCAGTGGGCCGCCGCCGAGCAGGTCCTGCGCGGCATCGAGGTCGCCGCGGGCGTGTCGTTCACGATCCCGCTCGAGGTCCTCGCTCGCACGGTCGTCGCCGTCGTCGACGGCTACTCCCTGGCCTGGCTCGTCGACGGTGACGAGCAGCGGGCACGCGACGGCGTGCGCGGCTTCGGCACGTTCCTGCACCAGATGACCGTCCCCAGCCCGTCCGGCGCGCTCGACGACGTGCTGACCGACGGGGACGAGGCTCTGCCCGCGTGAACGACGCTCTCCCGTCTACGCCCGCACGTCGGGCGCGCGTAGCCGTCTCCCTCGGCTTCGCAGCACAAGGGTTCGTCTTCGCGATGATCCTGACGAGCCTCGACGTCTTCAAGCAGCGCTACGGCATCGACGACGGCACCATCACGCTCGTCATCCTCGGCGTGTGCATCATGGCCGGGGCCGGCACGGTCCTCGCGGACCGCATCGCCCGCACCGTCGGCGGCAGCAGGGTCGTCCTGCTGCGCGGCCTGGTGGTCGTCGCGACGGCGGTGGCCATCGTCGCCGTCTCCCCGTCCTTCCCCGTCCTCGCCCTCGGGTTCGCCGTGTTCGGCGTCGGCGTCGGCATGGTCGACTCGGGCACCAACATGCAGGCCGTGTCGATCCAGCGCGTCTACGGGCGGTCGCTGCTGACCGGGTTCTACGCCTCCTGGTCCGCTGGAGGCATCCTCGGCACCGTCATGGTCGCCGTCGCCACCGACCGCGTGCCCGTCGAGCCGGTGGGGTGGACGCTCCTCGTCGGGACGATCGTGGCGCTCGCGGCGTCGTTCACCGTGCGCCGCTCGGCCTGGCGTGAGCCCGCGGCGGACACGATCGTTCCCGTCTCGCTCGACGCCACGACGCTCGCGGTGGAGGACGAGGCGCCCGGGAAGCCGGTCATCCCCTGGGGCCCGCTCCTGATCCTCGGGCTCGGCATCGTCGCGTACTACGTCAACGACCAGGCGATCTCGACCTGGAGCCCGATCTTCATGCACGAGGTCCTGGGCGAGTCCGGCACGCTGACCAAGCTCGGCTACGCGGCCTACCTCGCGATGACGCTGGTCTCCCGGCTCGCGGGCGACCCGTGCGTCCGCCGCTGGGGCCGCGTCCGGGTGGTGCGGGTGGCGTCGCTCGTCGGTGCGGCGGGTCTCGTTCTCGTCCTCACCGCGGCGGGTCCTGGGCAGGCGGTCCTCGGATTCGCGGTCGCGGGGGCCGGCCTCGGCCTGATCGCGCCGCTGTGCTTCTCGTCGGCGGGTCTGCTCGCCCCCGGGCACGCCGACGCAGTCATCGCGCGGCTCAACGGGTTCAACTACCTCGGCGCGGTCCTCGGTGGCGTGTTCGTCGGGTTCATCGGCACGGCGTCCAGCCTGCGCTGGGGCTTCCTCGTCCCCGTCGTCCTCGTTCTCGCGGTCGCTGTGCTGGCGGGCCGGTTCGGCGTCGTCAAGCACGCGAAGTCCCCTCTCTCGGCAGGAGCCGGTGCATGACCACGACGATCGGTGCGCGACTGGACCAGGCGACCCAAGGCCTTCCCGCCCCCCTGGCGGTGGTGGACCTCGACGCCGTCGACGCGAACGCGACCGACCTGGTCAGGCGCGCGTCGGGCACCCCGATCCGCGTCGCCAGCAAGTCGGTGCGCGTGCGGGCGGTCCTGCAGCGCGTGCTGGCCCGCGACGGGTTCCACGGCGTCATGGCGTACTCGCTGCGGGAGGCGCTCTGGCTGGTCGCGCAGGGTGTCGACGACGTCCTGATGGGCTACCCGACGGTCGACACCGGCGCGCTGGAGAAGCTCGCGGCCGACCCCGCGGCGGCCGCCGCCGTCACGCTCATGGTCGACGACCTCGCTCAGGTCGACCTGGCCGCCCGCGCAGCCGAGGGCCGCGGCCTCACGATCCGCCTGTGCCTGGACGTCGACGCCTCGCTCAAGTTCCGGCTCGGTCCGCTCGCCGCCCACCTCGGCGTGCGCCGCTCGCCCGTGCACTCGGCGGCCGACGCCGGCGCGCTGGCCGCCGCGATCGCCGCCAGGCCGGGTGTCGACGTCGTCGGCGTCATGTTCTACGAGGCCCAGGTGGCAGGCCTGCCCGACTCCAGCAGTGCGATCCGGGCGGTCAAGCGCCTGTCGATCGCCGACCTGGCGACGCGCCGCGCCGCCGTCGTCGCGGCCGTGCAGGACGCGGTCGGTCATCCCCTCTCGATCGTGAACTCCGGCGGCTCCGGCTCCGTGGCGTCGAGCGCCGCCGACCCCACCGTCTCGGAGGTCACGGCCGGCTCGGGCCTGTTCGTGCCCACGCTGTTCGACGACTACCGCTCGTTCACGCCCCGGCCTGCCGCGTTCTTCGGGCTCGACGTGGTGCGGATCCCCGCAGCGGGCTTCGCGACCGTGTTCGGCGGCGGCTACATCGCCTCCGGACCGGCGACGAAGTCACGTCAGCCGCGTCCGGCCTGGCCCGGTGGGCTGTCCCTGACCAACCGTGAGGGCGCCGGCGAGGTGCAGACGCCGCTGCGCCTGTCGGGTGGCGCCGACCTGCGCGTCGGCGACCGCGTCTGGTTCCGGCACGCCAAGGCGGGCGAGGTCATGGAGCGCTTCGACTCGGTGCACCTGGTCCGCGGCACCACGATCGAGGCGACGGTCCCGACGTACCGCGGTGAGTCCCACAACTTCGGCTGACCCGGCACCCGCACCGGCGGGCGACGGCGTCCCGGCGTCCCGGCGCCGGGTGGCGTGCTGCGCCGGTAGCCTTGCCGGGTGACCCTGCGCCTCTTCGACTCCGCGACCCGGACGGTACGTGACTTCGTGCCGCTCGTTCCCGGCGAGGTCGGCGTGTACCTGTGCGGCGCCACGGTGCAGTCACCGCCGCACATCGGGCACCTGCGGTCGGGCGTCGCGTTCGACGTGCTGGTGCGCTGGCTGCGCCGGTCGGGCAGCAAGGTCACGCTGATCCGCAACGTCACGGACATCGACGACAAGATCCTGGCCAAGGCCGCCGACGCGGGCGAGCCGTGGTGGGCGTGGGCGATGCTCAACGAGCGCGCGTTCTCCGAGGCGTACGACGCGCTCGGCGTGCTGCCGCCCAGCTACGAGCCGCGGGCAACGGGCCACGTGCCCGCGATGATCGAGCTCATGACGCGGCTGGTCGAGAAGGGCCACGCCTACACGACGAGCCCGGGCGACGTGTGGTTCGACGTCCGCAGCTACGACGAGTACGGCGCGCTCACCAACCAGCGGGTCGAGGACATGATCCCGGCACCCGACGGCACGGTCGACGACGACGCGAAGCGGGACCCGCGCGACTTCGCGCTCTGGAAGGCCGCCAAGCCGGGGGAGCCCGAGACGGCGAGCTGGGACACCCCGTTCGGGCGCGGGAGGCCGGGCTGGCACCTGGAGTGCTCGGCGATGGCGCAGCGGTACCTCGGCGAGACGTTCGACATCCACGGGGGCGGCCTCGACCTGCGGTTCCCGCACCACGAGAACGAGCAGGCACAGTCGCGCGCCGCCGGGTACGGGTTCGCGCAGTACTGGCTGCACAACGGCTGGGTCACGCAGGGCGGCGCCAAGATGAGCAAGTCGCTCGGCAACGGCCTGCTGGTCACGGCGGTGCTGGCCAAGGAGCGCCCGTCCGTCCTGCGGTACGCGATGACCGCGGTGCAGTACCGGTCGATGCTCGAGTGGTCCGACGACACGCTGCGCGAGGCCGAGGCCACCTGGGACCGGCTCGCGGGATTCGTCGAGCGGGCCGTCGAGAAGGTCGGCGCCGCCGACGACCGCGAGGTCGCCACGGTCGAGCTGCCCGACGACTTCGTCGCGGCGATGGACGACGACCTCAACGTGCCCGCCGCGCTCGCGGTCGTGCACGAGCACCTGCGCACCGGGAACTCGGCGCTCGCGCGGGGCGACGCCGCCGAGGCCCGCGACTCGATGGTCGTGCTGCGCGCGATGCTCGACGTCCTCGGGCTCGACCCCGCGGGCGAGCACTGGCGAGCGACGACGGGCGACGAACGCTACGTCCGCGCGCTCGAGTCGGTCGTCGCCTCGGAGCTCGAGGCCCGTGCGCAGGCCCGCGCCGCGCGCGACTTCACCACGTCCGACGCGATCCGGGACCGCCTCGCGGCGGCCGGCGTCGTGGTCGAGGACTCGTCCAGCGGAGCGCGCTGGACTCTGGCGGCGCGATCGGAGGGCTGATCCGGAGCGCAGTGGAGGGTGTGGGTCGCGGAGCGGCACACGCCCGCAACGGAGCGTAGGAACAGCCCGACAAACAAGCACAGGAACAAGGGAAAGAACATATGGCTGGCAACTCCTCCCGCCGCGGGGCCACCCGCAAGGCAGGGTCCAAGAAGGTCGCGTCCGCGGGCACCGGCGGCAAGAACCGTCGCTCGCTCGAGGGTCGCGGCCCGACGCCCAAGGCCGAGGACCGCGAGTACCACCCCGCGCACAAGGCGAAGGTCGCAGCCGAGCGCCGCGCCGTCGCAGGTACTCGCGGGACGTCCGGCAGGCAGTCCGCGGGCGCGTCCCGCAGCGCTGCCGGCTCCAAGGGTGGCCGCAAGAGCTCGACCCACGAGATCGTGTCCGGCCGCAACAGCGTGGTCGAGGCGCTCCGTGCGGGCATCCCGGTGTCGACGGTGTACATCGCGTCGCGGCTCGAGGCGGACGACCGCACGCGCGAGATCATCGCGGCGGCGGGCAACTCGAACTACCCGCTGCTCGAGGTCAGCCGCAGCGAGCTGGACCGGCTCACCGACGGGTCGGTGCACCAGGGCGTCGCCATCCAGGTCCCGCCGTACGAGTACGCGGACGACGACGACCTGCTCGACGCGGCCGCGGAGTCGGACCGTGCGGCGCTGATCGTGGCGCTCGACGGCGTGACCGACCCCCGCAACCTCGGTGCGGTCCTGCGCAGCGCCGGCGCGTTCGGTGCGCACGGCGTCCTGGTGCCCGAGCGGCGTGCCGCCGGCGTCACGGCGTCCGCCTGGAAGGTCTCCGCAGGTGCGGCCGCCCGCGTGCCCGTCGCCCGCGTCACCAACCTGGTGCGCACCTTGCAGGGCCTCAAGCAGGCGGGCGTGTTCGTCGTCGGCCTCGACGGCGGCGGCGACACCACGATCACCGAGCTGCCCTACGCGACCGACCCGCTCGTGCTCGTCGTCGGCTCCGAGGGCAAGGGCCTGTCGCGGCTGGTGCGCGAGCAGTGCGACGCCATCGCGTCGATCCCGATCACGTCGTCGGTCGAGTCGCTCAACGCCGGCGTCGCCGCGGGCATCGCGCTCTACGAGGTTGCACGCCAGCGCGCGGTCTGACGTCTCCGGGCGCTCAGCCGAGCAGGATGTCGTCCGGGTCGTCGACCTCGGGGATCGCGCCGGTCTCGGGGATCTCTCCCGCCTGCACGCCGAGGATCGACTGCTCGTCGGGCCGGTTCGGCAGGATGTCCTTGAGGTAGCTCTTGACGGCCTTCTTCATCGACACGTCGTGGCCGGCCTGCTCGGACAGGAACCAGCGGTGGTCGAGCAGCTCGTGGTAGATCTGCGCGGGCTCGAGCTTGCCGCGCAGGTCGCGCGGGACCGCCCGGACGGCAGGCTCGAAGATCTCGGTGAGCCAGTCGTGCGCGACGAAGGACTCGTCCTCCCGCTGCCGGTCGGTCGCAGCGCGGTACTCGTCGAGGTCGTTGAGCATGCGTCGCGCCTGGTTCTCCTGGACGTCCAGGCCGGTGAGACGCATGAGGCGGCGGGAGTGGTGCCCGGCGTCGACGACCTTCGGCTGGATGACCACGCGCGTGCCGTCGACGTCGGTCGTGATGTCGAGCTCGCCCACGTCGAACCCGAGGTCGTTGAGCCGGTCGATGCGGGCCTGGACCCGCCACCGGTCGCCGTAGCCGAAGGTCTCGGGCTCTGTCAGGGCACGCCACAGCTCGGCGTACCGCTCGGCCAGGGCGTCACCGATGGCCACCGCGTCGACGTCCTCCTCGAGGAACTCACCGGCCTGCAGGTCCATGAGCTCGCCGATGATGTTCACGCGCGCGATCTCGAGGTCGTAGCCGCGCTGGCCGTCGGTGAGCCTGTCGTGCAGGTCGCCCGTCTCGGCGTCCACGAGGTACGCGGCGAACGTCTCCGCGTCTCGTCGGAAGAGCGTGTTGGACAGCGACACGTCGCCCCAGTAGAAGCCGACGAGGTGCAGCCGGACGAGCAGCACGGCCAGGGCGTCGATCAACCGCGTGGCGGTGTCGGGCTGCAGGACCTGGCTGAACAGCGCGCGGTACGGCAGCGAGAACGACAGGTGCTGGGTGATGAGCACCGCCTCGAGGCGCTCCCCGTTCGCGTCGGACCGGCCCGTGATGACGCCGACCGGCTCGACACCGGGGACGTCGAGGCGCCGCAGCTGCCGCAGCAGCTCGTACTCGCGGTACGCGACCGTCTCGCCGATCTCCTTGACCGCGATGACGCGCCCCGACATCTTGACGAACCGCACGATGTGGCGCGAGATGCCGCGGGGCAGGGCCGCGAGGGTCTCTTCCGGCCAGTCCTCCAACGGGATGTCCCAGGGAAGGTCCAGCAGCGCCGGGTCCGGCGAGGCCGCGGTGATCTGGAGCGCGTTCATGAGAGACATTCTCCCAGCCATTCCTCGGCCGTGCGCCAACGGCGAAGGGGCGGCCCTGGCAGGTGCCAGGACCGCCCCTCTGCGATCAGGAAGTTCAGACGGTAATGCGGTCGCCCGAGCCCGCGTGGAAGAGGTGCGTCTCGCCCTCGCGGACCTTGATGTAGATCGTCTCGCCCTTGGCGGGCACCTGGCGCGGGTCGACCCGCACGATGACCTGCGCGTCGCCCGCACCGGAGTGCACGTCGGCGGCGTGGCCGAACTCGTTCGTCAGCGAGCCGTAGACGAACGCGTCGGAGCCGAGCTCCTCGACGATGTTCACGACGACCGGGATGCCGTCGGCCGTGCTGGGCGGGACGACGTCGACGGACTCGGGACGGAAGCCGACCGTGACGTGGTTCTTGTCGTCCTCGGTGAACTGGCCGATGGCGTCGCGCGGGACGGCGACACGGGCACGGCCGAGGTTCGCGTTGCCGTCGAGCACCGGGAACGTGCCGATGTTCATGGCCGGGGAGCCGATGAAGCCGGCGACGAACACGTTGTTCGGGGTGTCGTACATGTCGCGCGGCGTGCCGACCTGCTGCAGGAGACCGTCCTTGAGCACCGCGATGCGGTCGCCCATGGTCAGGGCCTCGGTCTGGTCGTGCGTGACGTAGACGGTGGTGACACCGAGACGACGCTGCAGCGACGCGATCTGCGTGCGGGTCTGGACGCGGAGCTTGGCGTCGAGGTTCGACAGCGGCTCGTCCATGAGGAACACCTGGGGCGAACGCACGATCGCGCGGCCCATGGCGACGCGCTGACGCTGGCCACCGGAGAGGGCCTTCGGCTTGCGGTCGAGGTACTGCGAGAGGTCGAGGATCTTGGCAGCCTCCTCGACGCGCTGGCGGATCTCCGCCTTCGGGGTGCCGGCGATCTTGAGCGCGAAGCCCATGTTGTCGGCCACCGTCATGTGCGGGTACAGCGCGTAGTTCTGGAAGACCATCGCGATGTCGCGGTCCTTGGGCTGGACGTCCGTGACGTCGCGGTCGCCGATGAGGATGCGGCCGGCGTTGACGTCCTCGAGGCCCGCGAGCATGCGGAGCGAGGTGGACTTTCCACAGCCCGAGGGGCCGACGAGGACGAGGAACTCGCCGTCCTCGATGTGCAGGTCGAGCGCGTCGACTGCGGGGCGCTCTGTGCCCGGGTAGATCCGGGTGGCCTTGTCGAATGTGACCGTTGCCATGGCTGATCAATCCCTCCACCGGCAGGTACGTGCCGGACGATCCGTTGTGAAGAGTGTCAAAGGTGTCTTCGATGACACGGGCCGAACGCAGGGTTTGCATCGGCGGCCCGCGGTCATCTTGCCACACCGGACCGGAACCTCCTACCGGATCGTGACGTTGGTCACGCGCTCGGGTGACCCCGGAGCTCGGTTCACCCGAGTGCTACGACCGAACCGTCGCGGAACGTGAGCAGCAGCCGGCCGGCATTCTCGTGGGCGTTGTCGAGCTGGCCCACCTCGTCGCCGACGAGCGTCCCGACGGACGCCGACATGGCCGTCCGTCCGTCGGCCAGGTCCAGCGCGCGCAGCCGAAGATCGTCGGTCAGGACCACCACGTGCAGCGGGTCCGCACCCACGTAGGACGGCACGGCGTCGAGGCGCGCGGTCCAGCGTTCGTCCCCCGTGCGGGCGTCTCGGGCGACGACCGACGACGCGCCCGCGGTCACGACGGCCCCGTCCAGCACCAGGACGTCGCCCGGGCTCACGGTCGCGCGCCACAGCTCGTCGCCCGAGCCCGCGTCGTGCGCGACCAGCGTGGTCCCGGCCGGCCCGGTGCGGAGCAGGACGACACCACGCGCACTGCCGTCGTCGACCGCGAGGTCCGCCCGCACCCCGTCGACCGCCACCTGGTCACCGCCCTCGGTGATGAGAAGACCGGCAAGGGCGGAGACGATCTGGGACGGGGACCACACCAGGGTCTGCGAGCGCCCGAGCTGGGTCGTCCCGGCAGCCCCGAAGATCGCCCCGGGCCGGGACTCGCCGTCGGAAGACCAGAGCCACGCCTGGCCGTTCGCGCTCAGCAGGACGCGGTCGGTGTCGCTCGTCAGCGTTGCCTCCGAGTCGATCGGGGTGTCACCCGTGCGCACCGTGCCGGTGGCCCGTACCGGCGGCGTGCGGTCGTGCCACACCAGGTCGCCCGTGCTCGGGTCGGTGGCGCGGAGGTCCCAGTGCAGGTGCGTCTCGTCGTCCGCGATCGGCCGGGCCACGACGAGCCTCCCGGCGCTCACAGCCCAGAGCGTCCCCACGTCGAGGACCTGACGCTCGAGCACCGTGCCGTCGGTGGGGTCGAGCACGAGCAGCGGCGTCCCGGCGGGCCGGCCGACGCCGCCGAGGTCCGCTCCGCAGACGGCTCGCGGGCGCGGGGTGGTCGACGCCGACACACACCGCACCCAGACCGTCGGGAACGTGTCACGCGCGTCGGCGGGCAGGGCGTCGTCGACGGGGAACGGGGCGGTCCACCGGACTGCGCCGGTGTCCGGGTCGATCCCGCGCAGGTCGACGTCCCTCCGCTGGTAGTGGGTGCCGATCGTCCAACGCTCCGCGGTGTCGTCGGCGACGAGCGAGGAGGTCTCGGCGGGCGACCACCGCCACAGGGCCGCCACGTCGTTCGGCACCGGCTGCAGCACTCCGGGGATGTCTGCCAGGTAGGCGAGGCGGTCACGCTCGCGTGCGTCGAAGAGCGCCTGGGCGCCGAGCAGCGCGGTGACCGCGAGCACGGCGGCGACGACCAGCACGGGTGCGCGCCGGCGGATCCACGCCCGCGGGACGGCGACCGCGTCCGACGGCTCGCCGTCGTCGCCCTCGTCGATCGCGAGGATCTGCCGGTGACCGCCGGTCCGCGCGCTGTCGCTCATCGCGCGGCTGTCATCCCAGGACGGCGACCGCGCCGTCGGCCATCCACACGAACAGCCTCGGGTCCCGGCCGCTCGACTGGAACCCCTGGGCGATCTGTGTCGGCTCGCCTCCGGTCACGGCGTCCTTGAGGTCCACGGCCCACTCCCGGTGCCCGTCGGCGAGCGAGAGAGCCTCCAGGGAGATGCCCGTGCCCGGCACCAGCAGGTACCGCCCGTCGGTCGAGAGCTGCTGGGGCTGGTTGTCGAGCTTGGCCGTCCAGCGCTCCTCGCCCGTGCGGGCGTCCAGCGCGCTGATCTCGCTGAACGCCGCGACGTACACCACGCCGTCGAGCAGCAGGGCCGTCGTGACCGCGTCGGGACGGTGCCACAGGACCTCGCCGGTCGTGGAGTCGCGCCCGCTGACACCCAGGATCCCGTCCGGACCGGCGCCGATCGTCAGCACGGTGTCGGGCGCGGAGCCGTCGTCCACGGGAAGCCACGCGGCGGACTGGTTCATGGGCACCTCGCGACCGCTCGCGAGCAACAGCGTGGCGGAGGACCGGGTGTCGGAGGAGTACGAGCTCTTCACGTACGCCCCGGCGCGCGCACCCTGGACCCACGACCCGGGCTCGAGGGGGAGCGAGCGCACGAGCTCACCGTCCTCGTCGAGGATCCAGGCGTGGTTGTCGACGGCCAGCACGACCTGGTCCTCGAACGTCTGCATCGTGGCGCCGCCGGAGGCGTTCGCAGCAGCGGGCCCGTCCTCGCGGCCGAGCACGTCGACGCTCGGCGTCGTGTAGTCCCAGAGCGGGGCGTCCGACAGTGCGTCCGCCGCCGTCACCCTCCACCGGACCGCGCTCGCGTCGGCGCGGGCCGGACCGCCGTCGTCGTCGACCCGGGTCGCGAGGACGATCGCGTTCTCCGTGACCGTGACCCCCGAGGTCCCGGGGACGGACCGGGTGGACAGCACGTGGCCGTCCGTCGGGTCGAGCACCCAGATGGTCGAGTCGGGCAGACCGACGATGTTCTCGCCGTACTGCTGGGACATGCAGGCCGCGAGCGGCTGTCCGTCGTGCGGAATCCCGACGCAGCCGACCCACGTGCCGGGCACCTGGCCGTCCACCTGAGGGTTGGTCACCGGCAGGGCGACCGGTGTCGTCCATCGGGTCTCGCCCGTGTCCGGGTCCAGCGCGACGATCCGGACGTCGCCGCGCTCGTCGGCGGCGCCGCCGACCATCAGCCCGTCGACCATCGCACCGCCCTGCATGACCGTGGCGAGCTCGGGGGGAGCGCGCCAGATCACCCCGATGTCGGGACCCGCGGGGGGCACGACTCCCGGGATCTGCGCCAGTGCGGCGACCCTGCTCCGCTCGCGTGCGTCGAACACCGCCTGGGTCGTGAGGAGGCCGGCGGCGACGACCGCGGCAGTCGCCCCGAGCCACACCGCGTGCCGACGGACCCACGGATTCCCGGAGCGCCGCGCACCGCCGTACCGAGCGTCGTCCGGATCTCCGTCGCGCGCTGGGGTGACCCGCTCGTCGACCTCGACACTCTCGTCGATGAGCTCGACCTCGCGCATGTGGCCGGCCATGGGGCGGACGGTACGCCTCGGTCCTGTCAGCGGCCAGTGGTCGGGGCGCGGCGGGCTCCGGAAGACGCCCCCGCCTCAGAGGGCGTCGGTGAACCGGACGAGCGCGGCGACGAGAGCCTCGGCGGAGTCGACCCGGAAGCGCGCCACCGTCTCGCCGTCGCCGACCTTGATCGTCACGTCGTCGGCGCTCAGAGCCTCGAACGCGTGCTCGTCCGTCACGTCGTCGCCCGCGTAGAGGACGCAGGCGGTGCCGAGCTCGTCGCGCAGCGCGACAAGAGCCTCGCCCTTGCTCGCGCGCAGCACCGAGATCTCGACGACGTCCTTGCCGTGCAGCACGCCGGAACCGAGCTCGCCGCCGAGAAGGATCGCCTCGTCCTCGGCCGGCCGGGCGACGTCGTGCTCGGCGAGCCTGGTGTGCACGACGACGGCGGTCGGCTTGGTCTCGACCCAGACGCCGTCGCGACCACGCGCGATCCGCAGAGCGCGCGCCCCGAGCGTCGCGAGACGATCCGCCTGCTCGTCGGAGAGCTGCACGACGTCGCGGTCGAGCCCGAACGTCGTGACGCGCGCCCGCTCGGCGCCGTGGCTGCCGATCAGGAGCGTGCCCGCGGGAACCTCCGCGAGCGTGTGCAGGTCGTTCATGGACCGGCCGGAGACGAGCGCGAGCCACACCCCGTCCGTCGCGGCGAGCCGGGCCAGGACCTCGACGCCGGCGGGCAGGATCCGGGACGCCGACGGGTCGTCCTGCAGCGGGGCGAGCGTGCCGTCGAAGTCGAGCGCGACGAGCACGGGGCGACGCCCGACGTCGGCGGCCAGGGCAGCGAGGCCCTCGTCGAGCGTCACTCCCGTCATGAGGGTCCTCCGATGGGAACGGCGTTCAGGGCGGCCAGGAAGTCCTGCGACCACGCCACGACGTCGTGGCCCAGCACACGGCGGCGCAGGCTGCGCATCCGCTTGCGCGAGTCGCGCACGTCCATGTGCACCGCGTACCAGATGGCGTCCTTCATGCCGTCGATGTCGTGCGGGTTGACCAGCACGGCACCGCTCAGCTCGTCGGCCGCTCCCGTGAACTCCGAGAGCACCAGGGCGCCGCGGTCGTCGGACCGCGCGGCCACGTACTCCTTGGCGACGAGGTTCATGCCGTCGCGCAGAGCCGTGACCAGCATGACGTCGGCGGCCAGGTACAGCGCGGCCATCTCCTCCATCGGGAACGACTGGTGCAGGTACTGGACGGGTGCGTGGCCGACCTGCCCGTAGTCACCGTTGATGCGTCCGACCAGCAGCTCCACGTCGTCGCGCAGCTGCTGGTAGGCGCCCACGTTCTCCCGGCTCGGGCTGGCCACCTGCACGAGCGTCGTGCTCTGCGGCGACAGGCGCTCCTCCTGCAGGAGCTCGCCGTAGGCCTTGATCCGGTGCCGGATGCCCTTGGTGTAGTCGAGCCGGTCGACGCCCAGGAGCAGGAACTCCGGGTCACCCAGCTCACGCCGGATCTGCTTCGCGCGCTCGCGGACCTCGTCGGTCCGTGCGAGGTCGTCGAAGGCGTGCGAGTCGATCGAGATCGGGAACGCGGCCGCGCGCACGTGCCGGTCGACGCGGCCGTCGCCGTCGGTGAGCGTGATGACCTGGCCGCGCGTCGTCAGGTCGGTGAACCGGCGGACCACGCGCACGAAGTTGGCGGCGTCGCCGTTGCGCTGGAAGCCGACGAGGTCGGCGCCGAGCAGACCCTCGACGACCTGCTTGCGCCAGGGGAGCTGGGCGAAGATCTCGAGCGGGGGGAACGGGATGTGGTGGAAGTAGCCGATCCGCAGGTCGGGGCGCAGCTCGCGCAGCATGCGCGGCACGAGCTGGAGCTGGTAGTCGTGCACCCAGACCGTCGCGCCGTGCGCCGCCTGGTCGGCGGCGGCCTGCGCGAACCGGCGGTTGACCCGCTGGTAGGAGTCCCACCACGGCCTGTGGAACGCGGGTGGAGCGATGACGTCGTGGTAGAGCGGCCAGAGCGAGTCGTTGGAGAAGCCCTCGTAGAACTTCTCCAGGTCGTCCTCCGAGAGCGTCACCGGGATGAGCTCGGTGCCGTCGACGTCGAACGGGTCCAGCTCGAGGCCCGGTGCCCCGCCCCAGCCCACCCAGGCGCCGGCCGTGCTGGCCATCACCGGCGCGAGCGCCGTCACGAGTCCGCCCGGGGACCGCGTCCACGTCGGTTGGCCGTCCTCGCCGAGCGTCACGTCGACCGGGAGCCGGTTCGCGACCACGACGAAGTCGTAGCCGGGCACGTCGGAAGGCACCTGATCAACTCCTCGGGATGTCGATCGACCCTATCGGGCAGGTCAGCGCTGCGCGCCGCAATGCCCACGGGTCTTGCTCGCCGTACGGTGCACGGATGGAGCGGATCGGACTGACACCGGGGTCGGAGATCGGCGGATACACCGTCGTCGCACCGCTCGGTCAAGGTGGCATGGGGACGGTCTACCGGGCGGTCGACGGTGGTGGCGACGCGGTCGCGCTGAAGCTGCTGCACACGCAGATCGGCACCGACGCGGCGGCGCGGGCGCGCCTGCGCCGCGAGGTGGCCGCGCTGCAGAAGCTCCGGCACCCCGGCGTCGCCGCGATCCTCGACGCCGAGGCCGACTCGACCGAGGCCTTCCTGGTCACCGAGCTCGTCCAGGGCGACAACCTCGAGGAGCACGTGCGCGAGCGCGGACCGCTCGACGCGGACGAGCTGCTGGACCTCGCCGAAGGCCTGCGTGACGCCCTCGAGGCCGTGCACGGCGCGGGCGTGATCCACCGGGACCTCAAACCGTCCAACGTCCTGGTCACCGACGACGGCCCCGTGCTCATCGACTTCGGGATCGCCCAGGCGGCCGACGAGTCCCGCATGACGTCAACCGGGCTGGTCATCGGCACCCCGGGCTACCTCGCACCCGAGCTGCTCGACGGCGACGAGCCCTCGGCGGCGTCCGACTTCTGGGGCTGGGCGGCGGTGCTCGCCTTCGCTGTCACCGGGCGTCCCCCGTTCGGGACCCGTCCGCTCGAGGCGGTGCTCGCCCGTGCACGATCCGGAGAGGTGGACCTCGACGGCGTCGGCCCCCTGACCTCGGGAGCGCTGCGCCGCGCACTGGCTCCGGTCCCGGGCGAGCGGCTCGACCCGGCGGACGTGGTCGCCGCTCTGACGGTCGTGGTAGCCGAGGGTGAGCCGCTGGCGGAGGACACGGACGGCGATGCCGACTCCGAGACCACCGTTCTCGGGCCGCAGGACGTGGTCGGGACCGCCGTGCTGGCCGCCGGAGCGCCGACGGTCGTCGTGGCGGGTGCCGCGGCAGGTACGTCGAACGGCGCGCCCGCGGGATCCGTCGTCTCCACGGCACCTCCCGAGCACGACGGCCTGACGCGCCCGTTCGACCCGGCCGTCGTGCCGGCCGCTGCCGGGGCGTCCGACGACGAGGGTCTCGACGACGAGGAGCTCGACGAGGACGGCGTCGACTGGATCGAGGAGGACCTCGACGCGTCCGAGGGCGACGGTCCCGAGGGATCCGGGTACGTGCGTCCACCGGCCAGGCGCCGCTGGGGGACGCTCCTGGCGTTCGCCGCGCTGACCGGGGCGGCCGGGGCGATCTACCCGGGCATCACGCTCATCGCGTTCCTGGTGGTCGTCATCGTGATCCGGACGATCGGGTCGACGGTCGAGTCGATGTACTCGCACCGCGAACGGGCCGGCGTGCGTCGCTCCGACCATGCGCGTGCGGTCGCGACCGGGCCGTGGCACCTCGTGCGGTCGCTCCTCGGGCTGATCCCGTCGCTCCTCGTCGCCAGCAGCGTCGTCGTCATCCTGCTCGGCATCGCCTGGTGGCTGATCGGCGAGGGCCGCTGGACCATCTCCGGGTCACCGTCCGGCTACTCGCCGCGGGGTGTCACCGCGACGCTGCTCGTCGCGGCCATCCTCATGGTCGGGGTCTGCATCGTCTGGTGGGGGCCGCTGTCGCGGATGACCAGGCTCGGGGCGCGGCGTGTGCTCGCGGTCGTCGCGCCCGGTCGGCGGGGGGCGGCGATCGCCACGGTCGGGCTCCTCGCCGTGACGGCGATCTTCGTCACGATGATCCTCACGGGAACCGAGATCGTGTGGGCCCCCCTGCCCGAGCCGACGATGCCCTGACCACGTGGTTCAGCGGCCTCTTCACGAGAGCTGCGACCCGGACGGCGTGCGCGGGAAGCGCTCCGACCGTCTCGCCATGCGGGACCGGCCTGGCGTTCGGTCTCGCAACCGCCTTGGGTGAACCCCTGACCGGGGGCCTCACGGACGGGAGCATGGGTGGCGCAGGACGAGTTCAGGGCCGTCGACGTCGAGGAACGCACCCGGAGCAACGGTGACGTCGTCCGGTACGACCACCGCACCGGGACGCTCGGCGTGCACCGCGGCGACGTGATCATCGCCTGGTTCCGACCCGACGAGGGCTACGAGTTCTTCCGGCGTGAGGTGGCCAAGTGACCTCGTTCGGCGCTGCCTTCACCGACTTCGTGCGTGGCCGTGGACTGTGGCGCGACGACACGCCTGACGCGGTCCTCGAGCGGTGGTCGAGCTTCGTCGAGGAGTGCGAGCACGGCTACCGCGACGACGAGTTCGCGTACGCCAACGAGGTGATGTCGCGGACCACGCTCGAGGCCGCCCTGCAGGAGCCGTCCCTCGCGGCGTTCCCCGAGACGGCGCTGCTGCGGGCGCGCGTCGCGGAGCTCGACGCCCGCTTCCGGCCGTTGCTCGTCGAGCACGCGCACCGCGGCATCGACGTCGACGAGTGGTGGCTGCGGGGTGTCGTCCGGTACGCCGGCCACCGTCTGGCGCGGGAGTGGAAGCAGTCGTTCGGGTTCGACATCGAAGTCGTCCGGCACCAGCGTGCCTGACGGCTGCCGGTCACGCGCCGGAACACGTCGACAGGCAGACGCCCTACGCTGTGCGGCATGACGGCGCGACGACGAGTGATGCTCGCGCTCGCGCACGCCCGCCGACCGGCCCTTCCGGTGCTCGCCGTCGTCGCGATCGCGATGTTCACCGTGGGGGTCGTGGCCCAGGGCCGCGTCGTCCTGCACGACTGCGTGAGCCCGGGCGCCAGGTTCGGGTCCCTCGGCCTGAACCTTGCCGTGCTCCAGGACGCCGCGGACTGCCCCGACGGCACCTACGGGCTCGGCGGAGTCTCGCGCGGTGCGGTCCTGCTGCTCAGCGTCGCGCTCCCCGTGCTCGTCGGCTACGTGTTGCTCACCGCCTGCGGTGTGGGCCTGTCGGCGCTCCTCGTCCGCACCGCGCGCCAGGCGCGCACGTTGCTCCGGTCCGTGTTTCCCCACCTGCGTCTCGACGCGACCCAGGCCCCGGTCGAGCCCGTGTCGCTGGTCGCCGACGGGCGTCCGTCCGTGCCGCGACCGCGGGTGCTCGTCGGGAGCGTCGCGCTCCGCGGTCCGCCTGTCACCGCGTGACGCCGACCTCCCCCTGACCAGCAGCACCGAAGACCCAGGAGCAACCATGCCCACCAACGAACCACGTCCGACGAAGGCGGTGCGGCGCGACGAGGCTCGCGCCAAGGCCGCACAGATGCGCAAGGAGCAGGAACGCAAGGCCAAGCGGAATCGCCTCGTCGGTATCGCCGTCCTCGTCGTCGCCGTCCTCGTGCTCGGCTTCGTCGGCTACAAGATCGTGTCCGACAGCAACGCCAACGCGGCCGCCAACTCCGACGTCGTCTACGGCGGCGACGCCGCTGACCTGATCCCGCCCGCGATCGCCGACGTCAGCGCGCCCGCCCCCGCGGGCGACAACGGCGGCATCCCGGTCAGCGGCGAGGGCGCTGACGCGGTCGGCACCACGGGCGACGGCGACGTCGTCCTGTCGATCTACTTCGACTTCATGTGCCCGATCTGCGGCCAGTTCGAGTCGATCAACGGCGCGGACATCGACACCCTGCTGGCCGACGGCGGGACGACGGTCGAGTACCACCCGATCTCGTTCCTCGACTCCAACTCGTCGGGCACCAGCTACTCGACGCGGGCCGCCAACGCCGCCGCGATCGTGGCCGACCGGTCGCCGGAGCACTTCGCCGACTTCGTGAGCGCCATGTACGTCGACCAGCCCGCCGAGGGCTCCTCCGGCCGGACCGACGCGGAGATCGCCAAGATCGCCACCGACCTGGGCGTCCCCTCCGACGTCGCCGACTCGTTCACGGACACGGTCGACGGCACCTACGAGACCGGCTCGACCGACGACCCGACCTCGAACGACGGCACGTGGCGCACGTTCTCGCCCTGGGTCGTTGCCGCGACCAACCAGATGTCGCTCGACGGCCTGCCGATCTCGACGCCGACGGTTCTCATCGACGGTGAGCCGTTCACCGGCTGGCGCGAGCCCGGTGCCCTGCTCGACGCGGTCAACGCCGCCAAGTCCTGACCTCGGGTGATCGCGGGCGCGTCTCCGTCAGGGGGCGCGCCCGCGCATCTCGTAGTCTTGGACGTCGCACGCCTCCTTAGCTCAGTTGGCCAGAGCACCTGTCTTGTAAACAGGGGGTCATCGGTTCGAATCCGATAGGGGGCTCCGAAGGAACCGCGCGCCACCTGCAGACGTAGGCTGGCGGGCGGTTCGTCGTTCGGGCCGAACCGAGGCTCGTCGTAGCAGTCAAGGACCACCCGCAGAGGCTCCATCCCCTGCAGAGCACGTGACCGCGCCGCACCAGACTCAGCCCAGGAGCAGGTACCAGCCGCCGACGCCGATGATGCCGCCGAGGGTCGGCGCCACGACCGGCACCCAGGCGTAGGACCACTCGGACGAACCCTTGTTCTTGAGTGGCAGCGCCGCGTGCACGAGCCGGGGGCCGAGGTCTCGTGCGGGGTTGAGGGCCGGGCCGGTGGGGCCGCCGAGGCCCGCGACGAGACCCCAGACCAGGAAGCCGAGCGCGAGGTGTGCGACGGCCGGCTCGTTGGCGGTCAGCGGGGAGTTCACGATCGCGAGCGCGCACGAGAACAGGACGACGGAGCCGAGCAGCTCGGACAGGAACCCGTTGAGGCGGGAGTGCGCGGAGTTGATCGTCGCGAACGTGGCGAGGATGTCCTCGGCGTCGGTCGTCTGGTCGTAGTACGGCTTGTGCGTCACGACGATCGCGACCTGGCCCGCGATGGCACCGGCCATCTGCGCGGCGACGTACGGCGCGACCTCTGACCACGGGAAGAGCCCCCAGGTCGCGAGGCCGACGGTGAAGGCAGGGTTGATGAGGTTGCCGCTGATGCCGCCGAACATGATCGCGGGGATCATCACGCCGAACCCGTAGCCCATGGCGATGAGCGACCAGCCGCCGCGGTAGCCCTTGGACCCCTTGAGGTGGACGTTCGCGACCGTGCCGTTCCCGATGATGATGAGGATGGCGGTGCCGATGAACTCGCACGCGAGCCGGACGGGCAGGCTGTACGACGGGTCCATCGGTTCTCCGCTCGTCGGTTCCCTGGGCGTCAGCGTGGCACAGCTGGTCGCGGCCGCACGAGCGCTCGGTGCCCGCCGGGCCGGCGTCCGTGGGCCCGGGAGCTGGAGCCCGCCGGATCAGCCGACGGCGGCCACCCCGAGCACCGGGCTCCGGCGAGGGTCGACGGACGCGGGTGGACGACGAGCGGAGCCCGGCCGGACGCCGAACCGGCGCGTGAACGCACGCGAGAACGCGGCCTCCGACTGGTAGCCGAACCGGTGGGCCACGGCGGACAGGGGCTCGGCCGACGTCTGCAGGTGCGTACGCGCCAGCTGGAGACGCCAGTCGGCGACGTAGCGCATCACGGAGTCGCCGACGAGGTCGGTGAACCGCGCGGAGAACGCCGACCGGGACATCCCGACCTCGCGCGCGAGCGCGTCGACGCCCCAGGCCGTCTCCGGGGAGCGGTGGATCGCGATGAGCGCCCGGCCGACCTGCTCGTCGCGGAGCGCCGCGAGCCAGCCGACGCGCGCCTCGGGTGCGGACTCGAGCCACGCGCGCACCGCCTGCACCACGAGGACGTCCGCGAGCCGCGTGAGCACCATCTCGCCGCCCGGCCGCAGCGCGCCGGCCTCCCGGGTCATCAACCGCAACGTGCTGTGCAGCCAGCTCGCGTCGCCGTCGTCCCACGCGTCGACCACCAGGACGTCAGGGAGCTGGGCGACGAGTCGCCGCGCGCTCTCCTGGTCGGGCTCGACGACCACGCAGGTCACCTGGGCCGGCTCGCCCCCGCCGCCGTACCGCATGATCTCGTAGCGCTCGCTCACGAGCTCCACGGGGATGTCGAACAGGGGCTCGCTGGGGGCGTCGAGGTCGCTGCGCAGGCGGTGGGCAGTGCTGTGCGGGAGGAGGGCGAGACTGCCCGGCTGCAGCAGCCGTGGTGCGTGGCCCTCGACCTCCAGCCAGCACCGCCCCGCGGTCACCACATGGAACATCATCAGGCTCTCGAGCGGGGGCAGGTCGATGCCCCACGGGGCGGTGAGCTCGGTGCGGCAGTAGAGCGTGCCGGTGATCTGCAGCAGGTGCAGCGCCTCCCCGAGGTGGTCGTTCGGGGGTGGGACGCTCCGCGGCTCGGTCACCTACCGATCGTCGCAGCCGGTGCGGCAGACAGTCCAACGATCTCGGACGAATGGTCATGAATCACGGATCCAGGATCATTGTTCGTCCTGCGGAGCGCCAGCAAGGTGGATCGCATGAACACACCTACGTATCTCGTCATCGGCGCCACCGGCAAGACCGGCCGCCGCGTCACCCGCCGCCTCCTCGAGGGCGGCCACACCGTGCGGGCCCTGTCCCGCGGGTCGCAGCCCAGGTTCGACTGGGAGGACGACACCACCTGGGCCGAGGCCCTGCGCGGTGTCGACCGCGCCTACGTCACCTATGTCCCCGATCTCGCCGCCCCGGGCGCGCAGGACGTCATCGCGGCGTTCACCCGTGCCGCTGTCGACGCCGGGGTGGAGCGGCTCGTCCTGCTCTCCGGCCGCGGCGAGCACGGCGCCGAGGCGTGCGAGCAGATCGTCACCGGCTCCGGCCTGGAGCACACGATCGTGCGCGCGAGCTGGTTCGCGCAGAACTTCACCGAGGGCATGCTCGCCGAGTCGGTGCAGGAGGGGGTCGTCGCGATGCCCGCCGGCGACGTCGGGGAGCCCTTCGTCGACGTCGACGACATCGCCGACGTCGCGGTCGCCGCACTCACCGAGGACCGGCACGTCGGCCGGCTCTACGAGGTCACCGGACCTCGACTGCTGACGTTCGCCGAGGTGGCGACCGTCCTCTCGGCCGCCACCGGCCACCCCGTGGCCTACCTGCCCGTGTCCTCGGAGGAGTTCCGCACAGCCATGACCGAGATCGCCGGTCCCGAGATGGCCGCGATGCTCACCGACCTGTGCGACGAGGTGTTCGACGGCCGCAACGAGTCGCTCGGCCATGGCGTCGAGGAGGCGCTCGGACGCCCCCCGCGCGAGTTCGCCGACGTCGTCGCGGCGGCCGCGGACGAGCGGGCCGACGTGGTCAGCGCTGCCGCGCCCCGTGGCTAGGGGCGCAGGAGTCACTCGCCCGCGCGGTCCAGCATCGCGATCAGGCCGTCGAGCTCCTCGCGGTACTGCGGTGCACGCGGGTAGTCGCTGTGGGTCGCCACGGAGAACAGGTAGGTCGTGGTGTCCTCCTCTTGCGCGCGGCGGTCGATGGGGGAGTCGACGTAGTCGTCGACGGGGAAGCCGATGAAGTCGGTGCGCCGCCACAGGCCCCGCCAGCGCAGCTCGCCAGTGCCGTGGGTGGTGAGGGCGCTCACGACCGTCAGGCCTGTCGGCGGTGGTGTCGTGGGCGCCAGGGTCCACGGGTCGTCGGCCCAGGGGCGCGCGGCGAGGGCCGCGTGCGTGCCCAGCACGCCCGGTCCGAAGAGCTCGGGGAAGAACCGCCCGAAGAACGCGCGCAGCTGGGTGCCGTAGGTGAGGAGCCCGATGCGCGGGTCCGTCGGACCCGAACCGTCCGCGGCGTCCCACCGGGAGAACAACGCGCCGACCGCGAGCACCGCGCCGAGGCTGTGCGCCGACAGGACGACCGTGCGCCGGGGGAGGTTCGGGCGGTCGCCCTCCTCCACGTCGAGGCCGTCGAGCCAGCTGTCGATGCGGGACCGGAGCTCCGGAACTGCCCGTTCCGCGTAGCAGGGTGGCGCGAACGGGTGGGCGGCGCGCGGCAGGAAGCACATGAGGTCCCACAGGAGCCCCCACGGGCGGGTCAGGGACTTCTTGGACCCGGCGAGCACGACGCTGGTGAACAGCAGGCCCGCGGCAAGGCCGATGGCCGGTCCCGCCCAGTCGGTCATGACGTTCCACACCGCGCCGTCGCGCTCGTCCAGCGTCTCGCGCATGCCTCGTAGCAGGAGCGAAGCGGCGAGCGCGAGGAAGAAGATCGTGGCCAGTGCGCCGACGACGCGTTCCGCGCGATGGGCCAGTGCCGCGTTGTGCCGGTTCGGCTGGAGCGCCGGGCCCGCCGTGCTCGTCCCGCCGGGCACGTCGGGGACGGGCCGTCGCCGCAGGTAGCCGGAGCGGAGCAGCATCACGAGGATGAAGAGGGCCAGGGCGAGCAGGCCGAGCACGCTCACGATCGCGAAGTCCCGGTAGGCGCTGGACGGGGTCAGATGGACGGGATCGGTCAGCGTGATCTGCACCGGGCGTCGCAGCGAGTCGGCGGAGTCGAGCGCGGCCTGCGCCTCGGACGGGAGCGCCACGTTCTCCGGAGCGCCGGGCCGCTCGAGCCAGGCGGTCACCCCGGCGACCAGCGCGGCGCTGAGCACCATGGCCGCTCCGGCAGCGATGCTGAGGAACACGAACGGCGCGTGGCCGCGCCACCCCTCGAACCGGCGGTCGCGCTGGCGGAGGTTGGCCGCGAACGAGGCGACGACGACGGCGAGCGCGGCCGCGCCGGTCACCACCCAGAGGACCGTCGCGGTCGTCGTGCCCTCCCACCAGACGGCCACGACGGACGCGGCCGCCGCGAGCGCGGTGAGCGAGCCCCAGACGAACGCGGGCAGGTGACCACGCAAGCCGATCGCGCACAGGCAGAGCAGGACGAGCATGCCGACCAGGACGGTCGGCACCGCGTCGAGCCCGACGAACGGGACGCTGCCTGTCGACGGCAGCTGGTCGGCGGGCAGGTTCGGTCGGACCGGCAGGTCACCGGTGTCGGCGACGGCGAGCTCGCACGCCACGAACACCCCCAGGGCGACGAGCAGCCCGATCACGTCCGGGAGCCGACGGATCGGCGGAGGCTCGGTGTGCGTGGCGCTCGGCTTGAGCATCGCGGGGTCGATCCGGAGCAGGGCCACGCGCACCGCGGACCCGAGCAGCAGCAGGCCGGACAGCGAGAGCAGGACCGCCCACCGGGTCGAGTCCGGACCGGTCTGCCACGTGCTCGGTTGCAGACAGCCGTTGGACCCGAACTCCGGGCCGAACCAGCAGCTCGGGGTGGAGTAGTAGAGATAGTGCCAGCTCAGGACGAGCGTCAGGAGCGCGAAGGCCGCCGTCAGGTGGCTCAGCCCGAGCACGCTGGAGCGCTTGGAGTGCGACCAGAAGCCGTGCCGTGCCAGGACAGGCCACCGGCCGACGTTCGCCTTCTCGGTCAGGTCGTTCGTGCCACCCAACGCGGCGGTGATGGAGCGACGCGTCTCGTACTTCACGTTGCCCGTCGACCCGATGGCCCCGAGCGCCAGGACGGCCAGCGCCGCGACGAGCGCGAAGACGGCGGTGCGCGGTCCGGCCTCCCAGCGCGCCCACGAGTCGAGGAACGTCGGTAGCGCCGAGCACACCTGGACGTGGGGGACGGGATCGGGGACGACCGGCCCGTAGCACTGCGCGGCCAGCGTCCAGAGCATGATCGTCGCGGCCGTGGCGACCCAGAGGAGCGTGAGCCCGAGACCGAACAGGCGGACCAGGGCGCCCGCCGCCGACCCGCGGCGCCTGCCCAGAGGCTCCTCGATGTCGACCGACCAGTAGGCGACGTTCGTGAACCCGAACGGGATGATCACCACCCAGAGCGCGCGGATCACGCCGTTCACGATGCCGCTGACGGCGCCGAGCCCGGGAACGCTCGCGAGGCGTGCCATCGCACCCCACGAGTAGGCCTCCCGGCGCACGTTCGGAGGCACCCGGCGGTGATCCGTCGAGGGGAGCCTGGCGACGGCAGCCGACGCGGCCTCCGTGGGCGCCCAGAAGCTGCCGAGCTCGTCGCCGTCCACCTGCTCGACCTGTCCGGGCGTCAGACCGAGCATTCCCGCGGGCGGGGTGTTGGAGATCCCGTGGATGCGCAGCTCGAGGACGGCCGGCCCCTGATCAGGCAGCGGCGGCTCGGTGGTCGGGTGGTTGCGACGCAGCAGCGCGGGCAGGCGCATGGCTGTCCCCTCGTCGGACGGGCCGGACGGCCCTGCTCGACGCTAGCGGCGGGCGACCCGCGGTGGGAATGTCCCGATTGCGCATTTCACCCAGACCGAGAATTCATTCCGCGCGCAGGTCCAGGCCCATCGCCTCGACAATCACGACGGCCTGCTCCAACGTGATGATCGCGCGCTCGAGATTCACGGTCGACGGCTCTATCCCGGAAAGCTGGCTCCCGCGCAGGTCGCAGCCCGAGAGGTCCGCCTGCTGCAACCAGGCGCCGGACAGGTCGCACCCGCGCAGCGTCCCTCCGGCTGCCTTGACGCCCGTGAGGTCGGCCTCGCGCAGCCGTACATCCCGGAACGTCGCCGAGTGGAGGTCCGCGCGGGCGAGTGCGACGAACGACCAGTCGCCTCCGTCGACCGTGGTGATGTCGAACGTGCAGCCGTCGAACGTCGAGCCGACGAGCTTGCACCGCTCGAACCGCACGTCGAAGAAGTTCGAGCGCGAGAACGTGCAGTTCACGAACGCGCCCTCGGTGTGCACCGAGGCGTTGAGCTTGACGTGGCGGAACGTGCAGTGCTCGAACAGCACGCCGTCACCGAACGTCTCGGTCATGTCGACGTCGACGAGCTCCACGTGCGAGAAGGACTGCCCGGTCAGGTCACGGGCGTACCAGTCCTCGCCCCGCACGGTGCTGGTGGTCAGAGGTGCGGTCTCGGTGCGGCGGTGCTCGGCCATGGGTCGATCATGGCCCAGCCGCCGCTGCTCTAGTTCGCAGGGCCCGTCTGCTCCAGCAGACGAAGGGCGGCGCTGACCCGAGGGTTGCGCTTCGGATCGCTGTCGATCCCGAGGGTCGCGTACATCCCGTTGACATGGTTCTGTACCGACTTCTCGGTGATGCCCAGCCGATCGCCGATGCCCGCGTTCGACAGGCCCGCTGCCAGGAGCCGCAGCACCTCGTACTGGCGATCCGTCAGGCGAGCCACCGCCGAGCCCGCCCGGGGTGTCATGCGGGCGAGCAGGGCAGGGTCGAGCACCGTCTCCCCGATGGCGGCGGCCCTGACCGCGCCGACGAGGACCTCCTCGCTCGTCGAGGAGTTCTTGGACAGGTAGCACCAGCCCTGGCCGACGTCCGGCGGCAGGTCGAGGAGCAGGTCCATCGCGTCGTGCGCGGAGAGCAGCAGGATGCCCAGGCCGGGCATGCGCCGGCGCAGCGTGACGCCGAGCGCGATGCCGTTGCCGTCGGGGAGGTCGATGTCGAGGATCACGACGTCGACGAGACCGGGCCGGATCATCCGGGCTGCCTCGGTCGCCGTGGCCACGGCGACGACGACGTCGAGACCGAGAGTCGACGCGAGCGTGTGCTCGAGCATCGAGCGGAACAACGGCTGGTCCTCGACGACCGCGACGCGGATCGGTTCGGTGCTGGGAGTACTCATCGCCCCCAGTATCGTCGGCGGACAAGCCCGCCGCGTGGTTACGCGCCGGTCGGAGCCGGACGAGTGGGCGGATCAGGTGTGGCTGTGCTGAGGAGTGAGCGATGACGACGGCGTCCCCGGACTCGGCGGCCACGATCGCGGCTCGTCGGGACGGGCTCCACCGGGACCGCACCACCCTCCTGCGCGGCACCGCAGGGATCGCACTCGGCTACGGCATCGGTGCAGCACTGCAGGCCACCTACGTCTACTCCGTCTACGTCACCAGCTGGACCATCGCACCCGTGTGGTCCCGGATCGGGGCGAACGTCGTGGGAGTGGCCGTACTCGTCGGCACGCTCGCGGCGACCCAGGCCTACCGTGCCCGCACGTTCGCGTGGATGGCCGGCGCCGTCGTCCTCGCGGCGGTCGTCGCTGCTGCGGCCCGCTTCGGTGCCCAGATCCTGCTGGGCATCTACGACGCACCCAACCAGTCCGTCCGCGACGCGGAGCTCTTCAGCGGGTTTCTCATGGGCACGATCTCGGGCCTGATCGGCATGTGGGCCATGGTGTCCCGCCGCGCGATGCGCACCAGGATCCTGGCAGGCGCGCGCGACGCCGTGCACGTCGAGGTCGCGGTCCGGGCGCTCGAACAAGAGGAGATCCGGGTACGCCGCGCCGTCGCCGAGGGGTTGCACGGGACGCTCCAGTCGAAGCTGGTGCTCGTCGACGCGCGCCTGGCGTCGCTGCTCGGACGCCACGACGAGGACGCGCTGGACGAGGAGAGTCGCAGCACGGTCGAGTGGATCCGTGCGGAGCTCGACGAGGCGCGCGAGACCGACGTCCGCGAGATGAGCCGGCTGCTCTACCCGGACCGCCTCGAGCTGGGACTGGTGCCGGCGTTGCGTGCGCTGCTCGGCAGGATCCCCGCGAGCATCGCGACCCAGCTCGTGGTCAGCGACGCCATCCGGGCGCTCGACGACCCGGCGGCCGGCACGCTCTCGGTCAGCGAGCGGCTGCTCGTGGTCCGGGTGGTCGAGGAGGGGATCACCAACTCGCTCAAGCACGGACCGGCTGCGTCGGTTCGCGTCGTCGTCGACGCGGACGACGGCGTCCTGCACGTGGGCATCGAGAACGACGGCGAGCTGTACGACCCTGCTTCCGCGGGCGCCGCGTCGGGTACGGCCCGGCTCGACACGAGGTTGTCCCTGGTCGGAGGACGCCTGGAATTGGGACCCGGAACCGATAGAGGCGCCCGCCTGGACGCATGGTTGCCGCTCGGAAACGGCACTCTTTAGCAATTCCTGAGCCTGACTTGTCGTATTCACCCGAATCGCCCGGGGTGAAAAGAACGGCTGGCCTGGCGTCCCGGGTGCTGCCACCTAGGGCCGAACGAGTGAAGTTGCCGAAGAGATCTACGTTCCCAGACAACCGTCCAACGGTCGTCTGTGAACGGGGTATCGGTGAAGCGCCGACGCCCGGCCGCTTTCCTCGACTCAGGAGATCACTCATGGCTTCCATCAAGTCCAAGAAGTCCCGCAAGGGCCTCGCCATCGGCCTGGCCATCCTCGGCGTCGCGGGCCTCTCGCTCGCCTCCGCGTCCGCGCTGAACCTGACGGGCACCCCGCAGCTCCAGGCTGGCGTCAAGGACGTCGCCGGGTGCCAGACCAGCTCGATCGCGGTGTCGTTCGCCGCCCCGACCCTCGTCAGCGGCGCCTACACCTCGAACGCCGTGACGCTGGACAAGATCGACGCCACCTGCGCCGGCTCGACCTACAAGGTCGCGCTGCTGGGTGCGGGCAACGTGCTGCTCGGCACGGCCTTCACGGGCACGGTCCCCGCGACGTCCCCCTCGGTTCCCCTGACGCTCACCCTGGGCGCCGGCCAGACGGCCGACGCCATCACGCGCGTCGCGGTCACGATCTACAACTGATCGATCCCCAGACGGACCTGACGTCGTGAGCGAGACGGCCCTGCACGCCGCACCCGACGCCCCCACCGGGCGTCGGGTGCGGCGCGCTGTCGTCGCGGTCCTGTTCTGGTCCTTCGCCGTCGTTGCCGCGGTCCTCCTGTGGCCGACCAACCTCGGCGGCTGCACGTCGTTGATCGTCGTCTCGGGTCACTCGATGGACCCCACCTACAGCACCGGGGACCTCGTGGTCGCGCGCTGCGGGGAGCCGAAGCTCGGCGACGTCGTCGTCTACCAGCCCGAGGGCATGGACGGTCACGTGATCCACCGGCTCGTCGGCGGCAACGGGACCGACGGCTGGCAGGTGCAGGGAGACAACAACGACTGGCGTGACCCGTTCACGCCGACCGACGACGCGGTCGTCGGCATCGCCCAGTTCCACCTGCCGCGCATCGGGCTCGTCACGACCGTGCTGTCGTCGCCGATCGTCTGGGCCTCGATCCTGCTCGTCGCGTTCGCTCTCTTCCTGTGGCCGCGCGACGAGGACGACGACGGAGCCGACGGGACCGAGGCAGAGGCCGAGAACGCGGTGGAGCCTGCCGACGAGGGTGCCGACGGGCCGACCTCGTCCGAGCTGACTCTCGACGACCTCTTCGCGGGTCCCGAACGGGTGCAGCCCGAGCGCACGGGCTCGCTCCCGTGAACGCGCGCACGCCGGTGCGCCGGTCGCTCACGCGCCGCCATCGCGGCGCCGTGGTCGCACTTCTCACGGCACTCGCGCTGGCCTTCGCCGGAATGACCGTCTCCAGCGCGTCCGCGCTGACGCTCACCGCAGGCAGTGCCCCGCGGGGGCAGACCCCGAGCCGGTGCACCTCGCAGGCGGTGGCGGTCACCACGCCTGCCACGTCGGGGACCGCCACCTCCGTGACGGTCACCAACCTCGACAGCTCCGGGTGCGGCGGCAAGGCGGTCGTGGTCGCGGTGTACGACCCCACCCTCACCACGTGGTCCGCGGCCAAGAAGTTCGAGGTCACCGGGTCGATCAACGCGACGACGATGACCCTGACGTCGACGGCGACCTTCACGCCGACCTCGTCGCAGAAGGTCTACGTCACCGTGGGCGGCTGGCCGATCCCCGGCACGTGGACCTACAGCAACCCGAGCACCGCTCCGCTGGTCACCTGCATCGCGCTCAACAACCCGTCCCTGACCTGCAGCGCGACGCTGTCCCGCCTGGACAAGTGGGGCACCCCCTACTCGGACTACAACGCCTACTTCACCGTGTCGAGCCCGTCGACGACGGCGAACGTCCAGTGGCAGATCACGATCAACCTGGCGAGCTCGTCGCTCCCGTTCGTGGCGCGGTCGATGCGCAACAACAACGCGTCGCAGCTCGGGGCCGGGTGGACCTGCGCGCAGCTGCCGACTCTCGTGCTCACCGGTCAGGCCGGTCCCGGAACCGCGCTCGTCGGCGGCAACAAGACGGTCGACGTGTTCCTCAACGGCCACGCCACCGCAGACACGGGTGACAACCTCTACGTATGCCCGTGACCTCGCCGACCTCAGTCCAAGGGGCTGAGCTGGGGGCGCTTCGGCACGCGCAGGTCGCCGGTCCTTGCCGACCTCAGTCCAAGGGGCTGAGCTGGGGGCGCTTCGGCACGCGCAGGTCGCCACTCGACTGCCCACGGAGCCGCCGCGTAGCCCACGGGTAGACGTGCACGCGGACCCACTGGGCGTCCTGGCGGGCGCGGACCAGACGGGGGATCGGCGGGAGGGGCGTCAGCGGGTCGTCCCAGGCCGGGTCGTCGGGCTCGAGCCCGAGTCCGACGAGTGCCGCTTGCGCGACCCGGGCGTGCCCCTCGCTCGTGAGGTGGATGCGGTCCTCCGCCCACATGCGCCAGTCGCCCAGCGAGCGCATGCCCCAGGCGTCGAGCACGTACGCGCCGTGCCGACGCGCCATCGACCAGATCAGCGAGTTGTAGATGCCGACGCGGCTCCGGGTGGCGTTCACCAGCGGGCTGCCGGACGCGTCGTACCCCGTGCCGAGCAGCACGTCGATCCCGGCCTCGCGCAGCCGGACCACGCGTGCCTCGAGGTTGCGTGCCAGGCGGTCGATGTCGGTGGACGGTCGCAGGATGTCGTTCCCGCCGCCGATCATGCTCACCAGGTCGGGCTGCATGGACAGGGCCACGGGCACCTGGTCGACGAGGATCGAACGCAGCTTCTTGCCGCGGATCGCCAGGTTCGCGTACTGGAGCGTGGGCTCGCCGGCCGCCTTGCGACGCTCGGACAGGTGCGAGGCGAGCAGGTCCGCCCACCCGCGCTGGGGAGCCTCCATGCCGTCCGGTGCGTCCCAGAGACCTTCCGTGAACGAGTCGCCGATGGCGACGTACCGGGACCAGGGCGGCGTGGGGGGCTGCGTGCGGGAGTGCTCGTTCACGACGACAGTCTGCCCCGCGACCCGGTATCCCGGGCAACCGATCGCGCTCCGGTCAGGTCAGCGACCAGTCCACCGGCTCGGCGCCCTGGGCCACGAGCAGGGCGTTCACTCGCGAGAACGGGCGAGAACCGAAGAAGCCCCGGCTGGCCGACAACGGGCTCGGGTGGACGCTCTCGACGGTCGGGACGGAGCCCAGGGCGGGCTTGAGCGCCTGCGCGTCCCGACCCCACAGCAGGGCGACGAGCGGCCCGCCGCGCTCGACGAGAGCCGAGATCGCCTGGTCCGTCACCTGCTCCCAGCCCTTGCGCCGGTGTGACGCCGGAGCGCCCGGCCGCACGGTCAGCACCCTGTTCAGGAGCATCACGCCCTGGTCCGCCCACGGGCTGAGGTCCCCGTTCACGGGTGGGGCGACGCCGACGTCGGCGACGAGCTCCGCGAAGATGTTGCTCAGCGACCTGGGCAGCGGGCGCACGTCCGGTTGCACCGAGAACGACAGCCCCATCGCATGGCCGGGTGTCGGGTACGGGTCCTGGCCGACGACGAGCACGCGCACCTGCGCCAGCGGTCGACGGAAGGCCCGCAGCACGTCGTCACCGGCCGGGAGGTAGCCGTGCCCGGCAGCGACCTCGTCCCGCAGGAACTGCCCCGCCGCGCGGATCTGCGGCTCGACGGGCGCGAGCGCCACGGCCCAGTCGGGTGCGACGAGCTGGTCCAGGGGCGCGGCGGTCACGACGGCGAGAATACGACCGCTGCACGGTGCGCCGATGTGCATCAGCAGGGTCCGACCGGCGTCCGGGTCAGGTTCCCGCGTGTCGTCGCCGGACGCGCGGGCAGGAATGACACGGGTGTCATTACGTCCTACGATGACGAGGTCGGTCCCGCCGACGATGAGCACGCACCCCCGTTCCACAGGAGGACGCATGGACGCCGCGACGATCTCGGTCGACTCGTACCCGTCCGTCCACGGCGCGGGCGCACCGGGCCGGCTCTCGGAGCGTGACGAGCAGGTCCTCGCCTTCGAGCGGCAGTGGTGGAAGTACGCGGGCGCCAAGGAGCAGGCCATCCGCGAGCTGTTCGACATGTCGGCGACCCGCTACTACCAGGTCCTCAACGCCCTGATCGACGACCAGGCCGCCCTCGAGCACGACCCGATGCTCATCAAGCGGCTGCGTCGCATGCGCTCCTCGCGCCAGCGCGCTCGTACGTCGGCCCGCCGCCTCGGCGACGCCTGACCCTCGGCTTGCGTGGGCCTGACTCGCCGTCGCGAGGAGAGCCTGGGCACGGCGCGCCCCGCTTGGCGCCCAGCGCATGGTTCGAGCCGTTAGCCTGTCCGGCGTGAGCAAGGCCGAGACCCACTATCCCGAGGACGAGTTCGACGTCCCCAATCCCGACGCCGCCCGTGGTGTGCACAGGGCCCCGCGCTCGGCGTGGAGTCGCTGGTGGCCGTTCCTGGCGGTGCTGGTCATCGCGCCGCTCATCGCCTACGGCCTCGTGATCTTCGTCTCGGGGCCGGGCGAGACCCCGACGACCGGGAGCTCGCAGGCAGCGGACCCGGAGACGTCGGACGCGGCGACGGCGCCGGCCGACGGTGCCACCGACGGTGCGAGCGAGACGCCTGCCGAGGAGGCCCCCGCGCCGCCGCCGGCCAACATGGCGGCAGCGATCGAGGTGCTCAACGGTGCCCAGATCTCAGGCCTCGCGGGGGAGCAGGCGGACAAGCTCACAGCTGCCGGGTTCACCGCGGTGACGAGCGGCAACTTCAGCGGTACCGCCCCGCCGGACTCGACCGTCTACTACGCCAGCGAGGACCTCGTGACGACCGCCCAGCTCGTGGCGTCGACGCTCGGCCTCACGACCGTCACGCTCTCGGCGACGGACGCAGGCGCGGGCATCACCGTGGTCCTGACCAGCGACCCCTCCGCCTGACGCGCGTCCGCTCGCAGCCTCGGCGACGCCCGACCCGGGCCCGGACCTGCCCCTGCGCGGACGTCCGTCGACCCTGGTGGCGGCCTCGTCGTCCCCACTAGGCTCACCCGAACCGGACGCCGGCGGAGCGTCCGTCCCCGCGCGGGGCATCGAGCAGCATCGAGGAGTACAGATGGCTCAGGGCACGGTGAAGTGGTTCAACGCGGAGAAGGGCTACGGGTTCATCACTCCGGCGAGCGGAGGTCAGGACCTCTTCGTGCACTTCAGCGCGATCCAGTCCGACGGCTACCGCTCCCTCGAGGAGGGCCAGGACGTCGAGTTCGAGGTCGGACAGGGCACCAAGGGACCTCAGGCCGAGCAGGTCCGAGGGCTCTGATCGCGCACCAGCTCGCTGACGGGCCGTCCACCTGCAGGTGGACGGCCCGTCGTCGCGTCCGCTGCCTGACGGCGTGGTGAGCGTGCTCGACGCGGTCGTCGTCGGGTCGGGGCCCAACGGGCTCGCCGCGGCCGTCACCCTCGCGCGAGCAGGTCTGTCGGTGCAGGTGCTCGAGGCGCAGGACGAGGCCGGCGGCGGCGCGCGCACCGCGGACCTCGGGCTGGCCGACGGTGTCGTGCACGACATCTGCTCCGCCGTGCACCCGATGGCTGTCGCGTCGCCCTTCCTGCGCGCGTTCGACCTGCCGGCCCGAGGCGTCGAGCTGCTGCAGCCCGAGGTCGCCTACGCCCACCCGCTCGACGGCGGTCGTGCCGCGCTCGCGTATCGGTCGCTCGACCGGACGGCTGACGGGCTCGGCGTCGACGGACCGGCATGGCGGGCGCTGCTCGGGCCGCTCGTCGGCGACCCGGACGGACTCGTCGCCGCCGTGCTCGGTGACCATCGGCGCGTCCCTCGGCAGCTGGGCACGGCCGTCGCCTTCGCGGCGCGGCTGCTCGAGCAGGGGACGGCTGCCTGGGGCGCGCGGTTTCGCGACGAGGAGGCGGCAGCGCTGCTCACGGGCGTCGGGGCGCACGCGATCACCCGACTGCCGTCGTTGAGTGCTGCCGGCACCGCGCTGCTGCTCGCACCCTTGGCGCACGCCGGTGGCTGGCCGATCCCGCGCGGGGGCAGCGGGGCCGTCGTCGCGGCTCTTCTCGCCGATCTGGAGGCCCACGGCGGATCGGTGGCAACCGGGGTTCTCGTGGGACGGGCCGCGGACCTGCCACCCGCCCGCGCCTACCTGTTCGACACGTCACCGCGCACCGCGGTCCGGGTGCTCGAGGGGCGGATCCCGGACCGTGTGACGCGCGGGCTGGTGGCCTTCCCGCGCAGCCGCGGCGCGGCCGCCAAGGTCGACCTCGTCCTGTCCGGGCCGGTGCCGTGGACGCATCCGGAGGTCGCGCTCGCGGGCACCGTTCACCTCGGCGGGAGCCGCCTGCAGGTGGCAGCAGCGGAGGGCGCGGTCGCGTCCGGCAGGCACGCCGAGCGGCCGACGGTCCTGGTGAGCGACCCGGCCGTCGTCGACGGCACCCGGGTCAGCTCGGCGGGGCTGCGTCCGTTCTGGGCGTACGCACACGTGCCGGCCGGCTCGACCCGCGACGTCACGGCAGACGTGATCGCCCAGGTCGAGCGGTTCGCGCCCGATTTCCGTGACCTGGTCGTCGCCTCGCGCTGCGTCCCGGCTGCCCGGCTCGCCGACCACGACGCCAACCTCGTCGGCGGGGACATCTCCGGTGGCGCCGTATCGGTGTACCGGATGTTCGCCCGGCCCCGGCCGGCGTGGGACCCCTATGCCCTGCTGGCACCGTCACCCGGGGCTGCGGGAGCCTGGCTCTGCTCGTCGTCGACCCCGCCCGGCCCTGGAGTGCACGGACTGTCGGGCTGGTACGCGGCGAGACGGGCGCTGCGCGACGGGTTCGGCATTCGCTCGGACGTCTCGCTCGCGCCGGGCGGCTGAGCACTGCGGCAGCGGCCGCCAGGGGCGTGCGAGCACGGGATCAGAGGCACCGCTCTGGGCGAACGCTGCTTGCACTCTCGGGGGTCGAGTGCTAACCATTGGAGTTAGCACTCTCCGGTGGAGAGTGACAGAATCACCACGGCCGTCCGGTGAGGGCCGTCGAGCGCGGGACAAGACCGCGCACGGCGTGCTCGTCCGTCGCGGGCACCTACGGCCGAACCGAACCCAGTGAAGGATCACAGCCCCATGGCCAAGATCATTGCCTTCAACGAGGAGGCCCGCCGCGGCATCGAGCGGGGACTCAACATCCTCGCCGACACCGTCAAGGTCACCCTCGGCCCGAAGGGCCGCAACGTCGTCCTGGACAAGAAGTGGGGCGCCCCCACGATCACCAACGACGGCGTCTCCATCGCCAAGGAGATCGACCTCGAGGACCCCTTCGAGAAGATCGGTGCCGAGCTCGTCAAGGAGGTCGCCAAGAAGACGGACGACGTCGCTGGCGACGGCACCACCACCGCCACCGTCCTGGCCCAGGCGCTCGTGCGCGAGGGCCTGCGCAACGTCGCGGCCGGCGCCAACCCGATCGCGCTGAAGAAGGGCATCGAGAAGGCCGTCGAGGCCGTCACGGTCGCCCTGCTCGCGCAGGCGAAGGACGTCGAGACCAAGGAAGAGATTGCCGCCACGGCCGCCATCTCCGCCGGCGACCAGGCGATCGGCGACCTGATCGCCGAGGCGCTCGACAAGGTCGGCAAGGAAGGCGTCATCACCGTCGAGGAGTCCAGCGCGCTGGGCCTCGAGCTCGAGCTCACCGAGGGCATGCGCTTCGACAAGGGCTTCCTGTCGGCGTACTTCGTGACCGACCCCGAGCGTCAGGAGGCCGTCCTCGAGGATGGCTACGTCCTGCTCGTCGAGGGCAAGATCTCGAACGTCAAGGACCTGCTGCCGCTCCTGGAGAAGGTCATCCAGTCCGGCAAGCCGCTGTTCATCGTCGCCGAGGACGTCGAGGGCGAGGCCCTGGCCACGCTCGTCGTCAACAAGATCCGTGGCACGTTCAAGTCGGTCGCCGTCAAGGCCCCCGGCTTCGGCGACCGCCGCAAGGCGATCCTCCAGGACATCGCCATCCTCACGGGTGGTCAGGTCGTCTCGGAGACCGTCGGTCTCAAGCTCGACACGGTGGGCCTCGAGGTCCTCGGCACGGCGCGCAAGATCGTCGTGACCAAGGACGAGACCACGGTCGTCGAGGGTGGCGGCGACGCTGCCCAGATCACGGGCCGCGTCACGCAGATCCGTGCCGAGATCGAGAACTCGGACTCGGATTACGACCGTGAGAAGCTCCAGGAGCGCCTCGCCAAGCTCGCCGGCGGCGTCGCCGTCATCAAGGCGGGCGCGGCCACCGAGGTCGAGCTCAAGGAGCGCAAGCACCGCATCGAGGACGCCGTTCGCAACGCGAAGGCTGCCGTCGAGGAGGGCATCGTCGCCGGTGGTGGCGTTGCGCTGATCCAGGCCGGCAAGACGGCGTTCGAGGGCCTCAAGCTCGAGGGCGACGAGGCGACCGGTGCCCAGATCGTGAAGCTCGCCATCGAGGCTCCGCTCAAGCAGATCGCGATCAACGCCGGTCTCGAGGGTGGCGTCGTCGTGGAGAAGGTCCGCAACCTCCCGGTGGGTCACGGCCTCAACGCCGCGACCAACACCTACGAGGACCTGCTGGCCGCGGGCGTCAACGACCCGGTGAAGGTCACGCGCTCCGCCCTGCAGAACGCGGCCTCGATCGCCGCGCTCTTCCTCACCACCGAGGCCGTCGTGGCCGACAAGCCGGAGCGCAACGCCGCGCCGGCCGGTGGTGGCGGCGGGGACGACTTCGGCGGCGGTTTCTGATCCGCTGAAGTACCTCTGATCTACACCAGAGCGGGCCGGTCACCTTCGGGTGGCCGGCCCGTTCTGTACGTGCGGCCCGTCGTCGGAGCGCCGAGCGTGAGGCCCGGCCTACTGCCGGTAGCTGGCCAGGAAGTTGCCCATGCGCTCGACGGCCTCGGCCAGCACCCGCGCCTCGGGGAGCGTGACGATGCGCAGGTGGTCGGGCGTCGGCCAGTTGAAGCCCGTGCCCTGCACCAGCAGGATGTGCTCGCTCACCAGCAGGTCGTAGACGAGCTTCGAGTCGTCGTGGATCTCGTGCACCTCCGGATCGAGGCGCGGGAAGAGGTACAAGGCCCCGTCGGGGCGGACGCAGGTGATGCCAGGGATCGACGTCAGCCCCTTGTAGGCGACGTCGCGCTGCTCGTGCAGCCGCCCGCCCGGCGCGATGAGCGCGTCGATGCTCTGCACGCCACCGAGGGCCGCCTGCACAGCGTGCTGCGCGGGGACGTTGGGGCACAAGCGCGTCGAGGCGAGCAGCGTGATGCCCTCCAGGAACCCCTTGGCGTGGTCGCGCGGTCCGGTCACGACCATCCAGCCCGACCGGTAGCCCGCGACGCGGTACGTCTTGGACAACCCGTTGAACGTCAGGCACAACAGGTCGGGTGCCACGCTCGCCATCGGGATGTGGCGGGCGCCGTCGAACAGGATGCGGTCGTAGATCTCGTCGGACAGCACGAGCAGCGAGTGCTCGCGCGCGATCCGCGCGATGCCCTCGAGCACCTCGCGCGAGTACACGGCGCCGGTCGGGTTGTTCGGGTTGATGACGACGATCGCCTTGGTGCGCGGCGTGACCAGCGACTCCAGGTGCTCGAGGTCGGGTTCCCAGCGGTTGTCCTCGTTGCAGCGGTAGTGCACCGGCACGCCGTCGGACAGCGAGGTCATCGCGGTCCACAGGGGGTAGTCCGGCGAGGGGATGAGCACCTCGTCGCCCTCGTCGAGCAGCGCCTGCATCACCATCGTGATGAGCTCGGAGACGCCGTTGCCGAGGTAGACGTCGTCGACGTCGATGAGCGGGAAGCCGGGCTCGGTCTCGTACCGGGTCACGACGGCCCGGCGGGCGCTCAGGATGCCGCGGGAGTCGGTGTAGCCGTGGGCGTGGGGGATCGCCGCGATGACGTCGCGGACGATCTGGTGCGGTGCCTCGAACCCGAACGCCGCCGGGTTCCCGGTGTGGAGCTTGAGGACCGTGTAGCCCTCGGCCTCGAGCCGCGCGGCCTCGTCCAGGGCCGACCCGCGGATCTCGTAGAGCACGTTCCGCAGCTTCGAGGACTGGTCCAGCTTGCGCAGGTGAGGCATCTGTCGAGCGTAGACCGAGCCTGCGCTGACCTGCGTGCCCGTGTCGTCGGACGGGCGCCGAGGCGCGCGTCGGATCGGGTACGGGCCCGCACGGGGCCCGGCGAAACAGACCGTTTACGGGTGCAGGCGGTAGTGGAAACACCGTGTGCCTAGGTTCGTCCCCTATGGGCACAGCGATGTATACCGCGCGGGACACAGCGCACGGCGAGGCCCGGCTGGAGGGCTACGCTCAGTGACCATGAGCACGGGCGGGCCGACGAGCACCAACGACGTGCCCTCGGCGCTGCCGAGTCCGTCGACCAGCGCGGACGACAGCCCCGCCTCGGGGGACCGGTCGCTTCGCGAGGTCGTCTACCACCAGCTGCGCGACGACATCCTCAACGGCCGGGTCTCCCCGCGTGAGCGCCTCACCGAGCCGAAGCTGGGCAAGACGTTCGGGGTGTCTCGGACGCCGGTGCGCGAGGCGCTGTCGCGGTTGCTGTCCGACGGGCTCGTCGAGCGGACGGACTTCGGCTACGCGGTCGTCGTGCCCTCGCTGGAGGACCTGCGCAACCTCTACGAGCTGCGCATCACGCTCGAGCTGCGCGGCATCGCGCGCGCCATCGAGAACCCCGAGGTCGTGCACGACAAGGCGCTCCTGAGCGACGAGCTGGCGACGTGGGTGCCGATGCGGGACGCGCCGCCGGACCCCGACCCCAGCTTCGTGATCCTCGACGAGGGGTTCCACCAGGTCCTGTCGAGGTCCTCGGGGAACACGCAGCTGACCGGAGCGCTCGTCACGGTGAACCAGAAGATCCGCGCGGTGCGCATGCACGACTTCGTCGAGGAGGACCGCATCATCGCGACCATCGACGAGCACACGGAGATCCTGCGCCTGGTTCTCGCCCGTGAGCTGCCCGAGGCGCTCGCGGCCCTGCACAAGCACGTCGGCGAGTCGCTCGAGGTGGTCATGGACCGTGCCACCAAGGCGATGACGCGCATGGCCCTGGCCGGCTGAACGCCGGCCGGTGCGCGCCGCTCGTCGGCGACGTTGCTGCGGGCTGACACTCACCGCAGCCGCGTAACGCGTCGTTTACCCGACGGCGGCGACTGGGAAACACAGTCTGCCTAGCGTGTGGATACCGAGGTGTATACACATCGGTGTCGAGCGGTTGCTCGGCTCAGGCCGATCGTGGGGGACACCGTGCTCGACACCTCGCTCGTGGCCGAACCTGACCTGGCAGCGGGGCCCGCTGAGGCACGCGTCCGCTCCGCCTATGCGCGGATCGCCGAGGTGGAGCGGCCCGAGGTGTGGATCGAGCTGCTGCCCGTCGACGAGGTGCTTGCTGTCGCCCGGGCGGTGGATGCGCGGGTCGCGGCCGGTGCGGAGCTGCCGCTCGCGGGGCTCACGCTCGCCGTGAAGGACAACGTCGACGTCCGTGGGCTGCCGACGACGGCCGCGTGCCCGTCGTTCGCGACCGACCCTCGAGGGCGCCCCGGTCCGGCGAAGGCGAGCGCGCCCGCCGTCCAGGCGCTCGTCGACGCGGGCGCGGTCGTGCTCGGCAAGACCAACCTCGACCAGTTCGCGACCGGGCTCGTCGGTGTCCGCAGCCCGTTCGGTGTGGTCCGGCACGCCACGCTCCCCGACCGGATCTCCGGTGGCTCGAGCTCTGGCTCGGCGGTTGCCGTGGCGCTGGGCATCGCCGACATCGGCATCGGTACCGACACCGCCGGGTCCGGGAGGGTGCCTGCAGCGTTCGGCGGGCTGGTCGGCATCAAGACGTCGCTCGGGCTGGTGCCCACGGTCGGCGTCGTTCCGGCATGTCGCAGCTACGACGTCGTCACGACCTTCACGCGGGACCTCGAGCTCGGTGTGCTGGCGACCCGCCTGATGACGGGCGTCGACCCTCTCGACCCGGCACGTCGCGCGTGGCCCGTGGACGTGCGGCTCGGCCTGGGGGCCGCGCCCCTGGTCGCGGTGCCGCGCGACGAGGACCTGGCGCCGCTGTCACCGAGCTGGCGGGCGGCGTTCGAGCGTGCGGTCGACGCCGTCCGAGCGACCGGTGCGCAGACCCGCACGGTCGACATCTCGGGGATGCTCGCCGCCGCTCGGCTGCTCTACGACGGTGCGATCGTCGCCGAGCGGTACGAGGCCATCGGCTCCTTCCTCGAGGGTGCGGTCGACGCCGACCCGACCGTCGCGACGATCATCGCGGCCGGCCGAGACATCACCGCCGACGCCTACGTCGCCGACCGTGCGCAGCTGGCGGCCGCTCGCGTCGAGGCGATGGCCGTGCTCGAGGACTGCGACCTGCTCCTGCTGCCCACGACGACCGAGCACCCGACCATCGCCGCGGTCCAGGCCGATCCGCTGACGATCAACCGCCGTCTGGGCACGTACACGAACTTCGTCAACCTGCTCGACCTGGCAGCGGTCGCGATTCCCGCCGGCGAGGCCGACGGGGGACCGTTCGGCGTGACGGTCCTGGCCCGCGCGTTCGACGACCAGCTCGCGGTAGACCTGGCAGCACGACTGCTGGGGACGGCCGGCGCCCTGCTGGTCGACGGGGGCGTCGAGGTCCTCGTCGTGGGCGCCCACCTGCGCGGGCAGCCGCTGAACGGGCAGCTCGAGGCGCTGGGTGCGAGGTTCGAGCGGTCGGTCCGCACGTCCGACGCGTACCGGCTCGTCGCCCTGACGACGCGCCCGAAGAAGCCGGGCCTGCTGCGGGTCGGCCCCGGCGCGGGCGCGCCGATCGCCGGGGAGGTCTGGCGGATGTCGGCAGGCGCGCTCGGCAGGTTCCTTGCCGAGCTGCCCGAACCCATGAGCCTCGGCCAGGTGGAGCTGTCCGACGGCACCCGCGTGGTGGGCTTCGGGTGCACGGTCGAGGCCGGCGCCGCGGGGACGGACATCACCGCCTCCGGCGGCTGGGTCGCCGCGCTCGCCTCGGGTCTGTGAGACGGCCGGTCATCGCGACCGTGCCCGTGTGACGCGATCCGCGCAGGCGTCAGCCGTGCTGTCGGCGGTCGCGGGCGGGCACCCGCAGGCCCGAGGAGCGGAGCCGTCGAATGAGCTCTTTCGCGCTGACGAGCTCTGCGCCCAGGGCCACCAGCTCGTCGATCCGCTGGTCGGGCACGTCGTAGTGGTCGAGGTCGAAGCCGCGTTCCGGGATGCCCGCCCGGGCGGCGAACGCATGGAGCTCCGCCAGCGACGAGTCGCTCACCAGATGGCCCCAGAGCATGCCGTGGTTGGGCCACATCGGTGGGTCGACGAGCACGGTCATGGCCCGAGAGTAGGCGCGACCCCGGCGTACCTGCTCCGGCGCCGCGCCCTCCGCCTCAGGTGGTGAACAGGCGCGACGCCTGGGTCTCGGCGTCCGCGTAGGCGCGGGCAGCGGTGTGCATGGCCGCCACGATCTGGTCCAGGGACGCCTCAAGCCGAGCCTCGGTGGTGGACCAGTCGGCGAGCACCCCGGCGAACGCCGTCGCGGCCCCGCCTCGCCACGACCCCTGCAGCTCGGTGAGCTGGCGGTGCATGGCCGCGACCTCCGAGCGGATCGTCGCGGCGCGGGCCTGCACTCCTGCCGCCGCCTGGGACACCTGGGTGCTGTCGACCTCGAACCGGGTCATGGGAACCTCCGCCGTCGGGCGACCGTCCGCCACGCCCGGGCGGGCGCCGCAGTGCGGTCGACTGGCGACGACGCTACGGACGCGAACGGTGCCCGGACGGGGCCGGAGCGGCCGGTCGGGCGCAGCAGGGCTGGGGACGCCTCGCCCGCGCTCGCCGTGCGTCAGACGGCGTCGGCGGACTGGGCCGACTCGGTGCTGGCCGCGGCCTCGAGGGTCTTGAGCTCCTTCTCCAGCCGCTGCAGCTCGCCGGACAGGTTCTGCCGCGCGGGTTCCTCCCACGCGGCACCGAGCGGGCTGACGAACAACGACGGCCGGGCGAGCAGCTTGTGCAGGATGCGGACCCGGGCGCGCAGGTAGTCCTCGATCGGCAGGTGCGCGTACTCGGCGCGGACGTCCTGCAGGTAGGACTTGTACTTCTGCGGCTCCGCGGCGAGCATCGCGAGGTCGGCGTCGCAGAGCACCGCGCAGTCGAAGTCGGTCGGGTTGGGCGCGTGCCGGACGAGAGCGACCACGAGGTCGTGGACACGTTGCGCGCGGGCCTCCGAGACGCCCAGCGCCAGCAGCTCGGTCCGCGCCAGGCTGGCCGACGCGATCTCGTCCTCGCCGCCGCGGTTGGCGTAGGCCTTCCGGTCGGCCGAGTCGAAGATCGCGCCGTGGTACCAGGCGGCGAGCCGGACGAGGTCGGGCTCGTGGGTCTCCTCGACCAGCTCGTCGACGCGCACCAGCACGTCGACCAGGTGCTTCAGGTTGTGGAACGAGCGGCCGGGGGAGCCCCAGCGCTCCACGAGCGCCTGTCCAGCGTCCCGGATCTGCTCGGTCGACGCAGTCGCGCCGACTCCGACGACACTGCGTACATACGCGGACAACAGCCACTGCGGTGCGTCATGGACGCCCATGAAGTCCAGCCTCACGCCGACGGTAGGAACCCGCCATGGTAGCCCTCAGACCTGAGCGTCGCGGCCCGAAGCCGTGTCCTGCACGGAGGCCTGCGCGGAGGGCTGCACGGAGGACCCCAGGAGCGGGCGGACGGCCGTGGCGTCGGGCGGTTGCGGGTCGCTCCCGTCCGGGTCGGGGACCGGGAGCGTGACCCGCACCGTCGTCCCTCCGCCCACCGTCTGCTCCAGGCTGACGCTGCCGTGGTGGGCGTCGACGATGGCCGCGACGATCGCCATGCCCAGGCCCGCGCCGCCGGAGTCCCGGCCGCGCGAGGCGTCGACCCGGTAGAACCGCTCGAACACGCGCGCGGCGTGCTCGGGGTCGATGCCGGGCCCGTGGTCGCGCACCTCGATGACGCCCGACCGCCCGGACACGCCCACGGCGATCTCCACCGCGGTGCCGGCCGGGGTGTGGGTCACGGCGTTGCCGACGAGGTTGGCGAGCACCTGACGCAGCCGCGACTCCTCGCCCAGCACCTCGCAGACACCTCCGGGCTCGCCGGCGCGCAGCGGTTCGAGCCGGACGGGCCGCGACGGGTCGAGGGCGTGCAGGTCGCTCACGGCGTCGGCGGCCAGCACGGTCAGGTCGACGGGCCCGAGCCGCATCGGGCGTCCGTCGTCCATGCGGGCGAGCGCGAGCAGGTCCTCGACGAGCGCGCCCATGCGGGTGGCCGACGACTCGATCCGCACCATGGTGTCGTCGACCTGGTCGGTCGTCGTCAGTGCGCCCATCCGGTACAGCTCGCCGTACCCGCGGATGGTGGCCAACGGGGTGCGCAGCTCGTGCGAGGCGTCCGCGACGAAACGGCGCATGCGGGCCTCGGACGCCGTCTGGACGGCGAAGGCGCGCTCGATCTGGGTGAGCATGCCGTTCAGCGCGGCGCTCAGTCGGCCGACCTCGGTGTGCTCGGACGCCGCGGGCACGCGCTGGGAGAGGTCGCCCGCGGCGATGGCGGCCGCGGTGGTCTCGATCTCGCGCAGCGGCCGCAGCGACCGGCGGACGGCCCAGGCGCCGGCGACCGCTCCGAGCAGGACGATCCCGAGCCCGGAGAGCAGGAGGACCAGGCTCATGTGCCGGACCGTGCTCTCGATGTCGCCGAGCGGGAGCGCGACGACCACCGACCCGGCGACGGTGCCGTCCGCGGTGTACACCGGGTACGCGACGACGCGCCAGGGCGAGCCCGGCTGCGTCGAGCTGACGGTGTACGGCTCGCCGGGGTCGGCCTCGGCCTGCTCACCGGTCAGGTCGGGGACCTTCGGGATGCCGTACTCCGAGACCACGGACCGCGAGATGTTCTCGCCGTTCAGGTTCTCGACGTCGTCGAGCTGGACGCGGACGTAGTAGTCGGTGGGGGCCATCTCGCTCCCGAACCCGCGGCTCAGGGACGCGACGGTGCTCTGGGCCAGGGCCTCGCCACCGCTGCGGAGCTTGTTGTCGACCTGCCCGACGAGCGTCCCCTCGAGCAACGCCGCGCTCGTGGCGCCCGCGAGGACGAGGCCGACCGCGAGCAGGACCGTGAGGATGCCGACGAGTCGCGAGACCAGGGTCGTGGCCGCCCACCGGTCCCGCAGCCCGCCGAAGCGGCGCGCACGAGGCGGGGCCGCAGCTTCGGACGCGCTCTCGGCGGGCTGCTCGACCATGACGTCAGCCGTCACGACGACTCACGCAGCAGGTACCCGACGCCCCGCTTGGTGTGGATCAGCGGGGGCAGGCGGGTGCCGTCGGGGCCGTCGAGCTGGTCGACCTTGCGCCGCAGGTAGGAGATGTAGGACTCGACGATGTTCGCGTCGCCGCCCCAGTCGTACTGCCAGACGTGGTCGAGAATCTGCGACTTCGACAGAACCCGTCCGGGGTTCAGCATCAGGTACCGCAGGAGCTTGAACTCGGTGGGCGACAGGTCGATCGGGTGGCCCGACCGGAACACCTCGTGCGAGTCCTCGTCGAGCTCCAGGTCCGCGTAGCGCAGCACCGACGTGTCGTCGTCGAGGCCCGGACGGGTCCGCCGGAGCACGGCGCGGATCCGCGCGACGACCTCCTCCAGGCTGAACGGCTTGGTCACGTAGTCGTCGCCGCCGACCGTCAGGCCCTGCACCTTGTCGACGGTGTCGTCGCGTGCGGTGAGGAACAGCACCGGGACGTGCTGGCCCTTCTCGCGCAGGCGGCGGGTCACGGTGAACCCGTCCATGTCGGGGAGCATCACGTCGAGCACGACGAGGTCGGGTTCGACCTCGCGGGCCAGGCGCAGCGCGGAGCCTCCGTCGGCGGCCGCGAACACCTCGAAGCCGGCGAACCGCAGAGAGGTCGCCAGCAGCTCGCGGATGTTCGGCTCGTCGTCGACGACGAGCAGGCGCGCCTCGGGCGTCGCCTGGGCCCCCGACCGTGCCGCGGAGTGGGGGGTGGAGTCAGCACGCATAGGTCGAGTCTGGCGCGCGACGCTGGGAGTTCGCTGGATGTAGGCCGAATGTCGAGACACGGGTGCCGGAGCCCGCTGCGCCGAGCGCCACGGGGACGGATATGGACGATCGTCCACGAAGCGGACGCGAGGGGCGCACCGCCTTGCATGTTCACGCCACTGGGGAGGTACCGTCTCCGCGTGACATACCCCTCCATCGGAGCCCCCCGCCCGGTCGTCACGGTGATCCAGAGCTCTCCGGACGTCCACCTCGACCGCTTCGCCGGCTGGCTCGCCGGCGCCGACGGCGACATCGAGCTGCGCATCGTCGCGGCCTTCGCCGGTGAGTCCGTGCCTCTGGCCGACGAGGTCGGTGACGGCCTCGTGGTGCTCGGCGGCCACATGTCGGCGCACTCCGACGCCGTCGCCCCCTGGCTGCCCGAGGTCCGCGCCCTGCTGGCCGACGCGAGCACGACCGGCGTCCCGACGTTCGGGATCTGCCTCGGAGCCCAGCTCCTCGCGGTCGCCCGCGGCGGACGCGTCCAGGTCGCGGCACCCCCCGGACGCGAGGCCGGTCTCGCGGCCGTGCGCTGGCGTCCCGAGGCCGTCGGCGACGCGGTCGTCGGTCCGGTCCTGGCCCTGGCCGACGAGCGGAACAACACGCTGCAGCCGAGCATGCACGCGGACGCGGTCGTCGACCTGCCGCGCGGCGCCGTGTGGCTCGCCTCGTCGCCGATGTACCCGTACCAGGCGTTCCGGATCGGGTCGGCGTGGGGCGTGCAGTTCCACCCCGAGGCGAGCGTCGAGACGCTCCGCGCGTGGGCCGACGGGTACGAGGACGTCGACACCGAGGCCGTGCTGGCGTCCTACGCGGCGCACGCCGACGACGTGACGGCGGTCGGCCGGACGCTGGCCGAGTCGTTCGCCGCGCACGTCCGCGCCGTGGCGCAGGAGCCCGCTGGCGTCTGATCCCTGACGACGAAGACCCCCGGAGCTGCGCGCAGCCGCTCCGGGGGTCTTCGCACGTCGGGCTCAGTCGAGGTCGGCCGGGTCGAGACCCAGGTCCTCCGCGTCGACGATCGAGTAGGCGTAGCCCTGCTCGGCCAGGAAGCGCTGGCGGTGCGCCGCGAAGTCCTGGTCGACCGTGTCTCGCGCAACCACCGTGTAGAAGTGGGCGGTACGGCCGTCGGCCTTGGGGCGCATGATCCGGCCGAGCCGCTGCGCCTCCTCCTGGCGGGAGCCGAACGACCCCGACACCTGGATGGCGACGGCCGCTTCGGGCAGGTCGATCGAGAAGTTGGCGACCTTGCTCACCACGAGCTTGGTGATCTCGCCCGACCGGAACGCGTCGAACAGCCGCTGCCGCTCGCTGACGCGGGTCTCGCCGGTGATCAGGTCGGCGTCCAGGTGCTCGGACAGCAGGTGCAGCTGGTCGAGGTACTGGCCGATGATCAGGGTCGGCTCACCCTCGTGCTTGGCGACGAGCTGCTCGACGATCTTGTTCTTGCCCTTGGCGGTCGCGGCGAGGCGGTACTTCTCCTCCGGCTCAGCGGTCGCGTAGGCCATGCGGTCGGCGTCGGGAAGCGTCAGGCGCACCTCCACGCAGTCGGCCGGGGCGATGTAGCCCTGCGCCTCGATGTCCTTCCACGGGGCGTCGAACCGCTTGGGTCCGATGAGGCTGAACACCTCGTCCTCGCGGCCGTCCTCGCGGACGAGCGTGGCCGTCAGCCCGAGTCGACGGCGGGCCTGCAGGTCGGCCGTCATGCGGAAGATCGGGGCCGGGAGCAGGTGGACCTCGTCGTAGACCACGAGGCCCCAGTCCCGGGCGTCGAGCAGCTCGAGGTGCGTGTAGACGCCCTTCCGCTTCGTCGTGAGGACCTGGTAGGTCGCGATGGTGACCGGGCGGACCTCCTTGCGGGCGCCCGAGTACTCGCCGATCTCGTCCTCGGTCAGGGACGTCCGCTTGATCAGCTCGTCGCGCCACTGCCGGGCGCTGACCGTGTTGGTCACCAGGATCAGGGTCGTCGTCGACGAACGGGCCATCGCGCCCGCGCCGACCAGGGTCTTGCCCGCGCCGCAGGGTAGGACGACGACGCCCGAGCCACCGTGGAAGAAGCCGTCGACGGCCTGCTTCTGGTACGGCCGCAGGTGCCAGCCGTCCTCGAGCAGGTCGATCTGGTGGGCCTCGCCGTCGACGTAGCCCGCCAGGTCCTCGGCCGGCCACCCGAGCTTGAGCAGCACCTGCTTGAGATGCCCGCGCTCCGAGGGGTGGACGAGGACGTCGGTCGAGTCGATGCGGGCGCCGAGCAGCCCCGCCGTGCGCTTGGAACGGACGACCTCGACCAGGACCGCCGGGTCGAGCGCGTGCAGGACGAGGCCGTGCACCGGGTCCTGGATCAGCTGCAGGCGGCCGTAGCGGGACATGATGTCGGCGACGTCGACGAGCAGCGCGTGCGGGACCGGGTAGCGCGAGTACTCGAGCAGGACGTCGACCACCTGCTCGGCGTCGTGACCCGCGGCGCGCGCGTTCCACAGGCCCAGCGGCGTCAGCCGGTAGGTGTGGACGTGCTCCGGTGCACGCTCGAGCTCGGCGAACGGCGCGATCGCACGGCGACATGCCTCGGCCTGGTCGTGGTCGACCTCGAGCAGCAGCGTCTTGTCGCTCTGGACGATCAGCGGGCCGTCGGTCACGTGGTCTCCTCGATTGCGGGTTGCGGCGTCTCGGGAGTCACCGACGCGATGCGGTGCACCGCGACGGTGAGCTCGGACTCGCGGGCAGGGTCGATGGCCCGCAGCCGCCCGCCCTCGACGCGCAGGGGCCGCAGGAGACGACGGTCGGGCACGCCGTGCGATCCGACGAGCTCGACCCAGACCGCGACCTTCGCGGCGGCTGCCTCGCGCAGGAGCACCAACGCGTCGACGGGATCGGCTGTTCCCGCGGGGGAGTCGGGCGCCGTGGCGACGCCGGCGAGCTCGGCCGCACCGGCAGCCTCGGAAGCCGTGAGCGACCCGTCGTCCGGCGCCTCGCGGACGTCGTCGGGCGCGACGAGCCGCCCGCTCGGGAGCAGGCCCGCGGGCAGCCGCTCGGAGGCGTCCACGCGCCGCTCCTCCTCCGCGCGCCGGAGCTGCGGGACCAGGGCCAGCAGGCGCTCGTCGGAGACCTGCTCGCGCGCGGGGGGAGACTCGCGACGACGCGCAGCCACGGCACCTCGACGACCGACCCGACGGACGGCGGCGACGACGTGCAGCACCTGGCCGTCCGGGCTCTCGACGACGGGAGCCAGGCCGTGCGCCCGGAGTGCGTCGACCAGCTCGCGCACGGGCGCCTGGGACGCCAGGACGGTCGGTGCGAGGCGCACGAGGCCCAGCGACGACAGCCGGTTGTCCTCGGCCAGCCCGGCCAGGAGCGAGGGGTCGTCGGCGCGCAGGTAGCTCGACGCCGAACCCGTGCGCAGGCGACCGTGCCGACGAGCGGCGTCCCGGACCAGGTACTCCAGCGGCTGGGGGACCGGACCGCGCGAGTGCGCGGCGAGCTCGGTCAGCAGCCCGTCGGCCGTCGCACCCGCGTCGAGTGCTCGTCGGACCGACTCGGGCGTGAACCGGACCGTGAGGGCACCGCCGCGCGACTCCACGTGCGTGCTCCGGTCGAGCAGGTCCTCCAGCTCGGGGCTCGGGCGGCCGGGCACGACACCTGTGAGGTCGCCCTGCAGCAGGATCTCGTCGACCGCGGGCGGCAGCGCGGCCGCGAGCGCTTCCGCCGGGTCGGGCGCACCAGCGTCCTCGGTCGCGGGACCGACGACGGGCGCCGACTCGGCGAGCAGCGCTCGTCCCGCGTCGGACAACGCGCCGGCGCCGATGATGCCGAGCCGACCCGCCTCGAGCAGGACCGCCGAGACCGCGGCGACCGGCGGCACCGAGCGCGGGGTGCGCCAGCGCAGGATCGCGTGCACGCTCGGTGCGTCCAGCGCGGTCCCCGGAGCGGTCTCGGCGAGCGCGTCGAGCACGGACCTGCGCAGCCGCGGCGCCCACGTGCGCTGGAGCTCGGGGTCGAGCGCCGCGCGGACCCCGCCACGCTCGTCGCGACCGCCGACGAGCCAGGGGGTGCGAAGCATCGACGTCCACGTGCGCGCCAGGGTCGCCCAACGGTCCGGGAGGTCGCGCGCCGACCACTCGTCGACCGCGACGGTCGGCGCGAACGACGGCGCGTCCTCGCCGTCGTCCGCGAGGAAGCCCGCCGCGCCGGCGAGCTCGATGACGAAGGCGACCTCCGTCTCGTCGACCTCGAGCAGCTGGGCGGCTCGACGCAGCTCGCGCACGCCGAGGCCTCCGCCGCGCAGGACGCTCGGCGGGTTCTGCTCCCAGAGCCGCACGAGGCGGGCGACGAGCAGGACCGCGCGCTCACCCGCCGACGCGGACTCGGCGGCGACGAGCGCGGTCGGACGGTGCGGCGCGCTGCTCGGCACGAGTGGGGGCACCGCCGGCGAGACGTGCGTGCGGCCGCCTCGGAGCGTGAGTGCGACGGAACGCGGGAGGACGACGTGCCTGGCGTCACCGGGCGCGAGCAGGCGTCGGCGCAGGAGCCAGTCGACCGCGGCCGCGGCGGCGGTGTTGTTCGAGGGGGCCAGCCCGATCGGTGGGCCCCACAGGAGGGCGTCGAGTACCGGTCGGGCACCGGTCGGGGCGGCCTCCAGGAGGCCGGGGATCTCGTCGGCGGTCGGCTGCTCCATCGGCGCGACGGCTGCGCGCCGGTTCCCTGCGTCCGCGGACGCGAGGCCGGCCGGGTACGGGCCGAGGATCTCGGCGAGCCCCGGGGACGGGAGCAAGGGAGCGTCAGCCGATGCCGATGCCGTCGGCGCGGTCCCGGTGGAGTCGTCGTCGCCGTCGCTCGGATAGACCAGGGTGGCGACCAGCGCGAGGCGCAGGGCACGCTCGACGACCGCGACCTGCGCGGCGTCGATCGCACCGACCGCAGCCGGAAGGTCAGCCGCGCGCACGGTGCCGCCGTCGCTCAGGGCGGTCACGGCCTCGAGCACCTGGAGGACGCTCGCGTCGGTTGCGGCGAGCGCTCGTTCGAGACTCGACCGGCTGGTCGCACGCACGGCGAGCGACGAGAGGGTGGCGGGCGACGGGGAGGCCAGGTCCGGCCGGCTGCGCAGGAGGGCGACGAGCTCGTCGTCGGTGCGCGCGCGCAGGTAGCCGGTGAAGGAGGACATCCGGACAACGATACGTGGGTGGGGACGAGGACAGGTCGGTTCAGCCGATCTGGCTACCGGGCGGTAACGATTGCCACGTCCGCCTGAAGGGCCGGAAGAACTCCCGCAGCTCCTCCGCGTACAGCTCGGGCTCCTCGAACGGCGCGAAGTGGCCGCCGCGGGGTGGTTCGGTCACGCGGACCGCGTGGGTGGTGCGCTCGAGCCATCGTCGGGGTGGTCGGACGACGTCGCCCGCGAAGAGGGAGAAGCCTGACGGCACCTCGACCCGGCGCGTGAGCTGGGCCGGTGCGATGGCCGCGTTCGCGCGGTACATGCGCATCGACGACCCGATGGTTCCCGTGAGCCAGTAGATCGTCACGTTGGTGAGGATCTCGTCCTTGGTGAAGCTCCGCTCGACGTCGCCCCCGCAGTCGCTCCAGGCGCGCAGCTTCTCGACGATCCACGCGGCGAGCCCGGCCGGCGAGTCGGTCAGACCGACCGCGGCTGTCTGCGGCTTCGTGCGGTGCATCACCGCGTAGGCGCCCTCGGTCGCCACCCAGGCGGCGACCTCCTGGAACCAGTCGCGCTCCTCGGGCTCGAGCTCGGCGGGGTCGATGCCCACCGTGGCCAGCCCGCCGTCCGTGCGATGGACTGCGACGACTCGGTCGGGGTGGTCGAGCGCGAGGTAGCGGCTCACGTGGCTGCCGATGTCACCGCCCGCCGCGCCGAACCGCGGGTAACCGAGGACGTCCATGAGCTGCGCCCACAGGCCGGCGACGCCGATCGAGTCGAGGACCTGGTGGCCGGAGTACCCGAAGCCCGGGATGTCGGGGACGACGACGTCGAACGCGTCCGCCGGGTCGCCGCCGTGCGCGGCAGGGTCGGTGAGGAGCGGGATGACCTTCGAGTAGCGCCAGAACGAGTCGGGCCAGCCGTGGCTGAGGATCAGCGGCACGGGCGGCGGACCGCCCGGCGTGGTCGGCGCAGCGCCTCGGACGTGGACGTAGTGGATCCCGACGCCGCCGAGCCGGACACGGAAGTGAGGGTGTCGTTCCAGGGCCGCCCGCTGCGCCGGCCAGTCGAACTCGTCGGCCCAGTACGCGACGAGCTCGCGCAGGTAGGCCACGTCCGTGCCGGCCGACCAGCCGGCGTCCTCGGGCTCGTCCGGCCAGCGCGTCGCGCGCAGGCGTCGGCGCAGGTCCTCGACCGCGGCGTCGTCCGCCGGCAGCGTGAACGGCTCAGGGCGTGGCGGCGCGTCCGACATCTCCGACATGGACGTCACGCTACGCGCGGCCGTCGAGCCGTTCCGGGGGCGGCGGCTACGACGCCACGCACGTCACGCAGGTCGTCGCGGTGGGGAGCGCCTCGAGCCGGGCGTCCGGGATCGGCCGACCGCACACCGCGCAGACGCCGTACGTGCCGGCGTCCAGCCGCGCGAACGCCGCGTCGACGGCGGTGAGGCGCGCGACGGTGTCCTTGGTCAGCGCGTCGACCTGGGCGCGCTCGAAAGCGATCGTGGCACCCTCCGGGTCGTGCTCGTCGTCGGCGTTGCTGTCCCGCGAGGCGTCGACGACCGCGCCGTGCAGGTCCTGGAGGGCGGCGAGCCGCTCCTGCGCGGCGTCGCGGAGGGCGTCGAGCCGCGTGCGGGTGCGGGGGTCAGGCGTCGTCACGCTCCAGGGTCCCGCGAGGAGTCGCGTGCCGCTCCCCCGAGCACACGTTCCCGCACCCGAACGGGCGACGGCGCCGGTCGGGTGCGCAGCCCGGTAGCCTTGGACAGTACGTCTCTTACTCAGGACAGGGGTTCACCGTGCCCACCGGCAAGGTCAAGTGGTTCGACACCGAGCGAGGCTTCGGGTTCATCGCCAGCGACGACGGCGGCGAGGTCTTCCTGCACGCCTCCGCGCTGCCCGAAGGTGTCACGGCGCCGAAGCCGGGCGCCAAGGTGGACTTCGGTGTCGCCGACGGTCGCCGCGGGCCGCAGGCCCTCTCGGTCAAGCTGCTCGACCCCGTCCCGTCCGTCGCGAAGGCGGCGCGCAAGCCGGCCGACGACATGGCCGTCATCATCGAGGACCTGATCAAGGTGCTCGACAAGATCGGCAACGACCTGCGTCGCGGCCGCTACCCCGAGAAGGCCCGCGGCGCCCAGTACGCCACCCTGCTGCGCGCCGTCGCCGACGACATCGAGGCCTGACATGCCCGCAGCGACGAAGGACGCCGTCCTCGGCTCCGCGGTCGACCTGGCCCGCGAGGTCGCCATCGAGCTCGCCGAGGACCCGGCCGACGTCGGTGAGTACCTCGGCCTGGTCGTCGAGGGCGAGCGCCTCGTCTCGCACCGGTTCGCGTCCACCGCACGCGGCTACCGCGGGTGGGAGTGGACCGTCACCGTCGCGCGCATCCCGCGCAGCCGGACCGCGACGGTCTGCGAGGCAGAGCTGCTGCCCGGGCCCGACGCGGTTCTCGGGCAGGCCTGGCTGCCGTGGTCGGAGCGCATCCGTCCCGGCGACATCGGACCCGGCGACGTGCTGCCGTTCCGCGCGGACGACCCCCGGCTCGAGCCGGGTTGGACGCCGAGCGGGGACCCCGAGCTGGACTCGGTCGCCATCGACGAGCTCGCGCTGGCCCGGGTGCGGGTTCTCGCCCCGCAGGGTCGCGACGAGGCCGCGGCACGCTGGTACCGCGGCCCGCACGGTCCGACGAGCGCCGGTGCGGTGGCCTCGGCCGCCGCCTGCTACAGCTGCGGGTTCCTCGTGCCGTTGCAGGGCTCGCTGGGCACCGTCTTCGGTGTCTGCGCGAACGAGTGGTCTCCTGACGACGGCACCGTCGTGAGCCTCGACCACGGCTGCGGTGCGCACTCCGAGACCGATGCCGAGACGCTGCCGACCGACTGGCCCGCGCCCGACCCGCTCATCGACGAGCTCAAGCTCGAGCTGGTCCCGCCCGTGGCCCACGCTGCCGTTCCGGCGGGGGCGGCTGTCGCTCCGGAGGAGTCCGCGTCCGCGGACGTGCCCGGCGACGTCGAGCTCCCGGTCGACCTGCCCACCGACGCCGACGCCGAGATCGCCGTGACGGTCGACCCGGACTCCGAGGTTGCCGTGGCCGTCGACCCGGCCGCCGAGGACACGACGACCGGCGACGAGGAGCCGATCGACCAGCCGGACGCCGGCTCCGCAGAGCTCGACGCCTCGGCACCACCCGAGTCGTGACCCCGGACGCCTTCGGAACGGCAGCCCTGCGAGCTGCCGTCCTGGGGGCGTGGCGCGCCTCTCCCGCACGGCTGAGGGAGGACGCCAACACCGAGGAGGACCACGCCCGCGGCTACTACCGCGACCGCGTGGTGGTCGAGCTCGCGCAGAACGCCGCCGATGCCGCGACGCGTGCCGAGGTACCCGGGCGGCTGCTGCTTCGGCTCGACCGCTCGGACGACGGGACCCTCGTCCTCGTCGCCGCCAACACGGGCGACCCGCTCGAGGCGGACGGCGTCGCGTCCCTGTCGTCGATGCGCGCGTCCGCCAAGCGCGGCGACGCGACCAACGCGGGGCTCGTCGGACGGTTCGGGGTGGGCTTCGCGGCCGTCCGGGCGGTGTCCGACGAGATCTCGCTGCTCTCGACGACGGGCGGGGTGCGCTTCTCGGTCCGCGACACGTCGGGGCTGCTCGCGGAGGTCACCGACAACGCCGGACTCGACGACGAGGTCCGACGTCGCGACGGGTCGCTGCCCGCTCTGCGACTGCCGTTCCCGGCCGAGGGCCGACCCCCGGCGGGGTACGACACCGCGGTCGTGCTGGAGCTGCGCGACGAGGTCGCTGCCGACGAGGTGCGCGGGCTGTTGCGCGACGTCGGAGACCCGCTGCTGCTCGCGCTCCCGGGTCTGGTCGAGATCCTGGTCGAGGACAACACGTCGGACGACCCTCCTCGGCGGGTCGCGAACGTGCAGGAGCGTTGGCTCGTCCGGTCGGCGCAGGGCGAGCTGCCGCTGGACCTGCTGAGCGACCGGCCGGTCGAGGAGCGTGCCGCCCGGACCTGGCGTGTGACGTGGGCCGTGCCGCGGACCGTCGCCGGTTGGACGCGGGTGGTCCACGCGCCGACCCCGACCGACGAGCCCTGCAGCGTCCCCGCGCTCCTCGTCGCGACCCTGCCGCTCGACCCGAGCCGCCGGCACGTCGCCCCCGGGCGACTGGCCGACGCCGTCCTCGACCACGCGGCCGACACCTACGCCCTGCTGGCGCACGACCGGGCGCTCGCGGGGGACTCCGAGGGTGCGCTGGCGCTCGTTCCGACGGCGCTCGCGGCCGGGGCCCTCGACGGCGCGCTGCGGGAACGGCTCGTCGACCGCCTGGCGCGCACCCCGCTGCTGGTGCGCGCGTCGTCGCTGGACCCCACCCCTGACGATGCCGTCGGTGCCGACGACGCCGCGACGAACCGCGCGCTCGTCGCGCCTCAGCGTGCCGTGATGCTCGCGGGCCCCGCCGGTCACGAGCTGCGCGCGGTCGCGGCGCTGGGCCGCCGGATCGCAGGCCTGGTCGTGGTCCCCGCGGGCCAGGAGGCGCAGGCTCGCGTGCTGGGTGTCGAGGTGCGTGGGCTCGCCGACGTCGTCGAGGAGATCCCCGCGGTCGACGACGACGGGTGGGAGGCCCTGTACGACGCCCTGGCTCCGCTCGCCGACGACCCGCGCGACCGTGAGGCGCTCGGTGCACTTCCGGTCCCGCTCGCGGACGGCCGGGTGGTCCGGGGCGCACGGGGGCTCGTGCTCCTGGACGCCGAGGTCGCGGACGCCGTCGGACCGGACGCGCTCGCTGACCTGGGGCGCTGGGGGCTTCGTGTGGTCGATCCCGCGGCTGCGCACCCCGTGCTGGCCCGGCTCGGCGCGGACGCCCCCGATGCCCGCGGCCTGCTGCAGCACCCCGCGCTGCGGTCGGCGGTGCTCGAGCAGGCCGACGACGACGACCTCCAGCTGGCCGACGAGGTCACGGACGCCGTGCTGGCCGTGCTGCGCGCGGTCGTCGGTGACAGCCATCCGCGCGACGCGGCCGGGGCAGCCGCCGGTGCCGCGCCGTGGCTGGGGCTGCTCACGCTGCCCGCCGCCGACGGCGAGCCGACGCCCGCGCACGGGCTCGTCCTGCCGGGTGGACCAGCGGCGCGGCTGCTCGACGGGCGGGTCCTCGCGCCCGTCGCGGCCGAGGCGGTCGAGCGCTGGGGCTCGGCGACGCTCGTCGCGGCAGGCGTCCGCGACGACCTCGCCCTCGTGCGCCTCACCGATGTCGTGGCCGAGCCCGCCGTCGTCGATCCGGACGGCACCGACGACGCGAGCCTGGCCGCGCAGTCGCTCGACGGCTGGACCGAGTACCTCGGGGTCCTCTCGACCCGGCTCGGTCCTGGCGAGTACGTGGGCGACGCGGTCGCCGTGGCCGACCTCGACGCGGTCGACCCCGACCGTTGGCACGAGCTGCTGCTCCGGGTCGCCGGCGCTCCCGACCTACGGCGCGCGCTGCTCGAACCCGTGCGCGGTGAGCGCGGCGCGACGGCGCCGTCGTACACGGCCTGGTGGCTGCGTGAGCGCGGCCCCGAGGAGCTGGGCGGGATCTTCGCGGTCGACGAGACCGCACCGGACGACGAGACCGCACCGGACGACGAGACCGCACCGGACGACGAGAGCACGCCGGACGACGACGACACGGGTGCCGGTCGCGCCGAGGGCGCCCCGATGCGCCGCGTGCTCCCACCGGTGCCGGACGTCCTGCGCGGGCTGGACGCGGCCGTCCAGGTGGCCCTGGGCGGGATCGCCGCGCTCGACGACCTCGGTCCGCAGGAGTGGGCTCAGCTGCTCGACGCGCTCGGCCCGGCGGGGACGCCGATCGACGCGTCGACGGCCGTCGCGCTGTGGCGGGGGATCTCCGCGACCGCGGTCCGGGTCGCCGCGGCCGGTGGCGGTCCCGGGCGGCTCGACGACGGGCCGGAGCGGGTCCCCGCGATCGTCGCGGCGGGCAGGGTGGCGATGGTGCACGCTGACGACGCGGCCGTGGCCGACCAGCCGATGTGGTGGCAGCGCACCGACGTCGCGGCGATGGTCCCGTCGACCCCGGCGCGCGCCGAGGTGCTGGCCCGGATGCTCGACGTCCCGCTCGTCGCCGAGCTGGCCGCCGGCGTGGTCGATCATGAGCAGGACGGCGTCGTGACGCCGGTGCCGCTCGACGTGGCCGCGCTGCTGCCGGGCGCACCGACGACCTGGGTCGAGCACGAGGAGCTCACCGTCGACGGGTCGCCGGTGGACTGGTGGGTGACGGGCAGCGGCCGGAACGCTGTGGTGCGGACGGTGCACGTGGCCGGACTGGCCTCCGGGCTCGCGCAGGCGGCGGGACGTTGGTGGGCCCGCAGCGCCGTCGAGGCGGTGCTCGTCGCGCCCGAGCGTGCTGCCGAGCTGGCGCTGGACGCGGCCCTCGACGACTGATCGGAAGGGCCGGACGCTACGAGGCGTCGACCGGTGGGTGCCGTCGGGCCCATCGCAGGCCGAGGAGCCCGAGCAGGGCGCCGACACCGCACACCCACACGGCGTCCCAGGCGATCGCCCCGGTCGCCGCGAGGACGAGGGTCACGACGAGCGCGGCGACCCAGACGAGCGTGCCGATGCGCATGACCCGGGCGAAGTCGACCGGGACGGGCGGGGGCGGGGTGCGACGCGGGTTGAGCATCGAGAAGCGGGACGGCACCGGACGAGGGTAGCCCGCGGTCGGGGGCCGTAGGACGAGGTCAGCGCGACGAGCCGGCCGTGGAGGTCGCGACGGCCAGGGACGGGACCGCGGCGAGGTAGGCGTGCGCGACGTCCCAGGGCTCGAGACCCGCGGCGACAGCCTCGATGCCCAGCAGGTTCCGCTCGCGCCACAGCACGCCGGACAGCTGCGCCAGTGACATGGTCCGGTCTCCTCTCCTGGCCCGATCCCGTCGGGCTCGTGTTCCTCTGCAGCCACCCATCGGATCGTGACTACGCGATGGTGATGGCTCTGGAATATCGACTTGTGTCATGTGTGCCCGATTTTCGGTGACGTAACCTATGACTCGACTTAGCAAGCGCTTGCCCTGCGCCAGACCGTGAAGATTCCGCGGAACAAGGAGTTCGGAGTCCCAAACGCTGTGACGCTGATCACACGGTTCGCGAGGGGTGCAGACACCTACCCCGGAAGTTCCGCGTGATCACGGGGTAGTCATGGGAAAGGGCTGTCCCATGACTCGACATCAATTGATATCGGCTTCGAAGTACCCCTCAAGGACCCGGTCGCGAGGGCCGAGCGACTCCCTTGTGACCACGCAGACCCCCTCCGTCGATGACCTTGTCGTCGCAAACATGCCCCTCGTCGGGTTCGCCGTGAGTGAGCTGCTGCACCGGGTTCCGCCGTCGGTTTCCTGCGACGAGCTCGTCTCCGCCGGGAGCCTCGCGCTCGTCCTCGCGGCCCGCGCCTACGACCCGACGACGGGTGTCCCGTTCGCCCGCTACGCGTCGTTGCGGATCCGTGGCGCGCTGGTCGACGAGCTGCGCTCGATGGACTGGGCGACGCGTGGCGCACGGTCCCGGGTGCGCGAGCTCGCCTCGACCTCGGAGCGGCTCACCGCGAACCTGGGCCGCGCGCCGAGCCGCCAGGAGCTCGCCGGCGCCCTCGGCACCGACGTGGCCGCCGTCGACCGCGCCAGCAAGGACGCCGCCCGCCGGGTCCTCTCCATCGACTCGACGGAGACGCCGGTCGCCGAGCTGGTACGCGACGCCAGCCCGAACCCCGAAGAGGTCCTGCTCTCCGACGAGCGCCTGCGCTGGCTCCGGGCGGCCGTGCACACGCTTCCCGAGCGCCTGCGCGTCGTGGTCGACCGCATCTTCCTGCAGGATCGTTCCGTCGCCGAGCTCGCCGACGAGCTGGGGGTCACCCAGTCCCGCATCAGCCAGCTGCGCACGGAAGCGCTGTCCCTCCTGCGCGACGGGCTGAACGCCGGTCTCGACCCCGACCTGCTTCCCGTCGCGGACCGCCCCGACGGAGTGGCCGAGCGTCGTCGGCAGAACTACTTCGCGGCCGTCGCCGCGCGGGCCGCCATGGCCCCGATCGGATCGATGGCGCCCCGCGGCATCATCCCGTCGCAGCACGCCGCGTCGGCCGGAGAGTCTGTGCGCGAGCTCGCCTCGCGGCAGGCCGGCGGCCAGGCGTACGCCGCCTGACGGCCGACGGGCCTCGACGCCTGTCTCTCGCCGGGGACGTCGCGCGATGGATCCTCGCGTACGTGCGACGCACCGAACTGGACACGGAGGCCGCCGGGTACGGCGCGGGGAAGTTCTCGCTGCTCGTCATCTGAGACCGCCGCTGATTGCGGGCTGAGCCTTCGACTGCGGTTCTGGCACACTGCGCGCATGGCTTCGACCTCCACCAAGCAGGACGCCCGTCCAGCAAACGCCCTCGACCGCTACTTCCGCATCTCTGAGCGGGGCTCCACGTTCGGCACCGAGGTGCGGGGTGGCCTGGTCACGTTCTTCACGATGAGCTACATCATCGTGCTGAACCCGCTGATCATCGGGACCGTCAAGTCCGGTGACGGGGCGTTCCTCGGCGGCGGCAGCGAGCCGAACCTCGCCGCCGTCGCCGCGACGACCGCGCTGGTCGCGGGCCTGATGTCGATCCTCATGGGCGTCGTCGCGAACTTCCCGCTCGCGCTCGCCGCGGGCCTCGGGCTGAACGCGGTCGTCGCGTACTCGATCGCGGCGCTGCCTGACATGTCGTGGCAGGACGCCATGGGCATCGTCGTGCTCGAGGGCCTGATCATCCTGGTTCTCGTGCTCACCGGGCTGCGCACGGCGGTGTTCCGTGCGGTCCCGCGCGAGCTGAAGACGGCCATCAGCGTCGGCATCGGTCTGTTCATCGCGTTCATCGGGCTCGTCGACGCCGGCTTCGTGCGGATCCCTGCGAGCCTGGCGACGCCCGTCGAGCTCGGCATCGGCGGGTCGCTGGGCAGCTGGCCGCTGCTCGTGTTCGTCTTCGGCCTGTTCGTCGCCGTCATCTTGATGGTGCGCAAGGTCAACGGCGCGATCCTCATCGCGATCGTGTCCGCGACGGTCCTCGCGCTGATCGTCGAGCTGGTCGGCGACCTCGGCACCAAGTCCGCGGACAACCCCGCCGGATGGGGGCTCGTGGTGCCGCACTGGCCGTCCGGCGGCATCTTCGCGACGCCGGACTTCTCGCTCGTCGGCCAGTTCTCGCTCTTCGGCTCCATCAAGTCGATCGGCCTCGTCGCCGTGATCCTGCTGGTGTTCTCGCTCCTGCTCGCCGACTTCTTCGACACGATGGGGACCATGGTCGCCGTCGGAAGCGAGGCCGGCCTGCTCGACAAGGACGGCAACCCGCCCGCGACCACCCGCATCCTCGTCGTCGACTCCATCGCCGCTGCGGCCGGCGGCGCCGGCAGCGTGTCGTCGAACACCTCCTACATCGAGTCGGCCGCAGGCGTCGGCGACGGCGCACGCACGGGCCTCGCCTCCGTCGTCACGGGACTGGCGTTCCTCGTCGCCACCTGTCTCGCGCCTCTCGTCGAGCTCGTCCCGTTCGAGGCGGCGACCCCTGCCCTCGTGGTCGTCGGCTTCCTGATGGTCACGCAGATCACCGGCATCAACTGGCGCGACTACGAGGTGGCCATCCCGGCCTTCCTCACGATCGTCCTCATGCCCTTCACCTACTCGATCACCGTAGGCATCGGCGCGGGGATCATCATGTTCGTCGCGATCAAGCTGGCCGTCGGCAAGGTCCGCGAGATCCACACCTTCATGTGGATCACGTCCGCGCTGTTCGTCGTCTACTTCCTGCTCGGCCCGATCAAGGCCTGGCTGAACATCTAGCCGGCCAGCCCGGGGTCAGCGGCGGACGACCGCGGTCAAGGTCTCGACCGCCGGGAGCAGCTGGTCCACCGACCGCTGGTAGAGGGCGGCGTCGCCCCGGAACGGGTCGATGACGTCGTCGTCGGCGGGCCGGAACGACGCGAGCCCGCGACGCTGCCCGGCCAACGGCACCAGGGCGCGCAGGCGGTCGGCGGTGGTGGCGTTCGCGCCGGGGAGGGCGGCAGGCTCGACGTCGGCGGCGAGCCGTGCGAGCTCCCGCAGGGCGAACGTGCGCCGGACCGCCGCCGGCACCAGCTCGACGACGGCGGCGCGGTGCTTGCGGGTCAGGGCGATGACGAGGTCGGCGGACCGGATCATCGACGCCTCGAGCTGGCGACTCACGAACCCGGAGGGGTCGCCGCCGTTCAGCTCGACCAGCTGCGCCATGGCACGGGTCATCGGGCGGCCGACGAGGGCACCCGTGCCCGCCGAGCCGATCTCGATCGCCGGCATCAGCGTGCCGACCGCGGGGCGCCCCTGGAACGCGGCACCGAGGCGCGCGGACAGCAGCCGCTCGACCGCGGGGGAGCGGCAGATGTTGCCTGTGCAGACGACGAGGACGCGCAGGGGCTCGGCCACGTCGGAGGGGGTCATTTTCCCATGATCCCTGGTCGCAGGCGCGCAGACATCCACTCGCACCCGATCGGAGCAGAAAGATCAGCCTGTGGTGGCACGCGTCGCCGCGGCTTCACGACGAGCCGCGACCGACCGCACGAGCCGCAGGCCGAGCACTCCGAGCGCGGCGCCCAGGGTGTTCAGCACCACGTCCTGCACGGTCGGCACGCGTGACGGGAGGAAGAGCAGCTGGGCCAGCTCGATCGTCGCCGAGAGCGCGAACCCGAGCACGACCACCAGCCAGGACCGTCGCACGAGCAGTCCGACGAGGACGCCGAACGGGAGGAACATGACCACGTTCGCGCCGGCTTCGAGTCCCGCGTAGGTGATGGGCACCCCCCATCCGGACAGCCAGTCGAGGACCGCGCGGACGACGTCGAACGTGGACGAGGGGGCGGGCGCCGGCCACAGCGTCAGGCGTGCGACGAGGGCGAGGTAGACGACCAGCGCTGTCGTGACCACGCGCCGGGACGTGGTCTGCGGCACGCGTCGAACGCTAGCCGAGGCCTCAGCCGTCCGAGGCGCTCACGGACGTGCGCGGGCCGGGTAGATTCCAGTCAGAAATTCAAACCCGAGGGAGCAACTTGTGAGACTGTCCGTCATCGGCTGCGGGTATCTCGGCGCTGTGCACGCCGCGAGCATGGCGAAGCTGGGACACGACGTCATCGGTATCGACGTCGACGACCGGAAGATCGACGCCCTCCGCCAGGGCCGGGCACCGTTCTACGAGCCCGGGCTGCCCGAGCTGCTCCTGGAGGCCGGCGGGACGGGCCGGCTGGCGTTCAGCACGGACATCGCCGACGCCGCCGGCGCGGACGTCCACTTCGTCTGCGTGGGTACCCCGCAGGTGCACGGTGAGTTCCGCGCGGACCTCACCTATGTGAACTCGGCGATCGACGCGCTGCGGCCGCACCTGCGTCCGGGCGACGTCGTCGCGGGCAAGTCGACCGTCCCGGTGGGGACGGCCGAGGCGATCGCCGAGGTGCTCGAGGGCACGGGCGCGGTGCTCGTCTGGAACCCCGAGTTCCTCCGGGAGGGCTTCGCCGTCCAGGACACGCTGCACCCTGACCGGCTCGTCTACGGCCTGCCGACGGACGCCGACGGCGTGCCGACCGTCGAGGGCGTCAAGGCGCAGGCGGCGCTCGACGAGGTCTACGCGACCCCGCTCTCCGAGGACACCCCGCTCGTCGTGACGGACTACGCCACGGCGCAGCTGGTCAAGGTCGCCGCCAACTCGTTCCTGGCCACGAAGATCTCCTTCATCAACGCGATGGCCGAGCTGTGCGAGTCGACCGGTGCGGACGTCACGCGCCTCGCCGACGCGATCGGCTACGACGCACGCATCGGGCGTCGATTCCTCAACGCGGGGCTGGGGTTCGGCGGCGGCTGCCTGCCGAAGGACATCCGTGCGTTCATGGCTCGTGCCGGTGAGCTCGGGGTGAGCGACGCCCTGGGATTCCTGCGCGAGGTCGACTCGATCAACATGCGTCGCCGCGTGCGTGTCGTGGACCTGGCCCGTGAGGTGTGCGACGGCTCGATCGTCGGACGCCGGATCGCGGTGCTGGGCGCGGCGTTCAAGCCCGACTCCGACGACGTCCGCGACTCGCCGGCGCTGTCGGTGGCGGCGCAGATGCAGCTGCAGGGCGCCCACGTCACCGTGACCGACCCGCAGGCCATCGCCAACGCGCGCTCGAAGTGGCCGGACCTGCACTTCGCGGACACCGCGCTCGAGGCGGCCACCGGGGCGGACGTCGTGCTGCTCGCGACCGAGTGGGACGAGTACCGCTCGCTCGACCCGGAGGCCCTGGGCGAGGTGGTCGCGCACCGGCGGATGCTGGACGGGCGCAATGTTCTGGAGCCGGCGCACTGGCGTGCGGCGGGCTGGACGTACCGGGCCCTGGGTCGTCCCTGAGGCCTGCTGTCGCGACGGGACAGTGTGCGGCGGGCTGGACGTACAGGGCCCTGGGTCGTCCCTGAGGCCTGCTGTCGCGACGGGACAGTGCGCGGCGGGCTGGACGTACCGGGCCCTGGGTCGCCCCTAACCTCTGCTGTCGCGACGGGACAGTGCGCGGCGGGCTGGACGTACCGGGCCTTGGGTCGTCCCTGACCTCTTTTCGCGACGAGAGTCGCGTGAGAGCACTGCATCGTCGGCGACTTTCGTTACGCAAGGTAATGACGTAGGCTAACGATCATGCCCACGACCCCTGACCCGACCGGCGATCTCCGCATCGCGATCGGCCAGGCGGCGCGACGCATCCGGGCTGAGCGCGGCGGCGCAGGTCTCGCAGACCCGCAGTACACGGTGCTCCTCTGGCTGAACAAGCGTGGGCCGCTGACGCCCGGCCAGCTGGCCGAGCTCGAGCGCATCCAGCCGCCGTCGATGACCCGCACCGTGAACTGCCTGGTCGAGCTCGGGCTCGTGGCCAAGGACCCGCACCCGACCGACGGCCGGCAGGTGGTCGTGTCGCTGACCGACGCCGGCAAGGCCGAGGTCGAGGAGACCCGCCGCCGCCGGAACACCTGGCTGGCCGGTCAGCTGGAGGCCATGACGGCCGAGGAGCGGCAGCTGCTCACCGACGCCACCGAGCTGCTCCGGAGGATCGCCCAGGCATGAGTCCCACGTTCTCCTCGCTGCAGTTCCGCAACTACCGCCTCTGGTTCGCCGGGGCGCTCGTCGCGAACATCGGTACCTGGATGCAGCGGGTCGCGCAGGACTGGCTGGTGCTCACGGAGCTCACCGACGAGTCGGGCATCGCGGTCGGCATCACGACCGCGCTGCAGTTCGCGCCGGTGCTCCTGCTGTCGCCGTGGGCCGGGTTGCTCGCCGACCGCGTCGACCGCCGCAAGCTCCTGATCGCCACCCAGGTGGGCCAGGGCATCCTCGCGGCCGGGCTCGGGGTGCTGGTCCTGTCCGGCCACGCCCAGCTGTGGCAGGTGTACCTGTTCGCGCTGGCGCTCGGCTGCGTGACGGCGATCGACGGACCCGTGCGCCAGACGTTCGTCGCCGAGCTCGTGCCCGCCGCCAAGCTGTCCAACGCGGTCGGCCTCAACAGCGCGTCGTTCAACGCCGCCCGCCTGATCGGCCCGGGCGTCGCCGGCCTCCTGATCGCCGCGGTCGGCACGGGCTGGGTCTTCCTCATCAACGCCGCCACGTTCGCCGCGACGATCTTCGCGCTGACCAAGATGCGCCGCTCCGAGATGCGGCCCATGCCGACCGTGGTGCGGGCCAAGGGGCAGCTGCGCGAGGGCATCGCCTACGTGCGCGGGCGCAGCGACATCCTCGTGATCATGGTCGTGGTGGGCGTCGTCTCGACGTTCGGCCTGAACTTCCAGCTGACGAGCGCGATGATGGCGCGGACCGAGTTCGGACGGGGCGCGGGGGAGTACGGCATCCTCGGCTCGGTGCTCGCGATCGGCTCGCTGACCGGCGCTCTGCTCGCGGCTCGTCGGGAACGCCCCCGCGTGCGACTGGTCATCGGCTCGGCGTTCGGGTTCGGCATCGCGACGGGCGTCATGGCCCTCATGCCGACCTATCCGTCGTACGTGATCGCCTGCATCCCGGTCGGCCTCGCCAGCCTGACGATGATGACGGCCGCGAACTCGACCATCCAGATGACGACCGACCCCGCCGTACGAGGTCGGGTCATGGCGCTGTACATGATGGTGTTCCTCGGTGCGACGCCGGTCGGGTCACCGATCGTCGGCTGGATCGGCCAGACGTACGGCCCGCGCTGGGCGATCGGCGTCGGCTCGATCAGCGCGCTCCTCGTGGCGACCGGAGCCGCCCTGTGGGCGCGGTCTCGCTGGGACGTGCGCGTCCGGTACCGGGTGCGCACGCGTCCTCACCTCGAGGTCGTCAGCTCGCGTGACCTGCGCGAAGCCTCTGCCGCTCGGCTGGGCGCGCACGAGGCCGCGGACCGCCAGACCGCCGCCTGACCGCTCGCGGACCCTGCCCGTCCGGGTAGACCGAGGGTGAATCGGCGCCGTCCCGTGTCGGGCACGGTGCCCGGCATGTGACGATCTGTCCGTGAGTGCCAGAGTCGCGGGACCCCCGGAGCCGGGTGATCTGTTCGACGCGCTCCCGTTCGCCGACCAGCCGCAGCACTCGCATGGCGCAGGCGCCTCGCGTCGGACCCGCGTGATCGTCTGGTCGCTCCTCGGGGCTTTCGTCGTCCTGGTCGTCCTGGGTGCGTGGCTCGCGTACCGGGCCATCCAGGCGTCGCAGGCGCTGTACTCGGCGCAGGACGGCTTCGTGGCGATGCAGAAGGACCTCGCCGACGGCGGCACGGACAAGATCGAGCAGCAGCTCCCGGCCGTCCAGGACGACCTCGCGCGGGCTGTCAGCGCCGCGAACGACCCCGTCTGGCGCATGGCGGAGCACCTGCCCCTCGTCGGCCCCAACCTCGAGGCCGTGCGGATCGTGTCGACGTCGCTGGAGGACGTGACCGCGACCGCGCTGCCCGCCGTGAGCAAGCTGAACGCCGTGATCAACATCGAGGGTGCGCGAGGCGCGGACGGCCGGGTGGACCTCGCTCCGCTCGTCGACGCCGGACCGCAGATCATCGCGGCGGCCGCCAGCGCGCACGAGGCTCAGGACGCCGTGGCGCAGATCGACACGAGCGCCCTGGTCTCGCAGCTCGCGGGACCGGTCGAGAAGGTGGGCGTGGCGCTCGGCACGGTCACCGGAGCGCTCGACGCGGGCGCGCAGGTGGCCACGCTGCTGCCGCCGATGCTCGGCGCGGACGGTCCTCGCACCTATCTCATGGTGTCCCTGAACTCGGCGGAGCTGCGCAGCGCCGGGGGCATCGTCGGCGCCTTCGCGGTGCTGCAGGCGCAGGACGGCGCGGTGACGCTGGTCGACCAGCGCTCGACGATCGACCTCGCCGGGATCCCGGAGTCGATCCTCCCGCTCACGGACGAGGAGCTGAACGTCGACACCGACCGGCTCGGTCGCTGGGTGCAGGACGCGGTCCTCACCCCCGACTTCCCGCGCGCCGCGGAGCTGATCGCCGCCCGCTGGGAGCAGGACATGGGTCAGCACGTCGACGGCGTCGTCGCCGCGGACCCCGTCGGTGCCCGCTACCTCCTGGACGCCACCGGACCCGTGACCGACGTCGACGGCACGACGGTGAACGCGTCGGACGTCGTCCGGGTGCTGCTGCACGACGCGTACATGAACATCGCGGACCCCGCGCAGGTCGACCAGTTCTACGCCAACGTGGCCGCGGCGATCTTCGCCGCCGTCGGGTCCGGGCAGGGGGACACCCACGGACTGGTCACGGCGCTCACCAAGGCCGGCTCCGAGGGACGGATCCGCATCTGGGCCGCCGATCCCGACGAGCAGTCGACGCTCGAGGGCACGACGATCGGCGGTGCCTTCCTCTCCGGCGACTACCCCGACGCCACCGGTGTGTTCCTCAACGACGGGACCGGCGGCAAGCTCGACTACTACCTCACCACCAAGGTGACGGTCGAGGACCTGCAGTGCTCGGGTCCTGCCCCGACCGCCACCGTGCGGCTCGACCTGGACTACGACCCTCCGGCGGACGTCGCGCAGTACCCCGCGTACGTGACCGGGTCCGGCCAGGGCGGGCTGCCGCTGGGCAGCCTGATGACGAACGTGAGCGTCTACTCGGTCGTCGGCGGGTCGCTCGGTCCGCTCGGCCTGGACGACGGGTTCGTCGCCGGCCACTCGGGGACGGCGTCCGGTCGGGACGTCGACATCGTGACGTCGGTCCTCCATCCGGGGGAGCGCGCGACCTACTGGACGCGCGTTCCGGTCAAGGACGGCACCGTCAGCGTCTGGACGACCCCGACGCTCACCGAGTCCGGATTTGTCACCGCCAGCTGCCCCTGAGGCCCTGGAGCTGCGGCCCTGACCTGGGCAATCGCCGCGCACGCCCTCCGGAAGTTGGACGCCTGTTCACCCCATGGGGTGAAGTATGGGTGAATATGACCGTTTTCTCCCGCTTCACCCGTTCTGACCTCCCGAAACAGGGCGGCGGGGAGCGATGATGGGCGTCTGAAATGTCCGATTCTCGAGCAAGGGCGATGTGATCATGGTCAGAACGCTTCGCGGTGCGATCGTCGTGCTGGTGGTGGCCCTCCTGGGCTTTGCCGCAGCACAGCCGGCCACTGCCGCTGTGAGCCCGTCTCCCAGCCCCTCCGTCTCGCAGAACGGCTGCGACGACGACGGCGACTACCCCGCACCCTGCCTGCTCTCGGTGGAGGTTGCGACGTACTGCTCGGAGGACGTCCCGACGCTGACGTACAACGCGATGCCCGTCGGAACGACCAAGGACAAGGTGACCATCACCTTCGAGAACCCGAACGGTCCCGACATCGTCTTCGCCGACCGTCCGCTGACCGGGACGCTCACGTTCCCCGGCGTCGTCATCACCAACGGCAAGGTCGTCGACTGGCCGGGCTGGACGCTGAACGACGACGGCACATGGACCAAGGGCGACGAGTTCAACTGGGTCCGCGCGGGCATGGCGATCCACTTCGCGGTCAACCCCGAGGCCGATGCCACGGCGATGTACCCCGGCGCGACGGCCGCCTGCAACCCGCCGACCACCGAGGTGCTCGTCGAGACCCCGGCTCCGTCCCCGACCGTGACCGAGGTCAGCGAGGTGCTCGCCGAGGGTGACCCGGCCGATGCCGTCCTGTCCGCGACGGGAAGCAACGACGCCCCGCTGCTCGCCGCTGCGATCGGCTTCATCGTGCTCGGTGGCGCGGCAGTCACGATCGTCTCGCTCTCGCGGCGCCGTCGGAACGCCTGACCTAGCACGACACGCGCGACGCCCGCTCCCTCGCTGACCAGGGGGCGGGCGTCGCCGTGTCCGGGCTCAGAGAAGGCTGTGTGGGCTGAGAGAAGGCGCTCAGGCCCGGAGGAGCTCGCCTGGGCTCAGAGGAGCTGGTCGACGACGTGGTCGATGCAGGCCGTGAGCGCGAGCACGTCGTCGGGGTCCACGGCCGGGTACATCGCCACGCGGAGCTGGTTGCGGCCGAGCTTGCGGTAGGGCTCGACGTCGACCACGCCGTGATCGCGCAGCGCGCGAGCAACGGTCGGCGCCTCGATCGACGGTGCGAGGTCGATGGTCCCGACGACGTTGGACCGGATCGACGGGTCGACGACGAACGGCGTGGCCCAGTCGCGCGAGTCGGCCCAGCTGTAGAGGTGTCCGGCCGAGGTCGCGGTCCGCTCGGCCGCCCAGGGCAGTCCGCCGTTGCCGAGGATCCAGTCCAGCTGGTCGGCGAGCAGGATCAGGGTCGCGATGGCCGGGGTGTTCAGGGTCTGGTCGAGCCGCGAGTTGGCGACGGCCGTGGTGAACGAGAGGAACTCGGGCACCCACCGACCGCTCGACTCGATGCGCGCTGCGCGTTCGATCGCGGCAGGGGAAGCGGCGGCGAGCCAGAGCCCGCCGTCCGAGGCGAACGACTTCTGCGGGGCGAAGTAGTAGACGTCGGTCTGGCTCACGTCGACCGCGAGCCCGCCGGCGCCCGAGGTGCCGTCGACGAGGACGAGCGCGCCCTGCTCGCGGGAGCCTGCCACGCGCCGCACGGGGGCCGCGACGCCGGTCGACGTCTCGTTGTGCGGCCAGGCATAGGCGTCGACGCCGTCGACGAACGTGGGCACGGACACCTCGCCGGGCGGGGCGACGGTGATCACCGGCGCCCCGAGGAAGGGTGCGCGGGTCGCTGCCGCGGCGAACTTCGCGCCGAACTCTCCGAAGGTCGCGAACGCCGCGACGTCGTCGACCAGGCAGAGAGTGGCGACATCCCAGAAGGCCGACGACCCGCCGTTGCCGAGGACGATCTCGTAGTCGTCGGGCAACCCCAGCAGTGCGGACAGGCCCGCACGGACACGGCCGACGAGCGCCCGTACGGGGGCCTGCCGGTGCGAGGTCCCCATGAGTGCCGCCGACGGCCCCGCAAGCGCCTCGAGCTGTGCGGTGCGGACCTTGGACGGCCCGGAGCCGAACCGGCCGTCGCGGGGCAGCAGGTGCGCGGGAATTGTCAGAGCGGCGTGATCGTCGGGCACGAGGCCGAGGATAGGCGGTCGGGGGGCCCCGATGTCGTGGCGACCAACTAACCTGTGCACCAGCACGGTGACGCGACGTTGGAGGCTGCAGCAGTGAGCGACCTGATCGACACGACGGAGATGTACCTCAAGACGATCTACGAGCTCACCGAGGAAGGCATCACCCCCCTGCGCGCACGCATCGCCGAGCGGCTCGGGCACTCCGGGCCCACGGTCTCCCAGACCGTCGCTCGCATGGAGCGGGACGGACTCGTCGTCGTCAGCGGGGACCGGCACCTCGAGCTCACCGGTGCGGGCGCGGCCAAGGCGGTGCGAGTCATGCGCAAGCACCGCCTGGCGGAGCGGCTCCTCACGGACGTGATCGGCCTCGAGTGGCCCTACGTGCACGAGGAGGCCTGCCGCTGGGAGCACGTGATGAGCGAGCGCGTCGAGAAGCGCCTGGCTGCTCTGCTCGACCACCCTCACTTCGACCCGTACGGCAACCCCATCCCGGGTCTGGGCGAGATCGGCGAGGAGACCACGCACGTGGCGTTCCTCGACGGTGTCACGTCGCTCGTGGGCTTCCGGGGCGAGGTCGGTCCGGACGGCGTCGAGCGGGCTGTCGTCGCCCGCATCGCGGAGCCGCTGCAGGTCGACGTCGAGCTGCTCACGCGACTGGCCGAGGCGGGCGTGCGGCCCCACAAGGAGATCTCGATCGAGCGTTCCAACGGCATCGTGACGGTGTCGACGGCCGGGTCGGACGTCCTGCTGGACCTGCCCGAGGACGTCGCGCGGCACATCTTCGTCGGAGCCCTCTGAGCGCTCCCGCACCACCCCGATCGGATCCGCCCGAGCAGTCGGACGGTCGTGCTGGCGCGCCTGTCCGCGTGCTCCGTGATCTTCGCGGAACCGGGGAGTGACGTACTTCACAGTCCCCGTGGCGCAGATGACCTGCGTCTTCGCTGGTCAGCGCAGACATCGATCGATGGTATTCAGGACGACTGTCCAACACGAGCAAACTTCTCGTGACCAGAACGTGACAATCGCTGCGGGCGTCATGTACGTTCGTCCTGCTTCTCCAGAACCCTCCTCTGAGGAAGCCCTCGAGCAGAACGCCTAACCCTGCCGCTGCTTCGAGGTTCGCTCTAACCGCCGGCAGGGGCGGGGGACCCAATTGCGGGCACCGGAAGTTCGGTGTCCTTGGGGTGAAGTCGCTGAACCGGCTGGTCCGGGGATGTGGCCGGGTGTTCTCCCATCCGAACCCGACAGCTGACCTCGTAGGCCTCAGGAGAGGCACAGAGTGACCGTGAGCACTACTCGCGCCCGCCACCGTGCGGCGCGGCGTCCCTCGACGCCACTGACCGAGCTGGCTGCAGCTGCCACCGGCCAGATCGGCACCGTGGGCCGCCGGACGGCCGTCGTGGCCGCCTCGTCGGGACTCGTCGTCTCGATGCTCGGCTCGCCCGCATCGGCCACCGCCGGTGATGCAGGTGCGCTCCCCGCTGTCGACACCGCAGCCCTGACCGCCTCCGCGCGGGCCGTGCTCGACACCGCCCCCATCGTCACGGCCCCGGCTGACGCCACCTGGACCGTCGACATCCCCGCGGTCAAGGCCGAGACGCCGCCGCCCCCGCCGCCCGTCAAGGTGAAGGCCAAGGCCGCCTCGCGCAGCTCGGCGCGTTCCGCCGTGGCGACGTCGAACGCCGCGATCCCGCAGTCGGTCTCCGGCAACGCGGTCCTCGAGATCGCCGCGCAGTACGTCGGCACGCCGTACGTCTCCGGCGGCAGCACCCCCGCCGGCTTCGACTGCTCGGGCTTCACGTCGTACGTCTTCCGCCAGCTCGGCATCTCGCTGCCCCGCACGTCGAGCGGCCAGCGGTACGCGGGCACGGTCGTCTCCCGCGACCAGGCGCTGCCCGGTGACCTCATCTGGAGCCCCGGACACGTCGCCATCTACGCCGGTGGCAACATGCAGATCGACTCGCCCCGCCCGGGCAAGACGATCCAGTTCCGCGCCATCTGGCAGAGCTCGCCCGTCTTCATCCGCGTCGGCTGACCTAGCCGCCCGCACGACGCAGCCCCGATGACATCGACGTCATCGGGGCTTCGCCATGTCCGGCCCCGGCGTTGGGCGTGGCGTCCCGTTGCGCCCCGGCACGTGCGTACCGGCGCGTAGTCTGGCCGTGCACCACGCTGTTGCTTCGCTTCGCCGGGCCGGCAGCCAGCCGGTTCGACCCCCCGAGGTCGGGAGAACGCCGTGCTCGTGAACGCCGACACGCTGACCGCCGAGACGACCGGCGGTGCCGAGAGCCCCGCGCCACTCGCCGGCTCCGCCGCCCGGACCCTGCTGCTCAACGCGAGCATGGAGCCCCTCTGCATCGTGAGCCTGCGCCGTGCCGTCGTGCTCGTCATGACGGGCAAGGCGACCGTGCTGGAGTCGGACGGGCGCCTGCTGCACTCCGAGCACGTGGCTGTACCGCTGCCGGTCGTCCTGTGCCTGACGCGGTACGTGCACGTGCCCGTGCGACGGCCGGTGCCTCCCACGCGTCGCACCGTGCTGCAACGGGACAACCACCGGTGCGCGTACTGCGGCGGGGGAGCGGACACCGTCGACCACGTGCACCCGCGCTCCCGGGGAGGACGGCACGAGTGGACCAACGTCGTGGCCGCGTGCGTCCGGTGCAACCACCGCAAGGCAGACCGGCTCCTGCACGAGATCGGGTGGGAGCTGCCGTTCGTCCCCCGGGCGCCCCGATGGTCGGTAGCCTTCGGGACCACCTCGGTTCGCACCGAGCCGCTCTGGTCGCAGTACGTGGTGGCAGAGGACATGTGGGCCAGGGCGTAGCGGCATGAGGACGTAGAGGCAGGAGGTCCGCCATGACGAGAGACGATGTGGTCCTCGTAGGGGTCGACGGGTCGTCGGCGAGCATGCACGCGCTCGACTGGGCGGCCGCGCAGGCGCGGACGCACGGCTGGGGCCTGCGCGTGGTCTGCAGCTACTCCTTGCCCTCGTTCACGGCGGCCTCGCTCGACGGTGGGTACGCCGCGCTCGACGACACCACGATCCAGCAGGGCGCGCGGGCCGTCCTGGCCGAGGCGACGGCACGCGTCGCGGGCCACGGGCTCGCGGTCAGCGCCAGCGTCGTCACGGGCGACGCCGCGGGCGTCCTGATCGACATGTCGCACACCGTCCGTGCCGTCGTGGTCGGGACCCGGGGACGCGGCGGCTTCGCCGACCGGCTGCTCGGCACGGTCTCGTCCGCCCTCCCTGCGCACGCGTACTGCCCGACGGTGGTCGTGCCGTTGCGCAAGGGTGGCAAGCCGCTGCCCGACGACGTCGCGATGCCCCCCGTGCGGCCGTTGCGGCGCATCGTGGTCGGCGTCGACGGGTCGCCCGCCGCGGAGTACGCGCTGCGGTTCGCGATCGCCGAGGCGGAGGCGTGGGGTGCCGAGCTCACCGCGGTCGCGGGGGTCCCGGTCGGGTCGATGACCGGTGTGCTCGCGTGGCTGCCCGCGGCGGTGGACCGTGAACAGGTGCTGCGCGACGTCGAGGAGGGTCTGCACGTCGTCGTCGACCGGGCGCTGGCGGACCACCCCGGCCTGACCGTGAAGCGGCACGCGCTCGACGGCACGGGCGCCGAGCTGCTCACCGAGTTCTCCGTCGCGACGGACCTGCTCGTCGTCGGCTCACGCGGGCGCGGCGGTTTCGCCGGGCTGCTGCTCGGCTCCACGAGCCAGGCCGTGCTGCACCACGCCGACTGCCCGGTCATGGTGGTCACCAACCGCTGCGCGCAGGACGCCGCTGAAGCGAGCTAGGTCTCCGGTCCCGGTGGGACGTCGGGCCGTCGGACCAGCGGTGACAGGACGACGGTGGAGCGCGTCCGGGAGACGAACGGCTCGGACGCCAGGCGCTCGACCACGCGCTCGAGGTGGCGCATGTCGCGCGCGCGCACCTGGACCATCAGGTCGACGTCACCGGTCACGGTGCTCGCGGCGACGACCTCGGGGTACTGCTCGACGGCGGCCTGCATCGTGGCGGGGCTCGTCGACCCCTGGCAGAACAGCTCGACGAACGCCTCCGTCTGCCAGCCCATGGCGGCCGGGTCCAGCCGGACGGTGAAGCCTCGGATCACGCCGCGCTCGCGCAGCCGGTCCACGCGTCGCTTGACCGCTGGGGCCGACAACGACACCTTCTCGCCCACCTGCGCGAACGTCGCGCGGGCGTCCAGACCGAGGGCGTGCAGGATCGCGGTGTCGAGCGGATCCAGCCCGGTGTCGTCCGTCATCCGTCCATCTTCGCCGAGCGCGGGGGGCAGGGAATGGCTAGCGTTCCCCCGAATGCCAATGCCGCATCTGGCCTCAAGTCGGACAGCGGGCATGCCGAGAGGACTAGAGGTGCCCCGTCCAGGGCGTCCCAGGTTCGTGAAGGAGGCGTCGTGGCTAAAGACACGAAGAACCGCATCGATACCGTACCGACGCCACGCGCGTCGACGACGGACGCTGACATCGTCGGCGTGTCGGTCGGTGAGCTCGCGTCCGTGAGCGCGGCAGCAGCAGCGGGATCCGCGACGGCCGGTGACACGACCACCGAGAAGCCGCGCCGGGGTCCCACCGCCTTCCGGCCGACGACGACGGCACCGCGCGAGGTCGAGGTCCCCACCCAGCCCGCCGCTCCGTCGCCTCTCGTCTCTGCCGCCCCCGTTCCCGCCAAGGCCCCGGTCCGCCGCGTTCGCGGCGCGGTCTGGGTCGGCGCCGCCGCGGCTCTCGTCGTCGCCCTCGCCGCGGGCAGTGCGGTCTACGCCTCCGAGCGCGGCAAGCTGGAGGCCAAGGAAGCCGCGCTCGCCGCCTCGCTTCGTGTCGGCGAGTCGGTCGTCGCAGGCAGGCGTGACGCCGCTGTCGCCGACGCGGCCGAGGCCGCGATGGTGAACGCGACCTACCTGAGCGCCCGTGCGCGCACCGCTGCGCAGGCGCAGAGCGTCGTCGACCACGCGGCCGCGGCCCTCGCGGCAACCCCCAATGCCGGTGCGTCCCGCGATGCCCTCGCGGCGGCGGCGACCAAGGTGTCCTCCGCGCTCACCGCTCCCGCGACGAGCCCCGCGTCGCTGCGCAAGGCGGCCGCCGGCGTCGCTGCACCGCAGAAGGCCGCCGTCGACGCTCAGGCGGCCTGGCAGGCTGCCGAGAACGCACGGATCGCCGCCGAGCAGGCCGCCGCTGCCCAGGCCGCCGCAGGAGGTACCACTCGCTCCTGGCGGAGCACCAGCTACTACGCGCCGGGCAGCTCGGGCGGCGGCGCCCAGGCGCCGGTCGCAGCATCGTCGGGCGTTCCGGCCGGCGGCAAGGTCTGCTCCGGTTCCGGCGGATCGGGTGCCAGTGCGTCCGGTGCGGGCGCGATCGGGAGTGCGATCAACAGCTACCGCGCGAGCCGCGGCCTGCCCGCGCTGTCGGTGTCCACGAGCGGCAGCCTGACCTCGCACGCCATCACCATGGCGAACACGGGCGGGATCTGGCACAGCGGCCGCGACAACATCGTCGGGTGCGTCAGCAGCGGCTCCGCGTCGTCGCTGGTCAGCGCCTGGTCGCGTTCGCCGGGTCACGACGCGCAGATGCGTCGCACCGACGTCTCGAGCATGAGCGTGGGCGGGGCGAGCCTCGGCGGCTGGCTCTTCGGCGCCGTCAAGTTCAACTGAACCGCCGACGTCCGCACTCGTGGGGCCGTAGCCCCACGGGTGCGGACGTCTGCTGTCACTGCGGGTGCGCCGGATACGAAGGCGCCCAGGCGCCAAGGTCCGCGCCCGTACGGGTCAGGGGCCGCACGGGCGCGGACGGTCGGAGTCCGCCCTCAAAGCTCAGCGGAGGGCGGACTCGAGGCGGTCGGTGGCCAGGTCGAGGTCCTCGGTGCTGATCGTCAGCGGGGGAGCCAGGCGGATCGTCGAGCCGTGGGTGTCCTTGGCCAGCACGCCGAGGCTCAGGAGCCGCTCGCACAGGTCGCGGCCGCTCACGGGTCCCGACGAGCGGCCAGGCGCCACGTCGAGGCCCGCCCACAGCCCCGCGCGGCGCACCGAGCCCAGCAGACCGTCGTCGACGAGAGCGTCCAGCCGGACGCCCCAGGCCGCTCCCAGGGCAGCGGCGGACGCCTGCAACGAACCGTCGGAGAGCAGGTCGACGACCGCGAGTCCGACCGCGCACGCGAGCGGGTTGCCCCCGAACGTCGAGCCGTGCGTCCCCGCGGTGAGCACGCCGAGCACGTCGGACCGGCCGACCACGGCGGACACCGGCAGCACGCCGCCGCCGAGAGCCTTGCCGAGGGTGACCAGGTCGGGTCTCACACCCCACAGCTCGGAGGCGAGCGTCGTGCCCGTGCGACCGAGTCCCGACTGGATCTCGTCGCAGATCAGCAGGACGTCCGCGGCCGTGCACACGGCCCGGACCGCCGGCAGGTACGTGGCGGGCGGGATGACGACGCCCTGCTCGCCCTGGATCGGCTCGATCAGGACAGCGACCGTCGTCTCGTCGATCGCCGCGGCCAACGCCTCGGCGTCGCCGTACGGCACGATCCGGAACCCGGGCGTGTAGGGCCCGAAGCCGCGGCGGGCGTCAGGGTCGGTCGAGAAGGACACGATCGTCGTCGTGCGGCCGTGGAAGTTGCCGTCGGCCACGACGATCGTCGCCTGCCCGTCGGGTACGCCCTTGACGTCGTAGCCCCACTTGCGTGCGGCCTTGATGGCGGTCTCGACGGCCTCGGCGCCCGTGTTCATCGGCAGGACCATCGGCGGTCCGGCCACGAGGGGTCCGACGAGCCCCGCGAGCGCCTCCGCGAACGGGACGAGCAGGTCGTGGTCGAACGCGCGGGACGTGAGCGTGAGCCGGTCGATCTGCGCGTGCGCCGCTGCGGTCAGCGCAGGGTGGCGGTGCCCGAAGTTCAGCGCGGAGTACCCCGACAGCAGGTCGAGGTAGCGCTTGCCCTCGGTGTCCGTCACCCACGACCCGAGCCCGTCGACGAGCGTGACGGGCAGCGGGTGGTAGTTGTGCGCGAGCACCGCCGACGCCTCGGACGACGACAGGGGCGCAGGCGCCGCGACGGCCGACATGAGGGTCATCGCCGTGCGCGGATCTCGAGCGTGCAGCACTTGGCGCCGCCACCGCCCTTGAGCAGCTCGCTCGTGTCCACGGGGATGGGGTTGTAGCCGCGGTCGGTGAGGGCCGCTGCCAGGTCCACCGCGCCCGGGGCGACGACGACGTTGTGCCCGTCGGACACCGCGTTCAGTCCGAGGGCGCGGGCGTCCTCGGAGGTGGCGTGCACGGCGTCGGGGAACAGCTGCTCCAGGACGGCGCGCGACCCGGCGGAGAACGCGGGCGGGTAGTACGCGATCTGGGGGTCCTCGGGCGAGCTCGACAGGACGGCCAGCGCGGTGTCGAGGTGGTAGTAGTGCGGGGACACCAGCTCGAGCGAGACGACCGGGCGGCCGAACAGCTCCTGGGCCTCGGCGTGCGCGGCCCGGTCGGTGCGGAAGCCCGTGCCGGCCAGGATCAGGTCGCCGACGACGAGCAGGTCGCCCTCGCCCTCGTTGGTCTCGGCAGCGGTGTGCGTCACGTAGCCGCGGTCCGCGAACCACTTCTGGTACGCGGGGCCCTCGGCGGCGCGCTCGGCGTACCGGAAGCGTGCCGAGTAGACGACGCCGTCGAGCACGGTCGCGCCGTTGGCTGCGTAGACCATGTCCGGGAGGCCCTCGATGGGGTCGATCGTCTCGACCGTGTGGCCGAGGTCGACGTAGGTGTCCCGCAGGCGCCGCCACTGCTGGACCGCGAGGTCGGCGTCGGTGTGCTTGGTCTTGTCCATCCACGGGTTGATCTCGTACGAGACCGTGTAGTGCACGGGCTCGCACATCAGGTAGTGGCGGTCGGTACGTCCGGGGGCGGTGGGGGGCATGGGGGTGGGCTCCTCGTGGCGTGTCGTTCCCACGAGGGTACGAGTCGGTAGGGTTCCGCGGTCGCATCCCGGATTGCGCACTGGGGCGCGATGTGTTGCGTCGGACCGTGATCTAGCGGTGATCCGTTGCGCGGACCTCGCTCTGGGCGCGCAACAGTGCATACCGGACCATGCCGCCGAGGAACGGACGCATGGCGAGCTCGGTGAGTCGACGCGGCAGGGGGCCTGCCAGCCAGACGTGCTCGGTCCACAGCACCCGGCACGACGACGGGCCTGCCGGCACGACGACGATGCTCGCCGTCCCTTTGAGCACGTGCCCGATCTTCGTGAGCTCCGCGACGCCGGTCCGGGTCTGCGTCGGCGGGTCGTAGCGGTCGATGCGCATGACGTCGGCGAGCCCCGGAGCGCCCCGGCGTGCGAACGGTCCGGACACCGCCGTGAACACCGAGCCGACGTCGGGCTCGTCGGTGTCCAGTCCGACCCGGGTCAACGGCACCCACCGGTCGTGGTTGCGCGGGTCGGCGACGAGGGCCCACGCGGTGACGGCGTCGACCGGGAAGGCGCGCACGACGGCGTCGGTGGTCATGGACCCATCGTGGACCTGTCCGGCCCGGGGCACAGCCCGGCGGACGCCGGATGCCCGGTAGCGTCGCACCCATGGAGAGCAGGCAGCTGGGACGCACGGGTCGGTCGGTCGGCGTGGTCGGGCTGGGGTGCTGGCAGCTCGGCGCGGACTGGGGCTCGGTCGACGACGACGTGGCCCTCGGGGTGTTGGGTGCGGCGGTCGATGCGGGCGTGACGTTCCTGGACACCGCGGACGTCTACGGCGACGGGCGCTCGGAGCGGCTGATCGGTCGGTTCCTCGTCGAGAGGTCCGCCGCCGGGGGGACCGGTCTGACCGTCGCGACGAAGATGGGCCGCCGCGCGGACCCGCACACGGCGGAGGCCTACACGCTCGACGCGTTCCGCGCCTGGACGGACCGCTCCCGGCAGAACCTCGGCGTCGACACGCTCGACCTCGTCCAGCTGCACTGCCCGCCGAGCGAGGTGTACCGACGCGAGTCCACGTACGACGCCCTGGACACGCTGGTGCAGGAGGGGCGGATCGCCGCGTACGGCGTCTCGGTGGAGACGGTCGACGAGGCGCTCGACGCGATCATCCGGCCCCGGGTGGCCACCGTGCAGATCATCCTCAACATCTTCCGCCGCAAGCCGCTCGAGGAGGTGCTGCCCACCGCGCGCGAGCACGGGGTCGGCATCATCGCGCGCGTGCCCCTGGCCAGCGGCCTGCTGTCCGGGAAGTACGACGAGAGCACGCGGTTCGCCGACGACGACCACCGCACCTACAACCGGCACGGCGAGGCGTTCGACGTGGGCGAGACGTTCGCGGGCGTGCCGTTCGACGTGGGTGTGGCGGCAGCGCGCGAGGTCGCGTCCCTGACGCCCGCCGGCACCACGACCGCGCAGCTCGCGCTGCGGTGGGTGGTCGACCAGCCCGGCGTCTCGGTGGTGATCCCGGGTGCACGCACGCCGGAGCAGGCGCGCGCGAACGCGGCGGCCGCGCAGGTGCCCCCGGTCGACGAGGAGACGCTCGACGGGCTGCGCGGGGTGTACGACGGACGCATCCGCGCGCACGTTCACGCGCGCTGGTGAGCTAGAGGTCCTCGGCAGGCGGGGGCGCAGCCTGGTGGGGCACGGAGGTCAGTGCACGCCGTGCCTTGCGCCCGCGCAGCCCTGACGGCAGCCGACGGGGCGGGGCCGGCAAGGTCAGCACGGTGTCGTCGGCACCCGCGAGCTCGAAGACGCGCGGGAACGACGTCGGCGCGGGGCCGAACGCCTTGCGCGCGCCGTCGATGACGGTGCGTCCGAGCGAGCGCGCACCCGCGACTCCGATGACGATGCCGATGCCGAACGGGATGATGCGGCCGATCGCCAGCCCGGTCTGCTTGCCCACCTGCGTCCGCACGAGCCGACGCGTCATGGTCGAGTTGACCTTGCGCACGGTCGCCATCGGCATCCGCGTCAGCAGCGCGCGTGCGACGCTGACCGACGTCAGCTCGGCACCGTCGGCGGCGATCATGGCCTTGTTCTCGCCGAGGATCGTCGCCAGGAGCAGGGCGGTGCGCCGGTCCGCGTCCTCGACCTCGATGCCGTGCACGGAGGCGACCGCCAGCGAGAAGGCGGCGGACGCACCGAAGAACGTCGCGATGTCGCTCGCCGTGAGGGCCAGAGCGACGCCGGTGCCGACCGCGGGGGCCGCCGCGACAGCGCCGACGGCGCCACCCGTGCTCTGGACGACCCGCAGGTACTCCTTCTCGAGCAGCCGCACGATCTGCTCGGGGCTCGCCTCCGGGTTGCGTCGTCGCAGCGCGTCCACGTGCGCGTGGATGGTCGACGACGGGATCGTCACCGCCTTGGCGAGGGCCGCATCGACGACGGCGACCACGGGCTCAGCGCTCCCCGGTGACCGTCAGCTGGACGGTCGCGCCGGCCTCGAGGGTGCGGCCCACCGTGCAGTGCTGGTCGATCGCGCGGTGCACCACGGTCAGGAGGCGCTCGCGGGCGGTCGGGTCGAGCGAGCTGAGGTCCACGACGAGCTCCTCGAGGAGCGCGGGGTAACGGTCGTGCTCGTCGTCGCTCATGCCCGACACCTCGATGGTCACCTCGACGTCGTCGCCGAGCCGGTGCCGCAGGGCCGAGTCCGACGCGAGCCCGCTGCAGCCGGCCAGGGCGATCTTCAGCAGCTCGCCGGGGCTGAACGCGCTCTCGTCGCCCACGCTCCCGATCAGCACCTCGGCGCCGCGCGAGTTGCGACCCGTGTAGCGGCGCACGCCGGTGCGCTCGACCCACAGCCGGGTGTCCTGGGCGTTGCTCGTCACGTCGGGCGCCTCCTGAGGCGCCAGGGTTGCCGCTTCGTCCTTCGTCATCCGGCGATCCTGCCACGCGACGCACGATCAGGCTGAAGTTGCGCAGCGACTACGGATGGGGTGGCCCAGGCCCGCTGGTTAGGCTGCAGCCGCGGTCGACCCTGGCCGCTTCCCGGGTGGAGGTCCGTGGTGGTGACGATCGTGAGGCGCTGGGTGGGTCTCGGCGCGCTCGGGGTCGTCGTCGCGCTCGCGGTCTCGGGGTGCTCGTGGTTCGGTCGCGACGACGACAAGCCGGAGTCGATCTCGGTGTTCGAGGCCAAGGTCGGAGACTGCTTCCTGGCGCCCGACGAGATCACCGTCGAGCTCACGGAGCTGTCGCGCGTGACGTGCGAGACGCCGCACCAGCAGGAGTCGTACGCACTGCCCAAGTACACCGACCCGGGCACGGACGACACACCCACGACCTTCCCGGGCGACGCGGCCCTGAAGTCCTTCGCCGACGGCACCTGCGCGGAGGAGTTCGAGGGCTACGTCGGCGTCGACTACCGGGACTCGAGCCTGTACTTCACGTATCTCGTGCCGTCGGCGCGCAGCTGGGAGCAGGACGACGACACCACGGTGATCTGCTTCGTCACGACCACCGGTCAGACGCTCACCAAGTCGGTGGCCGGCACCGGCATGTAGCTCGGCGTGCAGTCAGGAGGAATCATGGGCAAGCCCGCCGCGGTCTCGACCGCAGCACTGCAGTGCAGCTTCGGTATGGCACCGTCCACGCTCAACGTCATCCCGATCAGCAAGGTCGTCATCGAGGGCAGGCCCGCGGCGACGATCACCGACATCCTGCCGGGGGCCAACATCCCGCCGTTCGGCATGTGCATGAGCCTCGCGAACCCGACTGTCGCGGCCGCGACCGCGGCGGCTCTCGGGGTGCTGACACCGATGCCCTGCGTGCCCACGGTCGTCGCACCGTGGAGCCCGCCTGCCGCCAAGACGATCATCGGCGGGATACCCGCGCTGACCATGGGCGCGATGTGCACGTGCGCGTTCGGCGGGGTCATCCAGATCGTCAACCCGGGGGCGGTGAAGACGCTCGAGGGCTGAGGCGGCGGGGTGCCGAGGGATCCACAGGATCAACATCGGTAGCGATTACCGATGCTCCGGACAGAGGGTCCTGCATAGCCTTCCGATGTCCTGCCGGTATCCCGGCCCAGGTTCGCGCGCGCGGGGAGATCCGCGTGGAGCAGTGCGCGCGTGACGAGGCCCCGGGCCGACCTCGGCACGACACCCGCGATCGCATGAGGAGGCAGTGAGCGTGCTGATCCCCGCGGTCGAGGACGGCTTGGAGAAGCTCCTGCGCAGCACGCTCCCCTTGCCGGTCGAGCAGGGTGACATCTCGTTCGACTCGCCCAACAACACGTGGTCGGCGCAGGTCAACCGGCTCACCGTGAACCTCTTCCTGTACGGCGTCTCCCGCAGCGGGCAGCCGAACCGTGGGCCAGCCGTCCGGACGAACGCCGCGGGCGTCGCCGAGCGGCGCCATGCCCTGCCGATGGTCGAGCTGTCGTACATGGTCAGCGCGTGGGCGGGTTCCACGCGCGACGAGCACCTGCTGCTCGGTGACGCGCTCGCGAGGTTGCTCGCGCACCAGGTCCTGCCCGCGCAGCACGCGTCGCCCGTCCTGCAGTCGTCGGTCCAGCTCTCGCTCGCGGACGACGAGAAGGTACGCCCGCGCGACGTCTGGGGTGGGCTCGGCGGCACGCTCAAGGCCTCGTTCACGCTGCTGGTGACCGTCGCAGCGGACGCGTACGACTGGGAGGCCGAGGCGCCGCAGGTCACCTCCGTCGTCGGCACGGCGGTCCCCATGCCGGCCGGCTCGCGTCCGTGAGAGTCAGCAGCACCGTCGAGCGGCTCGACGTGCCGCCCGGCGGGAGTGGCATCGTGCCTCTCCAGGTCATCAACACCTCGTCGGTCATCGAGTCCCTGTCGGTGCGGGTGATCGGGCTCCCGGACGAGCTGTTCCGGTCCGAGCCCACGGCGCTCGCGCTCTTCCCGGAGGCGTCCGGCGCGCTGACCATGACCCTCGCGCTCCCGCCCGCGTTCCCCGCCGGCACCTACCCGGTGACGCTCGTCGTCACGGGCAGCGCTCCGGGTGCGCGCGAGGCGTTCCACGACCTCGACCTCGTCGTGCCGCCCCATCCGCACCTGGCGCTCACGGCCACACCGTCACGGGTGCGCACGCGCGGGCGCGCCGCGTTCGTCGTCGAGGTCCGCAACGACGGCAACGTGCCGCTCGACGTCGCACTGCGCGCGGTCGACAGCGACCGGACCCTGCGCACGTCGCTCACACCGTCGACGCTCTCCGTCGCGACGGGCGCCGTGCGGTCGAGCACCGTCCTGGTCAAGGGCCCGCGCCAGCTCCTCGGCTCCGACCGCGACCGTCCGCTCAAGGTCGCCGCGCAGGCCACCGACACGCAGGCCGAGGTCGACCTCGTGCTGCGGCAGCGCTCGACCATCAGCCGCGGCCTGCTCACCGCGCTGATCCTGCTCGCGATCCTGGCCGCCTGGGCGCTCGCGTTCCTGCTGGGGATGCAGCAGGTGTTCGGCACCGACCCGTTCACCAAGGTCGCGCCCGCGTCGTTCTTCGCCGCGACGCCCAGCGAGGACGGTCTGACGGGGACCGACGAGAGCCCGAACGGTGCGCCGGCCGGCGCGCTGGCCAAGGACGGGCCGGTGCCCGCGGGCGTCGGCGCGACGCTCACCGGCGTCGTCACGGGAGCGTCCGACGAGCAGGGGGTCGGGCGGATCACGGTCGACGCCCTGCGGGAGAAGAAGGACGGCACGCTCGTCGTGGTCTCGTCGGCGGCCACCCAGGCCGACGGCACGTACTCGATGGCCGGTGTGTTCCCGGGCAGCTACATCGTCCGTTTCACCGCCGACGGCTACGACACGGTCTACCTCGGCGGCGGGACGACGCCGCAGTCGTCGACCCTCGTGGCCGCGCCCGCACAGCAGGTCAAGGCAGGCGTGAACCAGGCGATCACGGGGTTCCCGGCGTCGATCAGCGGGAGCGTGGAGACCGGCGAGGCGCCGGGAGTCGTCGCCGTGACGGTGACGGCGAAGCCCGCGTGGGACGGCGCGGACCCGGCGACCGCCTACACGACCAGCACGGACGCATCAGGCGCCTACACGTTCGCGGGCCTGCCCGCACCGGGGACCTACGAGCTGAGCTTCGTCGCGGAGGGTTACCAGCCGTCCACCGTGACGGAACGGGTGCTCGGCGGGCAGAACCGGTTCGCGCTCGACGTGCGGCTGGGCGCGGGCACGGGGCAGATCTCGGGCACGGTCACCGACGGCACGTCCCCGCTCGGCGGGGTCAAGGTGAGCACGACCTCGGGCGGGAAGGCGCTCGTCGTCGGCACCCCGACCGTGGGCCAGGTGGGAGCGTTCGTGCTCCCGAACCTGCCGACCCCGGCCACGTACGTCCTGACCTTCGCCAAGAGCGGGTTCAGCACGCGCACGGTGGTCGTGGACCTGCGCGCCGGGGAGGTGCGCGGCGATCTCCGCATCGTCATGTCCGGGGGAGCCGGTGTGGTGACCGGGACGGTGCTCGACCCGGCCGGCGCGGGCCTGGGCGGGGTCACGGTGACGGCCGGCGGGTCGGCGACGACGCTCAGCACCACCACCCTGACCTCCGGAGCGGTCGGCAGCTTCACGCTGACCGGACTGACCCCCGGCTCCGTGACGCTGACCTTCACCAAGCCCGGGTTCACGTCAGCGAGCGTGCCCGTGACGATCACCGACGCGGGCCCGACCGCGCCGGTGACGGTCACGATGAGCTCGGCGCTGGGGTCGGTCACGGGCCGGGTCCTGCAGAACAACGTGGGCGTGGGCGGTGCGACCGTCCAGGCGACGGACGGGGTCCTCGTCCGCACCACCACGTCGACCGCCGCGGGGGCGCTGGGCGCCGGGACCTTCCTGCTCGCCGACCTGCCCGCCGGCACGTACACGATCTCGGTGAACACCGGTGGCCCGGTGCTGGCGACGGCCGTCATCACCATCCAGCCGGGTGGCGTCGTGACGCAGGACCTGCCGATCGGTGGTTCGTGACGTGCGCCTGACGGTCGAGCCGCAGCGGGTGACCGCGACCCCTGGCGTCCCGACGCTGGTGGGCGTGGTCGTCACCAACGCCTCGGACCTCATCGCCGGGTACGTCCTGCGGGTCCTGGGTGCGGACCCCACGTGGGTCGAGATCGAGGACCCGTCGCCCCGCCTGTTCCCGGGCGAGTCCGTGTCGGTCGCGGTGCTGATCACGCTTCCGGTCGGGGTGCCCGCCGGCGAGCGTCGCGTCGCGATCCAGGTGCGCGACGTCACGGACGAGGCCGCGATCGCCATCGAGGACGTGACCCTCGACGTCCCCGCGCAGCCTCGGACGTCGGTGAAGCTCGAGCCGACCACCGTGACGGCCGGCAAGGCCGCCGCGTTCTCCGTCCTCGTGCACAACGAGGGCAACACGGTGCAGCACGGCAGCCTGGTCGCAGGCGACGCCGAGGCGAAGACCACCTACACGTTCGCGCCGCCCACGTTCAGCCTGTCCCCCGGGGAGAGCACGACGGTCGCGCTGCAGGCGGCGGCGAAGCGCCCGTGGGTGGGCGACCCGATCCTGCGTCCGTTCGAGCTGCGCGTCGACACCACGGCGATGCCCGCCTCGGCCGAGACCCCGCCCTCGGCAGCGGGCGTGTTCGTCCAGAAGTCCCGGTTGTCGCGGGGGCTGCTCGGCCTGCTGGGCCTGCTGCTGGCGCTCACGCTGTTCGCGGTCATCATCACGCTGGCCCTCAGCTCGGTGGTCGGGCGGTCCGCCGCTGACCGCGACCTCGCCCTGCAGGTCGCCCAGGCCCGGCAGGCCGCGGCGCAGACCGGCACGAGCGCGATCAGCGGCACGGTGGTCGACCTGTCCACCGGGGCGGCGGTGCCGAACGTCAGCGTCGCGCTGTTCACCGCCGACGACCCGTCGGACCCGTTCGTGACCACGGCGACCGGCCAGCAGGGCACGTTCACGATCAGCCGCCTCCCGGCCGGCGAGTACACGCTGCGGGTCACGGGAGCCGGGCTGACGGAGGTCTGGTACGCGGCCGCCGCCACCCAGGCCGACGCGACCGCGATCACGGTCACGGCCGGCCAGACGGCGTCCGGTCTGACCGTCGTCGTCGGCGGCGTCCCTGCCACGATCGCGGGAACCGTGCGGGGCGACGACGTGGCCGGTGCGGTCCTCACCGTCGAGATGCCGCTCGACACCCCGCCCCTCGCCGGTGAGGTCCAGCCCGAGGCGGGTGAGGCCGAGCCTCCCGTCGGGTCGGGTGCGGTGGTCCGTACCGTCCCGATCGGTGCCGACGGCACGTTCGAGGTCGAAGGCCTGCCGTCGCCGGCGATCTACGACCTTGTCGTCTCCAAGTCAGGGTTCGCCAGCACGGTGCAGCGCGTCGACGTCGCGGCGGGGGAGGACCGGTCCGACATCGAGCTGTCGCTGCTCACGGGCGACGGGTCGATCGCCGGGTCGGTGTCCGGGTTCAACGGACCCGTCGGCGGTGCGACGGTGGTGGCGACGACCGGCCAGATCACGGTCGAGACCGTCTCGCTCACCCAGGACGCGGTGGGCTCGTTCGTGCTGCGCGGGCTGCCGACGCCCGGCACCTACACGGTCGTCGTGTCGGCGGACGGGTACTCGCCGGCGACCCTGAACCTCACGCTCACGGCGGCCCAGCAGCTCACGGGGGTGTCCGTCGTGCTCGGACGCGACGAGGCGACGCTGGCCGGGCTGGTCACGGTGCCGGGCGGCAGCGCAGCGGGCGTGACGGTGACGGTGACGGACGGCGCCGCCACCGCCCAGACGGTGACCCAGTCGACCGCCCCGGTCGGGCACTGGGAGGTCACCGGTCTGCGGGTCCCGAGCACGTACACGGTGACGTTCTCGCGCGTGGACCTCGAGTCGCAGGTGCTCTCCGTCGGCGTCGACGGGTTCGGCAACGTGACGTCCGGGGCGCCGAGCGCGACGCAGGTCGACGTGACGATGCGCGCGGCGGAGGCGAGCATCTCCGGGATCGTCAGCCAGGCCGGGACCCAGGGGGAGGCCGTCCCGGTCGGCAACGTCACCGTCACCGTCAGCTCGGGCGTCACGCAGCGCACGGTGACCACGGCCTCGACGCCTGCGTCGAAGGTGGGCAGCTACATCGTCGAACAGCTCCCGCCCGGCACCTACACGGTCACGTTTTCCCGTCCCGGGACGCGACCCACGTCGACGATCGTGATCCTGGCGGCAGCGCAGGACAAGGACCTCAGCCCCGTCCTCGTCGCCCCGGCTCGGATCTACGGAACGGTCACGTCCCAGACCGACGCGGCCGAGGAGGGCCGCACCGTGGCGCTGTACCTCGCCACGGAGTACGGCACCGGCGCACTTGCGGTCAAGACGACGACCACGGGGACGGACGGGTCGTACATCCTCGAGGACGTCAACGCGCCCGAGAACTACGTGATCGAGGTCCGCACGTCGCCCAACGGCACCGTCATGGTGGTCTCCGACCCGTTGTCCCTGTCCGCGAGCGAGCAGCTGCAGGTCAACCTGACGACGGGCAGCCCGGGGTGATGTGACGCTGCTGACGAACTCGCGTCCCGGCTCAGCAATGGGCCTTGGCGTACCGACTACATAGAGAACCCCTGAGAGGACCGGACCAGTGGCCGTCGCTCCGCAACGCACCGCGCAGGGCTCGCCGAGCGTGCTCGTCGAGCCTGGCTCGCACGCGTCCGCAGGTCAGGACGCCGTCCTCCGGGTGCACGCCCGCAACATCTCCGGGCAGGCCCAGGACTTCCGGGTGTCCGTCGTCGGCCTCGAGGGTTCGTGGCTCCCCACCCCTGTCGCCGTCCCGGGCGTGCCTGCGGACGCCACGGCGACCTTCGAGCTGACCCTGATGCCTCCCGTCGGGGCGGCGCCGGGCGACTACCCGTTCGTCGTGTCCGTCGAGGCGAGCACCGCGCCCTCCACCACGGCAGGCGCTCCCGCCACCACGATCGCCGACGGCAGCCTGCGCATCGACGGCGTGAGCGACCTCGTGCTGACGGTCGAGCCCGCGGACTCCCAGGCGCTCCGGCGCCGCAAGGTCCAGGTCGTCCTGGCCAACACCGGCGACCAGCCGGTGCGGGTCCGGCTGGACGCGGCAGGCGACTCCGAGCTCATGGTCGACCTCGAGGACGGCGACCTCGACGTGGGTCCGCACCAGACGGTGCGGATCCCGGGCAGCCTCCGTGCGACGCGTCCGCGCATCGTCGGCCACGCGCGCCGGACGGCCTTCCACGTCACAGCGACGGGGGCCCGGGCGCCGCAGCGGTTCGACGGAACCGTGTCGCTGCGAGCCGTGTTCACCCCTGCGCTCCTGCGGTTCGTCGCGCTCACCATGGTCGCGGTGCTCTGGGTGGTCGGGGTGCTCGCGGTCCTGCCCTGGGTCTCCGACCAGTTCTCCGACAGCGACAAGACCGCCACCGCGCCGACGCCTCCGCCGACGAGCGGCACCGACGGGAACGGTGGCGGGACCGGGACCGATGGCTCAGGCTCCGACCCGCAGGCGGGCGCCGACGGCGCGCAGGCCGCCCCCGACGTCCGCGTCTCCGGCCTCGTCACCGGCTCGGAGCCGTCGGGCGTGGTCGTCTCCGTCCAGCCGGCGTCCGCGCTCTCGACCACGAGCAGCACGTCGGCCACGCCGCCCGCGACGGCCGCCGGGATCGAGAAGGCGGTCACAGCGCTAGCGGACCCCGACCGCGCGATCGTCACCGCGGTCCTCGGCACCGGCAGGAAGCCGGCCGGCGCCGGCAAGGTCCTGTCGACCAGCCTGCCCGTCGAGCGCACCGACCAGATCTCCCAGCGACGCAGCACGGTGACCGAGGACAACGGCGTCTGGGCGTTCGCGGACCTGTCCCCGACGGCCCGCTACCTCATCGTGCTGGCCAAGCCCGGGTACCAGACCCAACGGTTCCTCGTCACGGGCGCCCAGGCCGCTGCCGCGCCGATGAAGCTCGCGATGGTGCCCGGCAAGGGCACGATGTCGGGCCGGATCACCGGACCGGCGGGCGCTGTCGGCGGAGTCGAGGTGACCCTCTCCGACGGCACCACCACGGTGACCACCCGGACCGCGACGAGCGGCCGGGTCGGCTACTGGGAGGTCGACGGCCTGTCGACGCCGAGCACGTACCTGGTCAGCGCGAGCGGGGACAAGCTGGGCGCCCAGTCGACCCTCGTGACGCTCGGTGCCGCCGGGAAGCGCACCGTCGACCTCGCCCTGCGCCCCGGCGTCGCCACGCTGTCGGGCACCGCTCGCGGCATCGACTCGCTCGGTGGGTTCGGTGGCCTCGGCGGCCTCACCATCACCGCGAGCGCGGGCGAGATCACCCGGACGGCCACGACGGTCACCGGCGACCGCGCAGGAACCTTCGTCCTGCCCGACCTGCCTGTGCCCGCCTCGTACACGGTCACGGTCTCCGGCGACGGGTACGCCACCCAGACGCGCCAGATCGACCTGACGTCCGCCGGGATCTCCCCGCTCGACATCGCGATGACCAGCATCGGCGGAACCGTTCAGGGCACGGTCACCGAACCGGGTGGCCACGGCATCGCTGCGGTCGGGCTGGTGCTCGACGGGCCCGCCGGGACGTACAAGACGATGTCCGCGTCCGACGCCGACGGGACGTTCCGCTTCAGCGGCATCGCGCCCGGCGAGTACGTGCTGACGGCGGTCGCCTTCGGCCACGAACCCGCGTCGTCACAGGTCACCGTCGTCAGCGGTGGCTCGGCGACCGTCGACCTGGTGCTTCCGATCGTCCCCGGTGACGGCATCAAGGCCTCGTCATTCATCCGCGGCAGCGTGCACGACGCCAGCACCGGTGGCCAGATCACCTGCCCGGACGGCCCGAAGGGCGAGCCCTGCATCATCACCATCTCCGCCGAGGTCAAGGACCCGGTGACGGGCATCAAGTCCACGGTGAGCGTGCCCCACGGGGATCCCGACAGCGACTACACCTTCCCGGACAAGAAGATCAGCTCGGGGCTGCTCCCGGGCTTCTACCGGTTGACGATCTCGGCGCCGGGCTACGAGTCCGGTCACGTCAACGTCACGGTGCCCATGGGCCAGGTGGTCGACGCCGCACCCGTCGCCCTGGAGCAGTCGCCGTCGATCGTCGGCACCGTGCAGGCGCGCGTGGGCACGTTGCCGTCGACGGACACGACCTGCGTGGTCGCGGTCAAGTCGGTGACCGGGGTGCCCGGCGTGAAGCCCACCGGTCCGTGCACCGAGACGGGGCCGGTCGGGGACAAGGTCTGCACGATCGTGCCCGTGAACGGATGCTCGTTCCTCGGCACCAACGGCTCGTTCGCCATCAACCGCCTGCAGGCGGGCACCTACGACGTGTGGGTCCTGCCATCTGCGGGCAGCGAGTTCCTGCCGCCGGAGAAGGGCGCGGTCTCGCTGGTGCCCGGCTCGTCGCGACGCTTCGACGCGATACTCGACCGGTACGGCGTGCTCAACGTGGTCGTGATGAAGTCCGACGGCTCTCCGCAGCTCACCCCGGACGTGCGCGCGACGGTCACGACCAACCCACCGTCCCAGCTGGTCCCGCCACCCCCCACTGCCGTCACGGACGCGACCGGGTCCGCGCAGATCCGCGGGCTCGCGCCGAACGGCGACCTCGTTGTCACGTCCAGCGGGACGTCGGGCACGGCGACGCGGCACGTCGCGATCGGACTGAACCAGGAGATCACGGTCCAGATGGTCGTCACGACGTTGCTCACGAACAACGTGGACGGCGCCGTCAAGTACCAGCGGTCTGCCGGGACGTCGTTGCCGGTCCCGCTCGCCACCGTCCAGGTCACGGGCACGACGGGGTACGTCAATCTGGACCCGGTGCGCAGCACCGGCGTCCCGGACGCGGTCACCACATCCCCGGGCGGCCTGTGGACGCTCTGCGTCACCATCGACGGGTGCCCGGGCAAGCCGGCGCCGACCAGGCTCAGGCTCATCGGCAAGCAGGTCGACGTGCGCGTCACCCACCCCGCCTTCGAGGAGTACCGGGCCAACGACGTCCCGGTCGACTCGCTCTCGACCATCATGCTCACCCCCAAGGGCGTCAAGTTCCACGGCACGGTCGCCTTCGATCCCGCGCTCCTTCCCGGAGACGTCGAGACGACGCTCGCCGACGTCCGCTTCGACGTCCTGAGCGCTCCGCCGGGGACAGGCGAGGTCTCCCTCACCGCAGCGGTGGTCAACGGCACGCCGACGGTGATCTGGACGGACACGAAGCAGCCTGCCGACGGCACGAACGGCGCCACCCTGATCCTGCCCGGCCGGTACGAGCTGACCGCGACGCTGCCCGGCTACGACAAGGAGCCGGCAAACTTCACCATCGAGCCCAGCGACGCCCCGGACACCGCCATGGCGCCCATCACGTTCACCATGAGGAAGTTCGGCTTCCTTCGCGTCCACGCCATGACGCTCCAGACCCCGACGGTCGGTATCACCGGCGCGACCATGACGCTGTCGCTGCCGGGCGGCCTGACCCAGCAGATCGAGGCGCACCCGGGCGACACGTTCGTCGACTTCGGCGACCTGCCCAAGGGCCTGTACAAGATCGCCGTGAAGGCGCCGGGGTATCGAGGGACGACCGCCGATGTCAACGTCGCCTCGGGTCAGACCACTGAGGCTCCTGAGCACGTGGACCTGGTCAAGCTGGGTGCGGTCCACGGGGTCGTCAAGTCCAGGCTGACGGTGGGCTGGACCGAGGACCTGCCTGGCGCCCGAGTGACCGTGAAGCAGGTCGGCGGCGAGACCTTCACCGGCGTGACGGACGCCGAGGGCGCCTTCCGGGTCACGGGCACCGCCGAGAGGTACGGACTGAACGAGGGCGCCTGGAGCATCACCACCACGGCTCCGGGACACTCCGACGGCGCCAGCGCGATCGACGTCCCGGTCGTGGAGAGCGTCTCTCCGCCGTCCGCCCTCGAGATCGGGCTCCCCGGCCTCCTTCCCGGCGACCCGTCCCCGCCCATCGAGATGCAGGCGGACCTCGGCGACCTCCAGGTCTTCGCGGTCGACGGCGAGAAGCCCAAGGGGCAGCAAGAGGTTGACTTCCTCGACATGCAGATCACCTACCGCGACGCGGTCAACGAGGTGTCCAGGCCCGCAGACTGCTACCCGGGGATCGTCGCGCCCGGCTGCTCGGGCGCCAGCGGGCTCTACATCTTCAAGGGTGTCCTGCCACTGACCTACAACCTGAGCATCTCGGGCGGCGGCTACTCACCGCTGACGCTTCCCGTCGTGGTCGCGCCCGGTGAGCTCAAGCAGATCACCGTCCCGATCACCACCCCCGCGGGGTCGGTCCAGGGCGTGGTCCTGCGTCAGGCGGCGACGGGTGGGACCACGGTGGTCCCGGGCGCCAAGGTCGGGCTCAAGTCCACGGAGGTGGGGGCCACGGAGAAGTTCGTCACCGCGGACAGCCAAGGCCACTACGAGTTCCCGTCCGTTCCGGCGGGCATCTACCAGGTCTCGACATCGATCGTGAACGGGCCGTCGATCAGCCGCACGGTGAAGGTCCTCGCGGGGCAAGGACTGGTGGTCGACCTCGTGCTGCAGGACGTCACGCGGCAGGTCGTCGTGACGGTCAGGTCCGAGCGAGGCACCGACCTGTCCGGCGCGCTGGTGTCGATAGCCCACGCGGGGACCGTCGGGCCGGCCGCACAGCCCGTCGTCCGCACGGCGCCCGGGGCGAACACCTACAGCACCACGTTCAACCAGGTTCCGGCCGTGGGCTTGTGGGGTATCAGCGTCTCCGGACCGTCCGGGCACCTCGGGACGACCACGGGCTCGGTAGACGTGGTCGCACCCGACCCAGGGGTTGACCCGGTCCCCATCCCGGCTCTGGTCTCCGTCACGGAGACCCAGATCGCTCTGCGTGCGACGACGACCCTCACACCCGGTCCGACGACCGTGACGGCGCAGATCAAGCAGGGCACGGGTGCGACAGCGACCAGCTACGACGTGGTCGCGTTCGTCGGCGGTGGCGACACCGTGGTCTTCGTGCCGGCGGCGGCCACGACGGTCATCGCCGCCCCGACAGGGAACCCCTACCCGGTCACCGTCACAGGCGGCACGATCGCGGCCACCGACTCGTACAAGCTGGTCAAGCTCGACGTCGTGGGACGGGCGACGACGACGACCGGTTCGGACGCCGACACCACCGTGGACCCGGGCGGGACGTTCCACGCCTCCGGGCAGGTCGCGCCGACGACCGGCACGGGGACCGTCACCGGTGGGAACCTCCAGCTGGAGTGGCTGTCCAGCGCTCCGAACGGCTGGACGCCCGTCGGTAGCACCGCGGTCGCGGACGGGTCGAAGCAGGCACTGACCGCCCCGGTCGACGATGCCTGGGGGACGGGCACGGTCACGCTGCGGGTGGCGTACGAGGGTGCCGGGGTCTGGCTCCCCTCCTCGAGCACTCCGTCGTTCACGGTGACGGTCAGGACACCGACCCAGATCGCCCTCTCTCCGGGCCCCGTCACGACCACGGTCACCGCGACCATCACGCCCAGCACGACGGGCGGACGGGTGGACTTCTTCTGGGACGACAACTCGGCGGTCTCCGGGTGTGGCAACCGGACAGTGACGGCGTCGGGGACGGCCGTGTGCACCTTCACGCAGCCGAAGGCCGACACCAAGATCTACGCCAAGACCGACCTCAGCACCACGACCTGGATCCCGTCGACCAGCGACAAGGTCGACGTCACCGGCACCGGCTGAGCAGGGGACAGACGCCGACCGGCGCCGTGGGATCCCACGGCGCCGGCCGTGCTCGACGCGGGGCGTCGGTGAAAGCCCGACGCCGAGGGCGTCAGGATTCCGACGGTGTCAGAACAGCCAGACGAGCATCAGCGTGAGCCCCACCGAGAAGATCGCCGTGTCGAGCACGACGAGCCAGGTGGGTGGGTGCACGCAGGGTTCCACCACCGTCTGCACGATGACCACCGGTGCGGGTGCCGGCTCGGGCAGGGGCGGCGGCGGGGGCGGCGGAGGCGGGTCCATGAGGGAGCCGCAGCGGACGCAGCGGGCGCCGGGGACGGACGTCGGCACGTTGAGCTCGGCACACGCGGGGCACGCGAGCGTCGCCGGGGCCGCGTTGCCGGAGGCACCGGGTGCGCGGCGCAAGGCGTCGTCGGACGAACCGTCGTCCGCCAGCGCGCTGGAGGACGGGCGGGCCCAGAACAACGGGTAGTCGCACGTCGGGCAGAAGTCGGTGGCCAGGCGACGGTCGGCGTGGACGGTCGACACCGTGCCGCACTCCGGGCATGCGAGCACCAGCGAGTCGCCGGTCGCAGACCCGATCACGTCGGTCATGACGCCACCCCTTCGGTATGTCCTTCGCCGAGCCTCTGCGGCAGGGGCCACGCTCGGCGCGCCCCGACCCAGACCTCAGCGTGCACGTGCGCGGGCACCTCGTCCAGGACGAGCTGGAGGAAAGCCGGCTCCTCGAGGAGCCCGGTGGACTGTACCTCCATGACCACCCAGGCGGGACCGATCGGCGCGGTTCCGGGCTCGAAGACTCCGCCTCCCTCGCTGACCGTCACCGGTCCGCCCGAGAAGAGCTCGAGCAGCATCTGCAGACCCCTGGTCGTGCCGCGCCACTGCAGGGTCGCACCCGCGGTCGCGAGGATCTGCCGCTGCAGGGGCTCCGAGAACGAGTCGTCGATGCCGTCGAGCCCGAGCCACTGGCCCATCCAGCGGACCATCGCGAGCGGAGTGATCGTGCGGTCCGCGAGGTAGGGCAGGTTGTCGGCGTGCGCGAGCAGCGTGCCCGCCTGCTCCTGGAAGATGCGCACGAACCGCACGAAGAAGGCCTCCCCGAGCATCCCGGCGGGGAGCTGGTTGAGGAGCCAGTCGTCGTGCCGGCTCACGGCAGGCGCCTCATCGGACGACCACCCGGTGGTCCGCCGACAGGAACAGGGCGTGCTCGGCGAGCGGGATGGACTCGCGACCGCCGCCGACGCGCCGGCCGGTGCGCAGGTCGTACTCGAACAGCTGGAGCTCGTCGACGGCCAGGACGCCCTCGACGGACTCGATCACCTGGGTCACGGCCGTCGAGGTGAGCGGGGCGTCGAAAGGCCAGCCGGCGCCGTCCGTACCGCCGGTGAGCGGGTGCACGAACCGGGTCAGCTGGTCGACCACCCGCTGACGGACCATCTGTGCCGGGCGAGCGGGCAGGGACCTGATCAGCGCGGCGACGCTCACGCCCTGGTAGTACGGAGTGCCGAGCTCGAGCGGGACGCCGACCATCCGGCGCAGGTTCAGGGAGGTCTTCACGGCTTCGAACAGCTCGGGCGACAGCGCGAAGTCGTCGATCTTGTGCACGCGCGGGTCGGACTCGAGCCGGGGGACGACGAGGACCCGGACCACCGAGGAGCCGGTGTGCGTGGCGGGCAGGCAGCGGGCGCGGGCGACCTCGACCGAGGCCTGCCGGGCGATCGCCTCGAAGTCGGACGCGGTCACGGCCCGCTGGCCGGTGCGCAGGGTGAGCGGTCCGCGGATCTTGGCCTCGGACGGGGTCTCGGCGTCGACGCCGCCCCTGGCCGGGAGCAGGTTGGTGACCGAGGCGATGAAGGGCAGCGCGGTGCGCAGCGCCGTGAGGGTGCGCACGCCGACGTTGCCGCCGGCCCCGCCGCCGCTGCGGTACCCGGAGACCCGGATCTCGGCACCGTCGCGCGGGATCGCACCGTGCTGGCGGGCGTGGCCGTCGGGGTGCCGGACGGAGGGGCCGAAGCGGACCTCGCCCGTGTTCGAGTCCCAGACCACGTGCAGGTCGTGCGGACCGGACGCGGAGAAGTCCGGTACCTCGGTCCACACCTGCGTGCCACGGCGGTCGACGACGAACACGTGCTCGTCGCCGCGCCGCTCGGCCACGGGGGACACGGCCACCCGGAACACCTGCGCGGCCACACCCGTGGACCGGCCGAGCATCTCGGCGGGTTCGGCGCGCGCGTGCTCGGCGGGCACGGTGATGCCGATGGCGTGCAGTGCGATACCGGCGATCCGCGGCGACGCCTGGTAGGTGGGCTGGCCCGGCTGCGGCCGGAGCAGCTTGACGCGCAGCCAGTGCGCCAGCGTCCCGCCGAGCATCAGCGGCTCGTGTCGCTGGGGCACCAGCAGCACGACGGAGCCGGGCTTGTTCAGGCCACCGGTGCCGTCGGACTCGACGATCGTGCGGATCCACGCCGCACCGTTCCAGGCCTCCCAGGCGAGCGGAGCGTTCAGCGGGTCGACGCCGATGCCCTCGGCGTGCGCGGCCAGGTCGAGGCGCACCGCGTAGCCGCCCAGCGACTCGCGGGTGCCCAGGTACAGGGCGTCGCCCTCGCGCAGCGGGTCCGACGGGAAGCACGTGGCCGACTGGCCGGGGAGCGTCAGGTCCTCCCAGACGTCGTTCGTCGCGACGAGGTCCGCGTCGGACGTGCAGGCGGCGACGAGCTGCGGGGGACCGACGACACCCTCATCCGACGTGCTGAAGACGATGGCGTCGGCGTCACCGAGCGCCGTCGAGACCTCGGTGCCGGTGGGCACCCGCACGATGCGCTCGGCGGGGGCGGACAGCCAGAACGTGAGGTCGGTGTCCGCGACCGCGGGCGGGAACGGCTCGATGCCGACCAGGTTGAGGAACTCGACGTACATCCGGTCGGGCACCTGGTTGATGCGGTAGAGCACCATCTCGCTCATCCAGGCGAACAGCTCGATCAGGGCGACGCCCGGGTCGGACACGTTGTGGTTGGTCCACTCGGGGGTGAACCGCGGGATCAGGCGCTTGGTCTCGTCGACGATGTCCTGGAAGGAGCGGTCGTCGAGGTTCGGCGGGTCGAGCGGCATCAGGCGTCCTCGCGGGGGATCACGTAGAAGGGGTACACCAGGTTGCGCTTGTCGTTCGTCGCGCGGACCCGGTAGGCGATGGCGATCCGGACCAGTCCGGAGCTCGTGTCGTCCTGCACGGGCGTGACCGAGTCGACCTCGATCCGCGGCTCCCACTGGGCCAGCGCGTCACGGACGGCCTGGCTGATGAGCCCGAGCAGGTTGGCGTTGACGGGCTCGAACAGCAGGTCCCAGATGCGGCAGCCGAACTGCGGGCGCATGAGCCGCTCGCCGGGTGCGGTGAGCAGGACCATGCGGATCGAGTCCTCGAGGTCGCCGCCCTGTCGGGTCAGTGCGATCGAGCCTGTGTGGTCGACCCCCATGGGCCACGCGAAGCCGCGGCCGACGAAGTCTGACGTGGGGGCGCTGGGCGCTAGCTCGCTCAATTGATCTGCACCAGCGATCCCTTGACGGAGAGCACGCCGCCGGCCTCGACCGTGCCCATCGCGGTGCCCTTGAGGGAGGCCTGCGTGCCCTGCAGCTTGAGCCCGTTGGTCGCCGTGGCCTCGACGTCCACTCCGCTCACGGCGACCTTGCTGGTCGCCTTGATGGTGACCTTCGTGGCGTCGATCGTGATGCCGCCGTTGCCGTCGAACTCGATGGACGCCGAGCCGACCGCGATCTTCAGCGGGACGCCCGCCGGCACCTTGAGGTCGGCGCGGTCCTTGCCGATCCGCAGCGAGTGGTCGAGCCCGGCCAGGGCCAGCTCGACGTGCTGGGTGGCCGGCGTCGTGCCGTCGCTCATGGTCAGCGTGTGACCGAGGCGCGAGGTGATCGCGCGGGTCACGACGGCGCCGTTCTGGTCGACCGCCTCGGCCGTGGGCGTGGTCGACTTGTTGCCGTACAGGCCCCCGAGCACCACGGGACGCGTGACGTCGTCGTCCTCGAACCCGAGGAGCACCTCGTCGCCGACCTCGGGGATGACGACCTGGCCACGCTTCGCCCCGGCGCCCATGGCGAGCACGCGGGCCCACGCGCTGGAGAGCTGGTCGGACGCGGTGCTCAGCGAGACGCGCACCCGGCCCAGGCCGTCGGGGTCCTTGATGTTGTCGACGATCCCCACGGCGAGCCCGCTGCGCCGGAAGCTCGACACCGGCGAGGACTTCTCCCACGGGTCCGACAGCTGCACCGGGTCGCGGTCACCGACGACGAACCGCGAGATCGCGTTGCCGTCCATCCACGTGTTGTCGACCTCGCGGATGTAGTAGTTCCCGTTCGACGGACCGGCTCCGTTGACCGTCAGCCGGCCCCCGGGCACGAGCAGGGCCGTGTACTGGCACTCGCCCTCCGCGGTGACACGTCCGGTGCGCGCGGCGATCGCCGTGGCGGCGACGGTGGCCTCCGTCTGCGACGTGGTCGCCGCCCGGGCGTCGACCCGCGTGTACTTGGTGCCGCCGCCGGTGGTCGCGTCGAAGCCTGCGCGCGACGTCGGGGTGGCGGCCGTGCCGACCACCGCGGACTGCGCGACGGGGTCCCACCCGCGCACGGTCACCGAGGTGGCGCCGTCGCCGACCTGCCGCGCCGAGAACGACAGGACGTCCAGCCCCATCGTGATGGAGACGGGCTGGGCGCCCGGGGCGCTGCCCGTGGCCGCGGACCACATGGAGAACTTGTCGCCGAGGATGCTCCAGTCGCGTCCGGTGCGCTCGGCGATCTCGTCGATCATGCCGAGCGCGGTGTCGTTGCGCAGCACGTACTTCACGGGCGCGGTCGGGAGGTCGATCGTCCCGAGGCTCAGACCTGCCGTCTGCACGAGCTGGGACACGATGTCCTTGAGCGACATGTCCGTGAACGACTCGACGTCGGTGTTGCGGAGCAGCTCGTAGGCGCCGTCCTGCACCACCACGGTCAGGCTGAGCCCGCCGTACGAGTCCAGCTCGCTGGTGACCGAGGTGACCTTGCCCTCGAACGCCGGGTCGGTCTTGTCGCCGTACCCGGCCTCGATCGAGATGCTCTTGCCGATGTTGAACATGCCGGACGCGACGACCGTGAAGGCGTCGTCGAGGTACGTCAGCGTGGCGCGTCCGATCGTGCGCAGCCCCCGGTGCACGCGGATCCGCCGGATCTGGAGGGTCTCGGGGACCATCTGGCCCTCGGACTTGATATCGAGCCGGATGACGGCGTCCGACTCGAGCATCGGGCTCGTCATGAGTCGAGCTTCGGGATCGTCAGCATCGCGCCGGGCTTCAGGGCGAGGGGGTCCGCGATCGAGTTGGCCGTCGCGAGCATGCGCCACCTGGTCGAGTCGCCGTAGTACTGCGCGGAGATGCGGTCGAGGGTCTCGCCCGGCTGCACGCGGTGCACGCGGTGCGGCCGCGGGGTGCCGGACGTCGGGTTCTGCTTGCCGAACGCCTGGGACTCCTCGTACTGGCGCATCACGAGAGCCATCGTGGCGCGCAGCGGCATGCCCGTGCTCGAGAAGTACGTGTAGGTGAGCTCGAGCTGGGCGATGACCGCCTTGAACGAGTGCAGGTCGCCCCAGTGGAACGTCACGTAGGGCGGGCGCTGGCTGTGCTTGGACTCGTCGGTGCCGGGCAGCGCCGGGTCGACGTCCATGAGGGAGACGATCTTGCCCGTGTGGAGGCTGACGTCCGTTCCCGTGTCGGTGGTGTCGAAGAACAGGTCGACCCGCAGGACGCCCGAGTTCGCACCGGTGTAGCGCAGGCGCGTGACGCCACGACCGGGCAGTGCGGCGCCGGCCCAGGCGTTGCTGCGGCTGATCTTGAGCTGCGCCGGGTTGAACAGGCAGGCGACGCGCGTGCCGTCCTCGGTCTCGAGGAACGCCTTCTGGCTCGACGGGGCTGCGGGCGCGGCGGGGGGCGGTGGGGTGGGCATCAGAACACCTCCGACCCGCGACGCCACGCGCGGCGCTCGGTCTCTTCCCGGAGCCGCTCGTCGATGATCCTCAGGACGGCCCAGCGGAAGCCGTCGGCATCGAGCCAGGCGTCGGGCCCGGCGACGCCGACGTCGTTGACGCCGATCTTGCCGACACCGATGGTCTTGTCGACCTGCGAGTTGTCGAACTGGGCGAAGTCGAGGTCGCTCATGTCAGGTCCCCCCTCCCCATCGAAGAAGCGTCGCACGACGTGCGGCGAGCCGGCGGGAGCGCCGAAGGTCATGGGTCCGGCGGGAATGCCGGTGGTTGGTGCGGGTGCGGTCCGTGATCCGCCGGACGTCCGAGTGGCCAGGGCGTTCGCCGCCGCCGAGCTCGGGACGGGCGGTCCCTCCGGCGACCGGCGCACGACCGTCCGCGGCGGAAGCATGCTCCACGACTCCGGGAGCCGCGGCGGGTTGGCGCCGCTTGCCGGTCGAGGTGGCGGCGCCGCCTCCCAGGAGCCGATCGTGGCCGCCAGGCCGGTCGCGGCGGCGCCCGGTGCCCAGGCGGTCGTGCCGGCACCGCGTCCGGTAGCTGTCCCGCCCCGGGTCGAGTGGACGCCGGTCGCCGGCTTGCCGACCGACGTCGACCGGCGCACGGCCGCGCCCGGTGGGAGGCCCACCGTCGGGAGCCCCGGGGTCGCAGCGCCCGCGCGGCTCATCGTCGGCACACCGTTCGACCAGGGTGACCCGCTGGCCGCTCGCGAGCCGGAGGTGCTGACGCCGCCTTGTGCTGCGCCGCTCGCGGGCCCGCGGGAGGTCGTCGAGGTGCCCGCGCTCGCGGACGGGCGCGACGAGCCGGCGAGACCCGTGGCTGCGGCGCCTGAGCCCGGACGCGAGCCCGCCGGGCCCGACGTGCTCGGGCTCGTGGCTGGGGTCGTGGTCGTCCGGCGGCGTACGGGTGCGGACGCCGACAGGATCGAGGTCGTGCCGCTTCCGGCTGTGCGGACGGTCACCGGGGACATCATGCGCAACGTGTCCCCGGGGCCGGCGTACTCCGACCGGACCGGTGCGCCGGGCTGCGCTGCGTAGCCCGGCGTGCCGACGGACGACGCCGCTGCCGCCGACCGCTGCGCCGACGCGTACACCGCTGCGGCGGCGGTGGGCGGTGCGAAGCTGCCGCGGTGGTCGCCGACGGTGATCGCCGACGAACCGCCCGGGATGCGCGTGGCGCGGCGGACCGTCGAGCGCTCGATGCCCAGGCCCCGCCCGGACGCCCGGGTGCGGGCGTGCCCGCTGCGGCGGTGGCCGGTTCCCGGCAGGTACCCGGCGAGGCCCGCGTCCGCACTCGTGAGATCGAGGTTCGCGGGGCCGCCGGTCGCGCTGGTCGACGAGGTACCGGGCATGACAGCGACAGCGGCCGCGGCCGGGTGGGACGCGTCGAGCGACCGGCGCACGGGTGTCGCCGCCGAGGTGGTCGCAGGAGTCGAGCCGGGCGCTGCCGGGGCCGACGCGGTGGTGGCCTGTGCGGGCGTGGAGGCCGCCGAAGCGGGCGACGGAGCGCTGGTCGTCGACGCGCTGAGCGGGCCGGACGAACCTGCGCCGCTGGACGAGCTCGCGCCGCTCGACGCACCAGCGCTGGACGTCCTGGCGCTGGACGGGCCGGCGCTCGACGAACTGGCGCTGGATGAGCTCGCGCTGGATGGGCTCGCGCTGGACGGCCCGGCGCTGCTGGACGAACCCGGGCTGCTGGACGGCCCGCCGCTGCTGGAGGAGGCCGCGCCGCTCGAGCTGCTGGGCGCCCCGGCCGTGCGAACGGGGACGGCCGGCACCGAGTTGTTGGGACCGGTCGGGTTGGCCGGGGCGACGCGGCTCGGACCGGCTGTGCCCGACGTACCTGCAGGTGCCGACGGCGGGCGGGCCGAGCTCGGAACAGTTCGGGAGGCCGACGACGAGGACGCCGAGCGTGCCAAGTCCGCGGCCGCGGAGGCTGCGGCGGCCGCCGAGTCCGCGCCGACGGCGGCGACGGCCGCGGACGTCGGAGCGACGGAGCGGCGCACGCGGAGGGTCGGGTCGGTCAGCGTGCTGTTGGGCCGGAAGAGCGGCCGCGCGAGCGTGCGCCGGATCGCGCTGGCCAGCGGCCGGTGCGCGGGGGCGGGCATCGGGCCGTCGCCGGAGGACCCGAGGGGTGCGCCCGCGAACAGGGACATGGTCGGTGCGGCGGCGGGCACCCCGGCGGCGGACGCGGCGTCGGGCGATCCGGCGGACGCCGCACCTGCGGCACTGCTGCTCGAGACCTGCGCGCCAGCCTCGGCAGAGCCCATGGACGCTATGCCGGTCGCCGGTGCGGGCCCGGTCGGTGCGGTCGAGGAGGCGCTCGAGGTGGCTGACGACGGAGCGGGCGCGGCAGCAGCCGGCGGGGGAGTGGCCGACGAGGTCGACACTCCGGAGGGATAGGCAGACGCGACCGCGGTCGGCGCGGCGGTGGTTGCGGCCGTCGGTGCCGACGAGGGCGTCCCGCTGTGTGTCGGCGCAGCAGGGCCGGAGGGCGATGGTGCGGAGGTTGACGACGACGGTGCGGAAGAGGGCGATGGCGCACTGGACGTCGATGACGCACTGGAAGGCGACGGCGCGCTGAGAGACGGTGACGCGCTGGAAGACGACGCGGTCGATGACGACGACGCGCTCGACGCCGAGGACGGTGCGCTCGCGGACGACGGCGCGGCCGGCGCACTCGTCGAGAGGGTCGAGCGCCGGACCGGGGCCGGGGCGGGTCCGGCCGACGATGCGGACGCTGCGGTCGTCGGAACACCGGCGCGGGAGGCGCCCGAGACCGGGGCGGCGGACGCCGCCGGACGTGCTGCGGACCGGGTGGGTGCGGGGACGGCAGCCGCTCGGCGGGCGTCGGCCGTGGCGGTCGCGAGGGCACGCCGACGCAGGAGCCGACCGGACGGCGCCGGGGCGCTGCTCGGCAGCGAGGAACCAGCAGGAACAGGGCGGGAGGCGAGCGTCGCGGCAGAGGGAGTCCGGCCACCGGTCACGGCGGACGACGCTCGTCCGGACCCCCCGTCGTTCCCCGGGCGTGCCGGGGGATCGGCTGTGCGGGCCGCGACGTGCGAGCGCATGACCCGCGAGTCGGAACTCATCGTCATCTTGCCGCTCGCGCGCACGTCCTCGGAGACGCGGACGGGGATCGTCTGGGGTGCCAGGCGTTGCGTCGAGCCGCCGGGGCGGTACGTGGACTGGTCGGGCACGCGCTCGAGCATCCGCGGAAGGCCCCGGCGCGCGGGCGCGTCCGGGACGAGCTCGTGGGTCGACCGCACCGCGGACACGTCGGACCACCAGCGCGGCGGTGCGACGTTCGCGGGTCCGGTCCCCACCGAGATCGAGGCCGCGGGACCGACCAGGGAGCGGCGGACCGCGACGGAGCGCCCCCAGCCCTCCGAGAACCGGGCCGACGACGACGCGACCGAGCCGATGCGGGCCGGACGAAGGTGCCCGAGCACCGGTCCGGGCCGACGCATGCGCACGCCGATGGAACGACCCAGCCGCGTGCGGGGGTCGTCTTCCGATGATGTCGGTGCGATGCTCACAGGGTCTTCGCCCGGAACCCGTTGTGCGCGACCTCGAGCGTCTCGGACAGGGTGCTGGCCATGTCGGCGCTGAGTGTCGGACCGCTCCACGCGACGGCGAACACGCCCTCGAACTCCCAGGAGCGTAGGCGCGTGCCATCACCGCTGATGACCGTCACCGCACCGGTCGATCGCGTGATCTTGTTCTGGGCGCCGGTGAACCCCTCGCCGGAGGACTTGCCCACCCAGGTGAACAGGGCGTCCGAGTTCACCAGGCCGCGCTTGAAGACGAGGTGCGGCCAACGGATGACGCCCGGAAGCTTGTGGACGTACTGGTTCTGGCCGCCCTCGACGTACTCGTGCTCGGTGACGGTGAGCTGCAGGCCGCTGATCTCCTTGAAGGCGCCGATCTCGACGCCGTCCACCTCGAACACGAAGTTGGTGGCGACGGGCGCGTCGCCACCCAGTGCTTCCTCAGGCACTCTCTCTCACCGCCTCCCACGCTCGAGCGTTCATTGCCGACACAGCGCGCACCATCCGGACCCGGTCCAGGTGCTCGAGGTCGAGCAGCTCGTTGAGTGGCCAGTGCAGGTGGTACGCGAGGAACGCGATCTCCTGCCACAACGCCTCGGTGGGGTAGCGCAGCATCGTTCGGTCCTACCGTGCCTCGGTCGGAATCTCCTCGATCGACGCGCGACCGGTCCGGTAGGTGATGGTGTGCCCGGGTGTCTCCGACGACGAATCAGCGGCGGCCGGAGCCGGCTCCGGAGCCACAGGCTCCGGAGCCGACCCGGGCAGAGGTCCGGCTTGCTGCTGAGCTGCGACGAACTCGTCGAACTCCTCCTGCGAGCCGAAGTTGATCACGCCGTAGAAGTCCTGCAGGTAGGCCAGGTCGGCCGCGAAGAGACCCTCGATCTCGTGCGCGGTGACCATGACCAACGTGCCCAGCTTCTCGACGACCCGCGCGAGCACCACGATCGTCAGCCGCGGGTCGTCCGGGCCGCTGATCGTGGGGTCGCGCAGGGGCTCGAGCTCGTCACGCGCCGTTGCCAGGCGCATGACACCTTCCCGGTGGAGTCCGCCGTCCCGGTCCACATACCCCCGGGGCAGCGTGAACTCGTAGCGGGTCTTGAGGGTCACTTGATCCTGGCGAGCGACTCGATGGTGAGGGTGATGGTCTCCTTCACCGGGTCGTTGGAGTCGACGCTCAGCTGGTCGGTCGAGATCTTGCTCGGCCAGCCGTTGGTGAAGTTGAACCGCGCAACCTCGACGTGGGTGGAGTCGTACATGACGATCGACCCGTTCTTGCGGTTGTTGGTGCGGTCCGACAGCAGGATGCCCTTGGTGTAGATGTCGTTGAACCAGCCCCACATCTTGTCCTGGGTCGAGTCCGGCGGCGCCATGCGCACGAGCGACAGGTCGGGCGCCTTGTTGCGGCCGGCGAGGGTCTTGACCTGGACGGACTTGCCGTCCTTACCCACCTGCTGCGTGGTGGCCACCTCCATCTCGACGTCGAGACCGGACACGGACGCAAGGATGGTGACGACGTTGCCGTCGATCTCCAGGAAGAAGTTCTGGGCGATCAGCGGGTCTGTGGCAATGAGGTCGTTTGGCATCTAGATGCTCCTCAGTCTGAAGTGAGTGGTGGTCGCGCGCTCAGGACGCGGTCTGCTTGTTCTGGCTGATGCGGAAGATCACGAACTCGGCCGGCTTGACGGGCGCGATGCCCACCTCGACGACGAGCTTGCCGGCGTCGATCGACTCCGGCGGGTTGGTCGTCGCGTCGCAGTTGACGAAGAACGCCTCCTGCGGGCTCTGGCCGAACAGGGCGCCTGCCGACCACAGACCGCGCAGGTATGCGTTGAGCGTGCGCTTCACGCCTTCCCACAGGGCCACGTTGTTGGGCTCGAACACGGCCCACTGCGTGCCCTCGAGGATCGTCGCCTCGATCATGTTGAACAGGCGGCGGACGTTGATGTACGTCCAGTCCGTGTCGTTGGAGAGCGTGCGGGCGCCCCAGATGCGGATGCCGCGCTGGCCGAACGGCCGGATCGCGTTGATGCCCAGCGGGTTGAGCACACCCTGCTCGGCCTGGGTGATGCTCCGCTCGACGTCCAGGACGCCGCGGATGGTGTCGTTGGCCGGGGCCTTCCACACGCCGCGGGTCTCGTCGGTCCGGGCCCAGACGCCGGCCACGTGGCCCGACGGCGGGATCAGGATCTCGGAGTTGCCGTTGGAGCCGGTCGGGTTCTCGACCTTGATCCAGGGGTAGTAGAGCGTCGCGAACGCCGAGTCGAACTTCGCGGTGTCCGTGCGCCACTCCTTGACCGCCTGCGGCGTGAGTCCGGGAGGGGCGTCGAGGATGGCGATGCGGTTGGCGTGCTGCTCGCAGTGCGCGATGAGGCTCGTCTGCACGGCCCTCCAGAGGCCGAGGTCGAGCGACCCGTCCTCCTTGGTCGCGGCCGTGACCAGGTCCGGGACCAGGACGATCGTGACGTCGTCGGCGATCGCGAGGCCGGCGATGCCGGTGCGTGCCGACTCCGAGCCCGCGAACTTGCGGCCGTTGACCGGGACCGGCTTGGCGGCGGCCTGCTCGAGCGTGTACGCGCCCGGCTTGAGCAGCTCGAGCTGGCTCGTCAGGTCGACGTCCTCGGCGAGCTTGACCTCGACCTTGACGCGCGTGGACGTCTTGTTGATGACCGTCGCGGCATCACGGGGGCCACCGAGCGTCAGGTCGTCGTAGCTCTCGACGGCTTCGCCGCCGTCGACGATCGTGATGCTGAACGGTGCGGGACCGTCGTGGTCGTCGGCGACCTCGGCGGCCTCCACGACGATGGTGAGGTTGGCGTCGGGCTCGATGGACTCCACCGAGATCGGCAGGCCGAGCGAGCGGTCCGCGGCGGGGAGGGCCAGGCGAGCGGGCTCACCGGACGGCTCCGCGTTGGGCACGCGGACGACGTACGCGAGGCTGCCGCCGTTGAGGAAGTAGCCGTACACGGAGAGGGGCAGGATCGCCCCTTCGACGAAGCCGCCGTACAGGGCCTCGAACTGGGTCCAGCTGGTGACCAGACGGGGCGCGAGGCCCTGCGGGTCGTTGGGGTCGTCCTGGGGCGCTCGCTCGGTGAACCCCACAAATGCGGCCACAGCGGTCGGCGCCGAAGCGAGGACCTTCTGGCTCGAGGGGATCTCTTCGACGTAGACGCCGGGCGCGGTGTATGTGGGCACTGGCCATCCTTAAGTTGGATCGCTCCCGCCCGGGCATGACCTGCGCGGGGACGCTGCGACGCGGGTGTGTCGTCGTCACGTTAAGGACGCCCCTCCGTACGGGACATCGGTAATCGCTACCGAGGTTTTCAAACCCCTGCTGCGAGCCATATGGTTTCGACTTGGCACAAGTGCTCGGGAACGCTTCGCACCGTGCCGACACACAAGCGAGAGACACGAGTCTGGCGCTGTGTCGTGCACGAGGCGGGAACCCGATGGTGTCAGGACATGAGCATCCGTCGACGACGACGGTGTCGTCGCCGTCCCACGTGCTGGCCCAGCCCGTAGCGGACGGTCAGCCGTCGGTCCCGCAGCAGGTCCAGGCCCACCACTCGCGTCGTCGCACGAGCCTGTTACGTCCCGTCGTGGACCAGGTCCGCAGCGAGCTGGCCAGCGGACGTTCCGTGCTCGTCGTCGGTGACGCCGGCGTGGGCAAGACGCACCTGGTCACCACCGCTCTGTCGATCCTGCGGCTCGCCGACGGGACCGCGCCGCACGTCGTGACGATCTCGGGTGCCTCGGCCCGCGGGGGCATCCCGCTGGGCGCACTGGAGCCGCTGCTCGGTGACGACGCGCTCGTGTCGCTCGGCAGCGTGGCCCGCACGGTCGCCGCCGTCGCTGCATCCCTGCGGGGCCGCGCCCACGGCGGCCCGCTCGTGCTGCGCGTCGAGGACGCGCACCTGCTCGACACCGCCAGCTCGCAGGCGCTGGGCTGGATGGTGCAGCAGGGTGAGGTGCTGGTCGTCGCGACCGCCCGTGCCTCTGCCGTCGCCGGCTCGCCCTGGCTGGAGCTGTGGAAGGACGACATCGTCGAGCGCATCGACGTCCCGACGTTCACCATGACCGAGGTCGAGCACTGGCTGATCGCCGAGCTGGGCGGCCAGGTGTCCGTCGACACCGTGCGGCGCGTCTGGGCAGAGACCGGCGGCAACGCGTTCCACCTGTCCGAGCTGGTGCGTGCCGACCGTCCGGGCGGCGCCCTGCGGCAGGCCGACGGCGTGTGGGTGTGGACCGGTCGGGCCACGCCGGGTCGGCGACTCCTCGACCTTGTCGCGCACGACATGTCCCTGCTGTCCGCCGATGCGCGCCACGCCATCGAGGTCGCGTCGCTGGCGTGCCCGATACCGCTCGGCGCACTGCTCGACATGGTGCCGAGGCCCGCGGTCGACGAGCTCACGCGCATCGGCCTGCTGACCCTGACCCCGCGCATCTCGGTGTCGGGATCCGGTGACGTGCTGGTGGACCTCGCGCACGCGCTGTACGCGGAGGCGGTCCGCTCCGGCATCCCGCGCGCCCAGCGTCGCGAGGTGCTGCTCCGGGTGGCCGAGCTCACCCACGACGGCCTGCGCAGCGGACCCGCCCTCGTGCGGTCCGTCTCGCTGACCCTCGACTGCGACATGGCGGTCGACGCGCCCCGGCTGCGCGCCGCGATCGACGCGGCGTTCGAGATGCAGCAGCCCGACACGGTCGTGCGCCTCACCACCGCAGCGCTGCGTCGAGGACTGCTGGACGACGTGCACCGCATCGAGCTGATCGTGCAGCGGGCGGACGCGCGGTGGCACCAGGCCGAGCACGCGCGGGCCGCCCGTGACCTGGCCGACGTGATCGACGCGATCCGGGAGATCAAGTCCCCGGACGCCCGCACCGTCCGCCTGATGGTGGCCGCGGTCGCGATGCAGGCGGGCGTCGCGCACAGCCAGGACGGCGACCTGCTGCAGGCGCTCGTCTCGTTCGGACCGGCGGAGTGGTGGATCGACACCCTGCCCGCGCCCCTGGCGATGGTCGGCCGACGAGAGCTCGACCTGGCTCGGCTCACGCGCCTCGCGTACGCGGGCCGGGCCGACCTCGACGCCGCGCTCACGGTCCTGATGGACCCCGCCGTCGCGGGCCTCGCCCTTCCGCTCGCCTGCCCCACGATCCTGGGCCTCGCGCAGTCCGGCCGGTTCGCCGACGCCGCACGTGTGGCCGCCCGCTACACGCAGCTCGCCGTCGCGCACCGTGACCGCTACCGCTGGGCCCTCAGCGAGGTCGCGATCGCGGGCTTCCTCGCCGCCCTGTGGTCCGGCGACATCACCGCCGCGGAGACCGTCGCCGGGACGAACCCGGCCTACGCCGCCCCCGAGTGGGTGGCCACCCACATCACCCGCGGGCTCGTCGGAGCGGCGCACGGCAGCTGGTCAGCCGCCCGCACCGACCTGCGTGCGGCGTCGGCCCGCCTCGGCGCGACCGGTCTGGGCGGCGTCGCGGTGTTCACGCACGCCGCCGAGGCCCTGGCCGCCGCCGCGTCCGGTGACGGCTCTGCCGCCCGCGCGCTGCTCGCCTCGGTGTCCGACGCGCACCTCGGGACGACCGCCGGCCTCGAGTCCGAGATTCGCCTGCTACGCGTCGATGCCCTCCTGTGGATGCGCGACCCGCGTGGCGCGCAGGAGGCCTCCCACCTCGCTGGCTGGGCTGCGAGCCACGGCCTGCCCCGCACCGAGCTCGAGGCGCTGCACCGCTGCGTCGACCGGTCGGTGCGCGGTCGCCTGATCGACCCGGTCCTGCTCGCCCGGGTCGAGGAGCTCTCGTCGCTCGTCGACGGTCCGCGCGCCGCCGCGCTCGTCTCGCACGTGTCCGCACTCGCCATCGGCGACCCGGACCTGATCCGCATCGCCGAGCGGTCCCTGAACCGGGCCGGCCTCTGGCTCCCGCCGCAGGAGGCGCCGGTCGCGCTCACGCGTCGTGAGCAGGAGATCGCCGCGCTCGCCGCCGGTGGCATGACCTCGCGGGCCATCGCCCAGCGGTTGACTCTGTCCGTGCGGACCGTGGACAGCCACCTGGCGCGCGTGTTCGCCAAGACGGGTGTGCACTCGCGCGAGGGGCTGTCGGTCGTCCTGCGCTGATCAGATCGTGGCGCCGACGCCGTCGGCCGCCGCCTCCAGGGCCGCCACGTCGATCTTGCTCATCGTGAACATCGCGTTCATGGCGCGACCTGCACGGTCGGGGTCCGGGTCGCCCAGCAGTGCCGGCAGGGCGGCCGGGATCACTTGCCACGACAGACCCCAGCGGTCCTTGAGCCAGCCGCACCGCCCCGGCTCGCCCCCGTCCTCGAGCAGGGCGTCCCAGACGCGGTCGCACTCGGCCTGGTCCGGCACGGACACCACCAGCGAGAACGACTCGTTGAACGTGTACTGCGGGCCACCGTTGAGCGCCTGCATCTCGATGCCGTCGAGGACGAAGTCCACGGTCATGGCCGTGCCGGCGGGCACGGGCGCCCCGTCGGGGTAACGGGCCACGGTCGTGATCCGCGAGTTGGGGAAGATCTCGACGTACCGCTGCGCGGCTTGCTCGGCCTCGTCGTCGAACCACAGGAACGGGCTGATGGTCATCTCGGTTGCCTCCGTCGTCAGCGACGCGTGGCCTCGTGCCGGTGCGTCGTCCTTTCATGAGGTGGTCGGAGCCGACGCGGGGATCTCGACATGGCGCGGTTCGTTAGTTGGGCGGACTAGTTGGGCGGACGCCGTGCCCTGGCGAGTTCGGTAGGCTCCTGGGCGTCTGACGGGCTCGTATCCCACCCGTCCGGCGTGCGCGCCTGTAGCTCAGGGGATAGAGCACCGCTCTCCTAAAGCGGGTGTCGGCAGTTCGAATCTGCCCAGGCGCACAGTGTGTTGTTGCAGGTCAGCGCGATCTTGGGTGCGACCCGTGTGGTGGCTGCGACCGCAATGTCCGGTTCGTGGTCAGCATGTGGTCAGCAGTCCTCATGCTTGGTGAACCAAGTCAGAGCGTCGCGCCGAGCAGCACCTTGCGCTGGATCGAGCGGAGGTGCCGAATGGTCTCGGCATCGGAGAGACCGGTTGTCGTCTCCCAATCGACGCCAGAACCGACTCGGTCCGACACGAACACCAACTCCGTTGCAGCGATCGCGCGGTCGGTGTCAGCGCGGGTCGCGCGACCACCTGCGCGGATCAAGGCCCCGAGCCGGTTGCACTCCTCGTAGAGGTTCGCGACGCCGGCGAATCCCATCGCAACCGCGACAGCTTCGTTCGGGTGCGCGGGCCCACCCCATTCGCTGAGTCCTGCCTGCAGGACCGCCCGTTCCTCGTCAGTGAAGTCCACGCCGAGACCCTAGCCCGGTGCTTGCCGCGGGACGTCGGGCTGCGAGGGTCATCGTGATCCGCTGACGACGTACTTCGGGCGACGATCGACGGTGCCTTCCAGACGACGCGCGCCTAGTCGTACTCGGGGGAGCCGGGGACGAGGACGTCACCCTCGAAGCTGGCGGCGAGCAGACCTGCCGTGGGCGTGGCACGACTCTGGCGGCAACCGGGCGGCTCTGCCAAGACCGGCGGGGAGCATCAGACCCCTGATGCACGATGAAGGGCATGACACTCATCTTCAGCGGAATCGTCATCGACAGCGCCGACCCCGCCACCGTCGCGGACTTCTGGCAACAGGCCCTCGGCTGGTCCGGCCGCGGATCCGGAGATCGCGGCGAGGTCATCATCGAGGCGCAGGAGGGCGAGACCGTCTACGGCCCGCCCACCATCGTGTTCCAACCGGTCCCCGAGCCGCGGACCGTGAAGAACCGCGTCCACCTCGACTTCTACTCCGCCGACCAGGCCGCCGACGTCGCACGGCTCGAGGCGCTCGGCGCGACTCGCGTCGACGTGGGGCAAGGGCCGTCGCGCTCGTTCGTCGTCCTGGCGGACATCGAGGGGAACGAGTTCTGCGTATTGAGCGAGGAGTGAACCGATCGGTGGTGCCTTCCCGCGTCCGGGGTTCCATCGGGCGCACCCGGGTCGCTCCCGCAGCCCGCGCGCCTGTAGCTCAGGGGATAGAGCACCGCTCTCGAGCAGCCGACCTCGTGATTGGTCCCGAGGACGACGTAGGTCGGCGGGATCGCCGGAGCATGGCTCAAGCACTTGGTGGCTGGTGCGCCGCGGGTCCGAGGCGAGGAGGCGGCTCTGAGAACACTGGCATGCGCTCCATCGCCACCCAAGGCGCCTCCGAGAAGAGGTGGCCGTAGAGGTCCATCGTCATCGTCGCGGTGGCGTGGCCGAGGATCATCTGGACCGCCTTCACGTCAGCGCCGGCGGCGATGAGCAGCGAGGCCGCGGTGTGGCGGAGGTCGTGGATCGTCGTGCCCGCCAGGCCTACGGTCTGCGTCGTCTCTGTCCAGCGGGATCGAACCCGGAAGTTGGTGTTGGTCCATATCGCGCCCGTCGGGCTGGGGAACAGGTACGAGCCCGACGGCGCACTCTCGATCCGTTCCCGCACGTACGTCTCGAGCGTTGGCGGGACCGGCACGGTTCGGGTCTGGTGCGTCTTCGTCGGGCCGAAGACCGCGCCGCTGGTCTTCTTCGACTGCGGGGCGGCGCGGTGGATCCGGACGCCGAGGCCGTGCGGGGTCTGAACGACGTCGTCGACCCGGAGCGCGCACATCTCCGAGAACCGGCAGCCGGCCAGGCCGAGGAAGAGCACGACCGGCCGGCAGTTTGGCGGCATGGCGTCGGCGAGCTTGCCCAGCTGCTCCGCGCGCAGCCAGTGCGGCTCGCGTTTGGTCGTGCCCTTGGGGAGCGGGATCGAGCGGGCGACGTTGACGGAGACACGCCGGTCCCGGACGGCGTAGTCGAGCACCAGCCGGATGACGGACAGCACGCGCCGCCGGGTGGCCGTCGCCAGCCCGCGGACCGTCATCGCCGTGAGCACGCGCTCGACGTCCGTCGCGGAGATCACGGCGATCGGCAGGCGCCCGAGCACGGGGATGACGTAGGAGTCGAGCAGGAACCGCGTCGTCTCCTGACTCCGAACCGCGAGGTGTTGTCGCGAGCCCTGCCACTCCTCGGCGAGCGACCCGAACGACACCCGGCCGCGTGTCGGGTCGATCCAGGTGCCGCTCTGGAGCTTGACCAGCTGGTCGGCCTCCCAACGCTTGGCGTCGGTCTTCCGCGGGAACGACTTCTCGGCGATGACCCGGTGCTCGAAGAAGACCTTCGCGCGCCAGGTCACCTTGCCCGAGGGCAACGTCCGCCGGGTGACGGACATCAGCGTCGGCGCGGCTGCGCGGGCTCCCGATCGACCCACGAGGCCGGGATGAGGATGACGGTGCCGAGCCGGCCGCAGGGATCTGCTCGGTCTCGGCCAGGTGGTAGAGCGTCCGGACGGGCACCCCGAGGACGGCCGCCGCGTCCTTGACGCGGTAGTACTGCCGACGAGGGGTGATGGCGGGTGCGGTCGTGTCGGACTGCGTGGTTGTCGTCATGATCGTTCTCCTTGCGTGAGTTGACGGATCTTGCGGTCACCACCGCTCCAGCACAGGTCCATCGGGACTTGGGCTGGTCGGGGGCGTCAAGGGGCCGCGCGTGATCGGTGGACGCAGCGGCGGGATGGCGGGCTGTGGACGGGTCGTCGGCAACGGCGGCTCTGGGCTCTCCGGGTGATGGGTCGCCCAGGTCTCGGTGGCCGACGTCTCGGCGTGCGAACTGGCGAGGATGCGGTCGAGCAGCTCTCGAGGACCTCGGGTTCGCTGCTCGGCAGACAGTCCGGGTCGGGGCGGTCGGTGGCGACGTAGAGCCGGTTGAGGTGGCGGCCGCGGGTGACAGCGACATAGAGGTCTTCGCGGCCCATGCCGGCGGTGATGACGGTGTGGGTCTCGTCGACGGTCATGCCCTGGGACCGGGCAGTGGTGGTGGCGTAGCCGAGTTCGACGGACTCGGCGACGTACCCCGCGGGAAGGCTCAACGTCCCGCCAGCGGCGTCGCCGGCGGCCCGGACGCGCAGGCCGCCGTCGGGCAGCACGGCGGTGATCTGCCAGAGCTCACCGTTGCGGACGAACCCGTCGCTGGTGCGCAGCCGCCGGTTGTTGCGACGGGTCACGATGCGATCGCCGACGCCGCCGGTCAGTCCGTCGCTCAGTGTGATGCCGGTGGTGCGAACGTCGCCGGTGCGGACGCGTTCGGCACGGCTGCGGGCGTTGAGCTCGTTCACGGTCCGCCGATCCGCGGCCGCGAGCAGGACGACTCGGCCGTTCGCCTCGGCTCCAGCGGCCGCGGCGAGGGCGTCGTCGAGCATTTCGTCGTGGGTGCCGTGGCTGATCCGGCGGTGCCGGACGTAGGCGTCCAGGGCGGCCGGGCTGCCGTGGCGCAGCTCGAGGGTGGCGCGCGCTTCCCAGGGCTGGCTGAACCGCCACAGGGTGCGCAGCTCGGCGGTCGGCCCGCGGCGGGCGAGCATCCCGAACGCGCCGCCGGCGTCGACCGCTCCGCGTTGCAGGTGGTCCCCAACCAGCAGCACCTTCGCCTCGTCTGCGCCGGCTTGGTCGATCAACGCGGCCAACGTTCGGGTATCCGCCATCGAGGCCTCGTCGACAACCACCAGGTCCCCACGCCGGAACCGCCACTGCTCCTGATCGACGGCGAGCGCGTAGCGGCGCTCGTTCGCAGCGCGGCGATCCGAGTACGTGGCCGTCGGGTCGTCCACGGCGGCTGTGTAGGCGGCGTACCGCAACCTTCGTTGCATCGCTCCGTCACCGGTCGACTCGTAGATCCACTTGGCGGCGGTCTCGCACCGCGCACCGAGAGCTTCCGAGAGGGTCGAGGCGGCGCTGGCGGACGGGGCCAGACCGATGACCGCTCCGCGGGTACGCCGGCACTCATCGGCCAGGGCGCTCAGCGTGGTGGTCTTCCCGGTGCCAGCCGGGCCGACGAGCACGTCGAGCTGCCGCGGTGAGAGCAGCACAGCCTTGGCCGCCTCCCGTTGGTCGTCGGACAGGTGCGTCATGCGCCCGTCCGCGAGGCGGCTCGCCAGGGGATGGATGCCGAGCGGCACGATGGCTTCCGCGGCATCGAGCAGGGTGCGCTCGGCCTGAAGGAGTTCGAGCGACGTGTACGTCTCCTCCCCAACCCGACGGCGGGTCGGATCGGTGTCGTCGTCGAGGCGCACGCACGCCTGGCCGGCTTCGGTGACGATCGTGTTGGTGAGCCGGAGCCGGTCCTCGGGTGAGGCCATCCGTAGTTCGAGCGACGAGCGCAGCGCCGCAGCGCCGAGGTTCCAGGTCGACCAGACCGATCGGCGGCCCGAGACGTCCTCGAGGACCTGGGCGACGATCGCCGCGCGAACCTCCGGCCCCACATCGCCCGCCCGCAGAGGACGGCTGTAGCGGCCGGCCAGGGCGCGGGCTGCCAGGTCGACCGGCTCGATGCCTGTCAGGGGACGCGCCCGGTTGGCCCAGTCGGTCAGTAGCTCCTGCAGCGCACGGACCACCTTGGGCGGCCGAGTCTCGCGAGTCAGATGCTGGCGCGCCTTCGTCGTCTCCACACGCGAAGGCGCCCGTCCCCGCTGCTCAGCGAACTCCTCGGCCCACCGCTGCTCCGCGCAGTGGATCTGCTCCGACCGACCAGAGAACTCCGCCAGCAGGTTCTCGCTGACGCCATCGACCTCGAAGGCGGGATTGCGGCGCTCCCCGCGGGCACGCGACGACCACGTCGCGCCCAGTCGCCGCGAGACCTCGTCGGCGAGCAACGCGTCGTACAGCTCGGAGACGGTCACCACCGCGGCATGCAACGTCCGGCCGTCCACGGACCGCCACGCGCCGTCGGGTCCCTGGACTTTGTTCGCGACGACGACATGCGTGTGCAGGTTCGGATCGCCGACGCGGGAGTCCCAGTGGTCGAACGTGGCGGCGACCATGCCGCGCGTCCGGACCTGCCGGCAGCCAGCCGCGCCGACCCTCGTCCGGATCACCGAGTGCTCCACGAACTTCAGGGCCGAGGTCAGGGCGGCGCGGTGCGCGTCGTAGAGAGCGGTCCGCGTCCGGTCGTCGGCCAAGCCCCAGAGGATCGAGACCGACTTCGGCGCCGTGAAGGTCAGGTCGTACCCGGCGACGGTGTGCCGGCCCTCGCCGGGCACGATCTGTTTGTAGGGCGTGCCCAACGGCTCGACGGTGATCGGGTCGCACCCGTCGCGGAAGACCGCCGTCATCGCGGCCTCGGACACAGCCGTGCCCGCCCTGAGTCGCCCGTCGCCGAGGGTGTTCAGACCACCGCCGATCCACCGGCCCGGCGGATTGCCCGTCTGCTCGTAGTACGTGGTGAGCGAGTCGCCGGCGGACAACCCTGCGTCGCCGGCCGCGACGTGCCTCGTCAGGTATGCGTACCCGTCGCCGACAGTCAGTTTGTGCGTCGACAGCACCGCGAGCACCTCCCGTGGGAGCAGCTCGTGCGAGTGCTCCCACGTGTAGGTGCGCCAGAAAGTGTGTAAGACGCGACGGCAATTTCGCCGGCGTGTAACCAGTGCCGCAAGTGCGACGAGTGCAGGCTCCGAGCCTGCCTGACGCCGAGTACTGCGGAAGGCGGTAGGCGCAGCAGGCGCAGGGCGATGCTGGATCCGCTGGGCGGTAACGAGTTCCGATGCAGCGTCAGCCAACGCTCGGACCGCGGCTGCGCACCGCCACGACCATCGCGGGGCCGGCTCGTGGAGGAGGAGACGACGGATGGCGGGTCGCCGACATGGAAGGAAACGGAAGGATGATCGTCAGCTGGGCATGAGTTCCCCGGGCTGAGGTCGGCGTCCTGGTCGGCGGCTCCGCGAGCTCCGCGCTTGAGTGAGGCGTACGTCAGGATGGGCGGCATGACGGTACTGGACCGCGAGGGGCGCTCATCGCTGCACTACTTCGCACTCGAGGGAGACGCGGAGGCGGTTCGACGAGCCGTCGCGGCGGAGGCCGACGTAAACCTCCAAGACAAGAGCGGCTACACGCCCCTGCACTTCGCGGCGCAACAGGTTCAGATCGAGGCTGCCGAGGCGCTCCTTGCCATGGGAGCGCGCGTCGATCTGGAGGACCGACACGGGAACCAGCCGCTATGGACCGCGGTGTTCAACTCCCGCGGTGATGGGCGCCTCGTCCAAATGCTCCTGGAGCACGGCTCCGACCCGGACCATCGCAATAGGGCAGGCAAGACTCCCGTCGAGCTCGCCGAACTCATCGCCACCGCCCCCGTGGCCCAGTTGTTCGACGACGCCAAACCCGCGTGACCGACGACGACTCGCGGTCAACAGCTGACGACCGTGTGCCCTGAGGCGCGAGAGGCGTACCTCGCCTGCCGGCCCGATAGATCACAGCGTCGACTCTTCTTGCACGTGTGCCCGAGCACGTGGGTCGTGTCTGCCTGACCGATCGTGCATGACGGCGCCTAGTGCCGGAGCGCTCGAACGGCGGCATGGCGTTCTGCGGTTATTGACGAGCAATAGCGACCACTGTCGACGTTGGGTGGGTCGACCGATCTGCAGCGATGCGCGTCGTCGCAAGCGGGTGCCTCGCGGTCCGCGATACTTCGCACATGGCGCTCTCCGTGGACACTCTTGTCGACGAGTTCGGTCGTGCGGCTGAGATCGGCAACGCTGTGATCTTCGTTGGCGCCGGTCTCTCGCGTGCCGTTCGTCTGCCCGACTGGGCTGAACTCCTCGCCGCACCCGCGCGCACCGCCAACGTGCCGATGGGCAATGACCTACCGCTTGTCGCCGAATACATCGTGCAGACGGGTGATGTGAGTCGGGATCAACTTGAGTCGGCGATCCGCGAGCAGATCCTTGCGGTCGGGGCCGTGCCCGGCCCAGCGCACATCGACCTGGCTCGGCTGCCGGTCGATCAGATCTGGACCACGAACTACGACCAGTTGATCGAGATCGCCTGCGGAAGCGCCGTCGTCATCGAGAACGAGGATGACGGCGCACAAATCGGCGCGGCTCGGCGTTGCGTTATCAAGATGCACGGATCGCTTTCCGAGACGGGATGGGCGCGTACGCCCGTGATCACCCGGCGAGACTACGAGGAGTACCAGCAGGAGCACCGGAGGATGTGGGCACTGCTAAAGGCCGCCTACCTCAGCCGAACCATGCTGTTTGTTGGGTTCAGCTTTACGGACCCCAACATCGAGATCTTGTTACGGCTCGCGCGAACTCTTGGCACTGCGGTCGGCGACCGACACATGACGGTGATGCGGCGCCCAGCGGCAACCGATAACGACGAGCTTCGCGCACACAACCTTCGCGTGAGCGACCTCGAAGACTCCGGCGTCCGTGTGCATGAGGTTGGCGACTATGTCGAACTTGACCTGCTCTTCTCAGCCCTCGTGCGGCGAACCCGACCACAGCGGCTGTTCGTATCCGGGAGCTTCGAAAGGGGGAATCCGACCGCGATCGGCCGCCAGGCTTGCGCAGCGCTGGCCGACCAGGTCGCTCAGCGTGGTGATTGGACCTTCGTATCCATGGCAGGTCCGGCCGGCTGGCACTTGAGCCAGCAGGTAGGCGAGCATCGACGCGCGGAGAAGTCCTACCGTGCGAGTGACTTCGAGTTCAACTTCCGCTCGTCGACAGCACCGGCCGAAGCCGCGGAAGAGCGCCTGGGTACGTTCGTCTACCACGCCCTTGAACGCGAAGAGTTGGTACCTGAATTGCTCTCCGAGTGCCGAGCGATGGTGCTGATTGGTGGCCGCGCGAACACGAAGGACGAGATTGCTTGGGCACGCGCCGCGGGGGTAGGCATCGTGCCGTTCGCCAGTGCCGGTGGAGCGGCCGCCGAGTACTGGAGAGACGTGGAGGATGCCCCACCTGACCTAGGCGGCAGACCGGTCGACCCAGCCGTCTGGGAGCGGCTCAACGATCCGAATCTTGGCGTGGCCGCGCGCGCAGCGAGCAGGCTGCTCGATCAGGCGATGTACTTCCGCGACTGAGCAGGATGGTGAGGCACGAAGACGTAGCTGTCAGGGGTGTCGTCTACCGTTCAAGTATGGAAACCGTCGGTCTGGCCGCACTGGTGCTCGCAGCGCTAGAGGTAGCCCCCGCCGACCCCGCAGATCTCACCCGCATCCTTCGCGATCACGGCCAGTTGCACGATTTGACCTCGGGTCTCATCACGCCGAACAGTTCACCTCTGACCCGGTACCTCGTCGAAGCTGTTGATCCCGATCGGGTTCTGCACTGGCGTGACCGGCTGGATCGAGAGGTGGAAGGCCAGAGCGCCTACCGGCTCCTAGTGGCAGGCAACGACGACTATCCGGCCCGGTTGGCGACCGTTTGGGACGCGCCCCCAGTCCTCTTCGCTCGAGGGGAGGTGGCGGACGACCGCGCTCCCGCTGCGGCGATCATTGGATCGCGCGACGCCGACGCGACCACTCTGAAGGCGGCGTCAGACATCGCCCGAGTCCTCGCCGCTGATGGCGCCGACATCGTCTCGGGTCTTGCTCTGGGCGTGGACGGGGCAGCCCACCGCGGGGCGCTGCTTGCCGGACGCACTACGGCGGTACTTGGTACAGGCATCCTTGACATCTATCCGAGCGCGCACGCGAGCCTTGCTGAGGATGTCGTGCGTCAAGGGGCTCTGATATCGCAATTCCCTCCAAACGCACCACGAACGGGAACAAGCTTCTTGGTCCGGAACGCGACGATCGCGGCCCTATCCGATGTCTTTGTCGTCATGGACGCCTCCGAGCGCTCCGGCAGTCGGCAGGCGCTAACTCGCGCCCTGGAGTACGGACGACCCTGCGTAATGTGGCGTCCCACTTTGGGTCGCTTGCCGTGGGCGACTGAACTCGCCTCGACTGGCGCCGCCCGGTTCTTCGACGAAGCTCACGATGTGCAAGAAATTCTTCACACGGTGCCTGCGTGATCGACGCCGTCCTGCGCAACGAGTTGGCCGTGGTGGACGCGAACCGGCCCGGGACGTGCATTTTCTGCCACACATGGGTCTCCAACGTGCAAACTCGCTGTGAGAACTGCGACGAAGTTGCAGCAGTAATCGGAGCGGATCCCATCGCCGCGTCATTCGTGACGCTGTACACCAAACCATCAGCGTTGCGGAACTGGCTTACGCAATACAAGGCGCGGCCAGGCGATGTTGACCAGTACGATCCGGCTGCCGCGCCATTGCTCCGCCAGGTCCTCCAAGGCTTCGTCGACCACCATTGGCGCGCAATTCGATCCGTTCTCGAACCGCTGGACGCCATATTGATCGTTCCGTCCACCGACCGCACGCCGCCGCACCCCCTCGAACGCATTGTCGCCGAAGTTGACCTCGGAATCCCCGTTATGGCTTCGCTGAGCCGCACGAGCGAGCCGATTGGGTATCGCACTGCGAATCCGAACGCGTACAAGCTTGCCGACACATCCGCCGGCGCCCGCATCTATCTAATCGACGATGTGTATACGACTGGCGCCCACCTCAACTCTGCTGCCGAAGCCATTCGTCTTGGGGGCGGGCACGTTGCTGGCGCACTTGTCCTGGCGCGCCGCATCAACCCGGATTACCACGCTGCCGCACGGGCTCTATGGGACGACGCCCGGAGCGGGCCATTCACTTGGGCAGACGGGCCGTTCGTGGCGGAGTCAGCATCTTGACCCGCGCCAAAGAAGATGACGCCACAACGCTTGTCGCGGTGCTGCCAGCCCTACTACGCGCAGCAGGCGTCAGCAGTGTTGAGGTCGAGGTGATCTCAAGACCGGCCTCGTTCCGCGGCGGTGACGTTGGTCCGGAGGCGCAGACGATCACACGAGCAGCTCGTGCACGTTCCCGCGAAGCCGGGTTCGGGTTTTGGGAGTTTGTGTTGCAGGACATGTCGCAAGTCAGCCAGCAGACTCGAGAGGCGTTGATTGCTGGTGCGCTGCGGCATGACACGGCAGGGTCCAAAGAGTTGCACATCATGAGTGTCGACGAGTTGGAGGATGCTCTTGCCGACCGGCGGTGGGCCGACATGGCAGCCCGCACGGTTGTCAGCCTGTGTTCCCGACTACCTCAGAATCCCGGTGCCCTCCACGTCCCAATGTTGGATCTCGCCATCAGAGACGCGGGTGCCCTCACGGCACAAGTCGCCGGTGACGCGTTGTCTGCCCTCGGCGTTAATGGCATATTGTTGGCCTCCGGGAATTCGTATCATTTTGTCGGCGAAAGATTGCTTGACGACGTCGACCTGGTCCAATTTCTGGCTCACGCACAACTGCTTTCGCCCATCGTCGACGCCCGCTGGGTCTCACATGCCCTCATTGATGGCGAATGCCGATTGCGGATCTCAACCGACGTTGAACGCCATACCCGTGAGACTCGCCTTGTGGCCCGAATTGGTCGCCGCGGATAGCGTCGTTCGCTCAGGGCGCGCCCAAAGTTGGATTGAAGTCGCGTCGTAGGAACGACCATCCGACGCGAATTACTGGGCTCGCTAGTGCCACCATGTGATTCGTCTATTGAGACCGTATCGCAGCGGGGAGAGGCGCGTCGCCTTCTCGGGTTTCAGATCGAGTTGGCGGGGCGGGCCGGCGCGATATGCGAGCATCTTCGGCTCGGCACTACGGGATTGCCCCGCGGGCAGGAGTAGGCGCGCCAGGGAAGCTGTTTGCCACGCTCATCGCCGCCCTAGGCGCGAGCCCGCCTAGGGCGGCGACTTTTGCGGCGTCCCGGGGTTCGGGTCCGCGCGGATATCCACTCCGACATTCTGATGCCGCCCTCCATCACGAAGGGCAGCCCGACACCTAGCAGGATGCCTCCTACAAAGCCTCTCACGGCTCGCTCGTCGAGCGCCCCCTGATCAACAAGCGTCGCCGACGCGGTGATGCTGGAGTCCGACCCCCAGACGAGCGATGTGTCGGATATGAGGGCGTCGTCTGGGATGACCGACGTCAGTGAGAGATTGCTCGTAACCGCCACGCTCGCGTCGGCGGTGTTCCAGGCAAATGTGGGCACGTACCACGAGCCGGGCACTGGTAGATCGGGGCGCGGATTCGGGAAGCCGACGGCAACTAGAAAGTCGCCTCCCAGTCGAGGCATGCGCACGGTCGTTCGGTCATCGGTGGCAACGACCATCGGGGACCCCGGCTTCCCTCGAATCTCGACCCAGTCGCTGCCGTCGCCGGTGAACCACTGAGCTTCACTGCCGTTGTAGTCGCCAACGGCACTGGGCGCCGTCGGCTCGACGTCATCTCCCGGTCCCCAGGTCGTGGCGTCCGTCAAGCGTGCGTCCCCATCGAGGGCTAGGAGCCACCTGACGCCGGGTCCGGGTGGTGAGTAAGAGCGCCCTTCGCCCCATCCGATTGTGAATGCTAGATATCCGACTTGGTCGTCTGAAAACGCTCGACCCTGGTCGACGACGGTCGCGGTGAGCCACGGGCTGGCGTCGGGGTCGCTCGTCCACAGCACGGCGTTGCCCGAGAAGCTCGAACTGTTGTGCTTCGCAAGCGCAGGGAGCGCGAGCCACAGTCCGGCGACGATAGAGAGGATTCCGGCCACCAGCAGAATTACAGCGATGCTCGGGACGTCCGCCCGTGGGCGCGACCTCTGCTCGAGCCGCACTGCCGGTCGGACCGGGCGTACGCGGGACCTGCTCGCCTTGCGCAATTCTGGGTGAGTGGGGCGCGTAGTGCGCCGCATGATCGGCCTCCCGCGCCTCAGTGGGCTCCCGTGCGATCGCCCGGTCAGACATGACTACTCTCGCCATATCGCGACGCCGATGGCGTCGGCGGAGGTCGCAGGCACCAAACCTGAACCGGGGCCAAATCTATGGGCAACCCCCGTCGGGAGTCGGCGAATCGGAAGCCGAATCGACCTCCGACTCAAGCGAGCAGTCCGCGCCGTGGGCGGGCGGAGCGAGACCACATCAAACTGGGTGTGGTCAGCGTGTGGTCAGCGGCACGCTCGGAACGGTGTCATTTCTTGAACTACTGACGTGTATTTCCGCAGTTCAGCGCGCTGGGACCAGGCTGGGGTCGAACTCCTAAAGCGGGTGTCGGCATTTGAATCTGCCCAGGCGCACGGTGTTGGTCGAGGTCCGCGGCCGGGAGGCTGCAGCCGATGGGCCCCGCCGCGGCGCTCGCGGGACCTCGCGGTCATCAGAGCGCTGATGCGGTGCGTCGCCCCACGTCAGCCTGGCATTCGACGAGTGAGCCGGGCTCTTGCTTGTCTGTACCGTGGTGTGCGTTCGCGCCCGACAGGGGCACGACGTTCAGAGGAGGCCCGTGGTGGAGACCGCCGCCATTTTCGCATGGACCCTGCAGAAGGAGATCCCGGTACCTGACGACGTGCAGCCGCTCCTCGTGGAGGGTGAGACAACGGTGGCGTCCTTCAAGACATTCCGTGACTCGGCGACGTTCACGACGAAGCGCCTTATCGTCAGGGATGCGCAGGGCATCACCGGTAAGAAGGTCGAGATCTACTCGCTCCCCTACAGCTCGATCGAGATGTGGTCTTCGGAGAACGCAGGCGGGATGCTCGACCGCGATGCCGAGATCGAGTTGTGGACCAAGGCCGGCCACATCAAGGTGAAGCTCACCAAGGGAGCCGACATCCGTCGCATCGACAGCCTCCTCGCCTGGGCGGTCCTCAGGAGTCACTGACGGCGAGGTGGCCGGAGTCCGAGCTGTTCGCGCGTAGCCAGTGCGCGGCTGGCGCTTGGTCGGAGCGGGGATGCCAGCGGCGTCCATGGCCCGGCCAGACTGATCACCATCCGGAAGGAGACTGACCGGAATGGATTCTACGGTGAAGGGCATGGCCGAGAACGGAACGGACTGGCGGGTAGTCGATGGCGTTGCGACGGCATGGTTCGACGCGCCTTCGCTGATCGCCGGGGCCGCACTGGCCGGGCGCATCGTGGAGGTGTCGGCCGAGGTCCTGGTCGACGTGCGCGCGACAGGCGTCCGGGTGCGTCTCGACTCAGACGAGCACGCGGAGGCAGTGTCGGCGGCCGCGCGCGATCTCGGGCTGGCCGCGAACCCTGCCGTGCTGCAGCATCTGAGCGTCGTGCTCGAATCCGCGAGCCCGTCTGCGGTAAGGCCGTTCTGGCAGAGCGCGCTTGACTACGCGACAGCGAATGACGGCGACCTGGCGGATCCGTTCCAGCGCGACCCCACGATACGGATCCGGCATTCGACCGAACGACGGCCATTGCGCAACCGCATCCACCTCGACGTGGTGCGGCCGGCCGCGGCGGTCGAGCAGGCGAGCCTTGGTGAGGCATTCGGAGTGTTCGGGGTCTGTCACTCCGATCCTGACGGCAACGAGGTCGACCTGGTGCCGGGCGACGCACTCAGCGAGAAGGCCGGGACCTCCGACTGGCAGGCGGTGTTCAGCGCGATCGCGTACTACCGCATCACCTCGCCGACGCAGCAGCGTGACCTGGCCGCTGCAGCAGCGGCGCTGGCCGACGACGCGGGTTTCCCGCTGCTGGTCGACCTGCGCCCCGGGCTCGTGATCGTCGACAGCGGCAAGGATCAGTGGGAGGACGACGCCCATGGTCTCGAGCTCGACTTCGCCGCACTCGCCGGAGACCTCCAGACCGCTGCCCGCGAGCTTGGTGCCACTGCGGATCCGGGGCTGTCGCGCTTCGCTCAGCTCGTCTTCGACGCCGCCGACGTCGCCGCGGTCCGCGCGTTCTGGGTTGCCGCACTGGGATACACCCCCGACCGGCGAGCCTGGGTCATCGACATCTACGATCCGCGGCGGCTGAACCCCGTGCTGATGTTCCAAGAGATCGACACGTCGGAGACGGAGCGGCGCCGGCAGCGCAACCGCATCCACGTCGAGCTCGCTGTGCCGTCGGACCTCGCGCTGGAGCGCCTCGCCACGACCGTCGCAGCCGGTGGCCGGCTCCTTGACGAGTCAGAGAATCGTTGGCGGGTCGCCGACCCCGAAGGCAACGAACTGGTGATCGTCAGCGGGCCATGAGCTCGCTGCGTTCCGCAAAGATCAGCCACCAATCCGCCGTCGGCTTCCCGCCGATCACGACGAACGTGACAGCCGAGTCCACCTAGCCCGCCCGTTCGAACCAGGCGAGTGCGAGGGCGGTGACCTCGCTGGGTGCGTCGTCGGTGATGAAGTGCGCGGCGTCGTCGACGAACGCGAGCTCGTACCGGTCGGCGTAGCGCGTGAGGTCTCCGCAGAGGCGGCGGATCAACGGCTCGTCCCACGGGTGGTCGAGTCGCCCGAACGCGGCGAGGGTCGGCGGCCGCAGTCGCTGCCGGGAGAAGGTGCCGCGCGCGACCTGCATCGACACCGGGATGGCGATGCCGCGGAACAGCCGCCGCACGGCGCCGTCGATCTCGGGGCGGGCCATCGGTGCGAGGTAGGCGTCGATCGTCTCGGTCGGCAGCGGGTGGGCGATGTGGCTGGGGTCGAACAAGCCGGCGAGCGAGCGGCCTCGGCGGTGCCAGATCAGGGCCGGCATGTGGCGCATCCCCTTGACGAGCTTCAGGCTGAACGGCATGAAGATGGGCGGCACCGAGAGCTGTACCAGTGAGCGCACGCGTTCGGGGTGCGCGTAGGCGAGCTGGTTCGCGCTGATCGCGCCGAGGTCGTGCGCGACGAGGTGCGCCCGCTCGATGCCGAGCGCGTCGAGCAGCGCGAGCAGGTCGTGATGGTGGGTCTCGCGCTCGATGCGGGGGTCGTCGGCCGTGGTCCATCCGGTGCCGCGCAGGTCGGGGCAGATGACGCGGCGGCCGGCGCGTGCGAGGACGGGGGCGATCTCGCGCCACTGCCACCAGTGCGCCGGGAAGCCGTGCAGCAGCACGACCGGGTCGCCCTCGCCGATGGTCGCGACATGGCTGCGTAGATCGGGCGTCTCGACGACGAGGTGCTCGAACCCGGGCGCCTCGGGCATCGATGGGTACCAGGTGGACGACTCGGCAGCGACCTCGCGGACACGGGGCGTGTTCATGGCGGCTCCTTCGGCGCGGTGCGAACACTATGTTCCTAGTTCCACTACGTTCATAGTAGGTCTGCCGAAGAGAGGTGTACATGCCCACGACGAAGGAGCGCGCGCTCGACGCCGCCGTCGAGCTGCTCGGGGCCGAGGGAGTGCGTGCGCTGAGCCATGCGCGCGTCGACGCCCGGGCCGGGCTCCCGGCCGGCTCGACGTCGAACTGGTTCCGCACCCGCCGCGCGCTGCTCGCCGGCGTCGTCGACTGGATAGCCGAGCGCGAGCGTGCCGACTTTGATCCCTCGGGCTCACCCGTCGTGCCTGACGCCGATGGGCTGATCGACGGCCTGTGCGCCATGGCCGAGCTGCAGACGGGTCCCTTCGCGACGCGCACCAGGGCGCGCTACGCGCTCTTCCTCGAGGTCGCCTCGGACCCCGAGCTCGGGGCGCCGTTGCGGCGGCAGCGGCACGAGTTCGAACGCTGGACCGAGCAGGTCATGACCGCGGCCGGCATCCCCGATCCCGTTCCCGCCGCGCGCGCTCTGATGGCACTCGGGGACGGACTGCTGCTGCATCGGCTCACCGTCGACCCCACACTCGACATACGGCCAGCCGTCGAGCGGGCTGTGCACGCACTCATGGCCAAGGCATAGCGGCGCACGAGCGGCAATGAGCAGCGGGCGTGGTTCGTCCCCTGCCCGTCAGTGGAACGCTCTGTGCTGGCGCCGGTCCGGCGAGGCTCGAGTCCCGTCGGCCGGGTGGCGGCTCAGGACTGGTCGGTGGGCATGATCCAGATCTCGCCGATCGCGGTGTGCCGAGGTCTCGTGACCATGTAGGCGACGCCATCGGCGATGTCCTCAGGTGCCAGGACCTCGGTCTGCTCGAAGAACGGGTCGATCATGCCCTCGCGTATCTCGGCCCGGTTGTGCGAGCCGAGCTCGGTGGCGACGCCGCCGGGCTCCAGGACGCCGACGCGCACGTGCTTCTTGGTGATCTCCTGGCGCAGCGCCTCGGTGAACCCGTTCATGCCGAACTTGGTGAGGTTGTAGACGCCGTACCCGTTCCACGCGACGCGGCCGGCGATCGAGCTCACGTTCACGATGTCCGCCACCCGCCGAGGCTCCTGCTCGGCGGCCTCGAGCAGGTGAGGCAGAGCGGCATGGGTGACGTGCAGCAGTCCCTGGACGTTCACGGCGATCATGCGGTCCCACTCGTCGGTGTCGGCCCCGACCACAGGACCTAGGAGCATGAGACCGGCGTTGTTGACCACGGTGTCGAGGCGCCCGAACTGCTCGACGGTGCGCGCCACCGCAGCCTTCGCCTGGTCGCGATCGGAGATGTCCGCGACGGCGACCAGGGCGGTGCCACCCTCGCTCTCGATCGTCGTCGCTAGCTCGCGGAGGCGGTCTTCGCGGCGGGCGATCAGGGCGACCGAGGCGCCCTCCTGGGCGAGGCGGCGTGCGGTGGCCGCGCCGATCCCGCTGGACGCGCCGGTGACGAGGGCGACGGTTCCGGTCAGTCGTGTTGCCATGGTGTGGAGTCCTTGATCCCTTGATTCAGGCGTGAGGCGGCGGGTCGTGGGCGCGGGGTCAGACCGTTGCGTCCTGGTGCGCAAGGGAGGACGACAGCTCGCGGTGGGCGTCGGCCTGGGAGAGCAGGTCCTGCGCCTTCTGCTCGAACACGCCGACTGCGTCGGCTCCGGCCGCGAAGCGCAGGGGCGGCTCGTCGAGCCCGGCGAGCTGGACGAGCGCGGCGGCGAGCTTGGCGGGATCGCCGGTCTGCTGTCCGTTCATCGCGCTCCACGCGGTGACGGTCTGGCGGGTGCGCTCGGCGTAGTCGTCGATGGTGGGCTGCGCGTAGCTGGTCGACTCGGGGGTGAGCAGATCGGTGCGGAAGAAGCCCGGCTCGACGAGCATCGTGCGGATCCCGAACGGCGCGACCTCGGGGGTCAGCGACTCGATCCAGCCCTCGACCCCGAACTTGGAGGCCGCGTACGCCGACACGAACTCCCCACCCGCCAGACCCGCGGTCGAGGAGATCGTCAGCACGAGGCCCGATCGCTGCGCACGCATGACCGGCAGGACGGCTCGCGTCACGTTGATCGGACCGAACAGGTTCGTCTCGACCTGCGCGCGGAAGTCGTCGGGCGTGATCTCCTCGAAGAATCCGGCGTAGAAGTTCGCGGCGTTGTTCACCAGCACATCGATGCACCCGAAGCGATCGACGCCCGCCCGCACCGCGGCGGCCGCATCGTCCGGATCGGTCACGTCCAGCTTCACGGCCAGCAACTCAGCGTGCTCGCCGACGGCCTCGGTGACCTTCTGCGGGTCCCGCCCGGTAGCGACGACCGCGTGACCAGCCGCGAGGGCCGCTCGCGCGAAGTCCACGCCCATGCCGCGGCTCGCCCCGGTGACCAGCCATACCTGCTTCTCGCTCATGTCGTCGTCCTTCATCGATCTCCGCACCGCGTTGATCCACGGCGGCCGCCTCATGTTCCGGCGACACGTCCATGCAACGCGGTGGCGGGCACGCGAAGAAGTCACCGCTGGAACGCGTAACGGCAGGGCATCCCTCATCGCGCCGGCCACGCCTAGCGTGGAGTGATGGACACCCGCAGCGAGGTCAAGGCCTTCCTCACCTCCCGGCGCGCGAAGCTCACGCCCGAGCAGGTCGGCCTTTCGACCGCTGGTCGCGGCCGGCGCGTCCCTGGTCTGCGTCGCAGCGAGGTCGCCGACCTCGCCGGCGTCAGTGTCGAGTACTACGCCCGCCTCGAGCGGGGCGATCTGAGCGGTGTCTCCGAGAGCGTGCTCGACGCCCTTGCCCGGGCGCTCGAGCTCGACGAGGCCGAGCGACTGCACCTGGCCGACCTCGCCCGGGCAGCCGGGCCGGGCGCCCGCACACGCCGGCGACCGGCCGCGCAGCAGATCCGGCCGAGCCTGCAGTGGGTGCTCGACGGGATGACACGGCTGCCGGCCATCGTGAACGACGGATCACTCAACCTCATGGCCGCGAACACGCTCGGACGCGCTCTGTTCGCGCCCGTGCTCGCCGACGAGGCCCGCCCCGCGAACCACGCCCGGTTCAACTTCCTCAACCCCCGTGCGCACGACTTCTGGCTCGACTGGGAGCGCGCCGCCGACGATGCCGTGGCCGCACTGCGCGCGGAGGCCGGCCGCGACCCGTTCAACCGGGGCCTCACCGACCTGGTCGGAGAGCTGAGCACGCGCAGCGACGCCTTCCGCACCCGCTGGGCGTCCCACGACGTCCGCCTGCACCGCACCGGCATCAAGCACTTCCGCCACCCCGTCGTCGGCGAGCTGCACCTGTCGTTCGACGTCATGGAGCTGCCCGCCGACATAGGCCTGAGCCTGATCGCCTTCAGCGCCGAACCGGCATCGCCCGACGACGACGCACTCCGGCTCCTCTCGAGCTGGGCCGCAGATCACGTCGTGCCGAGCCGGACTCGGAACTGACGCCTGCGTACCGGCGGCTCAGCGTCCTTTGGTGTGCCCCGGGGCTTCTCGCGGGCACCCATAATTTAGATCACTCGGAATATAGTTCCCGAGAACCGAGTTGACGTGGGCATGGACTTCTTCGATGCCGTGGTGCGGTACGAGACCTACCTGTGGAACCACCTCGACGACCATCTCCGGGCCGCGGGCGGGGTGTCGCTGGCGAACCTGACCGCACTGCGGGTCGTCCGTCGGCACGCGGGGTCCGCCCGGGTCCAGGAGCTGCGCACCGAGCTGGGCATCACGGTCGGCGCGGCCAGCAAGCTGGTCGACCGGCTCGAGCGGGACGGGCTCGTCGTGCGCAGCGCGCACCCGCACGACCGGCGCTCCTCGCTGGTCACGCTGACCCCGGCGGGAGACGTCGCGCACGATGCCGGCGTGGCACTCGTGGATGCCGAGCTCGCCGTTCATCTCGCTGGCGAGGACGTCTCTGGGGAGGCCGCCCTCCTGACTCGTCTGCTCGACCGGCTGACGAAGACGGTGGCAGTGTGACCGCGGCCCGCATGCGTGCGGCGGTCGTCGACCGCCCCGGCGGTCCCGAGGTCCTGCAGGTGCGCGACGTGCCCGTGCCGCGCGCGGAACCCGGTCAGGTGCTGATCCGGGTGCGCGCGTTCGGGCTCAACCGGTCAGAGCTGCACTTCCGCCGCGGGCAGGCCTCGACCGGGACGTTCCCGCGGATCCCCGGTATCGAGGCGGCCGGAGTGGTCGAGCATGCCCCGGGCGGCGAGCTCCCACCAGGTACCCAGGTCGTCACGCTGATGGGCGGGATGGGCCGGACGTTCGACGGCGGCTACGCGCAGTACGTGGTGGTGCCGGCGGCCCAGGTGATCCCGTTCACGAGCAAGCTCCCGTGGGATGTGCTCGGCGCGGTCCCCGAGATGCTGCAGACCGCCTACGGGTCGCTCGCCGTCGGCGTCCGCCCCTCGGCGGGGCAGAGCCTGCTGGTGCGCGGCGGCACCTCCTCGATCGGGCTGACGCTCGCCGTCCTCGGCCGTTTGCAGGGCCTGACCGTCCTGTCCACGACCCGGTCTGCCAGCAGAACGGGCCTGCTCGAGAGCGTGGGCGTGGAGCACGTGCTCGTCGACGACGGGAACGTCGCCGCCCAGGTGCGCGAGCTGCACCCCGACGGGGCGGACGGGGCCGTCGAGCTCGTCGGCGTCAACGTCCTGCGCGACACTCTGCGAGCCGTCCGCAGCGGCGGCACCGTCTGCTTCACCGGCATGCTCTCCGACGAGTGGACGATCCCCGAGTTCTACCCGATGGACTGGCTCCCCAACGGCGTCCGGCTGACCGCCTACTCCGGGGAAGCCGCCGACCTGCCCGCATCTGTGCTCCAGGAGTTCCTCGACGCTGTCGCCGACGGTCGGGCCCGGGTGCCCGTCGGACGCATCTACCGTCTCGACCAGATTGCCCAGGCACACGTCGACATGGAGGCCGGCACGGTCGGCGGCAAGGGCGTGGTGGTCCTGTGATCGCGCCCGAGATCTTCACGGCGCGCGCGCTCGCAGAGCGGGAACTCAGCTCCTGCACGACGAGCGAGCCGGCGACGAAAGGCGACGGATGGACTGACGTCGACTCCACGCGCGAGGAAGACGACCAGCGCGCGCTGTGACGGCGTCCGTCCCGTCCGCGCGATGACAGAACCGCACCGTCCGTCGTTGCGCGCCAGGCGCGCAGTGGGCGCCTGGGCGAGCCGGGTCGGGCCAAGGACGGACGAGCTCCACCGGTTGCGAAATCGTTATCGACATCGTTATTGTCCAAAAGTCCGGTATCCGGTGCTGTGCCAGCGTCGGAACCCGATCGGAGAGGAACAACGATGTCCCATTCCATGACCATGAGGCGTGCCGCCGCCGTCGCGGCGTCGGCGATCACCGCCCTCGCATTGTCAGCCCCCCTCGCGCAGGCCACTCCACCGGAGTCGACCCTGCGCTCCGAGGCCCCGAGAGACCTCAAGATCGGCAGCGCCGTGTGGGGTCAGCGTGACCTGCTGAACTACGACCGGAAGCACCCCACGGAGTTCCAGAGCATCCTTGGCGCCGAGTTCAGCTCGCTGACCCCCGAGAACGACATGAAGTGGGCCGAGGTCCACCCCCAGCCCGACGTCTACGACTTCTCCGGTGCGGACGCTGTCGTGGCGTTCGCTCGGGCCAACCACCAGAAGGTCCGCGGCCACACGCTGCTCTGGCACAGCCAGAACCCGCAGTGGGTGACCGACGCCAGCGCCGACTGGACCTGCGACGAGGCGCGCGACGTCCTCGAGGACCACATCCGTACGGTCGTCGGCCGCTACGCCGGCGATGTCTACGAGTGGGACGTCGCCAACGAGATCTTCCAGGACGACTGGGACGCCGGCGGTGTCCGCCTGCGCACCGAGGCCAACCCCTTCCTCAAGGCATGCGCCGCGGACCCGGTCGCCCTCATCGGTGACGCCTTCCGGTGGGCGCACGAGGCCGACCCCGAGGCGGTCCTCTTCCTCAACGACTACAACGCCGAGGGCATCAACAACAAGACCAACGCCTACTACGCCCTGGCGCAGGAGCTGCTCGCCGACGGCGCGCCGCTGCAGGGCTTCGGCGCTCAGGGTCACCTGAGCCTCATGTACGGCTTCGACGAGTCGATCCAGGCGAACTTCGAGCGGTTCGCGGCGCTCGGGCTGAAGGTGGCAGTCACCGAGGCCGACGTCCGCATGCCGCTCGGCGAGGACGGGGAGCCGGACGCCTCACAGATCGCGCTGCAGGCCGAGCGGTACGACAAGATGCTCGAGGCGTGCCTCAACGTTTCCGCCTGCACCAGCTTCACGGTCTGGGGCTTCGACGACGGGCGTTCGTGGGTCCCGGGCGTCTTCCCCGAGGGCTACGCGACGATCATGACCGAGGACTTCGAGAAGAAGCCGGCGTACTACGCGCTGCTCGAGAGCCTCACCGACGCCACCCCCGGCACGTCCCCGCGCACGCCGCCCGGACTGAACAGCTAGGAAGGCGTCGATGGCGCGTGGGCCCGGACCGGGCCACGCGCCATCGGCCTCTCCGACGCAGAGCGAGGAGGCGCTCCCGGGACACAACACTGGCGCCTTGGCGGTGGCGCGTCAGACCTGCGCACCGTCTCGCTCAGCGGCGCCGCTCGGAAGAAGAGAGATCAGGCAGCGGACCGCACCGCTCCCGATGTCGTGTGGCGTGAGGGCAGGTGCGTCGGGCGGCGGGCCTAGAAGATCGCACTGCACCGACATCGTCGGGGCGCGAAACGAGATGAGGACCAGCGGAACGTCCGCGAGGCCCGCCGGCGTCGAGTCGGCGAGCAGGATCGCCCCCTCCACCATGGAGCTCGCGGACTGCGGGGCGCGGGGACCGACCCAGGCGAGCAGGCCGTAGCCGTCGGCTCCCGCGGCCAGCGTCGCGCCCCGGAGCACCTCGCTCTCCCAGGCGCCGAGGCGGGCGGCGAAGAGACCGATGACTCGCGTCGAGCCGCCACGCAGGGACGTCGCGGCCATGCTCGGCGTGAACCTCAGCAGGTCGACGGCCTCCCGCACGCGCCTCCCGGTGGCCCCCGAGACGCCGTCGCGGCCGTTGATCACCTTCGAGACCGTCGACGTCGAGACGCCGGCCAGGGCGGCGACGTCGGCGATCGTGGGCGTCGACCCTCGGCGCGACGGAACCGGGCGCGCACCGGGAGGGTCGAGGGACACGTCGGCTAGACCTGGCTCATGCCGCCGTCGACGACGAGCTCGACGCCCGCGACGAAGCTGCTCTCGTCGGTGGCGAGGAACAGTGCCGCGGCGGCGATCTCGTCGGGACGTCCGACGCGGCCGACGGGCACCGCGGCGGCGATCCGGGACAGGACCTCCTCACCGTGCCCGACGTAGTCGGCGAACCCGGCGGACATCGTCGGGCCGGGGCTCAGGACGTTGACCCGAATGTGCCGGTCGGCGAGCTCCGCGGTCAGGGTGCGGGCGAGCGACCGGACGGCGGCCTTGCTCGCGTTGTACGCGCCGTGGCCCGGGTCGCCGTTGCTGCCCGAGATCGACCCGACGAGCACCACGCGGGCGCCGTCGCGCAGCAGGGGGAGGAGCCGCTGGACGGCGAAGAAGGTGCCGCGCACGTTGAGGTCGGCCACGCGGTCGAACTCGCGCGGCGTCATCTCGGCGAGTGGCGGCTCGCTGCCACCGCCGGCGTTCGCGACGAGCACGTCGAGCGGGCGGCCGGTCGCGCGGACGGCCGCCGCGAGCCTGTCGAGGTCGTCGATGTCGGCTCCGTCGCCCAGGATGCCCGTCGCTGCCGGGCCTAGGCGTTCGAGCGCGGCGGCGAGGCGGTCGCGCGTGCGGCCGGTCACCAGCACCTCCGCGCCCTCCGCGACGAACCGCTCCGCCACCGCGAACCCGATCCCGGCGGTGCCGCCCGTGACGACCGCGAGCTCGCCGTCGAGACGCCCGGGGCTCATGCGTCCACCACGCTGACGTCGACCCACCGTGCGTCGGCGGTCGTCACGACATGGCGCTCGCCGACCAGCTCCACGACGGTCTCCTGCTCGCGGTCGGCGCACGAGGCGCCGGTCCACAGCTCGATCGTCCCGGGCTCGACGGCACGGACCAGGTCGCGCCCGCTGAACGCGAGCCGCGTGGTCGGCACGACGAACCGGACGAGCGCGGACGCGCCCGGCTGGAGGGTCGCCCGTGCGTAGCCGAGCAGCTGGGCGACGGGCCGGGTGATCGAGGCGACGGGGTCGTGACCGTAGAGCTGCACGACGTCCGAGCCCGCCACGGAGCCCATGTTCGTCACGCGAACGGTCGCCTCGATGCTCCCGTCGGTCGTGACGTAGGGGGAGGCGACCGTGAGGTCGGTGCGCTCGAACGTCGTGTAGGACAGGCCGTAGCCGAACGGTCGGGCCGGGTCGGGCGCGACGTTCGACACCTCGGTGGTGCCGCCGAGCACGGGGTGCAGGTACGAGTACGGCTGGGCGCCGGCCGACCGGGGCAGGCTCACGGGCAGCCGGCCCGACGGGTTCACGCGGCCGGTGAGCACGCCCGCGATCGCGGCAGCACCCTCCTCGCCCGGGAAGAACGTCTGCACGACCGCGGCGCACGAGTCGAGCGCCCAGCCGACCGCGTACGGACGCCCGGTCACCAGGACGAGGACGACCGGCGTGCCCGTCGCGACGACGGCCTCGACGAGCTCGCGCTGCACGCCGGGGAGCTCGAGCGACTCGGCGTCGCAGCCCTCGCCGGACGTGCCGCGCCCGAAGAGTCCCGCGCGGTCGCCGCCGACGACGATCGCCACGTCGGCGCTCTGCGCGGCGTGCACGGCGGCGGGCAGCCCGGCGAGGCTCGGGTCGTCGACCCCGCAGCCCTGGGCGTAGACGACGTCGTCGAGCTCGGCGCGCAGCACGTCGAGCACGGACTCGGCCTCGATGCCGAGCTCGACGCCGGGGAGCTTGTCCAGCACGTGGTTGGCGAACGAGTAGCAGCCGAACAGCGCGTTCACGCGGTCCGCGTTCGGCCCGACGACGGCGACGCGGGCCGGCGCACGCAGGGGGAGCGTGCCGTCGTTCGCGAGCAGCACGACGGAGCGTTCGGCCAGCGTCCGCGCGATCTCGCGGTGCTCGACTGGGTCGAGGCTTCCGGGGTCGTCGGCCGGCCCCTCGAACCGCTCGTCGAGGAGCCCGAGCTCCGCCTTCTGCCGCAGCACCCGCTCGACGGCCCGGTCGACCAGGGCCTCGTCGACGGCTCCGGACCGGACCGCCGCCGCGAGGGGCTCGCGGAACGCGTTGCCGGTCGGCAGCTCGACGTCGACCCCGGCCGCGAGCGCCTGGTGCGCGGCGTCGGCCAAGTCGGCCGCGACGCCGTGCAGGGACGCGAGGAAGGCGACGCCGAAGTAGTCGGCGACCACGACCCCGTCGAACCCCCACCGGTCGCGCAGCACGCCGGTCAGCAGCGAGCGGTCCGCGGCCGCGGGAAGGCCGTCGACCTCGGCGTAGGAGTGCATGACGGAGCGCGCGCCGCCGTCGAGGACCGCCATCTCGAACGGCGGCAGCAGGACGTCGGCCACCTCGCGCGGGCCCGCGTGCACCGGGGCGAGGTTGCGCCCGGCCCGCGACGCGGAGTACCCGACGAAATGCTTGAGCGTCGCGACGATGCCGACGTCCTGCAGGCCGCGGACGTAGCTCGTCCCGATCGAGCCGACGAGGTACGGGTCCTCGCCGATGCACTCCTCGACGCGGCCCCAGCGGGCGTCGCGGACCACGTCGAGCACGGGCGCGAGGCCCTGGTGGACCCCGAGCGAGCGCATCGTGGACCCGATCGCCTGCCCCATCCGACGCACCAGGTCCGGGTCGAACGCGGCCCCCCACGACAGGGGTGCCGGGAACGTCGTCGCCCGCCACGCGGCCAGCCCGGTGAGGCACTCCTCGTGGACGACCGCCGGGATGCCGAGCCGGGTCTGCTCGACGAGCCACCGCTGCCGCTCGCGCAGGCGTCCGGCGGCGGCCGCCGGCTCGACCGGCGCGGTGCCGTAGAACCGCGTGATCTGGCCGACGCCGTCGCGTGCGAACTCCTCGAAGGGCGGCTGGTCGGCGACCATCGCGCCCTGCAGCGGGGCGACGCCCTCACCCGAGCCCGCGTCGACCCACACGCCCACGAGCTGCGCGAGCTTCTCCTCCAGGGTCATCCGCGTCATGAGCTCGGCGACGCGGACGCCCGTGTCCGTCAGCTGCTGCACCATCTGCTCTCGTCCTTCGTCGTCTCTACGCGGTCAGGTCGGTCGGTCGTGCGCCCCGCGCGCCCGGGTACCAGTCCTCGAGCCCGTTCTCGGTGACGGCGATGAAGACGTCGTCGGGCCGCACCCCCTGCGCCTCGAGCCGTCGCGCGACGGCCTCGTACATGGCGGCCTTGGTGGCCGGGTCGTACATGCGCACCATGAGGATCCGCACGTAGACGACGTCGCGGCGGTTGCCGCCCAGGTAGTGCGGGTCGGCGACGATGTGGTCGGCCGGGAGCGGGTGGATCACCTGGAACCGGTCCTCGGCGTCCATCCCCAGGCCCTCGACGAGCCCGGCGTTGACGGCGTCCGCGTACGCGAGCCGCGTGGCCACCGGGACGGTGTCGGCGACCTCGATCGTGACGAGCGGCATCAGGCCCACACCTCCTTGGCGACGCGCACGTCGGCGCCGGTCCGGGCGGACTCCTCGATCGCCAGGCCCACGGCGTGGTCCTGGCAGGCCTGAGCGAGCGGGTAGGGCTCGGGCCCCTCGTCGCGCGCCCAGCTGCCTGCGGCTGCGAGCAGGCTCGCCACCGCGATGTCGTCCTCGGACAGGCGCGTGCCCACCCACGGGTTGCGGTACACGACGCGACCGTCGAACGAGGTGTGCACCACCTCGTTGCCCTCGAGGTTCATGTCGACGCCCGTGCGGCGGTAGACCAGGGGCGACGACACCACGCCGTCCTCGGTCAGACGCGTGACGTTGTCGTCGACGATCTCGCCGAGCGACCCGCGCACCACGAGGCGGCGGGCGAGCAGGGGGTTCCACCACTGGTTCTCGACGAAGTCGTAGAGACCCACGCGGCCCTCGCCGAAGTCGAGCGTCGCCAGCGTGGTCGTGCGCGGAGCGGCCTGGGGCTCGCTCACCCAGCCGTCGAACCCGAGCGGGTCGACGAGCGGCGCGACGAACGAGCGCGCGTTCACGACGACCTCGTCCATGTCCACGCCGAGGTACGCCCGGACGAGCGCGACCGCGTGGTACAGGTGCGTCGAGGCCACCTCGACGGTGTTGACCCGGCCGATCGTTCCTTGACGCACCACCTCGAGCCGCGAGGCGTGCCCGGGCATGAGCGTGTACTGCTCGCCTACCTGCACGAGCCCGCTGGCGCCGACCTCGTCCCACAGAGCGCGCAACCCGTCGAGGTCCGGCGCCGGCGGCGTCTCGGCGAGGACCTTGACCCCCGCGGCGACCAGCTCCCGGACCACGCCCGGCATCGCGGGCCAGGACACGGCCGCGACGACGAGCTCCGGGCCGAAGCGCAGGGCCTCCGCGATCGTCTCGACCGCGGGGACGCCCCACCGGGCGGTGATGCGCTCGCTCTCTGCCTCGGTCGTCGTCACGACGGCGACGACCTCCAGCCGCTCGGGGGCGGCCTGCGCCATCCGCAGGTGGAACTCGGAGCGCCAACCGCTCCCGACGATCGCGTACTTCACGGGACCCGACACCAGACGTACTTCCTCTCGATGGATGGGGACCGCCGACGGCGGTCCTCCGGCCCGACCGGGTGGTCAGACCTGACTCATGCCGCCGTCGACGACCAGCTCGGCTCCGGCGACGAAGCTCGACTCGTCCGAGGCGAGGAACAGCACGGCGGCTGCGACCTCCTCGGGGCGGCCGACCCGTCCGACCGGGATCTGCGCGACCACCCGCTGCTCGACCTCCGCCGAGCCGCCGGTGAAGGCCGCGAACCCCGCGGTCGCGGTCGGGCCGGGGCTCACGGCGTTGGCGCGGATGCGCCGGTCGCGCAGCTCCGACGTCAGCGTCCGCGCGAGCGACCGCACGGCGGCCTTCGACGCGTTGTAGACCGCGTGCCCAGGCCCGCCGTTGTGCGCGGCGATCGAGGCGGTCAGCACGATCGTGCCGCCGTCGCGCATCGCCGGGACCACGTGGTGCACCGTGAAGAACGTGCCGCGGAAGTTCAGGCCGGACACGTGGTCGAACTGCTCGGGCGTCGTGTCGGCGACGAGGGTCGACGGCACGTCCCGGCCAGCGTTGGCGACGAGGACGTCGACGAGCCGTCCGGTCTCGCGTAGGGCGAGCGCGAGCCGGGCGAGGTCCTCGGGCTCGCCCGCGTCGCCCAAGACTCCGGTGACGTGCGGTCCGAGCTCGTCGACCACCGCGTCGAGCTCACGCTTGCTCGGCGACATGACGACGACGTGCGCACCTTCGGCGACGAACCTCTCGACCACCGCTCGCCCGATGCCGGCGGTGCCGGCGGTGACGACCGCGAGCCGGCCTGCCAGCAGCCCGGAACCCGCGCTCACTTGAGCGCTCCGGCCGACAGCCCGCGCTCGAAGAACCGCTGCAGGCAGACGTACGCGACGATCACGGGCACCGCCGTGATGACGGCCGCGGCGAGCACCCCGGTCTGGTCGTTCGTGTACTGGCTCGTGAAGAACGAGGGCAGCAGCGTGACGACCTGCTTGCTCGGGTCGTTGAGCATGAGCATCGGGATCAGGTAGGCGTTCCACGCGTTGATGAGCGTGAGCACGACGATCGCGGCGGCGATCGGGCGCGTGAGCGGCAGGACGATCCGCCAGAACACCTGCACGACGTTGGCGCCGTCGACCCTTCCGGCCTCGATGAGCTCGGTCGGGATCCCGGCGACGAAGTTGCGCGCGAGCAGGATGGTGAACGGCACCTGGAGTGCGGCGAGCGGCACGATGACCGCGATCAGCTCGTCGTAGAGGTCGAACGTCGACGCCGTGACGAACAGGGGAGTCAGCAGCACGGCCTCGGGCATCGTGAGCGCCGCGAGCAGCACCCAGAACCAGATCTCCTTGCCGCCGATCCGCAGCTTCGCGAAACCGAACGCGGCGAGCATCGTGCAGACGTAGACGAGCCCGATGGTCGCTGCGGAGATCAGGATGCTGTTCTTGAAGTAGGTGCCGACGACACCTGTCGCGAAAACTTTCGCGTAGTTCTCCAGCCCCAGCCCGGCCAGCGATCCCTGCACCATGGCGACGAGCGGTGCCAGGAACGGCAGCACCATCACGGTGGCGAAGATCTGCAGGCCGATGCGGGAGCGGCGTGTGCGCACGTCGAACACGTCCTAGCTCCTCTCGGTGCGGCGGTTGCGTGCGCTCATGACGACGCCGCCGCCGACGGCCAGGACCAGCAGTGCCACCGAGATCGCGGCGGCATAGCCGAAGTGCTTCTCCTGGACCATCGTCTGGTAGATGTACGTGCCGAGGAACTCGGTCGCGTGGTTGGGGCCGCCCTTGGTGACGAGGTACGGCACGTCGAACGTCTTGAGCGCCCCGATGAAGCCGAGGACGGCCAGAGCGGCCGTCGTGCCGCGGCACATGGGCCACACGATCGAGCGCAGGGCGCGCAGGTTCCCCGCGCCGTCGATCCGTGCCGCCTCGAGCACCTCTGGGTCGATCTGGCTCATCGCGGCGTAGAAGAGGATGAACGTCAGTCCCGTCCACTGCCACACAGTGACCGTCATGACCACGGCCATGGCGGTCGACGGCTGCGCGAGCCACGGCTGCGTGAGGGCGCCGAGGCCGACGTGGCTCAGCAGCCAGTTGAGCTGGCCGTCCGCGTCGAAGATCTGCCGGAACACCGGCGCCATCGTCGCCGGGGCCAGCACGGTCGGGACGAAGATGACGATCTTGTAGAGCACGGCGAGCTTGATGCGCGAGTGCATGATCGCGGCCAGCACGAACCCGAGCACCGTCTGGACCGCGAACGTCACGACGAAGAAGACCGCCGTGTGGCGCAGCGCCGTCCAGAAGACGGTGTCGTGCACCATCGCGACGAAGTTCGCCGAACCGACGTGCTCGGGCGCCGAGAGGATGAAGCCGTTCCAGTCGAGCGTCGAGACGTACCCGGTGTACCCGATGCCGAAGTACACGAGCCCGACGACCAGCACGATCGCCGGCATGATCCAGGGCAGCCCGGTCGGCTGCCGGTGACCCCTGCCGCGCCGGCGCCCTCCGCCGGGGCGGGCGGCCGGAGTGGCCACCCGTCCCGACGTCGGTGCGACGACGGCGCCGACCGCGTCCTCGGGCGTGCGAGGCGCGACGGGCTGCGTCACGACCTCACTTCGACGCATCCTGGACCTTCTGGAGGCCGTCGAGCGCCTTCTCCGTCGACGTCTGACCCGAGGCCACGCCGATGAGAGCGTCCTTGAACGCGGTGTTGAGGTCCGCGCTCACGGTCGCGAAGCGCGGTTCGGTCGCCTGCCCCGCAGCCTCGGTGTACGCCTGCAGCGCGGCACTCTGCTTCGCCGGGTCGACGAGGTCGATCGAGTCCCACTGCGGCGTGATCCCCTTGAGCGCGGGGATGTCGTTGAGCGTGTTGGCGACGGCCTGCTGGCCCGCCTCGCTCGTCGTGAGCCAGGTGGCGAACGTCGCCGCCGCGGACTGCTGGTCCGACTTCGCGCTCACCGCGAGCCCGTAGTCGGCGTCGCCGAACATCGACCCGGTGCTGCCCGTCCCGGCGAGGTCCGGGAACGGCACGGGCGTGATCGCGATCGGCGTCGGGCTACCGACGCCTGCGGCCTCCATCGCCGCGACCATGCTGTCCTTGACCGCGTACTGCGTGTACCAGGTGCCCATCATGACCATGGCGTACTTGCCGGACATGAAGTCGTTGTTGGCGTCCGGGTACTGCTGCAGGCCGATCGCGCCGTCCTGCATGATCCCGTCGTCGAAGAGCTGCTTCCACAGGTTCATCGCCGTGACGAAGCTCGGGTCGGTCCACTTGGCCTCGCCCTTCGTCGCCTTCACGTACAGGCCGGGCTCGACGTTGTTGCTGATGGCCTCGAACGTGTCCATGTCGAACGCCCACTGGCCGGCGCCCTGCACGAAGCACCCGACGCCGTTGCTCTCGAGCGTGGCGCAGACCTGCTTCCAGTCGTCGAGCGTCGTGGGAGCCGTGAGCCCGTACTGGTCGAAGATGCCCTGGTTGATCCAGAGACCGCCCGAGTAGACCGCGCCGGCGGACAGGCCGACCAGCTTGCCGTCGGAGGTCAGGCCGTCGACGCCCGCGGGGGCGAGCTTGTCCTTCCAGTCGCTGCCCAGAGCCGCCTCTACCGTGGGTGTGAGGTCGATCGCGCCGGGTGCGAACGTGTCGACGCCACCGTTGGCGGAGCCGGGCGCGACGTTGAACACGTCCGGCCCGTCCTTCGACGTGATCGCCGGGCCGAGCACCGAGTCGTAGGAGTCGATCGGCTTCGAGACGAACGTGACCTTGATGTCGGGGTACTCCTCGTTGAAGCTCGCGATGAGCTTCTTCGCGTTCGTGGCGTCGGGCGTCCAGCCCCACCACGTGATGTCGCCCGAGGCCGCGGCCCCGGGTGTGGCCGCCGCGTCGGCGGAACCGGCCGTGCCGCTCGAGCACGCCGCGACCAGAGCCAGCAGCGCGGCTCCGGCGACCGCGACGGCCGCCGTCCGTCCGCGGTGCCGCAGCGTCGTCGTTGACGTCCGCATGGTGACTTCTCCTCATCTGGCCGCGCATCAGCGCGGACCGTCGCCGAGTGGCGTGGTGACGTGCTGGACACCCAGGCACGCCTTCAACGCCACGCCTTCCTCCGATTGGCGCGAAACTGTTGCGTGGCAACTTTCGCGATGCCGTACGATAGACACGTCGGCAACTCGCCGTCAACGTTCGGATCGAGAGGAGTGCCGCGGATGGCTGTTCGGGGCGTCACCATCGCGGAGATCGCGGCCGAGGCGGGTGTCTCCGTGCCGACGGTCTCGAAGGTGCTGAACGGCCGGAAGGGCGTGTCTGCGGACAAGCGCCGCGAGATCGAAGGGCTCCTGGCGGAGCACCGGTACCAGCGCCGCGGCCGTTCGGGCCCCAGCAGCGGTCTCGTGGACTTCGTCATCAGCGGCCTCGAGAGCCAGTGGGCCACGGCGCTCCTGCGCGGCGCCCAGGCGGAGGCGGCCCGGCTCGGCGTGGACCTCGTCGTGACGACGACGCAGGGCAGCCCCGTCGGCACGCCCGACTGGATCGAGCACCTCCTCGATCGCGGGACCGACGGCGTCGTCCTCGTCGTCTCCGAGCTGCTGCCCGCCGGCCGTGAGGAGCTGGCGCGGCTGCACATGCCGGTCGTCCTCGTCGACCCGGTCGGCTCCGGCTCGTCGTCGCTCGCCACCGTGGCAGCCACCGACTGGGCCGGCGGCAGGGACGCGACCGAGCACCTCCTGCAGCAGGGCCACCGTCGGATCGGTTTCATCACCGGCCCGATCGAGCAGGTGTGCCACCAGGACCGCCTGGACGGCTACCGCGCGGCGCTCCAGCGCGCCGGCATCGAGTACGAGGCGGCGCTCGTGCGCAACGGCGACTCGCTGGTCGGTGGCGGGCGGCGGCGCGGCGGCGAGCTGCTGGACCTTCGTGAGCCCCCCACGGCGATCGTGAGCGCGTCCGACGAGCAGGCCTACGGCGTCTACCAGGCGGCCCGGGCGCGTGGCCTGGTTGTCCCGGACGACCTCTCCGTGATCGGTTTCGACGACGTCGACCTGTGCCAGTGGGTGTCGCCGGAGCTCACCACGGTGCGCCAGCCGATCGCGGAGATGGCGCGCGAGGCGACGCGGATGGTCATCGAGGCGGCCCGCGACGGCGTCACCCCGAACCCCAGGGTCGAGCTCGCCACGTCGATCGTCATCCGCCAGTCGACCGCGCCCCCGCGCGACGCGGCCGGCCGTGCGGAGCGCCGGGCAACGACGCGAGGGGTGGCACGGTGAACCTCGCTCGCCTCGAGGTGGACCCCCGCTTCGCGCACCGCGTCGTCCGCTCGGAGCTGACCCTGCGCGGCCCGGACGGACAGGCACTCGTGGGCCGTGAGGTCACGGTGCGCCAGACCCGGCACGCCTTCCTGTTCGGCAACATCGGCTTCGACTTCGTGCCGGTCGCCAACGACGAGGACGACGACGCCCCGCGCGCCGCGTTCGGCGGCGCGACCCCGGCGAACGCCCGCCGTTTCGCCGACCTGTGGTTCGACGTGTTCAACACCGCGACCCTGCCGTTCTACTGGGCGGGGTTCGAGCCCGAGCGTGGCCGTCCCGACACCCGGCGGCTGCATCGGACCGCGCAGTGGTTCGTCGACCGGGGCGTCGCGGTCAAGGGCCACCCTCTGGTCTGGCACACCCTGGCGCCACGGTGGCTGCTCGACGTCGACGACCAGGACGTCGAGGAGGTGGTCCGAGCACGGGTCACGCGGGAGGTCGGCGACTTCGCGGACGTCATCCGGACCTGGGACGCGATCAACGAGGTCGTCATCATGCCGGTCTTCGACAAGGAGGAGAACGCCGTCACCGAGCTTGCCCGCCGGCTCGGCCGCGTCGAGACCGTCCGGCTCGCCTTCGAGACTGCGCGTGCGGCCGATCCCGGGCTGACGTTGCTGCTCAACGACTTCAACATGTCGGCGGCCTACGAGCGGCTGGTCGAGGAGTGCCTCGGCGCCGGAATCCGGATCGACGCACTCGGCCTGCAGAGCCACATGCACCAGGGCTACTGGGGCGAGGAGCGCACGCTCGAGGTGCTGGACCGCTTCGCCCGGTTCGGTCTTCCGCTGCACCTGACCGAGACGACGCTGGTGTCCGGCGACCTCATGCCGCCGGAGATCGACGACCTCAACGACTACCAGGTGCCGTCGTGGCCGACGACCCCCGAGGGCGAGGAACGGCAGGCCGACGAGCTGGAGCGGCACTACCGGACGTTGCTCTCGCACCCCGCCGTGCAGGCCGCGACCTACTGGGGGTTCACCGACGACGGGTCGTGGCTCGGCGCGCCCTCCGGTCTCGTGCGCGCCGACGGCACCCCGAAGCCCGGCTATGAGGTCCTGCGCCGTCTGGTCCGCGACGAGTGGTGGCTCACACCGCAGACCGTCGTCACGGACGAGGACGGGCGGATCGTCGTCGAGGCGTTCGCGGGGGACTACGCGCTGGACGTGCACGGCTCGACGGTTCCGGTGCACCTCGGCCTGCCCGGTGAGCACGCAGTAGACGTCGTCGCTCGGTAGGGTCCGGGTCCTGGGTGACTGACATCACCGCCGCCTCCAGACTGCTGGAGGTGCGCGGCGGTAGGCTCCAGGTCTCCGGCGATCACGCAGGGCCACGCCCGTGCCTGGCGGCGATCACCGAGATGCCGGCGGCATTCCACCATCGGCATGAGCACGGGGCCGCGGCGGCGCAGGCGGGGACGCTGCCCGATGACCTGGCGCCGCATCAGGGCGCCCTTGCCCGGGCGCTGGCTTCTGCAGGTCGGGGGCCGACGTCGACATGGCCCGGTGGCCGTGGCGGCGCGCGCTGGGCTGCAGCTGCAGTGCGGATGGTGTGCGAAGGAGGAGATGTGGCACAAGCAGGTCGACGCGGGTCCGGTCGTGCGCGCACCGACCCCGGCGCTCAGCGGGTTCGCGCTCCGCGACCCTCCGAGCAGGGCATCATCCCGGTCCTCGCCGAGATCGCTCGCGACGTCGACCGCGCGGTGCAGCGACCCCCGACACGTCCGGCGGTGCGTACCCAGTTCCAGGTCGTGGCGCTGCTCGTTCGCGAGGAGCGGGCGCGGGTGATGTCGGAGAGCGGCCTGTCCTCGTCGCGACGGACCGAACAGCTCAAGCGCCTCGACGGGGTGGCGACGATGCTGGCCAGGACCGCGGCGCGGGACACCTCGCTGCTCGAGCTGCTCGCCGAGGACGCCCGAGTCTCCGACGCGGCGCGCGCCTACAAGGCGACGGTCATGCGCGCGGGCGGTCTGGAGCCACCCGAGGAGCCCGAACCCGCTCCGGTGGCCCCACCGACCGCCTCCGCGGCGCCGCAGGTCGTACCGCGATCGGTGATCTCGCGTCAGCTGGCGAACCCGTTCCTGGCCCCGGACTTCGAGGCTGCGGCCGAGCGCATGACCCGGGCCGGTCGACTGGCGGGCTGGGAGCTGCTCGAACCGCTCTTCAACTCCTTCGAACGCGCCGCGACCGGCGCACCCGCCTGCATGGCGCTGCCCGAGCCGCGCCACGTGTCCGTCGCCCCCGGCCGGGAGCTGATGCCGCACCAGGCCCAGGTGGTCACGGCGACGGCGAACGGCCATCGCACCTTCCTGCTCGCCGACGAGCCGGGGCTCGGCAAGACCGCGCAGGCGCTGCTCGCGGCCCAGGCGGCCGACGCCTACCCGCTGCTCGTCGTCGTGCCCAACGTGGTGAAGACGAACTGGGCGCACGAGGTCGGGCTGTGGACGCCGTTCCGCACAGCCACGGTGGTGCACGGCGACGGCGCCCAGGTGGACGCGTTCGCGGACGTCGTGATCGTGAACTACGAGATCCTGGACCGGCACGTCGGCTGGCTCGGCACCCTCGGCTTCCGCGGCATGGTCGTCGACGAGGCGCACTTCATCAAGAACAAGTCGTCCCAGCGCTCGCAGCACGTCCTCACACTCTCCGAGCGCATCCGCGCGCGCACTGCGCGGCCGCTGCTGATGGCGCTCACCGGCACCCCGCTGATCAACGACATCGAGGACTTCCGGGCGATCTGGCAGTTCCTCGGCTGGATCGACGACAAGAAGCCGCTCGGCAAGCTGCAGGTCGCGCTCGACGAGACCGGCCTCACCCCTGCCGACCCGGGGTTCTACTCCGAGGCGCGGGCCAGCGTGATCGACATGGGCATCGTGCGTCGTCGCAAGGTCGACGTCGTCGCCGACATCCCCGCCCGCCGCGTGGCGGACCTGCCGGTCGAGCTCGACGGCGCGGTCGGCCGCTCGATCCGGGCCGCCGAGGCCGCGCTCGCTTCTCGGATGGTCACGCGCTACCGATCCGCGATGGAGGTGCGCGCCGCCGAGGGCGTCATGGACGGGATCGACCACGACCTCGTCCGCCGGATCGCGGCGGGGGAGCTCAAGGACTCGAGCTCGCAGACTGGTGGCGACAACGTGTTCACCATGGTGCGTCGGATCGGCCAGGCCAAGGCCGGGCTGGCGGCCGACTACGCCGCGCAGCTCGCCCGCAACGTCGGCAAGGTGGTGTTCTTCGCGAAGCACGTCGACGTGATGGACCAGGCCGAGCAGACATTCGCCGACCGCGGCATCAAGTACGCCTCTATCCGGGGCGACCAGACGACGAGGACGCGCAACAAGAACATCGCCGCGTTCGTCGACGATCCCGAGGTGCAGATCGTCGTCTGCTCCCTGATGGCCGCCGGCGTGGGGATCAACCTGCAGGTCGCGTCCAACCTGGTGCTGGCCGAGCTGTCGTGGACCGACGCCGAGCAGACCCAGGCGATCGACCGGATCCACCGCATCGGCCAGGACGAGCCCGTCACCGCGTGGCGGATCATCGCGGCCCAGACCATCGACTCGAAGATCGCCGAGCTGATCGACAGCAAGGCGGGCCTGGCCGCGCGGGCGCTGGACGGGGCCGCCGAGGAGGACACTCCCGGATCCACGGACGTGCAGCTCGAGACGCTGGTCGGGCTGCTGACCGACGCGCTCGTCGCCGAGGGCGACGGCTGACCGACGTCACATGGGCCGCTGCCACTCGGCGTCGACGCTCTCCTGCCGGAACCCGAGCGCGACGTTGATGGCGAGCATGTGCTGGTTCTCCTGCGCGTTCCACGTGTGGATGCGCTCGGCCTGCGGGCGGACGACGGACAGGGCGTCGAGGACCGCGAGCTTCGCGAGCATGCCGAGCCCGTGACCGCGGTGCTCGCGGAGCACGAGGGTGTCCTCTTGGAAGACCACCGCGGGCTTGTCCCACGGGTACGCGACCTCCGAGAAGCCGGCCAAGGTCCCCGTCGGCACGTGCTCGACGACGGCCGACAGGAAGCCCTGCCCGCGTCCGCGCACGTCTGCGGCGCCGGTGCGCACCCGGTCGGCGTCCCACGGGTCTTCCGTCAGCTCGAGCCCGGCGTGCGGTGCGTCCGTGCTCATGCGAGTGCGCAGGATGGCGAGCTGGTCGAGCCAGACCTCGTCGTACGCGTCCTGCATCGTGTGGACGCGATAGTCCGGGCCGGGGTTCGGGCGCAGCGGGTCGACGACGGCGGCAGGCACCGGGACGTCGAGCACCGAGTGCCTGACCACCTGCTCGAGCGTGAACCCGCGGGAGAGTGCGAACCGGGTCGAGTCGTCGTCGAGCGGGATGCGCCCGCTGCCCGTCGGTGAGTCGATCCCCGGCTGGCCCGGGGGTGGCTCGACGGCGTACGACGAGTCCGACATGACGACGCTGCGTCCGCCGTCGCGGGCCAGCTGCATCCCGGCGTCGAACAGCGCGGAGCCGATGCCCTGACGTCGCCAGTCGGGGTGCACGGCGACGAACACCACCGCGGTGTGGGTGTTGCCGACGAGCGGCAGGCCGACCATCGCCCTGCCGACGACGTCCCTCGTACCGCGGGGGACCGCGACGAGCCGGTGGACCTTGCGGTGCGGCTCGACGAGCGTCGCCCGCGTGGTCGGCACGTCCACCGCGAAGTCGTTCGAGCCGTGGATCTCGCGGTCGATGGCGTCGGCGACGAGCACGGTCCCCTCCACCGTCCAGGCGTCGGGATGGTCCGGGTCGGCGGGGACGGTGACGAGATCGATCATCGGGTCAGCCTCGCCGCGGGGCCCCGGCGACAGCAACGTGAATCCGTCGGCGTCGCAAGAATGGGGGCATGGCGCAGGCAGTGGTCTCGTTCCGGCTCTGGCCGCCGGTGGCGATCGGCGTCCCCTGGCTGGTCGGGTGGCTCGCGACGCTGGCGTGGGGTGACCCCGTCGAGCTCGGCGGGTGGCGGGTCCCGCTCGGCTGGGCGCTGGTGGTCCTCTTCGTCGGGTGGAACGGCTGGGCGCTGTGGCTCTTCGCCCGGTACGAGACCGGGCTCCTGCCGGGGCAGGCGACGCACGCGATGATCGAGTCGGGGCCCTTCAGGCTCTCCCGCAACCCTCTGTATGTCGGCCTGCTCGGGCTCTACGTCGGTGTCGCGCTGTTGGTGCCGACGTTCTGGGGGCTCGTGCTGTTCCCGGCTGCGGTGGCGCTGGTGCGCTGGGGAGCGGTCCTGCCCGAGGAACGCTTCCTGCACGAGCGGTTCGGTGTGGCGTACGACGACTACCGGCGGCGCGTGCCTCGCTGGATCGGCCCGGTGCGGCACCCGCAGCACTAGACCGGCGGCGCGCACCGACCCAGGGTCGGTTCGCGCCGCCGGGTGGGCTGCGTCAGAGGCTGCGGGCGGTGATGTCGCCGTAGGCCGTCGTCGCGTGGATGTTCAGCTCAGGGACACTGGAGGCGTTCACGAGCCCGTTCTGGATCCGGCCGTAGGTGGCGCCGGCGTCGAGCGAGGCCGACGATCCGGCGGCCGCCGTGACCGAGACGTCGCCGAGCTGGGTGCTCAGGACGACCTTGCCGCGGACGGCCTCGTCGATCCGGATGTCGCCCTTGCCCGTGCTGATCTCGGCGGGTCCGTCGAGGCGGCCGACCGAGACGTCACCGGTGTGGGTGCGGACCTGCACGCTCGCGACCTCGTCGAGCTTGATGACGCCCTGGGCGCCGTCGAACGTCACGTCGCCGAGGCGTCCGACGCCCCGGATCTCCGCGCTGGCCGCCTTGGCCTGGACGCGGGAACCGGCGGGAACCTGGACCGTCACCTCGAGGGAGCCGGAGTTGCCGAGGACCTCGTGCTTGGTCGGGGTCTCGATGATCAGGATGCCGTCCTGGAATTGGACCGTGGTCCGCTCGGCCGTCTTCACGTCACGCCCCTTCGAGGCGTCCGCGGGGCGGACCTCCACGACGGTGTCGGAACGGTCGGCGGCGATGACCTGGACGCGGCCCGCCGGGATGTCGAGGACGGCGGTGATGGGGGCGGTGGTGGCGAAGTTCTGCATCGTGCTCAACTCCTGTGGCTTGGCGTGCTCTGTGTTTCTGACATTCGAAACGCTACGTTGCGTTCGCCATTTGGGCAACGATGAGTTTGCGATGACTGCACATCCATGCAGATCAGAGCGCACGAATCATTGCAATGATTCAGAATTCAACGCAACATCAGGACCGAGCCGACGTTGCAATGGACGATGAGTGAACGCTATGCTCCTGCTCTCGTCGGAACCATGGAGGTCGCGATGCCCGGAGGCAGGCTCACGCAGCAGGAGCGGCACCAGATCGCTCTCGGTCTCGCCGACGACCTGGCGTACGCGGAGATCGCCCGACGTCTGGACCGCCCGACCTCGACGATCACGCGCGAGGTGATGCGCAACGGCGGCCCGACCGCCTACCGCGCCGAGCTGGCCCACCGCGCCACCGAGCGTCGTGCCCACCGACGTCGGGCCGTGACGACGCCCGGATCTGCGCCGTCGTTCAGGGCCGACGGACGCGACCCCGACGCCGTGCGTGAGTACGAGGAGACGTTCACGACGCTGCTCATGGGGTCCGGGCTGCCCAGGATCGCCGCGGGGGTCCTGACCTGCCTCTACACGACGGATGCGGGAAGCCTCACCGCGTCCGAGCTCGTCGCCCGCCTGCAGGTCAGCCCGGCGTCCATCTCCAAGTCGATCGCGTACCTCGAGAGCCAGGGACTCGTCCTGCGCGAGCGCGACGAACGCCGGCGCGAGCGCTACGTCGCCGACGCCGACGTCTGGTACCAGTCGATGATCGAGAGCGCCCGGTCCAACGCCCGACTGGCCGAGACGGCGCGGCAAGGTGTCGGCGTGCTGGGCCCGGGCACGCCGGCCGCCGTCCGTCTGGAGAACGTCGCGCGGTTCATGGACTTCGTCGGCGAGAGCATCGCCCGCGCCGCGGAGCAGGCGCGCGAGATCCTCGTCGTGCAGCCCGCGCGAGTGGAAGGCACGCAGCCTTCACCAGCGGACGGGCGTACTGACGGCTAGGGCTCGGGTCAGGCGGCCAGGTGGAACGTGCTGGCGAAGCGGTCGAGCAGGTCGCCGCGCCCGTGCAGCACCTCGACCACGCCGTTGGCGATCGCCAGGTCCGGGGCGAGCTCGCCGGAAATGAGTTGGTGGATGCCGGGACCGGTGGCGAAGGCGAGGTCGACCGGCCCGTCCCCGCGCGCGACGGCGAGGGTGGACCCGTCGACCTGGATGAGCAGCCCGGTAGTGCCGAAGTGCGCGGCGTACGCGGTCGCGGGAAGGTCGGCCGCTACGAGCGGTCGGAAGGCGGTCCGCAGGGTCATGGTCATCGAGTCGGGCGTGATGACCTGCTCGTCGCGCGGGTCGCCCAGCGCCTTGAAGCCCCAGGCGCCGAGCGCGAGCACGACGGGTTCGAGCTCGCGCCCGTAGGGCGTCAGCTCGTAGATGATGATGCGCGAGCGTGGCGCCCGGCGGATGACGCCGGCCGCCTGCAGCTCCTTGAGCCGCGCCGCCAGGATGTTGCTCGGGATGCGGGGGAGCCCCGCGGCGAGCTCCCCGTAGCGGCGCGGCCCGACGAGCAGGTCGCGCACGATGAGCAGGGCCCAGCGCTCGCCGACGAGCTCCAGGGCCTGCGTGACGCCGCAGTACTGCCCGTAGTCGCGTGGAGACATCGGCCTCAGGCCTGCTGGGTCGCGAGGGTCTCGGGTTCGGGCGCAGCGGCCGACGGGTCGAACCAGCCGAGCTCGATGATGTTGCCGTCGGGGTCGGTGAGCTGGCGCTGGTACATGAAGCCGTAGTCCGAGGCGGGCCGCTCCTCCACGCCACCCGCCGCGAGCCCGTCCCTGACGGTCGCGTCGACCGCGTCGCGGCTGTCCAGGAACACTGCGACCGACACCGACGGGCTCACGGCCGGGTCGCCGAGCGGCTTGTCCGTGAAGGTCTGGAAGTACTCGCGCACCAGGACCATCAGGTAGCTGTGGTCCTCCTCGACGACGAAGCACGCGGCGTTGTGGTCCGACATCATCGGGTTGAGGGCGAACCCCACCCCCGCGTAGAACGCCTTCGCGCGCTCCAGGTCGGTCACCGGCAGGTTGACGAACATCGCGGTCATCTCGGTTGCCTCTCGTGTCCCTGGGATTGCTGACACGACGACACTTGCAAAAAACAAGTACGACGTCAACCCCTTCTCGCGCTCGGGCTACGGGGACTTCAGGCCGCGGTCCGGCTGGCTCATGTCCCCGGTCGTCGGGGCTGAGCCCGTCGGCCCGTACCGCAGCTGGACGACGCCGCTGCTGCCGGTCGCGGGCGGCTCGAGCAGCCGCAGCGCGGACGGGGTGGCGCCGTCAGGGAAGACCTTCTTGCCCTGCCCGAGCACGATCGGGTAGACCCACAGCGTCAGGACGTCGAACAGGTTCTCGGCCAGCAGCGTCTGCACGAGGTCGACGCTCCCGATGACGTGGACGTTCTCGTGCCGCTCGCACAGCGACACCACCTCAGCGGTGAGGTCGGGGCCGAGCAGCGTCGAGCCCCGCCAGCTCAGCGATGGGTTGCCTCGGCTGGCCACGTACTTCGGGATCGCGCCGAACTTGGCTCCGATCTCCCCGTCGAGCCCGGTCTCGTGCTGCGGCCAGTACGCCGCGAAGATGTCGTACGTCCGCCTGCCGAGCAGCAACGCGTCCATCGCGGCTATCCCGGCCCCGACCTGCTCGCCCACGAAGTCGTCGTCCAGCGGTGCCTGCCAGCCGCCGAACGGGAAGCCACCGGACCGGTCCTCGTCGGGAGCGCCAGGCGCCTGGGCGACGAGGTCGAGCGTGGTGAACAGGTCGATGTGCAGGCGGCCCATGGCGAAGCCTCCGGTCCGGGGGGTGGCGAAAACGGATCCGTCGAGCCTAGTCCGGCCGCCGCCGACCGGCGCGGGGTGCTGAGGCCCCGCGTTCAGGCTGCCTCGAGCGCCTCGTCGGCCCGCTCCGGGCTGCCCTCGGCGAGGCCGCGGTCGATGGCCCGGCGCGACGCGAGCCACAGCACGACGCCGACGACGAGCACGATGCCCTCCGACACGGTGAGCGACCAGATGATGCCGGAGAGCCCGAACCAGAGGTTCCCGACGATGACGATCGGGATGAACAGCACGCCCTGCGCCATCGACATGATGATCGCCGGACCGGACCGGCCGGTCGCCTGGAACAGCGACGTGAGCAGGCCGGTGAACCCGTTGACGACCATCGCGACGAGCTGCGCAGCGAGGACGGTGACGCCGATGGCCAGCACCGAGTGGTCGGCCGAGAAGGCGGAGAACACCTGCTCGCGCAGGAGGAACACGCTGGTCGCGGAGATCACGACGATGCCACCGACGGTCATCGCGGAGACGCGCAGCGCCGAGAAGAGCCGCGCCCGGTCGCCCTTGCCGTAGGAGTAGGCGAGCAGCGGAAGCACGCCCATCGTGACGCCCATGACCAGGAACTCGGGCACCTGCGCGATGCGGACGGCGACGCCCATGGCCGCGAGCGCGCTGTCCCCGTAGGCGGCGGCGAGGTTGTTGAGCACGAGCGAGGTGACGATGAGGAACGACGACTGGAACAGCTCACCGGCGCCCACGCCGAAGACGGGCTTGAGCACGGCAGGCGAGAGCGTGAACCACCGCGGCGCGAGGCTGATGTGCTCGCTGTTGCGCTGGAGCCAGACGACGAAGTAGATGACGACCCCGAGGTTCGCGAGGCCCATCGACAGAGCGACGCCGGCGACGCCCCAGTGCATGACCAGGATGAAGAGCACGTCGAGCACGACGCTCGCGACCGTGGATCCGATGAGCCCGATCATCACCTGCCGCGCGGCGCCCTCGGCCCGCACGATCTGCTCGAGGCAGAACGCCGCGGCGAGCACCGGGACGAAGGCGAGCAGCACGCCGACGAAGGCACTGGTCGCGGGCACGGCCGCGGAGTCCGCGCCGAGCAGGGAGACCAGCGGGTGCAGCAGGAGCAGCCCGACGACGCCGAGCACCGCACCGGTGAGCACGGCGCCCCAGACGGCGAACGACGCGACGTGCTTGATCGTGCCCGCCTCGGCGGGCTCGTGCTCCGAGGCGCCGAGCAGCCGGGAGATGAGCGCCCCGCCGCCGACGCCGAACACGCCGCCGACCGCCATGACGAGGCCGAGCAGAGGCGCGCCGAGCGTGACCGCGGCGAGCAGCGTGCTGTCGTGCTGGGAGCCGATGAAGCCGGCGTTGATGACGTTGTAGACGGCGCCGACGATCATCGCGGCGGCCATCGGCACGCACAGGTGCACGAGGGCTCGGGCGATCGGGGCGGCCGAGAGGTACCAGCGGTTGGAGCCGACGACGGCGGCCGAGACCGGGGTTTCGAGGGTCGTGGTGGTCATGACCGCTCCTTTCGGGCAGGTTCGATCGCGCGCCGGCGGGTGCCGGCGCGGCAGGGGGAGTGCTGGGGCTAGCGGGTGGGCTGGGGCAGCTCTGCGGTGATCTTGCTGAGCAGCGCGTGCAGCTGGGCCCGCTCGGCCTCGTCCAGCGGGGCGAGGATCGTCTCGTTGGCGGCGGCCATCGCGGTGTCGAAGCCGGCGATGAGCTCGGTGCCGGCCTGCGTCGCGAAGACGCGCTTGCTGCGCTCGTCGCCGTCCTCCGTGCGGCGTTCGACGAGGCCGCGGCGTTCGAGGCCCTGCAGGAGGCTCGAGACGCTCGCCGCGCTCGTGCGGCTCACCGCAGCGATGTCGCGCTGGATCGCACCGGGGTTCTGGACCAGGTAGCCGAGGACGAAGCTCTGCTGGTGGCTGAGCCCGCGCTCGCGGACCCAGTCCTCGCCGGCCTTGAGCTGGGCCCATCCGATCCAGCGGACCAGGTCGAGTGGGTGGGTGCTCAGTGGTGCGTTCATGATGAGAACACTAACTGTTTGATCTCTAACTGTCAACGATCGAATCATCAGACGTTCCGCGCGGCCCTGACCTGCACGGGCGCTCGGCGAGCGGCCGCTCGCTGTTCATCGGCGTGCCGGGCCGGGTCGACCCGGTGTTCACCACGAGTTGCGACCGTTCGGCGGCAGGGGGCAACTTGAGCGTGAGGGCAGTTCGTGGCCCGTTCATGCCAAGTCGGGCATTGACGACCAAATCAGCCGGTATCGCCCTCGACGGGCGCACGCAGGCAGTGAGAGGGTCGACTGACGACGCACGTCGGAGGGGCACCAGTGCTCGCATCTCTACGGAAGAGCCACGCTCAGCACCGAGCGCGCCCTCATCGCAACCGGCCGGCGTTCGCGTCGGTCGCTGCGGTGTCGGCCGTCGCGGTCCTGGGCGCGATTCTTGCGGCGCACCCCTTCGTCTCGTCGTCGCGCGCGTCCGACGTCGGGCTCACCTCGGCCGACCGGGTGCTCTCGGAGGGCCAGATCGCACCCCAGGCGGCGCCGACGGGCGCGGCTCTGCGGATGGCGCTGGCGCGTCTCGACGCGCGGCTGAAGGCGGCGGCGACGGCGACCGCCACGCTCGTCGGACACCCGCTCGTCGAGCCCGAGGCCGAGCCGGTGGAGACGTGGTGGATCACCCCGCCGACGGCCCCTGTGGTGCAGCATGTCGCGCAGCCCGTCACCGACGCGGCGCCGATCCCCACCGCCACGCTTACGGCCGAGCAGCTGCCGACCCGGGTCCAGGACGCCCGCGACGACGTCGCCGACGGTGACGTCACCCTGGCGGCGCGCACGGTCACCGGCGTCGAGACCGACGTCCTGCTCGTCGCCATCGACCTCGCGGACCAGTCGGCGCAGAACGCGGCGCTGTCCCGCCTGCTCGTCGGGTCCGACCCGCAGGTGAGTGCACTCGACGCGGCTGTCGGGGCGACCCACGCGGCCGCGGAGGAACGGGACGTCGTCCTGTCCGCCGAGTCCGCGATCCAGGCGCGCGACGCGGTCGCCGGCATCACCGCGGCCGCCCAGCAGAAGGCGCTGACCGCGGACGACGCCACGAAGGCCGCGATCGCCAGGGCCGAGCAGCAGGCTCGCTCGACCGACGGCTACGCCAACGGGAACATCCCGCTCGAGGTGCTCTGCCCGGTCGAGTTCGCCCCCCAGCACCACCTGCGGTGCGACGCGGCTGAGGCGCTCGCTCGGATGAACGTGGCCTACCGCGAGGCGTTCGGGCACGACATGGTCCTCAGCGGCTCGTACCGCACCTTCGCCGAGCAGGTCCGCACCAAGGCGGCCAAGGGCGGCCTCGCCGCGACGCCCGGTACGTCCAACCACGGGTGGGGCCTGGCGATCGACCTGGGCGACGGCGTCGGCAGCTACCGCTCGGCGCAGTACCTGTGGCTCAAGGCGAACGCCGTGCTGTTCGGCTGGCACCACCCGACGTACATGGACGAGGGCGGACGCGGTCCGCACGAGCCGTGGCACTGGGAGTTCGGCACGACGGACAACCGTGGCACCGGCACGTCGACGCCGATCCTGGTGAACGGGCAGCCGAATACGGAGACGCCGGTCACCCCGCCCGAGCAGCCCGCGGTCGAACCCACCCCCGTGCCCACGCCGACGCCGACGCCCACTCCGACCCCGACGCCCACGCGAACCCCGGAGCCGACACCGACGCCGACCGTGACACCCACGCCGACGCCGACGCCGACGCCGACGCCGACGCCGACGCCGACGCCCACGCCGACCCCGACGCCTGGCGAGACGCCGACCCCGACCGAGACGCCGACACCCGAGCCCCCACCCTCCGAGCCGGCCCAGGCGACTCCGACGCCGACCGGGGGATGACGAGCGCTCGGGGGAACCTAGCCCCGGCGCACCCAGAGCTCGGCCGCGACCCAGGCCCGATAGGTCTGCGCGCCCATCCATGCCTCGAGCGCGGCGGTCTGGCTGGCTTGTGCCTGGAGGGCGCGGACCTTCCGGTCGAGCAACGCACCGCTGAGCTGGACCTCCAGCACGACGTCCTCAGGTGCGGCGACCGGGGGTGGCGCCCATTCGTAGACGACCGCGTTCACCTCGGCGAACGGTGCGAGGAGCGCGGCGGTCATGGTCGGGGAGAGGACCGAGCACCGCTCGCCCAGGACGCGACGAGCCGCCTCGTGCGCCCAGTCGCCGACGGCGACGTGGTCGGGGTGCCCGGTCACACCGTCGCGCCCGAACGTCAGGACGGTGTCCGGGCGCACCCGGGCCATGATGTCGGCGACCAGGTTGATGCCGACCTCGGGGTCGACGTCCGGCAGCCCGCCGTCGGGAAGTCCGCACCAGTCGTGGTCCTCGACGCCGAGCTCGGCAAGGCTTGCGGCGATCTCGCGTCGGCGGATCTCGGCGAGCGAGGCGACGGGCCAGCGGGACTCGTCGGACGTCTGGCCGGCCTCGCCGAAGGTGGCGGTGACGACTGCGACGTGCGAACCCGCGGCCGCGGCGAGCATCGCCGTCCCCGCCATGAGGTAGCACTCGTCGTCGGGGTGCGCCCACACGCCCAGAACGGTCCCGAGGTCGGCCACCGTCAGGCGGCCGGTCATGTCGATGCCTCGTCGAGCGTCGAGCGGTAGTACGCGAGGGTCTGCTCGAGCATCTGGTGCGTGCCCGGTGTGAGACCGACGTCCGTGGCGGTACCCGGCCAGGTTGCGATCTCGGCCTCCACGTCGTCGCACCAGGTGAGCACGTGGCGGGCGAAGCCGGCGGAGAAGTGCATGAAGAGCACGTTGAGGTGCGCGCGTTCGGGGAACGGAGGAGCGTTCAGGTAGTCCTCCGCGATGACCACTCCGAGCTCGAGCTGCTCGAGGATCTGGGCGCGTGTCTCGGCGATCGTGCGCCTGAGCTGCTCGACGGTGCCCTGGTCTGCCAGGAACAGGCGGAGCAGTGCCTCGAACTCGACCTGCGGCGGCGCCGGCGGCTGGCTCTCCAGCCACGCCCGTACCTCCTCGCGGCCCCGCTCCGTCACCTCGTACTTGGTCCGGGAGCGGCCGCCGGTCTCCTCCTCCACCGCCGTCGCGAAGCCGTTCGGGACCAGGCGCTTGACCTCGTTGTAGAGGTTTGCCTCCGAGCGCGGCCATGCCCACCGCAAGGCCCGACGCATCTGCTGCGTCAGGTCGTAGGCGGTCCACGGTCGGATCGAGAGCAGACCGAGCAGCGCGCGCTGGGTGGTCGAAGGCGTGGGAGGCATGGGTTGACACTACTCCATATTTGAGTAACCATCGGTACTCCAAAGTGGAGCAACGACAAGGAGATGACCATGACAGTCCAGACGATGGACGCGACGAAGCTCGAGGCCTTCATGGGCCGAGCGGTGACCGACCTGGCCGCAGCGGAGAGCTCGGCCGCGACGTACCTGGGTGACCGGCTCGGGCTCTACCGGGCGATGGCGTCCGGGGAGCAGCTGACCGCGGGCGAGCTCGCGGCGCGGACGGGGACCAACGAGCGGCTGGTGCTCGAGTGGCTGCGCAACCAGACGGCCGGCGGCTACGTCGAGCACGAGGCGGACCTGTTCCGCCTCCCGCTGGAGCACGCGGAGGCTCTCGCGAACGAGGCGTCGCCGTACTTCCTCGGCGGGGCGTTCGAGATCGTCGCCGCGATCTGGGCCGACGCCGACCAGCTCGAGCTCGCCTTCCGGGGCGACGGCTCGTTCGCGTGGGGTGCGCACGACCCTCGGCTGTACCGCGGGGTCGAGCGGTTCTACGGGGCCACCTACCGGTCGAGCCTGGTGCAGGGCTGGCTGCCGGCGCTGGACGGCGTCGTCGAGCGGCTCGAGGCAGGGGCGAGGGTCGCGGACGTCGGGTGCGGCTACGGCCTGTCCACGAACGTGATGGCTGCGGCCTTCCCGCGTTCGACGTTCGTCGGGTACGACAACCACGGTGCCTCGATCGTGGCTGCCCGTGACCGCGCCCGGCAGGCGGGGGTGGCCGAACGGGTCCGGTTCGAGGAGCTCGCGGCAGCCGACGTGCCGGCCGACGGCTTCGACCTCGTCTGCTTCTTCGACGCCCTGCACGACATGGGCGACCCGGTGGGCGCAGCCGCGGCGGCACGCCACGCGCTAGCCGCCGACGGTGTCCTCATGGTCGTCGAGCCCCGTGCCGGTGACCGTCTCGACGACAACGTCGGACCGGTCAGCCGCACCTACTACGCGGGATCGACGTTCCTGTGCACCCCGGGCGCGCTCGCTCAGGGCGGGCAGCACGCGCTGGGTGCGCAGGCGGGGCCGGCGGCGCTGACCGAGGTGCTCCACGCGGCTGGCTTCAGTCGCGTTCGCGTCGCGGGGGAGACGCCGTTCAACCTCGTGCTGGAGGCGCGCCCCTGAGCTTCGGGGTGCGTTCGTGAGGCCCGTCCCGCGTCGCGGCGGCGGGCCTCACGCACGTCAGTCGTCCAGGCTCCCCATCGTCAGGTTCACGGTCGACCCGGTCATGCCGCTCGCGCGGTCCGAGGCCATGAACACCGCGACCTCGGCAACCTCGGACAGGGTCATCACGCGCTTCGGGTGGGTGCTTCCCGCCAGGTAGGCCTGGAACTCCTCCCAGGACGTCCCGGCGCCCTTGAGCTCCCAGACGTGCTTCATCGACGCTGCCTCGGGGATGCCGTGCGGACGGACGCCGACCACGCGCACGCCCGACGGTGCGAGCTCGACCGACAGACCGCGCGTGAGGGCCTCCTTGGCCGCACTCCCGGGACCGTAGCCGCCGATGAGCCGGCTGCCTGACCTCGCCGGGAGCGCGGTGACGGTCATGATGACGCCCCTGCCGGCGGCGACCATGCAGCGGGCTGCGGCCTGCGCGGTCAGGAAGTACGAGAGTGCGTAGTCGCGGACCGGGCGGACGAACGCGTCGGGGGACAGGTCGAGCAGGGGGATGCCGACGGTGTCGTCGTCAGGCAGGCCGATGGCGTTGAAGGAGACGTCGACCCGGCCCGCCCGGTCGATCACCGACGACATGTGGTCGGCGACCTCCGACGGCGAGAGCGCGTCGACCGGCTCGATCCCCGGGGCGGCGGTGCGTCCGGTCGCGAAGACGCGGGCTCCCTCGCGTTCCGCGGCCCGGGCGAACGCGCCTCCGATCGCCCCGCCAGCGCCGTAGACCACGACGACCTTGTCCTCGAGCAACATTCCCGGCCTCCTCACTCGCCCGGTCGGTCCGGGACGTCGAGGATGTAGACACCGGATCGGCGCAGGACTGGGCGCCCAGTTCGGTGCACAGCCGGTGTCCGTACGAGCATGGAGAGAGCACCAGTGGTGGAGGACCTCGTCGAGCTCGCCCGCGCGGGCGACGCGCGCGCGTTCCGGGAGGTGACCGAGCCGCACCGCCGCGAGCTGCTCGTGCACTGCTACCGCATGCTCGGGTCCTACCAGGACGCCGAGGACGCGCTGCAGGACACGTTGCTGAGCGCGTGGCAGGGGATCGGCGCGTTCCAGGGCCGGGCCTCGCTGCGCACCTGGCTGTACCGGATCGCGACCAACCGCTGCCTGAACCTGCGGCGGGCGGAGAGCCGGCGTCCCGCGCAGGAGTGGAACGTGCCCGGGGTGACGCCGCCGGAGCCGAGCCGCCTGGGCGAGGTGGTCTGGCTGCAGCCGTTCCCGGACGACCCGTCCGAGCGCGTCGAGCGGAGCGAGGACCTGTCGCTCGCGTTCGTCACGGCGCTCCAGCTCCTGCCACCGCGGCAGGTGGCCGTCCTGGTGCTGCGCGACGTGCTCGGGTTCCCCGCGGCCGAGGTCGCCGACATGCTCGACACCAGCCTCGACTCGGTGAACAGCGCGCTCAAGCGTGCGCGGTCGCGTCTCCCCGCGCCCGAACCCGTGGTGGCGCCGAGCGACGCCCTCGTCGCCGAGTTCGTCCGGGCGTACGAGGCTGCCGACGTCGACGCGGTGGTCGCGCTGCTGACGGACGACGTGTTCATCTCCATGCCGCCGATGCCGTTCGAGTACGAGGGCCGCGCGCTCGCGGCGGGCTTCTGCGCGAGCATCCTCGGCACAGGACGTCGATTCTCCCTGGTGCCGACGAGGGCCAACGGGCAGCTGGCGTTCGGCACCTACCTGCACGGTGCCGACGGGGTCACGCACGGCACCGGACTGCTCGTGCTGACGGTGCGCCAGGACGGGATCAGCGCGCTGACCCGGTTCGAGAGCTCGGTCCTCGCCTGGTTCGGACTGCCGCGCACGGGGCCGAGCCGCACCTGACCTGGGCGCCCGTCCGAGTGAACGCGGGACCCGCATCACGCCGTGGAGCACCGCCGGCCGATACGCTCCGCCCTCACCATGACAACGACGTCGACACCTCGCGGCCGTGCCCTCCTGAGCCGCCCGGACTACCGCGCACCCCTCGCAGCGGCCCTGACCGTCCTCCTGCTCGTCGCCGTCTTCGCGCTCGTCGACCCGTCGGGACTGCTCGCACCCGTGGGTGGTCACGGGCTGCCGCTCGTCGGCACCGGCGGCGTGTTCCGCTGGGCGCCGCTGCTGATCGGGCTGCCGATCACGCTCGTCGGGACGGCGTTGCCGGTCGCCGTGGTCGCCCGCGCGGGCCGACCGGTCTTCGTCGTCACCTGGGCCGCGACGGTCGGCGCGGTCTCCGTCGCCGCTGCCGTGACCGGGTTCGTCATCGCCCTGCCGACGGTGGGGCCGAGCCTCAGCATCCTCGACGCCCTCCGGTTCGCCTTCACCACCTCCGGGTTCGCGGGGTTGAAGGGCCTCGTCGCGGGTCCGCTGGTCGCGGTCGTCGCGGTGCTCGCCCACCGGTCCACCCCGCGTGGCGCGCGGCGCCGGGCCGCGGTGCGCCAGCCCGTCCTCGTCATGCTCGCGGTGATGTCCCTGGCCGCGGTCGGGTTCGCGGCCACCGCGTGGCGCGGGGGTTCGGTCGGCTACGCGTTCGTCGGACCGCTCGTCGCGCCGACCGTGTCCGCCGGCGTCCTGGGCACGCTGGCCGGGATCGCGCTCTTCGGGCTCGTCTTCGCCTGGCTGGTCCGGCGGTGGGCGACGAGCGGTGTCGTCGTCGCGGTGTGGCTCGCGGCCGTGGTCGCCGGGGTCGTGCTCGGCTTCGTGGACGCGATCATCGCCGCCGTGGCCTACGCCGGGTCCGACAGCTGGTGGTTCGCCACCACGGTCATCAGCCTGGCGACCGGCATCGGCTACGGCGTCACGGTCGGGCTGCTCGCCGCTGCGGTGACGTGGGCGGTGCGCCGGGTCCGCCTGCCGCACCTGCCTCGGCTCGTCGTCGCCGCTGTGGCCGTCGTGCTCGTCGCGATCCCGCTCGTGCTCCCCGCGCCCTCGCCCAGCAGCCCGTCCGCCGTGGCGCCGGTGCAGGCGACCGGTGTGCCGCGGCTTCAGCTGCTGCCCGGCGACCCGCCCGTGATCGGCGACGAGACGGGGCGGCAGGTGCTGCTGCGCGGCGTCAACGTCAACCAGCTCATCGACTACTACCTGCGCCACCCCGACGTCCCCGCCACGGGCCCGCTGACCGACCGGGACTTCGCCGGGATCGCCTCGATGGGCTTCAACGTCGTCCGCCTCGGCATGTCCTGGTCCCGGCTCGAGCCGATGCGGGGCGAGTTCGACGAGCGCTACCTCGACAAGATCCGCGCAGCGGTCGTGACGGCCAAGAAGCACGGCATCTACACCGTGCTCGACCTGCACCAGGACGCCTGGGGGAACGCGCTGGCCGCGCCCGACGAGGAGTGCGGTGGCGGCACCTCGCCGACGACCGGGTGGGACGGCGCCCCGACGTGGGCGACGATCACGGACGGCACCCTGCACTGCGAGTTCCTCGCGCGCGACCTCGCTCCGGCGGTCGCCACCGCGTTCAGCAACTTCTACACCGACCGTGACGGCATCCAGACCGAGCTGGTCCGGACATGGGCCAAGGTCGCGCAGGAGTTCGCCGACGAGCCTGCCGTCGCCGGCTACGACCTGCTCAACGAGCCGGGAATCGGCACGAGCCCGCCCATCACGTCGTCCCTGCTGCTCGGGCGCTACTACGACGAGGCGATCACCGCGATCCGCGCCGCCGAGTCCGCCACGCCCGGTGGGTTCGCGCACCTGGCGTTCTTCGAGCCGAGCGTCCTGTGGTCCGGGCTCGCGTTCGACGTGACGCCGCCGCCAGGGTTCACCGACGACACGCAGATCGTCTTCGCCCCGCACCCGTACTCCGAGTCGATCACGCTCGACCAGAGCCTCGGGTTCACCATCGCGTCGATCGAGCGGAACCTGAGCGTGTCGAAGGACGCGGCCCGGTCGTACGGCGCCGCGCTGTGGGCGGGCGAGTGGGGCTGGTTCGGGGACCCCGCGGTCGACGGCGCGAAGGTCGAACGGTTCGTGACCGCGCAGGACGAGCTGGGCATCGGTGGCGCGTTCTGGGTGTGGCGGCAGGGCTGCGGCTCGCCCGAGACGGGCGACGACGCGACGAGCTCCGGCAACTTCGTGTCCGTCGACTGCCAGACCGGTGAGCTGTCGCCGCCTCCGGAGGAGTACGCGACGCCCTTGACTCGCGCGTACCCGCGGGTGTTCCCGGGCACGATCGACTCACTCGTCTCGGACGCCACCCAGGTCGGCCTCTCGTTCGCCGCGACGTCGGACGACGACGCCGTGAGCTGCGACCTCGACATCTGGGTGCCCGGTGCGGCGGAGCCGTCGCTCGACACGACCGGAGTCACCGACGTGTCCGTCGACCAGGTGCCCGGCGGCTGGCAGGTCACCGGCTGCGCGACCGGCAGGTACACGGTCTCGGCCTCGTAGCGCTCGGGGCGTGGGTGTCGTCGGTGCATGGCAGGGTGACCGCGTGACCGACGCCACCCGCGACGATGCCCTGGCCGTGCTGCGCCGGCTCGTCGGCAACCCCGACGCCCAGTTCCACGAGGGGCAGTACGAGGCGATCGAGACGCTCGTCGACGAGCACCGACGGGCGCTGGTCGTGCAGCGCACCGGGTGGGGCAAGTCGGCGGTGTACTTCGTCGCGACGATGCTGCTGCGTGCGCGGGGCGCGGGCCCGACCGTGCTGGTGTCTCCTCTGCTGGCGCTCATGCGCGACCAGGTCGCGGCCGCGGAACGGGCAGGGGTCCGGGCGGTCGCGATCAACTCGACCAACGCGCACGAGTGGGAGTCGCTCCTGGGCGCGCTCGACGCCGACGAGGTCGACGTGCTGCTCGTCTCTCCCGAGCGCCTGAACAACCCGTCGTTCCGGGAGAACCAGCTGCCCGCGCTCGTGCGCAGGCTCGGGATGCTGGTGGTCGACGAGGCGCACTGCATCAGCGACTGGGGCCACGACTTCCGGCCCGACTACCGGCGGCTGCGGGACCTGATCGCGCAGATGCCCGCGGGCGTCCCGGTCCTCGCGACGACGGCGACCGCGAACAGCCGGGTCGTCGCGGACGTGGCCGACCAGCTGGGCGGTTCGTCGGTCCTGACGATCCGCGGTCCGCTCGCGCGAAAGTCCCTGCGCCTCGGCGTGCTCCGGCTGCCCGACGCCCGGACGCGGCTCGGCTGGCTGCTCAGCCACCTCGCGGACCTGCCGGGGTCCGGGATCATCTACACGCTCACCGTGTCCGCGGCCGATGACACCGCACGCCTGCTGCGCGAGGCCGGACACCAGGTGCGTGCCTACACGGGCCAGACCGACCCGGCGGAGCGCGAGGACCTGGAGGCTGCGCTCAAGGCCAACGCGGTCAAGGCGCTGGTCGCGACGAGCGCGCTCGGCATGGGCTTCGACAAGCCCGACCTCGGGTTCGTGCTGCACCTCGGAGCGCCGTCATCACCGGTCGCCTACTACCAGCAGGTCGGCCGCGCGGGCCGTGCGACCGCCAGCGCCGACGTCCTGCTGCTGCCCGGCCCCGAGGACCGCGACATCTGGCGGTACTTCGCGACGGCCTCGATGCCGTCGCAGGACCGGGCCTCACGGGTGCTCCGCGAGCTCGCGGACGGGTCGACCCTGTCGACGCCTGCGCTCGAAGCGTTGGTCAACGTCCGCCGGACCCAGCTCGAGCTGCTGCTCAAGGTGCTCGACGTGGACGGCGCGGTGCGGCGCGTGAGAGGCGGCTGGGAGTCGACCGGCCAGCCGTGGACCTACGACGCCGACCGGTACGAGCGCATCGCGGCCGCACGCGAGGCAGAGCAGCAGCACATGCTCGACTACGAGCGCACCGACGGGTGCCGGATGGAGTTCCTGCAACGCACGCTCGACGACGACACCGCGACCCCGTGCGGTCGCTGCGACTCGTGCGCCGGCGCGTGGTACCCCCTCGACGTGGTGACGAGCGCCTCGGACGAGGCCGCCCGCGCGATCGACCGGGTCGGCGTGCCCGTCGAGCCGCGTGCGCAGTGGCCCGTCGGCGTCGCCGACCGCCTGGGCGTCCGCGGCAACATCGCCCCGGGTGAACGGGCTCTCGAAGGTCGCGCCCTCGCCCGGCTGACCGATCTGGGCTGGGGGAACGCGCTGCGCGAGATCTTCGCGGCCGGCGCCCCGGACGCGCCCGTCACGCCGGCCATGCTCGCCGGCTGCGTCCGGGTTCTCGCACAGTGGGGCTGGGACGAGCGACCCACCTCGGTGGTCGCCATGCCGTCGCGGCGGCGGCCGTCGCTCGTCGACTCGCTCGCTCGTGGCCTCGCCGAGGTCGGCCGCCTGCCCTACGCCGGTGCCCTGACGCTGCGCGACGGCGGCCCGAGCGGTGAGCCCGGCGGCAGCAGCGCGTTCCGTCTCGCCGCCGTCTGGGAGCGGTTCGACGCCTCGGGTATCGACCTTCCGCCGGGTCCGGTGCTCCTCGTCGACGACCTGGTGGACAGCAGGTGGAGCATCACCGTCGCCGCCCGCGAGCTCCGACGGGCCGGCGCGCCCGCGGTCCTGCCCTTCGCGCTCGCCCTTCGCGGCTGAGTCGTCGCCGCGCGGGCCATTGGGCCCCCAGGCGCAACGGTCAGCGGCCCCCGAGCGCGTCGAGCTCGGACTGCAGCTCCTCGAGCGGTGCGCGCCGGGCGGCTGCGGACGCAGCGCGCGCGTCGATCGTGCCCGCGACGACGGCGTCGACCGTGTCCCGGTAGCGTGCCGCGCTCACCTCGACGGCCTCGACCGCGGCGATCAGGAGCGCGCCCAGATCGTCCACGTCGATCTCCAGCTCGCCCAGCAGGACGGGCATCCGGTAGGCGATCGACCCTGACGAGAGGTCGACCTCGAGCGTGGCGTCGAGCAGGTCGCTGGACAGGCGCAGGACGAACGCGCCGACGACGTCCATCCTGGTCGGCGGCACCAGGCTCGGGTGCACGACGAAGAACGTCACGCCGCGAGTGATCGGGCGGACCACGGCGAGGACGTTGCTGATCGCGGGGTCGTCCGACGCGATGTCGATCGCGTTCAGGCTCGCGTCGATCTCGAGGTCGCGACCCGCCGACGCGAGCGCCTCCGCGACCAGGGTCAGGAAGGGGTCCTCGGTCACGGCTTCCCCGACGGACTGGCGGACACCCAGGTGGACCCGGTCGGTGCCGGCGTCGCCTTGGTGGCCTTGTTCTGCAGAGCCACGCGCAGGAACTCGATCCACTCGGGCGGGTTGCGGCGCGGGGTGCGCTTGAGCTCGGCCTCGATGCCCGCGACGGTCAGCGCATCCGTGAACGTCTTGATCTCCACGGGGCTGGACTGGTCCTTGAGCTGCAGGTCGCCGACGACGCACACGATGCCCGACGGCAGCTTCTCCGCGGACCCGAGCGCCGCGGTCTTCTCCTTGAGCATGCCGCGGTTCTCGGAGCTGAACATCTGCTTGATGCGCCAGCCCAGGCCACGGTCGGTCTTCTTGTTGTCGCCGAGCTTGCCCTGCTTGGCCTGCTCGTTGCGCTTGTTCTTCAGCTCGTCGGTCTCTGCCCACGCCTCGGCCACGCCGCTCAGCGCGCCGGTCACGGGCTTGGCCTTCTTCTTCAGGTCCTCGAACACCGACTGCGGGTCCGCGTTGGTGTCCATGCCCTCGAGCACGACCGCGCGGATCTTGAGCAGGAGGGCGTCGTTGCTCGTCTGCTCCTCCTTGGCGTCCGGCTTGGCCTTCGGGTCGAACGGCTTGACGGGTCTGGGCTTGATCTGCCGGACGTAGTCGGGCGTGATCGGCTTGCCGTCGATCCGGTAGTTGGAGAGGAACTGCTGCGCGGTCTTGTCGCCCGCGGCGGCCTTCATGATGATCCCGTCGACGGCCATCTTCGGGTGCTTCTTCAGCTCGTCCTCGGCGCCGCCCTCGAGGTGCATGACGGCGGACTCCTTCTCCGCGGTCTTGGCCATCATGTTGAGGATCTTGCTGGCGATGTAGTGGGCGATGGAGTGCAGGTTGTCGATGACGGTCGTTGCCGCCTTGAGCGCCGCGGGCACGCCGAACCCGCCCGCGGAGGCCACCTGGGCGACCGACGTGCTGAAGTTGATGATGTTGACGCCGAGCGACCAGCACTGCTGCTCGAGGTGCTTGGTGTACACCTGCGACACCTTCATCAGCGGGTAGACCATCACGTTGACCTTCTCGCCGCTGCCCGCGCGAGCCTCGAACATCGAGATGTCCGTCTCGCGCTGCCGCATGCCGGCCATCGCCACCTCGGTCACACCACGTGCCATCCCGAGTGCCGACGACGCGATGTCGAGGCCCGGGATCACGGACTTCACGCCCGCGGACACGCCCGCATCGATCGTCTTGGCCAGGTTCGCCGAGCTCCGGGCGACGCTGACCAGCCCGTCCAGACCCACGGCCCCGGCCTTGGCGGCCTTGAGACCCTCGTACGGGTCCTTCGTCGTCCACGACTTCTCGATCGAGTCGCACATCTGGTAAGCCGACTGGACCGCGGTCATCAGCCCGCTGAGGATGCCGGTGACCTGGCTGATCCCGAACTTCGCCTTCGACGCGTCGGACTCCGGGAGCGTCTGCTCCTTCCAGTCCCGCTGGCCCGTGGCGAGCTGCTTGTCGGCGCGCATGCCCGAGCGGACCGCCTCGCCCGTGCCCTGGTCGACGAACCCGGGCAGGTGGGTCGTGAACTCCTTGTCCTTCACGATGCCCTTGTCCGCGCGCAGCTTCTTGTCCTGCTTGCTGCCGATGAGACCCGCGATCCCGCCGCCGACGCCGTTGATGACCGTCTTGCCGATGCCCACACCGGTGCCGACGTCCTTGATGGTCTGCGCCGTCTCGGAAGGCCCCTGGGGCGCCTTCTGCGGACCGCCGCGCTGGGCGGGATCGAGGAGCATGAGGTTCTCCTCCATGGTCGCCTCGTCGCGCTTGGCCTGCTTGTCGCGTGCGGCGACCCGGCCCTCGGCCGCCGTGAACGCGGCCTGGTCCAGCGCGCCGTCCTTCGGCGGCAGGAGCGCGGCCTCCTTGGGCGGCAGCTGCTTCTTGATCAGCTCGTACGCCTCGTCCTGCGCCAGGACGTCGCTGCGCTTGGGGTCCTTCTTCATGAGGTCGTTGCGGTGCGTGACCATGCGCTCGTAGGCGGACTCGACCTCCTTGGGGAGCATCTTGACCTTGAGGACCGCCTTCTCCTCCTCGGCGGCGCTCGTCACGACCTCGCCCTCGGTCCGCGCCTGCCGCACCTGGATCACGAGGCGCTCGGCGGCGGTCTCACGAGGCGGGCGCACGGCCTTGAGGTCGTCGTACTCGCCCTTCCACACCTGGTCGTAGGCGATCTCGGCGCGCTTCTCGTCGGAACCGCCGAGCTTCTTGTCCTTGAGGTGCGCGAAGACCTCGCGCTCGCGCTCGAGGGCCTCCTCGAACCGGGCGTGCAGGTCGTCCATGCGCGCGCCGGTCGCGTCCTTGCCGAGCGGCACGTGGCCGACGTCGTTGACCTTGCCGGCGACCGGCGTCTGGGGTGCGTCGTTGGTGGTGTCGTACAGCTCGGCGGTCATCGCCGCGCGTCCGGCGACGCCCTCCTTGCGCGACTCCTTGAGCTGCGACTTCTCGGTCGCCTCGGTCTTCTTGCTCTGCTTGGCGCGGACGGCCTTGGCCTCTTCCTCGCGCTTCGCGGCAGCCTTGGCGGCCTTCTCCTCGGGTGTCTTCTTCTTGCCGAAGAGGCGCCTGGTCGTCGAACCACCCTCGGTGAGGACGTGCGCGATCTCGTGGGCCAGGACCTGCTCGCCCGCAGGCGTCTCGGGGGCGAACCTGCCCGCTCCGAAGAAGATGTCGTTGCCCGTCGTGAACGCCTCGGCGCTCATCCCCGCGCTCAGCTGGCCGGCCTCCGCGCCGTCGTGCACCCGGACGTGGCCCAGGCCGGTGCCGAAACCGGTCTCCATGCGTCGACGGACGCCGTCGGGGAGCGGGGACCCGCCGCCGCGGGCAGCCTCGATCCGTGCGGTCGACGACGAGTCGAGCGCGCCGCCCTCGAGACCGAGCATCGCTGTCGGCGTATGCGTCGCGGACCGTCGCAGGTGGCCGCAGCCGGGGTCGTGCGCGTGCACGTCGCTGGCGCTGTCTGTCGTCGCCGGTGCGGTCGTGCGGTGCAGACGTTCCAGCGCCGAGTCGGCCATCTGGTCGGCGGCGTGCTCGGCCGGGTCCTGCGCGTGCCCGACGGTGAGGCCGGCGACGGGCGCCACGGACGACGGGGCGGCGGCGAACCTCGTCGCCTGCTCCGGGGCAGGGGCGGGACGCGCGCCCATGGCGACGGGTACGCGTGCGTCGTGGCTGCTCAACATGTCCTCCGGGCGTCCGGGTACGGCTCAGCGGCCCCCCACCGGCACTAGCGTGCCCCGACGCCCCGTGGGTCAGCATCCGTAAGGGCTACGGAGGTTGCCGTGTCCGATGGAGATCACCCGTTCGCCGCCCGCGCCGGACGTCCGTCCGGGTTCCGGCTCCTCGTGGGGCATCCCTATCGTGGGTCCGTGAGCTCGCTCGGTCGCCATCTTCGCGAAGCCCGGTTGCGCGCCGGTCTGAGCCAGGGCGACCTGGCGCGCGTGATCGGCGTGCACCCGACGTACGTGTCGCACGTCGAGCGCGGCAAGCGCTCGCTCGGCGTCGACGTGCTGGGACGGGCCGCGGCGGCGCTCGACGTGACGCCGGAGTTCCTGCTCGACGGCGAGCGGGCGCTTGCGTATCGCGCGGTCGACGACGCGATCGCCGCCGCCCGACAGCTCTCGAGGTCCGGCTCCCCGCTCGCGGCGGCCGAGCTGCTCTCGGAGGTCGACGTGACGCAGGTGGACCTCGACACCGCGGCCGAGGTCGGCCTCGCGCACGCCGAGGCGCTCGACGTCGCCGGTGAGCTCGAGGCGTCCGTCGAGGTGCTGGAGGGGGTGTTCGCGACCGTCGCCGGTGCCCGGCGCTACCAACTGGCCGCCCGGGCCGCGATGCGGGTGGTCATGGCACTGACCGAGTCGGCCGAGCTGCAGCGCGCCGTCGTCCGCGGCGAGGAGCTGCTGGCGATGCTGCCCTCGTCGGTCGCGGGGACCGACGAGGTGGTCCGGCTCGAGTCGACGCTCCTCTGGGCGCACATCGCGCGCGGCGACGCCACCTACGCGCGGTTCCGCGGCCAGCTCCTGCTCGAGCGCACGCGACTCCAGGGCAGCGATCGCGCCGTCTCGTCCGTCCACTGGAACCTGGCGTTCGTCGACGAGGCGCTCGGCGACGTGCCGTCGGCGCTCGGCCAGCTCGACGCGGCGATCGCGCTGACCCAGGTCGACGACGTCAACCGCGACCTGCCCCGCCTCCGGCTCGATCGTGCGTTCCTGCTGGTCAGCGACGACCCTCCGCGCCCGCACGAGGCGCTCGGGGAGCTCGACGTGGCCCAGGCGGCGCTCGAGGTCGACGAGTCCTCCGTCGAGCTGGCCCGCGCGTCGTCCGTGCGCTCGCGGGCGTCGCTCCAGCTCGGGGACGCGCACGCCGCGCAGCGGCACGCCCGCCGAGCGCTCGAGCTGCTGGGCGACGGCGTCCGCCGTGACGCGGTCGCAGCGCACGAGGTGCTCGGTGACGCCTTGCTCGCTCTCGGAGCCCGCCCCGAGGCCCGGGCCGAGTTCCGACGGGCAGCAGACCTGATGGACATGATCGTCTCGGGCCGCCACGCGGCGACTCTGTGGCGACGGATCGGCGACAGGCTGCGGCTCGCGCAGGACCAGGACGAGCGCGTCATCGAGGCGTACACCCGCGCGCTCACGGCGGCGGGCGTGCGTGGTTTCGTGCCGTCGGGTCGGTGGTACTGAGGCGCTAGCCCACCTCGTCCGTCCAGCGGGTGTCCGCCGTGCGCCGGCCGAGCTTGGTCATCTCGCGCACGGTGGCGCCGCGGACGTCACGCATCCCGATCACCCGGTGCTCCGCGACCGCGTCGTACGCCGCCGCGAGGACGATGTTGCGGATGTCGCCGCCCGCCAGCTCGAGGCCGGCCAGGAAGCTCACGTCCATGGGGTCGCCCGGGTCGGTGTCCGGGAGCTGCGCGAGGTGGTGCTCCCAGAGCATGCGCCGCGTCGGCTCGTCGGGGTCGGGGAAGTGGATCATGAAGTGCAGCCGCCGGGCGAACGCCGGGTCGAGGTTGCCGCGCAGGTTCGTCGCCAGGACCGTGATGCCCTCGGACGCCTCCATCCGCTGCAGCAGGTAGGACACCTCCTGGTTGGCGTACCGGTCGCGGGCGTCGGACACCGAGGAGCGGCTCCCGAACAGCGAGTCGGCCTCGTCGAAGAACAGCACCGCGTTGAGCGACTCGGCCTGCGTGAAGACCCGTTCGAGGTTCTTCTCGGTCTCGCCGATGTACTTGTCGACGACGGACGACAGGTCCACCTGGAACAGGTCCATGCCGAGCGAGTCGGCCACGACGTGCGCGGCGAGCGTCTTGCCGGTGCCGGGGCTGCCCGAGAAGAGCGCGCAGATGCCCGTCCCCTTGCCGCCCTTGCCCTGCAGCTCGCCGAGCGCGAGGACGTCGTCGCGGTCGCGTGCCCAGCCGATCAGCCGCTCGACCTCGCGTCGGGTCCGCTGGGGGAGAACGAGGTCGTCGAGGGTCGCCGGGGTCCCGCTCGTACGCACGCGTGGACCGTGCGTGTTCCCGAGCCGCCGTGCGGCCATGCGGACGTCGTCGGGCGTCACGGCCCGCTCGTCCCGCGCGGCGTCGGTCTCGGCCCGGCGACCGACGGCGCTGATCTCCTCGGGCGTCATGCGCAGCGTGAGGACGTCGCGCGTCGTCGCGTCCGGCCCGACGACGCGGTACCACTGCTCGGCGCGCTCCTCCTGGGTGAGCCGCGTGGCGACGACGGCCGCGGGCAGCCGTACGGACCACCGCGGGTCCCAGGCGGAGCGCCCGACTGCCACCACGGGGACGACAGAGTCGAGGTCGCCCAGCAGGTGGGCGGCGAGGTGGGCGCCAGAGAGCACCAGCACGCTGCCGCCGAGCGCGGCCTCCAGCACGAGCGCCCGCGTGACGTCGCGGACCTGCGTCGGGTCCGGTCCGAGGCCCGGTTGTACGGGCAGCCGTTCCAGGTCGCCGACGAGGCAGCCGACCTCGACCTCTCGGCAGGCGGCGACGGCGAGCGCGATGCCGGCGGTGCCGATGGGGGAGTGAACCCACACCAGCTGCTCACCGTGCGCGAGGGCGCCGGCGACGTCGAGGTATCCGGCCACGTCCACGGGTTGCGGCTCGCGCAGGACGCGGGCCACGTCGTCCGGCACGCGGTGCGACCCGAGAAGTCGCGCGACGACGCGGTCGGGCATCCGCAACCGACGCGCCAGCAGGACGTCGTCACCCTCGAGCGTCAGCAGCCCACGCCGCCGCAGGGGGCTGTCGTCGGTGAGGCTCGCTCGCGCAGCTGCGTCGACGACGCTCGCGCCCGCCAGCTCCAGGGCGAGCGCTGCCGTCGGACGTCCCGGTCCGTCGTCCCCCGACAGCAGGCCGACGAGCAGGTGCGCGCTCGGGTGCAGCTCGGCCAGGAGCGCGACCTCGAGCAGCGACCTCTCGGTCGTCGTCAGCCCGAAGATGTCACCCACCGTGGCGAGGTGCTGCCGTGCCGGCCCGCCGGGGTCGTCGGTCTCCACCGCCGCCAGTGCGGCGAGCGCGCGCTCGCGGCCCGGCCAGCCCGCGCGTCGGTCGACCGCGGCGGCCAGGGCTGCGGTCAGGGACCGGCCGGGCTGGTCGGTCGTGGTGCTCATCGGGTCTCCTCGCGTCGTCGCCCCGTACTCTCGCCCGCGCACCCGTGTCACGTCGAGGGCACGCCGGAAAACCGGAGGGCGATCACCCTGACGGGTACGGCCTGCGGGTGAGGTTCAGCCGTTTTCCCGGGAGTGAACGCTTGCGCGTGCTCGTGTTCGACACTGTTCGATCCTGTTCTGTCTACATGAATGTCACGAACGTCGTCTTATACCTGACGAATGGGCTTCCGCGCGATAATCACGTGAGGCCGCCTACGACTCTTTCCACTGCTCCAATTGACAAAACACGGCCCCGCCCTGCCGCATGATCACGCGCATCGGACGCGTGCTGCGTCACGGATCGAATTCGCCAAATAACCCCATTGGACGTTTGACCAGCACTCGTTTGTGCCTCAGACTCGTTCCTGACGGTGCGTATCGCCTGCCCCCTGCGCGGTGCGCACCGTCTTGGCTTCACGAAGGGCGCGGCGGATCACCAGATCCGGACCGCGCCCTTCGTGCGTCCGGCACCGACGCGCTGTCTGGACGCGCACGGCGCGCCCTCCCGGGCCGTGCAGGGGTCCGCCGTTAGCGTTCCAGCGTGACCGTCCCCGCGCGCTCCTCCGGCTCGGGGGCCGACCAGGCTCCTGAGTCCATCGCCCCAGCCGACCCCGCAGTCGACGCCGTCTTCGACCCCGCCGTCGGTCCTGCTGCTGACGCTGCGGACGGCGTCGGCCCGCAGACGATCACGCTCGTCGAGCCGCCGAGCCCGGCCGAGCTCCTCGAAGGCGCGGTGGCCACCTGGCGCGCCGCCCTGGTCGAGGCCGCCGGTGGGTCCACGCTCGTCGACGTCGAGCTGCTGGGCGAGGCCGCGCTCGACCTGTCCGCGGCGCACCCGTCCGGCATCTCGCAGCTCTTCGCCGGCCGCGAGACCCGCCTGTCGAACCTGATCCGCGAAGGCGCCGCGCTGTCCACCGCACGACGCCGCGCCCGCGCGGTCGCCGCCCGTGCCGCCGTCTACGCCCAGCGCTACGGCATCTCGCCCACCTCGCTCGCTATCGGCGTCGCCACCTGGACCGAGCGCACGACGCCCGACGTGGCCACCGACGACGTCGCTGCCCTCGCCTCCGTCACGCGGCAGCGCGACCAGTCCGGGGTCGAGCAGCCCGAGGCGGCCCCGCGCACCGTCCGCGCCCCCGTCCTGCTCCGGCCGGTCAGCCTCCGGGCCCGTGGCTCGGGGGAGAGCGACTACGAGCTCGCCCTCGAGCCGTCGCTCGACGTGAACCCCGTGCTCGCCCGCGCGCTGCGCAGCCGCGGCGCGCTGCTCGACCCGGCTGCGGTCGCGCGCGGCACCTTCACGTCCAACGGTTTCGACCCGCGCGGCGCCCTGAAGCGGCTCGCCTCGCTCGGCGAGGCCGTGCTCGACGACTTCTCCCTGACGGAGCGCGTCGTCGTCGGCACGTTCGTGCACCCGGGCCAGATCCTCGTCGACGACCTGGACAACCTCTCCGGCACGCTGGAGCGCCACGAGGTCGTGGCGGCGCTCGCCGGCATCGACAACGGCCTGCTCCGTCCGCTCCCGGCGCCCGTCCCCGGTGACCGCGACCCCGCCCTGGAGCGTGGCGTCGGCGACCTCGACCCTGCCCAGCAGCACGTGCTCGACGTCGTGGCGACGGGGACGCACCTGTTCGTCGACGCCCCGGCCGGCGCCGACGTGACCGGAACCCTGGCCGCGCTCGTCGCCGACGCCGCGGCGTCCGGCCGCACGGTCCTCTACGTACCGGGCCACCGTCGTGCGGCGACCGCACTGGCCGCTCGACTCGGCTCGCTCGGACTCGGTGACCTGCTGCTCGACGTCGCGCCCGACGCCGGCTGGCGGTCGGCCATCTCGCGTCGGCTGCTCGGTGCGATGACGCTCGAGGCGCCCGCGGTCGACGCGCACGGTGTCGTCGCCCTGCGCTCGTCCCTGGTCGCCGAGCGGGAGCGCCTGCGCGCCTACGTCGACGCGCTGCACGCGGAGCGTTCCCCCTGGGGGGTCTCCGCCTACGACGCGCTCCAGCAGCTCGCGCGACTGACGTCCACCAGACCCACGCCGAAGACGACCGTGCGGCTGACCCCGGACGTCGCGCGCGTGCTCGACGCGGACCGACGGGCCGAGCTCACCGCGGACCTCGTGCGCGCAGGCGAGCTCGGTGCGTTCCAGGTCCGGCCCACGGACACCCCCTGGTACGGCGCCGACCTGCGCACGCGTGCCGACGCCGACAACGCGGTCCGGCGCATCGAGCGCCTGCTCGACGGCACGCTCCCGGGCCTCGTCGAGCGCACCGGGCAGGTGGCCGTCGAGACGGGCCTGCTGCAGGCGACGACCCTGGACGCCTGGGCCGAGCAGCTGACGATGCTCGACGGTGTGCGGGCCGCGCTCGACGTGTTCCAGCCGATCGTGTTCGAGCGCACCGCCGCCGACCTCGTCGCGGCGACGGCCTCGAAGCAGTGGCGCGAGTCGCACGACGTCCCGATGGGCTACTGGGTGCGTCGGCGCCTGCGCAAGCAGTCCAAGGACATGCTGCGTCCCGGTCGACCGATCGCCGACCTGCACGCCGCGCTGCTCGAGGTCCAGGCGCAGCGCGAGGTCTGGCAGGCGCACTGCCCGTCCGGTGGATGGCCGCGTCTTCCCGACGGCCTGGAGCTCATCGAGGAGGAGTTCGCCGCGGTGCGGGCGGACCTCGCCGAGCTCGACGAGGTGCTCGCGGGCACGCCGCTCGGGGCGGGCATGTCGGGCCTGCCGTTCCCGGCCCTGCTCGAGCGCCTGACCCGGCTGCGCGCCGACACGACAGCCCTCGAGACGCTGCCCGACCGCACCGGTCTGTTGCACCGCCTGCGCAACGCGGGCCTCGGACCGCTCGTCGAGGACCTGGCCTCGCGCCGCACCGATCCGTCGCTCGCCACCGCCGAGCTGGACCTGGCGTGGTGGAGCACGGTCATCGAGCAGATCCTCACCGACGACCCCGCGCTCGCCGGCTACGACGGCACCGCACTCGGCAACCTGTCGGCGCACTACGCGACGCTCGACCGCGCGCACGTCGACAGCCTGCCCGGACCGGTGCTCAGCTCGGTTGTCGGACACATCGGCAACGCGCTGCGTCAGCACCGTGAGCAGGCCGAGGCGCTGTTCGCGGACCTGGTCGAGGAGCGGCTGACGACCCTGCGCGACACGGTCACCCGGCACCCGGACGTCGCGCGCCGGCTGCGCCCCGTGATCGCCGCCAGCCCGATGCTCGTCCCTCAGGTCCTCCCGCCCACGCGGACCGTCGACCTCGTCGTGCTCGACTCCGCCGCCCACCTGCCCGTCGAGGTCGCGCTCGCGGCGATCGCCCGCGGCCGTCAGGTCGTGGTGATCGGTGACGCCCGCTGCGCCTCGAGCACCGCGGTCGGTGCGCTCGCGGAGGTGCTGCCCACGGTCGCACTGCTCGCCGAGGCGTCCCGACGCGACCCGTACCTGACCGCGTTCCTCGCCGCGCACGGCTACGCGGGGGTGCTGCGTCCGACCCCGCTGCCGCAGCACCGGCCGCTCGTGCACCTCGACCTCGTCGACGGCACGGGGATGCCCGACCGCGCGAGCGGGATCATCGACTCGACGCGTGACGAGGTCGAGCACGTCGTCGAGCTCGTCCTGACGCACGCGCTGCTGCGCCCGGACGAGTCCCTCGCCGTCATCACCGCGACGCCCGCGCACGCCGAGGCCGTCCGTGAGGCCGTGCTCGGTGAGGTCCGGGCGAACCTCGCGCTCGCCGCGTTCTTCGACGCCGGGCGCACCGAGCCGTTCATCGTGACCGACCTGCCGAACGTCGCCGGGCTGCGTCGTGAGGCGATCATCCTGTCGGTCGGGCTCGGCCGGACCCCGCACAAGCGCGTGCTGCACAGCTTCGGACCGATCTCCGGGCCCGGCGGTGACGCACTGCTGCTCGACGCCCTCGGGTCGACCCGGCACCGGCTCACCGTGGTGTCCTGCTTCGGCGCGGACGACCTCGACCCCGCGCGTCTGCGCGGCGCCGGTCCGCAGCTGCTGGCCGACCTGCTCTCGTTCGCGGCTCGTCGCGCCGCCGGCTCTGCCGACGCCGACCTCGTGGCCCCTCGGTTCACCTCTCCGGACTCGACCGTCGCGCTGGCCGTCGCGCCCGGGTCGGCCGCCGCGCTCGAGGCCCCGACGCCCGAGGCACCCGAGCCCGACCGCCTCCTGCTCGACATCGCGGAGCGCCTGTGGAAGCACGGCCTGCTCGTCGAGGCCAACCACGGGATCCCCGGCGGCGATCGCATCCCGCTCGTCGTCGGTCACCCCGACCTGCCCGACGAGATGCTCGTCGCCGTCCTCACCGACGACGCCGAGTACACCGCCGAGCCCAGCATCCGGGTGCGCGACCGGCTCACCGCCGACCGGCTCGAGCGCGTCGGGTGGTCCGTCGTACGCGTCTGGTCCGCCGCGGCGTTCATCGACCCGCAGGCCGAGGTCGACCGGATCCGCCGCGCCGTGCACGCCCGCGTCCCAGCGCCCGCCAGCCCGCGCAGCGGCCCGCTGCACCTCGGCCTGTCCGCCCTGCCGGCGCTGCTCGACGAGTCCGACGACGCCGAGGTCCTGCCGACCGTGGCCGCACCGGACGCGGTGGCCACGGATGCCGCCGCCGCCAGCACGACCGTCGACGTGAAGACGCCCTCCGCGGACGTCGTGGTCGACGAAGGCGAGTCGACGGCATCAGGCGCGGTTCCCGTCGTCGGGGACGCAGCGGACGACACCGTCCCGACGACGTCCGGTTCGTTGGCCGTGCACCCCGACGGGTCCGTCTCGACGGACTCTGGGGCGTTCGCGCCGCACCCCGACGACACGGCTCACCCGGACTCCGGTCCGGTGCGGTCGGTCCCGGCCGACCCGATCCTCGTCGACTCGGTCCTCACCGGTTCGCTCAGCGCCGCCGCGGTCCGCGCCCGGGCTGCCCAGAAGCCCGCGGCACCGGCACCGACGAACGCGTCCCGCTCGGCCCACAGCGCCCCGCGCGGCATCCCGGCCCAGGCCCCGGCATCTCCTGCTGGTGTCGTCCCGGCACCGCCGGCCGCAGCCGAGCCGGCCGGGGGCTCGGCCGCGCCGGCCGACGCGGCCGAGCCTGTCGACGCAGCCGACGTCCCGAAGAGCCGCCCGATCGAGGCAGCCGACGTCCCGAAGAGCCGCCCGATCGAGGCAGCCGACGTCCCCAAGAGCCGCCCGATCGACGCAGCCGACGTCCCGAAGAGCCGCCCCCTGCAGCTCGCCCTCGCCGTCCCGACGCGTGAGCGGCCCGACGTCCGCAAGGGCCTGCCGATCGGCGCGTACAGCGACGACCAGCTGGACGAGCTCGTCACCTGGCTCCAGTCGGACGAGCAGGAACGCACCCGCGAGCAGCTCGCCGACGCCCTGCGCGACGAGCTCGGCGTCACCCGCCGCTCCTACCGCATCGACACGGCGGTCCGCAGCGCCATCTCCCGCGCCCTGTCCTGACCGACTCTCCGGGTCTCGCCGGGTGGGATCATCGAGGGGTGGCGGACTTCGAGGAGCGGGACGTGGCGGCTGTGCCGCGGCGGTCCCGGCGAGCGGTGCGGCAGGCGGGGACGGTCGGCGGCGACGACGCGCACCTCGTCTCGACGCTTCCGGCCGTCGATACGCCCGCCCCGCCGCGGCCGGTGACCCCCACCGAGCGGCCCGCCAGCGGTCTGGACCGCAGCGCCGACGACACGGACGTCGGCTGGGGCGATCGGGAGCAGGGCTCGAACGACGACCGGCTCACGGCGGACAAGCCACCCCACTGGTGAATGCCAGCGTCTACGCGCAACCCACAGGCCCGGTGGACGAGTCGCCTCGCTCGTGACGGCCGCGAGGCCGAGCGATGGCCGGGACCGGTTCTCGCGCGAAATGGCTACGCGCTCGGCGGGATGGACGGCGGCATGGGGCCACGGGGTGCAGCGTCGTCGGGGCCGGAGTCGTTGGTGACCGCGGGCGACGGGCGGGCCGCGAGCAGGTCGCGGATCTCCTGGAGCAGCAGGATGTCCTCGGACGGTGCCGCGGGCTCCTCCTCCAGCCCCTTCTTGCGACGGTTCGCCAGGGCGTTGAGCGGCACGACGACGAAGAAGTAGATCGCCGCCGCGGTGAACAGGAACAGGATCAGGGCGTTCAGGACGAGCCCGAACGAGAACTTCGCGTCGTTGATCGTGAACGTGAACGTCTCCGCGAGACTCGGCTGGCCGAAGATCGCGGCGATCAGGGGCGTGATGAGCCCGTCGACGATCGCCTTGACCACGGCTCCGAACGCGGCGCCGATGACGACACCGACGGCCAGCTCGACCGCGTTCCCGCGCGAGATGAAGTCCTTGAAACCCTGGAACACCTTCGCGGTGCCCTTGAGCGTGGCACCTGCTCCGCGCAGGCCGCTGTTGATCCGGTCGGTCATGGTGCTCCTCGTGGTGGGCGGACTGGTCGTCCGAACGACGCCGCGCTGGGCCTTCCGGTTCGATCGATCATGGCACGACGACCGCGGACAGCAAGGCGGAGGCGGCAGCGCCCGCGAGGTCCGGCGCTTCGTCGGGGGAGACGGCGAGGAGCACCGGGACCGAGTCGTCGGTCGGGCCGCCGCCCAGCAGGCCGCCCGTCGCGGGCGACCTCCGCGCGGTCGGCAGGACGAGCGCTCGTCTGGCGACGAAGCCGCCCGGTCCTCCCTCGGCAGTCGCGGCGAGGACGTCGACGTGCATGCCGGGGGCGAGCAGTCCGGCGACCGCCGGGTCGGCGAAGCGAACGGTCGCGACGACGGTGCCGGACGGTCCGCGGACGTCGTCGTCCGCCAGGATGCCGGGGACCAGCGGGCTGCCCGCGGTCAACGGGACGGCGGTCGACGCGCCGACCGCCGACGTCGCGTCGGGCAGCGCACCGTCCGGCGCGGTCGCGACGGGATACCGGGCGACCCGCACGTCGGACGAGGTCAGTGCGACCCCCGCCTCGATCGCGTTCGCGGCGACCACGACGGCGACCGTCGGTGCGTTGGGCGGGCGCAGCGCGTGGACGGTCGCAGACGCCGCGATGCCGAGGCTCATCGCGGCCACCAGGAAACGGCACCGCCACAGGGTGATCCGGAGGCGGACGGAGACCGGCCGGTGTCGAGCGGTCAGTGGGGGCGGTCGGCCGGCGAGATCGCGCATGCGGCGACCGTAGAAGTCAGGCGAACCGCAGCGGCCACGTGTGTGCAGCCGGCTCGGGGCTGCAGGGCTGTGGTCGCCTCACGGTGACCCGGCGACGGAGCATCCAGCAGGACGAACCAGCCGGGCCGAGGTCAGGAAGCGGCGGGCTTGGCAGCCGAGGCGGCGGGTGCGGCTGAGGCGGGTGCCGGCGCGGACGACGACGCCGAGGACGACGAGTCGGAGGAGGACGACGACGAGGCCGAGGAGTCGGAGGACGAGGACGACGTCGACGGCACGGGGCTCAGCGTCGAGGACTTCGCACCGGCACGAGCGTCGTTGCGGTAGAAGCCCGAGCCCTTGAACACCACGCCCACGGACGAGAACACCTTGCGCAGCCGGCCGTCGCACTCGGGGCACACGGTCAGCGAGTCGTCGCTGAAGGACTGCACGGCCTCGAAGGCGTGACCGCACGCGGTGCAGGCGTAGGCATAGGTAGGCACGAAGACGTCTCCTGGCAGGTGGTCGGCGGCGCAGGCGCCCCGACAGCGGCCTGGCACTCACTTCATCCGAGTGCCAATCCTAACGGCAACGGCAACCAGGACATTCCGAGGGTTGTTGCGAGGGACGTGAGCGCACCGCTGCGAACGCCGGTCGCCGTCGGGCGAAGTACCCTCCGAAGCGTGTCTCGTCGCCACCTGGTCCGCCTCTCGCTCGTCACGGTCGCCGTGGTGCTCGTCATCGTCCTCGTCGGCGTGGTCGTCGCCGGGTTCGTGGTGGTCCGCCGCCCGCTGCCCGAGGTCGCCGGCAACCTGTCCCTGCCGGGGCTGAGCGACCACGTCACGGTCACGCGCGACGACCGCGGGGTCCCCACGATCACCGCACAGTCGTCCGACGACCTGTTCATGGCGCAGGGGTACGTCGCGGCGCAGGACCGGTTCTTCGAGATGGACTACCGCCGGCACGTCACCTCCGGACGGCTCGCCGAGCTCGTCGGCGACGAGAAGGACGCGATCGACGCCGACAAGGTCACGCGGACCCTCGGCTGGCGCCGCATCGCGGAGGAGGAGTGGCGCGTCGCCTCACCGGCGACGCGTCGGGCCCTCCAGGCGTACGCCGACGGCGTGAACGCCTATCTCGACGGCAAGCCGAAGGGTGCCATCGCCGTCGAGTACACGATCCTCGACCTCCGCCTCGACATCCGTGACCCGGAGGAGTGGGACCCGGTCGACTCGCTCGCGTGGCTCAAGGCGATGGCCTGGGACCTGCGCGGCAACTTCGACGACGAGCTGGGCCGCGCGGCCGCGTTCTCGGTGATCGGTGACGTCGCGCGCGTCGACGAGCTGTACCCGGCCTACCCGCAGGACCTGAACGCGCCGATCCTGACGGCCGAGGACCTCCCGTCCGAGGTGTCCACCACGTCGGCGGCCACGAGCCTCGACCTGACGTCGGACGACCTCCAACGGGCCATGGAGAGTGCGCACAAGGCCCTCGCCGCCGTTCCGCACCTCGTCGGTGACGGGGAGGGCGTCGGCTCGAACTCGTGGGTGGTCGGAGGTCAGCTCACCGAGTCCGGCAAGCCGATCCTCGCCAACGACCCGCACCTGGGCATCTCGGCGCCCGGCGTCTGGGCACAGGTCGGTCTGCGCTGCAGCAAGGTCTCGTCGCAATGCCCCTACGACGTCTCGGGGTTCTCCTTCGCAGGCATCCCCGGCGTGGTCATCGGGCACAACGCGCAGCTCGCGTGGGGCCTGACCAACCTGGGGGCGGACGTCAGCGACTTCTTCCTGGAGAAGGTCGACGGCACCACCACACGGGTCGACGGCGGTGCCGAGCCGATCAAGGAGCGCACCGAGACCATCGCGGTCAACGGCGCCGACCTGATCCAGCTCAAGGTCCGAGAGACGGTGCACGGGCCGATCGTCTCCGACGTCCTGGACCTCGATCCCGTCGCGGACGCACCCGTGCCCGACGACGCGCCGGGCAGCACGTTCGAGGTCGCGCTGGCCTGGACCGCGCTGCAGCCCACCCACACCATGGAGGCGCTGCTCGCGATGGACGTCGCGCGCGACGCCGACGACATCCGGGCGGCCGCGGAGCTCCTGGACGTGCCGTCGCAGAACATCGTCTTCGCGACCACGGACGGCCACATCGGCTACCAGGCGCCGGGCAAGATCCCGGTCCGCGCGAACGTCGTGGGATCCCTGGTCCCGTCGGACGGCACCTGGCCGCGCCCGGGCTGGGACAGCGCCTACGACTGGCAGGGATACGTGGACCCGGACGACATGCCGCGCACGCTCGATCCCGATGCCGGCTTCATCGTGACGGCGAACAACGCGGTCGCGCCCGACGGGGTCGGACCGTTCCTCACCGACGACTGGGACTACGGGTACCGCTCGCAGCGCATCCGGGACCGGATCACGGCGGCCGCCGACCACAAGCTCACCGTCGCGGACATGAGCGAGCTCCAGTTCGACCAGCACAACCCCTACGCGGACGTCCTCGTCCCGGCCCTGCTGGAGCAGCACATCCCGACCGCGTTCGACCGCGACGGCCAGGACCTGCTGCGGACCTGGGACCGCGTGCAGGCCGAGGACTCGGCCGCCGCGGCCTACTTCGCCGCCGTCTGGGCCGACATCCTGCGCACGACCTTCGCCGACGACCTGCCCGACGGCTACGGTCCGACCGGCGGGTCGCGCTGGCTCGAGGTGGTGCGCAACCTCCTCGACGAGCCGACGTCCCCGTGGTGGGACGACAAGTCGACTCCGGGTGTCGTGGAGGGGCGCGACGTGGTCCTCACGAACGCCATGATCGCGGCGCGGCGCCAGCTGACCGCGTCGCTGGGCCGGGACGCGACCAAGTGGCGGTGGGGCCAGCTGCACCTTGCCGCGCCCGAGCACCCGCTGCTCGGCGGCTCGTCCGTGACGGGGGTCGTGCGTGCGCTCGTGAACCCCTCGCCGATCACGGTCGGCGGCGGGTCGTCGATCGTCGACGCCACGGCGTGGGACGCCAGCTCGGGCTCGTTCGAGGTCACCGCAGCGCCGTCCATGCGCATGGTCGTCGACCTCGGGGACCTGGACTCGTCGACCTGGGTGAACCTCACGGGCGCGTCAGGGCACCCCGCGAGCGTCCACTACACGGACCAGTTCGGGCCGTGGTCGCGGGGCGAGACGTTCCCGTGGCCGTTCTCGGCGGCAGCGACCGAGGCGGACGCCAGTGACCGCCTGACGCTGCACCCCTAGCCCCCGAAGCCCTACACCTTCAGGCGGCGCCACTCCTCGGGCGTCGCGACGGCGTCGACCGCCCGGTCGTGCTGCTCGCGGGGGAGCGGTCGCACGTCCGCGTCGTAGAGCTCCTCGGGGAACACGAGCGCGACGACGGGCACGCCGGGCCGGAGGTGCTCGAGCGCGCGGTCGTACCAGCCGCCACCCTGCCCGAGCCGCGCGCCGCTGGTGTCGACGGCGAGCGCCGGGGCGATCACCACGTCCGCATCGCCCAGGGCTTCGGGTCCGAGGGTCGGGCCGCCCGGCTCCGGCGGGCGACCAGGAGCGCGTTCGCGCAGGTCGTCGGCACCCGCGTACTCCGCCCAGTCCCGCTGCAGCCCGCTGCCCAGCACCGGCATCAGCACGCGGACACCACGTGCGGAGAGCTCTTCGAGCAGGGCGCCGGTTCCCGGTTCGGTGGAGCGTGCCGCGTAGACGGAGACGCAGCGTGCGTGCTCGACGGCGGGGATGGTCAGGACGACCTCGGCGAGGGCCTTCGCCGCCTCGTCGCGACGACGCGGCGAGCGTGCCTTGCGTGCTTCACGGATAGCGAGACGGAGCCGCTCCTTGACGTCTTCGACCTCGTCCCCGTCGGCGACGTGCGGATACGGCTGGGCGACGCTGCTCATGACGTCAGTGTCGCATCCGGGACCGGTCGGGTGATCCGCCTCGAGGCTGATCTGGTGACCTACGCCACTGCGAGCCGCGCACCTCGCCGCTATCGTCCCCAGATGACCATCCACAAGGCAGTCATTCCCGCCGCGGGCCTGGGCACCAGGTTCCTTCCCGCCACGAAGGCGACTCCCAAGGAGATGCTCCCGATCGTCGACAAGCCGGCGATCCAGTACGTCGTCGAGGAGGCCGTGCGGGCCGGGCTCGACGACGTCCTGCTCATTACCGGCCGCTCCAAGCGGACCCTCGCCGACCACTTCGACGCGGTACCCGAGCTGGAGGCGGCGCTCGAGGCGAAGGGTGACCTCGAGCGTCTGGCCAAGGTCCGCGCGTCCACCGACCTCGGGCACGTGCACTTCGTCCGGCAGGGCCAGCCCAAGGGCCTGGGCCACGCGGTCCTCCAGGCCAAGCACCACGTCGGCTCGGAGCCGTTCGCGGTCCTGCTGGGCGACGACCTGATCGACGAGCGCGACGAGCTGCTGAGCACCATGCTCGCGCTCCAGGAGCGCACCGGCGGGTCGGTCATCGCCCTGCTGGAGGTCCCGCCGTCCCAGATCTCGCTGTACGGGTGCGCGGCGGTCGAGCCGCTCGGCGGTGCCGACGACGACCAGGTGCGTGTGACCGCCCTCGTCGAGAAGCCCGACGCGGCCGACGCGCCGAGCAACCTCGCGATCATCGGCCGGTACGTGCTCAATGCCGCCGTGTTCGAGGTGCTCGAGACCACGGAGCCCGGCCGGGGCGGCGAGATCCAGCTGACCGATGCACTCGCGACGCTCGCCGACATGCCCTCGGAGCAGGGCGGCGGCGTGTACGGCGTCGTGTTCCGGGGACGCCGCTACGACACGGGCGACCGGCTCGACTACCTCAAGGCCGTCGTCCAGATCGCGTCGGACCGGCCGGACCTCGGACCGGACTTCCGCGAGTGGCTCGTGGGCTATGCGGCGAAGCTCGACGGCTGACGTCCCGCGCCGGGTCGTCCGGCGGGGCAGAATGCGCGCATGAGATCGGTGCAGGACCACCTGGCCGCGGTGCTCGCGGCCGTCGGGCCCGTGTCGGCGCTCGACGTCGTCCTGCACGATGCGGTCGGCTGCATCCTCGCGGCCGACGTCGTCGCGACGCAGGACCTCCCGGCGATGTCCGTCGCTGCCCTGGACGGGTATGCCGTCGCCGCGCACGACACGTCGCGGTCCGGCTACGCCACGGAGACGCCGCTGCCCGTCGCCCACGACGTCCGGCCCGGTCAGGGCGGTGCGCTGCGGCTCGTGCCCGGGACCGCCGTGCGCATCGCGTCGGGAGCGGCTCTGCCGATCGGCGCCGACGCGGTCGTCCCGCTCCAGGAGACGGACCGCGGCGCCGCCCGGGTGTCCATGCAGCGTCCGGCCGTGGCCGGTCAGCACGTCCGGCCCGCAGGCTCCGACGTGCGTGCCGGACAGGTCGTGCTGGAGGCGGGCACCCGGCTCGGTGCCCGACAGCTCGCACTGGCCGCGGCGATGGGTCGCGGGCGTCTGCGCGTGCACCCGACCCCGCGCGTCGTCCTGCTGTCGGTCGGCGACGAGCTCGTCGAGCCGGGCAGCATCGGCACGCTCCCGGGCACGGTGTTCGAGGCCGACGGGCACGCACTCGAGGCGGCTGTCCGAGACGCCGGCGCGGCGTCGGTGCGCGTCGCCGCGCTGCCCGACGACCGGGCGGTGCTGCGCGAGGCGCTCGAGGATCAGCTCGTGCGCGCCGACCTCATCATCGTCACGGGCGGGCTGTCCGAGCTCACGCACGACACGGTCAAGGACGTGCTCGCGCCGATCGACACCGTGCGCCTGGACCAGGTCGCCATGACGCCCGGGCACCGGCACGGGTTCGGCATGTTCTCCGGGGAGTACTCCGCTGACGACAGGGCCGTTCCCATCTTCGCCCTGCAGGGGCACCCCGTCGCCGCGCAGGTGTCGTTCGAGGTGTTCGTGCGGCCCGCGCTGCGGTCCATGGCCGGCCACACCGAGGTCTTCCGCCCGTCGGTGGCAGCCGAGGCCGCGACCGGCTGGCTCTCGCCGCCCGGGCTCCGCCAGTTCGTGCCCGCCACGGTCCTGGGCTCACCCGACGAGGGCTACCGCCTCACCCCGCTGGGCGACCCGGCCGAGCCGAGCATCAGCGCGCTCGCGCACGCCAACGCGCTCGCGGTCGTCGGTGAGAACGAGCTGACCGTGCACCCCGGGCAGACCATCCACTGTCTGGTGCTCGAAGGATGACGGCCGTCGGCTGGCCGGCGGTCCTCGTCGACGGTGAGATCCGGCTGCGTCCGCTGAAACGCCGCGACCAGGACGCCTGGATGGAGCTGCGGCAGCTCAACGCGACGTGGCTCGACCGCTGGGACGCCACCAGCCCGGTGCCGGTCTCCGGACCGCGACCGTCGTTCGGCACCTTCGTGCGCACCCTCAGCGCCCAGGCCCGCGCGGGCACGACGCTCCCGTTCGCGATCGACCTGGCCGGCGAGCTCGTCGGACAGCTGACCGTCTCCTCGATCACCTACGGGTCGTTGCGGTCGGCCTCGATCGGGTACTGGGTGTCCGAGCACGTCGCGGGTCGTGGCATCACGCCCACAGCCGTGGCGCTGGCCACCGACCACTGCTTCGACGCCCTGCGGCTGCACCGCGTGGAGGTCAACATCCGGCCCGAGAACGGTCCGTCGCTGCGGGTCGTCGACAAGCTCGGCTTCCGCGACGAGGGTGTGCGCGAGCGGTTCCTGCACATCCAGGGCAAGTGGTGCGACCACCGCACCTTCGCGCTCACCGTGGAGGACGTCCCCGACGGTCTGCTCGCCCGCTGGCACGCCCGGCGGGCCTGAGTCACCGACACGCCGCGCCCCTCCCCGGAAGCGGAGTCTGTGGCGCCTACCGTCGGCACGTGAACGATCTCGCAGGACCGGTCGCGCTCGCGCTGGTCGGCCTGTGGGTCGCCTACCTGGTGCCGCACAAGCTGCGTCACCGGCAACAGCTGCTCGAGTCTCGGGCGGACGACCGGTTCTCCGAGGCGCTGCGCGTGGTCGCGGTGACGACCAGGTCGCAGCGGCCGTCGGCGGTGGCTCCGACCGGTGTCTCGTCGGCAGGCAGTACCGCGGGGCTATTGACCCCGGGCAAGGGGCTCCCGGTGTACGCCATCGGCAGCGCGACAGGAGGCACCACCGTGGACCGACCGCACGGCATGCAGGACAGGATCACCGCTGACGCGGCACGGCGTGCTGCACAGGCACGCTCCGCTCGCGCCGCAGCGGTCACCCGGCGGGCCGCCGCTGCTCGTCGTCGCGCCCTGCTGGCCGGTCTGCTCCTGGTCGCGACCGTCGCCGGATGGGCCGCCGTTGCGATCGTGCCCACCGTCGGCTGGCTCGTCGGCGTCGCGCCCACCGTCCTGCTCGGCGCGGTCCTCGTCCTCGGCCGGCGCGCCGTCCTGGCCGGCCGTGAGGCCGACGCGGAGTGGGAGGCCCGGATCGCCGACGAACGTCGCGAGGCCGGTGCTCCGCGCACGGGCGCCCAGCGCGCCGTCGCGACCGCCGCCACCCGGGCCCGCGCGACCGCCGCTCCTTCCGAGACGACCAGCACCGCGACGCCCGCAGCCGCCTCCACGCCTGCCGCCACCGCCGAGCCCGCTGCTACCGCCGAGGCCGCCGCACCGGCCGCGCCCGCCACCGAGGAGCGCCGCGAGTCGACGCGGTCGTTCGTCACCGGTCGTGCGGTCCACCCGTCCGACGCGAGCACCGAGGTGTTCGAGCGCATCGTCGAGGACAAGGGCGAGACCGGTGGTCCGGTCCGGCACGCGACGGGCGCGATCCCGGTCGTGCGGCGGTCGGTCCTGACCGAGCCCGTCGACCAGGTCTCCGTGGCCGCGCCTGACACGGTGTCGGAGGGCAGCACGGACGAGGCCTGGTCGCCCGTCCCGGTCCCGCGCCCGACGTACACGATGAAGGCGTCCGCGCCCCGTCGCGAGCCCGCTCCGCTCGAGAACCTCGAAGGCTCCACGGCGGTGCGGACCTCCACGGTCTCCGACGCGACGGCCGAGACGACCGACGGCGAGCGCGCCCCGCTGGAGGCACCGGTCGAGACGACCGGCAGCATCGACCTCAACGCCGTCCTCGCCAAGCGCCGCGCCGCCGGGGAGTGACCGGTCGCCGGTCCCCGACGGGTCCGACGATTTCGCGAACGGCCTCGCCGTGGTGTTAGTCTTTAGCCCGCTCGCGGGGCTGTGGCGCAGTTGGTAGCGCGTCTCGTTCGCAATGAGAAGGTCAGGGGTTCGAATCCCCTCAGCTCCACCCGCAGACGACGGCGGCCCCCTCCGGGAGGCCGCCGTCGCCGTCTGTCGGTGCGAGTCGCAGCGGCGGTCGCGCCGGGTCGCGCGAGGCCGTCCGGGTCCCTGGAGGGTCCGCTACGTTGGCTCCGAACCGAGGGGGTCGGCTCCGTGATCACAGTCCGCAACCTGTCGAAGTCCTACGGGCCTGTCCGTGCCGTCGACGACATCTCGTTCGACGTCGCACCGGGCTCGATCTTTGCGTTCCTGGGCACCAACGGCGCGGGAAAGAGCACCACGATCAGCTGTGTCACCACGGTGCTCGCGGCGGACGCCGGGACGATCGAGGTGGGCGGCATGGCCGTCGGCACGCAGGACGACGAGGTGCGACGGCTGGTCGGCGTCGTGTTCCAGGAGTCGCTGCTCGACCCGATCCTCACGGTCCGCGAGAACCTCGAGGTGCGAGCGGCGTTCTACGGTCTCGACAAGCCCGCCCGCCGCGGCAGCATCGGGCGGGTCGCCCCGCTCATCGGCCTCGACGGGTTCCTCGACAAGCGGTACGGCGACCTGTCAGGCGGCCAGAAGCGCCGCGCGGACATCGCCCGGGCGCTGGTGCACGGGCCGACCGTCCTCTTCCTCGACGAGCCGACCGCGGGCCTCGACCCGGCCAGTCGCGAGCAGGTGTGGGAGACGGTGCACACCCTGCGACGTGACGCGGGCCTGACTGTCTTCCTGACCACGCACTACATGCACGAGACCGAGGAGGCCGACCAGGTCTGCATCATCAACGCGGGCCGGATCGTCGAGCAGGGCACACCGGGAGCGCTGCGCGAACGCCACAGCAGCAGCATCCTGACCCTCACACCGCGGGACCCTGTCCCGATCAGGGCGACCTGCGCAGCGCGGGGCCTCACGTGCGAGGGCGCCGACGGCGTGCTGACGATCCGCGTCGACTCGAGTGCCACCGCTCGCGCGATCCTGCAGCTGCACGACGCCGACATCGAGGACTTCGAGTTCCGGCACGGGACGATGGACGACGTCTTCCTCGCGCTGACGGACCGGACGGTGGACGCATGAGCGCGGGCCTGAGCACGAGCACCAGCGAGTCGACGCGCGTGGGGGCCGGCACGGTGCTCTCGGTGGCCGGCGTGATCGCTCGTCGGAACCTGCTCCTGTTCGTTCGCGACCGCACGGCGGTGTTCTTCTCGCTGCTGTCGCCGCTGATCCTGCTGGCCGTGTACGCGTTCTTCCTGGGTGGGCTGCAGGTGAAGAGCCTCACCGAGCAGTTCCCCGGCGCCTCGGGCGACGACGTCCGGGGGTTCGTCGACGCCTGGGTGTTCGCGGGCATCACCATGATCACCGCGCTGACGACGGGTCTCGCTGCGCTCAGCGTCTTCGTCGAGGACGGCGAGAGCGGCCGGTTCAGGGACTTCCTCGTCTCGCCGATCCGCCGGTCGAGCCTCGTCCTGGGCTACATGGGCGCGACCGTCGTGATCGCGGTGGGGATGACCACGTTCTTCCTGGTCGTCTCCCAGCTGTACACGTTCGCCCGCGGAGACTCGGTCATGTCCGCCCCGCAGCTCGGGCGGTGCTTCCTCGTCATCCTCCTGTCCGCCGGTGCGTTCTCGGCGCTGTCGGCGTTCGCGGTCACGTTCGTGCGGACGAACGGCGCCTTCGCGGCGCTCAGCACCATCGTCGGCACGTTGGTCGGCTTCCTCGCGGGTGCCTACATCCCGATCGGCGCGCTCCCCGCAGGCGCGGTCAACGTCATGAACGCCCTGCCGTTCGCGCAGTCGGCCATGCTCGTCCGCCAACCGTTCACGGAGGCGTCGATCGCTGCACTGACCGACGGCCGACCCGCGGCGCTGGCCGAGGTGGAGTCCTTCTTCGGCATCACGGCCTCGGTCGGGGGCACCGAGGTCACGACCGCGACGGCGGTCGTCGTCCTGCTCGTGGTGGTCGTCGTCTTCGCCGCGCTCGGCGCGTGGCGCATGGGCCGCCGCATCCGCTGACATCCCTCAGCGGCCGAAGTGGGGGATCCCGACGCGGTCGTAGGTGTCGCAGGCGTCGCACAGCGGCAGCCGGCACCGGACCGTCGACACCAGCCCACCGCTCGCCTCCGACGGCGCCGCAGGTCCGATGCTCGACGGGCCGTCCCCGACGCCGACGGTGATCCCGGAGGCCAGCCCCAGCGCGATGCCGACGATGCCGGCGGCCCATGCCTGGTGGTGGCGCACGACGTCGGGAAGGTGCGCGGCGTCGATGCCCGTGCGCGGGTCCACGTCGACGGTGAGAAGGGTCTGTATGTGGGGGTGCGAACGCTGGGTCGCTCGCACGGCCCGAGTCGTTCGAGCGCTGCCGCTCCCTGCACCTCGGGCAACGTGCGACGACCTCTCCATGAGCCCGCCTCCGAGCGGTTCGCTCCAGGACCCCCGCCCAGCGCACACCGTGGCGCTGGCGACACCTTCGATCGGTGCGCTGGCCGGCTCAGGCGGTCAACAGACGGCGTCGAGTCGGGACAAAAGGTAGAAATCGGACGACCCTTCGCAAGGTACTCGCTACCCCCGGAGGTGCGCCAGACCATGGTGTCGCCCGGCCCCGGCCGGGCACGCTCGGGCCGACCGCGGCAGCCCCCTCCGGAGGGCCGCCGTCGTCATGTCGCGCCGCGCCGATGAACCGCACGCTCCGCGCGCGGACCGGAGCTCGTGCGGGTGCTCGTCCCTGGCTCGCTGCGCGCTCCGGCCTAGAGGATCGAGCGACGGCGACGCCCGCGGGACGACACGGCAGCGACGAAGACGGCGGCCAGGCCGACCTGCAGCAACAGCTCGATCCAATCGATGCCGCCGGTGTCGCGCACGCCGATCAGCGTCGCGAGCCACGTGCCGACGAGGGCTGCGACGATGCCGACCAGCACGGTCACGAGGATCGAGATCCGCTGCTTGCCGCGCACGACCAGCCGGCCGAGGATGCCGACGATCGCGCCGATGACGATGGCACTGAGGATGCCGTTCTGAGTCATGGTCCAACTCCTTCTCGAAGACGGGCCCCCCACGACAACCAGCGACGATAGGGCGCGACGGCCGGGACCGCTCGTCGAGACGGGGCAGACTGTCGCCCGTGACCCGGGTGCGTGCGTGGCTGGACCCGCAGGTGATCGTGGTCCTGGCAGGGCTGGTCGTGGGGCTCCTGCTGCCTGCGACGGGTCGCGCCGCGGATGTCGTCGAGACGGTCCGCACGGCAGCGATCGTGCTCCTGTTCTTCCTGTACGGCGCACGGATGGCGACCCGCGAGGTCTGGGACGGCCTGCGTCACGTGCGCCTGCAGGGCCGGATGCTCGCGGCGACGTACGTGGTGTTCCCCGCGTTCGGGCTCCTGCTCCAGCTGGTCCCCGGGCTCGACGCCGAGGCGAAGCGCGGTCTGCTCTTCCTGAGCCTGCTCCCGTCGACGGTCCAGTCGTCGGTCGTGTTCACCTCGATCGCGCGGGGCAACGTGGCGGCCGCGCTCACGGGTGCCACGATCTCGAACCTGGTCGGCATCGTGCTGACGCCGCTCCTGGTCGGGCTCCTGCTCGTGCAGACGAACGGGACGATCGACGCCACGGACATCGTCCTCCAGCTGTTGCTGCCTTTCGCGGTCGGGCAGCTGGTCCAGCCGTGGACCGGACCGTGGCTCCGGAGCCACCCGAGCCTGACCCGGACGACGGACCGTGCGACGATCGCGCTCGTTGCGTACGTCTCCGTGAGCCAGGCGACGGGCTCGGGCGCCTGGGACCACGTCACGGTGCCCGCGCTCGTCGCGCTCGTCGGTGTCAGCGCCCTCCTGCTCGCCGCGATGCTCTCGATCACCTGGGCGGGTGGGCGGCGACTGGCCGTCGGTGACCGCATCGCCCTGCTCATGGTCGGCTCGAAGAAGAGCGTGGCCACCGGCCTTCCTATGGCTGCGGTGCTCTTCACACCGGCCGTCGCGGCGGGCGTCACGCTGCCGGTGATCGTCTTCCACCAGCTGCAGCTCGCGACGTGCGCGGTGCTGGCGCGCCGTCTCGCAGCCCGCGTCGAGTAGCGTTTCCCCGGCAACCCTCGACCCGTACGGAAACATCAGGAGCCTCGTGCCCGACGTCCCCGCCGTCATCCCGAAGCCGGCACGCCTGGAAGCGACGGGCGGCGACCCGTTCGTGTTCTCCGAGACGACCACGGTCGTCGTCAACGGGCGTTCCGACCTCATCGCCATCGCGGTCCTGGCCGCCGACCTGCTGGGGCGCGTGAGCGGGCGGACGATCGAGATCCGCTACGCCGAGTCGGATGCGCCCGACGTCGTGCGCCTGCGTCTGACGGGGCCGGAGGGCGCCGAGGACGACGAGTCCTACAAGCTGGTCTCGAACGCGGGTCGGGTGGACCTCGAGGCCCGGTCGCCCGCCGGTCTGGTCCGCGCGATCGTGACCCTGCGTCAGCTGATGACGGCGGCGCCGGACGGCACCCTCCAGGTCCCGGCGTTGCGCGTCGAGGATGCGCCGCGGTACCGGTGGCGCGGGCTGTCGATCGACGTCGCCCGGCACTTCGTCGCCAAGCGGGACCTCAAGGTGATCCTCGGGCTGATGGCCCACTACAAGCTCAACGTCCTGCACCTGCACCTGACGGACGACCAGGGCTGGCGCCTGCAGGTGCGCTCGCGCCCGCAGCTGACGCGGCTGTCGAGCAGCACGTCGGTCAACGGCGACCCCGGCGGCTTCTACACGGCCGACGACTACGCCGAGATCATCGCGTTCGCCGCGGTCCGCGGGATCCGGGTGGTGCCGGAGGTCGACGTCCCGGGGCACGTCAACGCGGCGACGCACGCCTACGGCAACCTCACCCCGAGCGGCGAGCCCACCGACGCGTACCTCGGCATCGAGGTCGGGTTCAGCCGCCTCTACGCGGACCTGCCCGCGACCGGTGACTTCCTGCGCGAGGTGTTCGCCGACGTGGCGGCGATGACCCCCGGCGACTACGTGCACATCGGCGGCGACGAGGTGCTGACGATGGAGGCCGACGAGTACGCCAGCCTCGTCGCGACGGCCGCCGCGGCGGTCCGCGCAGCGGGCAAGAAGGTCGTCGGGTGGCAGGAGATCGCGCACACGCCGCTCGAGCCCGGCACGGTCGTGCAGTACTGGGACACGCGGGTGGACCCGGAGCCCTTCGTCGAGGCGGCGGCCGCGGGTGCGCTGTTCCTGATGTCACCCGGCTCCCAGGCGTACCTCGACATGAAGTACGACCCGAGCACCGTGCTGGGCCTGGAGTGGGCGGGGTACATCGAGCTGCGCGACGCCTACGACTGGGAGCCCTCGACCCTCATCCCGGGCGTTCCCGAGGCGTCCGTCATCGGCGTCGAGGCAGCCGTGTGGACCGAGACGCTGCGTGACCTGCCGGCACTGACGTCCATGCTGCTGCCGCGCCTGGCCGCGATCGCCGAGGTCGCGTGGACCGCGCCCGAGCAGCGCGACTGGTCGGACTTCCGCACGCGGGTCGCCGGCCAGGGTGCGTTCTGGGACCGCCTCGGCCTGTCCTGGTACCGCAGCCCTCAGGTCGACTGGTAGCGAGCCCGGGGCAGGAGCTCCGGGTCAGACCCAGGTCCTCAGCCACATGTGCGCGTGCCAGAAGTCGTACGGCACCACCCACGCGCTCCAGATCGGGTAGAAGAACGCGCTGACCAGCACGATCAGTCCGACGAGCACGCCGCAGCCGACGATCGCACGTCGTCTGCCGACGGGTTCGAGGTCCTTGGGACCGACCATGAGGCCGATCACGTAGGTCAGGGTCAGGACGACCCACGGCGTGAAGACGATCGCGTAGAACGTGAAGATCGTGCGGTGCGAGTAGGCGAACCACGGGAGCCAGCCCGCGACGATGCCGGACAGCACCGCGCCGGCGCGCCAGTCGCGGTACCGGATCAGCCAGACGAGGGCGACCAGGATCGCGGCGGCCGCGCACCACCACAGGACCGGGTTCCCCAGCGCCGTGATCGCCTGCGAGCAGTTGTCCGACCCGCACGCGTCCTGCGCCTGCTGGCCGGTCAGCCCGGAGATCTCCGTCGGGTAGAAGAACGACGTGGGCCGCCACTGGACGATCCAGCCCAGTGGGTGCGCCGCGTACGAGTGCGGCGTCTCCAGACCGTTGTGGAACGCCCACATGTCCTGGTGGTACTTCCAGAACGACCGCAGCGTCGACGGCAGCCATTGCACGCCCTCGCCAGGGTGCTGCTCGGCCCACTGCCGTCCGTACGACTCGGGATGCGTGAACCAGGTCCACCAGCTGGCGACGTAGACGGCCAGGGCGATGAGCACCATCGAGACGCCCGCGATCAGGCCGTCCTTGACGATCCCGGCCCAGACCCACTGACGGACGCCCGCGGTGCGCCGCGCGGTGATGTCCCAGAGCACGCTGAGCAGCCCGAAGACCGCGAGGAAGTACATGGCCGACCACTTGGTGCCCAGGCCGAGCCCGAGCAGCACCGCTGCCGCGATCCGCCACCAGCGCACCCCGAGCCCGGGTCCCCAGCCGAGCGGTGCGCCTACGTCGAGCATCACCGCGGTGCGTTCCGCCAACCGCCGTCGCGCCTGGTCGCGGTCGAGCAGGAGCGCCCCGAACGCGGCGAGCATGAAGAACATCAGGAACGGGTCCAGCAGCGAGACGCGCGACAGGACGATCGCCTCGCCGTCGACCGCGAGCAGCAGGCCGGCCAGCGTGCCCAGGGCCGTCGACGCGAAGAGGCGCCGCCCGATACGCGCGACCATCAGCACGGCGAGCGTGCCGCAGACGGCCGCCGAGAGCCGCCACGCGCTCGAGCTCCCGATGCCGCCGCCGACGTGGATCCCGAGCGCGATGAGCCACTTGCCCACCTGTGGGTGCACGACGTACTCGCCGCTCGTGCCCAGGCCGCTGACGTCCCCGGACTCGAACGCGGGGTTCGGGTTGTCCGCCCAGTTCGCCTCGTAGCCGTGGACCAGCAACGACCAGGCGTCCTTGACGTAGTACGTCTCGTCGAACACGAGCCTGTGCGGGCGGCCGAGGTCCCAGAACCGCAGGAGGCCCGCCAGGACGGTCACGGCGAGCGGCCACAGCCACCCCTTGAGCCGCGCACCCGGGGCGTCGTCGAGGGTGAGCGTGTCGGTGCCGAGCAGGGAGCGCAGGAGCCGGGGGCGGTTCTCCTCGAGCGCAAGCTCCGGACCGGTCTCGCCCTGATCGAGGGGCGTCGGGTCCGACGGCCACGGCGACCGCGGGGTGTCGGTGGTGCTCGCGCCGTGCGGTGCGCCGTAGAGCGCGGCCCACGGAACCGCGACCGGCGGCGTGGTGTCGGCGGGCGGCGGCGCGGCGTCGTCTTCGGAGGGCGGCACGCCGTCATCGTAGGGGCGGCGGCTGTACCCGACGGTGCAGGTGGCAGGCTGACCGGGTGGATGCACCCTCACTCGGCCGGCTCGTGCTCGCCGCAACCCCCATCGGCAACGCGGAGGACGCTTCCGCGCACCTGCGCCGGCTGCTCGCGGAGGCCGACGTCGTGGCCGCGGAGGACACCCGCCGCCTGCGCGCGCTGGCCTCCCGGCTGGACGTGACGATCGGTGGGCGCGTCGTCAGCCACCACGAGCACAACGAGTCGTCGTCGTCCGCGGACCTGCTGGCCGTCGTGGCCGGCGGCGGCACAGTCGTCGTCGTCACCGACGCCGGAATGCCGGCCGTCTCCGACCCGGGCTTCCGCGTGGTCACGGCGGCCGTCGCCGCCGGTCTGCCCGTCACCGCCGCGCCCGGGCCGAGCGCGGTCCTCACGGCGCTGGCGCTGTCCGGTCTGCCGACCGACCGGTTCTGCTTCGAGGGGTTCCCCCCGCGCAAGCCGGGGGAGCGCGCTCGGTCCTTCGAGCTCCTGGCCGACGAGCGCCGCACGATGATCTTCTTCGAGGCGCCGCACCGTCTGGACGACACCCTCGCAGCGATGGCCGAGGCGTTCGGCGCGGACCGGCCCGCCGCGGTGTGCCGCGAGCTGACCAAGACGTACGAGGAGATCCGACGAGGGCCGCTGGCCGACCTGCTCGCCTGGGCGCAGGCGGACCAGGTGCGCGGTGAGATCGTCGTCGTGGTCGGTGGTGCGTCGGGCGCGGTCGAGCTGTCCACCGCCGACCTCGTCGCCGAGGTCCTGTCACGGGCCGACCTCGGAGAGCGCCTCAAGGACGCCGTCGCCGAGGTCGCGGCGGCCGCCGGCGTCCCGAAGCGGGAGCTGTACGCGGCGGCACTGGCAGCGAAGTCCCGCTGAACCACAAAGTTCGACCATCGAATGAAGTGGCTCGAATCGTTACGATGAACGCGTGCACGCAGCCCACCCGCCGCTCGAGGAGTCGTACGACGGCACCCACCCCGTCCGCACGCTCGGCCACCTCTTTCGCCCGCAGCGGCGCCGCATGGTCGTCGCGGCGCTCGCCTTCACCGCCAAGCACTCACCGATCTGGGTCATCCCCGCGCTGACCGCGAACGTGATCGACGTCGTGGTCCAGCACCAGCCCCTGCGCCAGCTGTGGATCGCGGCGGCGCTCATGGCGCTCGTCGTCGCGCAGAACCTCCCGCTCGCCAACGTGTACAACCGGCAGCTCTCGATCGCGGTGCGCACGGTGGAGACGAACCTGCGGATGGCGCTGTCGCGGCGGCTCCAGGAGCTCTCGATCGGCTACCACCGCCGGATGAGCGCCGGGGTGCTGCAGGCGAAGATCGTGCGCGACGTCGAGAACGTGGTGGAGAGCAGCCGCCAGACGTTCGACTCGGGCATGGCGGCGATCACCACGCTGGCCGGCGCACTGGTCATCACCGCCTTCCGCGTGCCCGAGTTCCTGCCGGTGTTCGCGCTCGCGGTCCCGGCGTCGGCGGCGCTCGTCGTCTCGATGCGGCGACGCATGACGTCGCGCAACGCCGACTTCCGCGCGCAGGTCGAGCGGATGTCCGCGCGCGTCAGCGAGATGACCCACCTGATCCCGATCACCCGCGCGCACGCCCTGGAGCGCGACGAGCTGGACCGCATGGACGCGACGCTCGGCGACGTGCGGGACGCCGGCATCCGGCTGGACATCACGAACGGCCGGTTCGGCGCGATGTCCTGGACGGCGATGCAGCTGCTGTCGGTCGGGTGCCTCGTCGGCGCCGCCTGGGTCGCGTGGTCCGGGCTGTGGGGCATGTCCGCGGGCGACGTGACGATGCTGAGCAGCTACTTCGTGGCGCTGACCGCCTCGGTGACCGCCCTGATGAGCCTCGCCCCCGTGATCACCAAGGGCCTGGAGTCGGTGCGGTCCATGTCCGAGGTGCTCACCGAGCCGGACCTGGAGCGCAACGCAGGCAAGGCGACGGTCGAGCAGGTGCGCGGTGACGTCGACTTCGAGCACGTCACGTACCGGTACGACGACGCTCCGGACGAGGTCGCGGTCGAGGGCCTCGACCTGCACGTGCGCGCGGGGGAGACGATCGCGCTGGTCGGACCCTCGGGCTCGGGCAAGTCGACGGTGCTCAACATGGTGATCGGGTTCCTGACGCCGGCGTCGGGCCGGATCCTGCTGGACGGTCGGGACATGGCCGACCTCGACCTGCGCTCCTACCGGCGGTCGCTCGCGGTGGTCCCGCAGGAGTCGCTCCTGTTCGAGGGGACGGTCCGCGACAACGTCACCTACGGCAGCCCCGACCTGACCGACGAGGTCGTCCACGACGCCCTGCGGGACGCCAACGCGCTCGAGTTCGTCGAGCAGATGGGTGGCCTGGACGCGGTGATCGGCGAACGCGGTGCCCGCCTGTCGGGCGGGCAGCGACAGCGGCTGGCGATCGCCCGCGCGCTGGTCCGTGACCCGCGGATCCTCGTGCTCGACGAGGCGACGTCGGCGCTCGACACCGCGTCGGAACGGCTCGTGCAGGAGGCGCTCGGGCGGCTCATGTCGGGCAGGACCACGTTCGTCGTCGCGCACCGACTGTCCACCATCCGCGGTGCCGACCGCATCGCGTTCATGCGCGCGGGCAGGCTCGTCGAGATCGGCTCGCACGACGAGCTCGTCGCGACGGGGGGCGCCTACGCGGAGCTCGACCGCCTGACGAGCGTCCCGGGCTAGCGACCGCGAACATCATCCGTCCGACATGTGAGATTCCTTGACAGCATGTGGACTGGTGCTCAGACTCGTCTCATGTCCATCGCCACACCCGTGCCAGTGACCCCGCGTGCCGCGGGTTCCGTCGACGTCGCGTCGACGCACGAGTGTCTCTGTCGAATGTGTTTCTGACGACCCAGTCGTCCCGGTCCCCGCAGCTCTAGCGAGCCCACGAAGGCGTTCACGCCTGGTCGGTGGAAGTGGGACCTGACCCGCCGCCTCGCGGCGCAGCCCGCCACCGTGCATCCCGTGACCCGGGGACGGAGCGGACCGACACGTCTCGCAGAACGACCCGATGGAGCCGACATGCTCGACCACACCCGTATCGACGTCCTTCCGATCCAGGAGGCTGTCGCCACCGCCTCGCCCAGCGCGTGGCGCGACGGCATCGCCGTGTCCCGCAACCAGGACGTGCTGACCGTCGCCCTGCTGGACGGCCAGGTCACGGCCCTGACCACCCGCGCGACGCCCGCGCCGGGGGAGCCCGTGGCGGTGCACCCCGTCGCGGAGCTGGTCGCGGTCGGGGGCGCGTGGTACTCCGCGCGCAGCCTGGCCGTCCAGGACGCCGGGGTCGCGCGCCGGCCGACCGTCTCCTAGGTCAGGCCGTCTGCATCGACTAGGTCAGGCAGTCTGCATCGACGACATCGCCGACGAGCACGCGGCGACCATCGCCCGGCACGCCGACGCGCAGATGCGGCAGTGCTCGGACATGGCGGCGTGCATGTCGCACTCCGCGGCGCAGGCCTCGCCCATCGCCATGCACGCGGTCATCATCGACGTCATGACGCCCATGTCGTAGCCGGCCGGGCGCATCATCATCCGCATCATCGTCGTGGCCACGTCCGCCGTGTTCATGCACATGGACGCACATCGGCCCATGCCCTCCCCGCCGTCCGCGTCGGCGCACATCGTGGCCGCCATCGCCGCCGCGGAGCACGCCTCCACGCAGCCCTGCATCATCGACATGTCCATGCCCGACATGCCGGCCGTCCCCTGCATCGACATGGACTTCATCATGTCCGCCATCATGCTCATCGCTGCTCGCCCGCTCTCGTCCGCACCGTGGTTCCTGGTCCGTTCGACGTTACGCCGCGAGCCCGCACCGACGCCACGGTCCCAGAGGTCGAGTGGTCGGGGCCTAGAAGAACACGGCGTCCCGCGGACCGACCGGGTGGCGGAACGTCGACCACACCCACCACTGGGCCGCGAGCAGCACCGGCACGCACGCCGCGAGCACCAACCCGAGCCCGGACGCGCTCGCGGCGCTGTCGGCCAGCGCGGGCCAGAGGCCGACGGCCGCGGCGACCACCGGCAGGGCTCCCGCGACGACGACCGCGAGGCGGGCCGAGGAGAGGTGTCGGACCGCGAGCAGCCGCCGCGCGACGAGCAGGCTCCCGGCCGCCCCGACGATGAGGATCGGGGGGACGATCGCGCAGGCGACGTGCGCGGCCGGGACGAGGATGCCGTACCCGATCGCGCACACGGCGAGCAGCGTCGCCGCGCGCGGGAGGGCGCGCACCGCGACGTCGAGCGCGCGTTCGCGCACCACGGACGACGTCCGGGTGGCGACGAACACCGACCCGAGCACCCGCGTCGTCGCCACGGCGGTGACCGCGGCCAGCGTCGGCACGATCGCCCGCGAGGCGAGCGGCAGCCCGGGCAGCCAGGCGAGCGCGGCCCCGAGCAGGGCACCGGCGGCGGCCGGGAGGGCTACCGACGCGACGACCACGACGCGTTCCCAGAAGGATCTCCAGCCGGGCGCCGGGCGCCGGCTGCGCAGCCAGACGCCCGCGTCGCGCAGCACCCACGCGACCAGCAGCGCGATCACGAGCGGATAGGCGACGAACCACAGCTCGGCCTCGAACGTCGCGAAGCCCGCCAGCAGGACGCCGACGCCCGCGATCAGCCAGACCTCCCCGGACAGCAGGAAGGGTCCGAGCGCGGTCAGGACGGTGCGCCGTTCAGCGGGTGTCGCGCCGACCCGTCGCAGCGTCGCGCCGAGGCCCTGGTTGGCGCCGTCGAGCACCGCCCAACCGGCGAACGCACCCGTGAGCAGGATGATCCAGAGGGCGGTCACCGGGACGCCTCCGCGAACTCGAGGACCTCGGGGGGTGCTCCGAGGGTCGGTTCCTGCGGGCCGCGCCGTGCCAGACGTGCGAGGACAGCCCAGTCGACGACCGCGAGCGCCGCGATGAGTCCGACGAGCACCCCGAGCGAGACGAGGACGGTGGTCGGCGTGTGTGCGGACGCGGCGTCGGAGGTCTTCAGGACGCCGACGACCACCCACGGCTGCCGCCCGATCTCGCGCGCGAGCCAGCCGAGGATCGCGATCACGAACGGCACGGGGATGACGAGCGTGAGGAAGCCGTAGATCGTGTTGCGCAGTCCGCGCGGGAGCCGGAACAAGGTCCCGCCGGGCATGAGCGCCAGCATCGGGAACGCGCCGAGGAACAGGGCGAACCCGCCGAGGACCATGACACCGAGCGCGACGCCGACCACGGAGCTCGGGTTGGTCTCGCCGAGATACCCGAACTGCGAGAACCCGAAGCCGACGGCGAGCAGCGCACCGACGGCACCGACCACCACGCCCGTGCGCAGCGAGCGCTGGAAGAGCTCGTCGTGACCCGTCTGCCGACGCAGGTGCCACGCGCTGATCCCGATGACGACGAACGCGCCGGCCACCAGGCACGCGCCGACGACGTGCCCGAGCGAGAGCACGGCAGCGGGGTTGAGCACGAGGGCGGCGGTGTCGGTGATGTGGGCGACGCCGTCGACCAGCTCGTAGCCGACCGGGTGGCGCAGGAAGCCGTTGGCCACCATGACCGCGAACGCCGAGGCGTACCCGGTGAGGACGACGAGCCAGAACACGATCGTGTGCACCCCGCGGTTCAGCTGGTGCCAGCCGAAGATCCAGAGCCCGAGGAGCGTCGACTCCAGGAAGAACGCGACCATCGTCTCGACCGCCAGCGGCGCACCGAAGACCTCGCCGGCCACGTCGAGCAGGCCGGGGAAGTGCAGCCCGAACTGGAGCTCGAGCAGGATCCCCGCGACGATGCCGAGCCCGTAGTTCACCAGGTAGAGCTGGCCCCAGAACCGCGTCGCTCGCTCCATGACGATCGAACCGGTGAACGCCCAGCGGGTCTGGAAGATCGCGACCACCGGGCCGAGTCCGAGCGTCACCAGCACGAACAGGAAGTGGATGCCGGCAAGCAGCGCGAACTGCACGCGGGAGACGTCGACAGTGGTCACCCGGCTGACGCTAGGCCCACGCACAGGCGCCCGGACCGGTTCCCAGGGCAAGACCGGGGCTGGTTCCGGGTGGTCCCCGAGCGGCGGGTCAGGGTGCTCCCGGAGTGCGTCGCTGCTCGGAGCGTGCTGGGCTGGACCATGGCTCGGGGACGCAGCATCGCGGCGGTCGCGGTGCTGCTGGTTGCGCTCGCGGGCTGCTCGCCGGACGAGCGCGTCGCGCCGAGCCCGACGAGCACCGCGATCGTCCCCGACAAGTCGACGGCGCCCACCCCTGCGGTCCCGTCCGAGACGCCCGTCGCACCCAGCCCTGCCGGGACGGTCGCGTCGGTCGCCGACGTCGTCACGGGCCTCGACGTGCCCTGGGGTCTGGCGTTCCTGCCCGGCGGGCGGGCCGTGGTGACGCTGCGTGACGCGGCCCAGCTGATCGTCGTGGACGGCTCCGGGGCCGTCACGCCGGTCACCGGACCGGGTGCGGACCAGCTCGGTCAGATCGTGCGGCCCAGCGGGGAGGGCGGTCTGCTCGGGGTCGCGGTGCTCGACGTGCACCCCACGTCCGTCGACCTCGTGCTCTACGCGACCGCGGCCGACGACAACCGCGTGCTGCGCGGCACGCTCCAGGGCCACGTGCTCGGTGAGCTGACGCCGATCGTCACGGGCATCCACAAGGCGGGCAACCACGACGGTGGCCGGCTCGCGGTCGGCCCGGACGGCTACCTCTACGTGACCACGGGCGACGCCAGCGACCGCCCGAGCTCCCAGGACCCGAGCAGCCTCAACGGGAAGATCCTGCGAGTGACCGCCGATGGTGCTCCGGCACCGGGCAACCCGTTCGGCACGGCGGTCTGGAGCTTCGGGCACCGCAACGTCCAGGGTCTCGGGTGGGCCGACGACGGCCGGATGTTCGCCTCGGAGTTCGGCCAGGACACCTGGGACGAGCTCAACGTCATCGAGCCGGGCAGCAACTACGGCTGGCCGGACGTCGAGGGGGTCGGCGGGGTCGGCGGGTTCGTGGACCCCGTGGCCACGTGGGCCACGGACGACGCCTCGCCCAGCGGCCTCGCGGTCACCGCCGACGCCGTCTACCTGGCCGGGCTCAAGGGCGCGCGGCTCTGGCGGGTCCCGCTGACCTCCGACGGCGTCGGCACCCCGGTGTCGCTCCTCGAGGGGCAGTTCGGCCGCCTGCGTGCCGTCGAGGTGGCCCCGGACGGGTCGTTGTGGGTGCTCACGAACAACACGGACGGCCGCGGCGACCCGCGCCCGGGCGACGACCGGATCCTGCGGGTGGCGATCGGCTGACCCGCACCTCGGTCGGTGAACGGCGCGAACCCGGCACCCTCGCGTGCAAATAGGATCGGGCGCATGTCCCGCATCCTGTCTGCCGTCGCATGGCCCTACGCGAACGGCCCCCGCCACATCGGTCACGTCGCCGGCTTCGGTGTCCCGTCGGACATCTTCAGCCGATACATGCGGATGGCGGGCAACGAGGTGCTGATGGTCTCCGGGACCGACGAGCACGGGACGCCGATCCTGGTGCTCGCCGAGCAGGAGGGCGTCGGCCCGCAGGAGCTCGCTGACCGGTACAACCGCGTCATCGTCGAGGACCTGACCAACCTCGGGCTGTCGTACGACCTGTTCACGCGCACCACGACGCGGAACCACTACGCGGTCGTGCAGGAGATGTTCCGCACGGTGCACAAGAACGGCTACATGATCGAGCAGTCGACCATGGGTGCCATCTCCCCGAGCACCGGCCGCACGCTGCCGGACCGGTACGTCGAGGGCACCTGCCCGATCTGCGGCTACGACGGCGCCCGCGGCGACCAGTGCGACAACTGCGGCAACCAGCTGGACGCGATCGACCTCATCAACCCGCACAGCCGGATCAACGGCGAGACACCGAAGTTCGTCGAGTCCAACCACTTCTTCCTCGACCTGCCGGCGTTCGCGTCCGCGCTCGAGGCGTGGCTCAGGACCCGCACGGACTGGCGCCCGAACGTCCTGAACTTCTCGCTGAACCTCATCGACGACCTGCGCCCGCGCGCCATGACGCGGGACATCGACTGGGGCATCCCGGTGCCGCTGGAGGGCTGGGAGACCAACCCGAACAAGCGGCTCTACGTGTGGTTCGACGCCGTCATCGGCTACCTGTCGGCGTCGATCGAGTGGGCGCGCCGGTCCGGCGACCCGGACGCCTGGCGCCCGTTCTGGAACGACCCCACGGCCCTGAGCTACTACTTCATGGGCAAGGACAACATCACGTTCCACTCGCAGATCTGGCCGGCGGAGCTGCTCGCCTACGACGGCGGCGGCACGCGCGGCGGGTCGCCGGGGCCCCTCGGGACGCTGAACCTGCCCACTGAGGTGGTCTCGAGCGAGTTCCTCACCATGGAGGGCAAGCAGTTCTCCTCGTCGCGCGGTGTCGTCATCTACGTGCGGGACGTCCTGTCCCGCTACCAGCCGGACGCGCTGCGCTACTTCCTGTCGGTCAACGGCCCCGAGAACCAGGACTCGGACTTCACGTGGGCGGACTTCAAGACGCGCACCAACACCGAGCTCGTCGCGGGCTGGGGCAACCTCGTCAACCGGACCGCCAGCATGATCGCCAAGAACTTCGGCGAGATCCCTGCGCAGGGTGCGCTGCAGCCCGTGGACCAGGCGTTGCTCACGACGACGGCTGCGGGGTTCGGGAAGGTCGGCGAGCTGCTCGGCGGCCACCGCAACAAGGCCGCGATCGGCGAGGCGATGCGGGTGGTCCAGGAGGCCAACCGCTACATCTCCGAGACCGAGCCGTGGAAGCTGACCACCGACCGCGACCGCCTGGGCACGGTGCTGCACACGGCCGCACAGGCGGTCAGCGACGCCAACACGCTCCTCGCGCCGTTCCTGCCGCACTCCGCCCAGCAGGTGCACGAGGTCCTCGGCGGGACGGGCGTGTTCTCGCCCCTGCCGCGCATCGACGAGGTCACCGACCTGGACGACGACTCGCGCCACTACCCGATCATCACGGGTGACTACGAGCTCGGCCGGACCGTCGCGCCGTGGGCGTCGAAGCCGCTGGTGCCCGGCACCCAAGTGGCCAAGCCGACGCCCGTCTTCACCAAGCTCGACGACTCGATCGTCGAGGAGGAGCTCGACCGGCTGCGCCAGGCCTGATGGCCCGCTCGAAGACGGAGCGCGGCTGGCCGGCGCCCCCGGAGCCGCTGCCTCTCGCGGTCGTCGACAACCACACGCACCTCGACTCGGTGCTCGGCTGGCGGGCAGACGGGTGGGAGACGGCCGCCGACCTCGGCTCCCAGCTCGAGCGCGCTGCGTCCGTCGGCGTGACCCGGATGGTCCAGGTGGGCTGCGACCTCGAGGCGCTCGAGTGGACCTCGGCGGTCGTCCGGTCCCACGACGCGCTGCTGGGCGCCGTCGCGATCCACCCGAACGAGGCCGTGCGGCACGCGGGCGTCCGGGAGGTCGCGGCCGACGGGCTCGACCCGGAGGAGCCGTACGACGTGACCCTCGACGACGCGATCGCACGCGTCGCGTCGGTCGCGCGGGGGAACGACCGCATCCGCGCGATCGGAGAGACGGGCCTGGACCACTTCCGGGCGGGTCCGGCGGGCCGGGCGGTCCAGCGGGAGGCGTTCCGGGCGCACATCGCGCTGGCCAAGGAGCTCGGCCTGGCGCTGCAGATCCACGACCGGGACGCGCACGACGAGGTGGTCGAGGTGCTGCTCGCCGACGGCGCCCCTGACCGGACCGTCTTCCACTGCTTCTCGGGCGACGCGGCCCTCGCGCGCCTCGCCGTGTCTCAGGGCTGGTTCCTGTCGTTCGCCGGACCGGTGTCGTTCGGCCCGAACGAGGCGCTGCGGGACGCGCTGCGCGAGGTCCCGCCGTCGCAGCTGCTCGTCGAGACCGACGCTCCGTACCTGACGGTGCACCCGTTCCGTGGGCGGCCCAACGCGCCGTACCTGCTGCCGGGCACCGTGCGCACGGTCGCGCAGGTCACGGGCCGCTCGCTGGAGGACGTCTGCGCGTCGGTCTCCGCGACGTCCGAGGCGGTCTACGGCCCGTGGTGAGCGAAGCCCGGGTCGCCCGTACCCACAGGTACCGCAACTCGGACACCGGGTTTCCGGGATGATCACGGATCGGTTACGGTCGGACCGTCGTCCAGGACGGCACCCCACAGCAGCAGACCGAGGAGCCACCGCGTGAGTCCAGCCGAGGAGAGAGTGACCACTCGTCGCCTCGTGCCTCGTGGACGCCTGAGCCGCCTCGTCGCGCAGGCCGCCGTGCTCGCCATCGTCGCGGGGGTGACCAGCGCGTTCGCCGTCCTACACAAGCAGGTGACGGTCGACGTCGACGGCAGGCCCGTCCAGGTCGAGGCCTTCGGTCGAACGGTCGCCGACGTCCTGGCCAGCGGCGGGATCGCTGTCGGCGAGGGCGACCTCGTGGCGCCGTCCCTGGGGGAGCCGATCTCGTCCGACGCGCAGATCGTCGTGCGGCACGGTCGCAACCTCGCCGTCGAGGTGGACGGCGCGGAGCGCAAGGTCTGGACGACCGCGCTCACCGTCGGTGAAGCGATCGACGGCCTCGGGCTCCGAGACGACGAGGTGCGCCTCTCGGCGTCGCGCTCGTCCGCTCTCGGTCGCAGCACCCTGAGGGTCTCGACTCTCAAGACGATCCATCTCGTGGTCGACGGCGCGGTGATCGACGGCGTGAGCAGCGCCGCGACCGTCCGGGACGCGCTCAAGGACATCGGGCTCGTGCTCGAGGAGGGCGACCAGGTCTCCGTCCCGCTCGACTCGACGTCCGTCGACGGGCTCATGGTCCTGGTGACTCGGGCGAGCACCACCGCCACGACCGTGACGGAAGCCGTGCCGTTCGAGTCGACCGAGGTCCAGGACTCCTCGTCCATCAAGGGCACCAAGGTCATCACGACCAAGGGCAAGGCAGGCGTCAAGACCACCACGTACGAGCTGCAGGTCGTCGGCGGAGTCGTCACCGGACGCACGCCGATCGCGTCGGTCCTGACCGTCCCGCCCGTCACCCAGGTGACGAAGGTGGGTACGCAGGAGCTGCCCGACCCGAGCATCGTCGTCGTGGCACCGGGCACCGCGCAGGCCCTCGGCAAGGAGCTCGCAGCCGCCCGCGGCTGGGGCGACGACCAGTTCGCCTGCCTCCTGACGCTCTGGAACAAGGAGAGCGGCTGGCGCGTCAACGCGGCCAACAGGTCCTCCGGTGCGTACGGCATCCCGCAGGCCCTGCCGGGCTCGAAGATGGGCTCCGTCGGTGCCGACTGGCAGACCAACCCGGCAACCCAGATCACCTGGGGCCTGAACTACATCGAGGCCCGCTACGGCAACCCCTGCGGCGCCTATGCCGCGCACCAGTCCAAGGGCTGGTACTGACGCACCCGGTTCACGGGTAGCGATGTTCACGAGATCTCCCCGTTCGGCGTCTGCGTCGCGCTGACGTGCAGGGATGGCCCGAAGATCCGCGTGATCATCGGCCTGAGGGGCCGCCGGGACAGGTGTTCCGGGCGACGGATTTTGCCAACTTGGTCACGAGACGGTTACGGTCGGGACGCTCTTCTAGCTGGACGGTGGCCCATGTGGGCCCGCCATCCGTGATCGAGGAGCCGACGGGGCCCGTGCTCGATGGGCCGCCGTGACGGCCGGATCGGGGATCCGGGACCGACGGTTGACGCCTCCCTCCAGGCGTCTGCACGAGTCGCAGTCCGGGCTCACCGGCGGGTGTCGCACACGCGGCACGACCTGCACCCCGTGCCCGGGCACCTCGACGGCTGGAGCCACGTGCAGTTCTCGACCCTGAACCCCTTCGCGCGCGGCAACGCCGCCTCCGACACCTCGCACGAGAGCTCTCTCGAGCACACAGGCCCGGACGGCACAGCCTCCGACGGCACCCCCGCGAAGGGCCATCGGTCGATTCGCACCCGTGCTCTTCCCATCGCGGCAGGCGCCCTGGTCCTCGTCCTCGCGGGCGGCACAGCGGCCTTCGCCCACGCCCAGAAGACGGTCACGCTCGACGTCGACGGGAACGTCATCGAGGTCACCACGTTCGCCGGCTCGGTCGAGGGTCTCCTCGACGCGCAGGACGTCGTCGTCGGTCACCGCGACGACGTGAGCGCGTCCGGGTCGCTCACCGAAGGTGCGGACATCGTCGTGCGGCACGCGCACCAGGTGACCGTCCTCGTCGACGGCGCGGAGACCGAGCTCTGGACGACCGCCCTGTCCGCGGACGACGCGCTGGACAGCCTGTCCGGCCGCGGTGAGTCCGTCGCGCTCGTCGCGTCGCGGTCCTCGGGCCGCGCCGAGCTGCCGCTCGACCTCACGGTCGACGGTCCGGCCGACGTGCTGGTCGACGGCAAGACGCTCGCCGTCCCGGACGCCGACACGACCGTCGCCGACGTGCTCTCCGAGCTCAAGGTCACTCTCCAGCCGCTCGACCGCGTCTCGGTCCGGCACGCCGACGCCGGCCGCGTCCAGGTCGTCGTGAACCGGGTCGTCGAGCAGGACGTCACCACGACCTTCCCCGTCCCGTTCGCGTCCATCCAGCAGAACGACGCGACCCGCTACGTCGGCCAGAAGGCGATCCTCACGGCCGGTGTCCCGGGCGTGCGCACCGCGGTCGACCACGTCACCACGATCGACGGTGTCGAGTCGGCACGCGTCCCGGTGTCCAACGCGGTCACGCAGATGCCGGTCGACGAGGTCGTGGGCGTCGGCACCAAGGCGCGTCCGGTCCGGGTCGCTGCGTCCTCCGGCGGGTCGCCCGTCACGGCCGGCGGGTCCGCCGACTCCCTCAACTGGGCCGCCCTGGCCGCCTGCGAGTCTGGTGGCAACCCCACCATCGTCTCGCGCAACGGGCTGTACCACGGGCTCTACCAGTTCTCCGTGGGCACCTGGCGCGGTGTGGGCGGCTCCGGACTGCCGTCGGAGGCTTCGCCCGACGAGCAGACCGCACGAGCCAAGATGCTCTACAACCGCTCGGGTGCCGGCCAGTGGCCGGTCTGCGGGAAGAGGCTCTTCAGCTGAGCGACTGACCCTGAACGACCTTCGCGAGGCCCCCGTCCTGACCGGACGGGGGCCTCGCGGCGTTCTGACCCGGCCGCGCGGAGCGTGCGCGCGGGCCATGGCCTGCGGTGGGGCGGCACTCGCCTAGGCTCGGGCGCATGTCGAGCATCGAGCTGTTGAGCCCCACGGAGATCCGTGAGCTCGCCGCCCGCGCGGGCATCCGTCCCACCAAGCAGCTCGGGCAGAACTTCGTCCTGGACGGCGGGACGGTGCGCAAGATCGTCCGGCAGGCCGACGTCGTCGCGGGCGACCGGGTCGTGGAAGTCGGGCCCGGCCTGGGGTCCCTGACGCTGGGGCTGCTCGAGGCGGGCGCGGACGTCATCGCCGTCGAGATCGACCCGGTGCTGGCCCGGCTGCTGCCGAGCACGGTGATGGCGCACGTCGCGGGGCTGTCGCTGGTCGAGGCTGCCGACGACGCGCCCGTGGTCCTGCGCGACGCGGACGGCCGCGACCGTCTGACGATCGTCCTGTCCGACGCCCTCGAGGTGCGCACCCTGCCCGGCCCGCCGCCGGCGGCCCTCGTCGCGAACCTGCCCTACAACGTCTCGGTACCGGTCCTGCTCACCTTCCTCGAGCGGTTCGACTCTCTGGAACGCGTGCTGGTGATGGTCCAGGCCGAGGTGGCCGACCGGCTCGCGGCGCCGCCCGGGAGCCGCACCTACGGGGTGCCGTCAGCGAAGGCCGCCTGGTACGCGTCGGCCCGCCGGACCGCCACCGTCGGACGGACCGTCTTCTGGCCGGCCCCCAACGTGGACTCGGCCCTCGTCCGGTTCGACAGGCGCGAGCCGCCCGTGACCGACGCGTCGCGCGAGGAGGTGTTCGCGGTCGTCGACACGGCCTTCGCGCAGCGCCGCAAGATGCTCCGCTCCGCGCTGTCGGTGCTCGCCGGGTCCGCCGAGGCGGCCATCGCCGCGATCGAGGCGGCCGGAGTCGACCCGCAGGCACGCGGAGAGGTCGTCGACATCGCGGGCTTCGCCCGGATCGCATCCGCACTGGCTGCCCCCTCCGACCGTGCGCCGTCGGGCGAACCTGGCAGGCTGGAGCCGTGACCCTGACTCCCGTGGCCCCGCTGCCCGAGCATGAGGTCAAGGTCCGCGCTCCGGGCAAGGTCAACCTGGCGTTGCGCGTCGGCCCACGCGAGGGGGACGGCTTCCACCCGGTCTCGACCGTGTTCCAGGCGGTGTCGGTGTTCGAGGAGGTCGTCGCGACGCCGGCGCAGGACCGCACGCTGACGGTCAGCGGACCGCAGGCCGAGCTCGTGCCGACGGACCCCTCGAACCTCGCGCTCCGGGCTGCCGAGCTGCTCGGGAGGCGCGCCGGGATCGACGACGGCGTCCACCTGCACCTGTTCAAGGGCGTGCCCGTCGCTGGAGGCATGGCCGGCGGATCCGCAGACGCGGCCGCCGCGCTCGTCGCGTGCGACCTGCTGTGGCGCACGGGCCTCAGCCGGGACGACCTGCTCGAGCTGGCCGCCGAGCTGGGATCGGACGTGCCGTTCGCTCTGTCGGGTCACACCGCGGTCGGCACCGGTCGCGGGCACCTGCTCACGCCCGCGCTCAGCAGGGGCGAGTTCCACTGGGCGTTCGCGGTGCAGGACCGTGGCCTGTCGACCGCCGCCGTCTACGCCGCGTTCGACGAGATCACCGACGCACCCCGGGTGCCCGACTCCGAGGACGACGTCCCCCTCATGCAGGCCCTGCGCGCCGGTGACCCGCGCGCGCTCGGTGCGGCCCTGCACAACGACCTGCAGCTCGCCGCGTTGTCCCTGGACCCCGGCCTGGCCGAGCCGCTGGCCGTCGCGCAGGACGCCGGGGCGCTCGGCGTCGTCGTGTCCGGTTCCGGGCCGACCGTCGCCGCCCTCGCACGCAGCCGCCAGCACGCGCTCGTGCTCGCCGCGGCGTTCACCGCCTCGGGCGTCGCCGACCGCGTCCTGACCGCCGCCGGCCCGGTCGCCGGTGCGCGGGTCATCAGCTCGACCGACTGACCTCGTTCCTTCCTCTTGACATCTCGTCGCGGGCGACAATACTTAAGCACATGCTTAACAATAGCGATCTGGACAAGGTCTTCAGGGCCCTGTCCGACGCGACCCGGCGGGCGATGGTCGAGCGCCTCGTCCGCGGACCGACGTCGGTCAGCCAGCTCGCCGAGCCGTTCCAGATGTCGCTCCCGGCGGTCCACCAGCACCTCGCCGTGCTCGAGGAGGCCGGGATCGTGACCTCCCACAAGATCGGCAGGGTCCGCACGGTCCAGCTCGTCCCGGACGCACTTGCGCCCGCGGGGGAGTGGATGGGCCGGCAGCGTCTCCCCGCCGAGCGCCGACTCGACCGGCTGGGCAGCTTCCTGGCCGGACCCGCCACCGAGACCCCCTGAACGTCCATCCCGCCGATCCTCGGCCACCCCTCAAGGAGCACCTCATGTCCACGAAGACCAGCACCGCCAGCACCGTCGCCCACTCGATGTTCGTCGTCGAACGCACCTTCGACGCGCCGCTCGACCGCGTGTGGGACGCGTTCGCCGTCCCGGAGCAGCACGCGCAGTGGTTCGGCGCCGAGGAGAGCTTCACGGCGACCGAGGACACGAACGACTTCCGCGTCGGCGGCAGGGCGGTCCAGGACGGTCAGTGGCACGGCGGCCCGACGAGCCGCTACGTCGCGACCTACACCGACATCGTCGACCAGCAGCGCATCGTCGCGACCTACGACATGTGGGTGGACGGCGCGCACCTGTCGACGTCGCTGAACTCGACGGAGTTCGAGGCGGTCGAGGGCGGGACGCTGGTGACCTACACCGAGCACGGGGCGTTCTTCGACGGCCTGGAGGACGGCTCGCAGCGCGAGGTGGGGTTCCAGGGCATCTTCGACACGCTCGCCGCCTACCTCGCCCGCTGAACCGAGACCTTCTGGGTCAGACGCCGGCCTGAGCAAGGAGGCGCCGTTCCGCGTCGGCGTCGAGCCCGACAGCCGCCCGTGGAGGCGTGGACGTGGAGGCGGACGGCGTCTGCATCCAGGCCCACGTGTCCACGACGGTCTCGGCGATCGGCCGGCACCGGAGGCCCTCGGCGTGGCTCGCGTCCACGTCGATGTCGTGCAGCGCCGCGAGCTCGCCGGTCGGGGGAGCCCACAGGGGGAGCTCGGTCCACGGCTCGACGCCCGCCGCCTCGATCTGCTCGGGTGTCGTCCAGACCAGCTCGGCGTCGCTGCCGGTCACCTGCAGGGCCGTCTCGAGGATCTGGCCCATCGTCGCGTTGCCCCGTCGGCTGAGGGCGTTGAACGCCCCCGAGAGCCCGCGATCTGCGGAGTCGAGCATCCAGCGCGCCAGATCGCGGGCGTCGATCAGCTGCAACGGTTGGTCCGGCGAACCCGGGGCCGGCACGCGCCCGCCACGTTCCACGCGGCGCAGCCACCACGGCAGCCGCCCGACGTTCTCGGCCGGCCCGATGATCAGCCCGGCCCGGGCCAGCAGGGCCCGGCCGTCCAGGTGCCGCAGCACGGCCAGCTCGCCGCCGCGCTTGTTCGCGGCGTAGTCGCCCTCCTCGGCAGCGTCCACGTCGACGGTCGGTGTCGTCTCGTCGGCGCCGCGCGGGATCGGCCACCGGTACACCGACGCCGACGACACGTACCCGTAGTGGCCGACCCGCCCGGCCAGCAGCTCGGCACTGGTCTCGACGACGGCGGGGTCGCTCGACCACGTGTCGACCACGGCGTCCCACGAGCGACCGTCCAGGACCCGGGTGAGCTCGTCGCGCACGAGCCTGTCAGCGACGAGAGCCTCCGTGCCCGGCACCTGCGAGCCGGAGACTCCACGATTGAGCGTGGTGACCTCGTCGCCGCGGGCCAGGCCGGCCTCGGCGAGCGCACGACCGACGAAGTGGGTCCCACCGAGCACCAGGAGTCGCATGCCCCGATCGTGTCCGGGTCGGGGCCCTGCCGCAACGGGCCGCGGTGCTGCACGTCGAGGACCTGTGTGCGGGTGCGGGTAGCCTTCACGCCGATGGCTCACCTACTCGGCGCTGACCGCGTCACGCTCACGCTGGGCACCCGGACGCTGCTGGACGAGGTCTCCCTCGGGCTGGACGACGGTGCCCGGATCGGCGTCGTCGGCCCCAACGGCGCCGGCAAGTCGACGCTCCTGCGCGTCCTGTCGAGTCAGCAGGCGGCCGACTCCGGTCGCGTCACCCGCGCCGGTGGCGTCCAGGTCGCGGTGCTCGACCAGCGCGACCAGCTCGCGCCCGGCCGCACCGTGCTGGACGTCGTGCACGGGTCCGCCGACGAGCACGAGTGGGCCGCCGACTCGCGCATCCGCTCCGTGCACGCGGGGCTGCTCGCGGACGTGTCGCTCGACACCGAGGTCGACATGCTGTCCGGCGGGCAGCGGCGCCGGGTCGCCCTCGCCGCACTCCTCGTGCGCGACGAGGAGGTCCTCGTCCTCGACGAGCCGACCAACCACCTCGATGTCGAGGGCGTCGCCTGGCTCGCCGAGCACCTGGTCGCGCGCTTCGGGCGTGGCCAGGGCGCACTCGTCGTGGTGACGCACGACCGCTGGTTCCTCGACGCGGTCTGCACGCGCACCTGGGAGGTCCACGACGGCGGCGTCGACCAGTACGAGGGCGGCTACGCGGCCTACGTGCTCGCGCGGGCCGAGCGGGCCAGGAACGCGTCGACCGTGGAGGAGAAGCGCCAGAACCTGCTGCGCAAGGAGCTGGCCTGGCTCCGCCGCGGTGCGCCCGCGCGGACGTCCAAGCCCAAGTTCCGGCTCGATGCTGCGGCGGAGCTGATCGCCGACGAGCCGCCGCCTCGCGACCAGCTCTCGCTGACGCGGATGGCCACCGCCCGACTGGGCAAGGACGTGCTCGACATCGAGGACGCGTCGGTCGTCTACGGCGACCGTGTCCTCCTGCACGACGTCACCTGGCGGCTCGGCCCCGGCGACCGCGTCGGGCTGGTGGGCGTCAACGGCGCCGGCAAGACGTCGCTCCTGCGGCTCCTGTCCGGTCGGCTGGAACCGACCACCGGCCGCGTGAAGCGAGGCAAGACCGTGCAGGTCGCCGAGCTGCGCCAGGACGTCGAGGACCTCGACGAGCTCGCGCACCTGCGGGTCCTCGAGGTGATCGAGCGGGAGAAGCGGTCCGTCGTCGTCGGCGGCAAGGAGCTCACTGCGGCGCAGCTCGTCGAGCGGCTCGGGTTCACCCGCGAGCGTGCCAGCACGCCCGTGCGTGACCTGTCGGGCGGCGAGCGGCGACGGCTGCAGCTGCTCCGGCTCCTCGTCGGCGAGCCCAACGTGCTCCTGCTCGACGAGCCGACCAACGACCTGGACACCGACACGCTCGCGGCCCTCGAGGACCTGCTCGACGGCTGGCCCGGCACGTTGATCGTCGTCTCGCACGACCGGTACCTGCTCGAGCGCGTCTGCGACACGCAGATGGCCCTGCTCGGCGACGGCCTGCTCCGCCAGCTGCCCGGCGGTGTCGAGCAGTACCTGACGCTGCGCCGGGCCGCGATCGCCGCCGGCGGCTCGGTCACCTCGGTGCTCGACGCCCGCCCGACCGCCCGCGTCGACGCAGCCGCCGAGGGCGGCGCGGCCCCTGCGCCGACGCCCGACGCGCCCGCCCCGACCGAGGCGGAGCTCCGCACGGCACGCAAGGAGATCGCCCGCATCGAGCGTCGGCTCTCGCGGATCGCCGACCAGGAGTCGGCGCTGCATCTGAAGATGTCGGAGCAGGCGACCGACCACCAGGCCGTCCTCGCGCTCGACGCGGAGCTTCGTGCGCTCGCGGTCGAGAAGGACGAGCTCGAGTCGGCGTGGATGGATGCCGCAGAGATCGTCGGCTGAGCCTCAGGCCTGCTGCTGCCCGGTCCAGGGGTTGCCGGGCGTCTGCGGACCCGGGCCGGCAGGCGGGTAGCCGCCGGGCTGCTGGGGCGCCTGCCCCCACGGCTGCCCGTACGGGGACGCCTCGGGGTACGGGTAGGGCGAGGGGTACGCGGCCGTGGGCGCAGCGAACCCAGGGTGCCCGCCGTACCCGCCGGACCGCAGCATGCGGAGCTCGGCCTCGATGGGCCACTCCTTGAACACGAACATCAGCATGACGACGAGGTTGGCCACCGGCACGAACAGGAGTGCCGCGTACCAGCCGGAGTAGCCCGCCTTGCGGGCGATGCGGACGTAGCAGTAGACGCCGAACGCGAGCGCCGCCGCATAGAAGACCGCGAACCCGATGAACGCGCCGGCCGCAAGGCCTGCGGACGGTTCGGTCTGGCTGTACGGGTCGATCGCGGCAATCATCACGTGCCCTCGTTCCTCGAGTCTTCGTCGTTCTCAGAGCGTCGGTGGCCAGGCTGGCAGGCCCGCGCGCGCACTGTACCCACCGGAACGCCCGGGCAGATCCGTGATGCCCCGGACGGCCTAGCGGGCCCGCACGCTGCGCAGCGCCAGCCCCGACGCGCACGCCATCGACACCATCACGCCCAGCACGACCGTCAACGGTGCGGACCATCCGCCGGACGCGGTGTGCACGGCCCCGAGCACCGACGGCCCGACCGCCCCGGCGGTGTACCCGATCGACTGCACGGTCGCCGACATCCGCCGTGCCGCGGCCTGCGAGTGCGACGACGACGCGATCACCGTGAAGATCACGGTGAAGTTCCCACCCTGCGCGACGCCGGCGCAGGTGCACCAGAGCGCCCAGAGCGAGGGCGCGAAGAGCAGACCGAGCGGCAGCGCGAGCCAGCCCACGGCGATCCCGAGGGACACGAACGGCAGCGGCAGGCGTCGGGCGAGCAGGAGAGGGACGGCTACACCGCCGACCATCCCGAACAGCTGGAAGAGCGCGGCGGCACCGCCCGCGCCGGTCGGGGCCAGGCCGAGCGTGTCGTGCAGGATCGAGGGCAGCCAGGCGCTCACGGCGTAGTACCCGAAGGCCTGCCCGGCGAAGGCGACCGCGAGGAACCAGGTGACGGGCAGGCGCCAGACCGAGCCGCCCGACGCGGCGAGCACGGGAGCCGCCGCGGCGCCCCGGAGGGGATACGCGCGCTGCCACACGACGAGCGCGACCACCGCCATCAGGCCCCACGAGGCGAGCGCCCAGCGCCAGCCGATGACCGCCGCCAACGGTGCGGTGAACACGGTGGTGAGCACCGATCCGCCGTTCAGGGCGGCGGTGTACAGCCCGGTGACCCGCGCGACCGAGGACGGGAAGTCGCGCCCGATCACGATGGGCACCGCGACGTTCCCGGCGGTGATCGCGACGCCGATGAGGACCGTCCCGGCCAGCGCGGTCGCGAACCCGCCGGAGGAGCGCAGGAGCGTCCCGACGAGCACCGTCACGAGCGACACGAACACCACGCGCGACGTCCCCAGCCGCCCGAGCAGCACGGCCATGAGGGGCGTGAGGAGCGCGAAGCAGAGCACAGGGATCCCGGTCAGCAGGCCGACGCCGGCCGCGGACAGGCCGAGCGCCGAACGGACGTCGTCCACCACGGGAGCGAGCGCCGTGATCGGCGCGCGCAGGTTCAGCGCATAGAGCAGGACGGCAGCAAGAAGGAGCCCTCGTGTCGCAGAGCGGAAGGACGTCAAGACGCGTCGAACGGGGCGACGACCTCGCGCAGGAGCGCCGCGAGCTGTTCGCGGTCACTCTCGCCGAGCTCGCCGAGCAGGCCGCGCTCGACGTCGAGCAGGTCGGCGAACGCGGCGTCGACCCGCGCGAGACCGGCAGGAGTGAGCTGCACGAGCACGCCGCGGCGGTCGTCCGGCGCGGGCAGCCGGTGGACCAGCCCGTGCTCGGCGAGCCGGTCGATGCGGTTGGTCATGGTTCCGCTCGTGACCAGGGTCTGGGTCAGCAGCGCACCGGGGGAGAGCTGGTACGGGGAGCCTGCGCGGCGTAGCGCCGACAGAACGTCGAACTCCCACGTCTCCAGGTCGTGCCGCTCGAACGCGGAGCGGCGCGCCAGGTCGAGGTGGCGGGCGAGGCGGCTGACGCGCGACAGCACCGTGAGCGGCCGGACGTCCAGGTCGGGCCGCTCGCGCTGCCAGGCGAGGACGATCTTGTCGACCTCGTCCCGTGCGCCGTCGCGATCCGGGAGAGCCATACGGCGAGATTACTCGACGTCGACAGAAGGTCGTGTCAGCTCCGGCCGCCGCTCCAGCCCGGACAACCCGTTCCAGGCGAGGTTGACCAGGTGAGCGGCGACCTGGTTCTTGCTGGGCCGTCGAGCGTCGAGCCACCACTGCCCGGTCAGGGCGACCATCCCGACGAGCATCTGCGCGTACATCGGGGCGGTCTTCGGGTCCTGGCCCTGCTTCTTGAACTGGTCCGCCAGCAGGTGCTCCACCTGGGTGGCCACGTCGCCGATGAGGCTGGAGAACGTCCCGGTCGCCTGGGCCACGGGGGAGTCGCGCACGAGGATCCGGAACCCGTCCTCGGAGGTCTCGATGTACCCGAGCAGCGCCAGCGTGGTCCGCTCGACGAGCGCCTTGGGGTGGCCGCCCTCCTCGAGTGGTCCGCTGAGCGCGCGGGTCAAGGCCTGGATCTCGCGGTCGACGACGACGGCGTAGACGCCCTCCTTGCCGCCGAAGTGCTCGTACACGACCGGCTTGGACACCTGCGCGCGCGCGGCGATCTCCTCGACGCTCGTGCCGTCGAAGCCCTTCTCGGCGAACAGGCGTCGCGACACGTCGAGCAGCTGTGCTCGGCGCTGCGTCCCCGTCATGCGAGGTCGGGATGCGCGCTTGGGGTCGGTGGCCACGCGCCCATCATGCCGGTCCGCCGTCAGATCCCTGGGCAGTGGTGCAAAATCCGGTCTCTGCGTCCTGGCAGACTTGCCCCTGGCGGCTCAGCCCGCCGGTCCGCCCTGGTGTAACGGCAGCACGCCGGCCTTTGGAGCCGTGCAGTCCAGGTTCGAATCCTGGGGGCGGAGCTGGGCTGGAGCTGGGAGTGCTTCGCGAGACGCCGAGGGGACCAGCTCGTCGAGTAGATGGACCGTCAGCTCCGACTCGCTGACGCCCGCCTCGAGGGCATCAGCGCTCGCCGAGGGCGGCGCGCTCTCGGACTGACCGGCCCACGTCGGTCCATGCGCGTTCGGCTAGACGATGTGTCGAATCTCTGGTCGTGGGCGAGGTCGGCGTGCCATGGTGTGGGTGCGCAATCTGCACTGTCTGCCCTGGTCAGGGCACCGCCATCCACTCGGAGGAACGCACGATGACTGAGACGTCGCTGGACGAGCTGGGCCCCGTGGACTATGTCGTCGTCGAGTTCCCGGCGGGGGCGCAGAACTTCACCGGAGAGATGGTCGAGGAGCTGCTCGCACTCGTGGAGGCCGGCACGATCCGCGTGATCGACGTGCTGATCCTGACGAAGAACGAGGACGGGTCGGTCGACGCTGCTGAGCTGTCGGACATCCCTGAGCTCGGCGAGCTGGAGGCCATCGAGGCCGAGCTTGCCGAGCTCCTCGCGGCTGAGGATGTCGAGAACCTGGCCGCGGCCATGGACCCGGGCAGCGTCGCGGGCGTCCTGATCTACGAGAACCTGTGGGCGGCGCCGTTCGCGTCCGCTGCACGTCGCGCCGGCGGTCAGCTGATCGCCGACGGACGTATCCCGATCCAGGCGATCATCGCCTCGATCGCTGCCGACGAAGCACTCATCGAAGGAGCCTGACATGCCGCTTCGCCCTGCACGTGTCGGACGGGTCGGGGTCATCGGCCATCCGGTTGCCAAGACGGCCGCTGTCGCTGCCGTGGTCTCGTCTCCTGGGCCTGCACCGATCGCGAAAACTGCTGTGGTTGCCGCGGCCGTGACGCCGGGGCGTGGCATCGGTCGCCGCCGCATCTGACGTCGCTGCATGTTCCGACCCGAAGGCCCGCCGTGGATCGCGGCGGGCCTTCGCCGGTTGGGTCGGCTGACCTAGCTGTGACCACTGCGCGCGCCGCCCGCTACCGATGTGGACATGTGTTCAGACCGGCAGGGAGGTCGGGATGGTGGCGCACCCGGGACCTTTGGCCCTGAGGGTAGGCAACCCTCACTCCTAGGGTGCGAAGGGTGGACCTCGCAACCTGCAGCCGCCGGGCCATGGTCCGCATCGTCGACGTCGACGTCGACGTCCGCTCGGGCCTGCGGCTCAGCGAGCTGGGGCTGCGACCGGGTGCCCTGGTCGAGGTGACCCACGACGTCCGCTCCCAGGGACGGGTCGTCGCGGTCGGCGCCGAGCGGTTCGCGCTCGACCAGCGGACCTGCGGGGGCATCCGGGTCGAGGTCCTCCGGTGAGCTGCCACGACACGGGTACCCCGACGCTGCAGACCAGCCGAGCGACGGTCGCTCTCGTGGGCAGTCCGAACGTCGGCAAGTCGACGCTGTTCAACCGCATCACCGGTGCCCGGCAGCGCGTCGTGAACGCCCCGGGGACGACCGTCGAGCTCGCGTCCGGCGACTGGCGCGACGCGGGAGTCGGGGTGCTCGACCTGCCCGGCGCGTACTCGTTGCTCGCGCGCACGCCCGACGAGCAGGTGACCGCCGACGCCGTGACGTCCGTGCACGGCGACGTCACGCTCGCGATCGTGCTCGTCGACGCGACGGCCGTGGCCCGTTCGCTGTACCTGGTGGGCCAGATCGCCCGTGCAGGCATGCCGACCCTCGTCGCGCTGACGATGCGTGACGTCGCCAGAACGCGTGGCATCGAGGTCGACGCGGGCCGGTTGTCGTCGGCCCTCGGCCTGCCCGTGGTCGGTGTCGACCCGAGGAGCGGCGACGGCGCCCCCGCGCTCGCCGAGGCCGTCGGGGCCGCGCTGGTCACGCTGCCGAGGGCGGCCGTGCCCGCGGTGGTCGGCGAGGCGATGCACGACGCCGAGAGCCTCTTCGCGTGGGTCCTGGACGTCAGCCGGCAGGCGGGGCTCGACCGACCGGCGACCCCTGCCACACGTACGCGGTCCGACCGCGTCGACGAGGTGCTGCTCCGACCGTGGGTCGGGCTCCCGGTGCTGCTCGCGGTGATGTGGGCCCTGTTCCAGCTGGTCACCTCGGCTGCTGCGCCGCTGATGGGCGCCGTCGACACGGCGATCAACGGCTGGTTCGGACCCGCGTTGGCCCGCGCCCTCGGCTGGGCCCCGGACTGGGTCAGCTCGTTCCTCGTCGACGGCGTGCTGGCGGGCGTCGCCACGGTCGCGTCCTTCGTCCCGCTGATGGCGCTGATGTTCGTCGCGGTGGCGCTGCTCGAGGACTCGGGCTACCTCGCGCGAGCGGCCTTCGCCGCTGACCGGGCGATGCGCGCCCTGGGCCTGGAGGGCCGGGCGGTGCTCCCGCTCGTCGTCGGCTTCGGGTGCAACGTGCCTGCGCTCGCGGCGACCCGGGTGCTCCCGCACGCGCGACAGCGTCTCCTGACCGGACTTCTCGTGCCGCTGACCTCGTGCACGGCCCGGCTCACGGTGTACCTGCTGCTCGCGTCCGTGTTCTTCCCTCAAGACGCCGGCCTCGCGGTCCTCGCCATGTACGTCGGCTCGGCGGTGCTCGTGGTCGGGGTCGGCGCCCTGCTCCGGCTCACCGCGTTCCGCGACGTCGAGCGCGAGCCGTTCGTCCTGGCGCTGCCCGCCTACCAGCGCCTCCGGCTGCGAGCGATCGCGGCCTCGACCTGGGTACGGGTGCGGGCGTTCGTCACGAAGGCGGGCACGATCATCGTCGCGACGCTCTCGGTCGTCTGGGTCCTCATGGCGGTTCCGGTGGTCCCGGGCCACGCCCTGGCCGACGTCCCCGTGGAGGACAGCCTCTACGGGCGCGTGGCAGCGAGCGTCGCGCCAGCCTTCGGGCCCGCCGGCTTCGCCGACTGGCACGCCTCCGCCGCCCTGATGACGGGATTCGTCGCCAAGGAGGTCGTGGTGGGGTCGATGGCCCAGACCTACGCCGTCGCGGAGCCGACGGACGGGTCGGACCCCGGTGACCTCGGAGCCGAGCTGCGGTCGACGTTCGAGCGAACCTCCGGGGGGGCACCCGGTCCGGCCGCGCTGGCGTTCATGGTCTTCGTGCTCGCGTACACCCCGTGCCTGGCGACCCTCGCGGAGCAGGCGCGGCTGTACGGCTGGCGCTGGACGGGAGCGGCCGTGGGCGCTCAGCTCGCACTGGCCTGGGTGCTGGCGGTCCTCGTCTTCCAGGTGGGCAGGCTCCTGTGAGCGGGCTGGCGGAGATCCTGCGCGAGACGGACCGGGGGCTGCGCCCCGAGCGGGTCGCCGAACGCCTGCAGCTCCCCGTCGGCGTAGTCTCCGCGGCGCTCGAGCACGCCCGGGCCGTGGGCCTCGTCGTCGTGTTCTCCACGGACTGCTCCGGCTGTGGGACGGGCGAGCGTTCGCCGGGCTGCGCGGGCTGTCCCTCAGCGCGCTAGGTCGTGGCCGGCGTCGTCCCTGCTAGCGTGCGTTTTCCGAGCACGATCAGGGGGTGGCAGTGGCAGAGACGCCGCGGGCGACGCTGGTTGCCGAGGGGACGGACCGACGATGAGCAGGTGGGCCGACCACGTCCCGATCATCGGCGCGATGCGCACCTACGACCGCTCCTGGCTCCGGGCCGACGTCGCCGCGGGTGTCGCGGTCGCCGCGCTGATCGTGCCCAAGAACCTGGGCTACGCGGGCATCGCAGGGATCCCGTTGCAGAACGGCCTCTACGCGGCCGCGGCCGGCGCGATCCTCTACGCGATCTTCGGCACCAGCAAGCAGATCTCGACAGGCCCGAGTTCTGGGCTCGCCGCCGTCGCCGCGAGCGCGGTGCTGGCGGCAGGGATCGTGGGCGACGACGTGGCGACCTTCGTCGCCGGGATCACGCTCGTGTCCGGCCTGGTGTTCGTCCTGCTCGCGGTCGCGCGGATGGGCTGGATCGCCCAGTTCCTCTCGCGCGCGGTGGTGACGGGGTTCCTGTTCGGTGCCGCGATCGACGTCGTCATCGGCGAGCTGCCGAAGATCACCGGCACGAGTGCGTCCGGCGACACGCCTCCGCAGGAGCTCGTCTCGTGGCTGGGCACGCTCGGTGAGCTGAACACGGCGACCGCGGTGGTCGGGGTGACCGCGCTCGTGACCGTGTTCGGCCTGCGTCGCGTCGCGCCCAAGGTCCCAGGCGCCCTCGTCCTGGTCGTCGGCGGGCTGCTCGCGAACTGGTTGCTCGACCTGGGAGAGCGGGGGGTCGCCCTGGTCGGCGACGTGCCGAGGGGACTGCCGTCGGTCGTCGTGCCCGATCCCTCCGTGCTCGTCGACCACGTCGCGACGGTCGTGCTGGCCTCGGTCGCGCTCGTGATGATCGGCTTCTCGCAGACGGCGGGCGATGCCCGCACGTTCGCCGCCCGGCACCGCTACCGGGTCGACATCAACCAGGAGTCGTTCGCGCAGGGCGCCGCCAACATCGGCGCCGGTGTGCTCCAGGGCATGCCGGTCTCGACGAGCCTGTCGGCGAGCTCGCTGAACGACCGCACGGGCGCGCGGTCGCCGCTCGCGTCGCTGACGTCCGGCGTCATGGTCATCCTCACGCTGCTGTTGCTCGCCCCCTTGTTCTCTGGCCTGCCGACCGCGGTGCTCGCGGCGATAATCATCGAGGCCGTCGTCATGGGGATGATGGACGTGGCCGGCCTGCGCAGGCTGTACCGGGTGCACCGGTTCGACTTCTGGATCGCGATCGCGGCGCTCGTCAGCACCCTCGTCGTCGGGGTGCTCGCCGGCGTGCTGATCGGGATCGGCCTGTCACTGCTGTGGCTCGTCTCGGTCGCCACGCGGCCGTCGCTGCCGCTGATGGCCCGCGAGCCGGGCACGCAGGTGTTCCGGGAGGCCGACGAGTACCCCGACGACGTGCCCGAGCCCGACCTCGCGGTCATCCGCATCGACGGCGGGCTGTTCTTCGCGACCGCCGACGCGCTCGAGGACCGGGTCCGCGAGGTCGCGGCGCAGAACCCGGGCCTGAGCGCGATCATCATCGACTGCGGTGCGATCGCGATCGTGGACTCCCAGGGTGCCGGGGTCGTGCACGCCATCCTCGACCTGGCCGACGACCAGGGCCTCACGGTGCGCCTGGCACGCGTCAAGCCTGCGGTCCGCGAGACCCTGGAGCGCGACGGGGTGCTGGACAGGCTCGGCGCGGACCGGGTCCACGGCAGCGTGCACCGAGCGGTGGAGGCTCACCGCGCCGTCGGAGCGTGAACGGGCGCGGCGGGACCCGCCCCGGCGCGACGGTAGACTCCGGGTTGCGCACGAGATCCACCGCCCGAGCTCTCGGGCAGATCCGCGAGGAGCCCTTCCAGGTGACTTTCCCCCGCCCGGCCGCCGTCGTCGTCCTCGCCGCAGGTGAAGGAACCCGGATGCGCTCGGCGACTCCCAAGGTTCTGCACACTCTGGCCGGTCGCAGCATGCTCGGTCACGCACTTGCCACGGCACGCGCGCTGGACCCGGGTCGGGTGCTCGTCGTCGTCCGGCACGAGCGCGAGCTCGTCGCCGCCCACGTCAGGGAGACCGACCCCCAGGCGCTGCTCGCCGACCAGGACGAGACCCCCGGGACGGGCCGCGCGGTCCAGGTCGCGATGACCGGGCTGGACGCCAACGCACAGGCGAGCGCGGCCGGCGACGGCACGATCGGTTCGGCGACCCACGCACAGGTCACCGGAGCTGTCGTCGTGATCGCGGGCGACGTGCCCCTGCTCGACGCCGCGACGCTGCACGAGCTGCTCGAGGCCCACCACGCCGACGGCAACGTCGTCACGGTGCTCACCACCGAGGTGTCCGACCCGACGGGCTACGGCCGCATCCTGCGCGAGCCCGGCACGGGTGACGTGCTCGGCATCGTCGAGGAGAAGGACGCGACCGACGAGCAGCGTGAGATCACCGAGATCAACTCGAGCATCTACGTGTTCGACGCCGACGTGCTGCGTGGTGCGCTCGGCCGGCTGGGCCGAGACAACGCGCAGGGCGAGGTCTACCTGACCGACGTGCTCGCGATCGCGCGCACCGACGGCGGTCATGTCCGCGCGCTGCGCACCGACGACCCGATCCTGGTCGAGGGCGTCAACGACCGCGTCCAGCTGGCCGTCCTGCGCGCAGAGATGAACCGCCGGATCCTCGAGGACTGGATGCGCGAGGGCGTGACCGTGGTCGACCCTGCGACGACCTGGGTGGACGTCGACGTGGAGCTCGAGCGCGACGTCACGCTCCTGCCGGGCACGCAGCTGCACGGTGCGACCGTGGTCCGCGAGGGCGCGACGGTCGGCCCTGACACCACCCTGACCGACGTCGAGGTGGGCCCGCGCTCGAGCGTCGTGCGCACGCACGGCACGCTGGCCGTCATCGGCGCGGACGCGAGCGTCGGACCGTTCGCCTACCTGCGCCCGGGCACCGTCCTCGGCGACGAGGGCAAGATCGGCACCTTCGTCGAGACGAAGAACGCGCAGATCGGTACCGGCTCGAAGGTCCCGCACCTCTCCTACGTGGGGGACGCGACGATCGGTGACCACACCAACATCGGTGCCGCCTCGGTGACCGTCAACTACGACGGCGTCAACAAGCACCGCACGACGATCGGCTCCTACGCCCGCACGGGCGCGGACAACATGTTCGTCGCGCCGGTCACGATCGGTGACGGCGCCTACACGGGCGCCGGCAGCGTCATCCGTCGCGACGTGCCCTCCGGGGCGCTGGGCGTCAGCGCGGGTGCGCAGCGCAACATCGAGGGCTGGGTCGCTCGGTCGCGTGCCGGAACCCCGTCCGCCCGTGCGGTCGTCCGACCGCGCGACGAAGACCTCTCCCCGCAGGCTCGCGCCGAGCTCGGTCGCGCCGCCGCAGCCGCACCGCCCGCATCGCCGCCCTCTGTGCCCTCCGAACGACCCACCGACGCGAAGGACTCCGCACGATGACCGGGATCATCTCCTCGGACGGTGAGAAGCGTCTGGTGCTCGTCTCCGGACGCGCGCACACCGACCTGGCCAACAACGTGGCCACCCACCTGGGCATCGAGCTGCTGCCGACCACGGCGTACGAGTTCGCCAACGGTGAGATCTACACGCGGTTCGGCGAGTCGGTGCGAGGTGCGGACACGTTCGTCCTCCAGTCGCACGCCTCTCCGATCAACACGTGGATCATGGAGCAGCTGCTCATGGTCGACGCCCTGAAGCGCGCGTCCGCCAAGACGATCACCGTCGTCGCACCGTTCTACGGGTACGCGCGCCAGGACAAGAAGCACCGCGGCCGCGAGCCGATCTCCGCGCGGCTCATGGCGGACCTGTTCAAGACGGCCGGCGCCGACCGGCTCATGAGCGTCGACCTGCACGCCGCGCAGATCCAGGGCTTCTTCGACGGTCCGGTCGACCACCTGTGGGCCATGCCGATCCTCACGGACTACGTGCGCAGCCGGGTGGACACCTCGAACGTCACGGTCGTCTCGCCCGACGCCGGCCGCATCCGCGTCGCCGAGCAGTGGGCCGCGAAGCTGGGCGGCGGGCCGCTGGCCTTCGTCCACAAGACGCGCGACATCCGCAGCGCCAACAAGACCGTGGCCAACCGGGTCGTCGGTGACGTCGAGGGCCGCAGCTGCGTGCTCGTCGACGACCTGATCGACACGGCGGGCACGATCGCCGGCGCCGTCCGCGTGATTCTCGAGGCAGGCGCCAAGGACGTCATCGTCGCGGCGACGCACGGTGTGCTCTCCGAGCCGGCCGCCGAGCGTCTGCAGGGTTGTGGCGCACGCGAGGTCGTCATCACCGACACGCTGCCGATCGCCGACGAGCGCCGGTTCCCGAAGCTGACGGTCCTGTCGATCGCCCCGCTCATCGCACGCGCGATCCGCGAGGTCTTCGACGACGGCTCGGTCACGTCGCTGTTCGACGGCCAGGCCTGACGGTCCCGATGGGCGACGAGCACCGGTCCCGGGGACCGCGTGGCGGGGTCACGGTGACCGGCAGCGGTTCGGTCGAGGTCGATCCCGACGTGGCTGTCGCGTCCCTCGGCGCGGAGGCCCGGTCCGCCGATGCCGAGCGAGCCCTCGTGCTGGCCGGCCAGTGCATCGACCGGATGTGCACGGTGCTGCGCGAGGCGGGTGTCGACGACCGCGCGATGCAGACCACCCAGTCGAGCACGTGGACGGACGGGTCCGCGCTCGGGTCGTCCCGGGTCGTGGCCCGTCTCGGGCTGCGGGTCACGCTCACCGATGTCGCGTCGGCGGGCGCAGTCGTGGGCGCTGCCGTCGGCGCCGGAGGCGAGTCCGCCCGGATGGACGGCATCACGTTCGGCGTCAGCGACCCGGCCCAGGCCGAGTCTCGCGCGCGCGAGGTCGCCTGGGCGGACGCCGTCGCCCGGGGCGACGACTGGGCGAGGCTCTCCGGACGGCGGCTCGGTGAGGTGCAGTGGATCCAGGAGGGCGGGGCCGAGCTGTCGCCGGCGTTCCGCCCGCGCGGTGGCGTCTCGGCCGTGATGTCCGTCCCGGTCGAGTCCGGCGTCGTCGAGGTCGCCGCGTCGGTGACCATCCGATGGACGTGGGCCGACGACGAGGTCCCGCCCGGCGCCGACCGCACCTGACCAGGGGGTTGGGAGCACCCTGCTCTCTCGGGTAGGCTCTTCAGGTTGCCTCGGCGAGGGACGAAGGACGGTCGACCGGATCGGCGCTCAGTTCTCATTCTGAGCGTCGCCCACTGGAACGGCCCCTGAGCTCCGTGATCGACTGGGCGAGCCGCCTCCGCGTGCCCGTCCTGCGTCCCGCGTCGAGGCCACCACCTCTGTCTTGTCTCGCGTCGTGCTGCACGACGCCTCAGCTTCGTCGAACCGCCCGCGACACTGCGCGGGCGCCGTATCTCCGGGAGTCCATGTGTCTGAGATCAAGCTCGTCGCCACCACCCGCACCGAGTTCGGCAAGGGCGCCGCGCGCCGCCTGCGTCGTGCCGACCAGGTTCCCGCCGTTCTGTACGGGCACGGCTCGGACCCGCTGCACGTCGCCCTCCCGGGCCACCAGACGATGCTCGCGGTCAAGCAGGCCAACGCCCTGTTCGCCATCGAGCTCGACGGCAAGACCACGCTGGCGATCACGAAGGACGTCCAGCGCGACGTCGTCAAGAACACCATCGAGCACGTCGACCTGCTCATCGTGAAGCGCGGCGAGAAGGTCACCGTCGACATCCCCGTGACGGTCGTCGGCGAGTCCGCCCCCGGAACCATCCACGTCGTCGAGACCCAGACCCTGTCGCTCGAGGCCGAGGCCACGCACCTGCCCAACGAGATCGAGGTCTCGATCGAGGGCCTGGCCGGCGGTTCCTCCGTCACGGCCGGCGAGATCGTGCTGCCTGCGGGCTCCACGCTGCTCAGCGACCCGGACCTGACCGTCGTCGCCATCAGCGTCCCGCACGCGTCCGCCGACGACCTGGCCGCCGAGGCTGCCGCGTCGGAGATCGCTGCGTCGCAGTCGGCCGCGGCGGCCGCCGCAGCCGAGGCCTGAGCCTTCCAGTAGCACCGTCCGACGCCCGGTACCGTTCCTGACGGTGCCGGGCGTCGTGCTCTGTACGTGCCCGAAGGAGGCGACATGACCGACGGACCGTGGCTGGTCGTGGGCCTGGGCAACCCCGGCGCCCAGTACGCCGGCAACCGGCACAACGTGGGCCACATGGTCCTGGACGAGCTGGCCAGACGCACCGGCGCCACGTTCGGCTCGAAGAGCGGCCTCCTGTCGCGACGGCCGCAGGCGGCAGTCGCCGAGGCGCGCCTGGGCGTGCTGCCGGGCGGCGTCCCGGGGCCGCGGGTCGTGCTCGCGAAGCCGACCACCTATATGAACGTGTCGGGCGGACCGGTGTCGGCGCTCGCGAAGTACTACGACGTGCCGCTCGAGCGGACGATCCTGGTGCACGACGAGCTCGACATCCCGTTCGCGGACGTGCGGCTCAAGCGCGGCGGCGGTGAGGGCGGCCACAACGGTCTGCGCGACACGAGCAAGGCCCTGGGCAGCAAGGACTACGTCCGCGTCCGGGTCGGGGTCGGGCGACCGCCCGGTCGGATGGACGCGGCCGACTACGTGCTGCGGGACTTCGCCAAGGTCGAGCTCAAGGAGCTCCCGTGGCTGCTGGACCGGGCTGCCGACGCGGTCGAGGCGGTCGTCGTCGACGGCCTCGAGGCTGCGCAGCTGCGGTTCCACACCAAGGGCTGACTCCGGCCGTTCGCCTGGAGGTCACTCATCCGTGGGTGAAACAGCCCTTAATGGGGTGAAATCGGACACAAGGTACTGATGGGTACAGACCGGGACCTATAGCCTTCGGGAAGTCCTTGACCCGTGTCCGACTTCCGGAGGAACCATGACTCTGACCGCCGATCGTGGCGTCGAGTGGTCGGGCGACTCCTTCGAACGCCGTTCCGACGCCGTCGAGCCGCGCCGCTCCTGGGCCTCCCGCCAGCCGTTCGAGCTCCGCCGGACCCCGTTGAACGCCGACGCGACGCTGCGCGCGCTGTCGTGGCGCTCCGTCGGTCACCGATATGCCGCGGTCAGCGGCGCGATCGACACCGCGGTCGCCTTCGGCGTCGCGATGGCGATCCTGACGCCGTCGTTCGCGCTCGTCCCCGCGCTGCTCCTCTCGGTGGCCGGCACGGCTGCGTTCGTGGGTGGCATCGCGGCGTCGCAGGGATACCGCCAGGAGATCCTGGGAGACGGCCCGCGGGAGTTCCAGGCCGTCCTTCGCTCCGCTGCACTGATGGCCGCCGTGCTCATGGCCATGGGCTTCCTGCTCGAGATCGCGGTGCCGCGCCTGCTGGTCGTCGTGGGTGTGCCCGTCGTCGCCGCGCTCGCCTGCCTGGCCCGCCACCTGCACCGTCGTCGCCTGCACCACGGTCGTCGCGAGGGCGTGGCGATGCGGAGCACGATCGTCCTGGGCGATGCCGAGTCGGCCCGCCACCTGATCTCTGACCTGACCGCTGCGCCGCACCACGGCTACCGCGTGGACGGCGTGTGCCTCCCGTCCCTCGACGGACCGGTCGCTCTCGACGGCGTCCCCGTCGTCGGTGGCACCGCAGACGTCGTGCAGGTGGTCGCGGACCGCGCCGCCGAGGTCGTCATCGTCACCGGATCGACGCTGAGCGGCAGCGCGCTGCGCAGGCTCTCCTGGGCCCTCGGCCGGGCCGGTGCGCAGATGGTTGTCGCCCCCGACATCATCGAGGTCGCCGGACCGCGTCTGACAGTCCGCCCGACCGCGGGACTGTCGCTGCTCGAGGTCGAGGTCGACTCCCCGCGGCGTCGGCTCGTCGCCAAGTCGGTCATCGACGTCACGCTCGCGAGCATCGGCCTCGTCGTCGTCCTCCCGTTCCTCGGGCTCGCGGCGCTGGCCATCCGGACGACGTCGCGCGGTCCCGCGTTCTTCCGCCAGACGCGCATCGGCGTCGACGGCAAGAAGTTCACGATGTTCAAGCTGCGCACCATGTTCATGGACGCCGACGCCCGCCGCGGTGAGCTGCTTGCCGAGGACGAGGGTGCAGGCCTGCTCTTCAAGATGCGCAGCGACCCGCGGGTCACCCCGGTGGGGCGCTTCCTGCGCAAGTACTCGCTCGACGAGCTCCCGCAGCTCTGGAACGTCGTCCGCGGGGACATGTCGCTCGTCGGCCCCCGCCCGCCGCTGGAGTCCGAGGTCCGCGAGTACGAGGACGAGGTGCACCGGCGCCTGCGGGTCAAGCCCGGCCTCACGGGCCTGTGGCAGGTCAGCGGCCGCTCGGACCTCGACTGGGACGAGTCCGTCCGCCTCGACCTGCGCTACGTGGACAACTGGTCCGTGACCATGGACCTGCTGATCCTCTGGAAGACCGGTCGCGCGGTCGTCACCGGTTCCGGCGCGTACTGACCTCTGGCGCCACGGCCCGCGCCACGGCGCCTCGGGCAGAAACGTCGTACGGGGAGACGGTCCTTCGGTGCCGCGCAGCACGTCCCGAACCCGCTGCGCCGTGGGCACTCGACCTCCGTGCTCAGCGGGCAGTAATAGAGGTCGCTGCAGCCCCAGTCCCAGACCTCGTCGCCGAACGCGAGCAGGGTCGGCTTCTCGGTGCGCTCCCACTCGCGGTCCGTGGCCAGGATCTGTGCCAGCTCGGCGCCGGGTCGGCGTCGGACGACCAGTGCACACATCACGCCGGCGGCGGCGGGCCGGACCAGATCAACGAGCGGCTCGCCACGCGCATCTGCCGAGTGTCGGGCAGCGTGGCGCGGCACCGTGGCCCGGTGCGGGTCGGGCTGGGTCAGCTCGCCGGCAGGGCGCTGACTGCGTCGTCGAGCATGGGCTCGAGCGTCGTCATGTAGGTCATCGTGAGGTGCTGGTCGAGGTGGTAGACGAGGACGCCGCCGACGACTGCGGGGCACGTGCCGTCCTGGCAGAAGTACGGCGTGAGGTCCACGACCTCGGCGAAGGGCGACTGCTCGGCGGCGGCGACCAGCGGGTCGGGCAGCAGACTCGTGCTCTCGGGCACCGAGCAGGCGTCCGGGCCGCTCTCGGCGACGCACACCGGTACGGCCTCGACACCGGAGGCGGTCGGGTCCGGGTTGTCGCGGATCACGACGACGCGCTTGTCGTCGGCCGCGAAACGGCTCCAGGCGTCGACGAAGCCCTGGGTCGCGTCGTCGCGGTAGTCGGTGCTCGACATGGCCGAGGTGAAGACGTAGGTGTAGTCGTGGCTCGCGAGCTCGTCGACGACGTTCCCCTGCCAGGTGGCGCACGCCGCCTTGGTGGCGCCGGTCCCCGCGGGCGGGGTGGCGGACAGCGGGCAGCCGGACCGGAGGTAGGTGGTGAGCTCCCAGCCGCGCTGCGTCGCCAGCGCGGCCAGCGCCGGGGTCCACTGCGCGGCGTGCGAGTCGCCGACGAGCGCGACCGGCGTGCCGCCCGGCGTGCCGAACGTGCAGGTCTGGGGGGTCGTCGTCAGGCCGCGGATCTGGCAGCCCGGGTTCTGCACGCCGAAGTCGTCGCCCTCGGCGATGACGGGGTCGGGCTGGATCGGCCCTGAGGCGCTGGTGTCGCACGCGGCACCGGGCTCGAGCGCGGCGGCGCCGAAGCACGCACCGGGGTCGGCCAGCACGGCCTCGAGCGACGCCTCCGCGTCGGCCTTCTCCTCGACGACCTGCTGCTTCATGGCGAGGGCCGGCAGGCACACGAGGAGCATGCCCGTCACGACGAGCAGGGCCACGGTCGACTTGCGGCGCCAGAAGGACCCGCCCGTCGGCTTGTAGTGCGCCAGGACGGGGACCTCGACGAAGCGCCGGGTCAGGTACGCCAGGGGGAACGCGAGCGCGACCGCGACCACGCGCCACGCGAGACCGGGGGCAGAGCCGGCCGCGTAGGGCAGCAGCACGATCAGGGGCCAGTGCCACAGGTACAGCGAATAGGACATGTCGCCGGTCGCCTGCACCGGCGACAAAGCCATCAACCCCGACGGGCTCCACCGCTCGCGGGGAAGTCCGGCGGCGAGGATCAGGCAGGTCCCGACGACGGGCACGGCGGCTCGCCAGCTCGGGAACGGGGTGGCGGCGTCGAACGTGAAGGCGGCGAAGCCGATCAACGCCACGCCGACCCAGCTCGCCGCGGCGCGCAGCGAACTCGGCAGCGTCACGAGCCGGTGGACGACGAGCCACAGGATGCCGCCCGCGGCGAACTCCCAAGCCCGGGTTGTCGTCGCGAAGTACGCGGGGGCCGGCTCGTGCCCGGTGGCGTAGATCGACCATGCGAGGGACGCCACGGCGAGGGGCAGGAGCACGGCGAGGAAGGCTCGGCGCCACCTGTGCCAGCGCATGGCGATGACCTGCGCGAGCACAAGCAACGCAGGCCAGGCCAGGTAGAACTGCTCCTCCGCGGACAGCGACCAGAAGTGCTGCACGGGGCTCACCCCGGCGGCTGGAGCCGAGTAGTTCGTTGCGTTGGCACCGAGCACCCAGTTCTCGACGTAGACAGCGCTCGCGGCGATCTGCTCGGTGAACGTCGGCCAGAGCGTCCTCGGGACCACGAACCAGGTCGCCACCAGCGTGAACAGCAGGACGAGCATCGAGGCGGGAAGCAGCCGGACCGCGCGGCGCGCGTAGAAGCCCCCGAACGAGAACGTGCCGCGTCGCAGAGGCTTCGCAATGTGCGCGGTGATCAGGAATCCCGAGATCACGAAGAAGACGTCGACCCCGATGAACCCGCCGGGAAGCCCGTTGGGCGCAACGTGGAACGCGAGCACGAGCAGCACGGCCCCTGCGCGCAGCGCCTGGATCTCCGGGTGGATCGCGCGAGTGACCTCGGGAGCGCGAAGCGTGGACGGGCTCGTGGAGACGGTCATGGGTGGCCTCCCGTGACCTCGGGGCGTGCCTCGCCCATCACCCGTGTCACCCGAGCTTGCGCAGGGTCGACTCGGCCGGGCCGAGCGCCGCCTGGGCCCGCTCGCGGACGTCACCGGCCCGCGTGAGCAGTGTCGCGTCGTCGCTGAGGCGGAGCACGTCGGAGACCGGGTCCGTCGCGGTGCGCAGGTCGATCGTCGCCGCCCAGCCCAGGTCGTCGAGCAGGGGGGCGAACTTGCGGGAGTACGCCAGCGGGATGGCGGGCGTGCCGACGGAGAGCGCGTTGAGGCAGGCGTGCATGCGCGAGCCGATGACCAGCTGGGCTGACGCGACGGCCTTGCGCACATCCGCGAGGTCCGTCGGCACGATTAGCTCCACGTCGCCGCGTCGGTCTGCGAGCTCGGTCACGACCGGGACGTCGTCGTCGGACGACTTGGACGCGAGGACGTGCGCGAGCAGGGTGACGTGACGACCCGCCGCGGTCAATGCGTCGCAGAGCCTCCCGACCATCTCGCGGTAGCTGCTGGCGTCGACGTGCGGTCCGGGGTTCCAGAGCAGGCCGGAGACGTTGAGCAAGACGTCGCGGGACCGCTCGACCTCGGGCACCGGGAGGGCGAAGACCACGTCGGTGGTGAGCACGTCTGCCTCGCGGCCGAGGGCTCGCGCGCCTTCGGCGCTCAGGTGATCGCGGGCCATGACGGTCGTCGCCCGACGTAGGACGTGCTTCGCGATCGCCCGACCGCGCCGCGTGCCGAAGGGGCCGATGGTCTGCGGACCGAGAACGACCGGCACCTTGGCGCGCACGGCGAGGTCCGATAGGGCGGTCATCGCCGTCAGGCGCTGCAGCCCATAGATGTCGGCGAAGCTGTCGCCGGAGCGGGTGTCGACGACCAGGTCGTACGTCGTGAGCCACTCGCGCAGGCCGTGCCGGCCCGTAATGTGCTCGCGCACCAGCGGACGCCAGCCGCCTATCGGGACGGGGGCGGCTCCGCGCCCGAAGTTTTGCAGGTCCACCTCGGCCTCCGGGAACGCGCGACGCACGAGCGCCGCGGAGCCGTGTGCGAGCGCACGGACGCCCAGGTTCGGCGATCGGTCGTCGGCCCACAGGACGAGTGCGCGCACCAGTTCCCTTTCGAAGTGACCGCGGCACAGACGCTGCCGCCTCGAGTGGACGAATCTACCCAAAGGGGTACGAAGCCTTGTTGGCGCGCTCGGGTGAACTTCGTTTCCAGGGTGCTTGTCAGCCGTTCGGCGCGGGGCGCCACGGAACCCTTGACGATGCGCGAGGCGCCCGCCCCGATCGACTCGGGACAGGCGCCTCACCCTGCAAGGTGGCAGGACGTCGCACAGGTCAGCTGTAGCTGCGGGTGACGACCGCCCCGTCCTCGTAGGTGTTGTTGCGCAGGTCGAGGGTGTAGTCCTGCGGGGTGCGCACGGCGCAGCCGGCGAACTGCATCCCCCGGCCGAACACGTTGTTCGCCACGGACATCCCGGTCGGCGAGCCGACCGCCGCCGTCGAGACGTTGATCGTGCACGCACCGTCGTCCAGGTAGTTGCCCGTGATGGCGAGGTTCGAGACGGCGCCCGAGCCCTGCGTCACCATAAAGGCGGCGTTGTGCGATCCGGTGATCGTCGAGTGGCGGACCGTGATGTTCGAGCCGGCCTGGATCTGCACCGAGTCGCTGTGGCTAGGTCCGCCGCCCCAGTTTGGGTCGCTTTCGTAGTGCGCGTTGTCGTGCAGCCAGGAGTCCTCCACCAGCACGTTCGGGCCGTGGATGTGTACGGTGTCGATGACGTTGGCGATCTCGACGCGCCGCAGTGTGAAGTTCCAGCCCTTGACCCCGTCGACGTTCGCGCTCTTGGTTTGGGCGACGAGGGTCGAATCCTCGATCGTCACCGAGTACGCGATGTTCTGCACCCTGACGAGGTCGTTGACCTCGGGCACCGATGCACCGCGGATGTAGGAGTTGCGGATCACGACGTCCTTCGCCTTGATCAGCACGTAGCCGCGGATGTCCCAGCCGTCGATGACCGTGCCGTCCTTATCGACCGTGACGTTGCCCTCGACGACCTTGCTGATCACCGCGCTGGTGGGCACGCCGGTGGTGTCCGGCCCTGGCATCCCGGCGGGCGTCGGCTTGGGTGCGACGACCTCGGTCGCCGAGGACCCGTTGGAGACCACCGCAAAGTCGCTGTACGAGACAGTGACGGGGATCGCCGTCACGGAGGCGGCGACGTAGGCGCTGACGCCGACCGAGCCCGAGCTCTGCAGACCGACGGTGGAGCTCGAGCCTGTGACCTGCCAAGTGGTCGGCTCCGCCTTGCCAACCGCCCAGGACTTGGCGCGGACGGTGGTCGGGCTGACACCGGTCACCTGGACCCGGACGTTCAGCTTGCTGCCGGGCGTGTAGGCGCCGAGGCTAGCCGAGCTCAGCGCGGTCGAATTGTCCATCGCGCTGAGCGTGGCGAGCCCGTCGGACGTGAGCTTGATGCGCGCGCCGTAGGAGTAGTTGCCCACCTTGCGACCCCAGAACGCGAGCTGGGTGCCGGACCCGGACTGGGCCTTGTCGACGGCGACGGTGACGCGCAGGTCGGCGTCCGTCGTCGCGACTGCGAGCAGCTCGCTGCTGCGGGTCGAGCCCGCAGTCGTGACGACCTGACGGCCGACGCCGCCCGACGTCGAGTAGTTCCCAATGAGCCCGGCGTGCGTCCAGGTGCCGCCCTTGGTTGCGGCGCCCCAGCCGTTGGTCCGAGACGCGGCGAAGGTGTCGCTGGCGACTGTGGCGAACTGCGGTGCTGGTGCGGTCGCGACGACGGTGCCAACGAAGCGGCCCGTGGCGCCTTCGTTGTCCGTGACGATCAGGGTCACGGTGTAGGTGCCGGACGTCGCATAGGTGTGGGTCGTTGAGACGCCCGCCCCTGCGCTGCCGTCGCCGAACGTCCAGGTGTAAGACGCGAGCGAGCCGTCGGGGTCGCTCGACGCGGCTGCGTCGAACGCGCCGGTCAGGGCGTTCATCGTCGGAGTCATTGCTGCAGTGGGCACCTTGTTGGGCACTCGGACGGTCACGGCCGCGGTGGTCGCGTGCGTCGCGCCCTCGTTGTCGGTGACGGTGAGGCCGACAGTGTAGGTACCGGCCGCCGTATAGTTGTGTCCGGCGGTAGCCCCTGTCCCGATGCTGCCGTCGCTGAAAGTCCAGGCGTACGACGCCACGTTGCCGTCGGTGTCGGTCGAGGTGGAGCCGTCGACCGCGATCGCGAGGCCGTTCGCGCTGGACGTGAACCGGGCCGTCGGTGCCTGGTTGGGCTCCTTGACGGTGACCGAGGTGCTCGCCGATGCGGTGGCGCCCTCGTTGTCGGTGACCGTCAGGCCGACCGTGTAGGTGCCGGCCTTGGCGTAGTAGTGCGTCGGCTTCGAGCCGGTGCCGGTGGTGCCGTCGCCGAAGATCCAGGCGTAGGACGCCACGGTGCCGTCGGAGTCGACCGACGTCGTGCCGTCCAGGACGGCCTTGAGGTCGGTCGTGGCCGCGACGATCGCGGCGGTCGGTGCCTTGTTGGGCTCCTTGACCGTGACGCTGGAGCTCGCCGACGCCGTGGCGCCGTCGTCGTCGGTGACCGTCAGGCCGACCGTGTAGGTGCCGGCCTTGGCGTAGGTGTGCGTCGGCTTCGAGCCGGTCCCGGTGGTGCCGTCGCCGAAGGTCCAGGCGTAGGACGCCACGGTACCGTCGGAGTCGACCGACGTCGTGCCGTCCAGGACGGCCTTGAGGTCGGTCGTGGCCGCGACGATCGCGGCGGTCGGGGCCTTGTTGGGCTCGGTGACGACGACCTTGGACGTCGTCGTGCTCGACGCGCCCTCGTCGTCCGTGACGGTGAGCGCCACGTCCTTGGTCCCGGCCGTCGTGTAGGAGTGCGAGGCCTTCGCCCCGGTGCCCGTCGCGCCGTCGCCGAACGTCCAGGCGTACGACACGACCGTGCCGTCGAGGTCGCTCGACGCGCTGGCGTCGAGCGCGGCCGACAGATCGGTGACCGCGGCGGTGAATTGGCCGGTCGGGACGAAGTTGCCGACCTGCACCGGCTTGGTCGTCGTGACCGCGAAGTCGTCGAACGTGTAGGTGATCGGCGCGTTGGTGACCGTGCCGGTCAGGTACGCGGAGACGCCCACGGTGCCGGCCTGCGTGCCGGCCGCGGCGCTCGTGCCCTCGAGGGTCCACGTGGTCGGCTCGGGTGTTCCCGCGATCCAGGCCTTGCTGCGCAGCGTCGTCGGGGAGGTGCCGGTGACCTGCGTGCGGACCATCAGCTTGGTGCCGACGCCGAACGTGCCCGGGATCGTCACAAGGCCGGTGCTCGTGGCACCGTCGAGCAGCGAGACGGTGACGGTCGAGTCGCTCTTGAGGCGGAGCTTCGTGCCCAGGTCGACCGTGCCGACGCGGCGGCCGACGACGGACAGGTAGCTGCCGGAGCCGGTCTGGAGCTTGTCCGCGGAGATCGCGACGGTGACGTCGGTGTCGGTCGAGGCGACGCCGTCCAGGTAGGAGTAGAGCGTCGAGCCCGCCTTCTGCACCGTGATCGTGCCGGCCGTGCCGTTGGCCCGGTAGTTGGTCGCCAGCCCTGCGTGCGTCCACGTGCCTCCCGCGTCTGCCGAGCCCCAGCCTGCCGTCGTCGTCCGGGTGAAGGCGTCTGCCGCCACCTGCGGCCACTCGTCGTGGTAGACGACCGGCGGCTGCGTGGCTGCGGTCGCGCACATCGGTGCGAGGACGACGGCTCCGACAGCGACGGCTGACACGAGCGTGCTCGTCAGCGATCTGCGGAAGGTTCGAGACATGTGGAAGCTCCGTGAGTGGGGGACATCGGGGGACTTGGGCGAACTCGTCGCCTCTTGGGTGGTTCTGTCGTCCCCATCGGCTGGTTGTCCCGATTGCGAAGGGAACTTGTGCGACAGATTTGGGGACCAGTCGGACGAACCCCCCGCCGCCCCGCAGAGCCGCAGGTCAGGCGCCGAATTTCCGAGAAAGTGATCTGGGTGACTTTGTCGGGTGAAAACCGCCTCCCACGGCTCTGGCCGGCGGATCGGCGACTAGCCTCCAGGTGAACTGGTGACAAATCGGACGCGCCGGCTGCTGACAAGCACGCGGCAGGAGCGCTGAGCTCGCGCACAGGAGGGGGCCTCATGTCGGAGCGGGGAGCTCTCTCGATCGCGATGGTGGGCACGCGCGGCGTGCCGGCCCGGTACGGCGGGTTCGAGACCGCCGTCGAGGAGGTCGGCCGACGGCTCGCCGACCGCGGGCACGATGTCGTCGTCTACTGCCGGAGCGCCGACGGGTCGGAGCTGGCCAAGGACGAGCCCTACCTGGGCATGCGCCGGGTGAGCCTGCCCGCGATGCGCAAGCGGTCGCTCGAGACCCTCAGCCACACCGCGTTGTCGGTCGGGCACCTGCTCGGACACCGTGTCGATGCGGCGTTCGTCTTCAATGCGGCGAACGCGCCGCTGCTGCCCGTCCTGCGCGTGGCCCGCATCCCGGTGGCCACGCACGTCGACGGGCTGGAGTGGAAGCGGGCGAAATGGGGCGGCACCGGTCGCCGTTACTACCGGGGCGCCGAGTCGGCCGCCGTGCGGTGGTCGGACGCGCTGATCGCGGACGCACCGGGGATCGCCGCCTACTACACGGACGAGTTCGGGGCGACGACGCGGCAGATCGCCTACGGGGCGCCGATCATCGAGCAGATCGGGGACGACAAGCTCGCCGAGGTCGGTGTGCGGTCGGGGGCCTACCACCTGGTCGTCGCGCGGTTCGAGCCCGAGAACCACGTGGACGTGATCGTCGACGGCTACGTCGCCTCCGGGGCGACGCTCCCGCTCGTCGTCGTCGGTGCGGCACCGTACGCCGAGGAGTACACCGACCGGATCCGCGCGGCCGCAGCGGGGGACCCGCGCGTCCACCTGATCGGCAGCGTCTGGGACGCCGAGCTCCTCGACCAGCTCTACGCGCACGCGCTCACCTACCTGCACGGCCACAGCGTCGGCGGCACCAACCCGTCCCTGCTGCGGGCCATCGGCGCGGGCACGGCGACCATCGCGTTCGACGTCGCCTTCAACCGGGACGTGCTCGGCGACCTCGGCCGCTACTTCGCCGGTCCGGCGGACGTCGCGCGCGAGATCGAGGTGGTCGAGCGGGAGCCCGCAGCGGCTGCCGAGGTCGGTGCGCTTCTGCGGGACCGTGCGCGCTCGTACGACTGGGACGACGTCGCGCTGGGCTACGAGGCCCTCGCCCGCGACCTCGTCGCCCGCAACGTGCCCGGTCCGCAGCGGGGCCGTCGCCGTCAGACCCCGACGCCACCGGCGGCCGCGCAGCCAAGGAGTCTCGTCCCGTGAACCAGCGAACGGCGCATCGCACGGCTCGAACCAACGAGTCGTACAAGGAGACGGTAGCCAGGCTCTCCGCGGCCCAGAAGGTCGCGGCCCGCGGAGCTCCGGCGTACTCCCGCTACGTCAACCGGCGGCTCGGCAAGTACCTCGCGGCGTGGGCGTACCGCCGGGGCATCTCGCCGAACGGCGTCACGGGCCTGAGCGCTCTGGCCACCTTCACCGGCATCGCTCTGCTGCTCTTCATGGCGCCCGGTGCCCTGCTCGGCGTCCTGGTCGCCGCGCTCCTGGTGCTCGGGTACGCGCTCGACTCGGCGGACGGCCAGGTGGCCCGCCTCACGGGGACCGGCAGCCCGGCGGGGGAGTGGCTGGACCACGTCGTCGATGCGACGAAGATCGTGTGCCTGCCGTTGGCGCTCCTGGTGGGCATGTACCGCTTCGAGACGGTCAGCGTGCCGTGGCTCGTCGTTCCCCTGGTCCACACCGTCGTGTGGTCCGTCCTCTTCTTCATGATGATCCTGACCGAGCAGCTCCGGCGCGCTCGCGGCACCCAGAGCGTGGCCGACACGAGCGGTCGGCTTCCGTGGCTTCGGTCCGTTCTCGTGGTACCCACCGACTACGGCCTGCTCTGCCTGGTGTTTGTGCTGATGGCAGCCCCGACGGTCTTCTTCGCGGTGTACACGGCGATCGTCGCGTGCACCGCGTTGTTCCTCCTGGCGGCCTCCGTCCGATGGTTCCGAGAGATCTCGGCATAGGCACACCAAGGCATAAAGGACAACTCGGGCTCCGCCATTCGAGTGTGATCGACATCACATTTCCACAACACCGTCACCAGTTCGTGATGTAAACGTGCTGCTCGCGGACCTGTTGCGCGAAACCTACCCTTCTGTCGTTAGTGCCCGGTTCCCTCGCCCGAACTGGTCACGTGTTCACTAGATCGGGCGTCACCCATAGGCTCCCCACCAGTAAGACGGCGGAGCCCCTCCCGCTCCGTCTGCCGCATTCAGACGATCGTGCTGACGCCGAGCAGGAGCCACGACATGACGCCTCGCCCCCCGCGCCGAAACATATTCATCGCCACCGGGCTCGCCGCCGGGATGCTCGGTGCCACCCTGGCCGGCATCGTCGCCCCACAGGCATCCACCGCCGCCACGGCCGCCGCGAACGTCGTGATCCTCGACCACAAGGTCATCAAGCCGAGCGGATCGCTCGTCGTCCCGTTGCCGGTGTCCGCTGACGCGACGAGCGTCCGGCTCGTAGTCGCGGGCCAACTCGCCTGGCGTCCCACGAAGATCTCGGTCTGTGCAGGATCTGTCGTCACGGCGGCCTGCAAGGCCTCCCCGGTGTTGACGACGCCCATCACGACGGCGGCGTTCGCCCACATCACGCTCGGCATCGTCGGCGCGGACCGCAAGATCGTCGTCTACAACTCCTCTGCCAGCGCTAGCATCACGATCCGGCTCGTCGACTACGTCTACGGCCCCGCGCCGATGCCTACGACCGCCGCACCCACGCCGTCCGCGACGTCGAATCCGACGGCTACGCCGACGCCGACCGCGACGGCTACCGCTACGCCTACGGCTACGGCTACGCCGACGGCGACGCCGACGGCGACGCCAACCGCGACGCCGACGGCTACGCCAACCGCGACGCCGACGGCTACGCCGACCGCGACGCCCACACCCGCACCAGCCCCGGCCCCAGCGCCCGCCGGTGCGCGCCCGAGTGCCGCGAACACAGGCGTGCCGACCGGAACGCGTCTCACGGTGCACGAGGGTGACCTCACCATCAAGACGCCGGGCACCGTCATTGACAGCATGGAGATCCGGGGCATCGTCCGGATCGAGGCGCCGGGTGTCGTCATCAAGCGAACGCTCATCACGGGTCGACCGCTGACCAGCAGCATGAGCCTGATCTACATCACGGCTGCAGGTTCGGTCGCCGTGGAGGACTCCGAGATCTACGCCAAGGATCCGTCCGCTTGGGTCCGCGGTGTCATCGGTGCAAACTTCACGCTCACACGCGTCGACATCCACGACGTCACGGACCAGTTGATGATCACGGGCGACAATGTCCGGGTCCAGGACTCATGGCTTCACGCCAACTTGTACTACGCCCAGGACCCGACCTGGAACGGGACGCCGACGCACGACGACAACGTCCAGATCTCCAAGGGTACGAACCTGACGTTCGTGAATAACGTCTTCGAAGGTACGCACAACGCCGCGATCATGGTCGCGCAGAGCGGTGGCACCGTCTCCGGGATGACCATCTCCGGCAACTCGATCGGTGGCGGCGCGTGCTCGCTGAACTTCGCCGAGGCCGGCCTGGGCGCGATCAAGGGTGTGTCGATCGCGAACAACGTGTTCCAGCCGACGCAGACCTTCAAGAACTGCGCGATCGTCTCCGACCCGACGACCATCCCGCTGCTCTCGCTCAAGAGCAACACCTGGGCGAACGGCTCGGCCGTCACGGTCACCTCACGCGTCGGGTCCTGAGCGAGTCGAGGACCGTCACGATCTGAGCGGCGTAGTGCTCGCGGCTGAAGCGTTCGGTCGCGTCCGCGAGTCCACGTCGCGCCAGGTCGTCAGCCAGTCCGGGGTCGTCGTCCAGACGGGCGACGGCCCCGGCCAGCGCGTGCGGGTCCCCAGGCGGGACCAGGAGACCGTTCTCGCCGTCCCTGATGATCTCGGCGAGGCCCTGGGTCTCGCTGACCACGACGGGTCGACACGCGAGCAGGGCCTCCACGGCCGTGTTCCCGAACGGCTCCACGAGCGAGGGCACCAGCACCACGTCGGCGGCTGCGAGCTCGGGCCACGTCGGGTGCACGAAGCCGAGCAACGTGACGCGGTCCTCGAGGTGCTCGTGGGCGATCTGCTCGCGCACCTGGTCGCGGAACCACTCGTAGCCCTCGAAGACGTCGCCGGCCAGTCGTAGCTCGACGTCGTGCCCCTGGGCGACGAGCTCGGCCATCGCGGACACCGCGACGTCGGTGCCCTTGCGCGGCGAGAGCCGTCCGACGAGCACCAGGCGCAGCCGCCGTCCTGGCACCCGCACGTTCGGGACGGGCGGTTCCGGCGGTCCGGGGACCCCGTTGTGCACGACGGTCGTCCGGCGTGCCAGGGCGTGGAACGCGCGACCCGTGGCTCGCCGCGACGCCTCGCTGTTGGCGACGACCCGGTGCGCGAGCAGCACGGGAGCGGTCAGACCGGCCGTGATGACCCTCGACTGGTCCTCCTCGGCCTCGTGCACGTGGCAGACCACGGGGACCCGGGCCGCGCGGGCCGCCAGGATCCACGACGGGATCGTCAGCGTGTTCACGTACACGGCGTCGGCGTGCGACCGGCGCAGCCATCGCGCGGTCTGCCACGTCGACCGTGCCATCGTGACGCTCAGACCCACGAGGCCGCGGGGCGTCAGCAGGGACTTGCGCAGGACGGGGAACGGGGCGAGCCGGACCGTCGCGCCTGCCGCGGTGAGCCGCTCGACCAGCGGGCCCTCGGCGGGAACGACGACGAGCACGTCCCACCCGGCACCGGTCGCCGCTGCGACCGACTCGACGAGCTGCAGGTCTGAGCCGTAGAGCTCGGTCGAGGGGTGCGCGACGACCAGCCGGCGCCCGCTCACGAGGCCGGCCAGGGGGCGCGTCGGAGCAGGGCGTACCAGGCGCCCGACACGGTTCCCCGAGCCGCCGCGATCAGCGGGCCGGGCCCGGACAGCAGCTGCCGTCGGCCACCGCGCTTGACCACGCGCCAGCCGTACCGGGGCGAGCGCAGGATCCAGCTGACGCGCCGACCCGCGGGCAGGTGGTGCGCGGCGAACACGAGCCGTCCGCGGCAGTTCTGCTCGTAGTACAGGTCGGACTTGCGGCGCGACCCGGCGTGCTCCTGGGTGCCGCCGACGTCGTGCATGGCCTCCACGTCGGCCCGCACCTCGAGGGACACCCCTGCCGCGCGAGCCCGCCAGGACAGGTCGACGTCCTCCCAGTAGAGGAAGTAGCGCGTGTCGAACCCGCCCAGCCACGTCCAGGTCTCGACCGAGACCGCCAGGCAGGCGCCGGTGACCCAGTCGATGCGACCGTCGGGTGCAGGCACCCCGCGGGTGACCCCGCGCCCGAGGTCGATCGTGCCGCCGCGCGACCACACCGACCCGTCCGGGCGCAGGACCACGGGAGCGACGAGCCGGCCGGGGGCGGTCAGCGCGGCGTCGAGCAGGACCTGCGCCGACGCCGGGGCCAGCGACAGGTCCGGGTTCAGGATCAGGACGGCCTCCGCGCCGAGCTCGCGCGCCCGTTCGACGCCTCTGTTCACCCCGGCGCCGAAGCCGTCGTTGGGGCACGTCACCAGGTGCCACCCGTGCCGGTCGGCCACCTGCCGCGCCGCCTCGGTCGCCTCGACCGTCGACGAGTTGTCGACCACGACGACGAACGAGTCGAGCCCGTCGGCCGTCGCCCGCAGGTGGGTGTCGAGGAGCTCCGCAGAGCCGTGGTTGACCACCACCAGCGCGGTTGGGGAAGCCACTGGCGTACCTCCGGTGTCATGGGATGAAAACGCACGGATGGCGAGGTCAGGGACTGCACGGATGCTAGCCCAGCAGGTACTGTCCGGACCGGGACAAACCGGGTGAACACTCAGACAGGGGCGGCGTGTGACGGCAGGTCGGGACCACGAGGGCGACCGGCCCGTGCGCGTCCTGCAGTCGTTCCGCGAGCCCCGACGGACGACGAACCCGTACCTCGTGCAGCTGCGCGACTCGCTCGACCAGGTCGCCGACGTCACGACCTTCTCGTGGCCCCGCGCGTTGGGCGGCCGCTACGACGTGCTCCACGTGCACTGGCCCGAGGTCGTCGTCGAACGGCGCAGCAGGATGCGCCACTGGGCGGCATGCGCAGCGTTCGCGGCAACGGTCCTGCAGGCGTCGCGACGAGGGCGTGTGCTCGTCCGCACGGTGCACAACCGTGCACCGCACGACGAGGTCGACCGGCCGACGCGCCTGGTCAGTGCCTTGTGCGACCGCCGCACCGCGGCGTGGATCCGGCTGAACGACCACACGCCGACGCCCCCCGGGGCCCTGGCCCGCACGGTCCTGCACGGTGACTACACGCAGTGGTTCGCCGGGGTGCGCCGCAGCGAGGTGGTCCCGGGCCGGATGGTGCACGTCGGGCTGATCAAGCCCTACAAGGGCGCCGAGGAGCTCCTGAGCGCCTTCGCCGACCTCGCGGACCCGGGTGCCGGGCTCGTCGTCGCGGGCAGGCCGACCACCGAGGCACTGCGGCAGGCCGTGACCACGCTCGCGGCCCGCGACGACCGGGTGGACGTCGAGCTGCGGCACCTCGACGACGACGAGCTCGTCGCCTGGGTGACGTCGGCCGAGCTCGTCGTGCTGCCGTACCGCTCGATGCACAACTCCGGCGCCGTCCTGCTGGCCCTCTCGCTCGGGCGTCCGGTGCTCGTGCCGGGCAACGAGGTGAACGACGACCTGGCGGCCGAGGTCGGGCCCGCCTGGGTGCACCGGTACACGGGACCGCTGACCAGCGACGTGCTCGCCCAGGCTCTCGCCGACCTGCGCGCTTCTCCGGCGTCGGGTGCACCCGACCTCTCGGCACGGCAGTGGCCGGCCCTGGGCCTGCAGCACCTCGAGCTGTACGAGGAGGCGCTCGCGGGCCACGTCCAGAAGCAGGGTGCCGCCCGATGATCGTGGTCGCCATGCTGACCTACCGCCGCCCGCAGGACCTGCGCGTGGCGGTGCCGGCGTTCCTGGCCGAGGCGCGCCCGCTCGGCGGCAGTCTCCTGATCGTCGACAACGACCCCGAGGGGAGCGCCCGTGACTATGTCGTCGGCCTCGCCGACCCTGCGGTCCGGTACGTGCACGAACCGCGGCCCGGGATCGCCGCGGGTCGCAACCGCGCTCTCGCCGAAGTGACCGACGAGCTGCTGGTCTTCGTGGACGACGACGAGCGTCCCGTTGACGGGTGGCTCCAGGCGTTGCTGGACTGCCGTGAGGCCACCGGTGCGGCCGTCGTCGTGGGTGCCGTGGTCTCGGAGTTCGAGGAGCCGCCCCCGCAGTGGGTGGTCGCAGGCGGGTTCTTCGACCGTCGACGGCTCCCCACCGGCACGCGCGTCGACGTCGCGGCGACCAACAACCTGCTGCTCGACATGGCTCGGGTGGGACCGACCGGCGCTCGGTTCGACGAGGCGTTCGGCCTGAGCGGCGGCAGCGACACCCTGTTCACGCGCACGCTTGAGCGCGCCGGGCTGCCGATGGTCTGGTGCGACGAGGCCGTCGTGATCGACATGGTGCCCGCCGCACGGATGACCCGGTCGTGGGTGCTCGCGCGTGCCCGCCGCAGCGGCAACTCTGCGAGCCGCGCCGAGCTGGCGCTGGCCTCGTCGGCGGGCCAGAGGCTGGGGGTCCGCGTTCGCTACGTCGGACGCGGCCTGGTGCGCGTGGCGGGCGGCGCGGCCCGCGTCGTGCTCGGAGCTCTGCGCCGGCAGGACGTGCAGCAGCTCACCGGGCGACGCAACGTGATGCGTGGGCGCGGCATGATCTCCGGCGCCTTCGGCCGGGTCGTCTACGAGTACAAGCGCCCGAGCGCCTCAGCCGCGCGGGCGGTGTAGCGCGGCGGTCCCGGCGCGGCGCAGGACCAGCATGTCCCGGCGCAGGGGGCGGATCGGCAGGACCACCAGCGCCACGGCCGCGAGGCCGGCGAGCCCACCGGCGAGCACCTGCAGCCACGGACTCTCCTCCCGCAGGCCCCACGCGGCCGCGGCGGAAGCGACTCCCGCCACAGAACCCACGACGAGGATCCGCCCGGCGCCGCTGTACAGGGACCGGACGTCGAGCTTCGTCGAACGGTTGAGCCACCACAGCGACAACGGCCAGGCCAGCGCAGGCGCGAGGGCGTAACCCGCCGCGACGCCGACCACGCCCCACGCGCTGCCGCCGATCACGCAGACGATCCGGATCGCGGCCGACATGAGCGTGTACTGCAGCAGCTGCCGCGTGAGCCCGCGGGCGAGGTAGACCCAGTAGCCGACGTACGCGAGCGTCTGGAAGATCCCCGCCACGGCCAGGAAGCGCAGGATGGGCGGCACCTGCTCCCACTGCGGGCCGAGCACGATCGTCACGGTGGGCTCGGCGACCCCGACGAGCATGGCCAGGCCGATCGCGATCGGGTAGCCGAGGACGAGCTGCCCGTTGCGCACGATCGAGTCGAACTGCGGGGTCGCGCTCGCCCGGGACAGCACGGGCAGGGCCACCGTGGTGCTGGGCGCCCGGACCTGGTTGAGCGGGTTCATGAGCAGCTGGAACGCGCGGTTGTAGATGCCGAGCGGCGTGGCACCGAAGCGGTGGCCGATGGTCAGCGCGTCGACGTTGTTGGCCACGTAGCCGATCAGCTGCGACCCGAGCAGGCCGCCACCGAACACGTACAGGCTCTTCATCGGCGCGCGCCGGTCGAACCACCGGGGCAGCCAGCGCGCCGAGAGCCCGAACCCGACCAGCGCGGTGAGTGCCACCACGATCTGCTGCGAGACGAGCGCCCAGTAGCCGGCACCGGCGACCGCGAGGCCCACCGCGACCACGAGGGCGAGCGCGGGGGCGGTGACGTCGATCGTCGCGACCCGGCGGAACTTCATCGACCGCACGAGGTCCGCCCGGTACTGCGTCATCATCCCGTTGAACAGGAACGTCACGGAGATCGCCCGGGCGACCGGGACGAGAGCAGGTTCGTCGAAGAAGTGCGAGATCGGGACGGCGAGCGCGAACATGGCGATCCCGAGCAAGAACCCGATCGCGGTGTTGGTCCAGAACAGGTTGGAGCGCTGCGCGAACGAGAGCGTGGGCGCCTGGATCGCTGCCGAGCTCAGCCCGAAGTCGCGCAGGATGTCGCCGACCCCGGCGATCGCGAGCACCATCGCGACGAGGCCGTAGTCGCGTGGGGCGAGCAGCCGGGAGAGCACGACGACGGTGCTCAGCTGAATGACGAGGCGCACGATCAGGCCGACGCCGGTCGACAGGGCGCCGCGGGCTGCGCGGCCTCCGAGGTCGGTGGTCATGAGTGCTGCGCTGCGCCCCCTCGGACGCGGCGGAACGTGCCCCGGGCGGTCCGTGCCGTCGCGCGGGCCTGGTGCAGGCCGAGCCGCACGAGCCCGAACCCGCGGTACCTCGGGATCCGTGCGCCGGCCAGGCGTGCGCCGGTCAGCCGGCCAGCGAGCGTTCCGCGGCGGTTCCGCTGGAGCGGCTGCACGCCCGCGACCTCGTCGGGCGTGATCTCACGGACGACCACCACACCAGCGGCGATCGCGCGGCGCACCACGTCGAGCCCGCGCGGGGTGCGGGCGATGAGGGCGCTGAAGCCGTCGGTCTCCGTGAACACCGGGTACCCGCGGTCGTCGCTGCGCCAGAAGTCGCCGGCGGTGATGTCGCTGCTCTCCCCGATCCCGTCGGGGCAGATCTTGCACCGCCACTGGACGGTCGGTCCGAGCGTGCCGCCCCACGACTCGTCGTAGGTCGCGGACACCTCGCGGTCGCCGGTCCGGGCCGTGAAGCGGCCCGGCCAGCCCCGACCGCGGTACCAGAGGTCGTCGACCTTCTCGTCGGCACCGACGCCCAGCTGCTCGAGCATCGCGTCGGTCGCGAGGGCCGACGGCGTCCCGGCGCAGAAGAACGACATGATCAGCGGCGCCTCGGAGCCCTGGGACAGCGAGCGCAGCGCCGCAGCCTCGCACGGCTTGCCGACGGTCACGCCGTCGGCGTCGAGCGCCTGCTGGTGCGAGGCGACGGCCACGGGTGCGTACCTCGAGCCCGCGGCGGCCAGAGCCTCGTCGCGCGACTGGATGGTGACGGGCACGGTCCGTCGGGGTTCGGCCGGGTCGGCGGACGCGCCGACCGCGCGGACGGCCTCGCCGCTCTCGACGAGCCACGCGGACAGGGCGGTGAGCACGCCACCGCTGCTGCCGCGGTGCCGGATCTCGGGGTCGGCCGCCGCGGCCTCCCAGCATCCGGCGACGGGCCCGAGGGTCGGGTGGTAGACGGAACCTGGCGGACGCTGGGCGCGGACCGTGCGACCTGGGCAGGCACGGCCGAACGCGCGGGCGGCGTCGGGAGAGGCAGTCGAGGCGCCCACCCGCTCCGGGCGCAGGTAGCCCTGGCCCGAGAGCCGCATCTCGAGGCCGTCGTCGAGCAGCGTGCACGCTCCGCAGCCAGTGCAGCGGCCCGTCTCCACGACCTGGTGGACCTGATCGTCGAGCGTGGGTGCGTTCATCTCGTGGCCCGCAGTGCGGCGGCAGATTCGAACGATGCTGCACCGTGGGCGAGCGTGCGGACGCCGAGGATCGACGACGGATCGTCTGCGCTGAGCACGAGCACCCGCATGGAGCCTCCAAGTCGTGACGGGGCAGCCGAGGGTTTCGTGTCGGACAGCCTCGGCTCCGCGGAAGTTTAGGCGGCGGACCACCCCGTTCGGTGGGTGTGAGCAGGAGATCACCCGAGTGCGTTCTGTCACGTTCGTCCCGGTCTGGGTTAGCGTCGGAGCCGCTCCGAGCCCGCGCGCTTTCGACCTGCCGCCCGGAACCGTCGTCTGGGTCCGGGGGCTGTAGGGGGAATCGCTGCCCGAGCCGGTGACGGTCCGTACAACCTCGCCATACTGACAACCCCACGCGTCCGCGACCCCTGCACGAGGAGCCCGAACATGACTGACGACGAGACCAACCGACGCCGGCGCCTGGCGGTGCTGATCGGCAGTGGTGCGCTCGTCGTCGCCGCGGGGGTCGCGATCGTGCTCGCCGTGACGGGCCCGTCCGACGCCGACGACCAGGCGACCGACCCGTCGACGTCGCAGTCCGCCTCACCGACTCCGTCGAAGTCGACGGCGCCGCCGGTGGCCACCTCGTCGGCCACGCCGGAGGTGACGCCCGACGCTCCCGTCGAGTCGCCGGTCCCGGTGCCGCCGATCGATGCGCGCCCGCCCGTCGTCGTTCCGCCGGACGAGGTGGTCGACGCCGGTGGCGTGCAGGTGACGCTGACGGGGTTCACGAACGTCACGACGTCGGGCACGGGTCCGGGGGAGATCTCCGGACCGGGGGTCGAGGTCGCGATCTCGATCACCAACACGGGCTCCGAGGCCGCCGACCTGTCGGCCCTCACGGTGAACGTGTACCAGGGTGCCGAGGGCATCCCGCTCGCCACGGTGACGTCTGACCAGGACAATCGTCCGGTTCCGGCCAAGCTGGACGCGGGCGCGACGAGCACCGGCACGTACCGGTTCGTCTCCACCGGCTCCGACGACGAGGTCTACGCGGTCGTCATCGACGTCTCTCCCGACACCGCCCCCGTCGTCTACCAGGGCGTTCACCCTTCTTGACGAGCGTCCGGGTGAATCCCCGGACGCCCGTGGGTGAAGTCCCGTCGCCCATGGTCTGCGCTGGTCGAATAGCGGTTAATGTCCGCTTTGGCCGACTATGACCAGCCGCGAATCCGCGCGGCCGAAGGGTGAGGGGACACATGTCCAGGACCAGGCTCATCTCCCGACGCCTCGTTGCCATCGTGGCCGCGGCGGGACTGCTCAGCATCGGGCTCGGCACTGCGGCATCCGCCGACACGGCGCCCACCGACCCCACGGACCCGGCGTCGCCGACGACCGTGGCGGCGGACGCGTTGCCGGCCCCCCAGATCAACGGCGTCGTGTGGTCGCAGACGGTGGTCGGTGACACGGTCTACGTGGCCGGCAACTTCACGAACGCGCGACCGGCGGGTTCTGCGGCGGGCGTGAACACGGTCCCGCGCAGCAACCTCCTCGCGTTCAGCATCAGCACCGGGCAGCTCCTCCCGTGGGCGCCCGTGACCGACGGCCAGGTGCGCTCGATCACGCGCTCCCCGGACGGGTCACGCATCTACATCACGGGTGACTTCAACAAGGTCGACGGCGTCTACCACGTGCGGATCGCGGCCTTCAACACGTCCAACAACACGATCGTCGCCGCGTTCAAGCCCACCCTCGCGGCCTCCGGCCTGTCCGTGGCGGCATCGAACACCACGGTGTACGTCGGCGGAAACTTCCAGACCGCGGCCAGCACCACGGGCGGCACCCTGGTCCCGCGCAAGTACCTCGCCGCGTTCAGCGCGACGACGGGTGCCCTCACGCCGTTCGTCGCCGACGCCAACGCCGCGGTGATGTCCGTCGCGGTCGCGGCCGACCTGCAGCGGGTCGTCGTCGGTGGCCGGTTCACGAGCCTGAGCGGCAGCCCGTTCTACGGTCTCGGCGCGGTGGACCCCACGACGGGGGCCCCGGTCTCGTTCCCGGCCAACGACCAGATCCGCGACGCCGGCAACGAGTCCGGCATCACGAGCCTGTACGCCGACGCGTCGGGCATCTACGGCACCAGCTACCACTTCGGTGGCGGCGGCAACTCCGAGGGCCCGTTCCGGATCGACGCGACGACGGGTGCGATGACCTGGATGGCTGACTGCCACGGTGACAGCTACTCCGCCTTCCCGATCGGGGCGGTCGTCTACGTGGCCAGCCACCAGCACTACTGCGGCAACATGGGCGGCTTCCCGCAGACCGAGCCGTGGACGGTCTACCACGCGACCGCCTTCAGCAAGGCGGCGACCGGGGTCAACACCGCGGACATCTACGGCTACCCGCACCACGCGGGCGAGCCCTCCCCGACGCTGCTCAACTTCTACCCGACCTTCTACACCGGCTCCTTCACGGGCCAGGGCCAGGCTGGTTGGAGCGTCACGGGCAACAGCGACTACGTCGTCTACGGCGGGGAGTTCCCCGGCGTGAACGGTGGCGCCCAGCAGGGCCTCGTGCGGTTCGCGGTCTCGAGCAAGGCGCCCAACAAGCAGGGGCCGATGCTGTCCGGCGCGAACTGGACGCCGGCCGTGAGCTCGCGGGTCATGGGGCAGGTCCGGATCTCGTACCCGTCCAACTGGGACCGGGACAACGAGACGCTCACCTACCGTCTCTACCGCGGCACGGAGGCTTCGACCCCGCTGCAGGTCGTGACGATCAAGACGCCGTTCTGGAAGCCGCAGACGACGCTGTTCACCGACAAGACCGCTCCGGCGGGAACGGTGCAGCAGTACCGCGTCACCGCGACCGACCCGTTCAACAACGTGTCGAAGAGCCCGTGGGTCTCGGTGACGGTCAACTCCACCGACGCACTGAGCCCGTACGCGAACGCGGTCCTGGACGACGGGGCTTCCTCGTACTGGCGGCTCGGTGAGCCTTCGGGCTCGACGGTCGAGGACTGGGCCGGTGGCGCGAACGCCGTCGCCAGCTCGGGTGTGACGCGCGGTGCTGCCGGCGGCGTCGGTGACACCAACACGGCGTCGACCTTCTCCGGGAGCGACAACGGCCTCGTCGCGACGCAGACCCCGATCGAAGGCCCGCAGGTCTTCTCCATCGAGGCGTGGTTCAAGACGACCACGACCGGCGGCGGCAAGATCGTCGGCTTCGGCAACGCGAACACGGGCAACAGCTCGAACTACGACCGGCACATCTACATGGAGAACTCCGGCCAGGTGACGTTCGGCGTCTACCCGGGGACCTCTCGGACCGTGACCTCGGCGCAGGCCTACAACGACGGTGCCTGGCACCACGTCGTGGGAACGCTGAGCTCGGCGGGCGAGAAGCTCTACGTCGACGGTGCACGGGTCGCCCAGCGCACCGACACCACGTCGGCGCAGTCGTACTCCGGCTACTGGCGCATCGGCGGCGACTCGCCGTGGGCCGCCAACGCGTACTTCGCCGGCTCCATCGACGACGTCGCGATCTACCCGGGCGCTCTGACCGCTGCTCAGGTCGACGCGCACTGGGTGAAGGCCGGTAACGCGACGACCCTCGTCCAGCCCCCGGCCGACGCCTACGGCGCGGCGGTGTTCGGGCTCTCCCCGGACATCTACTGGCGGCTCAACGAGGCCTCCGGCTCGGTGGCCAAGGACTCGGGTCCGACGAAGTCGGACGGCACGTACGTCAACACCGTCGGGCGAGGCGCCGCTGGTGCGCTGGCGGGCGTGACGAACTCTGCGGTCACGTTCTCGGGCTCGCCCGACAACATCGTGGTCTCGAACGGCACCTACTCGAACCCGCGGGCCTACAGCGAGGAGCTGTGGTTCAAGACGACGACCACCAACGGTGGAAAGCTGATCGGCTTCGGGGCCTCGAACTCCGGGACGTCGGGTGGCTACGACCGGCACGTGTACATGGAGAACGACGGGCGCCTCACGTTCGGCGTCTGGACCGGCTTCACGAACACGATCACCACGCCGCTCGCCTACAACGACGGACAGTGGCACCACCTGGTGGCGTCGCAGTCGACGACCGACGGCCTGAAGCTGTACGTCGACGGCGTGCTGCGTGGTACCAACGGGCAGACGGACGCGCAGGATTACGTCGGCTACTGGCGCATCGGCGGTGACAACACCTGGGGACCCCAGCCGTGGTTCCAGGGCACGATCGACGAGGTGGCGATCTACTCCAGCGCGATCTCGGGTGCCGACGTGATGCAGCACTTCCAGCTGGGCAGCAACACGGTCCCCAACAACGACCCGGTCGCCGCGTTCGCGATGACCGTCACCGACCTGACCGCGGACGTCGACGCCTCGGCGTCGACGGACTCGGACGGGACGGTCGAGGGCTACTCGTGGTCGTTCGACGACGGCACCACGCTGACGGGTGAGACCGCACAGCACGCCTTCACGACGCCGGGTGACCACACGGTGACGCTCACTGTGACGGACGACGACGGTGCCACGGCGACGACGTCCAAGACGGCGACGTTCACCGCACCGAACGTCGCTCCGACGGCGAGCTTCTCGTCGACGCACACGAACCTGACCGCTCAGCTCGACGCCACGGCCTCCACGGACTCGGACGGCACCATCGCGTCCTACGCCTGGACCTTCGGCGACGGGGCGACGCTCACCGGGGCCAACGCGACGCCGTCGCACCTGTACGCCACGTCCGGCACCTACCCGGTGAAGCTCGTGGTCACGGACAACGACGGCGCGACGGCGACCGTGACGCACGACGTCATCGTCACCGACCCGCCGAACCAGCTGCCGACGGCGTCCTTCACGTCGTCGGTGGCGGCCAACGGTCGCACCGTGAACGTGAACGCCGGCGCGTCGAACGACTCGGACGGGTCGATCACGTCGTACGCCTGGACCTTCGGTCCTAGCGGGACCGGTACGGGTGTCACCTCGTCGTACACGTTCCCGGCTGACGGGACGTACACGATCACGCTGACCGTCACCGACAACCGCGGTGGCACGGCGACGACCAGCGCATCGGTCAACGTCGCTGCCCCCGTCAACACGCCGCCCAACGCGGTGTTCTCGGCGACGGTCCAGCCCGACGGCCGGACGGTCAACGTGACCGCGGCGGCGTCGAACGACCCGAACGGTTCGATCGTCGGGTACGCGTGGAAGTTCGGTCCGAGCGGGACCGGCTCCGGCGTGACCTCGTCGTACACGTTCCCGGCTGATGGGACGTACACGATCGAGCTCACGGTCACCGACAACGGCGGTGCTACCGGCACGGCGAGCGCACCAGTCACGGTGGCCGCTCCGGTCGGCCCGCCGATCTTCGGGACCGACACGTTCACTCGTACGTCGGCCAGCGGGTGGGGTGCCGCCGACTTCGGTGGCACCTGGGGCCTGACCGGCGCTGCGTCGCTGTTCACGGTCAACGCAGGCGTGGGCAAGGTCTCGGTCGCACCAGGGTCCACGCCTCGTGCACGGCTGCCGATCGTGCAGCGGGACGTCGACGTGACTGCGAACGTGACGCTCGACCACCTGTCCGACGTGGGCATCGCGCGCTCGTTCCTGGCCGCTCGCACGGTCGGCACGACGACCGACTACTACCTGAACGTCAGGTACGCGACGACGGGTGCGGTCTCCCTGCAGCTCCAGCGCAGGATCGCCGGCGTCGAGACGACGCTGTCGACGGTGTCGCTGCCGGGAACCGTCTACGTCCCCGGTCAGAAGCTCAACCTGCGCCTGCAGGCCCAGGGTGCTTCGCCGACGACGCTCCGCGCCAAGGTCTGGATCGCGGGTCAGCCTGAGCCGGCCACGTGGCAGATCACGGCCACCGACTCGGCGGCCGAGCTCCAGGTTCCGGGTGGCATCGGGATCGGCGGTTACTCGCCGGCCTCGACGGGCAACGGTCCGATCAGCTTCACGTGGGACGACGTGAGCGCCCGCGGCATCGCGTAGCAGCTCGCGTGCGGCCCCTCGAGACCTCGGGGGGCCGCACGCACACCGGAGCCACTGGGTGAACTCCGGTCAAGCAGGGTTTCTCCAGGACGATATGCGGCTAATGTCCGGATTGGTCGGACGCTGAGCCGCCACACCAACAGCGCCGCCGGAAGGTAGGACTCGATGTCCAGGACCAGGCTCATCACCCGACGCCTCGTTGCGATCGTGGCTGCGGCAGGACTGCTCGGAGCGGGGCTCGGCACGGCGGCCTCCGCCGACACCGCGCCGACCGATCCGTCGGACCCGGCCTCGCCGACCACCGTGTCGGCCGACGCGCTCCCCACCCCGCAGATCGACGGCGTCGTGTGGTCGCAGACCGTGGTCGGCGACACGGTCTACGTCGCCGGCAGCTTCACGACCGCGCGCCCCGCAGGGGCGGCGGCAGGTGTGGACACGGTTCCTCGGACCAACCTGCTCGCCTTCAGCATCAGCACGGGTCAGCTCCTGCCGTGGGCGCCCGTCACCGACGGGCAGGTGCGCGCCATCACACGCTCCCCGGACGGGTCCCGCATCTACATCACGGGTGACTTCAGCAAGGTCGACGGTGTCTTCCACGTGCGCATCGCGGCGTTCAACACGGCAAACAACACCGTCGTCGCCGGGTTCAAGACGACGCTGGCCTCGGCCGGTCTCGCGATCGCGGCGTCCAACAGCACGGTCTACGTCGGCGGGAACTTCCAGTCCGTCGCGAGCACCACCGGCGGCACGCTCGTGCCGCGCAAGTACCTGGCCGCGGTGGATGCAGCGACGGGCGTCCTCACGCCGTTCGTCGCGGACGCCAACGACGCGGTGTCCGCGCTGGCGGTCACGCCGGACGGGCAGCGGGTCGCTGTCGGTGGGCGCTTCACGAGCCTGAGCGGCAGCCCGTTCTACGGACTCGGGTCGGTCGACCCGACGACGGGTGCACCAGTCTCGTTCCCGGCCAACAACCAGATCCGCAACGCGGGCGCGAACTCCGGCATCCCGTACCTCTACGCCGACGAGACGGGCATCTACGGCACCAGCTACCACTTCGGCTCGGGTGGCAACTCCGAGGGCCCGTTCCGGATCAGCGCGACGACCGGCGAGCTCATCTGGGTCGCGGACTGTCACGGCGACAGCTACTCGTCGTTCCCGGTGGGACCCGTGGTCTACGTGGTCAGCCATGAGCACTACTGCGGCAACATGGGTGGCTTCCCGCAGACCGACCCGTGGACGACCTACCGGTTCACCGCGTTCAGCACGGCGGCCACCGGGGTCAACACCCCCGACATCTACGGCTACCCCGACCACGACGGTGAGCCGTCCCCGACGCTGCTCAACTTCTACCCGTCCTTCTACACCGGCACGTACACCGGGCAGGGGCAGGCGGGCTGGAGCGTCACGGGCAACAGCGACTACGTCGTCTACGGCGGTGAGTTCCCCGGCGTGAACGGTGCGGCGCAGCAGGGTCTGACGCGGTTCGCCGTGCCCAGCAAGGCGCCCAACAAGCAGGGTCCGATGAACTCGACCTCCGAGTGGGCGTTCTCGGTCGTCTCGCAGGTCCAGGGCGAGGTTCGTATCTCGTACCCGACCAACTGGGACCGGGACAACGAGACGCTGACCTACAAGCTCTACCGCGGGGCCGAGAACACGACGCCGCTGCAGGTCGTCACGATCAAGACGCCGTTCTGGAAGCCGAAGACGACGCTCTTCACCGACAAGACGGCACCACAGGGAAGCGTCCAGCAATACCGGGTGACGGCGACGGACCCGTTCAACAACGTCACGAAGAGCTCGTGGGTCTCGGTCACGGTCAACGCGACGGACCCGCTCAGCCCGTACTCCTCCGCGGTCCTGAACGACGGAGCCTCGGCGTTCTGGCGGCTCGGTGAGCCGTCCGGGACCAGTGCGGTCGAGGACTGGGCCGGTGGCGCGCACGCGGTCGCCGGTGCCGGGGTCTCGCGTGGTGCTTCCGGTGCGATCGGATCCGACCCGAACGCGGCGTCGGTCTTCAACGGGACGAGCACGGGCTTCGCGGCGACCCAGACCCCGATCGAGGGTCCGCAGACGTTCAGCGTCGAGGCGTGGTTCAAGACGACTACGACGGCCGGCGGGAAGATCGTCGGCTTCGGCAACAAGAACACCGGCAACAGCGGCAACTACGACCGGCACATCTACATGGAGACCAGCGGTCGCGTGTCGTTCGGCGTCAACCCGAGCCAGCGGCGCATCCTCACCTCGACCAAGTCGTACAACGACGGCGCCTGGCACCACGTGGTCGGCACGCTCAGCCCGACGGGCGAGAAGCTCTACGTCGACGGCGCCAGGATCGCGCAGCGGACCGACACCACGGGCGCTCAGGTCATCACGGCGGGTTACTGGCGGATCGGTGGCGACGCCTCCTGGTCCGGTGCCGCCTACTTCAACGGCTCGATCGATGACGTCGCGATCTACCCGACGGCGCTGCCCGCCACCAAGGTCAACGCTCACTGGGTGACCTCGGGCCGTTCATCGACGTTCCCGGCGACCCCGGCCGACGCGTACGGCGCGGCTGTGCTCGGGCAGAGCGGTGACGCACCTGAGCTCTACTGGCGGCTCGGCGACACGTCGGGCAACACCGCCGCGAGCGCCGGACCTTGGTCGTCCGACGGTTCGTACGTAGGCACGGTCACCAAGGGAGCCTCCGGCGCGCTCGTCGGCGTCTCGAACACCGCGGTCTCGTTCTCGGGCTCGTCGAACAACTTCGTCGTCTCGAAAGCGAGCCTCTCGAGCCCGTCGGTCTACAGCGAGGAGCTGTGGTTCAAGACGACGACGACCACGGGCGGCAAGCTCATCGGGTTCGGCAACCGGAACACGGGTACGTCGACCAGCTACGACCGGCACGTGTACATGGAGAACGACGGGCGCCTCACGTTCGGCGTCCGGACCAGCGGCTCGAGCACGACCACCGTGTCCACGCCGACCTCGTACAACAACGGTCAGTGGCACCACATGGTCGCGACGCAGGCATCCGACGGCATGAAGCTCTACGTCGACGGCGCCCTGCAGGCCTCCAACCCGCAGACCGGGGCGCAGGTCTACACGGGCTACTGGCGCGTCGGCGGCGACACCACGTGGGGTCCGCAGGCCTGGTTCAAGGGCACGATCGACGAGGCCGCGGTCTACTCGACGGCTCTGACGCCGGCGGTGGTGCTGCAGCACTTCCAGATCGGTACCAACACGGTGCCCAACGACTCGCCGGTCGCCGCGTTCACCAAGTCCGTCACGGACCTGTCGATCCACCTCGACGGCTCGGGTTCGACCGACCCGGACGGGACGATCGCGTCCTGGTCCTGGGCGTTCGACGACGGCACCACGGTGCCGGGCGCGGTCGTGGACCACACGTTCGCGACGCCCGGTCTCCACACCGCGATCCTCACGGTGACCGACAACCGTGGCGCCACGGCGACGCTCTCCACGACGGACACGTACAGCGCCCCCAACGTGACCCCGACGGCGGGCTTCTCCTGGTCGAACACGAACCTGACCGCTCAGCTCGACGCCACGGCCTCCACGGACTCGGACGGCACCATCGCGTCCTACGCGTGGACCTTCGGCGACGGGGCGACGCTCACCGGTCCGAACGCGACACCGTCGCACCCGTACGCCACGGCCGGCACCTACCCGGTGAAGCTCGTGGTCACCGACGACGACGGCGCGATCTCGACCACGGTGACGCACGACGTGACGGTCACCCAGGCGCCGAACGTCCTGCCGACGGCCGCCTTCACCACGGCGGTCGCCGCTGACGGCCTGACCGTGAACGTCAACGCGGCCGGGTCGAACGACCCGGACGGGACGATCACGTCCTACGCGTGGGCGTTCGGGCCGAGCGGCACGGGCACGGGTGTCACCTCGTCGTACACGTTCCCGGCCGACGGGACGTACACGATCACGCTGACCGTCACGGACAACCGTGGTGGCACCGCGACGACCAGCGTCCCGGTCACGGTCGCCATCCCGGCGAACGTCCTCCCGAACGCGGCCTTCTCGGCCGCCGTGCAGCCTGACGGCCGCACGGTCAACGTCAACGCGGCCGGGTCGAACGACCCGGACGGGACGATCACGTCCTACGCGTGGGCGTTCGGGCCGAGCGGCACGGGCACGGGCGTCACCTCGTCGTACACGTTCCCGGCTGACGGGACGTACACGATCACCTTGACCGTCACGGACAACCGCGGCGGCACGGCGACGACGAGCACGCCGATCACGGTGACCGCTCCGACCGGGCCGCCGATCTTCGGGAACGACACGTTCACCCGAACCTCGGCCAGCGGGTGGGGGACCGCCGACTTCGGCGGCACGTGGGGCCTGACCGGTTCAGCGACGCTGTTCACGGTCAACGCGGGAGCCGGGAAGGTCTCGGTCGCACCGGGGTCCACGCCTCGCGCCCGGCTGCCGATCGCGCAGCAGGACGTCGACGTAACCGCGAACGTGACGCTCGACCACCTGTCCGACGTGGGCGTCGCCCGCTCGTTCCTGGCGGCTCGCACGGTCGGCACGACGACCGACTACTACCTGAACGTCAAGTACGCGACGACGGGTGCGGTGTCCCTGCAGGTCCAGCGCAGGATCGCCGGCGTCGAGACGAGCCTGGCGTCGGTGTCGCTGCCGGGCACGGTGGCCGGCGCGGGTCAGAAGCTGAACCTGCGGCTGCAGGCCCAGGGTGTCTCGCCCACGACGCTCCGGGCGAAGGTCTGGATCGCGGGTCAGCCTGAGCCGGCCACGTGGCAGATCACGGCCACCGACTCGGCGGCCGAGCTCCAGGTTCCGGGTGGCATCGGGATCGGCGGTTACTCGCCGGCCTCGACGGGCAACGGTCCGATCAGCTTCACGTGGGACGACGTGAGCGCCCGCGGCATCGCGTAGTGCACGACGCACGGCCTCCCGGGAGTCCTTCGACTCCTCGGGAGGCCGTCGTCGTGTCACGACGTGCCCGAGTGAGGCGGTCGGTCGTAGCGGGTTCGCCCGCAAGTCACGGGGTGAAGTACCGGCCGGCCGGCCCTCAGGTGGTCAATATGCGGTTAATGTCCGTTTTGGCGGACGTTGGCGCGTCGCGATCAGCGCGGGCGCAGGGGCGTGGGGGTGGACGTGTCCAGGACGAGGCTCATCACCAGACGTGTCGTTGCCATCGTGGCGACGGCAGGACTGCTTGGCATGGGGCTCGGCACGTCGTCCCAGGCCGACACGGCCCCGACCGACCCGTCGGACCCCGCCTCGCCGCCCACCGTGGCGGCTGACGCGCTGCCCGCGCCTCAGATCAACGGTGTGGTGTGGTCGCAGACCGTCGTCGGTGACACGGTCTACGCCGCGGGAAGCTTCACCAACGCGCGACCGGCGGGCTCGCCGGCAGGGGTCAACACGGTCCTGCGGAGCAACTTGCTGGCGTTCAGCATCAGCACCGGGCAGCTCCTCCCGTGGGCACCTGTGACCGACGGCCAGGTGCGCTCGATCACGCGCTCCCCGGACGGGTCCAAGATCTACATCACGGGTGACTTCAGCAGGGTCGACGGCGTCTACCACGTGCGGATCGCGGCCTTCACCACGTCCAACAACGCGATCATCGCAGGCTTCAAGCCCACCCTCGCGTCGGCGGGTCTCGCCATCGCGGCCTCCGACACGACCGTCTTCGTCGGCGGCAACTTCCAGACCGTCGCGAGCACGACCGGCGGCACGCTGGTGCCCCGCAAGTACCTGGCCGCGCTGAACGGCACGACGGGCGTCCTCACGTCGTTCGTCGCCGACGCCAACGCCCCGGTGACCGCCCTCGCGGTCACGACGGACGGGCAACGCGTCGCGGTCGGCGGCCGGTTCACCAACCTCAGCGGCAGCCCGTTCTACGGGCTCGGCTCGGTGAACCCGACGACGGGTGCGCCGGTCTCGTTCCCGGCGAACAACTACATCCGCAATGCTGGAGACGACTCCGGCATCACGAGCCTGTACGCGGACGCGACCGGCATCTACGGCACCAGCTACCACTTCGGCGGCGGCGGCAACTCCGAGGGCCCGTTCCGGATCGACGCGACGACGGGGGCGCTCATCTGGGTCGCGGACTGCCACGGCGACAGCTACTCGTCGTTCCCGGTGGGCGGCGTCGTGTACGTCTCGAGCCACGAGCACTACTGCGGCAACATGGGCGGCTTCCCGCAGACCAACCCGTGGACGATGTACCACGCCACCGCGTTCACGAAGGTGGCCACGGGGATCAACACGCCCGACATCTACGGCTACCCCGACCACGACGGTGAGCCTGCCCCGACGCTGCTCAACTTCTATCCGACGTTCACCACGGGCCAGTTCACGGGCCAGGGCCAGGCCGGCTGGAGCGTCACGGGCAACGACGACTACATCGTGTACGGCGGCGAGTTCCCGGCCGTCAACGGGGGAGCCCAGCAGGGCCTCGTACGGTTCGCCGTCTCGAGCAAGGCACCCAACAAGCAGGGGCCGATGCTCTCCGGCGCGAACTGGACGCCGACGGTCAGCTCGCACATCAAGGGTCAGGTGCACGTCGCGTACCGGTCCAACTGGGACCGCGACAACGAGACCCTCACCTACCGTCTCTACCGCGGCACGGAGGCTTCGACCCCGCTGCAGGTCGTGACGATCAAGACGCCGTTCTGGAAGCCGCAGCTGACGGCCTTCACGGACATGAACGCGCCCGCCGGGACGACCCAGCAGTACCGGGTGACGGCGACCGACCCGTTCAACAACGTCGCCAGGAGCCCGTGGGTCTCGGTCAACGTCAACAACAGCTACGTGCTGAGCCAGTACGGCGCGGCGGTGCTGCAGGACGGCGCCTCGGCGTTCTGGCGGCTCAGTGAGCCCTCGGGGACGACGGTCGAGGACTGGGCGGGTGGCGCGAACGCGGTCGCCGGCACAGGTGTGACGCGCGGTGCTGCCGGCGCGATCGGCGCCGACTCCAACACGGCGTCGACCTTCTCCGGGAGCAGCTCGGGCATGGCGGCGACCCAGACGACCGTCCCGGGCCCGCAGGTGTTCAGCGTCGAGGCGTGGTTCAAGACGACGACCACGGCCGGCGGCAAGATCGTCGGCTTCGGCGACGCGAACACGGGCCTGAGCAACAACTACGACCGGCACATCTACATGGACACCAGCGGTCGCGTGTCCTTCGGGGTGCACCCGGGCGCCAGCCGGATCGTCACGTCGCCCGCGTCGTACAACGACGGCGCGTGGCACCACGTCGTCGGCACGTTGAGCCCGTCGGGCGAGAAGCTCTTCGTCGACGGTCGGCGCGTGGCGCTGCGAACGGACACGACGTCCGCCCAGCCGTACTCGGGCTACTGGCGGATCGGTGGTGACTCGTCCTGGTCCGGTGCCGCCTACTTCAACGGCTCGATCGACGACGTCGCGATCTACCCCTCGGCTCTTCCTGCGGCGACGATCAACGCGCACTGGGTGAAGTCCGGGCGTGCGTCGACGTTCCCGGCGGCCCCGGCGGACGCGTACGGCGCAGCGGTGTTCGGGCAGAGCGGCGACGCCCCCGAGGTCTACTGGCGTCTCGGTGAGTCGTCGGGCTCCACGGCCGCGAGCGCGGGCCCGTGGCCGTCGGACGGGTGGTACGTCGGCACGGTCACCAAGAACGTCCCGGGCGCCCTGGCCTCGGTGGCGAACACCGCGGTCTCGTTCTCGGGCTCCGCGAACAACTTCGTCGTCTCGAAGGCGAGCCTCTCGAGCCCGCGGGTCTACACCGAGGAGCTGTGGTTCAGGACGACGACGACCAACGGCGGGAAGCTGATCGGCTTCGGCAGTGCGAACACCGGGGTGTCGGCCACCTACGACCGGCACGTGTACATGGGGACCGACGGGCGCCTCACGTTCGGAGTCCGCACCGGCGCCTCTGCCACCACCACGATCACCACGCCGTCGGCGTACAACAACGGGCAGTGGCACCACATGGTCGCGACGCAGGCCGCCGACGGCATGAAGCTCTACGTGGACGGCGCGCTGCGGGCCTCGAACCCGCAGAGCGGGGCGCAGGTGTACACGGGCTTCTGGCGCGTCGGTGGTGACACCACCTGGGGTCCGCAGCCGTGGTTCAGCGGCTCGATCGACGAGGCCGCCGTGTACTCCACCGCTCTGCCTGCGTCGGTCGTGCTGCAGCACTTCCAGCTGGGCACCAACACCGTCAACAACCCGCCGGTCGCGGCGTTCTCGCTGACGCCGACGAACCTGAGCGTGCACGTCGACGCCTCGACGTCGAGCGACGACGGGTCGATCGTGTCCTACGCCTGGGCGTTCGACGACGGCGCGACGGCGTCCGGTCCGGTGACGGACCACACCTTCACGACAGCGGGCAACCACGCGGTGACGCTGACGGTGACCGACGACGACGGTGTCACGGGCACGCTGACCAAGACCGCGAACCTCTCGGCGGCCAACGTGCTCCCGACGGCGTCGTTCACCACGTCGGTCGGCGCCGACGGCCGGACGGTCGGCGTGAACGCCTCGGCGTCCGACGACCCGGACGGCACGATCGCGTCCTATGCCTGGACCTTCGGGCCGAGCGGCACCGGTACCGGTGTGACCTCGTCGTACACCTTCCCGGCCGACGGGACGTACACGATCGGGTTGACGGTCACCGACAACAACGGCGGCACCGCGAGCACCAGCGCACAGGTCACGGTGACGGCTCCGGCCGGGCCGCCGGTCTTCGGCACTGACACGTTCACGCGCACGTCGGCCAGCGGCTGGGGGACCGCCGACTTCGGCGGGACGTGGGGCCTGACAGGTTCGGCGACGCTGTTTACGGTGCAGGCGAACGCGGGCCGGGTCTCGGTCGGACCGGGATCCACGCCTCGAGCCCGGCTGCCGATCGTGCAGCAGGACGTTGACGTCACGGTCAACGTCACGCTCGACCACCTCTCCGACGCGGGAGTCGCCCGCGCGTTCCTGGCCGCACGAACGGTCGGCACGAACACCGACTACTACCTGAACGTTCGGTACGCGACGACAGGCGCCGTGTCCGTGCAGCTCCAGCGCAGGATCGCGGGGGTCGAGACGAGCCTCGCGACGGTGTCGCTGCCGGGGACCGTCTACGTGCCCGGCCAGAAGCTCAACCTGCGCCTGCAGGCTCAGGGCGTCTCGCCGACGACGGTCCGCGCGAAGGTGTGGATCTCCGGGCAGCCTGAACCGGGCGCGTGGCAGATCACGGCCACCGACTCGGCGCCTGAGCTCCAGGTCCCGGGCGGGATCGGGATCGGCGGCTACTCTCCATCCGCCACGACCAACGGTCCGATCCTGTTCATCTGGGACGACGTGACCGCGCGCGGCATTGCATAGGCAGAAGCGCGGTCGACGCTCGACTTGGGTACTAGACGCCCTGCCGAACGTACACTGACGCAACTTGTCCCTGCCGTGAGGAGCCCAGATGCCAGCGGCGGGTGAGATCGACTCGATGACGTTCTTGCTGCTTCTTGCCGCCCTCGGCCTGGCGCTGGCGGTTGCCGTGCGGGCACGTCCGCAGTGGGGGCTCGTCGCACTGGTCGTGATGCTGTGCTTCGTTCCGCCATGGCTCGGCGTCACCCTCAAGGTCTTCCTCACGCCCCTCACGCTCGTCGCGGTGGTGATGGTTGTGGCGCTCTGGCGCGGTGACCACATTCCGCTGCGGACCTTCGACGGCGCAATGACGTTGGTGGTCGGCGCGGTGGTCATTTGCTTCATCGCGGGCTATATCGACCTCGTCCAGACCTTCGCGGTTGTCGTTGGCTGGGGAATCCCATACCTCGCCGGGCGGATTGCCGGGGCGCGCATCGATGCGGATTTCGTGGCGACGTGCATCGCGCTGTTCTTTGGCGTGGTGGCCGTGCTCGCGATCGTCGAGTTCGTGACCTCCGAGAACCTCTTCTCCGTGCTGCACGCGGGCAACGACTCCTACGCGCGCTGGAGCGGCGAGCAGGTCCGCGGCGGAGTCGTGCGCGCCGAAGGAGCGTTCGGCCACTCGATCGCGCTGGGCGGTTCGCTCGCTCTCGCTGTGCCGTTCGTGTGGACCAGCAAGGTGCCGGAGGCTCTGAAGGCGGTCATCCTGCTGCTGGTGGGAACGGCGTCCGTGCTCACGATCAGCAGGATCGGGATGGGGTGCAGCGCGCTCGCGATCGCGCTGTGCCTGACGGCGCTGCGGAACTCGGTCTCCAAACGCTTCTGGGCGTGGACCGTCGCGTTCCTCGTCGTGGGCGTGGCCTTCGCCGTCCCGTTCACAAGTGGGGTGTTCTCCGATGCCGGTCAGGAGGCGGAGGGCAGCGCCGAGTACCGGGGCAGGATCACCGCGCTGATCCCCGCGATGAGCTGGATCGGGCAGTCGGCATCGTCGTCGCGCGATGCCAGCGGCACCACGACTTATGGGTCGTTCGAGTCGATCGACAGCGCAATGATCCTGGTCGGGCTCAACATAGGGATCCTCCCTCTGCTTGTCCTGCTCGGCGGAGCGATCGGGGCGATCGTCGCCCTTGTCCGCGGCTACCGCAGTGCGGCGCTGATCAGCGTAATTGCCGTGATCCCAGGGCTGACGAGCGTGGCATTCATCACCCAGTTCACGACGTTCTTCTGGTTTGTCGTCGGGCTCGCTGTGGCGCAGACGGTTCTGCTGGTGCGAGCTCCTGACTCGACGGCTGAGAAAGAACCACCCGCTGATCGGGTGACAGTTGGGCGCGTACGGACACATCGGGATGATTCAATCGATGGTCTGCCGCGCGTCGAGAGGAGTTCAGGTGTCACTGGTCGACTTCCTGGCGGCCGCGCGTAAGCACTGGGTCTGGGTCTTGCTCCCGGCCCTGCTCCTGTCGGGCGCAGTCGGGTACCTGTCGTTGAGCGCGACGCCGGTGTACCGAGCGTCCGCGAGCCTCTACGTCGCGCTCACGACCGGCGACACGGCCTCGGACCTGAACCAGGGATCTAGCTACACCCAGGGACAGATGCTCTCGTTCGCCCGGCTGACGACCCTGCCCATCGTCCTGAACCCAGTGATCGACGACCTCGAGCTAGACACAAACGCCAAGCAGCTGGGTCGACGGATCGCGGCGTCCACGCCGCAGACCACCTCGATCCTCACGGTGTCGGCGACGGGCACGAACCCCGAGGCCACGGCTGCCTTGGCGAACTCGGTCGCGCAGAGCACGGCCAAGGTCATCGAGAGCCTTGCCCCGGCGAGCGACAAAGGTGAGGCGACGGTTCAGGCGACCATCGTCGACGAGGCGCAGCCCCCCGTGTACCCAATCGCGCCGAACACCAAGCGCAATGTCGTGGCCGCCCTCTTCGCAGGTCTGCTCCTCGGCCTCATCGCCGCGTACCTGCGAGAGGTGCTCGACACCCGCGTCCGCCGGCCCGAGGACGTCGTCCAGGCAGTCGGGGTCCCGGTTATTGGCACACTCCGATCGGATCGCCGAGCGAGTCCCGGTGGCCCCATTGAGTCCGTGCTGTCCGGTGGGCCGCAGGCGGAGGAGATCCGGCGGATCCGCACCAACCTTCAGATGATCGGTCGGGTCGGCGTCCCCAAGGCCTTCGTGTTCTCTTCCGCGCTCGCGGGCGAGGGCAAGTCATACACGTCAATCCGGGTTGCCGCGTCCTTCGCGGCCGCAGGTGACAAGGTGCTCCTCATCGACGCCGACCTGCGGCGCCCGACGGTAGCCGGTCAGCTGGGGATCGAGGAAGCGGTCGGACTGACCGAGATTCTGGTCGGACGCGCGACCTTCGACGAGGTCTCCCAGCCCGTCGTCTCCGGGCTCGTCGTCCTCGCGTCGGGCGCCATCCCGCCCAATCCGAGCGAGCTCCTGACCTCGCGGGAGTTCGAGGAGCTGCTGGAGTGGTCTGCCGAGAACTTCGACACGGTGATCATCGACGCCCCGCCGCTCCTGCCGGTGGCGGACGCCGTCGTCATCTCGCGCATGGCGACCGGCCTTCTACTTGTCGTCGATGCCTCGAGGGTCCGCCGCGCGCAGCTGCGCAAGGCCGTGGACTCGGTCCGACTCGGCGGTGGCAAGATTGTTGGCTCCGTCCTGAACCGGGCCAAGGTCGCGGCCGCAGACAGCTACTCGTACGAGCGTCATGCTGCCGCCCGGCCCAAGCGGCACCGCAAGGCTGCACGTCAAGCCGCGGTCCGCGAGGTTACGCCTGAGACTGCGTGGATCGCGTGGCCACCGGTGGAGGAGCCGACGAGCATCTCCGCTGCTCCTGCTGCGGATGGTGTGCCGTCGGCTCTTCCTGTAGACGTGGGGGCTCCCATCGATGCAGCAGTTCCAGGAGACGCGGACGTTCCTGCTGACACGAAGCCTCCCGTCGACACGAAGGGGAATGCCGACACGGAGTTTCCCCTCGACACGAAGCCGCCCGCAGGCACAGAACCTCCCGTCGACACGAACATCGGAGTCGACGAGCAGCGCACCCCCGCGACATCCGTTGACGGCCTTGAGAGTTACGAAGGGTCCGAATCGTCGCGCTCGCTTCCGACCAGCGAGCACGTCGGCTGAAGGAGGCTGGGAAACGGCGCCCACCGGGTGAATCCGGGGTCGAGATGGCAGGTTTCGCCCACACCGCGATGTCCGATGTAGACCGTTCTGTCCTACATTGATCGGGCGCTGCGCACGTCGCGCGACGTTCCGGTCCGCGTAGGCGTGGGCATACATCTCACGAACCTGGGAGGTCACGTGTCCGGACCTGGCGGTGACGCGCCCGTTGGGACCGCCATGGCTGCCGATCAGGATGCGGCGCTCCAGCCCGAGGCGCTGCTCGTCGATGACCCGTCACCGAGCGCACGGCGTGCCGCCGCTCCGACACTGGCTGAGCAGTTCGAACCCCGACGCAACGGTCTCAACGCGGTCCGACTCGGCCTCGCGGTCGCCGTCATCGTCTGGCACTCGGCACCGCTCACAGGCACGGATGTCCCCTGGGCGCCGGTGCGCCAGGTGGGCGGCAGTCTGTGGGTCGACGCCTTCTTCGCCATCTCAGGCTTCCTAATCACTCGAAGCTGGCTGCGCAACCCTCGGCTCGGCTCGTACCTGCGGGCGCGGGTACTGCGGATCCTGCCGGCGTTCTACGTGTGTCTTGCCGTCACGGCCTTCGTCATCGCCCCGCTCGCCGTCCGGGCCCAGGGGCAGACGATCGCCGTGGCCGACTCGTTGCACTACGTGCTGGTGAACTCGCTGCTGCGTGTCCAGGAGTACGGGATCGCCGGGACCCCGACCGACGTACCGTTTCCTGGGGTGTGGAACGGATCCATCTGGACGCTGTGGTGGGAGGCGCTCTGCTATCTGGGGATCGCCGCGGTCGGCCTAGTTGGTCTCCTACGGCGCAGTCGCGCGACGATTGTCGCCTTGTTCGCCCTGTTCTGGTGCGCCGAGTTGGCTGTCACGCTCGACCTGGTAGAGCGGTACGAGTTCCGGATGGCGGCGCGTTTCGGGCTCATGTTCACCGCGGGCGCGCTGCTGTTGGTGCTCGCGGACAGGATCCGTGTCCGGTGGCGATACGTCATGTGGGCGGCGCTGTTGCTCGTCCCGGCGGCGTTCCTGGCCGACTACCGGCTGGTCGCCGCGCCTCTAGTGGCGTACTGCGCGATTGGAGTCGGGTCGATGATGACGGCTCCGCGGTGGCGCTTCACACAGGACATCTCTTACGGCACCTACGTGTACGCTTTCCCGCTGCAACAGCTCCTCGCGTGCGTCGGTCTCGCGGTGCTACCGATGGCGCTCTTCGCGGGTCTGGCAATCGTCGTCACGCTCCCGGTCGCGGCAGCGAGCTGGTTTCTCGTGGAGCGCCCGGCCCTACGGCTGAAGGGACGCCGCCGGCCGAGCGGTGACAAGACTGCTCTCTCGGCCTCGAGCGGGTGAATCCGCTGCTGTCCGGACCTTTCGCCCGTTCGCCGATGTCCGATGTGCACGGTTCTGTCCTACATTGAGCGAGGTGCGCGTCCTGGCGCACCTGCGGTCCCCAAAGGCGCGGGCACTGGACTGCGAAACCTTGGAGGTCACGTGTCGCGGATCGTCGGCTACGCGCCTGGTGCATACGACCTGTTCCACGTCGGACACCTGAACATCCTGAGGCACGCGAAGGCGCACTGCGACTACCTCATCGCGGGCGTCGTCGACGATGCGGTGCTCGAGGTGACGAAGGGGCGCCGTCCCGTCGTCCCGCTGCACGAGCGCATGGAGATCGTCAGCCACATCTCCTACGTCGACCAGGTCCACGCCGAGACACTCCTGGACAAGCTCGACACCTGGCGGGTGCTCCCGTTCGACGTCTTCTTCAAGGGCGACGACTGGCGCGGCACGGCCAAGGGGATCGACCTCGAGAAGCGTTTCGCCGAGGTCGGCGTCGAGGTCGTCTACTTCCCGTACACGGTGCACACGTCGAGCACCGCCCTGCGCCGCGCCCTGCTGACGCTCGACGGTGTCGACGGTGCGACGCACGACTACGCGAGCGAGATGGTCTGACCCTCCGGGGTCAGTGACCGAACCGGCGGAGCGCTCGTCGCGTCGCCACGCGTGCGAGGCGCGGCACGTCCCGCAGGGTCCGCCTGGGGGTGTGGGCGTGCTGCTGCTCGGCCATGGTCCTGAGCACTGTCGCGCCCTCGTCGGCGCTGCCGACCAGGCCGCGCTCCACCCAGAAGGCGACCAGCGCGGACGACGCCGCAGCGTCGAGACGTGGCAGTGCGTTGCGGTGCACCGAGAAGAAGGGCGACCGGCCCTCTCGGGCGACGGCCAGGGTGCGCTCGATCCCCTCCGCGGTCGCGCCTCCCGGCCAGACGACCGGTGACGCGGCGCCGGACAGGTCGTAGCGCTCCTCGAGCGTCCCCTGCTTGAGCAACCACCCGGCGTACAGGAAGAACTCGGTCAGGTCGTTGCGGGCGAACTCGTCGGCGAACGACCGCCCGGGGGCGAGGCCGTCCAGGAGCGAGAGCACGGCGTCCGTCTCGAGCACGTAGGGCGTGACCGTCGCGGGGAAGTGGTCGACGTACGGCGCGGGGTCCAGGCCCAGGTAGGTCAGGACGTGCCGGAGCGAGGGCTGCAGCGGGTGCGTCGCGTAGCTGTACGACGCGACGAGAACCCGCCCGTCGGCGGCCTCGAAGAAGTCCGGGCGGGCGGGCGCGACCAGGTGGTTCTTCGCGTCGAGCGTCACGTACCGCGGCGAGGTGATCTGTCGAGCGATCTCGAGCTTGAGGATCTGCTGCGTGCGCCACCCGGCCGCGGAGGGCAGCGTCGCCACGTCCTGCGCCCGGAGCACCCGGACTCGGTCGGCCAGCGGGCCGTAGGTGGGCAGCAGCCGGTCGACGAACGCCGCCGGGAGCCCCGAGCGGGTGTTGTCGAGCAGCAGCACGGACGTGACGTGCTCCGGGTCCAGGTACCGGCCGAGCGAGCGGGCCTGCAGCTCGACCATCTGGAGCTCCGCCTCGAAGCAGACGGTCACGACGGTGAGAGGTTCCACGATGCGTCTTCTCCAGGGGCGGTCCGCGGCCGGCAGAGGTCGTCCGAGGTTAGCCCGTCGGTGGTGCCTCGTAGACTGTTCGAGCACCCCGGATCCGACGGATCTGGGGCGATTCTGCTGCCCTCCAGCCCGTACCCCGAGGACCCCATGGACCTTACCGGTCTGCTTCCTGCCCTCCTTGCCGATCCCGCCGCGTCCGAGGCGGTCGACTCGGTGCGTGCCCGTGGCGAGCTCGACGTCGTCGGACCCGCCGGCGTCCGCCCGCCGCTGCTGGCCGCCCTGGCGCAGCGCAGGCCCCTGGTCGTCGTCACGGCGACCGGCCGGGACGCTGACGAGCTGGCGGCCGCGATCCGCTGCTACGTGCCCGCGGACGACGTCGCCGTCCTGCCGGCGTGGGAGACGCTGCCGCACGAGCGGCTCTCGCCGCGCAGCGACACGGTGGCACGCAGGCTCGCGGTGTTCCGGCGGCTCGCGCACCCGGAGGGCCAGGGCTACGCGGGGCCGATCCGCGTGCTCGTCGTCCCGGTCCGTGCCCTGCTGCAGCCGGTGGTCGCCGGGCTGGGCGACCTCGAGCCGGTGTCGGTCCGCACGGGCGACCGGGTCGACCTGGCCGTCCTGGCCGAGCAGCTGGCCGGTGCTGCGTACACGCGCGTGGACATGGTCGAGCGACGCGGCGAGTTCGCGGTGCGCGGCGGGATCATCGACGTGTTCCCGCCCACGGAGGACCACCCGCTGCGCATCGAGCTCTGGGGCGAGGACGTCGAGGAGATCCGCTGGTTCTCGGTCGCTGACCAGCGCAGCCTCGAGGTGGCCGAGCACGGGGTCTGGGCGCCGCCGTGCCGGGAGATCCTGCTGACGGACGCGGTGCGCGCACGTGCGGTCGAGCTCATCCCGCAGCTACCCGGCGCCACGGACATGCTCGACCGCCTCGGCCAGGGCATGGCGGTCGAGGGCATGGAGTCGCTCGCCCCGGTGCTCGTGGACCGCATGGTGCCCGTGCTGGACCTCGTGCGCGACGACAGCCTGCTGGTGCTCGTCGACCCCGAGCGGGTCCGGCGTCGCGCGCACGACCTCGTCGCCACGACGCACGAGTTCCTCGAGGCTGCGTGGACGTCCGCGGCGGCAGGCGCCGCGACCCCGCTCGACCTGTCGGCTGCGAGCTTCGCGTCGTTCGCCGAGGTGCGCGGTCTCGCGGCGGTGCGCGGCCTGGGCTGGTGGACGTTGAGCCCGTTCACGCTGGACGCGGACGCGGCGGCGGAGGCGGTCGACGCCGCCGCGACCGCGGACGGCCGGACGACGGCCCGCAACCGGGCGCCCGCGGACCTGGCGGGCATGGCCGACGACCTGGCGGCGACCGCGCGCACCGTCGTGATCACCGCGCGCGACGTCGACCGCTACCGCGGCGAGGTCGACCGCGCCGTGGCGGACGTCCGCGCCCTGCAGCAGGCGGGCTGGCGGCTCGTGCTGGCCACCGAGGGGCATGGTCCCGCCCAGCGGATGGTCGAGCAGCTGAAGGCCGCCGAGGTCCCGGCCCGGCTCGTCGCGACGATCCAGGACGAGCCCGAGGGGGGAGTGGTTCTCGTCGTGCCCGCCCCCGTGGGGCCCGGGTTCGTGGCCGAGCCGCTGCACCTGGCGGTGCTCTCCGAGTCCGACCTGACCGGTCGCGCGGGCACCAGCACGCGCGACATGCGCAGGATGCCGAGCCGTCGGCGCAACGTCGTCGACCCGCTGCAGCTGCGCCCCGGCGACTACGTGGTGCACGAGCAGCACGGCGTCGGCCGGTTCGTCGAGCTCGTGCAGCGCACCATCGGGACGGGTCCGAACGCGACGACCCGCGAGTACCTGGTGATCGAGTACGCGAGCAGCAAGCGCGGCCAGCCCGGAGACCGTCTCTTCGTGCCCAGCGACCAGCTCGACCAGGTGACCAAGTACGTGGGCGGCGAGGCGCCGAGCCTGTCGAAGATGGGCGGCGGCGACTGGGCCAAGACCAAGGGGCGCGCGAAGAAGGCGGTCAAGGAGATCGCCGCGGAGCTCATCCGGCTGTACAGCGCACGCATGGCGACCTCGGGTCACGCGTTCTCGCCCGACACCCCGTGGCAGCGCGAGCTCGAGGACGCGTTCGCGTACGTGGAGACGCCGGACCAGGCCGCGACGATCGACGAGGTCAAGGCCGACATGGAGAAGCCGATCCCGATGGACCGGCTCGTCTGCGGTGACGTCGGCTACGGCAAGACCGAGATCGCGGTGCGTGCGGCGTTCAAGGCCGTCCAGGACGGCAAGCAGGTGGCCGTGCTCGTCCCGACGACCCTCCTGGTGCAGCAGCACCTCGACACGTTCCAGGAGCGGTACAGCGCGTTCCCGGTGACGGTCAAGGCGTTGAGCCGGTTCCAGAGCGCCAAGGAGTCGAAGGAGGTCGTGGCCGGCCTGGGTGACGGGTCGGTCGACGTCGTGATCGGCACGCACCGGCTCATCACGGGGGAGGTCCGCTTCAAGGACCTCGGCCTGGTCGTCATCGACGAGGAGCAGCGGTTCGGCGTCGAGCACAAGGAGACCCTCAAGGCGCTGCGCACCAACGTCGACGTGCTCGCCATGAGCGCGACCCCGATCCCTCGCACGCTCGAGATGGCGGTCACGGGCATCCGCGAGATGTCGACGCTCGCCACGCCTCCCGAGGAGCGTCACCCGGTGCTCACGTTCGTCGGCGCGTACGACGAGAAGCAGATCACCGCCGCGATCCGGCGTGAGCTGCTGCGCGAGGGCCAGGTGTTCTACGTGCACAACAAGGTCGACTCGATCGAGCGCACGGCGTCGCGGCTCATGGAGCTCGTCCCGGAGGCCCGGGTCGCGGTCGCGCACGGGAAGATGAACGAGCACCAGCTCGAGCAGGTCATCGTCGACTTCTGGGAGAAGCGGTTCGACGTGCTGGTCTGCACGACGATCGTCGAGACGGGCCTCGACATCTCGAACGCCAACACCCTGATACTCGAGCGTGCCGACCTGCTGGGCCTGTCGCAGCTCCACCAGCTGCGCGGTCGTGTGGGCCGCGGGCGCGAGCGCGCGTACTCGTACTTCCTGTACCCGCCCGAGAAGCCGCTGACGGAGACGGCCCACGACCGCTTGCAGACGATCGCCGCGAACACGGACCTCGGCGCCGGGATGGCCGTCGCCATGAAGGACCTCGAGATCCGCGGCGCCGGCAACCTGCTGGGCGGCGAGCAGTCGGGTCACATCGAGGGCGTCGGCTTCGACCTGTACATCCGCATGGTCGGCGAGGCGGTGGCGAACTTCCGAGGCGACGTGGAGGAAGAGGTTCCGGACGTCACCATCGAGCTGCCGGTCGACGCTCACATCCCGCACGACTACATCGCGCACGAACGGCTGCGCCTGGAGGCGTACCGCAAGATCGCGGCGGCGCTCAGCGGCGCGACCCTCGGCGAGGTGCGGGCAGAGCTCATCGACCGGTACGGGCCGGTGCCCGCGGCTGTCGACAACCTGTTCGAGGTGGCCGAGTTCCGGCTGCACGTGCGCGCGGCGGGACTGTCGGACGTCACCGCCCAGGGCAGGTTCGTGCGGTTCGCCCCGGTCGAGCTGCCGGAGTCGGCGCAGCTGCGGCTCAAGCGGCTCTACCCGGGCGCGGTCCTCAAGCCGGCGGTGCGCACGGTGCTGGTGCCCTGGCCGATGACCGCACGCATCGGGGGAAAGCCTGTGCAGGGCCGCGAGGTCATGCTCTGGGCCAGGCAGTTCATCGACGCCGTCGTGCGCGGGGACGTCTCCGCGGCGGCGACCGTGGGGTCGAAGCGGGCCTGAACGCGTCGGCGGTGCTCTCCCCGTGGTCTTCGAGGACAGCACCTGGCTCTACGATGACCCCGATCCACGAGCGACGACGCAGGAGGTCTCGGTGACGGTGCATGTGAAGCGCGCGACGGTGGGGGCGCTGGTCGCGCTCGCTACGGCACTGGTGCTGTCCTCGTGCGCCGGGGAGCCGGGCGCCGCCGTGGTCGTGGACGGAACGGGCATCCCGGTGTCGGACGTCACCACCGCGTACGACGAGCTGAGGCCGATCTACCAGGGCATCGGCGCCGACAGCGTGATCGGCGCGTTCATCGACGAGCCGGTGATCACGCAGATGGCCGAGGAGCAGGGCGTCGCGCCCTCGGCCGAGCAGGCGGAGGCCGCGCTGGTGGCGGACGCGCAGGCGGCCGACCCCGAGGCCCAGCCGACGTTCAGCGCTCCGGCGCTGGTCGTCGGCACGTACATCGCGGGCTACCGCGCCCTCGTCGACGCCTCGGACCAGGCGACGGTCGACAAGGAGCTCGCCGAGCGACGGGCCGAGCTCGACGTCGAGGTGAACCCGAGGTTCGGCACGCTCGGCGACGGCAACATCGTGTCCGCCGCCACGCCGCGGTCCTGGATCGTCCAGGCCGCGCCCCAGTCGGACGAGTCCGGCGACGCACCGTCGCCCAGCCCGTCCGCGACCCCCTGATCCGGTGACCGACGCGCTGCACGAGCTCGTGCGCGTCATGGACCGCCTCCGCTCGCCGGGTGGCTGCCCGTGGGACGCGGAGCAGACGCACGAGTCACTCGTCCCGTACGCGCTCGAGGAGTCGTACGAGCTGGTCGAGGCGATCGAGTCCGGGGACCGGGGCGCCCTGCGCGAGGAGCTCGGCGACGTGCTGCTCCAGGTCGTGTTCCACGCCCGCATCGCGCAGGAGGACCCGGACGACCCGTTCGACGTCGACGACGTGGCCGCGGATCTCGTCGCCAAGCTGGTCCGTCGGCACCCGCACGTGTTCGAGGCGGCCGACGTCCGGACCGACCTGCACGTGCAGTGGGACACCCTGAAGAACGCGGAGAAGTCCCGGGAGTCCGCGCTCGACGGCATCCCGCTCGCACTCGGTGCGCTGGCCCGCGCGCAGAAGGTCGCCGACCGTGCGGGACGTGCGGGACTCACGGTCGGCGCGCTGTCGCCCGGGGAGGGCGACCTGGGCGAACGCCTGCTGGCGCTCGTGCTCGAGGCACGCGCCACGGGCGTGGACGCCGAGGGTGCGCTGCGCACGACCGCCGCCGCCTGGGAGCTGACGCTGCGCGCCCAGGAGGACGCCGGCAGGTCCTGAACGGCACGTGACGTGCGTACCGGATGCCACCCCTCCGGACCGACGACGAAGGAGCAGATGTGCGGATCGGTATCCCGACCGAAGACCGGGTGGGCGAGCGCCTCGTGGCCGCGACCCCGACGACGGTGGCGCGCCTCGTCGGCCTCGGCTACGAGGTGGTGGTGCAGCGCGGCGCCGGTGACGGCGCGTCGTTCTCGCCGGAGGCCTACGAGGCCGCCGGCGCGCGGATCGGGGACGCCGCAGAGGCCTGGGGCAGCGACCTCGTCGCCAAGGTCGAGGCGCCCACCCCGCGGGAGGTGCAGGCTCTGCGGCCGGGCGCGACGCTCGTCGCGATGCTCTCGCCCGCCGCGAACCCCGAGCTGGTCGCGCAGCTCTGCGGACGCGGCGTGACGGCCCTCGCGCTGGACGCGGTACCGCGCGTCTCGCGCGCGCAGGCGCTCGACGTCCTGAGCACCCTGTCCAACGTGGCCGGCTACCGCGCGGTCGTCGAGGCGGCGCAGGTGTACGGCGGCATGTTCACCGGTCAGGTGACGGCGGCGGGCAAGACGGCACCGGCCCGGGTGTTCGTGATCGGTGCGGGCGTCGCAGGTCTGGCCGCCATCGGCGCTGCCGGCTCGATGGGCGCCCGGGTGCGCGCGTTCGACGTCCGGCCCGAGGTGGGTGAGCAGGTCGAGTCGATGGGGGCGACGTTCGTCCAGGCGGCGTCGGCGCAGCAGGCCCTCAGCGCCGACGGCTACGCCAGCGAGCTGTCCCGCGAGCAGGAGGAGCTCACTCAGCGGCTCTACGCCGCCGAGTCCGCCGAGGCCGACATCGTCATCACGACCGCTCTCGTGCGCGGGTACGCGCCGACGACGATCACGCGGGCGATGGTCGACCAGATGCGCCCAGGCAGCGTGATCGTGGACCTCGCCGCCTCCGGTGGGGGGAACTGCGAGCTCACGGTCCCCGGGCAGTCCGTGGTGACCGAGAACGGCGTCACGATCGTCGGCTACACGGACCTGACCAGCCGGATGCCGCAGCACACGTCGCAGCTCTTCGGCACCAACGTCGTCCACCTGCTCGAGCTGCTGACACCCGGCAAGGACGGCGAGCTCGTGCTGGACCTCGACGACCCGGTCCAGCGGGGCATGGTGGTCACCCGGGACGGCGAGATCCTGTGGCCGCCGCCTCCGATCGCGGTGTCGGCGGCAGCGCCCACGACGGCGGGGCCCACGCCGGAGGCCCGCGCCGCCGCGGCAGCCACGGCCCGCGCCGAGGCCCAGCGTCGCTCGCAGCGGCGCTCGGTCGTCCTCGCGCTGGTGGCCGTCGTCGTGCTGCTCGGGATCTCGTTCGCGCCGCCCGAGCTCATCGGGCACTTCACCGTCTTCGCCCTCGCCGTGATCGTCGGCTACTACGTGATCTCGAACGTGAGCCACTCGCTGCACACCCCGCTGATGGCCCAGACCAACGCGATCTCCGGGATCATCCTGGTCGGCGCGCTCCTCCAGATCGGCGACGACAGCGCGCTCGTGACCGTGCTCGCAGTCGTCGCGGCATCGGTCGCGAGCATCAACGTGTTCGGCGGGTTCCTCGTCGCCAACCGCATGATCCGCATGTTCCGGAAGGACGTCTGACATGCCCACGTCCCTTTCCCAGGCCGTCTACCTCCTCGCGGCGCTGCTGTTCGTGCTCAGCCTCGCGGGGCTCTCGAAGCAGGAGACCGCCCGGCGCGGCAACGTCGCCGGCATGGTCGGTATGGCCCTCGCGCTGATCGCCACGATCGGGCTCGCGCTGCGCCACTCCGAGCGGCCGGTGGCCGTCACCGGTGGGCTCATCCTGCTCGTGCTTCTCGTGGGTGCCACCGTCGGCACGTGGCAGGCACGCCGGGTCGAGATGACGCAGATGCCCGAGCTCATCGCGATCCTGCACTCGTTCGTCGGGCTCGCGGCGGTGCTCGTCGGCTACAACTCGTTCCTGACCGAGCCCGCGGACCCGGCGCACCTGGTCGAGGTGTTCCTCGGCGTGCTCATCGGCGCCGTGACGTTCACGGGGTCGATCGTCGCGTACCTCAAGCTCTCGACCAGGCTGCGCTCGGCGCCGCTCATGCTGCCGGGCCGCAACTGGCTCAACCTCGCGATGCTCGTGGCGTCGGGCGGTCTGCTGGTGTGGTTCCTGTCCACGCACGGCGTGCTCCCGCTGCTGCTGATGACGGCGGTCGCGCTCGCCCTCGGGTGGCACCTGGTCGCCTCGATCGGCGGCGGCGACATGCCCGTCGTCGTGTCGATGCTCAACTCGTACTCCGGGTGGGCGGCCGCCGCGGCGGGCTTCATGCTCGGCAACGACCTGCTGATCGTCACCGGCGCGCTCGTGGGGTCGTCCGGCGCGATCCTCAGCTACCTCATGTGCAAGGCGATGAACCGGTCCTTCATCAGCGTGATCCTCGGCGGCTTCGGCACCGAGGGAGGGACCGTGGTGGTGTCGGACGGTGAGCTCGGCGAGCACCACGAGATCACCGCGGCGGCTACCGCCGAGCTCCTGCTGGCGGCCCGCAAGGTCGTCATCACGCCCGGCTACGGCATGGCCGTGGCCCGGGCCCAGTACCCGGTGGCGGAGCTCGTCGAGAAGCTGCGGGCCCGGGGGATCGACGTGCAGTTCGGGGTGCACCCGGTCGCCGGACGGCTGCCGGGGCACATGAACGTGCTGCTCGCGGAGGCCCGCGTGCCGTACGACATCGTGCTCGAGATGGACGAGATCAACGACGACCTGGGCGACGTGGACGTGGTCCTCGTCATCGGCGCCAACGACACCGTGAACCCGGCTGCTCTGGACGACCCCAGCTCGCCGATCGCCGGGATGCCGGTGCTCGAGGTGTGGAAGGCGGCTCACGTCGTGGTGTTCAAGCGATCCATGGCCACGGGCTATGCCGGCGTGCAGAACCCGCTGTTCTTCCGCGAGAACACGTCCATGCTGTTCGGGGACGCCAAGGAGCAGGTCGAGCAGATCATGCTGGCGGTCGGGCCCGATCTGTCCAAGGCCGAAGGTCCATACTCGGCGGCCACCGGGCGGCACTAGGGTGAGGTCGTAAACCCACCCGCTCGTCGAAGGAGCTCTCCCATGGCCAGCATCGAGGCCGTCGGCGCCCGCGAGATCTTGGACTCGCGCGGCAACCCCACTGTTGAGGTCGAGGTCGCTCTCGACGACGGCACCATTGCTCGCGCCGCTGTGCCCTCGGGTGCATCGACCGGTGCGTTCGAGGCCGTGGAGCGCCGTGACGGCGACTCCGCCCGCTACCTGGGCAAGGGCGTCGAGGAGGCCGTGAACGCGGTCATCGACGAGATCGCCCCCGAGCTCATCGGCTTCGAGGCCACGGAGCAGCGTCTCGTCGACGCCGCCCTGATCGACCTGGACGGCACTGCCAACAAGGGCAAGCTCGGCGCCAACGCGATCCTCGGCGTCTCCCTGGCCGTGGCCAAGGCCGCCGCCGACTCCGCCAACCTGCCGCTGTTCCGCTACGTCGGCGGACCCAACGCGCACGTGCTGCCGGTCCCGATGATGAACATCCTCAACGGTGGGTCGCACGCCGACTCCAACGTCGACATCCAGGAGTTCATGGTCGCGCCGTTCGGCCCGACCACGTACCGCGAGGCCCTGCGCACCGGCGTGGAGATCTACCACTCGCTCAAGTCCGTGCTGAAGAGCAAGGGCCTGTCCACGGGCCTCGGCGACGAGGGTGGCTTCGCCCCCAACCTGCCCAGCAACCGTGACGCGCTGGACCTGATCCTGGTCGCCATCGAGAAGGCCGGCTTCACGCCCGGTGTCGACGTGGGCCTCGCGCTCGACGTCGCCGCGACCGAGTTCTTCAAGGACGGCGCCTACCAGTTCGAGGGCAAGGCGCTCTCCAACGAGGAGATGTCGGCCTACTACGAGTCCCTCGTGGCCGACTACCCGCTGGTCTCCATCGAGGACCCGCTGTCCGAGGACGAGTGGGAGGGCTGGAGCCACCTGGTCTCCACCATCGGCGACAAGGTGCAGATCGTCGGCGACGACCTGTTCGTCACCAACCCGGAGCGCCTGCGCAAGGGCATCGAGCTCAAGTCGGCCAACTCGCTGCTGGTCAAGCTCAACCAGATCGGCACGCTCACCGAAACGCTCGACGCGGTCGAGCTCGCGCAGCGCAGCGGCTTCACGACGATGACCTCGCACCGCTCCGGCGAGACCGAGGACACGACGATCGCGGACCTGTCCGTGGCCACGAACGCCGGCCAGATCAAGACCGGTGCACCCGCCCGTGGCGAGCGCATCAACAAGTACAACCAGCTCCTGCGCATCGAGGAGGAGCTGGACGACGCTGCGGTCTACGCCGGCCGCTCCGCCTTCCCGCGCTTCAAGGGCTGACGCGCCACGGAGGCCGGTCACCCCGACGGGTGGCCGGGTTCCCGCGCTTCAAGGGCTGACGCTCGCGTCCTGACGACGAAGGCCGGTCACCTCGCGGTGGCCGGCCTTCGTCGTACCCACGGTCGTCGTCGGACCTGTCAGGCGTCCGACGCCGAGGCCATGAGGGCCGCGACCATGATGAACGCGGAGACGACGAAGGCCGGCACCGCGACGACGTACGACGTACGCCAGCCGGCCTTGTGCGACTCGTCGTCGTTGCGCGAACGCATGAACCCGAGGACCGACAGGAACAGCATCGAGGCCGGACCGATCCAGCCCAGCAGGGGCAGCACCAGGCCGAGCCCGATGCCGACGAGCACCACGAGGACCACCCCGACGGGCTGGTCGGTGAGCGAGCGCCTCCTGCGGGGCTGCTCGACCTCTGGCGCCACCGGCAGCGCCGTGCGCGACCGGCTCGCCGCGACGTCCTGCGCCGGGCCGAGGTTCGTGACGATGGACTGCAGGTCGTCCTGCGTCGGCGCGCGCCCCAGCATCGCGGCGGACTCGTCGATCTGGTCCGCCACGGCGCCGAGGACGTTGGCGCGCTCGGCCGGCGAGGCGTCGCCGAGGTAGCGCACGAGGTCGCGCAGGTAGGCCGCGACGACGGGTTCGGCGGCGTAGGTCACGAGATGCCCTTCATCGGGGGTCCGCCGCGGGGCGGCTTCGCACGGGAAGCGTCCGCGCGGCGGCCCTGACCGTAGCCAGCGGGGTACCGCACCTGTCAACTGCGGCCCGGCGCGCCCGTAGCGAGCGGGGTCCGGCCGACGCGGCTCGGGCCGAGGCAGAATCGACCGCATGTCCGCCCCTCGACGCCCGGCGTCCCCGAGCGCCCCGCCTCGGCGTGCGACGCCTCGCGCGGCCACCGGGTCGGCGGCACCCGCGCGGTCGGCTGCGCCGCGGGAGTCAGGAACCCGGTCTGCGGCCCCGCGCCCCGCGTCGACGGCGTCCCGCCCGGCGTCCTCGTCGCGGCCCGCCAGCACGGGACCGGCGACCCGCGGAGCGCCGACCCCTCCGCGCGGCACCGCACGTGCCGAGCGGGTGCAGCTGCGCGTGCCGCGCATGTTCACGGTCCGCGCGATGGTGTTCGGCTGCGTGCTGCTGCTGGCGTTCGTCCTGGTGTACCCGACGCTGCGCTCGTACCTGCAGCAGAAGGCGGACGTCGACCAGCTGCGCTCCCAGGTCGCGTCTGCGCAGGAGCGCAACGAGGACCTGCAGGCCGAGCTCGACCGGTGGGACGACCCCGCCTACGTGACCGCGCAGGCGCGCGAGCGGCTGTCGTTCGTGATGCCCGGCGAGAAGGCCTTCCACGTGATCGACCCCGAGACCGTGCCCGACGCCGCGGTGACCGCCGAGGGGCCGGCCGCCGCGCTCGACACGGGCGCGACGCTGCCCTGGTACGCGTCCGTGTGGGAGTCGGTGCAGGTCGCGGGCGAGACGCCGGTGTCCGAGGCGCCGGATGCCCCCGCCGCGGGCGACAATGGGTCGTCGACCCCACCCGCGGGCGGCTGACGCACCCGCGACCCGGAACGGAACTTCGTGACCCCCACGCCTCTCGACGCCGTCACCGACGAGGACATCGCCGTCCTGGCCGAGCAGCTGGGGCGACCGCCGCGCGGCGTCGTCGGCATCGCTGCCCGGTGCATCTGCGGGCGCCCCCTCGTCGTGCGCACGGCCCCTCGCCTCGACGACGGCACCCCGTTCCCGACCACCTACTACCTGACCTCGCCGCCCGCGGTCGCCGCCGTCAGCACCCGCGAGGCCACCGGCCTCATGAAGGAGCTCACGGCCCGCCTCGCCGAGGACGAGGAGCTCGCGGCGGCCTACGCCCGTGCCCACGAGGCCTACCTGGCCGACCGCGAGGAGCTCGGTCACGTGCCCGAGATCGCGGGGATCTCCGCCGGCGGGATGCCGAACCGGGTCAAGTGCCTGCACGTCCTCGTCGGTCACGCGCTCGCCGCCGGCCCGGGCGTCAACCCGATCGGCGACGAGGTCCTCGAGCTCATCCGCGACGAGTGGCGCCCGGACCGCTGCACCTGCTGACCCTCCGTCCGTCGGCACCCGGGTGGGTGCGAGGATGGGGGCGTGACGCGTGTGGCTGCCATCGACTGTGGGACCAACTCGATCCGGTTGCTGGTGGCGGACGTCGATCCGCGCGCCGGCACGCTGGTGGACCTGGACCGGCGCATGGAGGTGGTCCGCCTCGGTCAGGGCGTCGACCGCACCGGCCGGATCGCCCCGGAGGCCCTCGAGCGGACGCTCGACGCCGCCCGCCGCTACAACGACATCTGCATGTCGCTCGGGGTCGAGGCCGTCCGCTTCGTCGCGACGTCGGCGTCGCGGGACGCCGAGAACCGCGCGGACTTCGTGAACGGCGTGCACGAGGCGCTGGGCGTGGAGCCGGAGGTCGTCGAAGGCCTCGAGGAGGCGCAGCTGTCGTTCACGGGCGCGACCGGGGTCCTCGCCGGACGGCACCCCGGACCGTTCCTCGTCGTCGACCTGGGCGGCGGCTCGACCGAGCTGGTGCTGGGCACGGACACGGTCGAGGCGGCGTTCTCGATGGACGTCGGCTGCGTCCGCATGACCGAGCGGCACCTGCACGGCGACCCGCCGACCGTCGACGAGATCGCACGCGCCCGACGCGACGTCGGCGCGGCCCTGGACACCGCCTCCGCCTACGTGCCGCTCGACCGGACCGTGACGCTCGTCGGGCTTGCCGGCACCGTGACCACCGTGACGGCGCACGCGCTGGGTCTGCCCGCGTACGACCCGCACGCGATCGACGGCTCGGTGCTGCCGGTCGCCGACGTCCTGGCCGCGTGCGACGACCTGCTGGCCCGGAACCACGCGGAGCGGGCGGGGCTGCCGTTCATGCATCCCGGACGGGTCGACGTGATCGGCGCGGGCGCGCTCGTCTGGCACGAGGTCGTGAGCCGGGTGCGCGACGACGTGGCGCGGGCCGGGGGAGAGCTGACGTCCGTCGTCACGTCCGAGCACGACATCCTCGACGGCATCGCGTGGAGCGTCGCGACCCGCTGAACCCGAGAGCGACACGCGCATGTTCACTCTGGACGGTAGTGCGCAGTGTGTAATAGCGTCGCCGCTGCGGGGGTCGGAGGGGACCCCCGCACCACATGCTCCGAACGACGCGCTTTCCTGAGGGCTCCGCGGTCGCGGGGGTCCCGCCACGACCGAAGGAGGTCGCATGGACACCACCCAGCTGCTCAAAGGGGTGCTGGACCTGGCCGTGCTCGCCGTCGTCTCCGACGAGGACGGGTACGGGTACGACGTCGTGCGACGCCTGCGGGCGGCCGGCATCGAGGAGGTCGGCGACGCGTCCGTGTACGGGACGCTGCGCCGTCTGTACTCGTCGGGCGCGCTGACCTCGTACGTCGTACCGAGCGACGAGGGACCGCACCGCAAGTACTACGGCATCAACGCTCAGGGCCGGGCGATGCTCGAGGCCCAGCGCAAGGACTGGCAGGAGTTCGCGGGCACGATGGGGCGCCTGCTGCAGACCGAGGGGGTCGTGCGATGAGCGTGCTGGACGCGGCAGAGGTGATGGATGTCGAGGGCTACGCGGCGGCGGTGCGTCGTGCGCTCGTCGGCCTGGGACCCGAGCAGATCGAGGACCTGACCGACGACCTCGAGGCCGACCTGGCCGACGCGCTGGCGGACGAGCGGCACAACGCGCACGGTCGCGGGGTCCTCGAGCAGTTCGGCCCGCCCGAGGAGTACGCGGCCGAGCTGCGGTCGGCGGCGGGATTGGCGCCGGTGGTCGTCGAGCCACGGCACCGCACGCTGCGCGACTGGCTGGGAGCGCCGCTGGCTGCCGCGCGGAGGGGCGGCGACCGCGGTCTCGCGAAGCTGCGCGAGCAGCCGTTCTGGCCGCCCGTCGAGTCGTTCCTCGTCGCGCTGCGACCGTTCTGGTGGATCGCGCGCGGGTGGGTCGGGTACCAGGCCGCGATGTACGTCGCGGGCGCCACGACGCTGCGCTGGCTGCCGCGCGGCCTCCTTATGTGGGTGCTGCTGGGCACCGCGGTCGTGCTGAGCGTGCAGTGGGGCCGTGGGGTCTGGTTCCGCTCCGGCGCCCTCGCGTGGGTCGCCCGCGCGGCGAACGTGCTCGCTGTCGTCGCGCTGCTCCCCGTCGTCGTCTACCTGCAGGGTCAGACGCACAACTGGGAGTCGGCCTACAACCAGTCGGGCTACTACCAGCCCTCGCAGACCGAGGTCGTGTACCAGGACCGGCCCATGGACGGGGTCGTCGTCGACGGGGTGCAGGTGAGCAACCTGTTCGCGTACGACGCCGAGGGCAACCCGCTGACCGACGTCCAGATCTTCGACGACCGCGGCCGGCCCGTGCGCACGACCTTCGACAACGGTGCCGACCAGTGGTACTTCCCCGAGAGCAACGAACCGTGGTCGTTCGTGAGCCGCCAGGACGCGGACGGTCGCTCGCGCTGGAACGTCTACCCGCTCGAGGGTGCACCGACCTCCGAGTTCACGTTCGCCGACGACGGGACGCACGCACTCGTCGCGGGCAGCACGGCCTCCGTGCCCCCGCGCCCGTTCGCCAAGGCGCCCGCCCTGGACGCTCCTGCGCAGTCGTCGGTGGCGGCTGAGACGGGACCGACGCCGACCCCGACGCCGTGACGTCCTGAGGCGGCGCACCCCGCTCGGAGTGCGCCGTCTCACAGTCCCTGGGGGCCCACTGTGCGCAGAGTCACCGGCTCTGGCGGGCCAACTAGGGACCTTCGCCGCTACCGTTGAGGTATGCCTCAGAACTCCTCCGACGTGGCCACCCCGGCTGCCGCCGACGCGGTGGCCGCTGCCCGGCAGAGCAAGCCCCGCAAGGTGCCGCGCGTCGTGGTGCTCGGCGGTGGCACCGTGGGCCTCTACACCGCTCGTCGGCTGCGCAAGCGCCTGGGCAAGCGCGAGGCGGCGATCGTCGTCGTCGACCCGCGCCCGTACATGACGTACGCACCGTTCCTGCCGGAGACCGCGGCCGGTTCGATCGACGCCCGCAACGTCGTCGCCCCGCACCGCCGTGCGCTCAAGGGCGTCGACGTGCTGCAGGGCAAGGTCAGCCAGATCAACCACGCCGAGCGCACGGTGGAGATCACGCCCGAGGAGGGCGACGCCTACTGGATCACCTACGACCACCTGGTCGTCGGCCTCGGCGCCGTCGCGCGCACCCTGCCGATCCCGGGCCTGGCGGAGATCGGCATCGGCTTCAAGAACGTCGAAGAGGCCATCGCGCTGCGCAACCACGTGCTCAACCGCATCGACCTGGCAGCCAGCACCTGGGACCCGGACCTGCGTCGCAAGATGCTCACGTTCGTCTTCGTCGGAGGCGGGTTCGCCGGAGTCGAGGCGCTCGGTGAGGTCGAGGACATGGCCCGCGCCGCGGTGAAGTACTACAAGGCCATCGAGCAGGAGGAGCTGCGCTTCGTCCTCGTCGAGGGCTCGCCGCGCATCCTGCCCGAGGTCAGCGAAGAGCTGGGCGGCTACACGCTCGAGGTCCTGCGCAAGCGCGCCATCGAGATCCACCTCTCGACGTTCCTGAGCAGCTGTGTCGACGGCCACGTGGTCCTGTCGAACAAGATGGAGTTCGACGCCGAGACGGTCGTGTGGACCGCCGGCGTGAAGGCCAACCCGGTGCTGCAGAACTCGGACCTGCCGCTGGACAAGATGGGCCGCCTCATCTGCAACGCCTACCTGCAGGTCGCCCAGGAGGACGGGACCGTCGTCCCCGACGCCTACGGGGCCGGCGACTGCGCCGCGGTGCCCGACCTGTACAACCCGGGTCAGTTCTGCCCGCCGAACGCCCAGCACGCGCTGCGCGAGGGCAACCACCTCGGCGACAACCTGGCCCGCGTCCTGCGTTCCGCCCCGCCGACGGAGTACAAGCACAAGAACGTCGGTGCCGTCGCCTCGCTCGGCATGTACAAGGGCGTCGCGCAGATGTTCGGCCGGATCAAGGTCAAGGGCTTCCTCGCCTGGGTGCTGCACCGCACGTACCACGTCGCCGCCATGCCGACCTTCAACCGCAAGGTCCGCATCGCTGCCGGCTGGACCGGCGCACTCCTGCTCCGCCGCGAGGTCGTCGCGCTCGGCAGCCTGCACGACCCGCGCGCCGAGTTCCGCGCCGCGTCGGTGCCGGCCAAGCCGCGCGCCGTCGACGTGGGCGAGGCGCTGCCGCCTCAGAAGGCCGAGCCTGGCTCGCCCACGGAGAAGGCCGCGACCGCCTGAGCCACCCGCGCCAGTAGAACGACGAGCCCCCGGTCTTCGCATGAGCGGACCGGGGGCTCGCGCGTTCCCTGGCAGGATGAGCGCCTGTCCGCCCCCGTAGCCCAACTGGCAGAGGCAGCCGGCTTAAACCCGGCACAGTCCGGGTTCGAATCCCGGCGGGGGCACGTTCAGGCGACGCAGAACTCGTTGCCCTCGGGGTCGGCCATGACGACGTGGTCGAGCTCGCCGCGCAGCGCATGCTCCTGCAGGACGGTCGCGCCGGCCGCGACGAAGCGGTCGACGGCCGCGCGGATCAGCGGCTCTCGGACCTCCTGCGGCTGCGTGCGGCCGCCCGAGATCCTGACGTCCAGGTGCAGGCGGTTCTTGGCCGTCTTGCCCTCAGGCACCTGGAGGAACGAGATCGACGGCAGCACGCCGGCGGGGTCGGCCAGGTACGCGCCGCCGTCCCACTCGTCCTCGGGCACCTCGTGGTGCCGCAGCCAGTCCTCCCACGTCGCGAAGTCGTCCGGTGGTGGGGGCGCGACATAGCCGAGAGCGGGACCCCAGAACGCGGCCATCGCGGCCGGGCTGGCGCAGTCGAAGGTGAGCGACCAAGACATCAGGCGAGTCCCTCCGCGGCCTCCGACTGCTCGATCGTGGCGAGCCAGTCACGCTTGGTCGCCCGCCAGCCCTCGTCGTCGGCGCCCAGACGCCAGTAGCCCGAGACCGAGAGCTGCTCGCGTTCGAGATTCCGGTCGGACCGCAGGTGGCGACGCAGCTCGCGGACGGCACCCGCCTCGCCGTGCACGAACGCGCAGACCGGCGCCGGCAACACCGGCAGCTCACCGACCGCGTCGACGAGCGCCAGTCCGGACACGCCGAACCCGCTGTGCACCCAGTGCACCTGCACGCCCTCCGGGGCGCTCAGGGGGATCTCGTCCTCGGGGCCGTGCACCTCGATCACGGCGTGCCCGACGGCGTCGGGGGAGAGCCGCTCGAGCGCGACGGCGATGGCGGGCAGGGCGCTCGCGTCACCCGCGAACAGGTACGACGCGGCGGTCGGGTCCGGCGACCAGGCGCCGCCCGGGCCGACGAGCAGCACCTCGTCGCCGACGTGCGCGCCCGCCGCCCACGGGCCTGCGACGCCCTCGTCGCCGTGCACCACGAAGTCCAGCGTCAGCTCTCCGGGGGTGTAGTCGCGCACCGTGTACGAACGCTGCCGGGGCTGGTCGTCGGGCGGGAGGGTGGACCGTACGGCGTCGAGGTCCAGGCGGCCGTCGGCGCGCAGCGGCCGCCCGGTCCCCGGCGGCAGGTAGACGACCTTGACGTAGGAGTCGGCGTGCGGCGAGGGCTCGAACGAGGCCAGGCCTGGTCCGCCGACGACCACCCGGACCATCGTCGCCGAGAGACTCTCCGTCCTGACCACCTCCGCGACGAACGGTGCGGGGCGGCGCTTGACGGGTGCGTCGGTCATCGGTGTCCTTCGTCGGCGGGTGGAGGTCCCCACGCTAACCCGGGGACGGCGAAGGGGGCGGCCCGTGTCCGGACCGCCCCCGTGCCATGACCGGAGGTCAGGCGTCGCGCTTCTTGAGCAGGATCGCCGCCGGGATGAGGATCGCGAGGACCCACACCAGCAGGACGGCGTAGCCCTGCCACGCCGACAGGTCGGCGCCGATGTCGGAGAACGAGGCGCTCTCGGCGAGCTGGGCGTCAGTCTGCGTGACCTGCTGACCGGCGACGCCGGGCAGGAACGGGAACATGTACGTCAGCGGCTTCCACGGGATCGCGGACAGCAGGATCGGTGCGACCAGCAGAAGACCGAGCACGGTGGCGACGGCCGCGGCGGAGTGCCGCATGAGAGCACCGAGCGCGAACGAGAACAGGGCGATCGTCGCCAGGTACAGCGCCGTCCCGCCGAGTGCGCGCAGGGTCTGCCCGTCGGTCCAGTCGATCGAGAAGTTCTTGCTGTCGAAGAACAGACCCTGGAGGAGCCCGGCGATCGCGAGCGCGACCAGGGCGCCCACGAAGACCGAGCCCGCGAGCACGATCCCCTTGGACCAGAGCACGGGCAGCCGCTTGGGCGCCGCGGTCAGGCTCGAGCGGATCATGCCGGTCGTGTACTCGCTCGTGATGGTCAGCGCGCCGAGAACAGCGACGGCGAGCTGGCCGAGCGTGACGGCGACCGAGAACGCATCCAGCGGGTTGCCGGGTGCGCCCGCCTCCTCCGGGGCGTTGATGATCGCGAGGCTGATCAGGACGGTCAGGCTGACCACCGCGAAAAGGAAGATCGAGAGCGTCCAGATGGTGGAGCGCACCGACCAGAACTTGATCCACTCGCTGCGCAGCAGGTGGAGGAACGACAGCTTGACCTTCGGGGCGGCGACCGCCGGGGTGGTCGTCGGTGTGGCGACTGCGGTGCTCATCGGGTTGCCTCCTGCGTGAGCTCGGCCGGGACCTCGGACGAGTGGTACTCGACCGCGTCCTGCGTCAGGGACATGTAGGCCTCCTCGAGCGAGCCGGAGACCGGCGTCAGCTCGTGCAGGACCACGCGGTTGGCGGCAGCGAGCTCGCCGACCTGGACGGCGGTGGGGCCGATGATCGTGAGCACGCCGGGTGTGTCCGACGTGACGGTGGCGCCAGAGCTCTGCAGCGCTGCCGCCAGGTCCGTGGCCTGCGGCGACACGACGCGCACGGTGGCCTGGGTGGCCTGGGCGATCACGCTCGCGGTCGGACCCGAGGTGATGATCCGGCCGCGGCCGATCACCAGCAGGTGGTCGGCCGTCAGGGCCATCTCGCTCATGAGGTGCGAGGACAGGAACACGGTCCGGCCCTCGGACGCGAGGTAGCGCACGAGGTTGCGGACCCAGAGGACGCCCTCGGGGTCGAGCCCGTTGACCGGCTCGTCGAGGATCAGGGTCCGCGGGTCGCCGATCAGCGCCGCCGCGATGCCGAGCCGCTGGCCCATGCCGAGCGAGAAGCCGCCGACGCGCCGCTTGGCGACCGCAGCCAGGCCGGTCATCTCGATGACCTCGTTGACGCGCTTGTCACCGATGCCGTGCGTCGCGGCGAGCGCGCGCAGGTGGTTGCGGGCGCTGCGCCCGGTGTGGACCGCCTTCGCCTCGAGCAGGGCGCCGACCTCGGTGAACGGCGAGTGGTGGTTCACGTACGCCTTGCCGTTCACCGTCACGGTGCCGGCCGTCGGGCGGTCGAGGCCCATGATCATGCGCATCGTGGTCGACTTGCCGGCGCCGTTCGGGCCGAGGAAGCCGGTGACGCGGCCGGGCTCCACCGTGAAGGTGATGCCGTCGACCGCGGTCTTCGGTCCGTATCTCTTCGTCAGGCCTTGGGCCTCGATCATGTCCAGATTCCTCACATCGTGGGATGCACTGCAGAACTGCCGATAACGACCCTAGGTGGGGGCGACGACGCGATGCATCGACCCATGGGAGGAGTGTCGCGCGCCGATCGGATGATGCGGAACCGGTTTGACGAGCTTCTGGAACGATCCCCTGCCCCAGGGCGTTCGCTACGGTGAACACACTTGTACAACTGCGCCCGATCCGTCCAGGAGGACGCCATGGCCAACCCCATCTTCGACAACAGTCCGGTCTTCCAGGACCCCGTTCAGCGCAAGGGTCAGAAGGCTCCCGCGCAGCCGGGCGCTGTGACGTACGCGTCCGCCGGCACGGCCGCGACCGACGCAGCATCGCTCGAGGCCCTGTACGGCTCGCCGGCGGCGACCCCGCGCGACACCGCGCGCATGACGTACGACGACGTGATCATCAGGACGGCCGGTCTGCTCACCGTTCTCGTCGTCGTCGGCGCAGCGACCTGGGTCCTCGCGCCCGGCTTGTGGATCGTCGGCGCGATCGTCGGCCTCGTGCTCGGTCTCGTCAACGCGTTCAAGAAGCAGCCGAGCCCCGCGTTGATCCTGCTCTACGCCGCGTTCGAGGGCATGTTCCTCGGCGGGCTCAGCAAGTTCTACGAGGAGCAGTGGAACGGGATCGTCGGGCAGGCGGTCCTCGCCACGCTCTCGGTCTTCGCCGTCTCTCTGATCCTGTTCCGCTCGGGCAAGATCCGCGTGACACCGAAGTTCCAGCGCACGGTCATCATCGGCCTCGTCGGCTACCTGGTCTTCTCGCTGCTCAACGTCGTGCTCATGCTCTTCGGGGTCAACGGCGGCGAGTTCGGTCCGCTGCGCTCCGGCTGGCTCGGCATCGCGGTCGGTCTGATCGCCGTTGCCCTGGCCGCAGCGAGCCTGATCATCGACTTCGACTCGATCAAGCGCGGCGTCGACAAGGGTGTGCCGGCCAAGCTCGCCTGGGTGGCGGCGTTCGGTCTCGTCGTGACCCTGATCTGGCTCTACCTCGAGCTGCTCCGCCTGCTGGCGATCTTCCGCAACTAGCCCGACCTTGCATGGCTGACCGACTGCCCGGGTGCGAAGATCGCACTCGGGCAGTCGTGCGTTCATTGCCCATCCCCGGACGCAACGGAGCATCGTGAAGTACGCACAGCACATCTCTGAGCTCGTCGGCGGCACCCCGCTCGTGCAGCTCACCACCGTGACCGAGGGTCTGGCAGCGACCGTGCTGGCCAAGGTCGAGTATCTGAATCCCGGCGGATCGGTGAAGGACCGGATCGCGCTGAAGATGATCGAGGCCGCCGAGGCATCGGGCGAGCTGAAGCCGGGCGGGACCATCGTCGAGCCGACGAGCGGCAACACCGGCGTCGGCCTCGCGCTCGTGGCCCAGCGCAAGGGCTACCGCTGCGTCTTCGTCTGCCCGGACAAGGTGAGCCAGGACAAGCGAGACGTCCTGCGTGCCTACGGCGCCGAGGTCGTCGTGACGCCGACCGCGGTCGCACCGGACCACCCCGACTCCTACTACTCGGTCTCCGACCGGCTGGCGCGGGAGATCCCGGGCGCCTGGAAGCCGAACCAGTACGCCAACCCGAACGGCCCGGCGAGCCACTACGAGTCCACCGGGCCGGAGATCTGGGCGGACACCGAGGGGCTCGTCACGCACGTCGTGGCGGGGGTCGGCACGGGTGGCACGATCACCGGGACGGGGCGCTATCTCAAGGACGTGTCCGACGGGCGGGTCGTCGTGGTCGGTGCGGACCCCGCGGGGTCGGTGTACTCCGGCGGCGACGGTCGGCCCTACCTAGTCGAGGGCGTCGGTGAGGACTTCTGGCCGGGCGCCTACGACCCGTCGGTGCCCGACGAGATCATCGCGGTCACCGACGCGGACTCGTTCGCCATGACGCGGCGCCTCGCGCGCGAGGAAGGACTGCTGGTCGGCGGCTCGTGCGGGATGGCGGTCGTCGCGGCGCTGGACTTCGCACGCCGGCTCGAGGACGAGGATGCGGAGGCCGCCGCGAAGGCGGTGATCGTCGTGATCCTTCCCGACGGCGGCCGCGGCTACCTGTCGAAGATCTTCAACGACTCGTGGATGCGGTCCTACGGGTTCCTGGCTGCCGACGAGGGCGCGACGGTCGCCGACGTGCTCCGCACGAAGACCGGGGCGCTGCCGGACCTGGTGCACACCCACCCGAACGAGACGGTGCGTGACGCCATCTCGATCCTGCACGAGTACGGCGTCTCGCAGATGCCCGTGGTCGGTGCCGAGCCGCCCGTGAAGGTCGGCGAGCTCGCGGGGTCGGTGAGCGAGCGTGGGCTGCTCGACGCGGTGTTCTCGGGCGAGGCGGAGCTGGCCGACCGGGTCGACCGGCACATGGACCCGCCGCTGCCGCTGATCGGGGCCGGGGAGAGCGTGCAGTCGGCAGGCGACGCCCTGCAGAAGGCGGACGCACTGATGGTCGTCGACGACGGGTCGCCGGTCGGGGTCCTGACCCGGCACGACCTGCTGGGCTTCCTGGCGAGGTGACGGCGCGCGCCGCCGTCACACGCTGATGCGTTCCAGCCCGCCGACCAGTCCGTCGACGAGGAACGTGAAGCTGGCGTCGACGTCGTCGGGCATCCCGAACCCGCCGCCCAGCTCCAGCACCACGAACCCGTGGACCGCGGCGCGGACTGCCCGGACGGCGTCGATCCGGTTGTCCGGTGGGACGCCGAGCGCGGCGACCGCCCGGGTCATCTCGTCGACGACGACGACGCTGGCCCGACGGACGTTCTCCGCACCCGGGTCGTGGACCCAGCCGGTGCCCTGGACCGCGTCGTAGCGACCAGGGGTCGCCAGGGCGTACGCGCGTGCCGCGTGCGCCATCGCGGACAGGCCGTCGGCGCGTCGCATGGCCTCGCCGAGCTCGTGCACGCAGACGAGCGCGACCTCCCGGCGCAGGCCCGGCAGCCCGTCGACGTGCTTGTACAGGCTCGGCACCGCCACGCCTGCGCGAGCCGCGACCGCAGCGAGCGTGAGGTCGGCGAACCCGTGGGGACCGCCCTCGTCGACGACCTCCAGCGCGAGTCGCGTCACGGCGTCCCGGTCGAGGCCCGCCCTAGGCAAGGGCTTCGGCTGCGAACGTGCCGCCCGCGCGCGGGAGCGACGCGAGGAAGGCGAGCGTGTCGTCGATGACGACCTGCGGTGCCTGGTGCTGCGGGTAGTGGCCGACGTCGGGGATGAGGGTGACCTCGGCGTCGATCGCGGACCGCAGCCAGATCGCCTCGGCGGCGGGGTCCTTGTAGTCCGGGTCGAGCGTGCCGACGAAGGCGACGACGGGCGCTGTGACCTCGGGCAGGCGGGCCTCGACGGGCGCGTGCGTGAGCTGGAGCGCGAGGTGGCGGAAGGAACGCAGGTGGCCGGGCCGCTGGAGGGCCGCCTTGATGTCCGCGACGTGCTCGTCGAACCACGTCCCCTGCTGGCCGCGGCCGAAGTACGTGCGCACGAGCCGTGCCCACAGTGCGGCGCCCCACGGTCCCGCGATGGCGATCCGTTCGGCGCCGTGCATGACGGCGGTCGTCGCGGCCGAGGCCGGCGGGTCGCGCAGGATGGGTGCGGTGAGGACGAGGCCCGCGACCAGGTCGGGTCGCTCGGCGGCGGCCCACGCGGCGGCTGCGGCGCCCATCGAGTTGCCGCCCAGCACGGCGGGCGTGCCACCCAGGTGCTCGACGATCGCGATGAGGTCCTGACCCGTCACGACGTCGCCGTGCGTGGCGAACGTGGTCTCGGAGTCGCCGTGCCCACGCAGGTCCATGCTGGCGACCCGGTAGCCGGCGTCCGTGAGGGGGCCGACGAGGTCGCGCCACGTGCTGCGCAGGTCCCCCATCCCGGGGACGAGGACGACGAGCGGAGCGTCGGGGCTCCCGACGAGGTCGTAGGCGATCCGCCCCTCGGGGCGGCTGATGTACTGGACGTCGCTGCTCATGGAAGAAAGCTAATGCCATTAGCCAAAGGCGTCAAGCCCTCGATTCGGCGCCTGTCAGGGCGGGACGGCAAGATGGGCGGGCACAGTCATCCAGAGAAGGAGTGGTCATGTCCGCAGCGCTGCCCGAGGTTTCGGGTTCCTTCGGCGAGAAGCCGGCCCTGACGTTCCCGGCGGACGCCCCGTCCGGTGACCTCGAGGTCCTGGTCCTCTCCCGTGGCGACGGCGCGCTCGTCGAGGCCGGCGACACCATCGAGGTGCACTACCTCGGTCAGGCCTGGAACGGCGGGGTGTTCGACAACTCGTACGACCGTCGCTCCTCCATCCAGTTCGGCATCGGCGTCGGCCAGGTCATCGCCGGCTGGGACGAGGGCCTCGTCGGCCAGCAGGTCGGGTCGCGCGTGCTGCTCTCGATCCCGTCGCACCTGGGCTACGGCGACCGCGGCGTCCCGCAGGCCGGCATCAAGGGCGGCGACACGCTCGTGTTCGTCGTCGACATCGTCGGCACCAGCAACTGAGCGCATGACCGACGGGCCCTCGCGGTGCGGGGGCCCGTCGGCGTCTGTGGAGGGAGCCCCGTGGCCGAGCTGACGATCGGGGAGTTCGCGCGCCGCTCGGGGCTGTCGCTCAAGGCGCTGCGGCTCTACGACGCCCGCGGGCTCCTGCCGCCGGCCCGGGTCGACTCGGCGAGCGGCTACCGTTTCTACGCGCCCGAGCAGCTCGAGCGCGCGCACGCCATCTCGCTGCTGCGTCGGCTGGACATGCCCCTGTCCACGATCGCCGACGTGCTCGCCCAGCCACCCGCGCAGGTGGGCGTCACTGTGCGGGCGTGGTGGGACGGGCGGCAGCGTGACCTGTCGGAGCACGGCCCCGCGGTCGACCTCGTCCTCACGAGGCTCGGCGCCCCACCGACCCCGAGCCTGCTGGTCTCGAGCCCTGCGGGCCGCTTCGGGGTCGACGACGTCGTCGTCGCGGACCTGCCGTCGCGCCTGGTCGCGGCGATCCAGCACCACGTCCTCCAGGAGGACCTGGTGCCCACGCTCATGGCCGACGTGACCGAGCTGCGCGCGTTCCTCGACGCCGCGGGCGCCCGCTACGGCGCCGAGTACTGGGTGCTGTTCCACGGAGCCGTCGGCTTCGACGGCGACGGCCCGATCGAGGTCTGCGTCCCGTACGAGGGGCTCGTCGCGCCCTCGGGGCCGATCAGCCTGCGCGAGGAACCCGCGCACGCGGTCGCGTACGTCCCGGTCACGGCCGCGGACTGTCGCTACCCCGAGATCATCGGCGCGTACGTGGCGCTCGAGACGTGGCTGGTCGGGCGTCCCGTCGTCGGTCCCGTGCGCGAGATCTACCCCGTGCCATGGTCGGACGACGGCGTCGTGGTGCACGTCGCGCAGCCGGTCAGCTGAGGCCGCTTGACCCTGCCCCTGGGGCAGACACGAGGCTGAGCCCATGCCGAACCTCGACGCCTACGCCACGCACAGCCCGTACAGCGACCCAGGCCCGTACGCGGGGCTGCTCGACTCGCTCTCCACGGAGACGGGTGCCCTGCACCAGGCGGCCTGCAACGCGGTCATCCACTACCGCGGCGCCGCCGAGTCGCTGTACGAGGGGCAGGACGCGGACATCGACCTGCGCTGGCTCGCGGACATCCTGCGCGTGACGCAGGAGCGGTCCCCGTCGGCCCTGTCGCAGCCGCGCCCGCCGCACGAGCAGGTCGCCGGCTGCTGCCGGGACCACACGCTCGTCGCCGTCGGGCTGCTGCGCCAGCACGGCATCCCCGCACGCAGCCGCGTGGGCTTCTCGGGCTACTTCCGGCCCGGGTTCCACCACGACCACGTGGTGGGCGAGCGATGGGACGGCACCCGGTGGGTGCGGTTCGACCCCGAGCTGAACCACGACGACGACTGGTTCGACTTCGACTCGCACGACCTGCCGACCGGGTACGGCGCGCCGTTCGAGACGGCCGCCGAGGTCTGGCTCGCCCATCGGTGCGGCGAGACGGACGCGGCCACGTACGGCGTCGACCCGTCGCTCCCGCACCTCTGCGGGCCCGAGTTCGTACGCGGCTACGTGGTCACCGAGCTCGCCCACCGGCAGCGCGACGAGATGCTCCTGTGGGACGTCTGGGGCGACACGCTCCCGTGGACGGACACCCCGGCGCAGGAGCTGGACGCGCTCGCCGACGAGATCGCGGACCTGCTGGTCGCCGCTGACGCCGGTGACGAGTCGGCCGAGCGGTCGCTCGAGGAGCGCTATGCGTCCGACCCGCGTCTGCGCGCCCAGGGCGTCGTCACGCTCTCGCCCGTCGGTCGGGTCGGGGACGCGGACCTGGAGGCGCGCGTCACGCACTGGAGGTCGGCAGAGCCTCAGAGGACGTGACGGTCGAGGAACGCGTTGCGGAAGACGCCGCCCGGGTCGGTGCGTGACACGAGAGACCGGAAGTCGTCCCAGCGGGGGTAGAGCCCGGCGAGCGCGCGGTCCTCGTCGGCGAAGAGCTTGCCCCAGTGCGGACGGGCGTCGAAGGGGGACAGCGCGGCCTCGAGCGTCGGCAGGAGCGCGGTGACCTCGTTCTCGCGTGGGTGCCACGTGAAGTGGATGCCGACGCGGTCGCCGCCGTGCGCGGTGGAGAGCCAGAGGTCGTCGCCGGCGATCGTGCGGACCTCAGTGACCTGCAGCAGCGGTGCGACCTGGTCGGACAGGGCGCGGACGGCCTCGAGAGCCCCGACGGCGGCGGACCGCGGCACGAGGTACTCCGACTGCAGCTCGGCGCCGTTGCTCGGCGTGAAGTCGAGGCGGAAGTGCGGCAGGCGCTCGTGCCAGGGCCCAGGCGACGCGAGCTGGGCGGTCGTGTGGACAGGGTCGATGTCGGGCAGCGGGTGCCGCTGGGCGGTCGCCGGCGTCGACCCGTACAGCTCGGCGCGCGGCTCGAACGACGACGACACCCGCGTCTTGCGCCAGACCTGCTGGATGCTCGAGCCGCGCCAGTCGGTGAACAGGCTCACGGAGCCCGCGCTCGACGTGATCTCGTCGAGGTTCCCCAGTGCGGCTTCCCAGGGCAGGTCCTCGTGGACCTCCTGCGCGACGTCGTAGGTGGGCTCGATGTCCAGCGTCACGTCCACGACGATCCCGAGCGCGCCGAGTGCGACGACCGACCCGGCGAAGTCGTCGTCACCGCGGAGCACGGAACGCAGGGCCCCGTCGGGTCCGACGAAGGTCAGCCCCGACACGGCGGCGGCGAGGTTCTGCGACCGGTCTCCCGAGCCGTGCGTAGCCGTCGCCACGGCGCCGGCCACCGAGATGTGCGGCAGCGAGGCGAGGTTGCCCAGCGCCCAGCCCGCGGCGTGCAGGTCCTGCGCGAGCGTCCCGTACCGCGTGCCCGACGAGACCGTGACGGACGACGCCTCGGCATCGATCGACACCGACGACGGCAGCCCGTCCAGTGCGACGAGGAGCCCAGGGCCGTCCGCGAGGTCGTTGAAGCAGTGCCGTGTCCCGAGCGCTCGGACGAGCGGTGCGTCGGCGACGAGCGACTGCAGCTCCTCGACGGTGCGCGGGTGCTGCACGGCAGGCGCGCGGTAGGCGTAGTTCCCGGCCCAGTTGGTCAGCGTCACGGACTCACCGTAGGCGCCGTGACGAAGATGTCGAACAGCGCGGGGTCGTGCGCGTGCACGAGCACCATGAACACGAACAGGTCGAACAGCAGGTGCACGCAGACGACGTAGGTGAGCGACGTGGTGCGTCGGAAGATCCAGCCCTGCACCAGCGCGAACGGGATGGTCAGCAACGGGCCCCACGACCGGTAGCCGAGCTCCCAGAGGAACGACACGAACACCGCGGCCTGCAGGACGTTGGCCGTCCAGAACGGGAAGTGCGTCCGGAGCAGCGCGAGGACGATGCAGATGAAGAACAGCTCGTCCCAGATGCCGACCGCGTTCACGCCGACGAAGAGCCGGGCGACGTCGCCGGGGCCGTCGAGCGGCGGCCAGTTCTGCCAGACGCCGGAGCCGATGAAGTACGCGGGCAGGATCAGGTACGCGAACACCGCGACGGCGACGAGGTAGACCGCCTGCCACCGGTCCCAGCGGCGGCCCGTGCGGATCGGGAAGTGGATGGCGTCGTCGTGGAACACGCGCCGTGACAGGAGGACGGGGACGAGCACCGCGAGCCCGAGCGCGACGGTGAACCGCAGCATCCCGACGTTCGACAGGTCGGCGTGCAGGGAGATCGTGCTGATGATCGCCATGCCGAGCCCGATCAGACCGAGGTCACGGCCGAGGCGGCGGTCGACGAGCAGACCGAGCACGATCCCGACGACCAGGGGGACGTACCCGACCGGCCGGACGTGCACCGCGAAGATCAGGATCGCCGACCCGCACACGAGCGCCGCCGCGAGCAGGCGCAGGGCCGCGTTCGCCCGCGCCGACGACGCGTCGGGCCGGTCGTCCGTCGCCGGCGACCTGCTGTGCGAGCTCATCCGGACAGTCTGGTGCCCGACACTGGGTCCATGACGGATGAGGTGCCCGACCGGCTGCCGCGGATCGCGATCACGTACTGCACCCAGTGCCGCTGGCTGCTGCGGGCGGCCTGGTTCCAGCAGGAGCTGCTGACGACGTTCCACCGCGAGCTGGGCGAGGTCGCGCTGCGCCCGTCCACCGGCGGGGTGTTCCGCGTCGAGGTGGACGACGTCCTGCTCTGGGACCGCAAGGAGCGCGGCGGCTTCCCGGAGATCACGGTGCTCAAGCGGCTCGTGCGGGACGTCGTCGCACCGGACAAGCCCCTGGGGCACTCGGACGTGTAGAGGCACAGGTGGACCCAGGTCCAACACCGTGCGGACAGCGGTGGACCGACGCCTGGGTGCTCGGTACGGTCGCTTCCGGACCGGCAGGTGTCAGCGACGCCACCCGCCGGCCCGCAGAGCAAGCTCGAAGGCGGCCGGTCACGGACCGCGGGGGATCAGGACCGGCCCCACCATCGGGCGGGTGACCGACAAGCGGGGGCGAGTCGGTCACCCGCCCGATCACGTGGGCGGAGCTGCCGGGGTCAGGCGCCCGTGGGACGCGGGCAGGATGCGCCCGTCGCGTGCACGGGGCAGTACCCGGCGGGGTTCTTGTCGAGGTACTGCTGGTGGTAGCCCTCGGCGTAGTAGAACGGGCCGGCCTCGTCGGCAGGACGGATCTCCGTCGTGATCGTGCCGAAGCCGCGCTCGGTCAGTCGGGGCTGGAAGTCCGCCTGCGTGCTGCGGGCGGCCAGCTCCTGCTCGGGCGTCGTCGTGTAGATCGCCGAGCGGTACTGCGTGCCGGCGTCGTTGCCCTGCCGGTAGCCCTGCGTCGGGTCGTGGTTCTCCCAGAACGTGCGGATCACGTCGCCGGCCGAGACGACCGCGGGGTCGTACGCCACCAGGACGATCTCCGTGTGCCCGGTCAGGCCGGTGCACGTCTCCTCGTAGGTCGGGAAGGGCGTGAAGCCACCCTGGTAGCCGACGGCGGTCGTCACGACGCCGGGCAGGTTCCAGAACGTCTTCTCGGCGCCCCAGAAACAGCCCATCGCCAGGTAGATGACCTCGGTGCCCTCGGGCCACGGGCCCTGCAGCGGCGTGCCGAGAACGGTGTGCGTCGTGGGGATCTTGTACGAGTACGCGTCACGGCCCGCAAGCGCCCGCTCCGGGGTCACCATCGTGGTCTTGAGGGCGGATCCGAACAGCCAGTTCATGGTCTTGATCCTCTCCGGGAGCCCGGGTGGTCACCTGGTTGCTCCCGGCGTGTGCAACGGCGTGGATGTGGCCCGTGTTCCCGCGTGACGGGTGGCCGGGTGCGCAGGACCGCCTAGCCTGGGTCCGTGACGAACGATGCGGAGCTCCACGACGGCGACTGGTCCAAGGCTGGCTTCTCGACGAGGGCCATCCATGCAGGTCAGGACCCCGATCCGACGACAGGGGCGGTGGTGCCGCCGATCTACGCGACCTCGACGTACAAGCAGGACGGCGTCGGTGGCCTGCGCGGCGGGTACGAGTACTCCCGTTCGGCCAACCCGACACGCACGGCGCTCGAGTCCGCGCTCGCGGCCGCCGAGGGCGGAGCCGCAGGGTTCGCGTTCTCCTCAGGCCTCGCGGCCGAGGACACGCTGCTGCGCGCGACGCTGCGGCCCGGGGACCACGTCGTCATCCCGAACGACGCCTACGGCGGCACGTACCGCCTGATCGCGCGCGTGTTCGGGCCGTGGGGCATCGAGCACACGGCGGTCGACCTCTCCGACCCGGACGCTGTCCTCGCGGCCATCCAGCCCGGACGCACCAAGGTGGTGTGGGTCGAGACTCCGACCAACCCGCTGCTCGGCATCGCCGACATCGCCGTGCTGTCCGCCCACGCGCGCTCGGTCGGCGCGCTGCTCGTCGTCGACAACACCTTCGCGACGCCCTACCTCCAGCAGCCGCTCGCGCTGGGCGCCGACGTGGTCGTGCACTCGACGACCAAGTACATCGGGGGCCACTCGGACGTCGTCGGGGGAGCGATCGTGGTCGGGGACGGCGCGATGCTGCCGGTGGGTCTCGACGGGCCCCTGGTCGACGCCGTGCGGTTCCACCAGAACGCCTCCGGTGCGGTCGCCGGTCCGTTCGACGCGTGGTTGACGTTGCGCGGCCTCAAGACGCTCGCCGTGCGCATGGACCGGCACGTCGCCAACGCGACGGCGATCGCCGCGTACCTGGAGGGCCACGACGCGGTGACGTCCGTGATCTACCCGGGCCTCGAGTCGCACCCGGGGCACGAGGTCGCCGCGCGGCAGATGAGCGGGTTCGGCGGGATGATCTCGTTCCGCACCGGGTCGGAGGCATCCGCGCTCGCGGTCTGCGCCGCGACGCACGTGTTCACGCTCGCCGAGTCGTTGGGCGGCGTCGAGTCGCTGGTCGAGCACCCGCACAAGATGACGCACGGCTCGGTCGCCGGGACGGTCCTCGAGGTTCCTGACGACCTCGTGCGCCTGTCGGTCGGCATCGAGGACGTCGACGACCTCGTCGCGGACCTCGCGGCGGCACTCGCTGCCGGGCGTCCGGCATGACCGAGGCGCCGCTCCCCGCCACGTCGCCGGTCCCGCCCTCGATCAGGGCGGCCGCGAGCTGGTCCTGGCGGTTGCTGCTCATCGGGGCCGCGCTCGCGGTGCTGTTGTGGCTGCTCAACGAGCTCAAGGTCGTGGTGGTCCCGATCGCGGTGGCGCTCCTCTTGACCGTGCTGCTCGCACCCTTCGTCGGCTGGCTCGACCGGCACACCCGGTTGCCCCGCGTCGCCGCGGTCGCGATCTGCGTCGTCACGATGGTCGTCTTCGTCGCCGGACTGGTCACCCTTGCGGCTCGCTCGATCATCAAGGGCATCGGGGAGCTCGGGGACCAGGCGTCGAAGGGCATCGACCAGCTCACCGACTGGCTCGCGACCGGTCCGTTGCAGCTGACCACCGACGACATCACGAAGTACGTCGACACGATCCGCGAGTCGATGAGCAGCAGCAACTCCGGGCTGGTCTCGGGGGCACTGCACGCCACGACGACCGTCGGGCACGTCGCGGCGGGCGCGCTCATCGCCCTGTTCTGCACCTTCTTCTTCCTGCTCGACGGCCGGACCATCTGGTCGTGGGTGGTCGGTCTGCTGCCGCGTGGCTCCCGTGAGCACGTGCACCAGGCCGGGCGACGTGGGCTGGTCACCCTGGGCGCCTACACGCGCACGCAGATCCTGGTGGCCGCGGTCGACGCGTTCGGCATCGGTCTGGGCGCAGCACTGCTCGGGGTACCCCTCGCGCTCCCGCTCGCCGTGCTGGTGTTCCTCGGGTCGTTCGTGCCGATCGTCGGTGCCGTCGTGACGGGGTCGGTGGCCGTGCTCGTCGCACTCGTCGCCAACGGCCCCGGCAACGCGCTGCTCATGCTCGCGGTCGTGGTGCTCGTGCAGCAGATCGAGGGCCACGGGCTGCAGCCGTTCCTCATGGGGCACGCGGTCTCGCTGCACCCGGTCGCCGTGCTGCTGTCGGTGGCGGCGGGCTCGTTCGTCGCGGGCATCGTCGGCGCGCTGTTCGCCGTGCCGATCGCCGCGACCGTGAACACGGTGGTCCTCTACCTGCACGGCCACGACAAGTTCCCGCAGCTGGGCCGGGACGACCACGTACCCGTGCGCGGCCGTGGCCATCCGGTCCTCGACCGGGCCATCGCGCAGGTGGCCGAGGCCGAGATGGAGGCGGAAGCGACGCAGGCCGCCGACGAGGAGGCGGACCTCCCGGACGCCGCCGACGAGCCTGGGCCGGACGCCCGATGATCGGTCTCGCTGAGGTTCGCGCTGCGGCGGAGATGCTCGACGGTGTCTCCGACCGCACGCCGGTGCAGATCAGCCGCGCCCTGTCCCACCTCGTCGGCTCCGAGGTCTGGCTCAAGTGCGAGAACCTGCAGCGCACGGGCTCGTTCAAGCTCCGGGGCGCGTACGTGCGCATGGCGCGCCTCTCCGCGCAGGAACAGGCGCGGGGCGTCGTCGCGGCCAGCGCCGGGAACCACGCGCAGGGGGTCGCGCTCGCCGCCCGGATGCTGGGGATCTCGTCGGCCGTGTTCATGCCGGTCGACGCGGCGCTCCCGAAGATCGCGGCGACCCGGGACTACGGCGCGCGGGTCGAGCTCGTGGGCGACAGCGTCGACGAGGCGCTGCTGCACGCCCACGCGTACGCCGAGCGGACCGGTGCCGTCCTGATCCACCCGTTCGACCACCCGGACGTCGTGGCGGGTCAGGGGACTCTCGCGCTCGAGATCGTCGAGCAGGTTCCCGACGTCGGGACCGTGATCGTGCCGATCGGCGGGGGTGGTCTCGCGGCGGGAATTGTCGCCGCGCTCGCCGAGCTGCGACCGTCGGTCCAGGTCATCGGGGTCCAGGCGGCACGGGCCGCCTCGTACCCGGCGTCCCTCGCGGCGGGTCACCCGATCCCTGCGCCCGAGCTGCGCACGATGGCGGACGGCATCGCGGTCGGTGTGCCCGGCACGGTGCCGTTCGAGATCCTGTCGTCCCACCACGTGCCCGTGCGGACGGTGTCCGAGGAGGACCTGTCGCGCGCGCTGCTGCTGCTCGCCGAGCGGGCCAAGCTGATCGTCGAGCCGTCCGGCGCGGCGTCGGTCGCGTCGATCATGGCGTCGTCGGCGGGCTTCAGCGGTCCGGTCGTCGCGATCCTCTCCGGCGGCAACATCGACCCGCTGGTCCTCATGCGGGTCGTGCGGCACGGGCTGGCGTCGGCGGGGCGGTTCCTGCAGCTGCGCGTCCGGCTGGACGACACGCCGGGCGCCCTCGCGTCCCTCCTGCACGACCTGGCCGCGACCGGCGGGAACGTCATGCACGTCTCGCACGCTCGCACCGTGGTGGACCTCGCGTTCGACGAGGTGGCCATCGAGGTCCAGGTAGAGACGAAGGGGCCGGAGCACTGCGCGCACGTGGTCGAGGCCCTCACGGCCGCCGGCTACCGCCTCACGGGCGCCTGACATGCCAGAGGCGCCGACCCCGCGAACGGGAGCGGCGCCTCTGCGACGTTCGGTGCGTCAGCCGACGAAGGGCTTGGCGTCGGTGATCGAGACCGCGATCTCACGACCGTTGGGCGCCAGGTAGCTCGTCGAGTCGCCGATCTTGGTGCCGTTGATCGCGGCACCGAGCGGGGACGTCGGTGAGTAGACGTCGATGTCCGACGACCCGGCGATCTCGCGCGAGCCGAGCAGGAACACCATCTCGTCGCCGCCCACGACGGCCGTCACGACCATGCCGGGCTCGACGATCCCGTTGTCGGGCGGCGTCCCGATGTGGACGTTGCGCAGCTTCTCCTTGAGCTCGCGGATCCGGGCCTCCTGCTTGCCCTGCTCCTCGCGAGCGGCGTGGTAGCCGCCGTTCTCCTTGAGGTCGCCCTCGTCGCGGGCGGCAGCGATGCGGGAGACGACCTCGTCCCGCCCGGCGCCCTCGAGGTGCGCGAGCTCGGCAGTGAGCCGGTCGTAGGCCTCCTGCGTCAGCCAGGTGGCTGCATTCGTTTCGGTCACGATCGCTCCTTTCACACATGCGTTGGTCATGCCCCCGGGGGGATTCTCCAGGGGATGGGTTCCAGGTACCGCCGTTCCCTCTCGGTCGCGTCGACGAGTGGTGACGCCGGACCGGGGCGGCGTAGAAACGAACAGGATAGCAAGCCGGCACGTCCCGGACCGGGTGGGAGGCGCAAGATCGCCCGTTCCGGCGATACGACGACGTGCCCGGTGGCGGTGGATCAGGGGACGAGGTCGCACCTGTCGACGGTGCCGCTGACGGCCAGCTCGGTGGTCTGCACGGTCGCCGTGATGCGCTGCGACGCCGTGTCCGCGGGCCCGACCGTGACGGTGCGCACGCCCACCTCGGCGTAGGACTCGGACAGCGCCTTGACCTGGCACGTCACGGTCGCGTCCTTCGCCTTCGTCACCTCGAACGTCACGTCGATGGCCTGCGGACCCTGGACGTGGAAGCCGACGTCCTTCCAGGACACGGGCTGTCCGGCGACGTTGAGCGCGATCCAGAGGGCGACGGCGAGCCCGACGACCGCGACGGCCACGAGCCCCAGCCGGCGTCGACGACCCGACGAGGGGGTCGGCGCGGGACCGTAGCGGCCGGGGGGCGGCTGCAGGACGGTCACGACGATCCTCCGAGGGCGGGTGGTGGCGCGACGTGGGTGCCGCGTGAGTAATCATTGTCTCTCGTCCACACACCCGTCCGTGCCGAGTGTCGGCCGGACGGACCGACGGGAGGCCCGAGGTGACCGGAGAGCGGCTGCGCCTGATGGCGGTGCACGCCCACCCCGACGACGAGTCGAGCAAGGGTGCCGCGACCACAGCGAGGTACGCGGCCGAAGGCGTCGACGTCCTGGTCGTGTCCTGCACGGGCGGCGAGCGCGGCGACGTGCTGAACCCGAGCTACGGCGAGGTCGCGCCCGACGAGATGCATGCGCTGCGACGGGCCGAGATGGCGGCGGCGGCGGAGGCGCTCGGCGTGCAGCACCGCTGGCTGGGCTTCGTCGACTCGGGTCTGCCGGAGGGCGACCCGCTGCCGCCGCTGCCGGAAGGCTGCTTCGCGCTCGTCCCGCTGGAGGAGGCGGCCGCACCGCTGGTCGAGCTCGTGCGGAGCTTCAAGCCGCACGTCATGACGACGTACGACGAGAACGGCGGCTACCCGCACCCCGACCACATCATGTGCCACAAGGTGTCGGTCGAGGCCTTCGAGGCGGCGGGTGACCCCGAGCGCTACGTGGGCCGGGGTGAGCCGTGGACGGTGTCGAAGCTCTACTACAACGGTGGCTTCTCGCTGGTCCGGATGCGCGCGATCCACGAGGCGCTGCTCGAGGCCGGCCGCGAGTCGCCGTTCGGTGAGTGGATCGACTCGCGCGAGGCACGTGAGGTCCCGGAGCGCGAGGTCACCACCCGCATCGAGGCGAGCGCGTACTTCGAGCACCGGGATGCGGCCCTGCGCGCGCACGCGACGCAGATCGACCCGGATGGCTTCTTCTTCGCCATGCCGCGCGAGCTCGAGCTCAGCAAGTGGCCCACGGAGGAGTACGAGCTCGCACAGTCGCGGGTGCCGACGAACCTCCCGGAGGACGACCTGTTCGCGGGCCTGCGTGGCGGCGCCTCGTGATCCACCGGCTGGTCGCGCGCGGCTGGACCCTCGTCGAGCCGAGTCCCTCTCCGACCGACGTCTCGATCGACCCGACGAAGGCCGGCTCCCCGGGCTTCCTCGGCTTCGTCTTCACGTTCCTGGTCGCCATCGCCGCGGTGTTCCTGTTCCTGTCGCTGACCAAGCAGATGCGCCGCGTGGACCGCCGGGCGCAGCAGCTGGGTCTGGACGAGCCGAAGGGCGACCCGTTCGCCGCGGACGACGCCGACCGGCCGCACCTGGACGTCGGCGTCATCGACGCAGGGGCGGCGGGTCCGGACTCGGAGGTCGACGCGGACTTCCGGCTGGACCGGCCCGACGACGACGATCCCGGTCGGTCCCGGTGACCAACCCTCCGGAGCGGCCCGCCGTGCGGGTCACGATCGCCCAGCTGGAGGTCGGCTCGGACCACAGCGTCAACCGCGACATCGTCGGCGACGCGTTCAAGATCGCGGGCGGACGCCGGTCGGACCTCCTGGTGCTGCCCGAGTACTCGTCCGGGTTCGACCCGCACGGCGTCGGCCCGGAGCACGCGGAACCGCTCTCGGGCCACTTCGTCACGATGCTGCGCGAACGTGCGGCGAAGACGAAGGTCGCCGTGCTCGCCGGCACGACTCTGCCCGGCCCGGACGCGCAGCACGGTGTGAACGCGATCGTGGCGATCGACGGGTCGGGCGAGCTCGTCGGGCTGTACCGCAAGGTCCACCTGTACGACGCGTTCGGTCAGCGTGAGTCCGACCGCCTTGCCGCCGGCCCCGCGGACGCGCCCCCGCTGGTGCTCGAGGTCGGTGGCCTGACGTTCGGCGTGATGACCTGCTACGACCTGCGGTTCCCCGAGTCGGCGCGACGCCTCGTCGACGCGGGTGCCCAGGTGATCGTGGTCCCGGCGGCGTGGGCCGACGGCCCCCTCAAGGCGATGCACTGGCGGACGCTCGCCGTGGCGCGGGCCATCGAGAACACGTCGACGGTCATCGGTGTCGGGCAGGCCGGTCGCGGTGTCGTGGGCCGTTCGCTCGTCGTCGGACCCGACGGTGTGGTGGGGCTCGAGTGCGACGAGGAGCCGAGCGTCCGCACGGTCGACATCGACGGTGACGCGCTGCTCGAGGTCCGCCTCCAGAACCCCTCGCTGGCCAACCGCCGCTACACCGTGGTGCCGCTCGCCTGACGGTTCAGGACGAGTACGACGCCATCGACACGGCGATGTAGTGGCACCCGAAACCGACCACGGTCAGCACGTGGAAGATCTCGTGGAACCCGAACCAACGCGGGCTCGGGTTGGGTCGCTTGGTGCCGTAGACGACCGCGCCGAGCGTGTAGGCGAGCCCGCCGAGGGCGATCCAGAACACGATCCAGGGGCCGCCCGAGCGGTAGAACGACGGGAAGAACCACACGGCGACCCAGCCGAGCGCGACGTACACGGGCACGTAGAACCAGCGGGGGGCGCCGAGCCAGAAGACGCGTGCCAGCAGCCCGACGATGGCCCCGGACCAGACCACGATGAGCAGCACGCGGGCGGTCGTCGCCGGCAGCAGCAGGATCGACAAGGGCGTGTAGGTGCCCGCGATGATCAGGAAGATGTTGGTGTGGTCGAGCCGCCGCAGGACCGCTGCGGTCGTCGGCGACCAGTGTCCGCGGTGGTAGAGCGCGCTGGTGCCGAAGAGCATGATCGCGGTGAGCCCGAAGACCGCGCACGACCACTTGGCCTGCGACGTCGGGGAGAGCACGACCAGCACGATCGACGCGATGACCACGAGCGGCGTGACGCCGAGGTGGATCCAGCCGCGCAGGTGGGGCTTGACGGTCTCCGCCACCAAGTCGGCGACCTCGGAGATGTGGGACGCGTCCGACGAGCCCGGTGCGGGCGCGGGGGAGGTGCTCATGGAGCGGATCTCGTTTCGTCGGAACCTAACTTACGATTGCGTAGGTTACGGCACCGTAGGTAATGGTGTCGACCGACCTCGATCATGCCCCGGAACAGGTCGGACGACGAGGTCGCGAGGAGTAGCGTGTGCGGGTCCGGGACTCCGACACACAAGGAGCGCGCGTGCGCCTGCCCCATCCGCTCTACGGGTTGTACGAGCGACGGCTGGCCGCCTCCCTCCCCGCGGAGGGCATCCCGCGCCACGTCGGCGTCATCCTCGACGGGAACCGACGCTGGGCTCGCAGCATCGGCGGGTCGACCGCGCACGGCCACCGCGCGGGTGGGGACAAGATCGCCGACCTGCTGGAGTGGAGCGAGGACATCGGCGTCGAGGTGGTGACGCTCTGGCTTCTCTCGACGGACAACCTGGAGCGTTCGCCCGACGAGCTCGAGCCGCTGCTCGCGATCATCGAGGACGTCGTCGGTGAGCTTGCCGCGACGGGGCGATGGCGCGTCCAGGCGGTCGGCGCGCTCGACATGCTGCCCGACCACACGGCCAAGGCGCTCGTCGCGGCCCAGGATGCGACGACCGGCATCGTCGGCCTGCACGTCAACGTCGCGGTGGGCTACGGGGGTCGCCGCGAGATCGCCGACGCCGTGCGCGCGTTCCTGCGCGAGCACGCGGAGGCGGGATCGAGCCTGGACGAGCTGGCCGAGGACTTCGACATGGGGCACATCGCGGACCGGCTCTACACCAAGGGCCAGCCCGACCCCGAGCTCGTGATCCGCACGTCGGGCGAGCAGCGTCTCGGCGGGTTCCTGCTCTGGCAGAGCGCGCACTCGGAGTTCTACTTCTGCGAGGCGTACTGGCCCGACTTCCGTCGGGTCGACTTCCTCCGGGCGGTTCGCGCGTACGCGGCACGGGAACGTCGACTGGGCCGTTAGGGCGCAACGGCCGGGCGAACCTGTGTGAACACAGTGTGACGTTGTCGCGTGTCGGGCTGGACTCCGTCGTTCGCGGGGTAGTTTCCGCCGTAGAGGACAGCGACCGCCGTCCCCGGGAGGCCAGCCCATGGAGCACTCGCTCCGGGAGGAGGGCCGGATCCGGCCCACCCTCTCCGGAGGGGCCGACCGCCCCCATCCCGTCGCCGAACATCGGTGCGTGGTGCTGCTGTGGGCCTCGAGCTCTCCGCAGGCCGCCGGTGATCGGTGCTCGTCTCGGCGCACGTAGCGCCAGAGGGAGCCTGCCGTGGTGAACAAGGTGCAGAAGACCCCCGAGTCCGTCGAAGCGACGGACGGCCGCAGGATGCACGTGCTCGACACCTCAGTCCTCCTCTCGGACCCGCGGGCGATGCTGCGGTTCGCGGAGCACGACGTGGTCCTCCCCGTCGTCGTCATCACGGAGCTGGAGGCCAAGCGCCACCACGCGGAGCTCGGCTACTTCGCCCGCTCGGCCCTGCGGATGCTCGACGACCTGCGGATCGAGCACGGACGCCTGGACGTCCCGATCCCGCTGGGCGACGAGGGCGGAACGCTCACGGTCGAGCTGAACCACACGGATCCGACGGTCCTTCCGGCGGGCTTCCGCCTCGGCGACAACGACACCCGGATCCTCGCGGTCGCGGCCAACCTCGCCGCCGACGGCCACGACGTCACGGTCGTCTCCAAGGACCTGCCGATGCGCGTCAAGGCGTCGGCCTGCGGCCTGAGGGCCGAGGAGTACCGCGGCGAGCAGGTGGTCGACTCGGGCTGGACCGGCATGGACGCCCTCGACCTCGCCGAGAACCAGATGTCGGACCTGTGGGAGCACGAGTCGATCGCGCTCGCGGACGTCGCCACCGGGTTCGCGCCGACGTCGTTGGCGAGCACCAACCCGAACGACCTCCCCTGCCACACCGGTCTGGTCCTGCACAGCCCGCGCGGCTCGGCGCTCGGACGTGTGACCGCGGACAAGCACGTCCAGCTCGTCCGCGGCGACCGCGACGTGTTCGGCCTGCACGGCCGCAGCGCGGAGCAGAGGATCGCGATCGACCTCCTTCTCGACGAGGAGATCGGCATCGTCTCGCTCGGTGGCAGCGCGGGTACCGGCAAGTCGGCGCTCGCCCTGTGCGCCGGTCTCGAGGCCGTCCTGGAGCGCCGCCAGCACCGCAAGGTCATGGTGTTCCGCCCGCTGTACGCGGTCGGCGGGCAGGACCTCGGCTACCTGCCCGGTGGGGCCGACGAGAAGATGAACCCCTGGGCGCAGGCGGTGTTCGACACCCTCGGCGCGCTCGTCAGCAAGGAGGTCGTCGAGGAGATCATGGACCGCGACATCCTCGAGGTGCTGCCGCTCACGCACATCCGCGGCCGCTCTCTGCACGACGCGTTCGTGATCGTCGACGAGGCGCAGTCGCTGGAGCGGAACGTGCTCCTGACGGTCCTGTCGCGCATCGGGCAGAGCTCACGTGTCGTGATGACCCACGACGTCGCGCAGCGCGACAACCTGCGCGTCGGCCGGCACGACGGCGTCGCCGCGGTGATCGAGGCGCTCAAGGGCCACCCGCTGTTCGCGCACGTCACGCTCACGCGGTCCGAGCGGTCGCCCGTCGCGGCGCTGGTCACCGAGCTGCTGGAGCGCATCGAGGTCTGACGGTTCACGGACGAACGTCGACGGGCACCGACCTGCGGGTCGGTGCCCGTTCGTGTCTCTGGCCGTCGTCAGGCCACCGGGTCTGGTTGCGATCCGGACCATTCCCATGGTTATATTCCGACCGGAATAGTTGATCGGGAGGATATGTCGTGGCGATCGGTGAGCTCTCGGCGGTGGCCGTGATGATCCTGGCGTTGCTGCACGAGCAACCGATGCACCCCTACCAGGTGCACCAGAACCTCGTAGAGCGCGGCGACACCCGGCTCGTGCGGGTCAACGCCGGGGCCGTCTACCACGGCGTCGAGCGCCTCGAGAAGGAGGGCCTCGTCGAGGCCGCCGGCACCGAGCGCGCCGGGAACCGTCCCGAGCGCACCACGTACCGGATCACCGATGCCGGCAGGTCGGCCTTCGCCGCCCGCCTGACGTCGTTCCTGGGGGACGACCACCCTGCCTACCCGCTCTTCTCGGTCGGCCTCGCCGAGGCGCACGAGATCCCGGCGGCGAGCGCGATCGAGCAGCTCGTCCGGCGTCGCGAGCGGGAGGCTGCGAACCTGGCCGGCTTGGCGGCCGCCCGGGAGCAGCTGCGCACGATGGGCCTGCCGCGCCGATATCTGCTGGACGTCGAGCACGATCTGGCGATCCTGGACGCAGAGGTCGCGTGGCTCGACCGCACGCTCGAGGAGCTCCGTGCCGACGCGCTCAACTGGGCCCAGCCGTTCCCGTCCGAGTTCAAGGAAGCCCGCCATCGGCTACGCGGGTGTCAGACCCCCACGGCATAGTCGATCCGTCGGCGCCCCGAACGTCTCTCTACCGCACGCACACCACCCCGAACCGCACCACCCCGAACCAAGGAATCCTCATGACTTCTGAGTCGCCCCAGGCACTCGTCGACCTGCACGGGCGCAGCCCGTGGAGCATCCTGCCGGCGCTCTGCCTCGGCTTCTTCATGATCATGGTGGACACCACCATCGTGAACATCGCCATCCCATCGCTAATCTCGGCGTTCGACGCCGACCTGACGGCCGTGGGTTGGGTCAACAGCGCCTACCTGCTCACGTTCGCCACCCTGCTCCTGGTGACCGGCCGCCTAGGCGACCGTTTCGGGCCGCGTCCCGTGTTCATCCTCGGCCTCGTGATCTTCACGCTCGCCTCGCTGTGGTGCGGCCTGTCCGGCTCGATCGAGATGCTCATCGCCGCGCGCGCGGTCCAGGGTGTTGGCGCCGCCCTGATGACGCCGCAGACGATGTCGATGATCACGCGTGTCTTCCCGCCGCAAAAGCGCGGGGCGGCCCTGGGCATCTGGGGTGCTGTCGCTGGCGTCGCCACGATCGCCGGCCCTGTGCTCGGCGGCATCCTCGTCCAGTCGGCTGGCTGGGAGTGGATCTTCTACATCAACATCCCCGTCGCCGTCGTGGCCCTGTGGTTCGCGATCACCCGCCTGCCCACCCTGCCGACGGCCAACCGCTCGTTCGACGGCCTCGGCGTCGTGCTGTCGGTCGGCGGCATGTTCCTGCTCGTGTTCGGCATCCAGGAGGGTGCGACCTACGACTGGGGCACCATCACCGGTCCGATCACGGTGTGGAGCGTCATCGGGGCAGGGGTTGTCGTCCTGACCGGCTTCATCCTGTGGCAGCGTCACCTCAAGGCAGACGCGCTCCTGCCGTTGTCGCTGTTCCACAGCCGGAACTTCTCGTTGTCCAACGTGGCCGGGGCGTCGGTGACCTTCGCGATGACGGGGATCTTCTTCCCGTTCACGCTGTTCCTGCAGGAGGTCCTCGGGCTGAGCCCGCTTCACGCGGCGCTCGTCGGACTGCCGGGCTCGCTGCTGTCGGGCATCGTGGCACCGTTCGCCGGCCGCCTCTCGGACAAGATCGCCGCGAAGTGGGTCGTCGCCACCGGGTTCCTGCTCGTGTCGATCTCCGTGTTCCTGCTTGCCGCCGTCATCCAGCCGGACTCGCCGATCTGGCAGCTCGTCCTGCCCATGTGCCTGTTCGGCATCGGCACCGGCGCACTGTTCTCGCCGTTGGCGTCGCTGGCGACCTCCGGCCTCGATCAGCGGACCGCGGGCGCGGGTGCGGGTGCGTTCAACACCACGCGGCAGATCGGTGGCGTCATCGGCTCGGCCGTCATCGTCGCCCTCATGACCTCGCGCCTCGCGGTCACCATCCCGGCCGCTGCACGCGACCAGGCTGCCAACCTGCCCGAGGACTTCCGTCAGAGCTTCGTCGACGGGTTCGCCAACGCCGGTGGGGCGTTCGCCAACGGTTCCGCGGGCGGCATCAAGCTGCCCGACTCCGTCCCGGCGGATGTCGCGGCGCAGATCCAGGCGGCAGCCACCACGGCCGTGCACTCCGGGTTCGCCACCGCCGTCACGCAGACGCTCCTGTTCACGCTCGGCGTCCTGGTCATCGGGCTCGTCGCGAGTGTCGCGATGAAGGGCGGCCGCACGCACCACGCCGCACCGGCGCAGGCCGCTCCGGTGCCCGTCGAGGTCTGACGTACAACGAAAGGCCCGGCCCTCGTACGTACGAGGACCGGGCCTTTCTCATGCTCTGGTCAGCTGGGCGGACGCGTCATGCTCAGCACGTCGAGCGCCGAGTCCAGCTGGTCCTCGGTGACCTCACCACGCTCGACGAAGCCCAGGTCGACCACGGCCTGCCGCACGGTGATGCCCTGCTTCACGGCGTGCTTGGCGATCTTCGCTGCCGCCTCGTACCCGATCACGCGGTTCAGCGGGGTCACGATCGACGGCGACGACTCGGCCAGCGCCCGGGCGCGGTCCACGTTCGCCACCAGGCCCAGGACCGTCTTGTCCGCCAGCAGGCGCGACGCGTTGGTCAGGAGCCGAATCGACTCCAGCACGCCGGCCGCGATCACCGGGATCTGCACGTTGAGCTCGAACGACCCGCTCGCACCGGCCCACGCGACCGTGGCGTCGTTGCCGATCACGCGCGCGGCGACCATGAGCACGGCCTCGGGGATCACCGGGTTGACCTTGCCGGGCATGATCGACGACCCAGGCTGCAGGTCCGGGATCGCGATCTCGCCGAGACCGGTGTTCGGGCCCGAACCCATCCAGCGCAGGTCGTTGCAGATCTTCGTCAGGCTGACCGCGATCGTGCGCAGCGCGCCGGACAGCTCGACCAGCCCGTCACGGCCGCTCTGGGCCTCGAAGTGGTCGCGGGCCTCGGTGAGCGGCAGGCCTGTGTCCTCGCGGAGCAGCTCGATCACGCGCTGCGGGAACCCGGCGGGCGTGTTGATGCCGGTGCCGACAGCGGTGCCACCGAGGGGGACCTCGGCGGCGCGGGGGAGCGCCGACTCCAGGCGCTCGATGCCGTAGCGGACCGCAGCCGCGTACCCGCCGAACTCCTGCCCGAGCGTCACGGGCGTCGCGTCCATGAGGTGCGTGCGGCCGGACTTGACCACCTGCGACCACTCGAGCGCCTTCTCCTCCAGCGCGACCGCGAGGTGCGCGAGCGCGGGGATCAGGTCGCGGACGACGCCGGCGGTCGCGGCGACGTGCACCGACGTGGGGAACACGTCATTGGACGACTGCGACGCGTTGACGTGGTCGTTGGGGTGCACGTCGCGGCCCAGGCGGCGGGTGGCCAGCGTGGCGAGCACCTCGTTGGTGTTCATGTTCGAGCTCGTGCCCGACCCGGTCTGGTAGACGTCGATCGGGAAGTCGCCGTCGTACGCACCGCCGGCGACGTCGTCCGCAGCGGCCACGATGGCGTCGGCGATGTCCTGCTCGAGGACTCCGAGCTCCGCGTTGGCGCGGGCGGCAGCCTTCTTGATGCGGGCGAGGGCCTCGATGTGGCCTCGCTCGATCCGGTTGCCGGAGATCGGGAAGTTCTCGACGGCGCGCTGCGTCTGCGCTCGGTAGAGGGCGTCGACGGGGACGCGGACCTCACCCATGGTGTCGTGCTCGATGCGGTACTCGGAAGTCATGCGGACCATCCTGCCGCACCCGCAGGTCCCCCTCTGCACGGTGTGACGAACGACGAGGGCGGCGCGCGCGCCGGTCGCTTGGCACGATCGTCGTATGGACGACGAGTGCCGCGCCGAGCGCTTCCTCCACCACGGCCGCTGGGTGCGCTCGCCGCGGCGCAGCGCCGACCGGGACCTGGTCCTGGAGCACCTTGCCGCCCGAGCCCTCGCGCCGGGAGAGTGGCTGACCGAGGCCGAGGTGACCGCGCGGATCGCCGAGCTCACCGACGATCCGGTGCGACTCAGGCGAGACCTTGTCGAGGCCGGGCTGCTGGGTCGTCGCGCGGACGGCTCGACCTACTGGCGTGAGCGCCAGACATCGCACGACGACGAGCCGGGCGCGCTGCCTCGGCCAGACGACGTGTGGTGGCCGTAGCGGACTACACGGCTCCGACGGCCTCCGAGAGGTGGACCGTGCCGTCGGCCAGGGTGTACTCCAGGCCGATGATCGCGACCCGCCCTGCGACGACGGACTCGGCGAGCGAGCGGGAGTAGCCCTGCAGCATCCGGACGGTGTGCTTGACGTGCTCGTGCCCGAGCACCGCAGGATCGAGCGAACCGAGCGCTCCGGGCCCGCCGCCGGCGAGGTTGACGATGCTCGGGATGACGCGATCGACGATTGCTCGCACGAATCCGGTGGGCAGCTCGCCGGTCGTCAGGGCGGTCGTCGCGGCCGCGACGGCGCCGCAGCTGTCGTGGCCCAGCACCACGACGAGCGAGGCGCCGAGCACGTCGACGCCGTACTCGATCGACCCGATCACGGTGGTGTCGAGCACGTGGCCGGCGGTCCGGACGACGAACACGTCGCCGAGCCCCTGGTCGAAGATGATCTCGGCGGCCACGCGCGAGTCGGAGCAGCCGAAGATCACGGCGAACGGATGCTGGGCGGCGCTCAGCTCTGCACGATGGTCCACGCCCTGCGACGGATGCAGCATCTCGCCGTGGACGAAACGCTCGTTGCCCTCGCGTAGTGCGGACCAGGCTTCGGCCGGGGTGGTGGGTCGGGTCACGGCGTCATCGTCGCAGGTCCGGGTGGCGAGACGCGAAAAAAAATCAGACATCTCGGGTGGCGGGGCCGTCCTCAAAGGAGTACCCAAGGTAATGAGGCGACGAAGCCTCGGGTCGGAGGACTCTCGTGCGACGACGTTCACGGGCACTCGCCCTGGTCGTGGGTCTGGCGGTTGCGGCCCCGCTCGCTGCGTGCGCGAGCGAGGGATCGGGGCCGCCGAAGCTCATGTGGTACATCAACCCGGACGACGGCGGGCAGACAGAGATCGCCGCGCAGTGCACCGAGTCCGCGAATGGCGCGTACACGATCGAGACGACGCTCCTGCCGCGCGACGCCAGCGCTCAGCGCGAGCAGCTCGCCCGACGCCTCGCGGCGAAGGACTCGTCGATCGACATCATGAGCCTGGACCCGCCCTTCATCCCGGAGCTGGCCGAGCCCGGCTTCCTGGCTCCGGTGCCGGCTGACGTCGAGTCGACGGTCACCGAGAACGTCGTGGCCGGTGCGCTCGCCGGTGCCACGTGGAAGGACAAGCTCGTCACCGTCCCGTTCTGGGCGAACACGCAGCTGCTCTGGTACCGCAAGTCGGTCGCGCAGGCCGCTGGGCTCGATCCGGCGAAGGCTCCGGTGACGTGGGACCAGATCATGAAGGCGGCCAAGGACCAGGACAAGTACCTATCCGTCCAGGGCACCAAGGCCGAGTCGCTCACCGTGTGGATCAACGCCCTCGTGGCCTCCGCCGGTGGCCAGATCATCGAGAACCCGGACGCGCCCGCCGACGAGATCAAGCTCGGCCTCGAGACGCCCGCCGGTGAAGCGGCCGCGACGATCATGGGCACCATCGGCAAGGAGAACCTCGCCGGTCCCGCGCTTCCGACGGAGGACGAGGGTGTCTCGCTCACGATCTTCCAGGGGGACAAGGGCTCGTTCATGGTCAACTGGCCGTTCGTCTGGTCGGCCACGAACGCCGGCGTGAAGGACGGCACGCTTCCGCAGTCCCTCGTCGACGACATCGGATGGTCCCTCTACCCGCAGGTCAGTGCGGACCAGAAGACGGCGCCACCGTACGGAGGGATCAACCTCGGCATCGGAGCATTCAGCAACCATGTCGACCTGGCGTACCAGGCGGCCGAGTGCATCGTGACGCCCGAGCACCAGGCGCAGTACTTCGCGACGAACGGCAACCCGCCGTCCAACACCGAGGCCTACGACGACCCGGCGGTGAAGGCGGCCTTCCCGATGGCCGACGTCATCCGTCAGTCGCTCGAGCAGGCAGTGCCGCGACCGCAGACGCCGTACTACAACGAGGTGTCGACCGGTCTGCAGCAGACCTGGCACCCGCCGAGCTCGGTCGATCCGAAGACGACCCCGGAGAAGTCCACCGACCTGATCACCGCCGTGCTTCGAGGGGAGCAGCTGCTATGACCACTGAGGTGGCTGGCAAAAAGCCTGACCTGCGAGACGCGGCGGCCAAGGCGGGGCGCAGCGACCGGGCCAAGTCCGAGGCCCGGCTCGGCTGGCTGCTCGCCGGACCGGCGTTCGTCGTGATGCTCGCCGTCACGCTCTACCCGATCCTGCAGGCGGTCTACGACTCCCTGTTCCACTACCGACTGACCGCGCCGGACGACAAGTCGTTCGCCGGGCTCAGCAACTACGCGGTCGTGCTCACCGACCCGATCTTCTGGCAGGCGATGCTGACGACGATCGAGATCACCGTGATCACGGTGGTCATCGAGCTGCTCCTCGGGTTCGCGCTCGCACTCGTGATGCACCGCGCCATCAAGTCGCTTCGTGGGGTGCTGCGCACGGCGATCCTGGTGCCCTACGGCATCATCACGGTCGTCTCGGCGTTCGCGTGGTTCTACGCGTTCGACATCACGTCCGGGTACGTCAACAACTGGTTCAGCTGGCTGCCGTACATCACCGAGGACACCAACTGGTTCGCGGAGCGCGGCACGTCGCTGTTCGTGATCATCGCGTCCGAGATCTGGAAGACGACGCCGTTCATCTCGCTCCTGCTTCTCGCGGGCCTGTCTCAGGTGCCGACCGAGCTGGAGGAGGCCGCCGAGGTCGACGGCGCGACCTGGTGGCAGCGGCTGACGAAGGTGCTGATCCCGAACATGAAGGCCGCGATCATGGTCGCCGTCCTGTTCCGGGCCCTGGACGCGTTCCGCATCTTCGACAACGTGTTCATCATGACCAACGGTGCGAACGGCACCGAGGTGCTGTCGCTGCTGACCTACCGGACGTCGATCGGACGCCTCGAGATCGGCCTCGGCTCGGCCATCTCCGTGCTGCTGTTCCTGTGCGTGCTCGGGATCTGCTGGGTCGCGGTGAAGCTGTTCAAAGTCGACCTCGCCGGCTCGAGAGGGGGCTCGTGATGAAGCAGCTCTCCACGCGGGCCAAGTGGGGCTGGGGGGTCATCGCCGTCGTCGTGATCGTCTACGCGATGCTGCCGGTGCTCTCGATCTTCGCGACCTCCTTCAAGCTGCCGAGCCAGCTCAACGCGGGGACGTTCTTCCCCCAGACGTGGTCGTGGACCAACTACCAGGAGATCCTCACCGACGGGGGACCGGCGCAGGAGCTGTTCCTGTCGGCGCTGCGCAACTCGATCGGCATCTGCCTCATCGCGACCAGCATCGCCGTCGTCCTGGCGACCCTGGCCGCGTACGCCATCGCCCGGCTCGACTTTCCCGGCAAGCGCCTGGTCCTGCTCACGGCGCTCGGCGTCTCGATCTTCCCGGTCATCTCGATCGTCACGCCGCTGTTCAACCTCTGGCGGAACATCGGCCTGTACGACACCTGGCTCGGCCTGATCATCCCGTACCTGTCGCTGACGCTGCCGATCTCGATCTGGACCCTGGCCGCGTTCTTCCGGCAGATCCCCTGGGAGCTCGAGCAGGCCGCCCAGGTCGACGGCGCGACCACCTGGCAGGCCTTCCGCAAGGCGATCGTCCCGCTGGCCGCGCCCGGCGTCTTCACCACCGCACTGATCGCGTTCTTCATCGCGTGGAACGACTTCGTCTACGGCATCTCGCTCACGTCGACGAGCGCGGCACGGCCCGTGCCCGCCGCTCTCGCTTTCTTCACGGGCGCCTCGCAGTTCGAGGAGCCGACCGGGGCAATCTCCGCCGCGGCCATCGTCGTGACCATCCCTGTCGTGGTCCTCGTCCTGCTGTTCCAGCGCCAGATCGTGTCCGGCCTCACCCAGGGTGCCGTCAAGGGCTGAAGCCCCCGCCCAGCTAGTCCTACGAAGGAGCTCCGATGGCCGCCATCACCCTGAACAACATCGTCAAGCAGTACGGCGACGGCTACCTGGCCGTGAAGGGCGTGAGCCTGGACATCGCCGACGGTGAGTTCGTCATCCTCGTCGGGCCGTCCGGCTGCGGGAAGTCGACCTTGCTGCGCATGATCGTCGGCCTGGAGGACATCACGTCGGGCGACCTGACGATCGGCGGCAAGCGCGTCAACGACCGTGCGCCCCGCGACCGGCACCTGGCCATGGTGTTCCAGAACTATGCCCTCTACCCGCACCTGACCGTCTTCGAGAACATCGCGTTCCCGCTGCGACTGCAGAAGGGCAAGTTCACCGAGGCGCAGATCAAGGAGAAGGTGGAGTTCGCGGCCAAGACGCTCGAGCTCCAGGACCATCTGGAGCGCAAGCCCGCCAACCTCTCCGGTGGCCAGAGGCAGCGCGTCGCGATGGGGCGCGCGATCGTCCGTGAGGCTCAGGCGTTCCTGTTCGACGAGCCCCTGTCCAACCTCGATGCCAAGCTGCGCGGGCAGATGCGCACCGAGATCGCCCGCATGCAGCGTCGCCTGGGCACGACCACCGTCTACGTCACCCACGACCAGACCGAAGCCATGACGCTCGGCGACCGGGTGGCAGTCCTGCGCAAGGGTGAGCTGCAGCAGGTGGCGAGCCCGCGCGGGCTGTACGAGCAGCCGAAGAACCTGTTCGTCGCCGGCTTCATCGGATCGCCTCCCATGAACTTCCTGCCGGGCGAGGTGGTGGGCGACGGACGAGCCCTGCGGTTGCCGTTCGCCGACGTCCCGCTGTCGCCCGAGGTGTCCGGCAAGCTGCGCGGCAAGAACCTGGTGATCGTCGGCCTGCGCCCCGAGCACTTCGAGGACGCGTCGCTGCTCGAGACGAGCAAGCGCAGCCAGGGTGTCGAGTTCACGGCGCCGGTGGATGTCACCGAGTGGCTGGGGTCCGAGCTCTACGCCTACATCCCGTTCGACACCAACCCCGACGTCGCGGGCAAGCTCGAGGAGCTCGACCGCGATCTCGACGGCGAGGGCCTGCGCACGCAGCTCATCGTCGCGCTCGACTCCGAGAGCAAGATTCGCGACGGCGTCGAGGCGGCCCTCTGGTTCGATCCTGCACGCGCCATGATCTTCGACCCGGAGTCGGGCGAGAACCTCACCTTCAACGAGGACGCCGCCCTCACGATCGACCAGGAGAACGAGGCAGACCGGAAGGCGTCGCTCGAGCGCGCGCACGCCCGCGAGGCCGCGACTGCCTGACCCCGACGCGCGCCCGCGAACTGGACCTCTAGTCCAGCTCGTCCGAGCGCGGCGGGTTCGCGCCCGCGCGCGAGACGGTGATGGCGGCGATCTGCACGCAGCGCTCGAGCACGCGCTGGATCACGTCGGAGTCGGCGTCGGCGAGCGCTTGCCGGTTGGCGGCACCGAGCAGGCCGGCCGACCACAGGCCGTCGATGAGTCCGCCCATGAACGAGTCGCCCGCACCGACCGTGTCCGCGACCTGCACCTTCGGCGCGACGACCTGGAGTCGGGCGCCCGCGGACGTGCTGGCGAACGCGCCCTCGCCGCCGTGCGTGACGACGACGAGCGACGGACCGGAGCGGCTCCACTCCTCGGCGATCTCGGCCGGGGCGACGCCCGGGTGCAGCCAGGCGAGGTCCTCGTCGGAGACCTTGACCACGTCGGCCAGTCGCACGAGCGCGTCCACCACGGGCAGGGCGTTCGCGGGGGAGCCCATGAGGACCGGTCGCAGGTTGGGGTCGTAGGTGATGGTCGACGCCGGCCGGCTCCGCGCGATCAGCTGCTCGACCGCGGTGCCGCCGGGCTGCAGGACCGTGGCGATCGAGCCCGTGTGCACGACGATCGGGTCGCCCTCGGCGTCGTCCCACGTGCTCGGGAGGTCCCACTCGAGGTCGAACTGGTAGCTGGCGACGCCCGCGGCGTCGATGTTCGCGGTGGCGACGGGGGTGCGGCTCGCGCGACGGTCGCCGGTCAGCACGTGCACGTGCGAGCCGTTGAGGTGCCGGCGCACCAGGTCGCCGTCCGCGTCGTCGCCCAGCCACGTCAGAAGGTCGACCGAGCGTCCCAGGCGGCCGAGACCGATCGCGACGTTGGCCGGGCTGCCACCGGGGTGCCGCTCGCGGCTCCCGTCGGGACGCACGACCTCGTCGATCAGGGCCTCCCCGACGACAAGTGCGCGGTCCTGTGCTGCGGCGGTCATCCCTGCTCCTCAATGTCGTCCGGTGCGATCTCGTCATCGACGTCGTCTGCGTCGTCGGTCTGCGTCGCGGCCGGCGTCTCGGCTGCGCCCGCCTTGTCCCGCACCGCGCTCAGCCGCTGCCGCGCCCCGTCGAGCCACTCCTGGCAGCGCGCGGCCAGCGCCTCGCCGCGCTCCCAGAGCGCGAGCGACTCCTCGAGGGACTGCGCGCCCGCCTCGAGCCGCGCGACGACCGAGACGAGCTCGTCGCGCGCCTGCTCGTAGCCGAGTGCGCTCACGTCTGCGTTCACATCTGCTGTCGCTTCGGAGCGGGGAGTGGGGGAGGCCTTGGGCACGGGAACAGTCAATCAGCCCCGGACGACAGTCCCCGAACCGGGCGCGCTGGGCGAGGCGACTACTGCGGCAGGTACTTCTCGACGGCTGCCAGGTAGGCCTCGCCGTCGAAGTCGTCGAGAAGGCACAGCTGGATGACGTAGCCCTGCACGGCGGCGATGAGGAGGGGCACCTGCTCGACCGCGAGCTCGCCGGCCTCGTCGGCCGGGGTGCCGTGCGCGGTCTGGTGCCAGCGCGAGACGTACCCCTGCAGGGCGGCGCGTAACCGCTGCACGACGCCGGAGGCCAGCTCCCCGACCTCGGGGTCGGTCATGCCCTCACCCCACAGCTGCAGCATGATTCGGGGGCTGCCGATCGACGCGAGCATCCCCCGGATCAAGGTCCGTGGCAGGGCGGGGGGCGGAGGCATCGGCGTCAGCTCGGCGACGCGCTCGATGTCGTGGATGCGCGCGTCGATGATCCGGGTCGCGACGTCCACGACGATCGCGCTCTTGCTCGGGAAGTGTCCGTAGATCGCGCCGGCGGAGAGCCCCGACTCGGTGATGATCTCGGCCATCGACGTGGCCTGGAAGCCCTTGCGGCGGAACGCGCGCAGGGCGGCGTCCGCAATCTCGTCGCGACGGGCTTCTCGGTACTCCTCGGTGACCTTGGGCACAGCGCAGCATAAAAACGAACGATCGTTCTTGACAAGTCGGGCGAGAGTGGCGATCCTTTAAAAGAACGAACATTCGGTTTAGAGAGGATCTCGTCATGGCTGCCCCCCACAACCTTCCGCCGCACACCCCGTGGCGCCGCCTGATCGGCATCGGGGCAGGTCTCGCCGTCGCCGTCACGCTCATCACGCTCGCGTTCACCTGGCCGACCGTCACCTCCGAGGCGAAGAACCTGCCGATCGCCGTCGCCGGTCCTGCCGCGGCGACCGCTCCGTTCGAGCAGGGCCTCGACGAGCGGGCGCCGGGCGTCTTCGACGTCGCGACCGTCATGGACCGCGCCGCCGCGGTCGACCTCATCGAGACCCGTGAGGTCTACGGCGCCGTCGTCCTGGGCGACTCGCCCGAGATCCTCACCACGACCGCAGGCAGCGCGCTCGTCGCGCAGCAGCTCGCCGCCCTCTCGCCGGTCCTCGCGGAGCAGGTCGGCGCGCCGGTGCCCGTCACCGACGTCGTGCCGCTCGGTTCGGGCGACCCTCGTGGAGCGATCTTGGGCCTGATCACCCTCCCGCTCGTCATGGGCGGGATGATCGGCGGCATCCTCGTCTCGATCCTCGTGGTCGGCGTCTGGCGCCGTGTCACGGCCGTCGCCGCGACCGCCGTCTTCGGTGGGCTCGCCGTCGCCGGGGTGCTGCAGGGCATGTTCGGTGCGATCGAGGGCAGCTACCTCGTCAACGCCGGGATCGTCGGCCTCGCGATCTTCGGCATCGCGTCGACCATCGTCGGCTTCGTCTCCCTGGTCGGTCGTCGTGGCATCGCCGTCGGCCCGGTGCTGTTCCTGCTGATCGCCAACCCGATCGCGGCAGCCGCCCAGCCGTGGCAGATGCTTGCCGCGCCGTGGGGTGCGATCGGGCAGTGGATGCCGCCTGGTGCCGCCGCCGCGCTGCTCCGCGACGAGTCGTACTTCCCCCGCGCGGACACCACACAGCTCTGGCTGGCTCTCGCGTCGTGGGCCGTCCTCGGGCTGGTGCTGTCGACACTCGGGCACTTCCGGAACACGGGAGCCGCCTCGCGTGCCGCGATCGAGGAGGGCGAGGAGGCCGCCGAGCGCGAGTACGAGGTGCACCACCGTGTGACGGCTGACGTCTGACGACCTCGACGAGTGCGGCCCGGGTCCTGGGTGGGACCCGGGCCGCTCGCGTGCAGGCGCTGCGTCGTCGCGTGGAGCGCGCCGTGCTCGGGACTCAGTCCGAGGTGACGCTCGCCGTGAGCTCGCCGCGGGCGACGCGGACCCTCAGGTCGTCGCCGGTGGTCACCTCGGCAGGGTCCCGCACGACATGCCCGTCCGTCCTCTGGACGACGGCGTATCCGCGGTCCAGGGTTGCCGCGGGGGACAGGGCGCGCACCTGGGCGGCCAGGCCGGCCACCTCGGCGAGGCCGTGCACGAGACCGGTGTTCAGGGCTCGCCGGCCGCTGTCCCGTAGTGCGTCGAGGCGGTGCTCGTGCTGGTCGACGAGCGTGGTCGGCGTCCTGAGGACAGGGCGGCTGCGCAGCTGGTCGAGTCCCGCCTGCTCGCGTTGGAGCCGAGCCACCAGGGCACCCCGGGACCGCAGCCGGGCTTGGGTGATCCTCGACCGCTCCTCGCTCACGTCCGGCACGATCCGCTTGGCGGCGTCGGTCGGCGTGGAGGCACGGAAGTCCGCGACCAGGTCGAGCAGGGGCGTGTCCATGTGGTGCCCGATCGCGCTCACCAACGGGGTTCGGCAGGCGGCGGCCACACGGACCAGGGCCTCGTTGCTGAACGGGAGAAGGTCCTCGAACGAACCGCCACCGCGCGCGACGACGATGACGTCGACCGTGGGGTTGGCGTCGAGCTCGACGATGGCCGCGCTGACCTCCGGCACCGCACGCGGACCCTGCACCGTCACTCGTCGGATCTCGAAGTCGACCGCCGCCCACCGGGCCCGTGCGTTCGACACGACGTCGTGCTCCGCGTCGCCCTGCTGCGCCACGATCAGGCCGACCGTCGTCGGCAGGAACGGGAGAGCACGCTTGCGGCTCGGCTCGAACAGCCCCTCCGCGCCGAGGATGCCCTTGAGGTGCTCGATCCGCGCCAGCAGCTCGCCGAGGCCGACCAGCCGGACGTCGTCCGCGGCGAACGTCAAGGTCCCCTTCTTGGCGTGGAACTGCGGCCGCGCATGCACCACGAGGTGCGCGCCGTCCGCGATCTTGTCGGCCAGCGGGCGCATCGATGCCGCAGGCACCGTGACCGACAGCGACATGTCCAGGTCCGTGTCGCGCAGCGTGAGGAAGTAGAGGGTGTTCCACCGCTTGAGGTTGAGCACCTGCCCCTCCACCCAGACGGGCGGCATCTTGGCGATGTAGTCCGCGATCTTGGGTGCCAGGTGTCGCACGGGCCAAGGGCGCTCAGGGGTGGTGTCGGCGGCCTTCAGCGGCCGCGGACCGGCGCTCGCGGGCGCGACGATCGGTCCGGGTTGCGCGCGCGACGCGGGCTCGATGCTCACGGCCTCAGCCTGCCTCATCCCGCCCACACCCTCGCCACGCACGCGTCCTCCGTGTGGGTGCGATGGATGTCACGTGGGGATCTGCCGCTCGCGTGGGCCGTCGGGAGGCCGGGCGTGGCGCCCGAACTAGACTCGCCCGGTGACCACCTCCACGTCCGCCACCGGCAAGCGCGTGCTCCTCGCCGCCCCTCGCGGCTATTGCGCGGGCGTCGACCGAGCGGTCGTGGCCGTCGAGAAGGCACTCGAGCACTACGGCGCCCCGGTGTACGTGCGCAAGGAGATCGTCCACAACAAGCACGTGGTCGAGACGCTCGCGGCGCGCGGCGCTGTCTTCGTGAACGAGACCGACGAGGTGCCCGAGGGTGCACGCCTCGTGTTCTCGGCGCACGGAGTGTCCCCGGCGGTGCACGCAGCGGCTGCGGCGAGGTCGCTGCAGACGATCGACGCGACCTGCCCGCTGGTCACCAAGGTGCACAAGGAGGCCGTGCGTTTCGCGGCCGAGGACTACGACATCCTGCTGATCGGCCACGACGGCCACGAGGAGGTCGAGGGGACGCTCGGCGAGGCTCCCGACCACATCCAGGTCGTCGACTCGCCCGACGCCGTGGCGGCGCTCCAGGTGCGCGACCCCGAGCGGCTCATCTGGATCTCGCAGACGACCCTCTCGGTGGACGAGACCATGGAGACCGTCCGACGGCTTCGTGAGCGTTTCCCCAACCTGCAGGACCCTCCCAGCGACGACATCTGCTACGCCACGCAGAACCGCCAGGTGGCCGTGAAGAAGCTGGCTCCGGAGTGCGACGTCGTGATCACGGTCGGCTCGGCGAACTCGTCGAACTCGGTGCGCCTGGTCGAGGTCGCTCTCGACGCAGGCGCCCGCACCTCCTACCGCGTCGACACCGCGGCCGAGATCGACACCGCCTGGCTCGACGGGGCGACGACCGTCGGGGTCACCTCCGGCGCCTCCGTCCCCGAGATCCTGGTCCGTGACGTGCTGGCCCTGCTGGCCGAGCACGGCTTTGGCGACGTCGAGGAGGTCCGTACCGCGACAGAGGACCTGATGTTCTCCCTCCCGCGTGAGCTCCGCGCCGACCTCAAGGCAGCAGGCGAGTCCCCGACCCGCCCGAACGGTCGGCGTCGCCTGGACGTCCAGCCCGCCTGACTCCTCAGGCGCTCGAAGCCTCGGCTGCCCCCCCGGGCGCGTCGTCGCGCGTCGCTCGCTCGGCCCGGAGCGCGCGTTCCGCGAGCAGGACCCGCTCCTCCTGCAGTGCTCGTTCGTCGCGCTCGGCCCGCCCGTCGAAGAGGACCACGAGGTCGTCGACGGAGGCGACCAGCTCGGGTGCGCTCACGCTCGACAGGCGCGGGTTGGCAGGCTCGGGCGTCGGCAGGTCGCCGTCCACCACGTTGAGGTCCGCGAACCGGCGGGCGCTGACCAGGACGCGGGTCTCGAGCGAGGACACGGTCTGGTTGTAGGCGCCGGCGGCGGAGTCGATCGCGCGGCCGAGCCTGGCGAGGTGCGAGCCCATCGTCGCGAGCCTGCCGTGCAGCTCCTTGCCCAAGGTGAGCACCGCCTGCGCGTTGGAGGCCAGCGCGTCCTGGCGCCAGGCGTACGCGACGGTGCGCAGGAGGGCGAGCAGCGTCATGGGCGTGGCGATGACGACGTTGCGTTCGAACGCGTACTCCATGAGCGCCGGGTCCTGCTCGGCGGCGGCGCCGAGGAACGACTCGGCGGGGACGAACATCACGACGAACTCGGGCGCAGGCGCGAACTGGTCCCAGTACCGCTTGCTCGCCAGGTCGTCCACGTGCGCGCGTACGTGCCTGGCGTGTGCGGCGATCCGGTCGGCGCGCACGGTGTCGTCGGTCGCCTGCGCGGCGTCGAGGAAGCCGAGGAACGCGACCTTGGCATCGACCACGATGTTCTTGCCGCCCGCCAGACGCACCACCATGTCCGGCCGCAGGAGCCCGTCGTCGGTGCGGACCTGGGCCTGCTCGACGAAGTCGACGTGCGGCAGCATCCCTGCCGCCTCGACGACACGTCGGAGCTGGACCTCCCCCCACCGCCCGCGCACCTGCGACGAGCGCAGCGCCGTGACCAGCCGCGACGTCTCGTCGCGAAGGTGCTCGGACGCCAGGTGCATGGCCCGGACCTGCTCGCCGAGGGCGGCCTGCCCGGACGCCCGGGCCTGCTCCGCCGACGAGAGCTGCGCCCGGACCGCGTCGAGCGTCGAGGACAGCGGCTCGACCATCGCGCGCACCGCGGCCTCGCGCTGGGCCAGCTCGCCCGACTGCGTCTGGTGGTCGGCCGCGAACTGCTGGTGCGCGAGTGCGAGGAACTGGTCGGTGCTCGCTGCCAGGGCGTCGGCAGCGAGCGCCCGGAACTGGTCCGCCTGACGGTCGACATCGGCCAGGCGCTCCCCGGCGATGCGGCGCTCGGCGTCCAGCGACGCGCGGGCCTGCGCAGCCTCGACCGCACCCTTGCGGGACGCGACGACACCTCCCACGACCGCACCCAGGGCACATCCGACCAGCAGTCCCACGAGCAGCGAGATGTCCATGAGCAGGACCCTCCCAGCCGCCACCGACATCCCCCTGACGGCGGAGGGCTTTCGACACGGTCGGGACCTAGGGTGGTGCGATGCCCGCTCCTCCCGTCCCCGCGCTCGAGCTGCGCGGGCTCTGGCGCAGGTTCGGCCAGAAGATCGCGGTCGCGGGGATCGACCTCGTCGTCCCGGCCGGGTCGTTCTACGGGCTCGTCGGCCCCAACGGCGCGGGCAAGACGACGTCGCTGTCGATGGCGACGGGGCTGCTGAAGCCCGACTTCGGGACCGTGCTGGTGCACGGCCAGGACCTGTGGGCCAACCCCGTCGAGGTCAAGAAGATGCTGGGCGTCCTGCCCGACGGCGTCAGCCTCTTCGACAGGCTCACGGGCGAGCAGCTCGTGACGTACGCGGGGTTGCTGCACGGCCTGGACCGGGACACGGTCGCGGCCCGGACGTACGACCTGCTGCAGGCGTTCGACCTGGCGCGCGACGCACGGACCCTGGTCGTCGAGTACTCCGCCGGCATGACGAAGAAGGTTGCGCTGGCGTGCGCGATGGTGCACGCCCCGCGGCTGCTCGTGCTGGACGAGCCGTTCGAGGCGGTCGATCCGGTCTCCGCCGCGAACATCCGCGACATCCTCGCCTCGTACGTGGCCTCGGGGGGCACCGTCATCGTCTCCTCGCACGTCATGGACCTGGTCCAGCGGATGTGCGACCACGTCGCCGTGATCGCCGCGGGACACGTCCTGGCAGCGGGGACCGTCGACGACGTGCGCGGTGACCAGAGCCTCGAGGACCGGTTCGTGCAGCTCGTCGGCGGCCGGGTCAGTGGTGAGGGACTCGCGTGGTTGCGCACCTCGTCCGGCTGAAGCTGACCCTGCTGCGCAACGGCCTGCGCCGCAGCGTGTGGCAGGTGGTCGGCCTCGTCGTCGCCGCGCTGTACGGGCTGATGGCGCTCGCGGTCGTCGTGGGGTCCATGGCGGTGCTCAGCGTGCAGGAGCCCGACCGCCGCGGCCTCGTCTCGGTCCTCGTCGGATCCGTCCTGGTGCTCGGCTGGTGGGTCGTCCCGCTCATCTCGTTCGGGATCGACGCGACGGTCGACCCGGCGCGGTTCGTCACGTTCGCCATCCCACGCCGGAGCATGCTCACGGGGCTCGCGATCGGGGCGGTGATCGGGATCCCCGGCATCGTCACCGCGGTCACGGCCCTGTCCATGGCGGGGGTGTGGTGGAGGACGCCGCTGGCGCTGCTCGCGGGCGTCGTGTGCGCGACCGTCGGGCTCGCGACGTGCATCGTCGGAGGCCGGGCGACCACGTCGGCGTCCTCGCACCTGATGAGCAAGCGGCGTGTCCGGGAGCTCATGGCGGCGTCGGCACTGCTCCCGCTGCTGCTCCTCGGCCCGTTGATCAGCCGCGCCACGATGTCGAGCGACAGCCTCACGAAGGACTCGCTGGAGCGCGTTGCCGACGTCCTGGGATGGACCCCGATCGGCGCCGTGTGGGTCGTGCCGTGGGAGGTCGCCGAGGGTCACTGGGCGGGCGCCGCCGCGCGGTTCGCGATCGCGGTAGGGACGCTCCTGGTCGCTGTCGTCGTCTGGGACCGCTCGCTCGCGCGGGCGCTCGTGAACCCGGTCCACGAGGCGGCTTCCACGCGGTCACGCGGGCTCGGCTGGTTCGGTCGGCTGCCGTCGTCGCCGCTCGGAGCGGTGACGGCCCGGAGCCTCACCTACTGGGTGCGCGACCCGCGGTACGCGCTGGCCATCGCGATCGTGCCGCTCCTGCCCGTGCTCCTGTGGATGTTCAACCCCGGTGGCAGCTCGCTTCTCTTCCTCGGTCCGACCGCCGCGTTCCTCATGGGCTGGGGGATCTCGGCGGACGTCGCCTACGACGGCTCGGCCTTCTGGACCCACCTCGCCGCACCGCTGCCCGGACTCACCGACCGGCTGGGGCGCGTCCTCGGCGCCTCGGCGCTCGCGGTCCCGGTCGTGGCGGTCTACGTGGTCGGGTCGGCCGTCCTCACCGACCGCACAGGGACGATCCCCGCGCTGCTCGGTGTCTCGTACGGAGTGCTCTGCACGGCGTACGGCGGGGCGAGCATCGTGTCGGCCCTCGTCGTGTACCCGGTGCAGAAGCCCGGGGAGAACCCGTTCCAGACCCGGCAGGGCGCGTCGTTGACGGCGGTGACCTCGCAGCTGCTCGGCTGGGCGGCGGTGGTGGTGCTGAGCGCGCCCGAGGCCGTCCTCGCGGTCCTGGCGATCACCCAGCACTCGTCGGCCCTCGGCTGGTTGACCCTCGCCGTCGGGCTGCTGTTCGGAGGACTCCTCCTGGTGCTCGGTGTGCGCATCGGCGGGCGCCTGCTGGACCGCAACGGCACCGACCTGCTGCGCAGGATCATGTCGTTCGCCTAGGCGCTTTCGTCGGCACCGTAGACTCGTCCGACGTGGCACTCACCATCGGCATCGTCGGCCTGCCCAACGTCGGCAAGTCCACCCTGTTCAACGCGCTGACCCGGGCGTCGGTGCTCGCTGCGAACTACCCGTTCGCGACGATCGAGCCGAACGTCGGTGTGGTCCCGCTGCCCGACCCTCGTCTGCAGACGCTCGCCGAGGTGTTCGGCTCCGAGCGCATCCTGCCCGCGACGGTGTCGTTCGTGGACATCGCCGGGATCGTCAAGGGCGCGAGCGAAGGCGAGGGCCTGGGCAACAAGTTCCTGGCCAACATCCGCGAGGCCGACGCGATCTGCCAGGTCACCCGCGCCTTCGCGGACCCCGACGTCGTGCACGTGTCGGGCGTCGTGGACCCCAAGGACGACATCGAGGTCATCAACACCGAGCTGATCCTCGCCGATCTGCAGACCCTCGAGAAGGCGATCCCGCGTCTCGAGAAGGAGGTCCGCGCGAAGAAGGCCGACGCCGGTCTGCTCGCCGCCGCCCAGGAGGCGCAGGCGATCCTCGAGCGGGGCCAGACCCTCGCCCAGTCCGGCAAGAAGATCGAGCACCTCGACGAGCTCCAGCTGATGACGAGCAAGCCGTTCATCTACGTCTTCAACACCGACGACGCCGGCCTGGCCGACACCGCCTTCCAGGACGAGATGCGTGCCCTGGTCGCCCCCGCCGACGCCATCTTCCTCGACGCGCAGTTCGAGTCCGAGCTGGTCGAGCTCGACCCCGACGAGGCCCGCGAGATGCTCGTCGACAACGGCCAGGAGGAGGCCGGGCTGGACCAGCTCGCCCGCGTCGGCTTCCACACGCTCGGCCTGCAGTCCTACCTGACGGCCGGCCCCAAGGAGTCCCGCGCCTGGACCATCCACCAGGGCTGGACCGCCCCGCAGGCCGCCGGCGTGATCCACACGGACTTCCAGAAGGGCTTCATCAAGGCCGAGGTCATCTCGTTCGACGACCTCGTGGCCGCCGGCTCCGTCGCCGCCGCCCGCGCCGCCGGCAAGGCCCGCATCGAGGGCAAGGACTACGTCATGGCCGACGGCGACGTGGTGGAGTTCCGCTTCAACGTCTGAGCGCACGACGCGGTGACGCGCGCAGAGGCCGGAGTCGCGTCAGCGACTCCGGCCTCTGTCCGTGCGTCCTCCACCCGGCCGGCTGGTGCACGCGGAACGCGCGGTCATCTGCGGCTCGGAGGTGTGGTCATCGCTTCCGAGCGGAGACCAGGAGGTACTCCCACTCGGAGACGAACGTGCCGTCGGTGGCCAGGTTGAACTCCTCCGCCAGGGCGACGAGGTCCGCGCGGAATGCGGCACGGTCGGCCGTGTCGAGCCTGCTCGCCGCCTTGAACGTCGGCCCGTAGTTGGTGAGGAAGAAGTCGGCGTAGTGCTCGGTGCTGAGGAACCGCGGGCGGACCGTGGTCGTCCAGGTGCGCAGGTCGTCGACCTTGTCCCCGAACAGCTCGACGATCACCTGCCGGTCACCCCAGCGCGTCGGAGGCAGGGCACCTGCCGGCGGAGCGACGTACTTGCCGACGGTCTTGAGCATCCGGCCGACGAATCCCGTCGGCGTCCAGCTGGCCAGACCGATCCGACCACCGGGGCGGGTCACCCGTACGGTCTCGTCGGCGGTCCGCTGGTGGTCGGCGGTGAACATGGTGCCGATCGCGGAGAGGACGTAGTCGAACTGCCCGTCGGCGTAGGGCAGCGCCTCGGCGTCCCCGACCTCGAAGTCGATGTCGAGGCCCTCGGCTCCTGCCCGTCGCCGCGCGGTGTCGATCAGCTCGGGCACGTAGTCGATGGCTGCGGTCGGGCAGAACGCCCGCGCTGCGGCGATGGCGACATGGCCGGTGCCGGTGGCGACGTCGAGCACCCGTCTGCCCGGGACCAGGTCGACGGCTGCGATCAGCTCGTCGGCCAGGGGCACGGTGATCCAGGCGATGCTGCCGTAGTCGCCGCTGCTCCAGGTCTGCTGCTGGATGTTCTTGAGGGCGCCGAGGTCAACGGTGGCGGTGGTGGTCATGATGACTCCTTGGTGAGGTGCCGGAGTGTTCCGGCTCGTGTCACCCAGGTTCATCGCGCACCTACCACCCTGGTCAGTGCTACATCTGTAGTGATCCACTACAAGATCTGGAGCACCGGGGGAGGGACATGACGCAGTACGGCCAGTTCTGTCCCGTCGCGAAGGCGATGGAGCTGCTCGACGAGCGATGGACCATGCTGATCGTCCGCGAGCTGATCGCCGGCAGCCGCACCTTCGGTGACGTGCAACGCGGTGTGCCCAAGATGTCGCCGACGCTGCTGTCCACGCGGCTGCGCAGCCTGGCCCGCGCCGGCGTCGTCGACCGGCACGAGCAGGGCAAGCGTGTCTACTACACGCTCACCCAAGCGGGGCGCGAGCTCCAGTCCGTCGTGGAGGCGATCGGCCAGTGGGGGATCCGGTGGATGCCCGAGCTCGGCGAGGAAGACTTCGACCCGCACCTGCTCATGTGGGACGTGCAGCGCAACGTCGACGTCGAGACGCTTCCGCCCGGGCGGACCGTGCTGCAGTTCAGCTTCCGTGACCAGCCCTCGGGCCAGCGGGACTGGTGGCTCGTGTGCACCCAGGCCGAGGTGGACCTCTGCGACTTCGACCCGGGACATCCGGTCACGGGACGGATCGACACTCCCCTCACGCTGTTCGTCCGGGTGTGGCGCGGGGACGTGCAGTGGAACGACGCGTTCCGATCGGGCGAGCTCACGGTCGACGGGCCGACAGCCGTGCGCCGCAACCTGCCGCACTGGCTGACCCGGTCCGACTTCGCGCCGGTGCCGAGGCCGTGACGCGGGCCGCATGTCGTCTCGACCGCAGGTCCGCCTCCTCGTGGCAACCGAGACGTTGCTGCACGCGCTGAACGAAGGACGGACGCAGTTCGGCGAGCTGATCGGCTCATCTGTCCCCGACGGATGGCCCGAGTTCCCCGAGGCCATCGGCTTCACTCTGGAGCGTCTGGCGACCTCGTCCGAAGCTGACCGCTCGTGGTCGATGCAGTTCTTTGTGGACGGGGCTACCGGACGGCTCGTCGGCTCCGGTGGATTCGTGGCCCCGCCTGCGGAGCGCACCGTCGAGATCGGCTACGAGATCGCCCCGGAGTTTCGGGGTCATGGCTTCGGCACGGCCGCTGCCTGGGCACTGGTCGATCGTGCTGTCTCCAGCGGCGAGGTCGATCACGTCCTTGCTCACACGCTGCCAGGCCCAAACCCGTCGACGGGTGTGCTCGAGTCGCTCGGCTTCGCGCACACCGACAACCACGAGGATCCCGAGGCCGGCGTCATCTGGGGGTGGCAATGGACCCGACCATCGGGCGGGCCGGCACGAACCGATCCCGGGGCACCCCTTCGCGAAGAGCACCAGGGGATGGCGAACGCGACGCCATAGGTGGATCCTGGCTGGGGTGAGCCGTGATCGGGTGAGCTCCGACGAATCCGCCGGCCCGACCCGCTCGGGGGGATCACTTCAATGATGAAGCGCATCGCAGTCGTCAGCCTCTTCGCCCTCGTCGCAGCTCCGGTATCGGTGGCGATCGTCGCGACTCCCGCGATGGCCGCGACCGTCACCGTGACCACGACGACCGACGTGGTCGACGGCGCCGACGGCCTCGTCTCGCTGCGCGAGGCGGTCGACACGGCCAACGCGGCCGCTGAGGCCACCGTCATCGACCTCGCCGCATCGAGCACGTACCCGTTGACCTCGTGCGGCGGCGACGAGGACGCGAATCTCGGGGGCGACCTCGACTACACCGGGATGCTGGCGCTCACGGTGAACGGGAACGGCTCCACGATCGATCAGACCTGCCCGGACGAACGGGTGCTCGACCAGCTCGACAGCGCCGCGCAGGTCGTCCTCGGCGACCTCACGATCACCGGCGGCGACAGCATCGACGGTGCTGCGCTGCGCTTCAACGGCGACGTCGACCTGACCGGCGTGACGGTGTCGGGCAACGACGCCGCGACCGGTCCCGTGCTGAACAGCGGCGAGCTCGGCAGCGGGTCGAGCATCGGGCTCGTCGACTCGATGGTCGGACCCAACACCGGCACCGGCATCAGGGTCTCGTTCGGTGGCATCTCGGTCGACGGGTCGACCATCACACAGAACACCGGCCGAGGGATCGGTGCGATCGACGGAGCGGTCGGCATCGCGGACTCGACGATCAGCGAGAACGGCCAGGGAGGCGTCTCGACGACCGGCCAGGGCGATGGGGAGCTCACGTTCCTCAACTCCGCGGCCGTCGGCAACGGCGGACCGGGGGTGGTCTGCTCCGCGTGCGGCGACCTCGTGGTCACGGGCTCCACGATCACCGGGAACGTCCCGTCCGGCGCGACCCTCGGCGGCGGCATCCAGTGGAGCGTCGACCAGGACCAGCCGACCGACGAGCGGACCGCCACGATCACCGACTCCACCATCGCCGGCAACACGCGCACTGGCCCGGGCGGTGGACTGGTCGTCTCGATCATCGAGCTGTCCGACGATCCGCCTCCGGCGCAGATCGTCCTCACGGGTTCGACCTTCAGCGCGAACTCGGCGACCGGCGCCGAAGGACGTGGCGGCGGGATCTACGCCGCCACCGGGGAGGTGCACGTCGGCAACTCCACGTTCTCGGGCAACACCGCGGCTGTCACCGGCGGCGGGGTCTACACCAGCACCGGGGACGTCTTCCTGCAGCACGCGACCCTGGTCGGCAACAGCGCACCGACCGGAGCGAACCTCGGCACCGGAGAGGACCTCGACAGCTTCGGCTCGATCGTCGCGACGGCTGCGGGCGGGGGTACCGACTGCGCGATCGCCGGCACGACGATCTCGTCGGGATTCAACGTCGGCGGCGATGCTTCGTGCGCGTTCGTGGCAGGTCCCGGCGACCAGACGAACGTCGGAGACCCGCAGCTCGGGCCGTTGACCGACAACGGCGGCCCGACCCAGACCCTGCTGCCTCTCGGCACCAGCCCCGCCGCGGGCGCGGTTCCCGCCGCCTCGTGCACGGTCTTCACGGTCGACCAGCGCGGCGTCGCCCGACCGGGAGGGATCGACTGTGAAGCGGGCTCGGTCGAGATCGCCGAACCCGTTGCGGAGGCGTGCACCCAGACCGGAACTCCCGGGAAGGACGTGCTGATCGGTGGACATGGGGATGACGTGCTCTGCGGCCTCGGCGGTCCGGACGTGCTCATCGGCGGGTCCGGTGCGGACCACCTGATCGGTGGGGATGGCAAGGACCTGTTGATCGGGGGGCTCGGGAATGACGAGCTGGACGGCGACGAGGGGAAGGACCTGCTGCTCGGCGGTCCCGGGGTGGACGACCTGGATGGTGGGGCAGGGGTTGATCTGTGCGTGGATGCGGATGGGGCGAAGCCCCATCTGTGCTGAGGCGAACGTCACGCGCGGGGGGTTCGAGCCCGGTCCTCCGCCTCGAGCACCCGGCGCAGGCCGGTGAAGTCGCGCAGCAGGATCCGGGCCAGCACGAATGTCGGCAGGAGCGCCAAGAGCCGGAGCCAGGAGGCGACGTCGCCGCCGTAGTCGGCATGGACGCGCGTGCCCCCGGCGTCGGGGGTGCACACGTACTCGACGCGGGAGTTCCATGGCGACGTCGAGTGCCACACGACGCGCCGGTCGGGCTCGACGACCTCGAGCACGTCGGTGAACCGGACACGGAACGGCCCGATGCGGTCGACCGCGGCCCACCGGTGCCCGACCTCCAGGGGACCGCGGTCCAACGGGCGGCGGGAGTCGACCGCAGGCGCGAACTCGGGCCACCGACCCGGATCGGCGAGGTATGGGTAGACGCGTGACGGCGGGTGCTCGAGGTGGACGTCGAGCGTCACGCGTCGCCACATGGGTTCCTCCGCCTCAGGGTCGCCGCGTCACACCATCGTGGGTACGGGCCGATCCGGATAGAGCTCCCGCATCGCGCTGTCGTACTTCCGCTTCATGAGGAGGAGGTACAGGACGCGGATCGGGGCGGGCACGTTGGCGCGGACCCAGTCCTCCCGGTCGGCCTCGGGGACGCTCGCGATCAGCAGGCCGAGCTGCAGCGACATGACGTCCTTGCCGAGCTCCTTGCGGTGCGCCATGAGCGTGGCGCGCGTGTGCTCCTCCATGAAGTCCCACTCCTGCTGGGACATCACCTCTCCCGCGACAGGGAGGATGTCGTCCTCCTCCTGCCCGAGATGCGTCGACAGCAGGTCGCGGAGACCCTCGATGTCGGTGGCGAAGGCGTCGCGAAGCCGGGGATCGGCAGTGACCACCCAGGGCTCGAGCTGCGGCTCGATCGTCGCGAGCCGCGCCGCGACCTCGGCGTGCTGCGCTCGCATCTGACCGACGTGCAGCGCGCMCCCGGGTGCGCGCGCGACCAGCCTGTCCCACAGCACCATGTCCTCGGTCTCGTGGTGCATGTGCAGGGCGAAGAAGTCGAGGTGGGCGTAGCGGCCGACGACGGCCGCGCGGGTGGTGTCACCGGGCCCGACCTCGCGAACCAGCTCGGGGAGCTCCCGATACAGCCAGCGGAAGATCCGGTGGACCAGGATCAACCCCGACGTGTCGCAGCCGGGGTTCTGGCCCTCGGGCAGCGGCCCAGGGGGCGGCAGTCGCTTGGCCATCCCGTCCTCCACCCGACCATCGACATCGACTTCGACATCCACACATCGGCGTCTCACGGCGCGATCCGAACGCTACTCCGACCCACCGTGCGCGGACATCCCCCTCTGCGCCGGCGTCGGCGGCTCACAGGTCGCGGGGCTCGCCGTGGGCGCGGCGTGAGGTCCTCCGCCTGAGGGGCTCGGGCAGACTCGTTCCCGTGACCGACGCCCTGCCGAGCTTCCGCTACCACCCCGATCCCCTCCGTACGGGCTCGGTCCGTGCGTCCGCCGACGAGTGCGAGCGGTGCGGGTCGGCTCGGGGCTACGTGTACGCGGGCCCGACGTACGCGCTGCACGAGATCGAGTCGATCTGTCCGTGGTGCATCGCGGACGGGACTGCTGCCGAGGAGTTCGATGCCGAGTTCACCACGGTGGACGACGCGCCCGAAGGCATCCCGGACGACGTCCTCGACGAGATCGTCCGACGGACCCCTGGCTTCGTCGGGTGGCAGCAGGAGCGTTGGCTGTTCCACTGTGGCGACGCCGCGGAGTTCGTGGGCAAGGCAGGTTGGGCGGAGGTGTCGACCCTCCCGGACGTCGTCGCGGCCCTGCTCGCGGACGGGTGGGCCGAGGATGCCCTGCCGTCGCTCGACGCGTTCGGTGACCACACCGCGTACCTGTTCCGGTGCCGCCACTGTGGCGCCCGGCTCGCGTACGCCGACGCTGCTTGAACGCGACGGACGGCGGCCGGTCCCGGTCGTGGAGGATCGGGACCGGCCGGCCGGTCAGTTGGTGATCGAGCGGCGACCGCCGACGCGGATCCAGATCAGCAGCACGATGATCGCGCCGATGATCGACCCGATGAGGCCGGCTGGCTGCAGGAAGCCGTCGTCGGCGTCCTTGTGGAACAGCAGGTAGCCGAGGAACCCGCCGACGAACGATCCGATGATCCCGATGACGATGGTCATGGGGATCGAGAGGTTCTGCTTGCCGGGGACGAGCAGGCGCGCGAGCAGCCCGGCGATGAGCCCGACGATGATGACGGTGATGATGAGTCCCAGCATGGTGGTGCCTTTCTGAGGGGAGGTACTTCCCTCGACCTCACCACCCCTAGGGCTGGTGCAGTACACCCCTAGGGGGGTCTACGGTCGACGTGTGCCCCAGTCTGGAGGACCGATCACGGTTGCGCTCGTCGACGACTACGACGTCGTGGTCCTGGGCGTCGCCAAGATCCTCGACCAGTACCGCGACCGCGTCGTCGTGGCCGAGATCGACACGAACAAGCCGGTCGACGACGTCGTCGACATCGTCCTGTACGACTCGTTCGCGCAGCCGGAGTCCGACCAGCACGAGATCGGCGTCCTGGTGCGGAACCCGAACGCGCGTCGGGTGGTCGTCTACACCTGGAACTTCCACCCGGACCTCGTCGCCAGTGCTCGCGCACAGGGTGTGAGGGGCTACCTGTCCAAGGCGCTGCCGGCGCGCGAGTTCGTCGCCGCTCTGGAGGCCGTCCACGCCGGCGACGTCGTCATCAGCCAGGTGCCCGGGCGCGCCCGACCGGCCAACGGCCTGGACTGGCCCGGGCGCGGCGAAGGTCTGACCGACCGCGAGTCGGAGATCCTGGCGCTCATCACGCAAGGACTGAGCAACGCCGACGTCGCCGCGCTCACCTACCTCAGCCCGAACACGGTGAAGTCGTACATCCGGTCGGCCTACGCGAAGATCGGCGCGGAGAGCCGGACCCAGGCGGTGCTGTGGGGCGTCGGGCACGGCTTCGTCCCCGACCACCACCGGATCGACCACTGGCGCGGCGGTCCGTAGCTCGGCGCCCGTCCGGGGGCTGGTCAGCGCGCGGGACCCCACGCGAAGGCGCCGTCCGGACCGAAGTGCGCGGCGACCACGTCGACCACCCAGGCGGGGTCGATCGGGCCGTAGACGTGCGGGTAGATCTCGCCGTTGCCGCCGTCCTCGTAGATCACCTGGGTGCCGGAGGCCGTGATGGTGTCGGTCTCGAGCAGCAGGATGCACAGCTCGGCGGGGTCGTCCGCGAAGACGAGCTGAGCGACGCCGGGCAGCTGAGCCCTGGACGAGGCGTGGATGAACCCGACGTCCTCGTAGGTGCGGCCGCGTGTCGACCAGCGGTAGCTGCCTTCGGCCAGAGCCGCGTCCCAGTCCGCGCGGTGGGTGAGGTGCAGGATCTCCACGCTTCGGACGGTACCTGGACGGGTGCTAGCTGCCGTAGACGCGGGCGCGGTGCGCCGCGAACTGCCGCTTGCCCACCGTCCTCCACAGCAGTCGCGCGGGGGCGGGCAGGTTCGTGCGCAGCCACGCGGTGCGCTCGTCGGCAGGAACTATCTCCAGGATCCAGCCGAGCTGGAGGAGCAGCTTGTCCTTGGGGATCGACGCCATCCCGTGCTCGTGCAGGAGGCTCCACTCGCGCTGTGACATGACGGTCGCCGCGGTCGGCAGGATCTGTGCCTCCTCCTGGCCCAGGTGTGCGAGGAGGGTGGTTCGCATCTCGCTGAGCAGGTCCGCGACGTGGTCGCGGGCCACTCCGTCGGCCGCCACCTCCCACGTCGGCATCAGGTCGTCGAGGCGCTCGAGCTGTCCTGCCGTCGCGGCGTGCTGACTCTTCATCAGTCCGACGTGCAGCGCGCAGGCAGGCGCTCGGTGCTCGAGGGTGTCCCACAGGAGGAGGTCCTCGCCCTCGTGGTGGTGGTGGAGCGCGGCGGCGACCTCGCGGACGTGGCCGGCGACGGGATGCATGCGGGCCCGATTGCCGTCCGGCACGCCCCGGACGAGGCCGGGCAGGTCAGTGAACGCGCGGCGGAACAGTGCGTGGATGTGCAGCATGTCGGAGGTGTCGCAGCCCAGCTTCTCAGTCGCGGTGGCAGTCATCAGTTCTCTCGTCCCGTCGGTCCAAGGTGTCGCAGCGTCACCAGTAAACGAGGTACGCTGGTGATGACTATTGTGGCGAGCGGCGCCCGGCGTCAAGGGCGTTCTCGACGAGACGAGGGGTGAACCGTTCACACCGACGAGCTTCTGGAGTGGGTCGCCCTCGGCTCCGAGCCGGGCGTGGCTCCCGAAGGACTGGAGCGCGTGCGCGCCCTGCTGAACACCGACGACCGGTTCCATGGCGTCGAACGAATGGTCGGAGGGCCGGGGCCTCTGATCGCTCTGCGCGACGCCCTGCGCGCGTACGTGACGAGCGGCGACCTGGACGGGCTGGCTCGTATCGCTGCGACAAGCCCGCTCGCCGTCACTTTCGACGGCGCCGGAGCGTCGCTGGCGCCGGCTGGATCGGACCCGACCGTGGCGTCCCTGATCGCCGACGTCTACCGCGCGCACGCGTCGGGGGACTGGCTCCGCCTCAAAGCCTGCGCAAACCCCGACTGCCAGTGGATCTATTACGACAGCTCGCGCAACCGATCGGGTCGCTGGTGCTCGATGAACGAGTGCGGCGAGGTGATGAAGGCCCGCGCCTACCGCCAACGCGCCCGGACGAGCTCGCCGCGAAAGTGAGCGCTGCTCGTGTTTGCTCCATCCCGCGGGTGCTCCGGCGACGTCTCCGTCCCGTCCGACCGGGGTCAGCCAGAGCTGGGGTCAGGTGGTAGCCGGCGCGAGTCGGAAGACGCGGAGCTCGCGGTCGGACGCGCGGGAGGCGTACGTCTCATAGGCGGGCCACACGGCCAGGAGAGCCGGGAGCAGGCGAGCCCGTTCGTCGGCCGTGGCCAGCGACGCCGTGACGGGCGTGCTCACACCGGCGATCGTCACGGTCGCGCGCGGCTCGGCCAGCAGGTTGCCGGACCAGGCCGGGTGGTGGTCCTGTCCCCAGTTGGAACCGATGAGGACCCACCCGTCGCCGTCCACGGCGTACAGCAGGAGGGCCTCGCGCGGCTCACCGGACTTGCGGCCCGTCGTGGTGAGGATCAGCTGGGGGAGCGTGGGCTTGCCCAGGATGCTGAGCCGCCCGCTGGTGGCTTTCTGCAGCCGCCGGTCGAGGGCGGACGTCGCCCGCCCTGCTCGCGCGAACCAGCGGCTGTGACCGAGCCGATGCAGTACCGAGATGACGCTCATGGCGCGATTGTCCCTGCTCAGCGGGCGTTTCCGAATTGCCGGGAGTACGGTGAAAGTGGACTCCGGCCTCACAGGGCGCTCTCAGCGGGGCCCAGCGGCTGTCGTAGGTCCATAGCAGATGCGCGGTCGATCGGCAGGGATTTTGCCCGGGTGCCACTCGTCCGCTCTGCATCGGACAGGTAACCGTGGTGTTTCTGCGGGGTGACGATCTCACATCGTGGACGTACCAGTCAGTATCAATAGCGTAACGATCATCGGTTCTGCCGCCCGGTGTCCGAATTGTCCATTGTTGCTTCACTAACGTGTCCGCAACCCCCGGAGGGCTCTGCACCCCTGTGCGTCGTGACCATCGACGCCCGAGCGATCCAGCAGGCCCACCACCGTTTCAGGAGGAACATTGAAGATCACACGGAAGGCCGCGACCGCTGCGGTCGCCTCGCTGAGCCTTCTCGCCCTTGCTGCGTGCAGCAGCGGTAGCAGCGACGACAGCACCGACGACTCCGGTATCAACCAGGAGACCGCGGTCAACGTTGCCTGGGAGTCGCCGCTGTTCGAGACGAACACCGACTCGTCCAACGGCAACGCGACGCAGAACGCTGTCATCACGTACCTCACGAACGAGACGTTCAACTTCTACGACCCGGACCTCAAGCTCCAGAAGAACGAGGGCTTCGGCACGTACGAGAAGACGTCGGACGACCCGCTGACGGTCAAGTACACCCTCAACGACGACGCCGCATGGTCGGACGGCACGCCCGTCACCGCCGCGGACCTCCTGCTCGGCTGGGCCGGCACCTCCGGTGCGCTCAACACGATCGAGGGCACGACGGACGAAGAGGGCAACGACACCACCGACTACACGACCGGTGTCTACTTCGACGGTGTGACCCCCGGCGCGGCCTTCGTCACCAAGACCCCCGAGATCTCGGACGACAACAAGTCGATCACCTACGTCTACGACAAGCCGTTCGGTGACTGGGAGCTCAACTTCATCGCCGCGACCGTCCCGGCGCACGTCGCCGCGATGCACGCGTTCGAGTTGACCGACGCGACCGAGGCCACGGACGCCCTCGTGAAGGCGATCCAGGACGACGACGTCGAGAAGCTCAAGCCCCTCGCCAAGTGGTGGAACAGCGGCACCGAGTTCACCAAGCTCCCCGACGACAAGTCGCTGCTGGTCGCCAACGGCCCGTACGTCATCTCGGAGTTCGTCGAGAACCAGTACCTGACGCTCGAGCGCAACCCGAAGTACAAGGGTGACCACGCGGGCGGCCCGGACACCATCACCGTCCGCTACATCGACGACCCGATGGGCCAGGTCCAGGCGCTGCAGAACGGTGAGGTCGACCTCATCGGCCCGCAGGCCTCGGCTGACGTCCTGACCGCGCTCCAGGCGCTCGACGGCGTGACCGTCGACAACGCGATCGAGGGCACCTACGAGCACGTCGACCTCGTGTTCGACAACAAGGGTCCGTTCGACCCGGCGACCTACGGTGGCGACGCTGCGAAGGCCCTCGCGGTCCGCACGGCGTTCCTCACCGCGATCCCGCGTCAGACGATTGTCGACAACCTGATCGTCCCGCTGAACCCGGACGCCGAGGTTCGTAACTCGTTCATCGACCTGCCGGGCTCCCCGAACTACGACGACATGGTCGCCAACAACGGTTCGGACGCCTACCCGCTGGACGCGGACGTCGCCAAGGCCAAGCAGATCCTTGCTGACGCCGGCATCACGACGCCGATCCCGGTCCGGTTCGCCTTCAACGGTGACAACCCGCGCCGTGTCAACGAGTTCGCGCTGATCAGCGACCCGGCCACGCAGGCCGGCTTCCAGATGATCGACGCCTCGGCGCCCGCCACCGAGTGGGGCACCAAGCTGTCGAGCCAGCAGAGCGAGTACGACGCATCGCTCTTCGGCTGGCAGTCCGAGTCCACCGCTGTGACGGAGTCGGAGGCCAACTACCGGACCGGTGGCATCAACAACTACGGCCACTACTCCAACACCACGGTCGACGGTCTGTTCGACCAGCTGGCCGTGTCCATCGACCCGAAGGAGCAGGCGCAGCTCCAGCTGGACGTCGAGAAGCAGCTCTGGGCCGACGCGTTCGGAACCACGATCTTCCAGTTCCCCGGCATCCACGCCTGGAACAGCGGCAAGCTCGAGGGTCCTGCGCCGATCTCCATCAACCCGACGATCTTCTACGGGTTCTGGGACTGGAAGGCCACCGCGACGGAGCCCTCGGCCGAGGCCACGAGCTGACAACCGTCGTTACCGTCTGACCTGACGCACAGCGTGAGGGCGGGGGAACCCACGGGTTCCGCCGCCCTCACCGTGTGTGCACGACTACGGGACCACCCGCACCGGAGATGATCCGGGCGGGTGGTCGTCCGGTCGGCACACCCGCACGACTCGCGCGAACCCCGTCAGCAGCTCTGACGCCTGGGCAACGATGCCCCGCGTCCCACCCCGGGAGCTGCCGACGGCTCGAGCGGAACACTCGGTCGGATGCCCCACCAGGGCGTTCGACCGCCCCTTGCGCTCATGCCGCGTAGACTTTGGCGGCTGGTGCGTAAACGTCCCTCAACCGTGAGGTACCACTCTTCATGCTCTCGTTCCTGTGGCGACGCCTGCTTGCCGGACTGGCGACACTTTTCGTCTCGACGTTCGTCATGTACCTCCTGGTCTATGCGTCGATGGACCCGTTCTACGATCTGCGGCAGTCGAACGCGCCGAACAAGGCGCAGCTCATCTCCGAGCGGATCCAGCTGCTCGACCTGAACACGGGCGTCGTCATCCGCTACTTCAAGTGGCTGGGTGACGTGCTGCACGGCGACCTCGGTGTCGCGTGGGTGAGCGGCCAGCCGGTGTCGAACCTGCTGCAGGGCGCGATCGCGTCGACAATCCAGCTCGTCACCGCGGCGACGTTCCTCGCGATCGTCTTCGGCGTCGCCGTCGGCATCGTGAGCGCGCTGCGGCAGTACAGCTCGTTCGACTACCTCATCATCTTCGTCTCGTTCCTCCTGTACTCGCTGCCGGCCTTCTGGGTCGCGGTGCTGCTCAAGCAGTGGGGTGCGATCGGCTTCAACGACTTCCTCGCGGACCCGGTGATCTCCTGGGTGGCGATAACCGTCATCGGGTTGCTCGCCGGTCTGCTGTGGAGCCTCGCGATAGGCGGCGACGTCCAGCGTCGGGCGGTCACGTTCGGTCTCGGATTCGCCGCGACCTTCGGGATGTTCGCGTTCCTGCAGATCACCGACTGGTGGACGACGCCCAGCATCAACCCGCTGTTGCTGGCGTTCCTCGGCACGGCGAGCGCGTTCGCCATCACGACCTTGTCGACCGGCCTGAAGAACCGGCGGGCGCTGGGCGCCTCGCTGACGACCGTGGTGATCGGCCTGGTCCTGTTCCTGCCGCTCAACGTCTTCTTCAAGTCGGTCGAGGAGAGCTGGCTGCTCATCCTCGGCCTGGCGCTCGTCACGATCGCGGTCGGCGTCGGTGTGGGCTACGCCTGGGGTGGCCCTGACCGGGCGGTGTCCGCACGCACGGCCGCGATCACCGCGGTCGTCGTCGCGTCGATGATCTTCGTCAACCAGGTCATGCGCGTGTGGCCCGCGTACTACAACGCGCCGGCCATCAGCGGGCGGCCGATCCCGACCATCGGCAACCAGACGCCGAACCTCGGCGGCAACTTCTGGGTGCAGACGCTCGACACGTTCACGCACCTGCTCCTGCCGACGCTCGCGCTGCTGCTCATCGGCTTCGCGGCGTACACCCGCTACTCGCGCTCGAGCATGCTCGAGGTGATGAGCCAGGACTACATCCGCACGGCGAGGTCCAAGGGCCTCCCCGAGCGGACGGTGATCATGCGGCACGGCTTCCGCAACTCGCTGATCCCGCTGGCGACAGTCGTCCCGATCGACGTCATCACCCTGCTGGGTGGCGCGATCATCACGGAGCGCGTGTTCGCCCGGCCGGGCATGGGCACGCTGTTCCTCTACTCGCTGACGCACGCCGAGATCGACCCGGTCATGGCGTACCTGCTGATCGTCGCGGCCCTCGCGATCATCGCGAACATCGTCGCCGACCTCATCTACGCAGGCCTCGACCCCAGGATCCGGGTGAACGCATGAGCACCGTCGAGCAACTCCCCCCGGAGGACTCCACCGAGAACGCGATCGAGCTGCGGGAGGTCGCCGGACTCTCGCAGAGCCAGATCGTCCGCCGTCGCTTCCTGCGCCACCGCGGTGCCATGGTCGCGATCTTCGTCCTGGCGTTCGTCGTCCTGCTCGCCTTCACCTCGGTGGGCGTGTTCGGCTGGGACGGTTGGTGGATCTGGGGACCCAACCAGACCAACAGCGTCATCATCAACGGCGGCCACCCGACCATGGAGCTGCCGGTGTGGCTCGGCGGAGACGCGGGCCTCTGGTTCCACTGGGGCCTGCACCCGTTCGGGCAGGACGAGATCGGGCGCGACGTGTTCGCGCGCGTCATGCAGGGCACGCAGACCTCGCTGATCATCACGGTCACCGTCGGTCTCGTGGCCACGATCACCGGGATCATCGTCGGGGCCCTCGCGGGCTTCATGCGCGGTCGCACCGACAACCTGCTGATGCGGCTCACCGACCTCGTCATCACGATGCCCGTGATCGTCATCGGTGCCGTCCTCGGTCAGCTCGCCGGTGGCAACAACCCGCTGATCTTCGGGACGTTCCTCGGGCTGATCACCTGGACCACGCTCGCGCGGCTGGTGCGAGGCGACTTCCTGACGCTGCGCGAGCGCGAGTTCGTCGACGCCGCGCGGGTGGCCGGCGCGAGCAACAGCCGCATCATGTTCAAGCACATGCTGCCCAACGCCATCGGCGTGATCATCGTCAACACGACGCTGCTGATGAGCTCCGCGATCCTGCTGGAGACCGCCCTGTCCTACCTGGGCGTCGGCATCAAGGCGCCGGCCACGTCGCTCGGACTGCTGATCAGCCAGTACCAGGAGGCGTTCTCGACGCGTCCGTGGCTCTTCTGGTGGCCCGGTCTGTTCATCGTGGTCATCGCGCTGGCCATCAACTTCATCGGCGACGGTCTGCGCGACGCGTTCGACCCTCGCCAGAAGCGGATCCCGTCGGAGCGCAAGATGGCCAAGGCCCTGCGGGTGGACCCCGCGACCGGCCGGCCGATGTCGGCGAGCGCGTCGGCGGAGGCCTCGTGATCCTCGGGTCAGAGCAGGACGGCCGACGCGGCGGCGAGCACCAGCACCCCGCCGATCAGCAGCCAGTGCCAGCGGCGCTGCGGTGTGACACCCGCTGCGACGGCAGCCTCGGCGCCCTTGAGGAAGCCGGCGTCCTTGAGAGCGGCCTGCCGCTCGACGATCGCGTCGGCGACTCGTTCGGCGTTCGCGTTGTGTCGTCCAGGCCCGAGGGGACCCTCGGGCGGACGGCGGCGCCGCATCCGCTGCACCGTGCCGCTGGAACGCGGTGCCGCCCAGGCGGTCACGTCCGGGCCGGTGCTGTGCACGACGAGCGAGTACTTCACGGTCACGCCGCGGTAGGCGGGCCACGGGATGCGCACGGTCGCCAGCACGTTGCGGACCACGACCTCGCCGTCGGACACCTCGACGGACGGGCGCCAGAAGAGCGCCCAGATCAGCAGCACGATGAGGCCCATCAGCGGAACCAGAGCCAGGGCCTCGCTCACACCGTCCGCGACGAGCACGCTGACCAGGGCGATCACGGCAGCAACGGCTGCGGCGCCCGTCAACCAGCGGCCGTACGACGAACTGAACTCCTGCGTGGCACCCATTCGGCCATGCTCCCAGACCGGTGCTCGACGACGGCGACCCCGTCCACCGCGCACCTCGTCCTCGGCCAGTAAGGAACCAGCGTGGCAATCGACACCTCCGACGCCGTCCCCGCAGCATCGCCGACGCGGACGCCGGTGCTCACCGTGCGTGACCTCGGCGTCGACTTCTACGTCGACGGACAGTGGTACCCGGCCGCGACCGGCGTGAGCTACGACGTCTTCCCGGGCGAGGTGCTCGCCATCGTGGGCGAGTCCGGTTCGGGCAAGACGCAGTCCTCGATGTCCCTGCTCGGCCTGCTCCCGCCCAACGGGCGTGCCAACGGCAGCGCCAAGCTGGGTGACCGTGAGCTGATCGGCATGTCCGCTCAGAAGCTCCGGCACGTCCGCGGCCGTGAGATCGCGGTGATCTTCCAGGAGCCCATGACGGCGCTCAACCCGGTCTACACGGTCGGGTTCCAGATCATCGAGACCCTGCGCACGCACTTCGACATCGGCCCCAAGGAGGCCCGCGCGCGCGCCCTCGAGCTGCTGCGCCTGGTCGAGATCCCGGACCCGGACCGCCGGATCGACGCGTACCCGCACCAGCTGTCGGGCGGTCAGCGTCAGCGCGCCATGATCGCGCAGGCGCTGGCGTGCGACCCGAAGCTGCTGATCGCCGACGAGCCGACGACGGCCCTCGACGTCACGGTGCAGGCCGAGATCCTCAAGCTCATGCGCGACCTGCGCACGCGCATCGACTCCGGCATCGTGCTGATCACCCACGACATGGGCGTCGTCGCCGACCTGGCCGACAAGATCATCGTGATGAAGGACGGGCGGGTCGTCGAGGAGGGCTCGTCGATCGACATCTTCAACGCGCCGACGCACCCGTACACGATCAAGCTGCTCGACGCCGTGCCCCACCTGGGCCGCAGTGCCGACGCGCTCGCCGCCGAGGGCACCGAGACGTCGACGACCACGGCCGACGCCCGACCCACCGAGCCGGTCGCCGAGACCGCCACCGACGTGGTGCTCGAGGCCAAGGACATGGTCATCGAGTACCCGGGTCGTCGTCGCCAGCCGGCGTTCCGGGCCGTCGACGGCGTGAGCCTGACGATCAGGCGTGGCGAGGTCGTCGGTCTCGTCGGTGAGTCGGGGTCCGGCAAAACGACCATCGGCCGCGCGGTCGTCGGGCTCCTTCCCGTGACGTCCGGTGAGCTCAACATCGTCGGCCAGAACATGGTCGGCGCGACGCTCAAGGACCTCAGGCCGTTGCGCAGCAAGGTCGGCATCGTCTTCCAGGACCCGGGTTCGTCGCTCAACCCGCGCCTGCCCATCGGTGAGTCGATCGGCGAGCCGCTGCTCCTGCACCGCGGCGTCAAGGGCGCCGAGATGTCCAGGGCGGTCGAGCGCCTGCTCGACCAGGTGCAGCTCCCGCGGGCCATGCGCAACCGCTACCCGCACGAGCTCTCGGGTGGTCAGCGTCAGCGCGTGGGCATCGCCCGCTCGCTCGCGCTCGAGCCGCAGCTGCTCGTCGCGGACGAGCCGACGTCCGCGCTCGACGTGTCCGTGCAGGCCACCGTCCTGGAGCTGTTCCAGGACCTGCAGCGCGAGCACGGCTTTGCGTGCCTGTTCATCAGCCACGACCTCGCCGTCGTCGAGATGCTCTCCGACCGGATCGCGGTCATGCACAACGGCCGCCTGGTCGAGATCGGCGAGACGGCGCAGGTCGTCAACCACCCGAAGGACGCCTACACGCAGCGGCTCCTCGCGGCCGTGCCGGTGCCCGACCCGGTGGCCCAGCAGGAGCGTCGCCTGACCCGCGACGCGCTGCTCGACGCTCAGCGCGACGAGCTCGAGCGCGCCGAGATCGCTCGTGCCGCCGGCCTCGCGGACGCGTCGGAGAACGCCGAGCTGGACGCGCACGACATCGTCGACCAGGGTCCGGGGCAGACCACCGGCCGAGGCTTCTGAGCACGGCCCGCTCTCGGGACTCGTCGCACTTCTGCCGAGTTTCGACCGATTCGTACGGCAAGGTTGAGGTTCGGCGGGTGGTGACCGATACCTCCGCATGGGGCGGCTCGTCCCGTACGAGGGTTGTCGGAGGCATGCGGTGCACAGAGGGACACGTCTGACGGTCGTCGCGACGGTGTCGCTGGCGGTGGTGGCGACTCTCGCGGGCTGCACCGACCCTGAGCCGCAGCCTGGCCGCCCGGGCACCGTGGTTGTCGCCGTCTCGTCGGCCTTCACGTCGCTGAACGGGGGGACGGCGCAGGGACGCGCTCCGGGCAGCACACTGGTCCGTGGTCTGGCGCAGTCCGGTTTCGTGAGCCTCGACGAGGCCGGGGGAGCCGTGCTCGACACGTCGTTCGGCACGATCGAGAAGGTGAAGGACGCGCCCCTCACGGTCACGTACACGCTCGCCGAGGACGCGACCTGGTCCGACGGCGTACCGGTCACGACCGACGACCTCATCCTCGAGTGGGCCGCGCGCAGCGGCCAGCTCGACGACGTCGCGCCGGAGCTCGACGCGGCCGGTGAGGTCACCAACGACGACGCGCTCGCCGCGGGGGTTGCCTTCGCCGCCGCGTCCCCGGCGCTGATCTACGCCGAGCAGGTGCCCGTCGTGGACGGCACGAGCGTGACAGTGACGTACACGAAGCCCGTGGCCGACTGGCAGGTCGCTCTCGACGTCGGCGTCCCCGCCCACGTCGTCGGACAGGTGGCGCTGGGCGTCGAGGACCCCGAGGACGCGGCCGCAGCGGTGACCGCGGCGATCACCGGTGAGGACAAGAAGGCGCTCAGCTCGATCTCGGAGACGTGGCGCACGCAGTTCGACGCCGACGCCCTCGCGCAGCACATCGACCTCGCCGTGAGCGACGGACCGTACGCGATCGACCTGATCGTGCCCGGCGAGCGTGTGGAGCTGGTCCGCAACGACGAGTACACGGGCGACGAGCCCGCCGCGTACGACCGGGTCGTGCTGCGGAGCGACCTCAGCCCCCTGGACGCTGTCGACGCGTTGTCCGACGGCACCGTCGACGTGATCGCGCCCGCCGACACCGCCGACGTGCTCGACGCACTGGGCGGCGTCGAGGACGCGACGGTTCGCACCGGGGGTGACAGCACGCTGCAGCTCGAGCTGCAGGTGGCCGGAGGCGGGGTGTTCGACCCGGCGACGTACGGAGACGATGCGGCGAAGGCGACCGCCGTCCGCACGGCGTTCCTGCTCACGGTCCCGCGCGACACGATCGTCGACGACCTCGTCGTGCCCCTGTGGCCGGATGCCGAGGTGGCCACAGGAGTGCTGCCTCGGGTCAGTCCCGACGCAGGGGGCGCTGCCGCACCGGACGGTGCCGCCGACATCGACGCAGCGACCTCGGCACTCGAGGATGCGGAGATCACGGACCCGGTGGTCGTCCGGGTCCTCACCAACACGACCGACCCCTTGCGCGAGGCGATGCTCGACCAGATCGCGGACTCCGCGGCCGCGGCAGGCTTCCAGGTGGAGCCCTACACGCCGGTCGAGGCGTGGGCGACCGACCTGCGCGACGAGCCCGAGGCCTGGGACGTGGCACTCGTGCCCGTGTCGCAGTCCGACCTCCCCGTCGACGCGATCGTGATGCGCTGGCAGACCAAGGGCATCGCCAACCTCACGAGCTGGTCGGACCCGGCGACGGACGCGGCGACCAAGAAGCTCGATGCGACGCTCGACCCGGCTGCCGTCGGCGCTGCTCTCACACCGGTGGCGACGAGCCTGGTGGACGGCGGCGCGGTCGTCTCGATCGTGCAGCAGCCCGTCGTCGTCGCCCAGCGCCCGCTCCCCGACGGGACGGCGCTGCCCGAGATCGAGCCGCTGGCGCTCGGCCGGGCCGACCTGACCTCCTGGTGGGCCTGGGCGCGCACGTAGCCGCGACGGAAGTGGGTCTGGTCACCTTCCCTGCCGGACAGTCGTACGGACGGGTAGGATTGACCGGCGCAGCCGACGACCCGGCGCGCTCCCCACCTTCTGAGATGAGTTCCCCCATGTCTGAGCCCACGTCTGCGCCGACCTCGTCTGCGACCGTGCCGACGCTGGCTGCCGGCACCAGCGTGCGCGCCGACCTGCGCAACGTTGCCATCGTCGCGCACGTCGACCACGGCAAGACCACGCTCGTCGACGCCATGCTGTGGCAGTCCGGCTCCTTCGGCTCCCACGCCCACGTGGACGAGCGGGCGATGGACTCCGGCGACCTGGAGCGCGAGAAGGGCATCACGATCCTCGCCAAGAACACCGCGATCCGGTACACGGGTCCCGCGGCGGCGGAGATCGGCCAGCCCGACGGCATCACCATCAACGTCATCGACACCCCCGGCCACGCCGACTTCGGCGGTGAGGTCGAGCGCGGCCTGTCCATGGTCGACGGCGTCGTCCTGCTCGTCGACGCCTCCGAGGGCCCGCTGCCGCAGACGCGCTTCGTGCTCCGCAAGGCGCTCGTCGCCAAGCTGCCCGTGATCCTGGTCGTCAACAAGACCGACCGTCCCGACGCGCGCATCACCGACGTCGTGCACGAGGCGACCGACCTGCTGCTCGGCCTCGCGTCCGACCTGCACGAGGACGTCCCGGACCTGGACCTCGACGCGATCCTCGACGTGCCCGTCGTGTACGCCGCCGCCAAGGCCGGCCGCGCGTCGATGAACCAGCCGGCCGACGGCGGCCTGCCGGACGCGGAGAACCTCGAGCCGCTGTTCAAGACGATCCTCGAGCGGATCCCGGCGCCCACCTACACCGAGGGTGCCCCGCTGCAGGCACACGTCACCAACCTCGACGCGTCGCCCTTCCTCGGCCGCCTCGCCCTGCTCCGCGTCTTCAACGGCACGATCCGCAAGGGTCAGACCGTCGCGTGGGCCAAGGCCGACGGCACCCTGGCGAACGTGAAGATCACCGAGCTGCTCGAGACCAAGGCGCTCGAGCGCGTCAGCACGGACTCGGCGGGTCCTGGCGACATCGTCGCCGTCGCCGGCATCGAGAACATCACCATCGGGGAGACGCTGACCGACCCCGACGACCCGCGCCCGCTGCCGATGATCACGGTCGACGACCCGGCGATCTCCATGACCATCGGGATCAACACGTCGCCGCTGGCCGGCCGCGGCGGCAAGGGCCACAAGGTCACCGCCCGCCAGGTCAAGGACCGCCTCGACAAGGAGCTCGTCGGCAACGTCTCGCTCCGCGTCCTGCCCACCGAGCGTCCCGACGCCTGGGAGGTCCAGGGCCGTGGTGAGCTCGCGCTGGCCATCCTGGTCGAGCAGATGCGTCGCGAGGGCTTCGAGCTCACCGTCGGCAAGCCGCAGGTCGTCACCAAGAAGGTCGACGGCAAGGTGCACGAGCCCGTCGAGCGCATGACGATCGACGTCCCCGAGGAGTACCTCGGCGCTGTGACGCAGCTGCTCGCGCAGCGCAAGGGCCGCATGGAGACCATGTCGAACCACGGCACCGGCTGGGTCCGCATGGAGTTCCTGGTTCCCGCCCGTGGCCTCATCGGCTTCCGCACGCGGTTCCTCACCGACACCCGCGGCACCGGCATCGCGTCGTCGATCGCCGAGGGCTACGAGGCGTGGGCCGGCGCGATCGACACGCGCATCAACGGCTCGCTCGTCGCCGACCGCTCCGGTCCCGTCACCCCGTTCGCCATGATCAACCTGCAGGAGCGTGGCTCCTTCTTCGTCCAGCCGACGCAGGAGGTCTACGAGGGCCAGATCGTCGGTGAGAACTCGCGCAACGAGGACATGGACGTCAACATCACCAAGGAGAAGAAGCTCACCAACATGCGGTCGGCCACCGCGGACAACTTCGAGAACCTCATCCCGCCGCGCAACCTCACGCTGGAGGAGTCCCTCGAGTTCGCCCGCGAGGACGAGTGCGTCGAGGTGACGCCGGAGATCGTGCGCATCCGCAAGGTCGTGCTCGACCAGACCGAGCGTGCGCGCATCACAGCCCGCTCCAAGCGCGCCTGACGTTCCTCTCCTCGACCACCCGATGAACCGCCTCGTCGTGGTGCACGCGCACCCTGACGACGAGTCGCTGACCACCGGCGCGCTCCTGGCCACCTGGGCCCGCGCCGGAGGTCCGACGACGGTGGTGACCTGCACGCGTGGTGAGCGCGGCGAGGTCATCGGAGCGCCGATGGCGCACCTCGAAGGCGACGGCCCCGCCCTCGCCGCCCACCGGGTCGGAGAGCTGGGCAGGGCCCTGGCCGCTCTGGGGGTCACCGATCAGGTGTTCCTCGACGACGTGCCGGAGGGCTCGGTCGACGTGTTCGAGGACTCGGGCATGGCCTGGGTGGACGCGCAGCAGGCCGGGCTGTCCGACGACGTCCCACCGCGTGCGTTCGTCGGCGTGGACGTCGACGACGCCGCGCAGCGGCTCGCCCGGATCCTGCGCGATCGCCGGGCGGACGTCGTCGCGACCTACGAGCCCGGCGGTGGCTACGGGCACCCGGACCACGTGCGCTCGCACGAGGTCACCCGGCGAGCTGTCGACCTGGTCGAGCCGCGCCCGGTCCTGCTGCTGGCAGTCCAGGGTGCGCGGGCGCTCCGGCGCGCGTACGCGTCGCTCGCGGTGCACGAGCTGCACGGCTCCGGGCTGGTCGTCCCCGACGTCGACGGCCAACTGCCGTCGGTCGCGGTAGCCGACGACCAGAGGGACCTCGAGGTCGACGTGCTACCCGTCCGCGACCAGGTCCTCGCGGCGCTGCGGGCCCACGCGACCCAGGTGCAGGCCGTCGAGGAGATCGACGGCGACGAGGCCGTCGTCGGGTGCTACGCCTTGAGCAACCAGCTCCTCGCACCGGTGCTCCCGGTCGAGTCCTACCGGTTCGAGCACGCCGTGCGGCCCGGCGACGGCGCGCCCGTCGCGTGGCCGCCCGGCATGCGCCCGATAGCCTGACCGCGTGCACTCCGCCTCTGCGCTCTCCTGGTCGACGATCGGCAAGGCATTCCTGACCCTCGTGCTCGGCGCCGTCGTCGGCGGGATGGGCACGGTCATGCATCGCAGCCTCCGGCCCTGGGGTCTCGTCCTGTGCCTGTTGCTCGTGCTCACGGCGGCGGTCACCGCGAGGGCGTTCGGTGGTCTCGTCGCCTGGATCGGATTCGTGCTCGGCCTGGGAACGGCCGTCCTGACCCTGTCGCAGACCGGTCCGGGCGGAGACGTCCTCGTGCCGGCGGAACAGCGGATCGGGCTCGTGTGGCTGGTCGGAGCGGGTGTCGTCGCGATCATCGCGATGCTGCTTCCGCGTACGTGGTTCTCGGACGCGCCACTGCCGGCCCGACCCCGCGAGCCCGCACTGGCCGCTGACGTCGGCGGGGAGCCGGACGTCCCGCAGTGAGTCCCGAGCTCTCCACCGACGACTTCCGGTCCGCGATCGGTCGCCTGCCCGCGGGCGTCGCGGTGATTACCCTGCGTTGGCGCGGAACCGTGCACGCGATGACCGCCAGCGCCGTCGCGTCGGTGTCGCTCGAGCCCGCGATGCTCCTGTTCTGCGTGCATGTCGACGCACGGTTCCGTGACGCGCTCGACGACGTGGAGACCTGGTCCGTCAGCATCCTCGCCGACGACCAGGCGCACACGGCCGACTGGCTCGCCTCACCGGGTCGGCCCGCCTTCGACCAGCTCGCGCGCGTGCCGCACCGCCCGGCACCGCTCTCCGGCGGTGTCTGGCTGGACGGCGCCGCAGCGTGGTTCGACTGCCGCACGTCGCAGATCCACCGCGCGGGCGACCACGACATCGTCGTCGGCGACGTGCTCGCCGTCGAGCAGGGGCACGCCGCCGCCGGGGGACTGGTGCACCTTCGCGGACGCGTGCGGCCGGTTCGCTGACCGAACCCCTGTGAATCACCTCGGGCGCATGTCCACGGGGCCTGGACCGCGCCACGCGCCCCGTAGACTCGCGCGGGCGCGTTGTATGCGCAGGAACAGCAGGGGAGCGGGATGAGCAACGACACGGGGCGCGACCAGGCGGCACAGTCCGGGGAAGGTGTGAAGTCGGTCGTGGGTGCTTCGACGGATCCGGTCTGGCCGGTCTGGGGCGATACGCCGAAGGCGCCTGCCGAGTTGCAGGTCGAGCCCGATGTCGAGCCGGCCGACGAGGTCGATCCGGTGGCCGAGGTCGATCCGGTGGCCGAGGTCGAACCGGTCGCCGATTCCGAGCCGACGCCCGAGGTCGCCCCCGAAGCAGACGCGGACGCCGATGCTGTCTCCGCGGACGAGGTGGCTGACGGTGACCCGGCGGACGCGGTGCCCGACGAGGTCGAGCCGGCCGACGCGTCCGGGTCGTCTCCCGAGGTCGCCCCCGGAGCCGACGCCGTCGACCAGGGCGTTGCCACGGACGAGGGTGCGGAGGGCACCGGTGAGCCGGACGAGGCAGCCGAGCCCGCCGCCGCCGCGGTCGCAGCCGTCGAGGCGGACGTCTCTGAAGACGCCGATGTCGCCGACGAAGCGGACGTCTCTGAAGACGCCGATGTCGCCGACGAGGCGGACATCGCTGAAGACGCTGAAGACGCTGAAGACGCTGAAGACGCTGAAGACGCTGAAGACGCTGAAGACGCTGAAGACGCTGATGTCGCCGACGAGGCCGATGTGGCCGAGGACTCCGAGGTCGCCGACGCGGCGTCGCCGCTCCCGCACGACGAGCCGGAGCCCGAAGCCGCCGACGCGTCGACTGCCGCTGAGAAGCAGGTCGGCGACGAGGCCCTCGCGCCGGAGTCCACGCCGGAGCCGGAGCCTGCTCCAGCCGTCGAGACCACGTCGGTCGAACCCCCGCCCGCCTCGACGTCCGAGACCGTCGAGGCGCCCACCGACGACGCCACGGAGGTTCTGCCGCCTGTCGTGGCAGCCGCAGCAGCGTCGGTCGCGGCGTCCGCGGCCCAGCCGGTCCCCGCGTCGGGTCCGCAGGCAATCGCCACTCCGCCGGCAACCACTCCAGCCGCACCGGTCGCTGCCCCGGCGGCCGCTCCCGCTGCGTCGGTGCCGGATCCGGCCCCGACGGCCGTGCTTCCTCCCGCCGCCCCGCTGGCGGCTCCCGCTGCACCGAGCCCGAATCCCGCGCCGACAGCGGTACTGCCTCCCGTCGTGGCGCGTGCCGCCGCGCCGGCAGCCCCCGGCGGGTTCGTCCCGGTCACGGCAGCCGCGGCCGCAGCCACGGGCACCCTCCAGTCCGGGCGGGTGCCGTCCAGCGAGCGCGCGCCCTCGCCGTTCGACGTGTTCGAGCCCGAGGCCCGCCGCCGTCGCTGGCCGCGCCGGCTGCTGATCATCCTCGGCATCGTGCTCGTCCTGGCTGCGGCCTACGTGGTCGCGTCGTACGCCGTGGCCGACAAGGTGCCGCGGGGCGCGAGCGTCGCCGGTGTGGACATCGGCGGCATGACGTCCGAGGCCGCGGTCACCGAGCTCGAGACCGAGCTGGCGGACGCGACGACGCAGCCGATCCAGGTGGAGGCCAACGACGAGCAGGCGACGCTCGACCCGACGACGTCGGGCCTGACGTTCGACGCGCAGGCCACGGTCGACCAGCTGACGGGCGTCGATCTGGCCGACCCGTCGCAGCTGTGGGGCCACATCATCGGCATCGGCGAGCAGCCGCCCGTGACGGCGGTCGACATCAAGGAGCTCTCGGCGTCCGTCGACGGCCTCGGGACCGCCCTGGCGCTCGTGCCCGTGGACGGCACGATCGTCTACGTCGACGCGACCGCACAGTCGACGGACGCGGTCGACGGCTGGAAGCTGGACGCCGCCGAGTCGGCGAAGGTCATCGCGAGCGACTGGCTCGTCGCGCCCCGACCGCTCGCTCTGCCCACCACGACCGTCCCGCCGACGATCACGCAGGAGAAGACCGAGGCCGCCCTCGCCGAGGCGACCACGGTGACGTCGGCGCCCGTCTCGGTCGCGGTGTCGGGGCAGGTGGCGCTGCTCGACGCGAAGACGCTCGCGCAGAACACGGCCTACATGCCCATCGACGGCGACCTGCTCCTGCAGATGAACGGCGACGGTCTGACCGCGGCCGTCCTGGCGCAGCTGCCCGACCTGCTGACGGCCTCCGCGGACGCGCACTTCGAGTTCCAGAACGGTGCTCCGGTGATCGTCCCGGGCACCCCGGGGACGACGCTGGACCCCGCTGCGGTGGCGACCGCCGTCAGCGCGGCGGCCGTGTCGAACGACCGGACTGCCGAGGTCGAGCTGGTGACGGCCGACCCGGCGCAGTCGACCGCGGCTCTCGAGGCGCTCGGCGTCAAGGAGATCGTCTCGGAGTTCTCCACGCCGCTGACCAGCGAACCGCGTCGCACGGTGAACATCGCCAACGGCGCCAGCAAGATCAGCGGCACGCTCATCAAGCCCGACGAGACGTTCAGCCTGACCGCCGCGCTCGGACCGATCGACGCGGCGCACGGGTTCGTCGAGGCGGGCGCGATCATCAACGGCGAGCACACCGACGCGTGGGGTGGCGGCCTGAGCCAGATCTCGACCACGACGTACAACGCGGCGTTCCTGGCGGGCTACGAGGACGTCGAGCACCGCCCCCACAGCGAGTGGTTCGCGCGCTACCCCGAGGGGCGCGAGGCGACGATCTTCACCGGGACGCTCGACATGCGGTGGAAGAACAACACGCCGTATGGCGCTCTCGTCCAGGCGTGGGTGGCGGACAACCGGGTGTACGTGCGGGTGTGGAGCACCAAGTACTACACCGTGGAGTCGATCACCAGCCCGCGCTCGGGCGTCGTCCAGCCGACGACCGTCTACTCGCAGTCGCCCACCTGCGGGGCGCAGTCGGCCGGCAACCCCGGGTTCTCGGTGACGGTGACGCGCAAGACGTCGCTCAACGGCGTCCTGGTCAACACCGAGTCGAACAAGTGGCGCTACAAGCCGCAGAACAAGATCGTCTGCGGACCGGCGCCGACGCCCTAGTCGACCGGGCGACGGTGCCGCGGCGCGGGTGGCGGCGGCACCAGCTTGGTCAGGACGATGTCGGCGGCGGGCACCTGGACGTCGCCGCGCCGCGTGCGCACGAGGACGCCGTCCTCGTCCACGGCGAGCACCTCGCCGAGGACGTCGGTGTGCCGCGGCTCGTCGGGCGCCGGGTCCGCCGGCAGGTCGTCGCGGAGTCTGCGCACGACGACGCGGATGCCCGGCGACCAGTCGCGCCATGTCGCCTGGGTCACGGCACGTTCCGTGGACAAGCGGTCACGAGCTGGTGCATGTGCGCGATACTAGGGGTGACCCCCGGCACTGTGGAGGACCGACCGTGACGTATGTGATCGCCGAACCTTGCGTTGACGTCAAGGACAAGGCGTGCATCGAAGAATGTCCCGTGGACTGCATCTACGAGGGCAAGCGGTCGCTGTACATTCACCCGGACGAGTGCGTGGACTGCGGTGCGTGCGAGCCGGTCTGCCCGGTCGAGGCCATCTACTACGAGGACGACGTCCCGGAGCAGTGGACCGAGTACTACAAGGCCAACGTCGAGTTCTTCGACGACCTGGGTTCGCCCGGGGGTGCCGCGAAGATGGGTGAGATCGACAAGGACCACCCGATCATCGCGGTCCTGCCGTTGCGCGTGCACGGCGAGTGACGCCTGCTCGATGGGCCTGCTGACCGGCGCCCTGCCGGACTTTCCCTGGGACACGCTCACACCCTTCAAGGAGCGCGCCCGCGCGTACCCCGGCGGGATCGTCGACCTGTCGGTGGGCACGCCCGTCGACCCGACGCCCTCGGTGGTCCGGGAGGCGCTCGCGTCCGCCTCGGACTCGCCCGGCTATCCGACGACGCACGGCACGCCCGAGCTGCGGCAGGCCGTCGTCGACTGGTTCGCGCGTCGGCGAGGCGTGCGCGGGCTCGATCCCGCCGGCGTGCTGCCGACCGTCGGCTCCAAGGAGCTCGTCGCGTTCCTGCCCTCGCTGCTGGGACTCGGCGCGGGCGACGTGGTGCTGCACCCGTCCGCGGCCTACCCGACGTACGACGTGGGTGCCCGGCTCGCCGGTGCGACGCCCGAGCCGACCGACGATCCCGCGACACGTCTGGAGTCGGGTCCGGGTGACGTGCGGCTCGTCTGGCTGAACTCGCCCGGCAACCCCACGGGGTCGGTCCTGGGCGTCGACGAGCTCGCGCGGGTCGTCGACGCCGCCCGGGCGGCATCCGCGCGCGACGGTCGGCCCGTCGTGGTCGCGTCCGACGAGTGCTACGCGGAGCTCGCCTGGGACGAGCCTTGGGCCTCCCAGGGCGTGCCGAGCGTGCTGGACCCGCGCGTCACCGGCGGCGACCTGACCGGGCTGCTCGCCGTGTACTCGCTGTCCAAGCAGTCCAACCTCGCCGGTTACCGCGCGGCGTTCGTCGTCGGGGACCCGGCGCTCGTCGGGACCTTGCTCGAGGTGCGCAAGCACGCCGGGATGATCGTCCCCGGCCCGGTCCAGGCCGCGACCGCGGCGGCGCTGGCCGACGACGAGCACGTGGTCGAGCAGCGCGCGCGGTACCGGCGCCGGCGCACGGTGCTGCGCTCGGCGCTCGAGCAGGCGGGCTACGCCGTCGACGCCTCGCACGCCGGGCTGTACCTCTGGGTTCGCCCCGAGGCGGGCGGCCAGGACAGCTGGGCGACCGTCGGCGACCTGGCGTCGCTCGGAATCCTCGTCGCGCCCGGTGCGTTCTACGGTGCACCCGGGCACGTGCGGGTGGCCCTGACGGCGCCGGACGAGCGCATCGCCGAGGCTGCCGCGCGGCTTGCCGGAGCCTGACCGAGTACCACCGAAGCCTCCTGTGATCGTCGTCACAGGACCAACGTCACATCGAGGATTGGTCACGGAACGTCTCGCGCAGGTACCGTCGATCAGGCCAACGAGGGCCACAACGGCAGGCCGAACCGGCTGCACAACACGACGGCCGACCGCGCGGACATCCTCGCCACCGAGCCGTCGCAGGAGAGGAACACCATGTCGGACGTCGTCACCGCTCCGGTCCAGCTGATCGTCGAGGGCAAGTCGAAGGACCTGCCCATCGTGACCGCGACCGAGGGCAACGACGGGATCGTCGTCTCCTCGCTCCTGCGCGACACCGGCCTGGTGACCGTGGACCCGGGCTTCATGAACACCGCCTCGTGCGAGTCGAAGGTCACCTACATCGACGGTGACGAGGGCATCCTGCGATACCGCGGGTACCCCATCGAGCAGCTGGCCGAGAAGTCGACGTTCCTCGAGGTCGCGTACCTGCTGATCCACGGCGAGCTGCCTACGCCGTCCGAGCTCGACGCGTTCGTCGAGCGCGTCAACCGGCACACGCTCGTGCACGAGGACTTCCGCACGTTCATGGGGACGTTCCCGCGCCACGCGCACCCCATGGCCGTGATGTCGTCGGCGATCAATGCGTTGTCGACGTTCTACCCCGAGTCGCTCGACCCGTTCGACCCGGAGACCGTCGAGCTGGCCACCGTCCTGATCCTCGCGAAGACGCGCACGATCACGTCGTACGTGCACCGTGCGAGCAAGGGTGAGCCGCTGCTGTACCCCGACTACTCGCGCGGCTACGTCGAGGACTTCCTGCGCATGACGTTCGCGGTCCCGTACCAGCAGTACGAGGCGGACCCCACCGTCGTCGCGGCGATGGACAAGCTGCTGATCCTGCACGCGGACCACGAGCAGAACTGCTCGACGTCGACCGTCCGCATCGTCGGCTCGAGCCACGCGAACCTGTACGCGTCGGTCGCGGCCGGGATCAACGCCCTGTCCGGCCCGCTGCACGGTGGCGCCAACGAGGCCGTGCTCAAGATGCTCACGGAGATCCAGGCCAACGGCGGCGACGCGTCCGAGTTCATGAAGCGCGTGAAGAACAAGGAGCCCGGCGTCCGCCTCATGGGCTTCGGTCACCGCGTCTACAAGAACTACGACCCCCGCGCGGCGATCGTGAAGAAGAGCGCCGACTCGGTCCTGTCCGCCCTGGGCGCCCACGACCAGCTGCTCGACCTGGCCATGGGCCTCGAGGAGATCGCGCTCTCCGACGACTACTTCATCTCGCGCAAGCTCTACCCCAACGTCGACTTCTACACGGGCCTCATCTACAAGGCGATGGGCTTCTCCGAGGAGATGTTCACACCGCTGTTCGCGCTCGGCCGGATGCCCGGCTGGATCGCCCAGTGGCGCGAGATGATGACGGACCCGCAGACGAAGATCGGCCGCCCGCGGCAGATCTACACCGGTGCGGTCGAGCGCGACTACACGGGCGCCGACGCGCGCTAGCCGACGCGCTAGCTGTCGCCCCTCGACGGAGCGGTCAGCGCGTCGAACGGCGCGATCGCGACGATCCCCGCGACGGCGTCCGCCAGCTCGCCGTCAGCGGTGACGAAGACGTCGGCCTGCAGCTGGGCGACGGCGACGTACTCGGCCTGCGTCGTGTCGTCCTGGTCGAGCTGCTCCGCGATCCGCCAGGCCGTCGCGCGCGACACCCGGTCACCGAGCAGGCGCATCCGTGTCGTCGTGACGCGGTCGAGCAGGACGCGCGCCTCGCGGGGGTCGAGCTCGCCGCGGCGGACGTCGCGGTACAGCATCGACAGCACGTCGGAGCGCAGGAGGGTGGGCGCGACCAGCTGGTGCTCGTCGGCGACCGTGATGTTCTCGCGCGCTAGCCGGAGCGCCGTGGCTGCGTCGATGCCGAATCGGGTCATGGGCCTAGTGTGCTCGCCGGGTGCGACAGGTAGGCAGAGATCGTGAGGCTGATCGTCCCGGGAGCGACGGGTGTGGTGGAGGGCTCCCACCTGCCGGACTCCCGGTTCCACGTCTGGTCGCCGACGCTCACGGACGTCAGCCCGAGGGGCTGCGCGACGGCGACGGCCCACTGCGCGAGCGCCCAGTCCCGCTGCCCGGCGTCGTCGACCGCGGACACCGCGGCCGTGGGGAACGTCAGCGTGGTGCCCTCCTCGGTCGGGGTGACCTGGACAGGCACGTCGCCGAGGTCGCGCTGCACGCGCGCGACGACTGCGTCGGGAGACCCGACCGCCGCGTCGTGCAGGGTGCAGGTGAGCGCCGCGGGCGAGTGGCCCGTGAGGGCGGAGGCCCACGCGCGCGAGGTGCCCTCGTGCTGCGCGTAGGCATCGGGGAACCCCGACCGCTGCACGGCCTGGGCGGCCTCGGTGATCGGCAGGTCGCGGTAGTCGGGGACCTTGACCAGGTGGTCGTAGAACGTCCCCGTCGCGTACACGGGGTCCTGCACCTGCTCGGGTGTGCCCCAGCCCTGCGACGGGCGCTGCTGGAACAGGCCGAGCGAGTCGCGGTCGCCGTGCTCGACGTTGATGAGCTTCGACTCCTGCATCGCGGTCGCCAGGGCGATCGTCACTGCGCGGGCGGGCAGCTCCCGGTCGACGCCCATGCCCGCGATGAGCGCAGCGTTCTCGGCCTGACCGGTCGACAGCGCCCAGGTGGTCCCGTCGACCGTGACGACGCACCTCTCGGCGACCGGTGCCGCCGGGTGCGTCCGGTTGAGCACCCAGACCACGCCGGCGACAGCTGCCGCGAGGAGGACGAGGGCGACGACCACGGCGCAGCCGCCGCGCCGGGCCCGCCGTCGCGGACGACGTCGAGCGCTCACGCGTTGGCGTGCAGGGACGCGTTCAGCTCGACGCCCGTACCCGCACGTGCGACCGCCTCGACCCCGCCGGTGAGCGAGTTCCGACGGAACAGGATGTTGTTGCGGCCGGCGAGCTCGCGGGCCTTGACGACGACGGGCTCGCCCGCGCCCAGCACGGTGACCTTCGTGCCCGCGGTGACGTACAGGCCGGCCTCCACGACGCAGTCGTCCCCGAGCGGGATGCCGACGCCCGCGTTCGCGCCGAGCAGGGTACGGCTGCCGATCGAGACGACCTCGCGGCCACCGCCGGACAGCGTCCCCATGATCGAGGCGCCGCCGCCGATGTCGGAACCGTCGCCGACGACGACCCCGGCCGAGATGCGTCCCTCGACCATCGACGTGCCGAGCGTCCCGGCGTTGAAGTTCACGAAGCCCTCGTGCATGACGGTCGTCCCGGCGGCGAGGTGGGCCCCGAGGCGCACGCGGTCGGCGTCGGCGACCCGGACGCCGGTGGGGACCACGTAGTCGACCATGCGCGGGAACTTGTCGACGCCGAGGACCGTGACCGGGACGCCGTGGGTCGCGCGCAGACGTCCGCGGGTGACCTCGAAGCCGTCCACCGCGCACGGGCCGCGGTCGGTCCACACCACGTTCGGCAGGACGCCGAAGATGCCGTCGAGGTTCTGCCCGTGCGGGGCGACGAGCCGGTGCGAGAGAAGGTGCAGGCGCAGGTACGCGTCGGCGGTGTCCGCGGGTGGGGTGTCCAGGTCGACGACTGTGCGGACGAGCTGGATGCGCACGGCGCGGGCGTCGTCCTTGCCCTCGGCCGCGATCAGCTCGGCCGGTGCGGTGGTGTCCGTGGAGGGCACGCCCAGCGCGGGGGAGGGGTACCAGACGTCGAGGGTGGTGCCGTCATCGGTCACAGTCGCCAGGCCGTAGCCCCAGGCCGTCCGGGAAGTCATGGCGACAACCCTAGGTCAACGGGTGCGACTAGGGTCGCGTCGTGACCTCCGAGACACCCGTCATGCTCGACCTGTCGAGAGATCCTGTCGCGCTCACGCAGGTGCTGTGCGACATCGGGTCGGTCAGTGGCGAGGAGCGCGCGATCGCCGACGCCGTCGAGACCGCGCTGCGCGCCTACCCGCACCTCGAGGTCCTCCGGGACGGCGACGCGGTCGTGGCGCGCACGCACCTCGGCCGCCCCACGCGAGCCGTGGTCGCGGGGCACCTGGACACCGTGCCGGTCGCGGACAACCTGCCCACGCGGCTCGTCGGCGAGGGCGCGCTGGCGGAGCTGTGGGGCCGGGGGACGGTCGACATGCTGGGCGGCGTCGCCGTGCAGCTCTCGCTCGCGGCGGAGCTCACGCAGCCGACGCACGACGTCACGTGGGTCTTCTACGACCACGAGGAGGTCGCGGCCGACCTGAACGGATTGGGGCGTCTCGTGCGCAACCACCCGGACTGGGTGCGCGGCGACTTCGCGGTCCTGTGCGAGCCGACGAACGGCGGGCTCGAGGGCGGGTGCAACGGCACGCTGCGCGTCGAGGTCCGGCTCACCGGCGTGGCCGCGCACTCCGCGCGCGCCTGGATGGGGGTGAACGCGGTGCACGCCGCCGGCGAGGTGCTGCGCAGGCTCGAGGCCTACGAGCCCGCGTCGGTCGAGGTCGACGGTCTCGTCTACCGCGAGAGCCTGAACGCGGTGCTCGTCTCGGGAGGGACCGCGACGAACGTGATCCCCGACGCTTGTGTCGTGACGGTCAACTACCGGTTCGCGCCGTCGGCGTCCGTGGCGCAGGCCGAGGCGCACGTCCGCGAGCTCTTCGACGGCTACGACGTCGTCACCGTCGACGCGGCCTCGGGCGCGCGCCCCGGCCTGGACGCGCCTGCGACGCAGCAGTTCGCCGCCGCGGTGCTCGCCGTGACGGGCGGGCACGCCGAGGCGAAGTACGGCTGGACCGACGTCGCGCGGTTCTCGGAGCTGGGCGTTCCCGCGGTGAACTTCGGCCCAGGGGACCCGCTGCTCGCGCACAAGCAGGACGAGCACGTGACGGTCGGCCAGATCACGCTGGTGCACTCGGCGCTGCGGCAGTGGCTCACGACGTGAGAGACGCGACGTGACCTCCGGCTCGCGTCGACGCACCTAGAGTCGTGGGCATGAGCGACGACGGTCAGCCCGCGCCCGACCACGGCTACCGCAGGGGCCCGGTCCTGCTGCGCGGCCAGCAGATCCCGACGACGACCTCCGACCAGCGGCTGCTGAGCGGGTCGAACGACACGGACTGGCTCCAGACCGACCCCTGGCGCGTCCTGCGCATCCAGAGCGAGTTCGTCGAGGGGTTCGGGGCGCTCGCCGACGTCGGTCCGGCGGTCAGCGTGTTCGGCTCGGCCCGCGTTCCGACGGACCACCCCGACTTCGCGCTCGGCGTCGACGTGGGGCGGTTGCTCGTCGAGTCCGGCTACGCGGTCATCACTGGCGGCGGCCCGGGCATCATGGAGGCCGCCAACTGCGGGGCCAAGAAGGCCGGCGGTCTGTCGGTCGGGCTCGGCATCGAGCTGCCCTTCGAGCAGGGCATGAACCAGTTCGTCGACCTGGGCGTCAGCTTCCGGTACTTCTTCGTGCGCAAGACGATGTTCGTGAAGTACTCCGAGGGCTTCATCGTGCTGCCGGGAGGCTTCGGCACGTTCGACGAGCTGTTCGAGGCCTTGACCCTCGTGCAGACGCACAAGGTGGTCAGCTTCCCGATCGTGCTGGTCGGACGCTCGTACTGGCAGGGGCTGCTCGACTGGGTCACCAGCTCGGTGCAGGAGCGCGGCATGGTCGCCCCGGCCGACCTGAACCTCATCACCCTGGTCGACACGGCCGAGGACGCCGTGGCGGCCGTGCTGAGGCGTGGCGAGGAGCTGCGCGAGCAGGAACGGGCTGCTGCCGCCGAGACGGCGCGTGCCCAGCAGGCGGCGGAGCGCCAGTGAGCGTTGTTCCCCCCGCCGGGGCGCCCCTGCGGCTGCGTGGCCGCGTGATCGGGCCGGACCGCCCCGTCGTGATGGCCGTCGTGAACCGCACGCCCGACTCGTTCTACGCGGCGGCGCGGTACGACGACGCGACCGCCGACGATGCCGTCGCCCGGGCGGTCGACGAGGGCGCGGACATCGTCGACCTCGGCGGCGTGCGTGCGGGCCGCGGACCGCGCGTCGAGGCGGACGAGGAGATCGCGCGCGTGATCCCGCTGGTCGAGCGGGTCCGACGACGACACCCTGAGCTCCTGGTCAGCGTCGACACCTGGCGTGCCGACGTGGCCCGTGCCGCGGCCGACGCCGGAGCCGACCTGGTCAACGACACGTGGGCGGGCCACGACCCGGCGCTGGTCGAGGTCGCTGCCGAGCGGGGGCTCGGGATCGTCTGCTCGCACACCGGCGGGGCGCGGCCGCGTACCGACCCGTACCGCGTCGAGTACCCGGCGGCGGCGGGTTCGGACCCGATGGACGGCGTGCTCGACGACGTCGTGCGCACCGTCTCGGCCGCGGCCCAGCGCGCCGTGTCGCTCGGCATCGACCCGGCGAGCATCCTGGTCGACCCGACGCACGACTTCGGCAAGAACACCTGGCACAGCCTCCACCTGGTCCGGCGCACGGAGGCGCTCGTCGCGCTCGGCCACCCCGTCCTCATGGCGCTGTCGCGCAAGGACTTCGTCGGCGAGAGCCTGGCCCTGCCTGCCGAGGAACGCCTCGAGGGCACGCTGGCCGCGACCTCGGTGGCTGCCTGGTTGGGTGCCCGCGTCTTTCGGGCGCACGACGTGCGCGCCACCCGGCGCACACTCGACATGGTCGCCACGATCCGCGGGGACCGGGCACCCGCCAGGACGTTGAGGGGACTGGCTTGAGCGACGTGCGCGTGGTCGAGCAGGCCGGCGCGACGCGTCTGTGGGACTGGTCGCGCACCCGGCCGTGGTGGGTGCAGGTGCTGGCGGTCTACGTCGCAGCGCGGCTGTTCACCACGATCGTCTTCCTGTCGGTCGCGGCGATCCAGGGCGAGAACGCGTGGACCGGGCCGCACCCGTCCTACTTCCCGTACGTCGGCTTCATGTTCGACGGCTCCTGGTACCGCCAGATCGCCGAGAACGGCTATCCCGCCGAACTTCCCGTGGGCGCCGACGGGAAGGTGCAGCAGAACGCGTGGGCGTTCTTCCCGCTGTTCCCGATGACGGCCCGCGGGCTCATGGAGGTCACCAGGCTCCCCTGGGAGGTCGTCGCGCCGACGCTCGCTCTCGTGGCCGGTGCGGTGGCGATGCTGCTGATCTACCGGACGGTCGCCGAAGGAGCCCCGCGCGCGGTGCGCGCGCGACCCGGGCTCCCCCTCGCCACGGTCGCGCTCGTCAGCGTGTTCCCGACCGCTGCCGTCCTGCAGACCGCCTACACCGAGGCGTTCGCGCTCGCGCTGATCGCCGCCGCACTGCTGACGCTGATCCGTCGGCAGTACGCCTGGATGGCGGCCGTGGTCCTGGCCCTCGGGTTCACGCGTGCCGTCGCCATGCCCATGGCAGCCGTCGTACTGGTGCACACCCTGGTGCGCTGGAGGTCGGCACGCCAGGCAGGGGGCGGACGAGACGGGCTCACGTGGCGTGCCGGTGTCGGCCTGGTCGCGCTCGCGGGCTGGTGCGCCGCGTCCGGGCTCGTCTGGCCGGCCGTCAGCGGCTGGGCCACAGGGATGCCCGACGCCTACGTGCGGACGCAGGAGGCATGGCGCGGCGTGGCGGACGTGACCCCGTTCTACGGGTGGACCTACGTGCCGTCCTTCTGGTTCGGCGACCTCGCGCTCCCGGTGCTGGTCGCAGGCTTCACCCTGGTGATCGCCGTGCTCGTCGTGCCTGCGGCCTGGCGGCTGGGCAACGAGCTGCACACCTGGTCGGCGGCCTACCTCCTCTACATCGCTGCGGTCGTCGAGCCCGGCAGCAGCATCGCCCGGTTCCTGCTCCTGGCGTACCCGCTGGGTGCGGTCACGGCCGGCGTGGTGACCCGCCCGGCGGCGGGCCGACGCTGGTGGTTCGCGTGCGTCCTCGTGCTGATGCTCGCGCTCCAGATCCTCTGGGTGCGCCAGATGTGGCAGGCGAACGCGGGACCCGACTGGCCGCCGTGACGTCGGGCCGCTCGAGCGGCGGTGTGACGAGGGCTGAGGCGGAGCAATGTGCCGCAATCGCCCGGTTCACGCGGGCCGGCGGTTCCGCCGTAGGTGGGGCTCGTCGCCAGAGTGACCAACCTGCCATGGCTGTGCAACTAGGATGGATCCCGGACAACCGGCAGCTGAGGCATTCGTGTGGTGCGCGCGAGCGTGCCCGCGACATGGCCTCGCAGCAGCCCGGACGCACGAGCGAAGGAGACACACCGCATGGCCGCGATGAAGCCGAGGACCGGTGACGGCCCGCTCGAGGTCACGAAGGAAGGCCGCGGCATCGTCATGCGCGTGCCGCTCGAGGGCGGGGGACGGCTGGTGGTCGAGCTCAACGCGACCGAGGCCGCTGAGCTGGGTGAGGCCCTGACGTCCGTCGTCAGCTGACGATGGCACGTACCAGCGGTCACACGGCAGGACCGACGATCGGGCGAACACCCCCGGCGGTCACGCTCGCGGGCGGAACCATCGCCGCGTCGACGCTGCTGAGTGACGGCTCGACCGACGCGGTCGCGATCCCCGTCTCGCCCGCGCGCGCCGGGGACGACTCGCTCGTCCCCGGCGAGGGCGCTGCCGACGCCGCGGCCCGCTACGGGATCGACCTGGCCGAGATCTGCGAGCGCGCACGCCTCGCGGGCACCCCGGGCGAGGTCTACGTCCTGCAGCTCCCGCGCCCGGTCGGCTCCTCCGTCGCCCTGCCGTGGACCGACCTGCCACCCCGGCTCGTCCTGGTCGGCGTGGGCGCCGGGCGTCCCGACGACCTGCGCCGGGCCGGTGCGGCGCTCGCCCGGGCGTCGCGCGGTCTGGGCCGCGTGGTGACGACCGTGGGATCGCAGGCGCAGCAGACCGCGTCAGAAGCCGCGACGGCCGCACGCGCGGTGGCCGAGGGCTACCTGCTGGCCGCGTACGCACCGCTGCGGGTCACGTCGAAGGACGAGACCAGCGCACCAGCGGAGCTCGTCCTGCTCGGGCGCGACGGGACCCGCGCGGCCGCCGTGATCGCTGCCGCCCGCACGGCTGCGACCGCGACATGGCTGGTCCGCGACCTGGCGACGACGCCCTCGAACACCAAGAACCCGCAGTGGATGGCCGAGCAGGCACGCCGGCTCGGTGAGGACGCCGGCCTGGAGGTCGTCGTCCGGGGCCCGCGAGAGCTCTCCGAGTTCGGCGGCATCCTGGCCGTCGGCGCGGGCTCCGCATCGACTCCCCGGCTCGTCACGGTCGCGTACACCCCCGCGACGAGCACGCCGGGTTCCGGCAAGCACGTCGTCGTCGTCGGCAAGGGGATCACCTACGACACCGGCGGACTGTCCATCAAGCCGAGCGACGCCATGGTTCCCATGAAGACCGACATGACCGGGGCGGCTGTCGCTCTGGCCGTCGTGCTCGGTGCCGCCGCGGACGGGGTCGCCCACCGGGTGACGGCCGTCCTGCCGCTGGCCGAGAACCACGTCGGCGCCTCGTCTTACCGGCCCGGGGACGTCCTGACGATGTTCGGCGGCGCCACCGTCGAGGTCGCCAACACCGACGCGGAGGGACGCCTGGTGCTCGCCGACGCCCTTGCCTGGGCGGACGAGACGCTCGACCCCGACGTGCTGATCGACGTCGCGACGCTGACCGGCGCCGCGACGGTCGGCCTCGGCAAGCAGCACGCGGCCCTGTACTCGTCCGACCAGGTGCTCACGGGGGCTCTCGTGGCTGCCGGGCTCGCCACGGGCGAACGAGCCTGGCACATGCCGCTCGTCGACGAGTACGAGGAAGCGGTCCACTCGGACGTCGCGGACCTGCGCCACGTCCCGCTGGACAAGCGGATCGGTGGCGGCTCGATCACGGCGGCGCTGTTCCTGCGGCACTTCGTCGGGTCGCGGACGTGGGCGCACCTCGACATCGCCGGCCCGGCGCGCTCGACCTCGGACAGGCACGAGGTCAGCGAGGGTGCGACCGGCTTCGGCGCGCGGCTGCTGCTGCGCTACCTGGACGACCTGCGCTGAGCCTGCCTGCCTAGGCCGCTGCTTGAACCGTGGCCTTCGTCGAGCCCGGCTGCTCGCTCGGGATGCGCCCGGTGAAGAACAGGCCGGCGATCGCGATGAGGGCGAGCACGGCGAGCGCGGTGCGCAGACCGTCCAGGCGGGCTTGCGTGTTCTCGTCGATCGCGGCAGCGGCAACCTCGTCGCTGACCCCGGCGTCCTCGAGCGCCGACTCCAGGGCCGCGTCCGAGATGAACGGGATGCCCGTGGCGAGCTCCACGCTCGCCTGGTCGGACACCTCGGTCGGGATGTCGCTGTTGCCGGCGATGCCGGAGAGGAACGACGCGGTGAGCATCGCGATGAGGATCGACCCGGCGAGCGCGGTGCCGAGCGACGCGCCCAGGTTGGTGGCGGTGTTCTGCAGGCCGCCCACCTCGTCGCTCTCGTCGTCGGGGACGGCCGAGACGGTCACGCTGCCCAGCTGCGACGCGAGAGCGCCGATCCCCAGACCCGCCAGCAGGAGCGGCACGGTGACGATCTCGGGCCCGGCGGAGGTGTCCATCGCCATGAAGAGGGAGATGATCCCGGCGCACATCGCGACCAACCCACCGCGGACCACGCGCCGCGGAGAGGCGTTCGGGAAGAAGCGGGGGATGCCGGCGGCCGCGAGCAGGAGCGTGATCGACAGGGGCATGATGCGCAGCCCGGTGTCGATCGCGGATAGGCCCAGCGCCACCGACAGGTAGAGCGGGATCGTGAAGAACAGACCGGCCTGGACCAGGAACTGGAAGAAGAACATGAGCAGGCCGCCGGTGAACTGGCGGTTGCCGAACATCTCGAGCCGGACGAGCGGCTCCTGCCCGCGGCGCACCATGCGCTGCTCCCAGAGCGTGAAGCCCCAGAGCACGAGCACCCCGACGATCACGAGCACCAGGGTCAGCGAGAGGCCGAGGATCGACGGGCTGCCCGTCTTGGACAGCACCCAGCCCCACGAGCTCGAGCGCAGCACCCCGAACACGGCCAGGCCGAGGCCCGTCGCCGACAGCACGGCGCCGATCACGTCGAGCCGAGGTCCCTTCTCGGCCACGGGATCCGAGATCTTGCGGGTCCGAGCCAGGATGAACAGCACGACGACGACCTCACCGGCGAAGACCCAGCGCCACGAGAAGTAGGTCGTCGCGAAGCCGCCGATGAGCGGTCCGAGCGCCACGGCGACCGCGCCGGCCGCCATGACCAGGCCGTAGGCCCGCGGTCGGCCCGCCGTCGGGACGTTGCTGGCCACGAGCGCCACGATCGCCGGCAGGATGAGCGCCGCGCCGATGCCCTCGAGCAGTGACCAGCCGAGAAGGAGCACCGGCAGGTTCGGGGCGAGCGCCGTGGTGAGCGAGCCGGCGCCGTAGACGACGCAGCCGATCGCGAACGCCCGCTTGCGGCCGATGAGCGTGCCGACCTTGCCGCCCGGGATCATGAGCATCGCCATGACGAGCGTGTACAGGGTGATCGCGGTCTGGATGCCCTCGATCGTGGTGCCGACGTCCTCGGCGACCGTCGCGATGGCGACGTTCATGACCGAGCTGTCGAGCGTCATGAGGAACTGCCCGGCGCCCAGCGTGAGGATCACCGCTCCCGCGGTCGACGCCTGGCGCGCCTCGACGCTCATCGCTTGACCGCGACCAGGAGCCCGTCCCCGGAGGGCAGCAGCGCGCTCACGAGCCGCTCGTCGGCGCGGACCGTGCGCCCGACCTCACGGATGATCGTCGTCGTCTCGTCGCGACGCGCCGGGTCGGCCACCCGGTCGTGCCAGAGCGCGTTGTCCACCGCCAGGACGCCGCCGGGGCGCAGCATCCGCACCGCCTGCTCGACGTACTGCGGGTAGCTCTCCTTGTCGGCGTCGACGAACACGAGGTCGTAGGCGCCGTCGGTGAGGCGGGGGAGCACGTCGAGCGCGCGGCCCGGGATCGTGCGCGTCCGGGTGGGCTTGACGCCCTCCTCGACGAACGCCTCCTTGGCGGCCCGCTGGTGCTCGACCTCGAGGTCGATCGTCGTCAGCACGCCGTCGGCGGGCATGCCGCGCAGCAGGTAGAGCGAGCCGACGCCGGCGCCGGTGCCGATCTCCACGACCGCGCGCGCCGAGACCGTCGCGGCCAGGACGGTCAGCGCCGCACCCGAGCCCGGCAGCACCGGGGTGCACCCCAGCTGACCGGCACGTTCACGTGCGCGCAGCAGGATGTCGTCCTCCGGGACGAACTCCTCGCAGTAGACCCAGCTCTGGGCCTTGTCGGTGGAGATGGCTGCCTCCTCGGCGTCTTCGGTGATCGTCCGCCAGCGTAGTGCGGGACCCGAGCGCAGGGTGGGACGTGGGGTGAACGGCGCTCGCCAGGCGTCGCGGGACACGTCCTCCGCTCACGGCGGAAACCTTTCGCCCTCCCGGAGCGTTCCCTGAGTTCGGGCTCCACAGGTTTGCCTGGGAGACTGTGACGGACATGTCGAGCGCGAGGAGACGCACACGATGAGCACCGAGCCCGCCACCTGGCAGGCACCGTCGTGGGAAGAGATCGTCCGCGACCACTCGGCGCGCGTCTACCGGCTGGCCTACCGCCTCACCGGGAACCGGTTCGACGCCGAGGACCTCACGCAGGAGACGTTCGTCCGCGTGTTCCGGTCCCTGCACTCCTTCCAGCCCGGGACGTTCGAGGGCTGGCTGCACCGCATCACCACGAACCTCTTCCTGGACCAGGCACGCCGACGTCAGCGCATCCGGATGGACGCGATGGGTGAGGACGCGGAGCGCTACGCCTCCGGGGACCAGCTGGGTGCGCCCGAGCGGGCGTTCGAGCACGGAAACCTCGACCTCGACGTGCAGCGTGCGCTCGACGAGCTGCCGCCCGAGTACCGCGCCGCGGTCGTCCTGTGCGACATCGAGGGCCTCTCCTACGAGGAGATCGCGGTCACGCTCGGCATCAAGCTCGGCACGGTCCGTTCCCGGATCCACCGCGCGCGGGCCCGCCTGCGCGTCTCGCTCGAGCACCGTGCGCCGGAGGCCCTGAGCGTCTTCGCCGACGAGGACGACTCCACGACGACGGCCGCGGCGGCCCAGCGATGACCCACCTCGGTTCGCGCATCAGCGCCCTGGTCGACGGCCAGCTCAGCGTCGCCGCGACGGAGCGCGCGCTCGCGCACGTGGCGGTCTGCTCCGAGTGCGCCGCCGGGCTGAGCTCCGCGCGGGCCGCACGCGCGGCACTGACGTCCGTCGACGAGCCGTGCCCGACGCCCGACCTGACCGCCCGGCTGCTGTCGCTCGCGGGGAGCGCGCCAGCCGCGCAGTGCCCGGTCGACCCCTTCGCGCCGCCCGTGCCCGGGTCGCGGTCCGAGCTCGCGTCGTACGGCGTGACGTCACCCGGTGGGTGGCTCGGACGCTCGTCCGTGCGCGGCGACCTTCGGCAGAAGCGCTCGAGCGTGCGGCTCGCGGCGGGCTCCATGGCCGGGCTCGGTGTGGTCGCGACGATGCTCTTCGTCCTCGGGGAGCAGCCGGCCGTCGTGCCGACGAGCCACCCCGGCGCGGACCTCGGGCTCCTCGGCGGTGCGGTCACGGAGCGTGAGCCCGCCTCGTTCGACGTCGACGCGCTGTCCGCCGGCAAGGTCGTCGGCGGTACCGACTCGGCCGCCTGGCTCCAGGCGCACCAGTGGTCGTTCCCGTCGCAGCTGCCGGACGGCTGGGCCGTGAGCGCGGTCCGCTGGTCGGGCGACGACGGACAGGTCCTCGAGGTCGACGTGCTGGGTCCCGAGGGGTCGCTCGTCGTGACCGAGCAGCAGGGACGCCTCGACACCGACGCTCTCGCGGGAGCGCCGACCAGCCACATCGGCGGGCGTGAGGTCTACGTCCTGTCCTACGAGCCGTGGCACATCGTGTGGCAGGCCGACTCGACGGTCGTGCAGGTCGTCGCCTCGGAGTCGAGCGGCTCCGCGGAGCAGCTTGTGGGAGCCTTTCCGGGCGGCGCCTACGACGACGGCGTGCCCGCGCAGATCACGCGTGGCTGGGACACCGTGACAGGAGCTCTCGAACGACCATGAGCACACCTGACGACCACACACCGGTCCCGGGTACCCCGAACGTCCCCTCGTCCGAGGTCCCCACGCGCGCGGCCGCCCCGGAACCCGCCAGCCCCTTCGCTCCGCCGTCGGGTCAGCGCCCGCTCCCGGCCACGCCGCAGCCGTCGGGGCCGGGGCCCGTGCCACCCACCCAGCCCTCGGCACAGTCGTCGACGCAGCCCAGCCCGTACGCGCCGCCCTCGCCGCAGGTCGCGAACCCCTGGGGAACCCAGGCGCCCGCGCCGGCCCCGGCACCGTGGGGTACGCAGGCCGCGCCGGCTCCGGCCCCGTGGGGCGCCCAGGCCTCGTCCGCGCAGGGCCCGTGGGGTGCTCCGTCCCCGCCGCAGACCCAGCCCGAACCGGCCGCGCCGTGGGGTGCCACGACCTACCCGAACCCCGCGCCGGCACCGGGGCAGACGCCGCACCCCTCGGTCACGACCAAGACGAAGAACCGTAGGACGTTGTCGGTCGCCTGGGTGGTCCCGATCGTGATTCTCGCGCTGCTGGCCGGCGTCGCAGGCGGGGTCGTCGGGGGGCGTCTCTCCGCCGACGACCACCTCGAGGACGCCGGGCTGCCCGCGGCGGGCACGGGCACGGCGACCATCGAGCGGGCGCCCGACTCCGTCGCCGGTATCGCCGGCGTCGTCCTGCCGAGCGTCGTCTCGATCCAGGTGGACGGCGCGCAGGGCAGCGCCACCGGGTCCGGCTTCGTGCTCCGCCAGGATGGCTACCTCGTCACCAACCACCACGTGATCGCGCAGGCCGACGAGGCCGCGTCGACCACCATCACGGTGACCTTCGTCGACGGCAGCGAGAAGCCGGCGTCGATCGTCGGCAGCACGTCCGACTACGACCTGGCGGTGCTCAAGGTCGACGTCGACGGCCTCACGCCCCTGCTGCTCGGCGACTCCGGCGAGGTCGTCGTGGGTGACCCCGTGGTCGCGATCGGCGCACCGCTCGGGCTCGCGGGGACGGTGACGACCGGGATCGTGAGCGCGCTCAACCGTCCTGTCACGGCCGGGGATGCGAGCAGCACCGCGTTCATCAACGCGATCCAGACCGATGCGGCCATCAACCCCGGCAACTCCGGAGGTCCGCTGGTCAACGCCGCGGGCGAGGTCATCGGCATCAACTCCGCGATCGCGCAGCCTCCGGGCTCGACCTCGACCGTCGGGGGCAGCATCGGCCTCGGGTTCGCCATCCCGTCCAACCAGGTGCGCCGTACGGCGGACCAGCTCATCGAGACCGGGCACGCGACGTTCCCGATCATCGGCGTGCTCCTGGACCAGAGCTACACCGGCGAGGGCGTGCAGGTCTCGAGCGAGAACCAGAACGGGCAGGAGCCGGTGAACACGGACGGTCCGGCCGACCGCGCAGGCATCCACCCCGGCGACATCATCCTGGCGATCGACGGCCGCCCCGTCACCCAGCCCGACGAGCTGATCGTCGCCATCCGTGCGCTGACGCCGGGGGACACCGTCCTGCTGCGGATCCGCACCGGTTCCGCCGAGCGCGACGTGCGCGTCAAGCTCGACGAGTCCGACGCCCCCTGACGGCTGCGTCGCGAAAGGTAGTCTGACTCGGTGTTGTTCGACATCAACGGCGGAGAGTGGCTCATCCTCTTCGTCGTTGCTGCCCTCGTGATCGGGCCGAAGAGGATCCCGGTCTACGCCGAGCAGCTCGGCCGCTGGGTCCGCCGGGGCCGCGAGTTCCTGCGGGACGCGAAGGCGCGCGTCGACGAGGAACTGGGCGAAGAGGCCAAGGACGTGGACTGGGCAGCGCTCGATCCCCGCCAGTACGACCCGCGTCGGATCGTCCGTGAGGCGCTGACGGACACCCCGCCACCCACGGTCCGGCAGGTGACCAAGCCGGGCGCCGTGCCTGCCTCGAGCCCGTCGGTGAGCGGCGTCCGTGGAGGAACGGTCGCCGCGACCGCAGCCGTCGTCGGGCCGCCCCCCTTCGACGACGAGGCCACCTGAGCGACGCGGCCGTCCGACCCCCGTCGACCTGTCAGAATGGACGGATGCACTTGGCGCCGCAGTCGTCGCGCATCTTCTCGGGGATGCAGCCCACGTCCGACTCCCTCCAGCTCGGCAACTACCTCGGGGCGCTGACCCAGTGGGTCGCACTGCAGGAGGAGCACGACGCCCTCTACTGCGTCGTCGACCTGCACGCGCTGACGGTCAGCCCTGATCCGGCCGTCCTGCGGGACCGCACCCGGCGCACGGCGGCGCAGTACCTGGCCGCCGGTGTCGACCCGGCGCGGTCGATCCTGTTCGTGCAGTCGCACGTGCCCGAGCACGCCGAGCTGGCGTGGCTGCTGTCCTGCCACACCGCGTTCGGCGAGGCCAACCGGATGACGCAGTTCAAGGACAAGTCCGGCAAGCACGGGTCCGAGGGCACGACGGTCGGACTGTTCACCTACCCGGTGCTCATGGCCGCGGACATCCTGCTCTACGACACGACGCTCGTCCCGGTGGGCGAGGACCAGCGCCAGCACCTCGAGCTGACGCGTGACCTGGCGAACCGTCTCAACTCGCGGTTCGGCCCGGACACGGTCGTCGTGCCGGACGCGCACATCGTCAAGGCCACCGCCAAGATCTACGACCTGCAGGACCCGACCGCCAAGATGAGCAAGTCGGCGGAGAGCCCGAACGGCCTGATCGAGCTGCTGGACGACCCGAAGGTCGTGGCCAAGCGCATCAAGAGCGCAGTCACGGACGCCGGGAACGAGATCCGGTTCGACCCCGAGAACAAGCCCGGGATCTCGAACCTGCTGACGATCTTCTCGGCGCTCACCGACCGGTCGATCCCGTCGCTCGAGGCCGAGTACGTGGGCAAGGGCTACGGCCACCTCAAGGTGGACCTCGCGGAGGTCGTCGTCGACTTCCTGCGCCCGTTCCAGGCCCGGGTGCACGGCTACCTCGACGACCCGGCGTCGCTCGACGACGTGCTGGCCGACGGTGCCGACCGCGCCAGCGAGCTCGCGGCCGGGACGTTGGAGCGGCTCTACGACCGTTCCGGTCTGCTGCCGCGCCGCGCACGGGTCCGCGCGTGAAGCTGCCGGAGCGCTCGGGGGACCAGCTCCGCATCGGCGTCGCGATCACGGTCCCCGAGCCCCACGGCTCCGTGCTGCAGACGGCTCGCGCGCGCTTCGGCGACCCGTGGGCGCAGTTCATCCCGCCGCACATCACGCTGCTGGGTCCGACCGTCGTCGACCACGACACGATCGGTGCCGTCGACGAGCACCTCGCGGCCGTCGCCGCGACCCATGTCCCGTTCGTCGTGCACCTGTCCGGCACGTCGACGTTCCGGCCCGTGTCGCCCGTGGTGTTCGTGCGCCTGGCTGACGGGGTGCCCGGTTGCACGGCCCTCGAGCGAGGTGTGCGGTCGGGCGTGCTGCACCAGGAGGTGCGGTTCGACTACCACCCGCACGTGACCGTCGCGCACGAGGTGGCGGACGAGCAGCTCGACGCAGCGACTGCTGACCTGGCCGAGTTCGACGCCACATTCCTCGTCGACAGCTTCCACAGCTACGCACACGGCGACGACGGCGTGTGGCGGCCTGTGCGCGACTTCACGCTGACCGGTGCCGCCGCAGATGCCGGGGTCGTGAGCTCGACCTAGGGTGCAGGGCATGACGACCGAGGAAGCGCACCCGGCTGCCGGTTCAGGGGCCGCGCAGGCGCATGCGTTGGCGACCGAGACGCCACCCGAGAAGCCGTCGCTGGTCGCCCGTGGCAAGGAGCGCTGGGACTGGGTCAAGCACACACGGCCCATGCGAGCGAACGCCCGGTTCGGTGCGCGCAACGGGGGCGTGCTGACCGGTGGGATCGCGTACGCGACCCTGTTCTCGGTGTTCGCCGCACTCACCATCGGCTACACGATCTTCATGGCCGTGCTGGGCGACAACGAGCGACTTCGCGCTCAGATGCTCGACGCCATCGACTCCGCTCTGCCGGGTCTGGTCGACACGGGCGACGGTGGCCTGGTCAAACCTGAGCAGCTCGTCCTGAACACTCAGCTCACGCTGACGAGCATCGTCGCGACCGTCGTCCTCCTGCTCAGCGCCATGGCGGCCGTCTCGGCCCTGCGCAGGGCGGTGCGCGCGATGTTCGCCGACGACGACGTGCTCGGCAACGGCATGCTCGGCAAGGCGCGCGAGCTCGGCGGGCTCGCCGGCTTCGCGCTCGCGTTCGTGCTGTCGGCGATCATCACGATCGCCGTCACGAGCGCCACACAGTGGCTGCTTGCGGCGCTCGGCTGGAGCGGAGCGACGACGATGGTGCTGACGGCGGTCGGGATCCTGGTCGCCTTCCTGGTCGACTCCGCGGTGTTCGTCCTCATCGTGACCGTCCTCGCGGCCCAGCACCCGCCGCGCAAGGACCTGCTGCTGGGCGCGACGCTCGCCGGACTCGCACTCGGGGTGGTGCGCCAGCTCGGCACGGCCGTCGTCGCGGGCAGCGCGTCCAAGAACCCGCTCTTCACGTCCGTGGTCGTGCTCGTCACGCTGCTCATCTGGATCAACCTGCTCGCGCGCATCGTGCTCCTCGTGTCCGCGTGGACGGCAGACCCGCCCTACGTGGACAAGAAGGCGGCGACCCGGTAAGTCGGGACCGTCGACTGGGCCGGCCAGCAGATCGGTGCCTCTCCGGGGGATTTTCGACGCTAGCCCAGGAGGTCGTGGAGCTCCTGCAGGCGGGCACTCAGGGTGTCGAGCCGATCGAGGGTCGACGCAGGCTCCCCGACCATCCCCAGCCGGAGCATCCCGGGGTCGCCCGCACGCTGGCCGGCCAGGATGCGGTCGGTCGCCGACGTGATCCGGACGGGGACGTGGTCGAGCAGGTCGTGCGGGTCGATGCCCCCGTAGCCGCGGGCAATCGCGCGTAGGTCGTCGGCCATCTCGGGCCCGTCCCCGTCGGGATGCAGCACAGCGCTGTTCCACGCGTACATCGCCACGTCGTCCAGCGGGACGCCGGGCCCGGCCACGTCCCAGTCGAAGACGCCCGCCAGCTCGTCGCCGTCGAAGACCATGTTGTAGATCGCCGTGTCGTGGTGGCAGACGATCTCGCCGGGCTCCAGCGCGCGCTCGACGAACCTCCACCGCCGGCTCTCGCGGCCGAACCCCGCCACCGCGGTGTGGAACGCGCGCAGCCAGCGCATCGCCGACCCCGTCTGGGCGGCGCTCGGGCGCTCGGTGCCGATGTCGAGCACGTGGCCCGGCAGGAACGTGAGGATCTCGCGACCCCGCTCGTCGATGCCGAGCACACGGGGGATGTTCTCGACGCCGGCGGTCGCCAGGAACTCGAGCAGCTCGTGCACCGCGGGGGTCCATGGACCGGTCGGGCGCCGGACGGTGTCACCGACGCGCACCGCACCGCCGACGTTCCCGCCCGGCAGCGTGACCTCGTCGTCAGGCGTCACTGCGGCGTTCCGGGACGGGCTCTCCCCGACGCTCCAGCTCCGCGACGACGGTCGCCGGGACCGCGCGGCACCCGCACGCGGTCGCATGCTCGACGTGCCAGGCGACGCGCGCGTCGAGCGGAGCGCCCTGTCCGAGCACGTGCGTCTCGTGCCATGCGGTGTTCACGACGACAGTCGAGCACAGACCGAATCGATCGTCGATCCCGATGCGTCGCTCAGAAGGCGCGCGTGATCATCGCGCGTTTCGCGGTGCTCGTCGCGGCCTGGGCCGTGCTGGGTCAGAAGGCGCGCGTGATCATCGCGCGTTTCACTTCTTGGATCGCCTTGGTCACTTCGATCCCACGCGGGCACGCCTCGGTGCAGTTGAAGGTCGTGCGGCAGCGCCACACGCCCTCCTTGTCGTTGAGGATCTCCAGGCGCTGGGCGCCGCCCTCGTCACGACTGTCGAAGATGAACCGGTGCGCGTTCACGATGGCCGCGGGGCCGAAGTACTGCCCGTCGGTCCAGAAGACCGGGCACGACGAGGTGCACGCGGCGCACAGGATGCACTTGGTCGTGTCGTCGAACCGCTCGCGCTGCTCGGCGCTCTGCAGTCGCTCCTTGGTGGGCTCGTTCCCCGTGGTGATGAGGAACGGCATGATCTCGCGGTACGACGCGAAGAACGGCTCCATGTCGACGACGAGGTCCTTGATCACCGGGAGGCCCTTGATGGGCTCGACCGTGATCGGCTTCTTGATGTCGAGGTCCTTGAGCAGCGTCTTGCAGGCCAGGCGGTTGCGGCCGTTGATGCGCATGGCGTCGGAACCGCACACGCCGTGGGCGCAGGAACGGCGGAAGGTCAACGAGCCGTCCTCCTCCCACTTCACCTTGTGCAGCGCGTCGAGCACGCGGTCCGTGCCGTGCGCGCGGACGGTGAACTCGTCCCAGTACGGCTCAGCGGTGCCGTCGTCGCCGGGCAGGTAGCGACGGACCTTGAGAGTGACGTCGAACGACGGGATCACGGGCGCTGCCGAGGGAGCGTCGAGCGTTGCGGTCATCAGTACTTACGCTCCATCGGCTGGTAGCGGGTCACCGTGACGGGCTTGGAGCCCAGCACGAGCTGGTAGTCCTCGAAGACGGTGGTGTGGGCGAACGCGCCCTTGTGGTCGCCGTCGGTGTTCGTGCCCCACAGGCGGTGCCCCTTGACGGGCAGCGGACGCCGGTACGCCATCGTGTGCAGCATGTAGTTCTTGTCGTCGCGGTCCGGGAAGTCCTCGCGGAAGTGCCCGCCGCGGGACTCGGCGCGGTTGAGGGCGCCGACGACGACGGTCTCCGCGATGTCGAGCAGGAACCCGAGCTCGACGGCCTCGAGCAGGTCGGTGTTGAACATCCGGCTCTTGTCCTGGACGCTCACGTGCCGGAAGCGCTTCTGCAGGCTCTTCACGTCCTCGAGCGCCTGCTCGAGCGACTCCTTGGTGCGGAAAACCTGGGCGTTGAGGTCCATCGACTCCTGGAGCGCCTTGCGCAGGTCGGCGACGCGCTCGCCGTCGGGACGGGTCCGGATCTCCTCGAGGCCGGCGACGACGGAGTCCGCGGCCCCCTCGGGCAGCTCGACCCACGACGCCTGCAGCGCGTACGCGGCCGCCGAGATGCCGGCCCGCTTGCCGAACACGTTGATGTCCAGCAAGGAGTTGGTACCCAGACGGTTCGAGCCGTGCACGCTCACGCACGCGACCTCGCCCGCGGCGAAGAGCCCACGGATGATGTCGGTCGAGTTGCGCAGCACCTGCGCCTCGATGTTGGTGGGGATGCCGCCCATCGCGTAGTGAGCGGTCGGGTACACCGGGACGGGCTCGTAGTAGGGCTCGATGCCCAGGTACGTGCGCGCGAACTCGGTGATGTCCGGCAGCTTGGCGTCGATGTGCGCGGGCTCGAGGTGCGTCAGGTCGAGCAGCACGTAGTCCTTGTTGGGACCGGCGCCGCGGCCCTCGCGCACCTCGTTGGCCATGGACCGCGCGACGATGTCACGTGGGGCCAGGTCCTTGATGGTGGGGGCGTAGCGCTCCATGAAGCGCTCGCCCTCGGAGTTGCGCAGGATGCCGCCCTCGCCGCGCGCCGCCTCCGACAGCAGGATGCCGAGTCCCGCGAGGCCGGTCGGGTGGAACTGGAAGAACTCCATGTCCTCGAGCGGGATGCCGCGGCGGTACGCCAGCGCCATGCCGTCACCGGTGAGGGTGTGGGCGTTCGAGGTCGTCTTGTAGATCTTCCCGGCGCCACCCGTGGCCATGACCACCGACTTGGCGCGGAAGACGTGGATCTCGCCCGTGGCCAGCTCGTAGGCCACGACGCCCGAGACGTTGACCTCCTCGCCGTCCGGCACGTGGCCGGCGGCGAGGTCGTGGTCGACGAGCAGGTCGAGCACGTAGAACTCGTTGAAGAACTCGACCTCGTTCTTCACGCACTGCTGGTAGAGGGTCTGCAGGATCATGTGGCCGGTGCGGTCCGCGGCGTAGCAGGACCGGCGCACGGCGGCCTCGCCGTGGTTGCGGGTGTGCCCGCCGAACCGGCGCTGGTCGATCTTGCCCTCGGGCGTGCGGTTGAACGGCAGGCCCATCTTCTCCAGGTCGAGCACCGCGTCGATGGCCTCCTTGGCCATGACCTCGGCGGCGTCCTGGTCGACCAGGTAGTCACCACCCTTGACGGTGTCGAACGTGTGCCACTCCCAGTTGTCCTCCTCGACGTTGGCGAGCGCGGCGCACATGCCGCCCTGCGCCGCACCCGTGTGGGAGCGCGTCGGGTAGAGCTTGGAGATGACGGCCGTGCGCACGCGCGTCGAGGACTCGAGGGCCGCGCGCATGCCGGCGCCGCCCGCGCCGACGATCACGACGTCGTACTGGTGGGTCTGCATCGGGGTCGATGCCTTCCTGTTGCTTCGGGGGATCGCGAGGGTCAGGCGGTGCAGAACGACGGGAGCAGGTCCGCGGGTGAGCCGGACGGGCACGGGTCGAACGTGAAGATCACCAGCGTGCCCAGGACGACGACGACCGTGAACGCGAGGTACAGCGTGACCTTGAGGGCGAGCCGCAGACCGTCGCGCTCGGCGTAGTCGTTGACGATCGTCCGCATGCCATTGGTGCCGTGGATCATCGCGAGCCAGAGCATGAGCAGGTCCCAGACCTGCCAGAAGGGCGACGCCCACTTGCCGGCGACGAAGCCGAAGTCGATGGCCTTGACGCCCTCGCCCAGGACGAGGTTGACGAAGAGGTGCCCGAAGATCAGGACCAGCAGGATGACGCCGGACGCCCGCATGAACACCCAGCCGTACAGCTCGGTGTTGCCGCGCGTGGTGAGTCGCGACGGGCGGGCGCGAGGTGCGCGCGGGGCCTTCGGGTCGGCGATGGTGCTCATCACTCGCCCCCGAACACGTGCATCAGGTGGCGGGGCAGGAAGCCGGCCATCGTCACGACGAACAGGCCGACGACGATCCAGAGCATGAGCCGCTGGTACTTCGGGCCCTTGGCCCAGAAGTCCACGAGGATGATCCGGATGCCGTTGAACGCGTGGAACACGATGGCGGCGACCAGGCCGGCCTCACCGAGCCCCATGATCGGGTTCTTGTACGTACCGATGACGTCGTTGTAGGCCTCGGGGGAGATCCGGACCAGGGACGTGTCGAGCACGTGCACAAGGAGGAAGAAGAAGATCGCGACACCTGTGACGCGGTGCGCGACCCACGACCACATGCCTTCCCGCCCTCGGTAGAGCGTTCCGGCGGGCGCTTTGCGCTTCACCGGCGCATCGGGCGCTGCGGACACTGGGTGACCCTCCTGGCGAGTCGGGGGTGCGGACGTCGTCGTCCCTAGACAGCCTCACTGTAGTGAACGACTTGTGGAGGGTCGCGCCGTGGACGGCCGCGTGTGAGGTACTCCACAGGCGGACCGCGGCCGGGCGATGACTAGCCTGACCCCCATGTCTTCCAGCGCCTCGGTCATCGCGGGCTTCCACGCCGTCATCCCTGCAGGTGGCGCCGGGACGCGCCTGTGGCCGCTCTCTCGGGCCGGGCACCCCAAGTTCCTGCTCGACCTGACCGGGTCGGGCCGCACCCTTCTGCAGGCCACGGTCGACCGGTTGAGCCCGCTGACCGAGGGGCTCCTCGTCGTGACCGGCACGCGGCACGCCCAGGCCGTCGCCGCGCAGCTGCCCGAGCTCGCCGCAGGCCAGGTGCTGGCCGAGCCGTCACCGCGCGACTCGATGGCGGCCATCGGGCTCGCGGCCGCCGTGCTGCTGGAGCGGCACGGCGAGGACGTCGTGCTCGGCTCGTTCGCAGCGGACCACGTGATCTCGGGGACGGCCGCGTTCGAGCAGACCGTGCGCGAGGGCGTCGTCGCCGCGCGTGCCGGGTACGTCGTCACCATCGGCATCCGTGCGACGGAGCCGTCGACGGCCTTCGGGTACGTCCGGTCCGGGGCGAGCCTGGGTCTCGACGAGGCACCGCGTGCCCAGCACGTCGCCGGGTTCACCGAGAAGCCGGACGCGCAGACCGCGGCCGAGTACCTGGCCACGGGGGAGTACCGCTGGAACGCGGGCATGTTCATCGTCTCGGCGCGGGTGCTGCTCGACCACCTCGCGCGCGAGCTCCCGCCGCTCGCGGCCGGTCTGCTCGAGATCGCCGCCGCCTGGGACGGACCCGACGGCCCAGCCGTGCTCGAGCGCGTCTGGCCGGGCCTGACCAAGATCGCGATCGACCACGCCATCGCGGAGCCCGTCGCGGCCGCGGGTGGTGTCGCTGTGGTCCCCGGGGACTTCGACTGGGACGACGTCGGTGACTTCGCGTCGCTCGCGGGCCTGCTGAGCGGAGGGACGCTCGGCGACGCCGCCGCCGTCCAGCGCATCGACTCCGACGGGTCCCTCGTCGTCGCGGCCGACGGTCGGACCGTGACGGTCGTCGGACTGCCCGACGTCGTCGTCGTCGACACCCCCGGCGCGGTGCTCGTGACCACACGCGCGCACGCACAGTCGGTCAAGTCGGCCGTGGACGGCTGGCGCGCGCAGGGTCGCGACGACCTCCTGTAGGTCGACGCGCTCCGCTGCGACCGCCACCCGCGGCTAGGGTCACAAGCGTGCCCGACCTCACCACCGTCGCCCCGCTGACCTCGTTGCGCCCAGCCCCCACGGAGGCGGTCTCGGTGCAGCTGGCCGCGCTGTTCGACCCGCTGCGCGACGAGCTCGTCGCCGTCCGCCGAGACATCCACGCCCACCCCGAGCTCGGTCGCACCGAGGTGCGGACCACCCGGTTGGTCGCGGACCGGCTGCGTGCCGCTGGCCTCGAACCGCACCTCCTGCCGGGCACCGGCCTGGTCTGCGACATCGGGCCGGGGCCGACGGTGACCGGGCGGCAGCGCATCGCACTGCGCGCGGACCTCGACGCGCTGCCCGTCGCCGACACCACCGGTCTGCCGTGGGCGTCGAAGAATCGCGGCATCGCGCACGCGTGCGGCCACGACGTGCACACCAGCGCGGTCCTCGGCGCCGGCCTGCTGCTCGCGCAGGTGGCGGACCAGCTGACCACCGGGGTCCGGCTCGTGTTCCAGCCGGCGGAAGAGGTCCAGCCGGGCGGCGCGCTCGACGTGATCGCGGCGGGCGGGCTCGACGGCGTCGGGCAGATCTTCGCGTTCCACTGCGACCCCAAGGTGGACGTCGGCCAGGTGGGCACGCGCATCGGTCCGATCACGTCGGCCAGCGACGAGGTCACGGTCACCATCTCCGGACCCGGCGGGCACACGTCCCGACCGCACCTGACCGGCGACGTGGTGTTCGCGCTCGGACAGGTCATCACGCAGGTGCCCGCGATCCTCGGTCGCCGTCTGGACCCACGCTCGGGCGTCAACCTGACGTGGGGAGCCGTCCAGGCGGGTTCCGCCCACAACGCGATCCCCGCGAGCGGCACGCTGCGTGGCACCCTGCGCTGCCTCGACGTGCGCGCGTGGGAGAAGGCGTCCGAGGTGTTCCACGCGGCTGTCGAGAACGTCGTCGCCTCCCTCGAGGTCGAGGTGGACGTCCGCCACCACCGTGGGGTGCCGCCCGTCGAGAACGCGTCCCACGCCACCGGGGTCCTCGAGGAGGCCGCGCACGCCGTGCTGGGCGCGGGCTCCGTGCTGCTGACCGAGCAGTCCCTGGGCGGAGAGGACTTCGCGTGGTACCTGACCAGGGTTCCCGGCGCGATGGCGCGCTTGGGCACCCGCACGCCCGGCGGCCACACGTACGACATCCACCAGGGCGACCTCCGGGTCGACGAGCGCGCTGTCGAGGTCGGCGCGCTCTTCCTCGCGCGGGCAGCTCTGCTCGCAGGTTGAGACGCCGCGTCCGCCACCTGGTCCGATGTTCCAAGTCGGTAACAGAACGCCTCCGATACCTGTCGGTAACATCCGCGTCACGCCTCGCTGGCTAAGGTCCGAACCATCAATGCCGGGCAGGCGAACCGTGGCGCCGCATGGCGATCGAAACCTGTAGGGCAAGAAGCTGACGAGATTCAGGAGACGCGCGTGAACAAGATCATTCGAGTGGCTGCGCTCGGCGGGGCGCTCGCGCTCGCGCTTGCGGCGTGTGGCAGTGCACCGGAGGACGAGAGCTCGCCCACCGACGGCGGATCCAGCGCCGCCACCACGGTCGACTACACCGCGTGCATGGTGTCCGACGAGGGCGGTTTCGACGACGCCTCGTTCAACGAGTCGGGCTACAAGGGCATGACGCAGGCCGAGGACGAGCTGGGCATCACGATCAAGTCCGCCGAGTCCACGGACCCGGGCCAGTACACGACCAACGTCGACTCCATGGTGCAGCAGGGCTGCAACCTGATCATCGGCGTCGGCTTCGCGCTCGAGGACGCCGTCCAGGCGGCGGCCGAGGCGAACCCGGACATCGACTTCGCGCTGGTCGACTCGGCGTTCTCCGACGCGAACTTCGCGCCCGTCACGCTCGACAACGCCAAGCCCCTGCTGTTCAACACGCAGGAGTCCGCGTACCTCGCCGGCTACCTCGCCGCGGGCATGTCCAAGACGGGCACGGTCGCCACGTTCGGCGGTCAGCCCTTCCCGTCCGTCACGATCTTCATGGACGGCTTCTCCGACGGCATCACCGCGTACAACACGGACAGCGGCAAGTCCGTCAAGCTCCTCGGTTGGGACAAGGCCGCTCAGAACGGCTCGATGATCGGCAACTTCTCCGACACCGAGGCGGGTCGCACCACGACCGAGCAGTTCATCGCCGCGGGCGCGGACATCATCCTGCCCGTCGCCGGTCCGGTCGGTGCCGGTGCGCTCAACGCCGCGAGCCAGCACCCCGACACCGCGGTCATCTGGGTCGACTCGGACGGCTTCCTGCAGCCGGCCAACGACCAGTACAAGTCGCTGCTGCTCACCTCGGTGATGAAGCAGATCCAGGCAGCGGTCTTCGACACCATCAAGACGTCGTCCGCGGGCGACTTCAGCAACACGCCGTACGTCGGCACGCTCGAGAACGAGGGCGTCGCCCTCGCGCCGTACCACGACTTCGAGTCGAAGGTCCCGGCGGAGCTCGCCTCCAAGATCGACGAGCTCAAGGCGTCGATCATCGACGGTTCGCTCGTCGTCGACTCGCCCTCCGCGAACAAGGTCAGCTGACCTTCGAGCAGTAGGCGTCGACGTCGACGGGTGGCCCGGGACGGACACGTCCCGGGCCACCCGTGCGTCGGCGCCCATCAGGGCTAATGTCGCTCACAGGACCGGGTGAAAGGCGGCGAGCGTGCAGCTCGAACTGCGAGGCATCACGAAGCGTTTCGGCTCGTTGGTTGCCAATGACGGCATCGACCTGACGTTCGCACCAGGCGAGATCCACGCGTTGCTCGGCGAGAACGGCGCCGGCAAGTCGACGATGATGAACGTCCTGTACGGGCTCTACCAGCCCGACGCAGGGCAGATCCTCGTCGACGGCCAGCAGCGCACGTTCGCCGGGCCGGGCGACGCGATGGCCGCGGGGATCGGCATGGTCCACCAGCACTTCATGCTCATCCCGGTGTTCACCGTGGCCGAGAACGTGGTGCTCGGCCACGAGCCGACCGCGGCCGGCGGTCTGATCGACCTCAAGGAAGCGCGTCGCCGCGTCCGCGAGATCTCGGACCGGTTCGGGTTCGCCGTGGACCCGGACGCGCTCGTCGAGGACCTGCCCGTGGGCGTCCAGCAGCGCGTCGAGATCATCAAGGCGCTGTCGCGCAACGCCGAGGTCCTCATCCTCGACGAGCCGACGGCGGTGCTCACGCCCCAGGAGACCGACGAGCTGATCGCGATCATGCGCCAGCTCAAGGCGGCCGGGACGTCCATCGTCTTCATCACGCACAAGCTGCGCGAGGTCCGCGCCGTCGCGGACACCATCAGCGTCATCCGCCGAGGCAAGGTCGTCGGTACGGCCACCCCCGCGAGCACCGAGGTCGAGCTCGCCTCCCTCATGGTCGGGCGGTCGGTCAGCCTCGCGGTCGAGAAGGCGGACGCGACGCCCGGTGACGCGTCCTTCGCGGTCCGAGCGCTCACGGTGTTCGACGCCAACGGCGTGGCCGTGGTCGACGACGTCTCCTTCGACGTGCACCGCGGCGAGATCCTCGCGATCGCCGGCGTCCAGGGCAACGGCCAGACCGAGCTGACCGAGACGATCCTCGGGCTGCAGAAGCCTGCCAGCGGTTCGCTCCTGCTCGACGGCACCGAGCTCGGCGGGCGCTCCGTGGCCGGTGTCCTCGAGGCGGGCGTGGGCTTCGTGCCCGAGGACCGCAGCAGCGACGGACTGATCTCCTCGTTCTCGATCGCGGAGAATCTGATCCTCGACATGCACCGCAGCAAGCCGTTCGCCCGTGGCGGGTCCTTGAGCCCCGCTCGTGTGGCCGAGAACGCCGCGGTCCGGGTCGAGGAGTTCGACATCCGTGTCCGCTCGGTCCAGGACCCGGTGAGCACGCTGTCCGGCGGCAACCAGCAGAAGGTCGTCCTGGCGCGTGAGATGTCCCGGCCGCTGCGCCTGCTCGTCGCGTCACAGCCGACGCGCGGGCTGGACGTCGGCTCGATCGAGTTCGTGCACAAGCGGATCGTCTCCGAGCGCGACAAAGGCACGCCGGTCATCATCGTCTCGACCGAGCTCGACGAGGTGCTCGCGCTCGCTGACCGGATCGCCGTCATGTACCGCGGCAAGATCATCGGCGTCGTGCCGGGTGGTCACACCTCCGACCGGGACGTGCTCGGCCTGATGATGGCGGGCATCCCGCTCGAGCAGGCGCGTGAGCAGGCCCTCGGGCACCACACGGCACTGGCCGAGGTGGACGCGGTCGTCGAGGACCTCGACCTCGACGCGGAGCTTGCCGTGCCCGCGGCAGAGGCCTCGCCCGCCCCCTCCGACCAAGCCCCCGCGACCGACGACGAGGAGCAGGCGTGACCACCACCGTCCAGGACGCCCCGGCGCCGGCTCCGGCGCCGGAGCAGCCGACCGGCCCGAAGCGTCCTTACCTGCAGGCGGTGATGGACTCGACGACGACCACCGTCATCGTCGCGATCTTCATCGCCCTCTGCCTCGCCGCGATCCTCGTCGTCGCGGCCGACCCGGCGTCGCAGAAGGCCGCCGCCTACATCTTCGCCAAGCCCGGAGACTTCTTCGGCGCCGCCTGGGACTCGATCTTCTCGACGTACTCGGCCCTGTTCCGCGGCGCGATCTTCGACTACGAGGCGACCGGCGCCCGCAGGATCAGGCCGATCACCGAGACGATGGTGGCCTCGGTGCCGCTGATCCTGGCCGGTCTCGGACTCGGTATGGGTTTCCGGTCCGGGCTGTTCAACATCGGCGCCCAGGGCCAGGTGCTCGTCGGCGCCGCAGCCGGCGCGTACGTGGGCTTCAAGTTCGACATGCCGGTCGTCGTGCACGTCATCGCGGCGTGCCTCGCGGCGATGGTCGTCGGTGGCCTCTGGGCCGGCATCGCGGGCTTCCTCAAGGCGCGCACGGGAGCCAGCGAGGTGATCGTCACGATCATGCTGAACTCGATCGCGTTCTACCTCGTGTCCTACCTGCTCACCACGTCGGTGCTGCGTCAGCCCGGCGGCCAGCGGCCCGTCACCGCACCCGTGCGGGACACGGCCCTGATGCCGCTGCTGCTCGGGCCCCAGTTCCGGCTGCACGCCGGGTTCATCGTGGCCATCCTGGCCGCCGTGATCGTGTGGTGGATCATGGAGCGCTCGACGCTCGGGTTCAAGTTCCGCGCGATCGGCGCCAACCAGGACGCAGCCCGCACGGCCGGCATCCGCGTGCCGCTCATGTTCGTCCTGGTCATGCTCTTCGCCGGTGCCCTGGCCGGCCTGGGTGGCGCGATGCAGATCCTCGGCACGGACCGCACGTTCCAGGCGGGCAGTGCGGGCTCGATCGGTTTCGACGCCATCACCGTCGCGCTGCTGGGCAGGTCCAGACCTCTGGGCACGGTGCTCGCCGCGCTGCTCTTCGGGGCGCTGCGCGCGGGCTCACCCCTGATGCAGACCGCGGCCGGGACGCCCATCGACCTGGTGCTCGTCATCCAGGCAGTGATCGTCCTGCTGATCGCCGCACCGCCCCTGGTGCGTGAGCTGTCCATCTTCCACTGGGTGGCGACCTTGTTCGGCTACGACCGGAAGGCGGCGGCGGCGTGAGCACCATGATCGTGCCAAGCGGGCCCGACGCGCCCATCGTCCACGAGTCCCTCGTGCAGCCCGTCCAGGTCGGCATCCGCTGGCGCGGGCCGATCACCTACCTGGTCGTCGGCGTCCTGTCGCTCGTGTTCTTCGGCCTGCTGACGCCGGCCGCCGACACCACGACGTTCCAGGTCGCCACGCCGAACGACTTCTTCAAGGTGGACCAGTTCGCGGTGCCGTCACGGCTGACCGCGACGATCCTGTCCTTGCTCGCGATCGGCCTCGGCGTGTACGCGCTGGTGCTCGCCCGTGCGCGGCGCAAGGCGCCCGTCTGGCTCGCACCCGTGTACGGCGTGCTCATCCTGTTCGCGCTGCTCGTCTGGGTCATGGCGGGCAACTCGAACGCGCTGCCGTTCACGCTGCTTCTGACCACCGCGCTCGTGGCGTCCGTGCCCCTGGTCTTCGGCGCCATGGCCGGTCTGCTCAGCGAGCGCTCGGGCATCATCAACATCGCGATCGAGGGCCAGATGCTGGCCGGCGCGTTCCTGGCCGTCGTCGTCTCGTCGACCACCAAGAACGCCTACACCGGCCTGATCGCGGCACTCGTGGCCGGGGCGCTCGTCGGCTGCGGGCTCGTCCTGTTCGCCATCCGGTACCGAGTGGACCAGATCATCGTTGGCGTCGTGCTCAACGTGCTGGTCATCGGCCTGACCAACTACCTGTTCTCGACGCTCCTGACCGACGACCCGCAGAACCTCAACTCGCCGCCGCGGCTGCCCAACCTGCCGATCCCGGGGCTGTCGCAGATCCCGGTCATCGGCCCGGTCCTGTTCAACCACTCGCTGATCGTGTACCTGATGTACGTCACGGTCGCGGTGCTGCAGATCCTCGTGTTCCGCAGCCGCTGGGGCCTGCGGATGCGCGCGGTCGGCGAGCACCCGAAGGCGGCCGACACCGTCGGCATCAAGGTCAACGTCACGCGTGTGCGGTCCACGATCCTGGGCTCTGCGCTGGCCGGCCTCGGCGGCGCCGCACTCGTGTCGGCCGGGCTGGCCTTCACCAAGGAGCTGACGTCCGGGAAGGGCTACATCGCCCTCGCGGCCATGATCCTCGGCAGGTGGAGCCCCAAGGGCGCGCTCGCGGCCTCGCTGTTCTTCGGCCTCGCCGACGCGCTGCGCCGGGTGCTCAACAACCTCGGATCGCCCATCCCGAGCGACGTGCTCGCGATGCTTCCGTACCTCGCGACGATCTTCGCCGTGGCCGGTCTGGTCGGCCGCGTCCGTCCGCCGGCCGCCGAGGGCGTTCCCTACACGAAGTGAGCACCGTGAGCACCGACCCGATCGACTGGAACGCCCTGCGGGCGGCCGCCACCGAGGTCATGCACAGGGCCTACGCGCCCTACTCGAGCTTCCCGGTCGGCGCCGCGGCGCTCGTCGACGACGGTCGCGTCGTGGTGGGCTGCAACGTGGAGAACGCGTCGTACGGCGTCACGCTGTGCGCCGAGTGCGCCCTGGTCTCCGGCCTGCACGTCTCCGGAGGCGGTCGGCTCGTGGCGTTCACCTGCGTGGACAAGCACGGCAACGTCCTCATGCCGTGCGGGCGCTGCCGGCAGCTGTTGTGGGAGCACGGGGGAGCCCGCCTGCTCGTCGAGACCGTGCACGGCGTCAAGCCGATGACCGAGGTCCTTCCGGACGCTTTCGGACCGGCCGACCTGGAGGAGCGAGCATGAGCTTCGACGCCGTCGACGTGATCGTCGCCAAGCGGGACGGCCACCGGCTGTCGGACGCGCAGATCGACTGGGTGGTCGACGCCTACACGCGTGGTGCGGTCGCCGAGGAGCAGATGTCGGCGCTGACCATGGCGATCCTGCTCAACGGGATGGACCGTGCCGAGATCGCCCGCTGGACCGCCGCGATGATCGCGTCGGGCGAGCGGATGGACTTCTCCGGGTTGTCCCGCCCGACCGCCGACAAGCACTCGACCGGAGGCGTGGGCGACAAGATCACGCTCCCTCTGGCCCCGCTCGTCGCGGTGTTCGGCGTCGCCGTGCCGCAGCTGTCGGGTCGCGGGCTCGGGCACACGGGCGGCACGCTCGACAAGCTCGAGTCGATCCCGGGCTGGCGCGCTGCCCTCAGCAACGAGGAGATGATGGCGCAGCTCGACGACGTCGGCGCCGTCATCTGCCAGGCAGGGTCCGGGCTCGCCCCGGCCGACCGCAAGCTCTACTCGCTGCGCGACGTCACGGGCACCGTCGAGTCGATCCCGATGATCGCGGCGTCGATCATGAGCAAGAAGATCGCCGAGGGCACGGGCGCACTCGTGCTCGACGTGAAGGTCGGCTCCGGCGCGTTCATGAAGGACCTGGACCGCGCGCGTGAGCTGGCCCGCACGATGGTCGAGCTGGGCACGGACGCCGGCGTCAAGACGGTCGCTCTGCTCACCGACATGTCCACGCCGCTCGGCCTCACCGCGGGCAACGCGCTCGAGGTGCGGGAGTCCGTCGAGGTGCTGGCCGGCGGCGGCCCGGCCGACGTGGTCGAGCTGACCGTGGCACTCGCGCACGAGATGCTCGTCGCCGCCGGGGTCACGGACGCCGACCCGGCGGCCGCGCTCGCGGACGGACGGGCCATGGACGCCTGGAAGCGGATGATCCGGTCGCAGGGTGGCGACGCCGACGCGCCGCTGCCCGTCGCGCGCGAGACCGAGCAGGTGCTGGCCGAGGCGGACGGGACCGTCACCGTCCTCGATGCGTACGCGGTCGGGATCGCGGCGTGGCGCCTGGGCGCCGGTCGTGCCCGCAAGGAGGACCCGGTGCAGGCAGGTGCGGGCGTCGAGATGCACGCACGGCCGGGAGACATCGTGCGTGCAGGGCAGCCGCTGCTGACGCTGCACACGGACACGCCGGAGCGGTTCGCGCGGGCCAAGGAGGCCCTCGTGGGCGGCGTCGTGGTCGCGCCCGCGGGCACGCCGGTCGGCGTCCGTCCGCTGGTGATCGACCGCATCGAGGCCTGACGAGCGCCTCGTGCTGCACGGGGGCACGATGGAGCAATGAGCACCGTTCCCGGGAAAGACGCCTGGCAGGACGCCGGTCTGGCACCGGTGGACCCGCACCGTCCGTTGAGCCTCGCGGACGACACCGACACGACCGACGACGACGAGGACTACGAGCCGGGGTTCGCACGCGCTGACCTCGACGGCCAGGCCGACGAGGCCGACGTGGTCGAGCAGGACACCGAGGTTCCCGAGGACGACGACGAGCCCAGGTGACGCCGTCGGACATTTCGGTACGGTGAGGCCATGAGCACCCCCGCCGAGCCGTCTGCCGTCGCGCCTGCCGTCGACGACGCTGTCGCAGTTCCCGCTGACGATCGTGGCGCGTTCGTCGCCCTGATCCCGAGCCTGCCCAAGGTGCTCCTGCACGACCATCTGGATGGCGGCCTACGTCCGCAGAGCATGATCGAGATGGCCGCGGAGGCCGGACACGTCCTGCCTGCCACCGACGCGGACGCGCTCGGCACCTGGTTCTACGAGGCGGCGTCGTCGGGGACGCTCCCGCTGTACCTCGAGACGTTCGAGCACACGATCGCCGTCATGCAGACCGAGGAGCACCTGCGTCGTGTCGCGCGCGAGTCGGCGATCGACCTCGCGGCCGACGGCGTGGTCTACGCCGAGCAGCGGTACGCGCCCGAGCAGCACCTGCGCAACGGCCTCTCGCTCCAGCAGGTGGTCGAGGCCGTGCAGGCCGGCTTCGCCGAGGGCGTGGCCGAGGCCGCCGCACAGGGGAACTCGATCCGCATCGGCACCCTGGTCACGGCGATGCGGCACGCCGACCGCTGGGACGAGATCGCCGAGCTGACGCTCGCGAACCGCGACAACGGCGTCGTCGGCTTCGACATCGCCGGCGCCGAGGACGGCTTCCCGCCGTCGCGGCACATCTCGGCATTCGACACGCTGCGCGACGCGAACTTCCCGGCCACGGTGCACGCCGGCGAGGCGGCCGGGCTGGACTCGATCGCCGAAGCCGTGCACCTGGCGCAGGCGGCGCGCATCGGCCACGGCGTGCGACTCATCGACGACGTGTCTGCCGACGAGCTGGGCGAGCGGCTGGGCCTGCTGGCGAACTGGGTCCGCGACCGGCGCATCCCCCTCGAGCTGTGCCCGTCGTCGAACGTGCAGACGGGCGGTGCGCCGTCGGTGGGCGAGCACCCGGTGACCCGGCTGAAGCAGCTCGGCTTCGCCGTCACCGTGAACACCGACAACCGCCTGCAGTCGCGCACGTCGCTGACCCGCGAGCTCACGCTCCTCGTCGAGCAGGCAGGCTGGACCCTCGACGACCTCCGGGACGTCGCCGTGACGGCCGCCGAGCACAGCTTCCTGCACCACGACGAGCGTCAGGCGCTCATCGAGAACGTGCTGCTGCCCGCGTACGCCGCCGCCCGTCCGGGACGGCACCGCGCCTAGGGAGAGCGCGCGGGCCGCCACCACTGGCCTCGCCGCCTTCTCGTGGCCTGCGGTCGTGTTGGGCGTAGACCTCGTCGTGTCGTGGTTCGTCGTCGCGACCCGGACCGTGAGGAACGCGCCCCGGCTCCTGGAGCGACGACGTCCTACTTCTTAGCCGCGCGTGCCGCCGCCAGGTCGTCGATGTGGAACCAGTGGCCGACGCTCGGCGGGAAGGAGCCGCGCGCCACGAACTCTCCGGGCTTCGGGGTGGTGTGCATCCCGATCTGGTCGAGCTCGATCGTGAAGCAGTACGGCCCGTAGTTCATGCCCTCCAGCGAAGAGACGAAGTAGACGCCGTTGGGTGCCATCGGGTTCGCCCTCAGGTTCGGCGGCAGCTCCATCGGCTCCAGCGTCCCGTTCATCACCGCTTCCAGGTTGGTCGTGCGGTGCGTCAGCAAGATCCGCTTGCTGCCGTCCCACTCCTTCAGCTGGTTGAGAGTCGCGCGTTGACGGGCGCCCGCCAGCTCGGGTCGCCAGAGGCCGCCCTCGACGCCGGGCATCAGACCGTGCGAGATCAGCTCGGCCACCTTGAGCACCTCGGCGGCCTCCGGGCTGCCGGGAACGAGGTACTTGTGCAGCGCGTAGACGTCGTTGCCGAGGCCGGCGCCCTGAGCCGTGGCGAGTGGACCGGTCTCCCGGACGCTGGTTGCCACCACCTCGGCGGCGCGTCGCGAGCTGAGGGTGTTCAGCCGCACCAGGTCGTCAGCCACCGACGACCGGCGGAAGAGTCCGAGGGCGCCGAGACCCTTCGCCGCCGCGACGACGGCGAGGATCGACGTTGCGGTCGCCAGCACGGCCTCCAGCTCGGCTGAGGCCACCTTCGCGTCGCTGGTCAGCTTGTCCTCGGGGTTGAAGCCTGCTGCCTGCTTGGTCCGCAGGTCGTCCGCGTTCGACCACCGCGTGCCTGCGGAGGCCACCCCCGCCACAGCAGCGGCGCCGCCCAGCGCGACGGCCGCGGCGGCCGCCCCACCCATGGTGCCGACCGTGGCGCCAACGAGGATGACCGCGGTGGCGGCGTCGATGATGTTGGCGATCCGCTCCTTGCGCGTGACTTGCGCGGCCAGATGGTGCTGGGTGACCCAGCGTGCGAACGGCGTGTCGAACCGTGGGTAGTGGGCGACGTTCATCCCCAGCTCGTCCATCGAACCGGTGTCGATCCGGGAGCGGTCGACCGGCTCGCCCGGCATGCCGATCTCGGCCTGCACCTTCAGGAGCGCGGTCCTTGCCCGCTCGTGCGCCGCCGTGAGCTCCTTCTTGGCCTGGTCCGGGCCGAGCGTGTCGAAACCGGCCAGGGCGCTGCGGCCGAACTGCAGGCGCTCGGTGTCGGTGCGCAGCCGCTGGTCCAGCGCGGGTGCCGCTGCAAGCACGTACAGCGCAGGGTTGCCGGCCATCAGCTTGCCGGTCTGCAGCTCGACCGCGTCGTGCGCCCGCTTGACCTGCTCCCACGGCACGATCCCCGACCCGCCGGCGCTCGGAGTCGCGATCACCGACGACGCCCCACCCGGTCCCAGCGCGATCGGCTGCGCGTCCGGGTCGAACAGCACAAGGTCGTTCGACGGCAGGAAGGGCGCCTGCGGGTCGAGCGGCTTCTTTCCCACCGGCACCTTGCGGAGCTCTGCCTGCACCGCGCGGGCGTCGGCGACCCGGCCGGCGGCGAGCTGCAGCTCGTCCATCGAGCTCGCAACGCCCGACGCGCCGCCCTCGGCCTCCCGACCGATGCCGTATTTCTTCGCCATCTCGGCCAGCTCGTCGAGGTTCTTCGCGACATTCTGCCGGGCGCGTTCGTTCACTGTGAGGTCGAAGTCGTTCGCCAGCAGTGTGTACCTGTAGAGCTCGCCGCCTCGGATGGAGCCGCGGTCCGCGGCCCGGCGGAGCACCTCGATGTCCTGGTCCTTCATCGACTCGCGGTCCGGGTAGGAGTTGAGGATGGTCGCGACCGTGGTGTCGTTCCACGGGAACATGAACGACTTCCTCAGCATCGCGAGCACGGCGTTGCGCCGGTCGACGTTCTCAGCGCCGGACCATGCTGCGGCGGGCACGTCGGAGACCGTGTCAGCGTCGCCGGAAGCCGCCGCCTGCGCCGGGGTCGGGGGCGTCGCATCTCGTTGCACGGTGAGCCGCTGTGCCACCGCGGCGTTGCCGGCGGCGGCCTGGAGCCACGTCACCTGGCCGCGGGAGAGCGGCCCCGCGCGGCCTTGCGACCGGGCAGGTGTCGGATGACGCAGCTGTTGGCCGGGTGCCGCCGGGGCGCCGGCCCGTGCATGGTCTCGCTCCTGCACACCGTTCCTTCCGCACCTGGGACACACCATTGTGTGTCGTTGCGGTCCGGCGGGTAACCCGTCGCAGGGGCAGCAGGGATCGCCCTTTCGGGCGGTCACCGTTCTAGATCATGCCCTTCGTGTGCCAGACGGTCTTCGTCTCGGTGAACGCCGTGATGCGACCCAGGGACCGCCCGACGACCTCGGGCGGGAGCACGCGCTTGAGGGTGTCGGCGGCCGCGATCTGCAGGTCCACCCAGTCGAGGTCACCGGCGCCGGCCAGGTCGAGGCCGTTGACGTCCGCGTGGCTCGCGAGCCAGGGCGCGATCTCGGCGGGGGAGCCCGTCAGCACGTTGACGACGCCCTTGGGCACGTCGCTCGTCGCCAGGACCTCCGAGAGGCTGATCGCGGACAGCGGCAGGCTCTCCGACGCCACGACGACGACCGTGTTGCCCGCGACGAGGGCCGGTGCGACCACGGACACCAGGCCGAGCAGCGACGAGTCCTGCGGGGCGACGATCGCGACGACACCGGTCGGCTCGGGGACCGAGATGTTGAAGTAGGGACCGGCGACCGGGTTCGCGTTCCCGGTCACCTGGGCGTACTTGTCGGCCCACCCGGCGTACCAGACCCAGCGGTCGATCGCGGCGTCCACCTGCGCGGTCGCCTTGGCGACGGACACACCCTCGGTGTCGACGATCTCGGCGACGAACTGCTCGCGACGGCCCTCGAGCAGCTCGGCGATCCGGTACAGCACCTGGCCGCGGTTGTACGCGGTCGCGCCCGACCACCCGGAGACGGCCGCACGGGCCGCCACGACGGCTTCGCGGGCGTCCTTGCGGGAGGCCTTGGCCGCGTTGGCCAGGAAGGCGCCCTTGCTGGTGGTGACCTCGTAGGTGCGCCCGGACTCGCTGCGGGGGAAGGCCCCGCCGATGTACAGCTTGTACGTCTTGGGCACGGCCAGGCGACTCACTTCGTGGCTCCGTTCGAGGACAGGTAGGCGGCGATGCCGTGCCGGCCGCCCTCGCGGCCGTAGCCCGACTCCTTGTAGCCGCCGAAGGGGCTCGACGGGTCGAACCGGTTGAACGTGTTGGCCCAGATCACGCCGGCGCGGAGCTTGTCGGCGACGGCCAGGATGCGGCTGCCCTTGTCGGTCCAGATGCCCGCCGACAGACCGAAGGGGGTGTTGTTCGCCTTGGCGACCGCCTCGGCCGGCGTCCGGAACGTCAGCACCGACAGCACGGGGCCGAAGATCTCCTCGCGGGCGATCCGGTGGCTCGTCGACACGTTGGTGAAGATCGTCGGCGCGAACCAGAACCCGTTGGCCGGGATCTCGCACGCCGCCGTCCACCGCTCGGCCCCCTCCGCCTCCCCGATGTCGCTCAGCTCGCGGATGCGCTCGAGCTGGCTCGCGCTGTTGATCGCCCCGATGTCGGTGTTCTTGTCGAGCGGGTCGCCCAGGCGCAACGTCGACAGACGCGCCTTGAGGCGGTCCACGACCTCGTCGTGCACCGACTCCTGGACCAGCAGGCGGCTTCCCGCGCAGCAGACGTGCCCCTGGTTGAAGAAGATGCCGTTGACGATGCCTTCGATCGCCTGGTCGATGGGCGCGTCGTCGAAGACGATGTTCGCTGCCTTGCCGCCCAGCTCGAGGATGACCTTCTTGCGCGTGCCGGCCGTGCTCTTGGCGATCGCGCGCCCGACGGGGGTCGAGCCGGTGAAGGCGACGATGTCCACGTCCGGGTGCCCCACCAGCGGGATGCCGGAGTCTCCCGCGCCCGTGATGATGTTGACGACACCGGGGGGCAGGTCGGCCTGCTGCACGATCTCGGCGAACAGCAGCGCCGTCAGAGACGTCGTCTCCGCGGGCTTGAGCACCACCGTGTTGCCCGCGGCGAGCGCGGGTGCGATCTTCCAGGCGAGCATCAGCAGCGGGAAGTTCCACGGGATGATCTGCGCGGCGACGCCCCGGGCAGCAGGCGACGAGCCGAGTCCGACGTGGTCGAGCTTGTCCGCCCAGCCGGCGTAGTAGAAGAACCACGCGGCGACCAGGGGGATGTCGACGTCCCGGCTCTCCTTGATCGGCTTCCCGTTGTCCAGGCTCTCTGCGACGGCGAGCTCGCGGGCCCGCTCCTGGAGCAGGCGGGCGATGCGGAAGAGGTACTTGCCGCGGTCGGCGCCGGACAGGCGGGACCAGGTCTTCTCGTACGCCTTGCGCGCCGCGGCGACGGCGGCGTCGACGTCAGCCTCGTTCGCGTGCGCGATCGTCGTGATGTGCTTCTCGGTCGCGGGGTTGATCGAGGAGAACGGCGCACCGCCGCCCGGCCGGAACTCGCCACCGATGAACAGTCCGTACTCGCTGCGCAGGTTGAGGATCGCCTGCGACTCCGGCGCCGGGGCGTACTCGAGGAATGTCATCAGGGGGCCTCAGTCGATCGTGACGTAGTCGGGACCGGAGTAGTGGCCGGTCGTCATCTTCTGGCGCTGCAGGAGCACGTCGTTGAGCAGGCTCGACGCGCCGAACCGGAACAGGTGCGGCGTGAGCCACTCCTCGCCGACCGTCTCGGCGACGGTCACCAGGTACTTGATCGCGTCCTTCGACGCGCGGATGCCACCGGCGGGCTTCACGCCGATCTGCTGCCCGGTCAGCCGGGCCCAGTCGCGCACGACCTCGAGCATCAGCAGGGTCACCGGGAGCGTGGCCGCGGGGGCGACCTTGCCGGTGGACGTCTTGATGAAGTCGCCGCCGCCCAGGATCCCGAGCCAGCTGGCCCGCCGGACGTTGTCGTACGTGTTCAGCTCGCCGGTCTCGAGGATCACCTTGAGGTGGGCGTACGTGCCGTCGGCTCGTCGGCAGGCTTCCTTCACGGCGACGATCTCGTCGTAGACCTGCCCGTACCGGCCCGCCAGGAACGCGCCGCGGTCGATGACCATGTCGATCTCGTCGGCACCCGCGGCCACGGCGTCGGCGGTGTCCTCGAGCTTGATCGAGCGCGACGCGCGCCCGCTCGGGAAGGCGGTCGCGACAGCGGCGACCGCGATGCCGCCCTTCGCGGGGTCGCCGTGCAGGGCGCCGAGCGCCTCCACCGCGTGCGGCACCATGTCGCCGTACACGCAGACTGCGGCGACCCGCGGGCAGCCGGGGTCGGCGGCGTCGGGAGTCACAGCCTTGGCGACGAGGGAGCGCACCTTGCCGGGCGTGTCGGCGCCCTCGAGGGTCGTCAGGTCGATGAGGCCGATGATCCGGTCCAGTGCCCAGGCCTTCGACGTCGTCTTGATCGACCGCGTGCCGAGCCCAGCGGCACGCTGCTCGAGGCCGACCGCGTCGACGCCCGGGATCCCGTGCAGGTAGCGGCGGAGGTTGGCGTCGTTGGCCTCGCCGCCGATCAGCGCGAGAGCGTGCTCCGCGGGGGCGATCTGGGTTCCGGTCATGCGTGGTCCTCGCTGTTCCTCACTCATAGATCTTCGCTCATCCGCGGGCCTTCGAGCGCACCGGATGCACCTAGATGCCGAGAGCGACCCGGATGTCGGCTGCGACGGCGTCCAGGCGCGTCCGGGCCGCGGTGCGCGCCTGGCTGACGGCGTGCTCGTCGGCGTGCACCGGGACCGGCTGGATCACCTCGAGATAGGCCTTGATCTTCGGTTCAGTCCCGCTGGGCCGGACGACGACGCGGGTCCCGTCCTGCGTCAGGAAGCGCAGGCCCTCGGTGGCGGGGAGACCGTCGCGGTCGTCCTCGGTGCCGCTGGCCAGGTCCACGACCTCGGAGACCCGCGAACCGCCGAGCACGTGCGGGGGTGTGCGCTTGAGCGAGTGCACCAGGGGCAGGATCTCGGACTGGTCGGCGAAGCGGGCCGAGACCTGATCGGTCAGGTAGAGGTCGTGCGTACGGGCGATGTCGTCGAGCGCGTCGATCAGCGTGCGTCCCTCGGCGTGCAGCCGGGCGGCGACGCCCGCCATCAGCAGCGCCGCGGAGATACCGTCCTTGTCGCGCACGTTCGCGGGGTCGACGCAGTAGCCGAGGGCCTCCTCGTAGCCGAACGCGAGGCCGTCGACCCGGGAGATCCACTTGAACCCCGTGAGCGTCTGCGCGTAGCCGAGGCCCGCCGACCGCGCGATCTTGCCGAGCAGGCGCGACGAGACGATCGAGCTGGCGAACGTCGGCGTCGCAGCGTCCGGTTCGGCGTCCGCGGCCAGCCATCGCGCCGCCATCGCCGTGCCCAGGAGCGCGCCGGTCTCGTCGCCGTGCAGCATGCGCCAGCCCTCGGCCTCGGCCGTGTCCGGACCGCGGTAGGTGCGGTGCCGCGGGTCCCGCACCGCCACGGCGCACCGGTCCGCATCCGGGTCGAGCGCGATCACGATGTCCGCGCCCTCGTCGCTGGCGAGGCCCGTCGCCATGTCGATGGCGCCCGGCTCCTCGGGGTTGGGGAACGCGATGGACGGGAAGTCGGGGTTCGGCTCGAACTGCTCGGGCACGACGAGCACGCGGCCGAACCCGGCCCGGGTGAGCACCCGCTGCGCGACCTCGCCCCCGACGCCGTGCATGGGCGTGAGCACGATCTTGAGCCTCGACGCCGCTGCGCGGCTCGTCTCGTCGGTGGGCGCCAGGGCGACGACCGCGTCCACGTAGGCGTCGAGCACGTCGAAGCCCAGGACGGTCCAGCCGTTGCTCGTCCGCGGGACCGACGCGACGGACGGGACGTGCGCGATCTCCGCGGCGATCGCGGCGTCGGCCGGCGGGACGATCTGCGAACCCTGGCCGGAGTCGGTGACCACCCGGCCACCGAGGTAGACCTTGTAGCCGTTGTCCTCGCGCGGGTTGTGCGACGCCGTGACCATGATCCCGGCGTCCGCGTTCAGGTGTCGCACCGCGAACGCCAGGACGGGCGTCGGCAGCGACTCGGGCAGGACCAGCACCTCGATGCCGACCGCCGTCAGCACCGCCGCCGAGTCGCGCGCGAAGTCGATCGACTTGTGGCGCGCGTCGTACCCGATGACGACCCGCGGCTGGGGGTGCACGCCGTCGAGCTCGCCCAGCAGGTAGTCCGCGAGGCCCGATGCGGCGCGGATCACCACCGCGCGGTTCATCCGGTGCGGGCCACCGCCGAGCCGCCCGCGCAGGCCAGCGGTGCCGAACTGCAGCAGCCCGCTGAACCTGTCGGCCAGCTCGGTGCGGGCCGCGTTGCGCGCGTCGATCACCTGCCGCTGCGAGGGGTCAGGCTCGGGGAGGTCGGGCTGGTCCGCGACGGCCAGGGTGAGCAGTGCGCGCAGCTCGTCTGCTGTCTGGGGATCGGGGTCGTCCTCGATCCAGGTCCGCACGCGCGCCTCGAGGTCTTCCCACGCATCGTTGCCGGTCATGGGCCCAAACTACTCACGCGCCCGGGTGGACGCTCACTCAGGTCCCCGCGAGCCTCCCGTCAGAGGCGTCGGACGATCTCGGCCAGCAGCGCGCTGATCCGTGGACCGGCCGCGGCGCCCGCCTCGATCACCTCCGCGTGGCTGAGAGGGACGGGGCTGATGCCCGCCGCGAGGTTGGTGACGAGCGAGATGCCGAGGATCTCGAGGCCGGCGTGCCGGGCCGCGATCGCTTCGAGCGTCGTGGACATGCCGACCAGGTCGCCGCCGACGACGCCGGCCATCTTGACCTCGGCCGGGGTCTCGTAGTGCGGCCCCGGGAACTGCACGTAGACGCCCTGGTCGAGCGTCGGGTCGACCTCGCGGGCGAGGGCACGCAGTCGCGGCGAGTACAGGTCCGTCAGGTCGACGAACGTCGCACCCTCAAGCGGGGAGGTCGCCGTGAGGTTGATGTGGTCGCTGATCAGGACCGGGGTGCCCGGGCCCCACGCAAGGTTCAAGCCACCGCAGCCGTTGGTGAGCACGACAGTGCCCGCGCCGGTCGCCGCAGCCGTGCGCACGCCGTGCACCACGCGCCGCACCCCGCGGCCCTCGTACAGGTGCGTCCGGCTGCCGAGGACGAGGGCGTGCTTGTCGGTTCCTGCGATGCGGATCGACCTGATGGTGCCCACGTGACCGACCACGGCGGGCGCGGAGAACCCGGGGACGTCGTGGCTCGCCAGCTCTGCGACGGTCTCGCCCAGCAGGTCGGCCGCGCCGCCCCAGCCTGAGCCGAGCACGAGCGCGACGTCGTGCTTCGGGACGCCGGTGGCGCGTGCGATGTAGCCCGCGGCGGCTCGCGCGATCTCGAACGGGTCGGTGGTCGGGTCGTCCAGGGATGTGACGTCGCTCATGGTCGAAGGCTAGCCCGGTGGACGCAGCGGGCCGGAACGGCAGAATGGATTGCTGTGAGCACCCCGTCGCAGGACCTGGCCGTCACCCGCGTCGTCGTCATCGGCGGTGGACCCGGTGGGTACGAGGCGGCGCTCGTCGGTCGTCGCCTCGGCGCGGACGTCACCGTCGTCGAGGCCGCCGGGTTCGGGGGCGCCGCCGTCCTCACCGACGTCGTCCCGTCCAAGACGCTCATCGCGACCGCCGAGTGGATGACGATCGCGGACCGCGCGCCCGAGCTGGGCATCCGGCTCGACGGCACCCCGCTCGAGGGCGCCGGTGTCGACGGCTTGCGGCACCGCATCGATCTCGCCGCCGTCAACACCCGCGTCAAGGCGCTCGCGGCCGCGCAGTCCGCGGACATCCGCGCGCGCCTCGAGCGGGAGGGCGTCCGGATCGTGCTCGGGCGCGGCCGCCTCGACGGACCGTCGCGCGTGCTGGTGAGCACCCCCGAGGGCGCCGACGACCTCGTCCTGGATGCGGACGTCATCCTCGTCTCGACGGGCGCCACGCCGCGGATGCTGCCGGAGGCGCAGCCGGACGGCGAGCGCATCCTCACCTGGACGCAGCTGTACGACCTGGCCGAGCTGCCGAGGAAGCTGATCGTCGTCGGCTCGGGCGTCACGGGCGCCGAGTTCGCCGGCGCCTACACGTCGCTCGGCGCCGAGGTCGTGCTCGTCTCCAGCCGCGACCGGGTCCTGCCCGGCGAGGACGCCGACGCCGCCCAGCTGCTCGAGGACGTGTTCAAGACCCGCGGCATGACCGTCATGTCCCAGTCGCGCGCCTCCGGCGCGGTGCGCACCGCCGACGGCGTCGAGGTCACCCTGGCCGACGGGCGCGTCGTCGAGGGCTCGCACGTCCTGTTCGCCGTCGGCTCGATCCCGAGCTCGCACGGGTTCGGGCTGGAGGAGGCGGGCGTGCGCCTCACGGCGTCCGGGCACATCGAGGTCGACAAGGTCTCGCGCACCAACGTCCGCGGCATCTACGCCGCGGGCGACGTGACCGGGGTCCTGCCGCTCGCGTCCGTTGCGGCCATGCAGGGGCGCCTCGCGATGGCGCACGCGCTCGGCGACGCCGTCACCCCGCTCTCGTTGCGTGGTGTGTCGTCGAACATCTTCACGATGCCCGAGATCGCGACCGTCGGTCTGTCCGAGGCCCGGATGCAGGAGATGGGCGTCAAGTACTCGGTCAGCATGCTCCCGCTGTCCCGCAACCCGCGCGCCAAGATGCTCGGCGTCCGCGACGGGTTCATCAAGATCTTCGCGCACGCCGGCTCGGGCGTCGTGGTCGGTGCGGTCATCGTCGGTCCGCGGGCGAGCGAGTCGATCTTCCCGCTCGCCCTCGCAGCGACCTATCGCCTGACCACCGACCAGATCGCCGAGACGTCCACGGTGTACCCCTCGTACTCGGGCACGATCGCCGAGGTGGCACGCATGCTCCACCACCGCATCGAGGACTGACTCGGAGGACTGAGCCGGAGCGCAGCGAAGGGTGGGGGCCGCGAAGCGCCACCCGCCCGTAGCGGAGCGCAGGGTCAGGCCGACCAACAAGCACTGGCCCGAGACCGAGTGCCGAGAACAGAGTTGTCTACGCCAAACGGCTCGATGGCGTCGACAAGTGTGTTCTCGGGCGCACGCGTGGGTGGGCGTCGATCGCGCGTGTCAGCTGCCCAGGGTGAAGCGGGCGACGACCGGGAGGTGGTCGGACTCCGTCTGGCCGGTGAGCACCTCGGCGGACTCGAACGTGACGCCCTGGCCGAAGATCCAGTCGATGCGCTCGGTCGGATCGGTCGACGTCGAGGTGAGCGCGTCCGGGTCGCCGGCGACGTCGATCGCGCTGACCCAGCCGGCGTCCGTGAGGAACGTGACCTCCGGCGAGCCGGGCGTCGCGTTGAGGTCACCCGCGAGCAGGGCGGGCGGCGTCACGGTCTCGGCGTCGGCGAGCGCTGCGAGCTGGTCGAGCCGGGTCGGGGTGTTCGACGCGCGGTGCTGCAGGTGGACCGACGTCACGCGCAGCGGCCCGGACGGCGTCGTCACGGTCGTCGCCAGCGCCGAGCGGTTCTGGGGGCCGTCCCCGTAGGGCAGGTCGTGGATCGCGACGTCGGTCATGCCTGACCGCGAGAGCACCGCGTTGCCGAACTGACGGTCGGCCGCGGGGGCAAACTCGATGGTCATGCCGAGCCGGTGGGACAACCACGTGGCCATGTCGGCGCCGCCGCCGAAGATCCAGCCGCGCTCCACCTCCTGCAGCGTCACGACGTCGGCGTCCTGCGCCTCGATCGTCTGCGCGATGCCCTCGAGGTCGACGGCCGTCAGCGGTGAGACGCCGTAGTGCAGGTTCCAGTCGACGAGCGTGAGGGAGCCGTCGGCGGCCTGCGCGGGGACTGTCGGCGGACGCAGCGCGACGAGGCCGATCGCGGCGAGCACGAGCGCGGGCAGCAGCAGGAGCTGGACCGAGGCCATGCTGCGGGGGAGCCGTTCCGACGAGCCGGCAAGGGGCGTGCGGCGGCGCAGCCCCGACAGGGCGAGCGCGATCGAGGTCACGACGACGACCCACGCGTTGTCGACGGGCAGCGGCACGTCGTAGTCGAGCATGTAGACCAGCAGCGGCGCGATCGTGAGCACACCGACGGCGAGCGTGGCGAAGGCCGTCCGGGGGATGCCGCGCGGTGCCGGCCGGTGCGCGCTCAGCGCCGCGGCGAGCACGACGCCGACGCACACCTCGAGCACCGCGATCGCGACGAGCGCCCAGAAGTCCGTCAGCCAGAGCGCACCACCCACACCGAGGACGAGGAGCGCGGCGGCACCCACCCGCCACGGTGCCGTCCACTGGGCGGGCCGGAGCAGCACGCTCGCCCCGACGAAGTTCGTGGCGACCAGCACGATCCCGGCGGTACGCAGCGAGGTTCCGGACTGCGAGGCCGCGAACGCGGGGTTGGCGACGATCATCGCCGCGAGCGCGAGGAACGGCCCGAGAGCCCAGAGGCGTCGTGGCCGGCCGGTCGGCTCGGACGCGGCGGTGGTGAACGCCGCGAGGCCGCGGGCCGTGCCGAGCACGGAGACGCCGAGCGCCACGGCGACGATCCACCCCGACCAGCCCGGCTGCCACAGCGCGTCCCACGTGCCTAGCAGCAGCTGCAGCCCCACGGACAGGCCGCACCCGATGACGAGCCCGACGGCTGCCTGCCGCCCGCCCGAGGGGCGCCCCGCCACGAACGCGACGCCGAGCGTGAGCACCCCGACGGCGATCGCGACGGTCACGAGGCCGACGACGTCCAGCGCGATCCCGTCGAGACCCTGGAGGACGACGCGCAGCACCGCGAGAACCGCCGAGCCGAGCAGGAGCGCACGCGAGTCCGGAGTCCCCGAGGTGCAGCCGACGACCAGGAGCACGACAGCGACGACCACGCCCGCACCCGCGTACGTGCCCAGGGAGGCGAGTGCGGCGTCGACCGTGCCCACCGCGAACGCCCGGTCGAGCAGGGGGCCGCTGGCACGGACCATCTCGAGCGCCAGGACCGTCAGGATCGCGACGAGCCACACGCGCGTGGGCGTGCCTGCGTCGAGCGGCGTGCGCGCCGGCGCCTCAGTCGTCACGCGCGGCAGAGTACCCCCGTGGTCAGGCGAACAGGCCCTGGCCGACGTACGGGCTGTCGTCGGTGGTCACCGGCGTGCCGTCCGCGCCCAGGACGAGCGTGTCGTCCGGCAGTCCGGGCGGTACCGCGAAGAGGCCCGACGCCGTGTGGGTCAAGTACTCCATGAGGCTGTCCTTGCTCGACAGTGCCGACTGCATCGGGATGTAGTGCGTGCGCGGGTCCTTGACGAACGCCAGGAAGAAAAGCCCGGCGTCGAGGCGCCCGAGGCTGTCGTTGCCGTCCGTGAAGTTGTACCCACGGCGCAGCATCCGCACACCCTTGTTCTCGGTCGGGTGCGCGAGGCGGACGTGCGAGTCGACCGCGATCAGTGGCTTGCCGTCACCGCCCTGTGCGGTGAAGTCCGGCTCGGTGAACTCGGTGCCGCCCGACAGCGGTGCCCCGACGCCCTTCGTCCGACCGACCAGTCCCTCCTGCTCGCGGAGCGAGGTGCGGTCCCACGTCTCGATGCGCATCCGGATCCGGCGGGCCACGAGGTAGGAGCCGCCAGCGAGCCACGACGACTCCGGGGTGAGGTCGCCCGAGGGGACCCAGACGTGATCCTCGAGCGCGTCGGTCTCCTCGGCCTTGACGTTCGCGGTGCCGTCCTTGAACCCGAACAGGTTGCGCGGGGTGAGCTGGGCGGTGCTCGTCGACGACGTACGGCCGTAGCCGAGCTGGGTCCAGCGGATCGTCGCGGTCCCGAACGCCGCACGGGACAGGTTGCGGATCGCGTGGACGGCGATCTGCGGGTCGTCGGCGCAGGCCTGCACGACGATGTCGCCGTCGCTGCGGGCGGGGTCGAGGTCGTCTGCGGCGAAGTGCGGGAGCTCGACCAGTCCGTCGGGGAGCCTGTCGGCGAGCCCGAACCGGTCCTCGCCCGGCGTCCCGTCGGCGGAGGGGGTGCCGACGAACATCGACCGGCCGAAGCCGAACGTGATCGTCAGCCCGGCCGGCAGCAGGTCGGCCGCCTCACCGGTGTCGTCCGGCGGTGCGTCGTACGGTCCGGACGCGGGGCCGAACGGACCGGCCGACATCCCCTGCGTGAGCCGTGCCGCGATCGTGGTCCAGCGGCGCAGCAGCGCGATCAGCTCGTCGCGCGAGGTGGTCGTCAGGTCGAACGCGGCGAGGTAGAGCCGGTCCTGCGCGGGTGTCACGATGCCGGCCTGGTGCACGCCCGTGAACGGGTAGGTGCCCGGGCTCCCGCTCGTCGTGGTGGGCGCCGGTGCCGTCGCGCGGCCGACGCCGAAGCCGGTGGCGGCGGCGAGACCGACGGCGAGCCCGCCGCCCAGCCCGAGGAAGCCGCGCCGTGAGAGGCGGGCACGCTCGGTCGGGTCGGCGGGCTCGGTGTCCGGGGTGTCGGACGGGTCCGTGGGGGCGGACACGTGACTCCTAGCGGTAGAGGACCGGCGTCAGCTGGTCACGGTGGCGGTGAGCTGCGACAGCGGCTCGGCGAGCGCGTCGACGGCCGCAGCGAGCGCCTTGACCTGCGCGTCCGACAGCTGGTCGTAGTAGGTGAAGCCGTCCTCGACGGAACCCTGCTCGGTCAGGAGCGTCTGCAGCTCGGCGAACCGCGACTCCAGCTCCGTGGCGAGGTCCGGGTCCTGCGCCGTGACGACGTCGGAGAGCGTCTCATAGCCCACGCGTGCACCGTCGACGTTCGCCTGGAAGTCCCAGAGGTCGGTGTGCGACCAGATCTCCTCCTCGCCGGTGACCTTGCCCGTGGCGACCTCGTCGAGCAGCTCCTTGGAGCCATTCGCGATCTGGAACGCCTCGAACGTGAAGTCGGGGGCGTTGACCTCGTCGACGAGCTTCTGGGTGTTGGCGACCATCTCGGACGCGACCAGGTCACGCTGCTCCTGCGTCAGCGGCACGTACGCGACGCCACCGTTCGCCTCGGGCGTGGGCTGCCACAGGTCCTTCTCGGCCATGTGCCAGCCGCTCCAGGTGGCCCCCTCCTCGACGTCGGCCTCGCGCAGGTCGAGCAGCGGGTCCAGGTCACCGAACGACTCGGCGACGGGCTCGACTCGCTCCCAGTGCACGCGCGTGTCCGCGTACAGGCTGCGCGCGGTCTCGTCGTCACCCGAGGTGTAGGCGTCGGCGAACGCCTGTGTGCCGGTGATGAGCGCGCCCACCTGGTCCTTCACGTAGGCGACGTACTGGGCCTCGGCGGCGGCGATCTGGTCGGCGGTGTCGCCCGTCGGGCCGACCTCGGTGCCGGAGTCTGTCACGGTGAACTCGGACCGGATGCCGTCGCCGACCATGCCGGGCTTGCACGCGGCGTAGTACGTGCCCGGCTTGACCTGGACGACGAGGTCGCGGCTGAGGCCGGGGCCGACGTTCTCGACCTCGGAGATCACGCGCAGGCCGTCCTCGCCCAGCAGGTAGAACTCGGTCACGTCGTCCCCGCCGTTAGTGACGGAGAACTGCAGGGTGCCCGAGGGAGCGGTGTCCGCCGACACGTCGCACGCGTCGGCCGTGGACGTCACGGTGAGCGTCCCGGCCGAGGAGCTGGGGCCAGCACCGGCGGTGTCGTTGGAGACGCACGCGGTGAGCGGGAGCACGAGCGCGGCCAGTCCGGCAACCAGCGTGGCGGTCCGGGCGTGACTGTGGGACATGGGTCTCCTTCGAGACGGGTGTGAGCGCGTGGTGTCAGGCTGCGGTGACGGCGACCGCAGGAGCGGCGGCCGGGCGGGACGGCACGTTGCCCCAGGTGGTGCGGATGAAGAAGTAGAGCGTCGGGACGATGTAGGCCAGCCAGGCGAACGCCTGGAGCCAGGTCGTCGCGGGCGAGAAGTTGAAGACGCCCTTCAGAAGCGACCCGTACCAGCTGCTCGGCGGGACGGTCGACGACACGTCGAACGCGAGGTTGTTCAGGCCGGGCAGGATCCCGGCCTCCTGCAGGTCGTGGACGCCGTACGACAGGACGCCCGCGGCGACGACGATGAGGAAGAGCCCGGTCCAGGCGAAGAACGTCCGCAGGTTGAGCTTCAGCGCGCCGCGGTAGACGAGCCAGCCGAGCAGCACGGCCGTGGCCAGCCCGAGGGCGGCACCCACGAGCGGCCCCGAGTTCGGGGTGCTGCCGGGGATGTTGCCGCTGGTCGCCTGCGCGCCGGCCCACAGGAACAGGGCGGTCTCCAGGCCCTCGCGCCCGACGGCGAGGAGGGCGACGACGAACACGGCCTTCTGACCGCCGCCGATGGCGTCGTCGAGCTTGTGGTGCAGCCCCGACTTCATGTAGCGGGCGGTCTTGGCCATCCAGAAGATCATCCACGTGATCAGGCCGACCGCGGCGATGGACAGGATCCCGCCGATGGCCTCCTGCGCCTCGAACGACAGCCCCTGCGGCCCGAAGGTCAGCAGCGCGCCGAAGCCGAGTGCGATCAGGACGGCAGCGGCGACTCCGGTCCACAGCGCCGGCAGCTGGTCGCGGCGCTCGGACTTGACGAGGTAGGCCACGAGGATGCTGACGACGAGCGCGGCTTCGAGGCCTTCGCGCAGACCGATGAGGTAGTTGGCGACCATGGGAGCTTCCGTCGGGGGCTGTGAGGCAGTGGCGGTGCGACCGTGAAGGAGGACAGGCTCACCTCACTTTGGTGGACCTTACTCCTTAGGGTGTCCTCAGTGCGAGGCCGCTCCGGGAATCCGGACCGTGACGCCCGTCACCGGTCGAGCTGGACCCGCAGGGTCGGCCACGCGTCGGCGAACGCAGGCAGCAGCGGGAGCGCCGCCACGTCGTCCGCGGGTACCCAGCGCAGCTCGAGGCTCTCGGCGTCGGTGACCGCGGGGTGCACGGGGGAGACCTCGTCGGCCAGGACGGTCGTGTACGACCAGTCGGGATGCTGCAGGACGTGCTGGCCCCGCACGCGCACGGCCACCGGGTCGATGCCGGCTTCCTCGGCGGCCTCGCGCAGCGCGGCCGTGACCACGTCCTCGTCAGGCAGCCGGGCGCCACCGGGGACTCCCCACGTCCCGCCGTGGTGGCTCCACTCGACGCGGTGCTGCAGCACGACCGCGGTGGCGAGGCCGTCGTCGTCGCGACGCGCGAGCAGCAGCCCTGCGGCGCCGAACAGGCCCCAGTGCCGAAGGCCGCAGCCGCACTCGACCCAGCCGTCACCAGGCTGGCGAGGTCGGTGCGGCGGCACCGGCAGCGCATCAGGGGACAAGCTCAGCCGACGATCTCGCAGATGGCCGTTCCCGCGCTGACGCTCGAACCGACGCCCGCGGTCAGCGACGTCACGGTGCCGGCACGGTGCGCGAGCAGCGGCTGCTCCATCTTCATCGCCTCGAGCACGACGACGAGGTCGCCCTCGGCCACCTCTGCGCCTTCCGCGACGGCGACCTTGACGATCGTGCCCTGCATCGGCGACGCGAGGGTGGTGCCGCTGGCCGACGCCGTGCGGGCCGCGCGACGGACCGGGCGGCGTGCGCCGGGACCGGCCGACCCTCGACCAGCCGTGCCCGGGCGACCGAGCGCGAGAGCCGCGGGCAGGACGACCTCGATGCGCTTGCCGCCGACCTCGACGACGACCCGCTCCAGCACGGCAGGCTCGTCGTCCTCCTCGACCGGCGCAGCGGGCGCGGACGCACCGAGCGCCGCGACGGTCTCCGCGAACTCGGTCTCGATCCAGCGCGTGTGGACGGTGAACGCCTCGTCGGGGTCGGCGGGTGCGAACGCCTTGGCGTCGAGCACGGCCCGGTGGAACGGGACGACGGTCGGGATGCCGACCACCTCGAGCTCGGCGAGCGCGCGGCGGGCGCGGGCCAGGGCCTGCGGCCGGTCGGCGCCGGTGACGATGACCTTGGCGATCATCGAGTCGAACAGGCCCGAGACGCTGTCACCCTCGACCACGCCCGAGTCGACGCGCACGCCTGGACCCGTCGGCAGGCGCAGCGTGGTGATCTTGCCGGGCGCCGGCAGGAAGCCCGCGGCCGGGTCCTCGCCATTGATGCGGAACTCGATCGAGTGCCCGCGCGTGGGGACGGAGTCGTAGCCGAGGGGCTCGCCCGCCGCGATGCGCAGCTGCTCGCGCACGAGGTCGATGCCGCTGACCTCCTCGGTGACCGGGTGCTCGACCTGCAGGCGCGTGTTGACCTCGAGGAACGAGATCGTGCCGTCGGCCGCCACGAGGAACTCGCAGGTGCCGGCGCCGACGTAGCCGGCCTCGCGCAGGATCGCCTTGGACGACTCGACGAGCTGCTCGTTCTGCTCGTCGGTGAGGAACGGTGCGGGCGCCTCCTCGACCAGCTTCTGGTGACGGCGCTGGAGCGAGCAGTCGCGCGTCGAGACGACGACGACCGTGCCGTGCTCGTCGGCCAGGCACTGCGTCTCGACGTGCCGCGGCCGGTCCAGGTACCGCTCGACGAAGCACTCGCCGCGACCGAACGCCGCGACGGCCTCGCGGACCGCCGACTCGAACATCTCGTCGATCTCGTCGACGCTGCGGGCCACCTTCAGGCCGCGGCCGCCGCCGCCGAACGCCGCCTTGATCGCGATCGGCATGCCGTGCTCCGCGGCGAACGCGTGGATCTCGTCGACGCCCTCGACGGGATCAGGGGTGCCGGCCACCAGGGGCGCGCCCGCACGCTGCGCGATGTGGCGCGCGCTGACCTTGTCCCCGAGCGACTCGATGGCCGACGGCGGCGGACCGATCCAGACCAGGCCGGCCTCGATGACCGCGGTGGCGAACGCCGCGTTCTCCGCGAGGAAGCCGTAGCCCGGGTGCACGGCGTCGGCGCCGGAGCGTCGGGCGACGTCGAGGAGCTTGCTGATGTCGAGGTAGGTCTCCGCGGCGCGGGAGCCGCCGAGCGCGAACGCCTCGTCGGCGATGCGGACGTGCAGGGCCTCCCGGTCGGTGTCGGCGTAGACGGCGACGGAGCCGATCGACGCGTCGCGACAGGCACGGGCGATGCGGACGGCGATCTCACCGCGGTTGGCGATGAGGACCTTGGAGATGACGGGCACGGCTCACCGTAACGCGGAGCGGGCCAACGGCTCGTGCCCGCGGCGCGTGCCCCGGCAAGATTGGGGAACCGGCCAAGGCTTGTGGGCACGTTCTTGTAGGAATCCGACGACGACGCACCTGAGGAAGCCGACGTTCCGTGCGCCGATTGTCGTCAACGGACAAGAATCAGGGCCGACGCCACAGATCGGGGATGCTCACGCCGACCTCGAGCAGGAGCTCGCGCAGCAGCGGCAGGCTGATCCCGACGACTCCGTGGTGGTCGCCGTCGATCTTCTCGACGAACGGACCGCCCAGCCCGTCGACCGTGAACGCGCCCGCGACCGAGAGAGGTTCGCCGGTGGCCACGTAGGCGTCGATCTCGTCGTCGGACAGGTCCGCGAACGTCACGACGGTCGACGACGTCGCGCCGAGCATCGCCGGGGTCGCGCGCTCGTCCATGAGCCAGTGCCCGGTGTGCAGGACGCCGGTCTTCCCGCGCATCGCGCGCCAGCGGCTCGTCGCCTCGGCCGCGTCGACCGGCTTGCCGTGGATCTCGCCGTCGAGCTCGAGCATCGAGTCGCAGCCGAGGAGCAGCAGGTCGTCTGCGTCCTCGAGCTCCTCGGGCAGGTTCCGCGACACGTCCTCGACCTTGGCCTGCGCGAGCAGCAGCACCGCGTCCGCGGCATCGAGGGTGCCGAACCGGGTCTGCGCTGCGGCCAGCGCGGCGACCTCGTCCACGTCCGAGACCGCCACGAGAGGGTCGATGCCGGCCGCGACGAGCGTGGCGCGTCGGGCGGGCGAGGCAGAGGCGAGGAGCAGTCGGGTCACGGGACGGGAGCCTATGCCGTCGCCCGGCAGGGTGGACGGTCGGCTGGACGGTCAGCCGGGTGGCGGGGCCGTGCTCTCGCGGACGACGAGGGTGACCGGGACCATGTGCTGCGCCGCGTCGGGGGCGCTGCCCGCGCGTCCGCGGCCGATCGACTGGGTGAGCGCGGCGGCGGCGGCCTTGCCCTTGGCCTCGAAGTCCTGCCGGACCGTGGTCAGGGTGGGGCGCAGACGACGGGCGAGCGGGACGTCGTCGTACCCGATCACCGACACGTCCTCGGGGACGCGCAGTCCGGCCTCCTCGGCCGCGTGCACCACCGCGGCGGCCATCAGGTCGGAGAAGCACAGGACCGCCGTCGGAACGGTGTCGCCCGCGAACAGGCCCTTGGCGCCCTCGGAGATGTACGGCTCCATGTTGTCGAACACCTCGTAGGTGACCGGCGTGACGCCGCCCGCGCCGAGGGTCTCCACCCAGCCGAGCTGGCGCTCGCGGGCGACGAACCCGCTCGCTGCCGCGGTCACGTCAGGCGCCCAGCCGGGCGGGACCGAGACGTTCATGGTGAACGTGGCGACCCGGCGGTGCCCCAGGTCGAGCAGGTGCTGGGCGGCGAGCCTGGCGCCCTCACGCTCGTCGAGGATCACGCTGGCCGCACCCGGCCTGGGGTCGCCGTCGACGAAGACGAGTGGCAGCCTGCGCCGTTCGAGCCAGTCCACGGCGGGGTAGTCGGCCGCGCACCCGTAGACGAGCGCGGCGTCCATCGGGATGTCGCGAGCCGGGATCATCCCCTCCGCGCCGGTCGCCGGCAGGAGCACCAGCGCCAGGCCGGTCGGCGCGAGCTCCTCGGCGACCGCCCCGAAGAACGCGGCCGCGATGGGGTCGCGGAAGGCGGCACCGACCGACTCGGTCAGCAGGACGCCGACGGCACCCGTCGTTCCGCGTGCCAGTGCGCGCGCCGAGGGGTCCGGCCCGACGTAGCCGAGCTCCGCGGCCGCGTCGAGGATCGTGCGCCGCATCTCCGCCGACAGCTGGTCGGGCCGCGAGAACGCGTTGGAGACCGTCATGCGGCTCACGCCGACCCGGTCCGCGATGGTCTGGAGCGTCACGCGCGCCACGGGGTCACCGCCGTCCCGGGGCGCGTCGACGCGCGGCTCGAGCCCGTGCGGTGCTGCGGGCACGACGACACCCTGTTCCGCTCCATGCGGGACAGGGTAGGTCGCCCGGGCGCTTGTCACCGCGTCGCCGTGCCGCCCTGGGGGGCTGAAGCGGGCGCGACGGCATCGGCCAGGTGGTGGAGGAGGTCTGCCAGCGACCGCCTGGTGCGGGCGGCCGGCGGCTGGTGGGTGCGTGGTGGCCGGCGGTGCCGGACCACGAGCTCGGGTGCCTGCGGCTCGGCGCTGTGCGCCTCCTGGTAGGTGGCGGGCGGCCCGAAGAGGAGCCCGAGCTGAGGGCTGTCCATCGACATGATGTCCTCGTTCTCGTCGTCGGAAAGTGCTCTGTACCGATAAAGTAGCAAGGGATGCTGTACCGGTCAAGTCTTTCGGGGACGGGACCTTTGGTCTGGTCCGGACGCACAGGCGCGCAGGGCAGAATGGGTGCGGCACAAGCATCGGGTCGCGGCGGGAGGTACCGCCGGCCCGACGGGCGGGCGATGAGACCGGCCCGAGGGGCACGAGGAGAGCAGATGGCTGACGTGACCGGTTCGTCTTCGACGGGTGTGGGCGGCGTCCACGACCCCGAGACGGACCTCGACGAGCTCGACGAGGACTACGGGTACGGCGACGACGACGACCTCGACCCGGAGCTGCTCGAACCTCCGACGCAGGCCTGGCGGGCGCGCACCGCGCTCGAGATGGTCATCTCGGGCGCCCTGGGGCTGCTCGCCTCGTTCGTGCTCTCGATCGACGCGCTCAAGCTCGCCGCCGACCCGAACGCCCAGCTGGGCTGCAGTATCAACGCGGTGATCAACTGCAAGTCGGTGGCGGCGCGCTGGGAGGCGCACCTGCTCGGTGAGTTCTTCCCCAATGCGTTCCTGGGTATCGCGGCGGAGTCGGTCGTCATCACGATCGCAGTCGCGATGCTCGGCGGCGTGATCTTCCCGCGCTGGTTCATGCTCTCCGCGCAGGCGATCTACTCGGTGGGCTTCCTGTTCGCGTGGTGGCTCTTCGCCCGGTCGTACTTCGTCATCGGCGCGCTGTGCCCCTGGTGCCTACTCATCACGGCCACGACGACGCTCGTCTGGGCCGGCCTGACCCGCATCAACGTCCGCGACCGCGTCATCGACATCGGGCCGGGTGCCCGGCGCTTCGTCGCGAACGGTAACGACTGGTTCGTGACGATCGCCGTGCTGCTGTTCATGGTCACCGCGATCGTCGTCAAGTACGGATCGCGCCTGGTCGCCTGACGCGGGACGAGACGAGGGCCGGTGCCGCAGCGATGCGGCACCGGCCCTCGTACGTCCTGGGTCAGCCGGCGAAGGCCGCCTTCAGCACGTCCAGCGGCAGCGCGCCCATGCTCAGCGCGCGGGCGTGGAACGCCCGGATGTCGAACTCTTCCCCGGCGGCGTGCGCCTTGGCGGCGGCCTCGTCGCGGGTCTGCTCCCACAGGCGCTGGCCGATCTTGTACGACGGTGCCTGCCCGGGCCAGCCGAGGTACCGGTTCCACTCGAAGCGGATGAAGGCCTCGGGCATGTTGACGTTGGCCTTGAGGAACTCCCAGCCCTTGTCGGCGTCCCACGTGCCGCCGCCCCACTCCTCGGGAGCGGGCAGGCCCAGGTGGACGCCCAGGTCGAAGACGACGCGGGCGGCGCGCATGCGCTGGCCGTCGAGCATCCCGAGGTGGTCGCCCGGGTCGTCCAGGAACCCGAGGTCGGCCATGAGCCGCTCGCTGTAGAGCGCCCAGCCCTCGCCGTATCCCGACGTCCAGCACGCCAGACGGCGCCACCGGTTCAGCGTCGCGCTCTCGCACACCGCCCAGCCGATCTGCAGGTGATGCCCGGGAACGCCCTCGTGGTAGACCGTCGTCTTCTCCCGCCAGGTGTTGAACGTGGTGACCTCGGGGGGAACCGACCACCACATCCGCCCAGGACGGCTGAAGTCCTCGCTGGGGGGCGTGTAGTAGATCCCGCCGTTCTGGGTGGGTGCGATCCGGCACTCCAGGCTGCGCAGGACGTCGGGGATCGTGAAGTGGGCGCCGTCGAGGGCCTCGATCGCCGCGTCCGCGGTCTCCTGCATCCACGTCTGCAGGGCGTCGGTCCCCGTCAGGAGGCGAGACGGGTCGTTGTCGAGCACCGCGACGGCGTCGGCGACGCTCGCACCGGGCCCGGCGATCTGCGCCGCGACGGCCTCCTGCTCCGCGACGACCCGCGCCAGCTCGTCGAGACCCCACTGGTACGTCTCGTCGAGGTCGACGGTCGCGCCGAGGAACTGCCGTGACCACAGCGCGTACCGCTCGCGCCCGGCCGCGTCGGACGCCGGCGCCAGCTGCGCGAGCTCGTCGCGCAGGAAGGCGGCCAGCGTGGTGTACGCCTGCCGGGCCGCCGTCGCGCCGTGCTCGAGCTCGGCGCGCACCAGCGAGCACGCCGCCGACTCGTCGAGGACCGCGTCCACCTGGGAGCCCGTGATGAACGCGGTGAAGAACGACCCCTCGGGGTCCGCCAGCTCGGCCGACTGGCGCGCGGCCTCCTCGACCTGCCGCGCGGGCGCGACGCCGGACAGCGTGGCGCCCAGCCGCAGCGACTCGATGTAGCCGTCGATCGCGAGCGGCATCGCGTTCAGCCGCGCCGCGATGTTCGACCAGGCCTCGACGGTGTCGGTCGGCATGACGTCGAAGATGTCCCGCAGGTTCTGCACGGGGGAGGCGATGTTGTTCAGGTAGCGGTGGTCCTCGCCCGCGTCGTACAGCTCGACGGCAAGACCCAGCCGCTCCCGCATCGCCGCGAGGGTGAGCTCGTCGACGGAGTCGACCGGGGTCAGGCCCTCGAGCGTCGCGAGCGTCGACCGTGCGAGCTCAGCGCGCTCGGCCAGTCCGGCGGGCGAGAAGTCCGTCATCTCGTGGTCGTGCCCCGAGATCCCGATCGCGGTCGCCGCGAGCGGGTCGAGCGCCGCGTACTGCGTCAGGAACGCCTCGGCGATCCCGTCGATGGTCGAGGTCGTCCGCGGTCCAGAGATCGGCGTCGTCGTCACGGCGACCACGGTACTGGTGAGTACGGCAGGGTGCAGTGGTCGCCGTCGTGGCGCGCAGGCGCCTCAGGCGCGCAGGCTCCAGCGCCAGGCATCCGGCCCGGGGCGCATCGCGTCGATGCGTACGCCTCGCATCGTGCGGCGACGGTCAGCCCACGGTGCGGCCACCGAGTCCGCGGACTCCTCGGCGTGCCGGGCGCGTTCCGACGCGGCCGCCATCAGACCGGCGACGAGCGCCGCGAGCTCGTCGTCGTCCGGCGTCCCCCGGACGACCTGCATCTGCGTGTGGTCGGACGGCGCGCTCACGCGTCGCCCTCGTCGTCGTCCTCGTCCTCGTCGAAGTCGAACGGCGCGCCGCGGGAGGCGCCCCAGCCGTCCACGACGAACCCGGCCTCGACGAGCCGACCCGCCAGCTCGGAGCCGCCCTGCTCGACCAGGTCGAGCACGGAGTCGAGCGAGAGGTCCGACGTCCCGGCCGGCGGTCCGACCAGGAAGCCGAGGTGGAACGTGTCCAGCTCCAGCGGCTCCGGCAGGAGGTCCGCGTCGCCCTCGTCCTCGTCGCCCCACGACATGCCCGTGAGGTCGGCGTGCAGGCCGAGACGCTCGTGCAGCAGGTCGTAGAGACGGGCGTTGAGCCCGCCGATCTCCGACTCGAGCGCCAGGATGCGCGGGTCCTCGTCGGCCTCGGTCGAGCCGAACTCGGCGCGCACACCGACGGCGGTGTCGACGTAGGCGTGCAGGGTCGCCGCGAGCTGGTCGACCGCGGTGTGCAGGTCGGCACCGTCGACACCCACCAGAGGCTGCGGGCCGTGCGCCTCGTGGTCGTGGCCACCGTGGTCGTCGTGCGCGCCGTGCTCGTCGTGCTGGCTCATAGGGGGATGTTCCCGTGCTTCTTCGGGGGCAGCGATGCCCGTTTGGTGCGCAGGAGGCGCAGGGCCTTGGTCACCTCGGCACGGGTGCGGGAGGGCTCGATGACCGCGTCGACGTAGCCACGCTGGGCGGCGTCCCACGGGTTCACGATCGCCTCCTCGTACTCCGCAGTGAGTCGGCGGCGCTCGGCCTCGACGTCGCCGTCGGCGTCCGCGACCTTCTTGAGGGCGCCGCGCTGGAGGATGTTCACCGCGCCACCGGCGCCCATGACGGCGATCTGTGCCGTGGGCCAGGCGAGGTTGACGTCCGCGCCGAGCTGCTTGGACCCCATGACGATGTAGGCGCCACCGTACGCCTTGCGGGTGATCACCGTGACGAGCGGGACGGTGGCCTCCGCGTAGGCGTAGATGAGCTTCGCGCCGCGGCGGATGATGCCGTTCCACTCCTGGTCCGTTCCCGGCAGGAAGCCCGGGACGTCCACGAACGTGAGCACCGGGATGTTGAACGCGTCGCAGGTGCGCACGAACCGCGCGGCCTTCTCGGCGGCGTTGATGTCGAGCGTGCCCGCCATGGACATGGGCTGGTTGGCGACGATCCCGACGGGGTGGCCCTCGACGTGCCCGAACCCGATGAGCACGTTCTGGGCGTACAACGGCATGACCTCGAGAAGTACACCCTCGTCCAGGACGTGCTCGATCACCGTGCGCATGTCGTACGGCTGGTTGTCCGAGTCGGGCAGCAGCGTGTCCAGCTCGAGGTCCGCGTCGGACACCGACAGATCGGCGGCGTGGTCGAAGGTCCACGGGTCCGTCAGGTTGTTCTGGGGCAGGTACGTGAGCAGCGCGCGCACGTAGTCGAAGGCGTCGTCCTCGTCGGAACCCATGTAGTGCGCGACGCCGGAGCGGGTGTTGTGCGTGGTCGCACCGCCCAGCTCCTCGAAGCCCACGTCCTCGCCGGTCACCGCGCGGATCACGTCCGGGCCGGTGATGAACATGTTGGACGAGCCGTCGGCCATGACGATGAAGTCGGTCAGCGCGGGGGAGTACACCGCCCCGCCGGCCGACGGGCCGAGGATGAGGCTGATCTGCGGGATCACACCCGACGCGGCGACGTTGCGCCGGAAGATCTCGGCGAACTGCGTGAGCGCCGCGACGCCCTCCTGGATCCGCGCGCCGCCGCCGTCGCTGATGCCGATGAGCGGGACGCCGGTGCGCAGCGCGAGGTCCATGACCTTGGTGATCTTCTCGCCGTGCACCTCGCCGAGACTGCCGCCGAAGACCGTGAAGTCCTGCGAGTAGATGCAGACCGGACGACCGTCGATCGTGCCGTGCCCGACGACCACGCCGTCGCCCGGGATCTTCTTCTTGTCGAGCTCGAAGTTCACCGACCGGTGCTGCACGAACGCGTCGAGCTCCGTGAACGAGTCCTCGTCGAGGAGCTGCTCGATCCGCTCGCGGGCGGACCGCTTGCCCCGAGCGTGCTGCTTGTCGACGGCGTTCTGCTCGGCCCGGGCCTGTGCCTCGTACCGCGCCGCGAGATCCGCGAGCTTGCCGGCGGTGGTGCGCGGAGCCGCGGTGTCCGCGGGCAGTTGGATGTCAGTCACCCGACGAGGCTAGTTGTCGAAGCCCTCCATGCACGTGCAGGCGCATCACGGTGTTCGTCGCGTCGGGGTGTCGGGTTCCCACAACGCGCGACATCATGGGCGCTGTGCCTTTCCACGTGCCCGCGCCTGAGCCGATGCCCCGACCGATCCTTCGTGCCGACGAGATCCGGTCGCTCCTGCTCGCCCCGTCGGGTCCGCTCGCCCGGGTCGAGATCGTCGACGTCACCTCGTCGACCAACTCCGACGTGGTCTCGGACCTGCGGCTCGACCCGGCGTCCTGGCCCGACGCGAGCGTCCTGATCGCCGAGCACCAGGCCGGTGGCCGCGGGCGAGCAGGCCGCTCCTGGGACACGCCGGCGGGGGCGGCGTTGACGTGCAGCTTCGTCGTCCGCCCGACGATCCCGGCGTCGTCGCTGGGCTGGCTCGGGCTGCTCGCGGGCCTCGCGTCGGTCAACGCGCTGAGGGCCACCGCGGGCGTGCCGGCGATCCTGAAGTGGCCCAACGACCTGCTCGTCCCGTCCGACACCGAGGTCGAGGGCTGGGGGCCGGTCCGCAAGATCGGCGGCATCCTGGCCGAGGTCGTGCCGATGGCCGACGGCGGGCCGGCTGCGGTCGTCGTCGGGATCGGCATCAACGTGTCCCAGGAGGCCCACGAGCTGCCCGTGCCGAGCGCCACGTCGCTCGCCCTCGCGGGCGCTCAGCACGTCGACCGCGAGGGCATGCTGGTCGCGCTCGTGGACGCCCTGCTGGAGGTGGCTCGCCGGTGGCGTGACTCGGGCGGGGACGCGGTCGGGTCCGGCTTGGCCGACGAGGTCGCACGGGTCTGCGGCACGATCGGCGACACCGTCCGGGTCGAGCTGCCGGGCGGCGGCGAGGTCACGGGCGTCGCCGAGGCGCTCGCGGCCGACGGGGGGCTCCTCGTGCGGGATGCCGGAGGTACCGAGCACCACGTGCTCGCAGGTGACGTACGCCACGTCCGCACGGCTGGGTGAACTACCCTCGACCCGTGCCGGACGAACGATCGCAGGACCTCGACTTCCTCGAGTCGACGGTGGGAGAGCTGGACGCCGGGCTGCTCGGCGGCCCGCGCACCCTCAGTGCCCGGGACCTGGCCGCGCGGGCCCGGATCGACCTCGAGATCGTGCAGGGCTTCTGGACGACCATGGGCCTGCCGCACGCCGACCCGGACGACAAGGTCTACACGGAGCGGGACGCCGAGGCGGTGGACCGGGCAGCCGAGATGGTCCGCGACTTCGGCCTGGACCTGCGCACGGTCATCACGGTCACCCGCGCGCTCGGGCACACCTCGGACCGCCTGGCGCTGTGGCAGGTCGAGGCGCTGGTCGAGGACATGGCCACGCGCTACGAGCTCGATGACACGTCGGCCCGACTGCTCGTCCTGGACCGGCTCGGCGCGCTGGCTCCCGTCCTGGAGGCACAGCTCGTGCACTCCTACCGCCGGCAGCTCGCGGCGATCGCCGGACGGTATGCCGCCGAGTTCGGCGAGCTGCGCGACCCGGGGCCGGACCGCACCGCGCTGCCGCTCGCGCGCGCGGTCGGGTTCGCGGACATGGTCTCGTTCACCCGTCGTACCGCGGGGCTGGGGTCCACCGACCTCTCGCAGTTCGTGCAACGGTTCGAGACAGCGGCGCGCGACATCATCTCGTCGGGTGGAGGTCGCGTGGTCAAGACGATCGGCGACGCCGTCCTGTTCGTAGCCGACGACCCCGCGACCGGCGGGATCATCGCCCTGCGGCTCGCCGACGCGCTCGGCAAGGAGCTCGACGTCGACCGCGAGACCACCACGGGCGGGCTGTTCGAGGGTGCGCGCGGGGTCACGCCCGTCCGGGTGGGTCTGGTCTGGGGCCGGGTGCTGTCACGGTTCGGCGACGTGTTCGGACCGCACGTGAACCTCGCCGCGCGGCTCACGGACATCGCCGACCCGTCCACGGTCTACGTCGACGAGGCCACCGCGCAGGTCCTCTCCGCCGACGCGCGCTTCGTCCTGGAGCCCCGCCCGCCACGGCGGCTCGCGGGAATCGGCACGGTCACGCCCGTGCGGCTCCACCCGGGCAACGTCGCGACCAACGCCTGAGGACCTGCTGAGAGGCCGCACCGCGCGCCGGCGCTGCTCGCTACGGTCGACAGACCGGAGCGGCGACGAGGGGCGGACTGATGAGACTCCCGAACACGGAGTACACGTCTCGCCCGTGGCGCGTGCACGAGATCGCGCCCGACTTCCTCGTCGAGGACGTCTGGGAGCTCCCCACGCCGGGCGGTCCCGACGACCTCGACCGGCTCGTGCACTCGTTCGCCCAGGGCGACGGGTCGGGCTCCGGCGGCGGGGTGGTCGGCTTCCTGATGACCGTTCGCCGGTGGCTCGGCGTGATCTTCGGCTGGGACGATCCGTCCCACGGTCTGGGTGCGCGCGAGCAGTCCGTGCGGGAGCGGTTGCCGCAGGACCTGGCGGACGGTCCTCGCGGGCCCGACTCGGGCGCCCTTCCCTTCACGTCGGTGTTCCAGACGCGCGAGGAGTTCGTCGCCGAGATCGTGAACCGCACCGTGCACGCACTCGTGCACCTCGGTTGGGTGGCGGGGGAGGACGGCGTCCACCGTGCCCAGATGACGGTCCTGGTCCGTCCGAACGGGATCGGCGGCCGGGCCTACCTGGCGTTGATCGCACCGTTCCGGTACCTGATCGTCTACCCGCGGATGATCCGAGCGATCGGCCGTCGCTGGGAAGCGACTGCTCCGAGGTGACGCGGGTCAGTCCTCTCCGTCCTTTTCGAGCGGGACCTCCTCGACGAGCGCCGGGCTGTTGTTGGCCACGGAGCCGACCGCGCTCGAGACCGGCGTCGCGATGATGTCCGGTGGGGGTGCCTCGAGCAGCCTGGCGGCCTCGTCGGCGCCGACAGCGGGGTCGAGCCAGGCGTCCCACGCCTCGCGCCGGAGCATGAGCGGCTGCCGGTCGTGGATGTGGGCGAGCTCGTCGGACGCGGGGCGCGTGATGACGGTCGCGCTGACCACCCAGCGCTCCGGGTCGTCGTCGGCCTTGCTCGGGTCCTTCCAGAACTCGTACAGCCCGGCGAGCGCGACGACGTCGCCGTCAGCCGGGTGCAGGTAGTACGGCTGCTTGCGCTTGCTCGTCGAACCCGGCAGGCGTGGATCCGCTTTCTTCCACTCGTAGTACCCGTCGGCCGGAAGGAGGGCGCGCCGGACCGCGAACGGTCGCGCGAACGCCGGCTTGTCCGCGATCGACTCGACCCGTGCGTTGATCATCCGGCTGCCGACCGAGATGTCCTTGGCCCACGAGGGGACGAGCCCCCAGCGCGCCACCCGCAGCTGCCGCGTGATCTCGCCCGTCTCCTTGTCGGCCCGCTCGACGACCATCCGCACGCCGTCCGTCGGGGCGACGTTCCACGACGGGCCCAGCAGGCGCACGTCGTCGGCGACCGTCGCGATGGCGAACTCGTCGGCCAGCGCCTGGTCCTCCCGGAAGGACGCGTATCGACCGCACATGGGTCCAGAGTGCCAGCCACCACCGACACCGCGCGCGCCGACGTCAAGCGGACAACGGGCCGACGTCACGACGGGGCCAAGACGGTGCCAAGACCACGCGAAGCGACGACCGAGCGACGACGAACATCACATCGAATCGATTCGACAAACTGCCCGGCGCAATGGAAACATGGCTCGCGATGAGCTTGCGCACCACCGCCCCCCGCATGACCGCACCGACCGCCCCGGCTCCCGCAGCGGTCGGCCTCGACGCACCCCGGCGGACGTACACGCCAGACTTCCGGTACGTCCTGCTGCTGGGCCTGATGTGCGCGCTGCCGGCCTTCTCGGTGGACATCTACCTGCCGTCGCTCCCCGACGTCGCACGGGACCTCGACACCACCGCGACCATGGCGCAGCTGACCATGACCGCGATGCTCATCGGGGGCGCGGTCGGGCAGCTCGTGATCGGACCGGTCTCGGACCGGTTCGGGCGGCGTCTGCCCGTCCTCCTCGGTGTCGCCATGCACGTCGTGACCTCGCTGCTGTGCATGGTCGCGCCGGCGATCATCCCGCTGATCGTGCTGCGGACGTTCCAGGGCTTCTTCAACGCGTCGGCGTCGGTCGTGGCGATGGCGATCATCCGCGACCGGTTCGTAGGTGCTGACGCGTCGCGCCTGATGTCCCGGCTCATGCTCGTGATCGGTGTCGCTCCGCTGTTCGCGCCGTCCATCGGCGGCCTGATCGCGGGCCAGCTGGGCTGGCGCGCGGTGTTCGGAGCGCTCGCGCTGTTCGGTGCCGCGCTGTGGGTCGTCGTGTGGTTCCGGATGCCGGAGACCCTGCCGCGCGAGCGCCGACGGGTCGGTGGGCTGCGCACTGCGCTGGCGGGGTACGGCCGGCTCGTGCGGGACCGGCACTTCGTCGCGCTCTCGATCCTGCCCGGTCTCGGCGTCGCCGTCCTGATGGCCTACGTCGTCGGCTCGCCGTTCGTGCTGCGCGAGGGGTACGGGCTCTCGTCGACGCAGTTCGCCGGCCTGTTCGCGCTCAACGGCATCGGGCTCGTCCTGGGCGCGCAGGTGAACGCGTCGCTCGTTCGCCGCGTCGCACCGATCCGCATCCTGCGCGTCGTGCTCCCGGTCTCCGTGACGCTCGCCGTGGTGCTGCTCGGCATCGCGCTGACCGGCTGGGGTGGTCTCGCGGCACTGCTCGTCGTCCTGTGGCTGATCCTCTTCATGGTCAACTTCGTGCCGCCCAACGCGTCGGCCCTCGCGCTGACGCGGCACGGAGCCATCGCCGGCACCGCCGCCGCCGTGATCGGGGCGACCCAGTCGGGCGTCGCGGGCGTCGTCAGCCCACTGTCCGGCATGCTCGGCGGCGACGCCGTCGCGATGGCGGCGGTCATGCTCGCCTCGGCGGTCGGCGCGCTCCTCGTCCTCGCGTTCCTCACGCCCGCCTACCGGCGCGACGGAGCATGGTCAGGCGGGACGCCCGTCCTGGACTGACGGCGGTCCGTGGTGCAGCCGGTGCAGCCGGCGCACCGCCTCCTCGAGCACGTCGTCGCGCTTCACGAAGGTGAAGCGCACCCACGAGCGCAGGGCCGTGTCGACGTCGGAGCCGGCGTGCGTGAACGCGCTCACCGGGACGCCGACGACCCCGGCCAGTCCCGGCAGGTCGCGGCACAGCTCGGTCCCGTCCGCGTAGCCCAGCGGTGCGGCGTCGGCGAGCACGAAGTACGTCCCCTGCGGCCGCACGACGGTGAAGCCCGCATCGAGGAGCCCGGCGCACAGCAGGTCGCGACGGCGGGAGAGCGAGTCGGCCAGGTCGTCCACCCAGGCGGCGACGTCCGGGTCGCCCAGCGCGAACGCGACAGCGGGCTGGAACGGTGCGCCGGAGACGTAGGTCAGGAACTGCTTGACCGTCCGCAGCGCGGTGACCAGGCGCTCCGGGCCGGTCACCCAGCCGATCTTCCAACCCGTGAACGAGAACGTCTTGCCTGCCGAAGACACGGTGAGCGTCCGCTCCGCCATCCCCGGCAGGGTCGCGATCGGGACGTGCACGGGACGCACGCCCGAGCCGTCGCGCAGGAGGAGGTGCTCGTACACCTCGTCGGTCAGCACGATCGCGTCGTGCGCCGTGGCCAGCCGGGCGATCGCCTCGAGCTCCGTCCGCGTCAGGACCGTGCCCGTGGGGTTGTGCGGGGTGTTGACCAGGACGATCCGGGTGCGCGGCGTGAACGCGCCGGCGAGCGCATCCAGGTCCAGGCGGAAACCGTCCGCGGTCGCGCGCAGCGGGACGGTCGTGTGCCTCGCGCCCGCCATCGCGATCACCGCGGCGTAGGAGTCGTAGAACGGCTCGAGCGTGAGCACCTCGTCGCCGGGACCGGCCAGCGCGAGCACAGCGGCCGCGAGCGCCTCCGTGGCACCCGCGGTGACGAGCACCTCGGTGTCGGGGTCCCAGGCCAGGCCGTAGCGGTCGAGCTGGTGGCGTGCGACCGCCTCCCGCAGCGCCGGGATTCCCGGGCCGGGCGGGTACTGGTTGGCGCCGTCCATGATCGCGTCGGCAGCGGCGCGTGCGACCGACTGCGGACCGTCGACGTCGGGGAAGCCCTGCCCGAGGTTCACGGCACCGGTGCGGGCGGCCAGGGCCGACATCTCCGCGAACACCGTGGCACGCGGGACCCCGTCGGCACCGAGCAGACCGGTGGCGCGTGCAACCGCCTGCCAACGAGCGTCAGTCATGCGGGTGAGCGTAGACGGCTCGTCGTCGGGGAGCGGGAGCGCGTCTGCCGTGCGGCGATCGAGACCCGCCGGAGCGGGCCGAGGAGCGGTTGCGCTCAGCTCACCAGTCCCGCGGCAGCGGTGAAGCCTGCCGCGACGACCAGCCCGAGGGACGCCCACGCAGTCACGATCCACCACTCGACGTGGTGGTGCCGCAGCTCGCGTGTCGCCTGACGATGTGCCATACCTTCAAGATCGGCAGGGAGGCGGCTGCATACAACATCCCGCGCCGTCGAGCAGTGAATTCACCCCTTCACAGGGCCCCAAACCGCGCGAACCGTGAGATTCCGCGTCGCGTCAGGAGCCGGCGCTGTCCAGCTTGTCGCTCAGGGCGGCCAGCTGTGCGGAGAGCGCATCGAGGGCATCTGCTGCCGAGCCGGACGCCGACGCCTTCGCGGAGTCGACCTCCGCCTGCGCGTCCTCGACCTTCTGCTTCGCGTCGTCGAGCTTCTGCTGTGCGTCGGCCGCACCGTCCGCCTTGGCGTCGTCGATCGCCGTCTGTGCCTCGGCGACGGCGGCGCTGGCGTCGTTGACCGCCTGCTGGCCGTTCGCGTCGAACGACTGGAGGTCGGCCGCGAGCTCGTCGACCTTGGCCTTCGCGTCGCTCGCCGCCGACTTCGCCTCGTCGACCTTCGCCGTCAGGTCGTCGACCGCGGCGCTCGCCTGCGATGCTGCATCCTTGGCCTTCTGCGCGGCATCGTCGACGTCTGAGCAAGCGGTCAGACCGAGAGCCAGCGTGCCTGCGACGACTGGCAGCAGGAGCCGTGCCAGTCGTCGGGAGGTCGGGGTGGCCGCGCCGTGCATGGGATCCTCCGTCGTCACATCTGGACAGTGCGTGAGGTCCCCGAGACTATCGCCGTGGCGGGTGGGCGCCACCCCGGAAACCCACCCGCCGCGGCTGCTTGTGGATCAGGACCCGCGCGGTGCGCGGGTCCTGATCGTGCTGGTCAGGCCAGGGCGTCCTGCGTGCGACGTGCGCGCACGTCCTGGACGGAGCTCCCGTAGTAGGCCGCGACCATGAGGTCCTTCATGTCGTCGATCATCGGCATGCGCGGGTTGGCCGGTGCGCACTGGTCCTCGTAGGCACCCATCGCGACGTCGTCGAGCTGGTTGAGGAACGAGGCCTCGTCGACACCCTGCGCCTGGAACGAGGCAGGGATCCCGACCGCTGCGCGCAGCTCCTCGACGGCCTGTGCGTACGACTCGACACCCTGCGCCGGCGTGGCCGCAGGCAGCCCGAGCATGGCCGCGATCTGCTGGAACCGCTCGGGAGCCACGTAGTGCTCGTACTTGGGCCAGCTGGTCAGCTTGGTCGGGATGGTGCCGTTGTAGCGGATCACGTGCGGCAGGAGCGTCGCGTTGGTCCGGCCGTGCACCAGGTGGTGCGTGGAGCCGACCACGTGGGCCATCGCGTGCACGATCCCGAGGAACGCGTTGCCGAAGCTCATGCCCGCGATCGTCCCGGCGTTGTGCATCTTCTCCCGGGCGTCCTGCGTGGCAGGGTCGTTCGGGTTGCCGTTCACCGACGTCGCGAGGTTGGCGAAGATCAAGCGGATCGCCTGCAGCGCCATGCCGTCGGTGAAGTCGTTGGCGTAGACGCTGACGTAGGCCTCGGTGGCGTGCGTCAGGGCGTCGAAGCCCGAGTCGGCCGCGAGCGATGCCGGCATCCGCGACGTGAGCACCGGGTCGATGATCGCGACGGACGGGGTCAGCGCGTAGTCGGCCAGCGGGTACTTCTTGCCCGCGTCGGGGTCGGAGATCACCGCGAACGGCGTGACCTCGGCACCGGTGCCCGACGTGGTCGGGATGCAGACGAGCTGCGCCAGCTCACCCAGGACCGGGAACTTGAACGCGCGCTTGCGCACGTCGAAGAACTTCTGCTTGAGGTCGGAGAACTCGATCTCGGGGTGCTCGTACAGCAGCCACATGACCTTCGCGGCGTCCATGGGCGAGCCACCGCCGAGCGCGATGATCGTGTCGGGACGGAAGTGACGCATCTGCGCCGCACCCGCCTGGACGGTCTTGACCGACGGCTCGGGCTCGACCTGGTCGATGATCTGGAGCGCGACCTTGCTGGGGCGGCGGTTCAGGACGTCGATGATCTTGTCGACGAAGCCGAGGGTCGTCATGGTCGCGTCGGTGACGATGGTGACGCGCTCGACGTCCGGCATGTCGGAGAGGTACCGGATCGAGTTCGGCTCGAAGTAGGTCTTGGACGGAACCTTGAACCACTGCAGGTTGTTGTTCCGGCGACCGACGCGCTTGATGTTCAAGAGGTTCACCGCCGAGACGTTGTTGGACACCGAGTTGTGGCCGTACGAGCCACAGCCGAGCGTGAGCGACGGGATGAACGCGTTGTAGATGTCGCCGATGCCGCCGAGCGACGAGGGCGCGTTGACGATGATGCGCGTGGCCTCGACCCGGATCCCGAACCGCTCGGCGAGCGCCTCGTCGCGGGTGTGGATGGCGGCCGAGTGACCCAGACCGTCGAACTCCACCATCTGCTCGGCGAGCGTGATGCCGTGCTCGGTGCTCGTCGCGCGCAGGACCGCCAGGACGGGCGCGAGCTTCTCGCGGGTCAGCGGCTCCTGCGGTCCGACCGAGGGGACCTCGGCCAGGATGATCGACGTGTCGTCGGGCACCGAGAAGCCGGCCTGCGCCGCGATCCACGCCGGCGACTGGCCCACGACGGAGGCGTTGAGCTTGGCGCCGGCGCAGTTGGTGCTCTCGGCGGTGACGCCGAAGATCAGCTGCTCGAGCAGCGCCTTCTCGGCCGGTGTCGCCCGGTAGGCGTGCAGGACGTCGAACTCCGCCATGGCGGCGTCGTAGATCTCGTCATCGAGGATGACGGCCTGCTCCGAGGCGCAGACCATGCCGTTGTCGAACGCCTTCGAGAGCACGATGTCGTTCACGGCGCGCTTCAGCTTGGCCGACTTCTCGATGTACGCCGGGACGTTGCCCGCGCCGACACCGAGTGCCGGCTTGCCGCACGAGTACGCGGCGCGGACCATCGCGTTGCCGCCGGTGGCCAGGATGAGCGCCACGCCCGGGTGCTGCATGAGGGCGGTCGTCGCATCGATGGACGGCTGCTCGACCCACTGGATGCAGTCCTGGGGAGCACCCGCCGCGACCGCGGCGTCACGCACGACGCGGGCTGCCGCCACCGACGAGCTCTGCGCGCTCGGGTGGAACGCGAAGATGATCGGGTTGCGGGTCTTCAGCGCGATGAGCGACTTGAAGATCGTGGTCGACGTCGGGTTGGTCACGGGGGTGACGCCGCAGACGACGCCCACGGGCTCGGCGATCTCGGTGATGCCGGTCAGCTCGTCGTGCGAGATGACGCCCACCGACTTGAGGCCGGAGATCGAGTTGGTGACGTGCTCGCACGCGAAGATGTTCTTCACGGCCTTGTCCTCGAAGACGCCACGACCGGTCTCGGTCACCGCCAGGCGGGCCAGAGCGCCGTGCTGGTCGAGGGCCGCGACGGACCCCTTCTTGACGAAGCGGTCGACGTCCTCCTGCGTGAAGTGCGCGTACTCGGCGAGCGCCACGGTCGCACGAGAGACGAGCTCGTCGATCGGGTCGGGAGTCGCGATCGCGTCTGCTGCGTCACCGGCAGGCGCCTTGGTCGAGGTCTGGGAGTTGCTCTTTCGGGCCGGGCGGTCCGTGACGGTCACGGTCATGCTCCTGTCGCTGCCGGGGTGGTGGCTGATGGCTACGACGCTACGGAGCGGGCCCGGGGCCGCGATAAAGGCAAAGGTCCCTATTGGGGCATGACCGGTCCGTGGCAGCGCCCGCGAGAGCCTCTTTCGACGCTCCAGGACGTCAGGTCCGGACCCGCGACAACCACGACGACGACAGGCTCTCGTCCTCCAGGTCGAGCTCGCGCATCACCCGGCGCATGACGACCTCGTCGAGCTGACCGGAGTCGCGCCAGTCCATGAGGACCTCCCTCTGGGCGGACACGATCTCCCTCTGCAGCTTCTGGGTCTTCTTCCCCTCGGCGGGCGTCGGAACGTCCGACGAGCTCACCGTCCGCAGGGCACTGGTGACTCCCGAGACCTCCTCGGGCCGGAGGCCTTCCTCGGGGACGCGGTCGTCGGCGGACTCGGGGTCGAGCATCACCGCGGCGGCGGTCGCCCGGTTCCGCCAGCCGGCCGAGAGCTTGTCGATGAGCTCGCCCGCACGCTCCGGCCCGAGGCGCCGGCTCCAGTCGGCTCGCTGCCGCTCGAGCACCTGCTCGACCGCGTCGGCGGTCGCCAGACGGAGCGAGGCCTCCTGCGCGGCGTCGCTCGCGGTCTCGTCGGCACTGCCGACCTTGAGCCGACGGATGACCCAGGGCAGCGTGAGCCCCTGGATGAGCAGCGTCCCGATGGCCACCGAGAAGGCGACGAGCTGCAGGGTCGCACGCTCCGGGAAGGGGTCGCCGTTCGACAGGGTCACCGGGATCGCGGCCGCCGCGGCGAGCGTCACGACCCCGCGCATCCCCGCCCAGGACACGACGGCGGACTCCCTCGCGGAGAGCGAGTCCATGGCCGGCCGGTGGCTCCCGCGCAGGCGCAGGTTGTCGAAGCGGGCGGTCGCGAAGATGTAGACCGGCCGCACGAGGATCACGGCCGTCAGGACCGCGACCGACAGCGCGATCCCGTGCCGCAGCCCCTGGTCGGAGGCGATGACGTCACGGACCAGCCACGGCAGCTGCATGCCGATCAGCGCGAACGTGAAGGACTCCAGCAGCAGGTCGACCGTCGACCAGATGGGCTCCTCGTACAGCCGCGTGGCATACCCGGCGCGCGGCGAGGTGTGCCCGAGGTAGAGCCCCGCCGTCACCACCGCCAGCACGCCGGACCCCATGATCTGCTCGGCACCCCAGTAGGCGGCGAAGGGCGTGAGCAGGCCGATCGCCGAGGCGACCACCGGGTCGTCGAGCCGGAGCCGCACGACGTGCACGACGAGCCCGATGGCCATGCCGACCCCGACGCCCACCACGACGGCCAGGCCGAAGATCGCGAGGCCCTCGCCGAGTGCCCAGGCGCCCGTCGCGACGCCCGTGAGCGCGACCTTGTACAGCGTCAGCGACGTGGCGTCGTTGATCAGGCTCTCGCCCGAGAGCAGCGTCATGACCCGCCGGGGCAGGCCGAGCCGCCTGCCGACGGCCGCCGCGGCGACCGCGTCCGGCGGCGCGACGACCGCACCCAGCGCGAGAGCGGCGAGCAGGGGGATCGCGGCTTCGTCGAGCCACCAGTACACGAGCGCCGCGACGAACGCCGTGACTAGCACGAGCCCGACGCCGAGCCGCGTGATCGAGTTCCACGAGCTCCGGAAGTCGCGGTACGAGCTCGACAGCGCGGCCGAGTAGAGCAGGGGCGGGAGGACGAACTCGAGGAGCAGCTCGGGCTCGATCTCGTAGCGGGGCACCCCGGGGATCAACGAGACGACGATCGCGCTGCCGACGAGCACCAGGGGAGCCGGCCATCCACGGTTGCGGCACAGCGCCGTGACGACGACGGCGACCACCACGAGTGCGAACACCTGGACGTGCTCCATGCCAGGCCCTCCGCTCGGCAACCACGGGTCTCGGCGACCCTACAAGCGGTGCGTCGTCCTACGCTCGGTGGAGGGCCACGACCGGAGGGCATCATGAGACGCACCGCGCTGATCGTCGTCGACGTGCAGAACGACTTCTGCGAGGGCGGCGCGCTCGCCGTCGACGGTGGTGCGGCCGTCGCGGCCGGGATCACCGGCTACCTGCAGCAGCACCCGTACGACGTCGTCGTCGCCACGCGCGACTGGCACGCCGCGCTGCCCGACACGAACGAGGGACACTTCGCCGTCGACGACGATCCCGACTACGTCACGACCTGGCCGGTGCACTGCGTCGCGGGGACGCCGGGCGCCGAGTACCACCCGTCGCTCGGGTTGCCGACCGGCACGGTGCACGTGGTCAAGGGAGAGTCCCGGCAGGACTACTCGGGCTTCTCGGGCCGGGTCGTCGACCAGGAGGCGACGGACCTGAAGGATCTGCTGACCGGGCGAGCGATCGAGCGTGTCGACGTGGTCGGCCTCGCGACCGACCACTGCGTCCGGGCGACGGCTCTCGACGCGACCGCCGCGGGGTTCCCGGCCACGGTCCTGACCGACCTGACGGCGGCCGTCGCCGCGCCGACCACCGTCGCGGCCCTCACCGACCTGGTGCTGGCCGGCGTCAACCTCACGCGATCCAGCAGGCGCTCGGCCGACGTGGCCGCGACGCGTGCGGACTGACGGTCGCCCGATGGTCGCCCGTGGCGTCGGCGCCGCCCTCGTCCTCGTCGCGACCCTCGCCGCGTGCAGCGCGTCGCCGGTCGGCCGGGCCGGGGTCGGCCTGGACGACGAGGGTCGGTTGGTGGGCTACCTCGAGGTCTGCAGCGATCACATCGACGGCGTGACGATCACGGGTCCCGATGACGAGGATGTCGTCGGGCGCTGGCAGTCGTCGACGCCGGTGACGCACTCGGCGAGCTGGGTGATGGCCGATCCGCAGGACGGCTGGACGACGGTGGACCCGATGCGCGAGCTCGAGCCGGGCGTGACCTACAGGGTCCACGGGTGGACGCAGGACGACACGTTCGAGGCGTCGGGCGTGGAGTTCACGGCCGAGGACCTCGCGTCGATCGAGCCCGGTCAGGTGCTCTTCCTGGACGACGGGTACGTGTCAGGCGGCGCACCGGACGTCTTCCGCACGTACGCGTGCAACCCGTGACACGCCTCAGAGCCCGGACATCTGTTCCGTCGCCCTGAGAGGATCCGTTCATGGCGGGTGCGTTCGGGTGGGGGCTGCTCGCGGCCAGCTCGTTGGTGATCGGCGCCCTCGTCGCGCTGTTCCTGCACATTCGCGTCCGGGTGATCGGCCTGATCATGGCCTTCGGCGCCGGCGTGCTGATCAGCGCGGTGGCGTTCGACCTGGTCGAGGTCGCCTCGGGCATGTCCACGGGGAACGGTGCGCTGATCGGCGGCCTGTTCGCGGGCTGCCTGGTCTTCTTCGGCGGTGACCTGCTGATCGACCGCTTCGGTGGAGGTCAGCGCAAGGACCTCACCGGTGGCCAGCAGAGCGGTTCGGCCCTCGCGATCGTGCTCGGGACCGTCCTGGACGGGATCCCGGAGTCGATGGTGATCGGGCTGACCATCTTCCAGGGCGGGGAGGTCGGAGCCGCCTACCTGGCGGCCGTCTTCATCTCGAACCTGCCGGAGTCGATCGGCTCGACGACCGGTCTCGCGACCGCCGGGTGGAGCCGGGCGCGGATCCTGGGGATGTGGATTGCGATCGCCCTCGTGTCGGGCCTCGCCTCGGCGGCCGGCTACGGCCTCTTCCAGGACGCGTCCCCGGGCGTGCTCGCCTTCGTGCTCACCTTCGCGGCCGGTGCGATCCTCACCATGCTCGCCAACACGATGATGCCCGAGGCGTTCGACGAGGGCGGCAAGCTCGTCGGGATCGCCACGACGCTCGGCTTCGCCGTCGCCTTCACGATCCACCTGCTCGACTGATGCCCCGTGCTCTCAGGAGACGGTGTCGAGCCGCTTCTCCATGAGGACGACGTCGCGCCACCGGCCCTCGAACGGGCCGTAGGTCATCCGGCCGAGGCGCTCGCGGGTGCCGACGGTACGGAACCCGGCGGCGGTGTGCAGCGCGATGCTCGCGGTGTTCTCGGGGAAGATCCCGGACTGGACGGTCCAGACCCCGGCGGTGGCCGCCGAGTCGAGCAACGCGTCGAGCAGCGCCCGACCGACGCCACGGCCGCGGGCTGTGGGGTCGACGTACACCGAGTGCTCGATCACCCCGGCGTAGACGCACCGGTCGGACACCGGCACCGCCGCCGCCCAGCCGAGGACCCGCCCGTCGTCGTCGACGGCGACGAGCCGGTGCTCGCGGACCTTGCCCGCGTCGAAGTCCTCCCAGGTCGGCGGGGCCGACTCGAAGGTGGCGTGCCCCGTCGCGATCCCGGCGGCATAGATGCGTTCCACCTCGGGCCAGTCCTCGGCGGCCAGCGGGCGCAGGTGGAACCCGGTCATGCGGCACCGCTCGTCAGGTGCGTGCCGAGGTGGCGGGTGACGGAGTCGAGCGCGCCGGGGACGAGCGCGAAGTACGCCCACACACCGCGCTTGTCGCGCGTGATCAGGCCCGCGTCGGTCAGCACCTTCAGGTGGTGCGACACGGTCGGCTGGCTGAGGCCCACGGGCTCGATGAGGTCGCAGACGCACGCCTCTGCGCCGTCCTGTGCGGCGATCAGGGAGAGAAGGCGCAGGCGCGCGGGGTCCGCCAGAGCCTTCAGCGTGCGGGCGAGCTGGATGGCGTCCTGCTCGCTCATCGCCGTGCTCGTGGCGGGCGTGCAGCAGGCGGCCGGAGAGACGACGGGAAGGAGATCGAGAGCCATGCGGCAAGTATGAGACAGAAATTGACGGTTGTCGATATTGACACCGGTGAATGTCTGGGTCCAAGATGACATCGACGGTGATCAATATCTGAGGAGGAACCATGGACGACGTCCGCGAGCAGGTCCGCCAGCGCTACGCTCTGGCGGCTGTGCAGACCTCGAACGACGACTGTTGCGGCGGTTCGTGCGGAGCCAGGGCCGAGGTCGACGAGACCTTCGGTGCCGCGCTGTACGACGCCACCGACGTCGCAGGGCTTCCCGTCGAGGCGGTCGCGGCCTCGCTGGGCTGCGGCAACCCGCTGACCGTCGCCCAGCTGTCGGCAGGGGAGCGCGTGCTCGACCTCGGCTCGGGCGGCGGCATCGACGTGCTGCTCTCCGCCCGGCGCGTGGGCCCGACGGGCTTCGCGTACGGCGTCGACATGACCGACGAGATGCTCGACCTCGCGCGAGCCAACGCCGACCGCGCGGGTGCGACCAACGTCGAGTTCCGCAAGGGCACGATCGAGGAGCTGCCGTTCGACGACGGCTCGGTCGACGTCGTCATCTCGAACTGCGTCGTCAATCTGTCGCCCGACAAGCAGGCCGTCCTGGGCGAGGTGTTCCGGGTCCTGGCCGACGGCGGCCGGGTCGGCATCTCCGACGTCGTCGCCGAGGACCACCTGACCCCCGCGGAGCGCGCAGAGCGCGGTTCCTACGTCGGTTGCATCGCGGGCGCGCTGTCCCGCTCCGAGTACCTGACGGGCCTGGCCGACGCCGGGTTCGTCGACACCGAGGTCACCTTCACCCACCAGGTCGCGGACGGCATGCACGGTGCCGTCGTCCGCGCCCGTAAGCCCACCGAGGAGCACTGATGCACCCCGACCTGTACTACGTCGTCCACCAGCAGCGCGAGCGCGAGCTGGAGGCGCGCCTGCGGCACAGCCGGGCTGTCGCGGAGCGCGCACCCGTACCGAGCGCCCCCCGAGCTCGTCGGCAGCTGGGCGACGTGCTCGCTCAGCTGGCGCAGCGAGCCCGGGCCGCGCGGCCGGCACCTCGGGCGGCAGTCGCCTGCTGCCCGGCCTGATCACCTCTCGTAGGCGGCAGGGGACCAGCTGCTAGATGAAGAGCAGCTGGGCCCCGTCGGTCTTCTCGATGAAGTCGCTGGCGCTGATGATGCCCTCGACGTCCTCGTCCAGGTCGGCGAGCGTGAGGTGGTTCATGTCGGCGGAGAGCCGGCACGCCCACAGGTGGCCGCCGGACGCGACGATCTGCTCGAGGAACTCGGGCACGTCAGGCACGTCGAGGTCCGCGATCGCCTTCTTCAGCTTGGCTGTGGCCATGGCGGTCATGCCTGGCAACCCGCCGAGGCCCTGCGGCATGTGGGTCGCCGTGTTGCCGAGCATCGTGAACTTCAGGTCGGCCATCGTCGCCTTGGTGATGATGTCGAGGCCCCAGAACGTGAAGAACAGGTGGGTCTCGACGCCCTCGCCGAGCGCCGCGTTGGCCAGGATCAGGCCCGGGTAGGCCATGTCGAGGTTGCCCTTGGAGCAGATGATCGCGAGCGTCCGACCCGGTGAGGTGTCGTCGCCGAACTGGGGCACGACGACGGTCTCGGTCTCGGTCTCGATGGTGGTCATGGCACTGCCTCTCGTCGTCGTTCGGGTCAGACGCAGCCGACGGGCTTGGGCAGACCGGCGACGTAGGCCATCTTCTTGGCGGGCTTCTGCGGGAAGAGGCGGAACAGGTCCTTCACGGCGACCCCGCTGCCGGCCGACGCCCGCCTCAGGGTCGCGGTCTCGCCACGCTGCGCGAAGTCCTCACGCAGGAACGTGAGCACGGCGCGGTGCTCGTCGGTCAGCGTCAGACCGATCTGCTGCGCGAGAACGGTCGCGAGCTCGTCGTCCCACTCGGACAGGTCGGTGAGGAACCCCTCCGCGTCGACGTGGACCTGGTGACCGTCGAGAACGGTGACTGGCATGGCACACCTCTTCCTAGGGGGTACTGACGGGGGTCTGCTTGCCGACCATCGACATGGCCGGGGCGAGCGGCATCGGCCGCCCGGGCAGGAGGACGTTCCAGTAGACCCAGCGGAACGCGAGCTTGCCGAGGTGGTTGGCCCGCGTCTCCTTGAGCAGGCTCATCGGGCCCACGTACGGCGCGGGGAACGTGCCGGGCATGGGCTCGGTGTCGTAGTTGAAGTCGAGCAGGAGGGCCTTGCCGTCGCCCGACTCGATGAAGCAGTTGGCGTGCCCGTCGAACGAGTGGGTCATGGTCCGCCCCGCTGCCAGCTCGACCAGGTTGTCGACGAGGACGTCGACCGCGAAGTGCGCGACGGAACCCGCCTTGGAGGTCGGGATGTCCGAGGCGTCGCCGACCGCGAAGATCCGAGGGTCGGCGGTGGACTGCAACGTGTGCTTGTCGACGGGGACGAACCCCAGCTCGTCTCCGAGCCCTGAGCGGGTGACGAAGTCCGAGCCCATGTGCAGCGGGACCGTTACCAGCAGGTCGAACGGGACCTCCCGACCGTCGTAGGAGACGAGCGTCGTGCCCTCGATGTGCTCGACGAGGAAGTCGGCCTCCACGGCGACCCCGCGCTCGGCGAGCATCGTGCCGAGTCGCTCGGACGCGATCGGCTTGGTGAACGCCCCGTCCAGGGGAGTGACGAACACCAGCTCGGTCTCGGAGCGCAGCCCGTGCCGACGCAACCAGGCGTCGGCAAGGAACGTGAACTCGAGCGGCGCGACCGGGCACTTGATCGGCATGTCGGTCACGTGGACCACCAGCCGTCCGCCGCGGAAGTCCTGCAGCGCCGCGGCCAGGGCCTTCGCACCGTCGAGCGTGTAGAAGTCGAAGATGCTCTTCCGCCACTCCGCGCCGAGCATGCCGGGTGTCTGGTCGGGCCGCAGGACCGTCCCGGACGCGATGACGAGGTAGTCGTACGGCAGGAGGCGGCCGTCCAGGAGCAGGACCTCCTGCGCGGCCACGTCGATCCGGTCGACGGGCTCGAGCACGAGCTCCACGCCGTCGCGCACGAACGCATGGCGTGATCGCACGAGGTCGTCGGCCGTGCCGCCGAACGGCACGAAGAGGAAGCCCGGCTGGTAGGCGTGGGCATCGTCGCGGTCGACGACGGTGATCGTCCACGTGTCGTCGAGCCGGCGCCGAAGCTTGTTGACCAGCATGGTCCCTGCGGTTCCGGCGCCGAGGACGACCACGTTCCTGCTCATGGCCGTAGGTGGACGATCTGCACGTCTTCGTGCTCGATCGCCTCGATGTCGTCGGACGTCGCCTCGAGCAGCCGGTCCGCGAGGTTCCGCAGCGCACGCGCCGCGGCGAGCTCCTCGCCGATCTCGGGCACGTCGAGGTCCTGGGGCGCACGGCGTGCGCGACCGTAGCCGTCCAGGGTGGTCCCGCTCGACGTCGAGAGCACGGCGTGCGCTTTGGTCAGCCCCGTCTCGTGCCTCGGGTCATCCGTGTCGAACAGGTAGATCGCCACTTTCCAGGTCCGTGTCATGGCACCTGCTCCCTTCCACCCGACGAGGTCGCCCCGCCCGAGTGGTGGGGTTCTCCCCACGTCTCACACTTCGCCTGAGCACGTGCGGCAGATAGGGCACAACGTCCCGACCCGACGCGGCGCGGTCGCGACCTACGCGGGGCGCGCGACGAGCACGGGACACGGCGAGTGGTGCAGAGCGGCCTGGCTCACCGATCCCAGCAGGAGCCCGCGGAAACCTCCGCGGCCCCGGGAACCCACGACGAGCAGTCGTGCGTCCTCGGCGGCGGCGAGGACGACCGGCGCGGGATGTCCGCGTCGCACGACAGGTCGCACCTCGACCTCGGGATAGCGGTCGGCGTGCCCGGCCAGGCTCTCGGCGAGCAGGGCCTTCTCGGCGATTCGGAGCTCCTCGAGCTCGTCCGGCGTCCAGCCCGGCACGGGGCCGGCCATCGGGGGCGGCTCCCACGCGTGGACGGCGACCAGCGGGACACCGAGTCGGGACGCCTGGTCGAACGCGAGGTCGACGGCTCGGACGCTCGTGGGTGAGCCGTCGACGCCGACGACGACAGGGAGCGTCGGGTCCGACGGTCCGGGTGCGCCGCCGCGCAGCACGACGACAGGGCAGTGCGCGTGCGCAGCGACGGCGACGCTGACCGATCCCAGGAGCAGGCCGGCGAAGCCGCCTCGGCCCCGTGAGCCGAGGACGACGAGGCGGGCGTTGGCGCTCGCCTCGACGAGCATGGCGGCCACGCTCTCGCGAACTTCGAGCTGGGTGGTCACCTCGAGATCCGGGTCCACGCCGTACGCGCGCTCGACGGCTCCCGCGAGAACCTGGTTCCCGAGCTGGGTGGTCAGGTCCAGGTGGGAGCCGGCGACGACATAGGTGTCCACGATCGTGTGGGCCACGTGCAGGATGCGCAGCGGGGCGCGGAGGCGGGCGGCTTCCGCCGCGGCCCATCTCAACGCCTCGTCGGCGTGCTGGGAGCCGTCGTAGCCGACGACGATCGTCCGGTTCATCTCGCACCTCCGATGGGTGCCTCGCGAGTTCCTCCGACATGTCCACGCTCCTCGGCTCGTCCGGCGCGTGGACAGGGTCCGAAGTCCCGTCGTGGCGACGGACCGCAGCCAGGAGAGGCGAGCCACACCTTCGTGGCGCCGGGTCGTCGAGCGGCCTAGCGTCGACTTCATGGCAGCGCTCGGGGGATCGACGGCCCGACTGGTCGACAACGGTCGGGGTCGCGACGCTGCGCGCCTGAACTGGCTGCGCGCCGGGGTGCTCGGTGCCAACGACGGGATCATCTCGACCGCCGGCCTGGTCGTGGGTGTCGCGGGGGCGACGACGCAGATCGGGCCGATCCTCGTGGCGGGCATCGCGGGACTGGTCGCGGGCGCGGTGTCGATGGCACTCGGCGAGTACGTCTCGGTGAGCAGCCAGCGCGACGCGGAACGCGCGCTGATCGAGCAGGAGCGACACGAGGTGGAGAACGACCCCGAGGGCGAGCTGGACGAGCTCATCGGGATGTACGAGTCCAAGGGCCTGTCGCGTGCCACGGCCCGCGCGGTCGCGGAGGAGCTGACGGCCATCGACCCGGTCGCGGCTCATCTGGACGTCGAGCTCGGGCTCGACCCCGGGGCGCTGACGAACCCGGTGCACGCGGCCGTCTCGTCGGGTGTCTCCTTCACGGCCGGGGCGCTCCTGCCGTTGCTGGCGGTCACGCTCGCCCCGGCGTCGGTCCGGGTCGCGGTGACGTTCGCCGCGGTCCTGGTCGCGCTGGCCGTCACCGGCGGGATCAGCGCGCGTCTCGGTGGCGCCCGTCGTGTCCCGGCCATGGTGCGGCTGGTCGTCGGGGGTGCCGTGGCCATGACCGTGACCTATGCCGTCGGCCGGCTCCTCGGTGTGTCGGGTCTCTAGGGCCACCGGTGGAGCCCGGAGTGGGGACTGGGGTGCCGCTGCTCCTGGTCGAGGACGACCGGCAGCTGGCCGAGATGCTCGAGCAGATCCTCGCCGGCGAGGGGTACGACGTCGACGTCGCACCGGACGGGCAGCGCGGCCTGCACCTGGGTCTGACCCGCAGCTACGACGTCATGGTGCTCGACCGCGGCCTGCCCGCGATCGAGGGCCTCGACCTCCTGGCCCGCCTGCGCTCCCGGGGCGTCCTGACGCCCGCCCTGGTCCTGTCCGCGCTCGGGAACCCGGCTGATCGGGTGGCGGGTCTGGATGCCGGGGCCGAGGACTACATGAGCAAGCCGTTCGACCTCGACGAGCTCGCAGCGCGGCTGCGCGCCCTGCGTCGGCGGCACCACGACGAGGCGACGACGATCCGGGTGCCGGGTGGCTCGCTGGACGTCGGCTCCCGGGAGGTCGCCCTCGCCGGCGGACGGTCCGTGAGCCTGACAGAACGCGAGAGTGCGCTCCTCGAGGTGCTGGCGCGGCGGCCCCGGCACGTGTTCAGCCGACCGGACCTCCTGGACCGCGTGTTCCCGGACGCCGAGGACGAGGGCGTGGTCGACACCTACGTGTACTACCTACGTCGCAAGCTCGGGCGCACGAGCGTGTCCACCGTCCGGGGCTCCGGGTACCGCCTGGGTGACGCATGACGGACCTGACAGCCTACGAGCGACGCGTCGTCCGGCGCACGTCGTGGCGGCTGGGGCTCCAGATCGCCGGGCTCGCACTGGTCGTGCTCGCCGCGGTGTCCGCCACGGTCCTGGTCGTCGTGAGCCGGTCGCAGCACGCCGCGGCCCTGTCCCAGGCGCGCGCGGCGGTGCACTCCATCGACGACGTCCACGACGCTCCTGCCGGCATGTGGGTCGCGGTCGTCCACCACGGTGACCTGGAGACCTCGGCCGACCTGCCGACCGGACTCCCCGACGCCGACGCCCTGCGCGAGGTGGCCGAGAACGGGAGCGACGTGCGCACGACGGTCTCGACCAGCGCGGGTGAGGTCACGGTCCTCACCGGGCGTTCCGGGGACCGGGTCGTGCAGGCCGCTCTCGACCCCCGCGCCGGGCACGAGGAGCGCGAGCGGCTCGTCGCGGCGCTGCTGGTCGCCGGCGGGGTGGGGGTCGCGCTGGCCGGGCTCGGTGGTGCGTGGCTCGCGCGTCGGGCGGTGCGGCCGATGGTGGGTGCCCTGAGCCTGCAGCGGCGGTTCGTCGCCGATGCCAGCCACGAGCTGCGGACGCCGCTGACGCTGCTGTCGACCAGGGCCCAGCTGCTGGACCGGCACATGACGGCCGACTGGGGGACGTCGCCGCCGGACCGCGTGCAGCACGACGTCGACGGGCTCCTGGCCGACACGGCCGCCCTCACAGCCGTTCTGGACGACATGCTCCTGGCGGCGGACGCCCGGTCGGTCGACCCGGTCCCGGTCGACGTCGCCGGTGTGGCCGACGACGTCGTCGAGGCGGCGCGGGCCTCGGGGGAGCGCCGCGGCATCACGCTGACCCGGTCGGGCGATCCCCGGGCTGTCGCCCTGGCCTCGACGGCCTCGGTCCGGCGTGCCGTGACGGCGCTCGTCGACAACGCGTTGGACCACGCGGCCCGCAGCGTGGAGGTCGCTGTCGAGGTGGCCAACGACCGCGTCATGGTCTCGGTGCAGGACGACGGTCCGGGGCTGTCCGCCGACGAGGCCGACCTGTTCCGACGGTTCGCGTCGCACCGGAACGCGACGGACGGCGACCCGGAGCGGCGCCACTACGGGATCGGCCTCGCGCTCGTCGCCGAGGTCGCGTCCCAGCACGGGGGCTCGGTGCGGGCGTCGTCGCGTCCGGGCGGGGCCGCAGGAGCGGTGATCACCCTCGAGCTGCCGGCAGCTCCGCACCCGACCGGCCGGTGAGGATCCGCCGGCCCGCCCGACCCCAGGACCTCGCGCAGGACGCGTCAGCCCCGTTGGTCGATCGCCGACTGGACGGACTCGCGGTACCCCTGTGACGTGTACGTGGCGCCCGAGACGGTGTCGATGTGCGCCGACTGCGCGGCCACCACCTCCTGGGCCAGCACGGGGACGGAGCGGTCCGAGATCTGGGCGCTCTCGCGCTCGCGGTTCGGCGCCTGCAGCGTCTGCACGTCGGTGATCTGGCTGCCCGTGAACGTCACGGCGACCTGCACCGCGCCGTAGCGGTTCTGCGCGACCGACCCCACGATCGTCACGGTGTCGGACGTCGTGGCGGAGCCGCTGGCCGTGCTCGTCGAACCGCTGGGCGCTGCCGGGGCCGTCGACGCCGGGCTCTCCACCCCTGAGGCGGCGGCCGCCGGGGCGGCGGGCTCAGGCACCACGCCGGCGAACCGGCTGACACCGGCCGCCGCCATCGCCGCGGCGGTTCCGACGAAGATCAACGTCCCTCGCCAGGGTCGGGAGGCCATCAGCCCAGCTCCTCTCGGTGGATCGCCGCAGCCGGCACCCCGAGGGCGCGGGCCGAGCGGGCGACGGTGGTCATCATCGCGTCGGGTCCGCAGACGAACACGTCCCGCTCGGCGATGTCCGGGACCGCCCGGGCCAGGTACGTGGGCGCCAGCGGGTCGTGCCGGAGCTGTGCCCGCCGGCCGGGCAGCGGGAGGTAGCGCAGCCACCGGGACGACGTGAACTCCTCGGCGAGGGCCAGCCCGTCCGCGGTGTGCGCGCGGTGGATCACGACGATCTCGTGCCCGCGCCGCAGGAGCTCCTCCGCCAGCGCGCGGATGGGTCCGATCCCGGCGCCGCCCGCGACCAGGAGCACCTTCGGGGCGGTCGCGCGCTCCGCGGTGAACCGGCCGAACGGTCCCTCGACGAGCACGCGCGTCCCGGCGCGGACCTGCGCGACGGCCGACGAGTGGTCGCCGAGCGCGCCGACGGTGAAGCGCAGGCTGTCGTCCGTCGGGACCATGGACAGCGAGTAGGGGTGGGCGGTACCGAGGTGGCCGCGCGTCAGGAAGCGCACGAGGAAGTACTGGCCACCCTGGGCGCCGAGTCGCTGCAGGCCCGCGCCCTCGAGCCACACGCTCGCCAGCCCGCGCCCCTCGGGCACGACCGCCGTCACCCGCAGTCGGTACCGCCTGTGGTCCAGCAGCGGCAGAGCCACGCGCCACGTGAGGATCGCCGCCGCGGTCCCCGCGTAGAGGAGGATCCAGGCGAGCCGGGCAAGGGGGTCCGACACGAAGTGCGTCCCGCCCGCGATCTGGTGGAAGAACGTCAGGAAGATCGCCACGTAGCTCGTCAGGTGCACCGCGAACCAGACCTCGTACGACAGGTGCTGCCGCGCCAGGCGGGCGCTCGACAGCCCGACGGCGAGGAAGAGCGCCGTGCCGATCACGGCGGGCCACAGGTACGGCTGCGTCGCCAGGATGCCCGGCACCTCGGACCACAACGTCGTCCGGTCCAGCCACGCGCCGCCGACGATCATGAGGACGACGTGGGTGGCGATCAGCAGGACGACCGTGGTGCCGAGCGACCGGTGCCACGACACGAGGCGATCGAGCCCGACCGACCGCTCGAACCAGGGCACCCGCGCGATGAGCAGCAGCTGCGCGCAGACCAGGAACGACCCGAGCAGACCGGCCAGCTCTCCGAGGCTCATCACCGCACCACCGGGCGTCGCACCGACCAGCGGTGACGTCCCCAGCCACCAGAACGCCAGCATCCCGAGCGAGCCCGCCCACAGCGCGGCGAGCACACCCGAGGGACGCCGCCCCGGACGCCGTGCCGCCGGGGCGGCGACCGTCGGACGTGCGACGTGAGCGGTGGTCGTTGCCATGCGAGGAGTCTGTCGCTGCGTTCTCAGAGGATTCTCGGAGCGCGCTGCCAACCCGTCGCCACCTGTGAGAAACCTCTGAGAATCCGTCCGTAGCGTCCCGCTCGCATCCCCTACGACGGAGGTCGGCGTGAACGAGGTCAACGGTCTGCCCACGCACATCCTGCTGGTGCACGCGGTGGTGGTCCTGCTCCCGCTCGCCGCGCTGCTCGTGGCGGTCACCGCGTGGTGGCCGACCCTGCGGCGCAAGCTCGGGGTGCTGACGCCGCTGCTCACCCTCGGCGCCACGTTCCTCGTGCCGCTCACGACGCACTACGGCGAGTGGCTCGAGGGTCACGTGCCGCACTCGGACCTGGTGGAGGAGCACGCCGAGCTCGGCGACCAGATCCTTCCGTGGGCGCTGGCGCTCTCGGCGCTGTCGGTCGCCGTCTGGCTCTGGGGCCGCTACGTCGACGGGCACGACGGGGCGCGCAGCGGGCGGGACCGCTGGCTCGGGATCGTCGGCGGGGTCCTGGCTGTCGTCGTCGCCGCGGGCACGATCGTCGCGGTGGTACGCGCCGGCGACTCCGGGGCGCGGGCCACCTGGGACGGCAGGGTCTCCACCCAGCAGTCGAGCGATGGGGACGACTGACCCCCGGGCTAGTTCGCCGCGCGAGCCGCTCAGGGCACGGGCGTGATCGCCTCGCGGGCGGGTGTCCGGCGGTAGCGGACGAGCACGACGACCAGGGTCCCTGCGGCGAGGAGGTACACGACGGGGAGGAGGAACGCGCCCACGTCGTTGACGACCCCGTCGCCGGGGTGCAGGCCGCTGAGGAACGTCGAGAAGTCCCACGACCCGTGCAGCACCATGGCCGCGACGAGCGCGCCGGTGCCTCGTCGGGCGAGGTAGAAGCCCAGGCCCGCGAGGCCGGCGAAGAACATCTGCAGGACCGCTCCGGGCTCGCCCAGCAGGAGGTTCGTCAGGTGGAAAGCCCCGAACCAGAGCGTGGTCCAGCCGAGGGCGGCGGCCTCGGACCGCGTGCCCTGCCGCAACGAGCGCAGCACGATCCCGCGGAACAGCGTCTCCTCGGTGAAGCCGACCAGGACGCTCGCCACCAGGACCGCCAGGACGTGGGTTGCGTCGAGCTGGTCCCAGGACACACCGAGCAGTCCGAGGACGAGGCTGACTGCCATCACGATCGGGAGCGCCCACACCACGCCGCCGGCCGAGAGCCGACGGGCGTCGCGAAAGACGAAGTCCCACCGCGACCACGCCAGGAACGCGATCAGCCAGACCGCGCCGACGGCCAGCGGCAGGACCGCCGAGCGCAGGGTCGTGCTCGCCGTGTCGAAGAAGTGCTCGTACTGCACGCCCGAGACGCGCATGAGCCCGACGACGAGCACGACGTAGACGACGAACACCACGGCGGCGACGGGCACGGACGGGGTGATGCGAGCCGCTGGACGGACCCCCGTCATGCCGGCAGCGGTTCCCGCGTGCGGCGGTCTGCGACGCGGCCGCGGATGAAGATCAGCAGGATCAGGCCGATGGCGATGAGCGGGAACGTCGCCACCGCCGCGCCGGACAGGAAGCCGTTCTCCGCGGCGCCCGTCTTGAGCTCGTCGACCGCGCCCGTGGCAAGGATCGTGGTCGGGTCGGTGAGACCGTGCAGGACCATCGCGACCGCGAGGAACCCGGTCACGCGCATGGTCAGGTACATGAGGACGCCGAACGCGAGCGTGTAGAGGACCGTCGGCCCGACGGTCGTGAACGACTGCCCGCCGATGAGGTTGACGAGGTGGGAGAGCCCGAAGAGCAGCGAGGAGAGCGCCGCCACCGCCCACTCGCCGTGACCGCCGTCGCGCAGCATCTTCACGCCGAGGCCTCGGTAGGTGAGCTCCTCGACGAACCCGATCAGCAGTCCGGTGGCGAGCATGAAGACGACGACCGCCGCGCTGTGCGCGCCCCAGTCGATCCCGAGCAGGCGCAGCACGATCGGGATCAGCACGACGACGGGGGCGATCCACATCCACCACGACCTGTAGATCGGTTGGCGGCCGAACAGCTCCCGGGTCCAGCCCATGTACGACGAGAAGGCGAGCAGGACGACCGCCCCGACGGCGAGGCTGAACGTGATCTGGAAGAGGATGGCGCCGACGCTGCTGAGCAGCTCGTCGTCGAGGTAGTGGCCACCGATCTTGCCGCCGACGAAGCCCGCGAGCTGGTAGATCGCCAGGTAGACCACCAGGACCAGGAGGAACCGCCAGAAGCCTCCGCGGTTCAGGAACCCGCGCAACCCGGACTCGGTCGGGATCCCCGCCGCGACGTCAGACATGGCGGGCTCCCCGGACGGGCGAGGAGGTGGTCAGGTGCGCAGTACGCATGAAGGCCCCAAGTCGTCGTGAGCGACGACCTGACGTCACCGTGCATCGGACGATGACGACGTTGTGCAGCTCCGCCAGGCCGTGCCCGCGACGCTACCTGCTCCCTGACCTCGCGCAACGGGAGGGGGCGGTGGCTCTGGCTGCCCACGGGTGCGGGCGCCGCGCACGTGCCTTGCAGTACGACGCCCTCCCGGACTGCACGGTTGGGTGACCAGGAAAACGTCGTGCGAGCGGTCGTCGAGTCGAGCGAGTCTCGCGCGTCATCACGTCATGGAACTCCAAGAGCGAGTGGCAGTGGTGTACGGCGGAGGCGGCGCCGTGGGCGGTGCAGTGGCGAGGGCGCTCGCGCGCGAGGGCGCGCGGGTCTACCTGACAGGTCGCTCGTCGACCGCGGCGCGGGCGGTCGCCGACGAGATCGTCGCGTCGGGGGGCCAGGCATCCGCGGCCGCAGTCGACCTGTCCGACTGGGGCGCGGTCGACGCCTTCCTGCACGGCGTGGTCGACGAGGCGGGCGACTTCGACATCGTGGTCGACGCGACGGGTGGCGACCACGCCCAGGGTGTCCCCCTCCGCGAGGTCGGACTCGCGGACTACCTGGCACCCATCACGGCGATCACGACCAACGCCTTCGTCGCCGGTGCGACGGCAGCCATCCACATGACCGCAGTCGGCAAGGGCGTCATCGTCCTGCTCTCCACGACCGCGGCGCGCGTCACGCTGCCGTCCGACGGGTTCGGTCCCGCGTGCGCCGCCGTCGAGGCGTTCGCCCGGCAGCTCGCCGGTGAGGTCGGACCGCACGGTGTCCGGGTCGTCTGCGTCCGCGCGGACGCCGTCCCGGGCTCCGTGGCCGCGGGGTCGTATGCCGGCGCGATGTGGTCGCGGGCGGCCGAGGCGAACGGATCGACGCTCGATGCGGTCATGACGGCGGGTGGACTCGGGGTGCCCGGCGCGCTCCTGCGTGGTGAGCTCACGCTCGCCGCCCTCGGGGACACCGTCGCGTTCCTCGCCTCCGACCGCGCGAGCGCGATGACGGCGACCGTGACGAACCTGAGCAGAGGCGCGTTGCCCGACCTGTGATCACGAGGACGAGCCGTGTGGCTGATCGCGATGCCGGCCTCGGTCACATCGTGGTGCCGTCGGAACGACGCAGCTACAGTCGACGTCCTCCCGTCCTGCCAGGAGGACTCCATGGACCCGACGCTCGATCTCGACGGCTACCGACCTGACGCCGACGACAACCTGCGCGAGTACATCGACCGGCTCGTGGCCGAGGGCTACACCGTCGGCGGCGGCGAGGGTGCCGACCCCGTGCTCATCGACCCAGGGGGCAAGGCGGTCGAGACGTGGCGTGAGGACTACCCGTACGAGGTGCTGATGGATCGCGAGGAGTACGAGGTAGCCAAGTACCGGCTGCAGGTCGAGCTGCTCAAGCTGCAGTACTGGGCGGAAGACAACGGCGAGCGGCACATCCTCGTGTTCGAGGGACGTGACGCCGCAGGCAAGGGCGGCACGATCAAGCGGTTCGCGGAACACCTGAACCCGCGCGCGGCGCGCGTCGTGGCGTTGAACAAGCCCACGACCACGGAGCAGGGCCAGTGGTACTTCCAGCGCTACGTCCAGCACTTCCCCACGTCGGGGGAGATCGTGATGTTCGACCGGTCCTGGTACAACCGCGCGGGCGTGGAGCGGGTGATGGGCTTCTGCTCCGACGACGAGTACGCGGCGTTCATGCGCCAGGCCCCGGAGTTCGAGCGGTTGATCATCGACGACGGCACCCATCTGACGAAGTTCTGGTTCTCGGTGACCCGCCGCGAGCAGCGCACCCGCTTCGCGATCCGCCAGATCGACCCGGTCCGTCGCTGGAAGCTGTCCCCGATGGACCTCGAGTCGCTCGGCCGTTGGGAGCTCTACTCCGCCGCCAAGGAGGCGATGTTCGCCGGCACGGACACCGATCACGCGCCGTGGATCACGATCCGCAGCAACGACAAGAAGCGTGCCCGGCTCAACGCCATGCGCTACTTCCTGAGCCAGTTCTCCTACGAGGGCAAGGACGAGGACGTCATCGGCCAGGTCGACCCGCTCGTCGTCCAGCGCGGGCGGCACACGGTCGTCGATTGACCAGGACCGCGAACCGGTGCTGCGGCCCTAGAGTTGCGGCACGATTGGCGACCCGACGACGCGCCGCCCAGGGCTGGCGCGCCTAGCACCACGATGAGGACTCGATGGAGAGCATCACGAAGAACCGCCAGACGCCCGCGACGCTGCGCGCGATGGTCGAGCGCGCCTACGGCGCCGAGCAGGTGCCCACGGGCGAGCCGGACACGTGGCTGGAGGAGCTGGGGCACGGCTGGTTCAACGTCGCGTACCGGATCCTGCTCCGCGACGGCCGGGCCGTGGCCCTGAAGATCGCGCCGCCGCGGGACGTGCCGGTGATGACCTACGAGCGCGGCGCGATGCGCATCGAGCTCGACTCGCTGGCGCTGATCGCGGCGCGCACCGACGTCCCGGTCCCGCACGTCGACCACGCCGACCTCAGCCACGAGCTCGTCGACGCCGACTACTTCTTCATGCCGTTCGTCGACGCCGAGAACTTCGGCATCATCATCGAGAACCTGAGCGCCGAGCAGCGCGACGCGTACAACGAGGCGCTCGGCGCGGCCAACCGCGAGCTGAACTCGATCCGCGGGAGCTGGTTCGGACCGCTCGCCGGCCCGGGTGACCGGTCCTGGCGGGTCGTCTTCACCGGCCTCGTCGAGGATGTCCTGGCCGACGGGGAGGCCCGCAACGTCGACATCGGCCGGGACTACGACGAGGTCCGCAAGGTGCTCGCCCAGCACGCCGACGTTCTCGATGACGTCACCGAGCCGAGGTTCGTCGAGTGGGACCTCTGGGACTCCAACGTCATGGTCCGCGACGGCGGGATCGTCACGATCATCGACCACGAGCGCGCCCTGTACGGGGACCCGCTGATGGAGGCCGGCTTCTCGGGCACCCAGCTGCCCTTCTTCGGCGACTCCACCGCGTTCATGCGCGGCTACGGCCATGCGGAGCTCACCCCGAGGGAGCAGCTGCGTCGGCGCCTGTACTGCCTGCACCTGGTCCTGATCATGGCGATCGAGACGGTGTACCGCGGACACACCACGCCCACGCAGTATGACCTGGCACGTGAGCACATCGACCTGATGATGCGGCAGCTCACCGAACCGTGAGCACCCGGGATGCCGGCGCGCCCACGCGGCGCACGCTCGACATCACCGCCCTGGGAGAACGGCCCGTCGGGCGGCTGCTGTGGCACGCCTGCACCCAGACCACCATCGCGGTCGGGGTCTACGGGATCTACGCGCTGACCAACGCCTGGTTCGTCGCCCGCGGCGTCGGGGCCACCGCGATGGCAGCGGTCAACCTCGTCGCCCCGTTGCTCCTGGCGCTCGGCGCGGTCTCGTCCGCACTCGGCGTCGGCGCCGCGTCGGTCGTCTCCCGGCACCTCGGCACCGGGGACACGAGCACGGCCGCACGCGCGGCCGGGAACGCCTTCATCGTGTTCTGGACCGCCGCCGTCACGACCACGGCGGTCGGGCTGAGCGGGCTCGAGCCGCTCCTGCGGCTGCTCGGCGCCCACGGCCCGACCCTCGACTACGCACGCGACTACGCCGTCGTCATCCTGGCAGGAGCGATCGTCTCGACCGGGTTCTCCAGCCTCGTCCGCGCCGAAGGTCGGATGCGGTTTGCCACGATGCTCTGGGTCGTCCCCGTCGCCGTCCAGATCACCCTCGATCCGCTGCTCATCTTCGGGTTGCACCTCGGCGTCCGCGGAGCCGCCCTGGGAACGGTCGGGGGCCAGGCCGTCTCCGCCGCGATGAGCCTGTGGTTCTTCTTCGTCCAGAAGCATCGCCCCTACCGCGTCCACCGGAACGACCTGCGCCTGCACCTCCCCACGGTCCGCACCCTCGTCGGCATCGGCGCCCCCTCCTTCCTCGCCGGCTTCGGCGCCACCCTGCTCGTCGTGGTCGTCAACACCTCGCTGTCCCAGGCGGCCGCCGCCACCGCGGCCCTCGCCGCCTTCGCGATCAGCTCGCGCATCCAGACGTTCGTCGCGATGCCCCAGCTCGGCATCAGCCAGGGCATGCAGCCCATCGTCGGGTACAACGCCGGACGCCGGTTCACCGCGCGCGTCCGACGCACCCGGACCCTCTCGCTGCGCGCGACCCTCGTCTACAGCACCCTCGCCGCCGGGACCGTCGCGCTGCTCGCCGAGCCGATCACCGCCGCCTTCGTCGACGACGCCACCATCCAGACCGAGTCCGTCGACGCTCTGCGCATCCTGGCGATCGGTTTCGCCGCTGCCGGCGTCACACCGCTGGTCTCCGCGTACTTCCAGGCCCTCGGCCGACCACGACCGTCCTACCTCCTCTCCGTCGGAACCCTCCTGGTCGTCAAGGTCCCGCTCGTGCTCGCCCTCGGCCACACCGGGCCCACCGGCACCTGGACCGGCCTGGCCGCGGGGGAGGTCCTGTCCGCGGGCATCGCGCTGCTGGTGCTGCGCCGCCTCGAGGGCTCGGCCACGCGAGCCAAGAGTGCAGCACTGAGGACGGGCTCTGTCGACCCGGTCGTCGACACACGCCAGTCCTGAGCGGCTCGCGGGTGAAGTGCCGTGATGGTCACCTGATCGTGTCTCAAGAGCGGGGATCCCATTGTCGAAATGAGTAGATGGCCGCCTTGGGTCCCACTCAGAACTACGACGACGCGAGTCTCGGCGCATGGAAGGGTCGCCCGGTCCTGGCGACGGCGACCAGGGGACTGATCGCCGTGGTGCCGATCGTTCTCACAGTCGGCCTCGGCCTGGCCGCTGTGCACTGGTTCCCGCCACGCCGGCTCGGTGTCAATCCGTGGATCTGGCTCCTCGCAGAGATGTGCTGCGCGACGTTGACCCTCGTCCTCGTGACGCGGATGGCGCGCAGGTTCATGCCGTTGACGACGCTGCTCCGCCTGACCCTGTACTTCCCCGATCGGGCCCCGTCGCGGCTCGGTGTGGCGATGCGGCACTACTCGCCGGACGCGCTGCAGGCGAGGTTCGAGACGTCCGGGCGCGCGCGCCGGCTACGTCCGCAGGACGAGCATGCCGCTCGCATCCTGGGCCTCGTCGCGGCCATGAGCGACCACGACGAGCTCACCCGTGGTCACAGCGAACGGGTCCAGGCCTACTCGGCGTTGATCGGCCGAGAGCTGGGCATGTCCGGCGAGGAGGCCGCCAAGCTCAGCTGGGCCGCCCTGCTGCACGATGTCGGCAAGCTTCGCGTCCCGGCCAGCGTCCTCAGCAAGCCAGGGCTTCCCTCGACCGAAGACTGGTCCGTCCTGACCGAGCATCCCGAGGCCGGCATGGAGATTGCCGAGCCGCTCGCCGAGTGGCTCGGTCCGTGGCTGGATGTGATCGGCCAGCACCACGAGCGCTGGGACGGTGGAGGCTACCCCGCCGGCCTGGCCGGGGAGGCGATCAGCAGAGGCGCCCGCATCGTCGCGGTGGCCGACGCGTACGACGTGATCACGTCGGCACGCTCGTACAAGCGGGCCCTGCCCGCATCCGCTGCCCGCGCAGAGCTGGCGCGATGTGCGGGTGAGCAGTTCGACCCGGAGGTCGTCCGGGCATTTCTCGCGATCGGACTGGGCAAGCTGCACCGAGCTGCTGGCCCGCTGAGCATCTTCTCGATCCTGCCCGGCCTGCCGTCCTTCGCCGGTGACCTACCTTCTGCCGTTCAGAGGATGACCACCGTGGGCGCGCTCAAGAGCACGGCAGCGATCGGTCTCGTGCTGTCCATGTCGACAGCGATCGCGAGCGGTCCGTGGGCCGGTGTTCCCCCCTCGACCGACGCGCCCGGCACGACCCCGGCGGACTCGTCGGCGATCGGGACGCCGCTTCCTGGAGGCGACCGGGACTCGGTCGTCGTGCCCGATGGCCCGGCAGCTCCGGCGGCGGGCGCTCCGAGCGATCCGCAGGTCAGTCCTCCACCACGCCTGGTCGATGCGCCTCCGCAGGTACCAGCCGCTGTGAACGTCGCGGACGAGGCCGACGGCGGCGAGGAGACGGCTACGGACGAGCAGGGCGACAGCGACGATGCCGACACCGGTGATGACAGCCGCAACGAGGTCGACGCAGAGAAGTTGGACAGCAGCGGAACCAGCGGAACCAGCGGAACCAGCGGAACCAGCGGATCCGGTGGATCCGGTGGCGACAGCGGCACCAGTGGAACCAGCGGAACCAGTGGATCCGGTGGCGACAGCGGCAGCAGTGGAACCAGTGGATCCGGTGGCGACAGCGGCAGCAGCGGAACCAGTGGATCCGGTGGCGACAGCGGCAGCAGCGGGACCAGTGGATCCGGTGGCGACAGCGGCAGCAGCGGGACCAGTGGATCCGGTGGATCCGGTGGCAGCGGAACCAGCGGCTAGCTGTCCCAGTCGAGGGATGGCCGGCCGAGAGCAGCTAACCGCCCGGGTCGGGGGGCGGAGGTTCTCGGACCTCGTCAGCCGGCAGGCTCGCGTGCCCCGGACGACGCAGCCTCGCTGATGGCCGCGGCCAAGCGGGCCACCGCCTCGTCCAGCCGTGCGTCGACCAGGTTGCCGTACCCGACGACGAGCGCCGGTGGGCGGGCCGCGGTCCCGACGCGATAGCGACCTGCTTGCACCACACGCACGTCGCGTCGCGCAGCCAGCCGGGCCACGCGGTCCTCGTCGACCCCAGGCGGCAGCCCGAGCACGACGTGCAGCCCCGCGGCGAGCCCCGTCACGGGCAGGCCCGGCAGCCATCGGTCGAGCGCGGCGACCAGCGACGCCCGTCGGCGCCGATACCGGGCGCGGGCCGAACGGAGGTGCCGGTCGTATCCGCCGTCGGTGAGCAGCGCGGCGCACGCGAGCTGGTGCAGCGACGGCGGAGCGGGCGCGTCGACGTCGAGCGCCGCGCGCGCGGCGGGGACGTCGTCGGGAGGGACCAGCCACCCCACGCCGAGCCCTGGAGCGAGCGTCTTGCTCCACGAGCCCACCAGGGCGACGCGGTCCGGTGCGAGCGCGCGCAGGGCCGCCACCGGGCGGCGGTCGTAGCGGAACTCGGCGTCGTAGTCGTCCTCGACGATGACTCCGTCGACCGAGCGGGCCCATCGCACGAGCGCCTCACGCCGCGCCGGGACGAGCGCGGCGCCGACGGGGAACTGGTGTGAGGGCGTCACCAGCGCGACGCGAGCGCCGGTGCGCTCGGCCGCCTCCACGAGCGCGTCGGTGTCCACCCCGTCCTCGTCGACCGGCACCGGCACAGGGTGCAGGCCGGCCGCCGCGGCGACGTCGCGCAGCCGCGGCCAGCTCGGGTCCTCGACGAGCACGGAGTCATGCCCAGCGGCGCGCAGGGATCTCGCCAAGCGCGTCATGCCGTCCATTGCGCCGTGCGTCACGACGACGGCGTCCGCATCGACGAGCACCGCACGCGTCACGGTCAGGCGATCGGCGAGAGCCTGCCGCAGCGAGGGCACACCGCGGGGGTCCGGCGCGACGAGGTCGCCCGGGGTGGCGGACGCGACGGCCGTGCGAACGGCCCAGACCCAGGCCGCGCGCGGCAGGTGGCGCAGGTCCGGCACGCCTGGCCCGAGGTCGAACTCGGGCCGCGGACGGACCGCGCGATCGGGGGCTCGGGCCGGCGTGAGGGTGGGCCACGACGTGGACGCGATGCGGGTGCCCGCGCCGGTGCGAGCGTCCAGCACCCCCTCGGCCACGAGGCCTCCGTACGCCTGCGTGACCACCCAGCGCGAGACGCCCAGGTCACGGGCCAGCGCTCTGCTCGGCGGCACCGGGTCGCCCGGGCGGAGGCGGCCCTTGCGGACCGCGGCACGCAGAGCCCGCTCCAGCGCGACGTGCAACGGCTGGCCGCCCTCGAGGGTGACGAGCGCGTCGCCGACCCACCGATTGGTCTGGTCGTCTGCCACAAGAATGGACCGTACTCCCGGTCCGCTGCCTGTCTAGCGTCGGATCTGTCACCGAAACGACAGCCGTCACGAGGAGAACGCCATGCAGCAGCTCACCATCGGCTCCGGCCCCACCACCACCGACGTCAGCGTCCTGTGCCTCGGCACCATGCACTTCGGCACGCACACACCGCGCGAGACGGCCTTCGAGGTCCTCGACCGCTTCGTGGATGCCGGCGGCACGTTCCTCGACACCGCGAACAACTACAACGCCTGGGACGAGGGCGGTCACGGGCACGAGAGCGAAGACGTGATCGGCGCCTGGCTGGCATCACGCGGGCTGCGGGACCGCGTCCGCATCGCGACGAAGTGCGGCGCAGCAAAGAAGGACCCGGCGCTGCCCCTGTCGAACACACCCCCGACGAACTACCAGGGCCTCAGCGCCGAGACCATCCACCGTGAGGCCGCCACGAGCCTTCGCCACCTGGGCGTCGACCGTATCGACGTCTTCTACGGGCACGTGGACGACCACGACACCGCCCTGGAGGAGACCGTCGGAGCCTTCGGCAAGCTCGTGGCCGACGGGGTGATCGGCGTGCCGGGCATCTCCAACGTCACGACGTGGCGCGTCGTCGAGGCACGCGAGACGGCCGCCCGACTGGGCGTCGAGCCGTACGGCGTCGTCCAGCAGCAGGGCAGCTACGTGTACCCGAGCCCGACGCCGTTCCGGTTCAACTGGGTGTCCGGCGACCTGCTCGACTACGCCGCGTCCACGGGGGCCGACGGCCGTCCGCCGCTCGCCGTGACGGTGTACTCGCCGCTGCACCAGGGGGCGTACACACGCGCCGACAAGCCGCTGTTCGGCGGCGCCGACCACCCGAGCAGCCGGCGTCGGGTCGAGGTGCTGCACGAGGTCGCGCGCGACGCCGGCGCCACGGCGAACCAGGTCGCGCTCGCGTGGCTGCTCGGTGGGCCGACGCCGGTCATCCCGATCGTCGGCGCCCACTCGGTCGCGCAGCTCGACGAGACCTTGGGCGCGCTCGACCTCGTGCTCGACGCCGAGCTGCGCACCCGGCTCGACGGGGCCTGACGAGCGTCACGCGCCCGCCCTCGGCCCGCGGCTGACCGCCGACGAGGGGTTCGCCCGGCACCGATGTCAGCGCTCCGCGGCGATGATCCGTTCGAAGAGTCGCTCGTAGTCGTCGACCATGCGCCGGGCACTGAACCGAGCTTCCGCGTCCATCCGGCACATCGCCCGATCGATCTCCGACAGGCGACCGACCGCAGCGACAGCGTCGTCCTCGTCGCGGACGAGGAATCCGTTGCGACCGTTGCGGATCAGCTCCGGCATGGAGCCCCGCGGGGTGGCGATGACGGGCGTGCCCGCGGCGAGCGCCTCGACGACCGAGAGCCCGAACGGCTCCTCGAAGTCGATGAGGTGCAGCAACGCGACCGCACCGCCCAGCAACCGGTCCCGCTCGGCGGGTCCGACCGAGCCGACGAAGCGCACCCGCGAACCATCGACGTGCGGCTCGACGAGCGACCGGAAGTAGGGCTCGTCGTGCACCACGCCGGCGATGACAAGAGGCCGACCGGAACGCCGCGCGACCTCGATCGCCAGATGGGTGCCCTTGTCGGGGTGGATGCGGCCGAGGAACAGCAGGTACCCGCCGTCGCCCGCGCCCGGGGTGAACTGCGTGAGGTCGAGACCGTGGTGGATCGTCGCGGCGTACGTGAGGTCCCGGTGCCGGTCGGAGCTGCTGATCGACACGTAGTGCGCGATGTCGTCGTACGCGCGGTACACGCGCACGACGCGTTCCGAGGAGAAGCCGTGGACGGTCGTCACCACGGGCGTCGGCGTGAGGCGGCTGTAGGTGAGCGGCAGGAAGTCGAACTGGTTGGAGATCACGTCGAACAGCGACGCTCGCTCGAACACCGCCGCGATGTGCAAGGACTCACACACCTTGACGTCGATCGTCGGGTCCTCCTCGTAGCCGGTCGGCGCCTCGGCGTGCAGGCGAGCACGGGTCTGCGAGTCGGCGGTGGCGAACAGGGTGACGTCGTGGCCCCGCTCGACCAGCCCCTCGGTGAGGGTCGAGGCGACCTGCTCCCACGGTCCGTACGATCGCGGCGGCGTGCGGTGGGCGATCGAGGCGAGCACGGCGATCTTGACGGGGTGCCTCCACGGCTGGGGCGGTCGTCGTTCCCTGGGGGAGAGGCCGCGACTGGTAGCCTAGCCATGCGGTGCCAGGCCCGGCTGCGCAGCGACCGGCGGGCCAGGACGCCCGGGGATGTCGATCAGGCCCCGCCCGAGGTCGGTAGCGCAATCCGCTGCAAGCGTCACCAGCACGAAGGGCCTTCATGGCCACCAGGTTCGGCATCCTCAGCACGTTTCCCCCCACGCAGTGCGGCCTTGCCACGTTCTCGTCAGCGCTGGCCGCGCACCTCATCGATGCCGGCGTGGACGTCTCGATCGTCCGCGTCGTCGACAGCCTGCAACCCCCGCTTCCGTTGGTGTCCCACCAGCTGGTCACGGGAGCGCCGGACGAGGCGCGGGCAGCGGCGGCGGCGCTCAACGCCTGTGACGTCGCCCTGGTCCAGCACGAGTACGGCATCTTCGGTGGTCGCGACGGTGAGGACGTCCTCGACGTCCTCGCCCGGGTGCGTGTACCCGTCATCACGGTCCTGCACACCGTGCTCGCCCACCCGACGCCCCACCAGCACGAGGTGCTCGCGAAGGTCGTCGCCGCGTCGGCGATGACGGTGACCATGACCGAGGCGGGTCGCCGGCGGCTCATCGCGGGCTGGGGCGTCGACCCCGCGTCCGTCAGCGTGATCGCCCACGGCGCCCGGGACGACCGCACGCACCACGACGAGGTGATGCCGGTGCGCACGTCGCCGACGGTGCTGACCTGGGGGCTGCTCGGCGAGGGTAAGGGCATCGAGTGGGCGCTCGAGGCGCTGGCCGGCCTGGGCGACCTGCGCCCCAGACCCACGTACCAGATCGTCGGTCAGACCCACCCGAAGGTCCTCGAGCGTGACGGTGAGGCGTACCGCCGGCGGCTCGAGCGGCTCGTCGACCGCCTGCACCTCGGACCGATGGTGCAGTTCGACGCCCGTTACCTCGACGTCCCGACGCTGCAGCGCATCGTGCGCTCGGCGGACGTCGTCCTTCTGCCCTACGACTCCCCGGACCAGGTGACGTCCGGGGTCCTGACCGAGGCCGTCGTCGCCGGGAGGCCTGTCGTCTCGACGGCGTTCCCGCACGCGGTGGAGCTGCTGTCGGGTGGGGCTGGGATCCTGGTGCCCCGGCGCGACCCCGTGGCGATCGCGGTGGCGCTGCGACGGGTGCTCACCGAGCCCGGACTCGCCCAGTCGATGGCCGCCGCGGCCCGCGCAGTCGCGCCAGGACTGCTCTGGAGCGCCGTGGCGGAGCAGTACGTGGAGCTCGGCGCGGGCCTGCTGCAGGCGCGCACACTGTCGGCCGCCTGATGTACCCGGTTCCGGTCTTCGACCACCTCGCACACCTGAGCACCCCGATCGGGCTGTTCGAGCACGCGCTGCTCACCGAGCCGCGCCCCGAGCACGGCTACTGCCTGGACGACGTCGCACGGGGGCTCGTGGTGACGTCGCGTCAGCAGGGGGCGACGCCGCAGGTGGATGCGCTGACGGACACCTACCTGCGGTTCACGCTCTTCGCGCAGGACGGCTTCGGGCGGTTCCACAACAGGCGCGACGTGGGCGGCCGCTGGACCGACAGCGCGACCGTCGAGGACCACTGGGGCCGTGCCCTCTGGGCCCTCGGCGCGGCGGCCGCCGCCACCGGCGACGCTCGTGTGCGTCGGGCCACCCTGGACGCGGCCGCCGTGAGCCTGCAGCGGCGTTCTCCCTGGTGGCATGCCATGGCCTACGCGACGCTCGGCGCGGCCGCGGTGCTCGAGGTCCAGCCCGGCAACCGTGCCGCCCACGGGTTGCTCGCAGACGCACGCACGCTCCTCGCATGCCCCGACGACCCCACCTGGCCATGGCCGGACGCGCGCCTGACGTACGCCAACGCCGTGCTCCCGGAGGCGCTCATCGCCATCGGTGTCGCAACCGGTGACGACGAGACCTCGAAGGCGGGACTCGACCTGCTGCACTGGTTGGTGGCGCAGGAGACCCACGAAGGCCACCTCTCGATGACTCCTGTGGGAGGCCGGCCGGTCGGCGACGATCGGCCCGGCTTCGACCAGCAGCCCATCGAGGTCGCGGCCCTCGCCGAGGCGTGCTGGCGCGCCTTCCGCGCGACGCGGCACGAGGTCTGGCTGACGTACCTCGATCGCTGCGTCGGCTGGTTCCTGGGCGACAACGATGCGGGGATGGCGCTCTACGACCGCTGCACCGGTGGCGGCTTCGACGGCCTGCATTCGCACGGGGTCAACCAGAACCAGGGTGCCGAGTCGACGCTCGCGGCCCTGTCGACCATGCAGCTCGGGCGCCTGGCGCTCGTCCAGGCCGTGGCGTGACACTCGTCGACGCCCCGCAGCTGGTGCGCCGCACGACGCACGTGCTGCGGCCGGACGCGACGCGGGTGGTCAGCACCCCGTTCCTGCCGGGTGAGGAGATCCACGGGGCGGGCACCTCTCGCATGTCTGCCGTGCTCGGGCGCCTGCTCGCGCTGCCCGACGCGGAGGTGGAGCGCGCCCTCGCCGGTGTGCTCACGTCCTTCGGTCAGCGCCACGACGACCTCGTCGCCCTCCTCGACGAGCGGTTCGACCTCGTCGCACGCCATGTCGGCGCCCCGGGGGGACTCTCCCTCGAGCGGCGACAGCTCGTCGGGGCGTGCATGAGCCAGGAGTACGCGATCGAGTCGGCCGCCCTGTTCAACCCGTCGATGGTCGCGCACCCCGATCAGACCGGGCTGGCACCCGGGAGCACCCGGTTCGTGATGAGCGTCCGAGGGGTGGGTGAGGGGCACGTCTCGTGCGTCGAGCTGCGGACCGGCACAGTCGACGCTGCCGACGAGATCACCTTCGACGTCGTCGGCCCGACGACCGTCGTGCCCCGGCGCCAGGACAGCGTGCACTCTCGCGACGACCTGCGGCGGCAGAACGAGGAGCTGGAGGGCGACGGGGACGAGGCCGATGTGCTCCTGCGCTCACTTCCTGCCACCTTCCCTGCCTCGGCCGTCGAGGGGAGCCCGAGGCTGGAGTGGTTGGCGGCGTGCGCGTACGACGTCGCGTTCTCGGTGGAGAGCGCGCTCAGCTCTCGTGTTCTTCTTCCGAGCAGTCCCGCCGAGCGCAACGGCATCGAGGACCTGAGGCTCGTCGAGGTCGAGTACGCCGACGGCCGGCGCAGCTATCTGGGCACCTACACGGCGTTCGACGGGGAGACCGTCGCGCCGCACCTCGTCGCCACCGACGACTTCCGCTCGTTCCGCATGAGCCGGCTCACCGGTCCCGGCGCGAAGAACAAGGGGATGGCGCTCTTCCCGCGCACGGTGGGCGGCCGGTACCTGGCGCTCTCTCGCTGGGACCGGGAGAGCAACTCGCTGGCTGGGTCCTCCGACCTGCGCCACTGGGACGACCTCGGCACGCTGAGCGCGCCCGACCGGGCGTGGGAGATCGTCCAGGCGGGCAACTGCGGGTCACCGATCGAGACGCCCGCCGGATGGCTCGTCCTCACGCACGGCGTCGGCCCGATGAGGCAGTACAGCATCGGCGCGATGCTCCTCGACCTCGACGACCCGCGTCGCGTCCTCGGCAGCCTCACGGAGCCGCTGCTGACCCCGGCCGCCGACGAGCGCGACGGGTACGTGCCCAACGTCGTCTACTCGTGCGGTGCGCTGCTGCACGGCGACACGCTCGTCCTGCCGTACGGCTGCAGCGACGCAGCCATCCGGGTCGCACTCGTCGACCTGCCACAGCTGCTCTCGTCGATCGCACCGGGCCGGTGAGCTCCACCACCCCTTGAGCCGTCGGTGCCGGGTCAGCCCGTGCCGGACCGGACGCCCGAACATGCGATGCGTCGCCGGTCACTTCGCAAAGCAGTGCAGGGCAGAAGTGCCAGGGTAAGGCGGTACGTCGCGCATGCGCGGGTCGACCGAGCGCGCGCTTCACGATGGTTCTCGGAGGCTGAAATGACTCACGGCAGTCCACCGGCCGTTCCAGGGCGTCGCATCGTCGGACGCGTCGTCTTGCGTGCGGTCACCACCGCCACTCTCGTGATCGCTCTCTACTACGTCATTCCGCTGAAGCTGCTTGCGGAGGTGCCCGTCACCGTGCCTCTGCTGGGCGGGATACTCCTGCTCCTGGCATGGGCTGCCTGGCTGATTCGATCGATCGTGAACGCGACGAACCCGACGATCCGCGCCATCGAAGCCATCTCGGTCTACCTCTCGGTGTTCTTGGTCGTCTTCGCCACGGGCTACTACGTGATGGCCCAGGCGGACTCGGGCAACTTCAACCTCCCCGACCTCACCCGAACCGACACGTTGTACTTCACACTCACCGTCTTCAGCACGGTCGGCTTCGGTGACATCAATGCCACAAGTCAGGTCGCGCGCATCGTGGTCATGGTGCAGATCATTCTCAATCTGATCCTGCTCGGTGCCGGGGTTCGGCTACTCACGCAAGCGGTGCACCTCGGCGCCGCCCGACGCCAGGCCGAGCTCGACGCAGGCGGGACGGAGACTCAGTCGGGAGCCGGCGCTGGCCGGCACGTGGGATCGGTCGACGGATGACGGCCGCCTCGTCGACGTCACGGTCTTCGGTCGTGGCGTCGCTCGGCGCGGGCGGTGGCGACAAACCACCCGACACCGGTCGCCTCTTCTGGTCTGGACGACCAACAGAGGGGACTATCGGGGAATGGTGACCGGGGCAGGCCTCACAGCGTTGGTCGGCGTCCCGAGCGGCGAGCTGCTCATGGGTTCGACGTCCTACTACGCGGACGAGCAGCCTGTGCACTCCGTCGACGTCCACGGCTTCGAGATCGAGGCACATCCCGTGACGAACGCCCAGTTCGCCGCCTTCGTGCACGAGACCCGCTATGTGACCGTCGCCGAGCAGGCGCTGGATGCGGTGCTGTACCCAGGTGTGGCGGAGGCGGACCTGGAGCCGGGTGCGCTGGTGTTTCGGTCGACGCCGGGCCCGGTCCCGCTGACGGACTGGCGGCAGTGGTGGCGCTGGCAGCGTGGTGCGTCGTGGCGTCACCCGTTCGGTCCGGGCTCGGACCTGCGAGACAAGGAGACCCATCCGGTCGTGCAGGTGAGCTACGTCGACGCCCAGGCGTACGCAGAGTGGGCCGGGCGGTCCTTGCCGACGGAGCCCGAGTGGGAGCTCGCAGCGCGCGGCGGTCTCGTCGGCAAGGACTTCGCGTGGGGCGACGAACCACGCCCGGGCGGCGCGCTGCTGGCGAACACCTGGCAGGGGCGGTTCCCGCACGACAACCGTGGTGCCCAAGGTTGGGTCGGGACGTCGCCGGTCGGGACGTTCCCACCGAACGGCTACGGGCTGTCCGACATGATCGGGAACGTCTGGGAGTGGACCGTTGACGACTACGCCGAGCAGCATGACGTGCACGCCCGCACGACCCCGGCCTGTTGCGCTCCCTCGGCTGCCCAGGGTCGCGCCGTGGCGGCCGACGACGCCCCGGTGCCGGTCGACCCCTCGGTGCGCAAGGTGCTCAAGGGCGGTTCCCACCTGTGCGCGCCTGAGTACTGCCTGAGGTTTCGGCCGGCCGCCCGGTCGCCGCAGTCGATCGACTCCGCGACCACGCACATCGGGTTCCGGTGCGTGGTACGTCCTCGGGCCGTGGCTCCCCAGGCGGACGGCAGGCCCAGCCTGCTCGCCTGACCGTCAAGACCGCCCCGGTCGCGACGGGGCCGGTCTTCCCGCCAGGTATGCACGGGTTCATTCGACCGCTAGCGTCCAAATCACCAAAGCCATCTTCGTCGCTCGGAGGTCTTCGTGAGTCCTGATCGTCACGCGCGGACGATGTTGCCCATCCCGGACCGGCCCGCACCGGGCTTGACGACGTACGACGCGAAGGACCCGGACACCGCGTTCCCACCGATCGAGCCGCTGCTCCCGCCGGAGGGGGCACCGAACGTGCTGATCGTGCTGCTCGACGACGTGGGCTTCGGGGCATCGAGCACGTTCGGCGGGCCGTGCAGTACCCCCACCGCGGACCGTCTCGCCGCCGGTGGGCTGAGGTACAACCGGTTCCACACCACGGCCCTGTGCGCCCCCACACGTCAGGCGATGCTCACCGGTCGCAACCACCACTCGGTCGGGATGGGCAGCATCACGGAGACAGCCACATCGGCTCCCGGTAACAGCTCGCTGCGCCCGAACACCAAGGCGCCGCTGGCAATGACCCTCAAGCTCAACGGGTACTCGACCGCGCAGTTCGGCAAGTGCCACGAGGTGCCGGTCTGGCAGTCCTCACCGATGGGTCCGTTCGATGCCTGGCCCTCGGGTGGTGGCGGGTTCGAGACGTTCTACGGCTTCATCGGCGGGGAGAACAACCAGTGGGACCCGGCTCTGTACTCGGGCACCACGCCGATCGAGCCTCCGGCGACCCCGGAAGAGGGCTATCACCTCACCGAGGACCTCGCCGACCACGCCATCAGCTGGGTACGGCAGCAGAAGGCGCTCATGCCCGACAAGCCGTTCTTCGTCTACTTCGCCCCCGGCGCCACCCACGCCCCGCACCACGTCCCGCCCGAGTGGATCGAGAAGTACACCGGGCAGTTCGACGACGGGTGGGACGTGCAGCGCGAGCGAACCTTCGCCCGGCAGAAGGAGCTCGGCATCGTCCCCGCGGGCACCGAGCTGACCACGCGGCACGCCGAGATCCCGGCCTGGGACGACATGCCCGACGAGCTCAAGCCGGTGCTGGCCCGCCAGATGGAGGTCTACGCCGCCTTCCTCGAGCACACCGACCACCACGTCGGGCGGCTCATCGACGCGATCGAGGACCTCGGAGTCCTGGAAGACACGCTCGTCTACTACATCGTCGGCGACAACGGGGCCTCGGCCGAGGGAACCGTCAACGGTGCGTTCAACGAGATGGCCAACTTCAACGGCATGGCCGCGATCGAGACGCCGGAGTTCCTGCTCAGCAAGATCGACGAGCTCGGCTCGCCGTCGTCGTACAACCACTACTCGGTCGGCTGGGCCTGGGCGATGAACTCACCGCTGCAGTGGACCAAGCAGGTCGCCTCCCACTGGGGCGGCACCCGCAACGGAACCATCGTGCACTGGCCTCAGGGGATCACGGAGTCGGGCGGGCTGCGGTCGCAGTTCACCCACGTCATCGACATCGCGCCGACCATCCTGCAGGCCGCCGGCCTGCCGGAGCCGACGATGGTGAACGGCGTGCAGCAGTCGCCCATCGAGGGCACGTCGATGCTGTACACGTTCAACGAGCCCGGCACCCCGGAGCGGCACGACCTGCAGTACTTCGAGATGTTCGGCAACCGAGGCATCTACCACCGCGGCTGGAGCGCCGTCACCAAGCACAAGACCCCGTGGGTGATGGTCGGCGGGACGGTTCCGGCCTTCGACGACGACGTCTGGGAGCTGTACGACGGGAGCACCGACTTCAGCCAGGCGCACGACCTGGTCGGCGAGCACCCCGAGAAGCTGGCCACCCTCCAGCGGCTGTGGCTGATCGAGGCCACGAAGTACAACGTGCTGCCGTTGGACGACCGCACCGGCGAGCGCCTCGAACCGTCCATGGCCGGGCGACCGACCCTGATCCACGGCACGTCCCAGCAGTTCTTCCCCGGCATGGGCCGCCTGTCCGAGAACAGCGTGGTCAGCATCAAGAACAAGTCGTTCTCCGTGACCGCCGAGGTCGACGTGCCGACCGGCGGCGCCAACGGGGTGCTCATCGCGCAAGGCGGCCGGTTCGGCGGCTGGTCGTTCTTCGCCAAGGAGGGGCGCGCGAGATTCGTCTACAACGTGCTCGGCATCCACTCGTTCTCGATCCAGGCTGACTCGGCGATCCCGCCGGGAAACCACCAGGTCCGTGCAGAGTTCGCCTACGACGGCGGAGGGCTGGCCAAGGGCGGCGAGGTCACCCTCTACTACGACGGCGTCGAGGTCGGCAGGGGTCGCGTCGCCATGACCCAGCCGATGGTGTTCTCCGCCGACGAGACGACTGACATCGGCTACGAGTCCGGATCCACCGTGACTCCCGACTACACGGCCGCCACCAGCAGATTCACCGGAAGGATCAACTGGGTCCAGATCGACCTCGGCGCTGACGACAACGACCACCTGATCAGTCCCGAGGAACGCCTGCGCATCGCGATGGCCCGGCAATGATCCGCGGCACTACGGGCCCAGGTTCTCGCGCCTAGCGGGGCTGATCCTTCGCTCGGGCGACGACCCACGCGCCGACCGCTTGGGCCATGGTCTCGAGGTCCGCGCGTGCGCGACGGCGGGACCGGAAGTCGCGGACGCCGCCACCGTAGCTCCCGAATGCGGTGTGTGGGTCGGCGGCGAGAATGAGAAGGGTGCCGCTCTCGCCGCGAGGCAGGAGGTGGGCCGACACCTGGTAGTCGATCCCGACCCAGCGTCCGCTCCCGGAGGCTCCCTTGCCGGCGACAGCGGAGTCGAGGGCGACGTCGGCGTGCTCGAAGCGCCACATGACGTCGGCCTCAACCGCAGAGGCACCGGCCACCTCCAAGAGCCCCTGCCATGCGAGATCGGGCGTGACCGGTAGCTCAATGCTTGTAGCAGTCTCCTTGGGTACGCCCACGGCTCCATCATGGCTGGTCTGACGAATCCGTCGGAACGATCCGGAGGCGCTCTGCCCTGCAGTGATATGTGCCCGCGAAAGGACTCGAACCTTCGACCTTCTGCTCCGGAGGCAGACGCTCTATCCACTGAGCTACGCGGGCCGGGCGGCGTCCGTAGACGTCGCGGTGCCCGACACTACCAGCCGACGCAGGGCCGGTTCGAACGTGATTCAGCGGCTCTCGCCGAGCAGCGCGGACAGGTAGCGGGTCGTCTCGTCTGCGGCTCGCGCGTGGTCGCCGTCGACGACGGCGTCGACCAGCGCGTCGTGCGAGTCGTGGCCGTGGGTGTCGGTGACGAAGTTGAACCGGATGTTCTCGCCGATCGCGGCCAGAAGGTTCTCGTAGAGCTCGGTCAGCACCGGGTTGGCGCCCGCGCGGACGATCGCGCGGTGCAGCGCCAGGTCGGTCGCGACCATCGCATCGAGGTCGCCTGCCTTGTAGGCCGCCGACCGTTCGTCGCGACGCTCCAGCAGTGCGGTGGCGTCGACGGACGTGCGCCGACGTGCCGCGAGCCGCGCGGCCTCGACCTCGAGAGCGCGCCTGACCTCGACGACATCGCGCTGGCGGGCGTCGGCGATCTGGCGGCCCATCGTGACGGCGAGCTCGGAGCGCGACAGGACGTAGGTGCCGGATCCCTGACGGCGTTCGAGCAGGCCGGCGTGCACGAGCGACTGCACGGCCTCACGCACGGTGTTGCGTCCCACGCCGAGGAGCTCGGCGAGGGCGGGCTCCGGTGGGATGCGTGCCCCGACCGCCCACTCCTGCGTGGTGATCCGCTCGCGGAGCTCGTCGACCGCGGTGTCGATCAGTCCGGTCCGTCGTGGCATCCGGTTAGGCTCCGAGTCCAGGCATGCGGTGCAGTCAACACCGGCAGTCGGGCCCGACGCCAGACCTGCGAGGGATGATCTGCGTCCTGAAGCGTGCGAGATCAGGAGTGCCAGCCGTGACGACGTCCGCCCCCGTGACCGGGCGCGTCGTCGCACCATGGCGCGGTCGCCTCGTCGTCCTGGCCGCCATCGTCCTGGTCGGGCTCAACCTGCGGCTCGCGGTCGCGGCGGTCTCGCCGATCTTCAGCGTGCTCCGTGAGACGTTCCCAGTCTCGACGACGCAGGTCGGGCTGCTCGGCACCATCCCGGTCGCGTCGTTCGCGGTGTTCGGCACGCTCGCCGCCCCGATCGGACGCAAGCTCGGTCTCGAGCCGGCGATCATCCTCGCGATGGGGTTCGCCGTCGTCGGCCAGCTCCTGCGCGCCGTCGCGCCGAACATGCCGGTGTTCCTCGTCTGGTCCGCGCTCGCGCTCGGCGGCATGGGCATGGGCAACGTCCTGCTGCCGCCGCTGGTGAAGCGCTACTTCCCCGATCGCATCGGCGCGGTCACGGCGTCGTACTCGGTCGCCCTGACGGTCAGCACCGCGGTGCCGCCGCTGGTCGCGCTGCCGGTCGCGCAGGCCGCCGGCTGGCGCGTGTCGGTGGGCATGTGGGCCGTCGTGGGGCTCGCGGCGATCGTGCCGTGGCTCGTCGTCGTGGCGCGCTCCGTGGCTGCGCGCTCGCACCTGCGCGAGATCGTGCGGCGGGCGCCCCGGGTCGACCGGCCGGCGCTCCCGGCTCCAAGCGGCGCGCGGGAGTCGCGGCTCGTGTGGCGCTCGCGACTCGGCTGGGCGCTCGTCTTCACGTTCTTCGCCAACACCACCGGCACCTACGTGATGTTCGCGTGGCTGCCCGAGATCCTTGCCGACGCCGGTCTGGGCGCCGACGTCGGCGGACGCTGGCTCGCGGTGTTCGCCATCCTGGGGCTGCCCGCGGCGCTCTTCGCCCCGGTCCTGACCGCCCGGATGCGCAACCCGTACCCGCTGATCGTCGGGTTCGTCGGCTGCTGGATCGTCGGCTACCTCGGGCTGTGGCTCTCGCCGACGCAGGGCACGGCGGTCTGGATGATCCTGTGCGGCCTCGGGCCGGGCGCGTTCCCGGTGCAGCTCGCGCTCATCGGCCTGCGCACCCGTACGCCCGCGATCGCGTCCGCGCTGTCCGGGATGGTGCAGGGCCTCGGCTACGCCCTGGCGATCGCGGGGCCGGTGGGGATCGGGATGCTGCACGAGGCGACCGACTCGTGGACCGCGCCGTTCGTCGTGCTCCTGTCGCTGCTCGTCCTGCTCTTGGTGGCCGCGTGGTTCGCCTGCCGGCCGACCATGCTCGGGGACGAGCCGGTGGCGGAGCACGCCGCGCTCGCAGCGCCGCCGGTGCACTGAGCGCCGGTTCGGGCACGTCCGCGCGCGTCGGTACCCTTGCGGCGTGACTCCCGCCCAGCTCTCCGAGGCCCTCCGGGCCGCTCTCGTGCACGCCGTCGACGACGGCACGTTCGCCCTCGACCCGGCCGCGATCCCCGCGACCGTGCACCTGGAGCGACCCCGTCAGCGCGAGCACGGCGACTGGGCCACGAACGTCGCGATGCAGCTGGCCAAGAAGGCCGGCACCAACCCCCGCGCCTTCGCCGAGGAGCTGGCACGCCGGCTCGAGGCCACGGAGGGCGTGGCGACCGTCGAGGTCGCGGGTCCCGGCTTCCTGAACATCCGCCTCGACGCCGCGTCGGCCGGCGAGCTGGCCCGGTCGATCGTCGAGCTGGGCGGCGAGTACGGCACGAACGAGGCCCTGGCCGGCGTCTCGCTGAACCTCGAGTTCGTCTCCGCCAACCCCACCGGCCCGCTGCACATCGGCGGTGTGCGCTGGGCGGCCGTCGGCGACAGCCTCGCCCGGGTGCTGCAGGCGTCCGGTGCCTCGGTGGCGCGCGAGTACTACTTCAACGACCACGGCGCACAGATCGACCGCTTCGCTCGCTCGCTGGAGGCGCGTGCGCTCGGGCGGGACGCTCCCGAGGACGGCTACGGCGGCCAGTACATCTCCGAGATCGCCGAGCAGGTCGTCTCCGACGCGCTCGCGGCCGGTGAACCGGACCCCCGGACGCTGCCGACCGACCAGGCGAACGAGGCGTTCCGCGCCCGCGGCGTCGAGCTCATGTTCGGCGAGATCAAGCAGTCGCTGCACGACTTCGGCGTCGACTTCGACGTCTACTTCCACGAGGACTTGCTCCACAAGTCCGGCGCGGTCGACCACGCGGTCGCCCGGCTGCGCGAGCTGGGCCACATCTTCGAGGCCGACGGCGCCGTGTGGCTCCGCACGACCACGTTCGGCGACGACCGCGACCGCGTCGTCATCCGGTCCAACGGCGAGGCCGCCTACATCGCCGGTGACATCGCGTACTACCTGGACAAGCGGGAACGCGGCTTCGACCGCGTCGTCATCATGCTCGGCGCGGACCACCACGGGTACATCGGCCGCATGATGGCGATCTGCGCCGCGTTCGGTGACACCCCCGGCGTGAACCTCGAGATCCTCATCGGACAGCTGGTCAACCTCGTCAAGGACGGCGCCCCGGTCCGGATGAGCAAGCGGGCGGGCACGGTCGTGACGATCGACGACCTGGTCGACGCCGTCGGCGTCGACGCGGCCCGGTACGCCCTGGCGCGTTCGTCCGCGGACTCGAGCATCGACCTCGACCTGGATCTGCTGGCGAGCGCCAAGAACGAGAACCCGGTGTTCTACGTGCAGTACGCGCACGCCCGCTCGGCCTCGGTCGACCGGAACGCCGAGGCGACCGGTGTGCGCCGGGAGGACGGGTTCGACGCGTCGCTGCTCGACCACGAGAGCGACTCCGTCCTGCTGGGCCAGCTCGCCGAGTTCCCTCGGATCGTCGCGCAGGCCGCCGACCTGCGGGCGCCGCACCGCGTCGCGCGGTACCTCGAGGAGCTGGCCGGCGCGTACCACACCTGGTACGGCCAGGTCCGGGTCGCGCCGTTCGGCGACGAGGTCGTCGGCGACGTGCACCGCACGCGGCTGTGGCTCAACGACGCCACACGCCAGGTCCTGGTCAACGGGCTCGGCCTGCTGGGTGTGAGCGCGCCGGAGCGGATGTGAGCGCGCCGGAGGGCGTGGTCGCCCGCAGGCGTGCGAACGAGGAAGCTCTGTGAGCGGCGAGCCCTGGTCGACCGGGTTCTCCCGGTCGGTGGACGGCGTCGTGAGCGTCGCCGGCGTCGACGTCCCGACTCTCGCGGCGACCCACGGCACGCCTGCCTACGTGCTCGACGAGGCCGACCTGCGCTCGCGCGCCCGCGGCTACCGGCGCGCGTTCGAGACGGCGTTCGCCGAGATCGGCGCGGGCGTCGACGTCTACTACGCGGGCAAGGCGTTCCTGAGCGTCGCGGTCGCGCGCTGGGTGCACGAGGAGGGCCTGCGCGTCGACACGGCGACCGGTGGTGAGCTCGCGGTCGCGCTGCGGGCCGGCATCCCCGGCGAGGACATCGGCCTGCACGGCAACAACAAGTCGGACTCCGAGATCGCGCGCGCCCTCGCCGCCGGGGTCGGACGGATCATCGTCGACTCGCTCGTGGAGATCGACCGGGTGGCCGACGCAGCCTCCGTCGAGCATCCGGCGCCCGTGATGGTGCGCGTGACCACCGGGGTGCACGCGGGCGGCCACGAGTACATCTCGACGGCGCACGAGGACCAGAAGTTCGGCCTGTCGATCCATGCGCCTTCTGGAGACAGCCCTGCGATGCAGGGACTCCTCAAGGTCCTCTCGCGCCCCGAGCTGAGGCTCCTCGGCATCCACTCGCACATCGGCTCGCAGATCCTCGACCCGTCCGGTTTCGAGGTCGCGGCCCGCGCGGTGCTGACCCTGCGCGCGCAGCTCGCCGAACGCTCAGGGGTGCTCGTCGACGAGATCGACCTCGGCGGCGGCTACGGCATCGCCTACCTGCCCGGCGAGGTGTCGCTCGACCCGGACCGCATCGCCAAGGACATCGCGAGCTCGGTCGCCGCCAGCGCGCACGACCTGGGCACCCCGCTGCCGCGGTTCTCCATCGAGCCCGGTCGCGCGATCGTCGGACCCGCGGGACTCACCCTCTACACGGTCGGGACGGTCAAGCCGGTCCGCATCGACGACGGCTCGATCCGCACGTACGTGTCGGTCGACGGCGGCATGAGCGACAACATCCGCCCGGCCCTCTACGGCGCGCAGTACCACGCGGAGGTCGTCGGTCGTCCGTCCGACGGACCGACCGTCCTGGCACGTGTCGTCGGCAAGCACTGCGAGAGCGGCGACATCGTGGTGCACGAGGTCCAGCTGCCCGCCGACGTCCGCGCGGGTGACCTGCTCGCGGTCGCGGCGACCGGCGCCTACGGGCGCTCGATGGCGTCGAACTACAACCACGTCCCCCGACCGCCGGTCGTCGCCGTCTCGGACGGGTCGACGACGGTGCTGGTGAGGCGCGAGACCGAGGACGACCTGCTCGCGCTCGACCAGGGCTGACCACCCGCGATCACCGACGACGCGTGCCCCTATCCTGGGGGCGCCATCGACCACCCCCGACTGGAGGCCCTCCTGTGTCCTCGCCCGTGCCCGCCCGCTTGCCCTTGCGCGTCGCCGTCCTCGGCTGCGGCGTCGTCGGCACGGAAGTGGTGCGGCTGCTCACGACGCAGGCGGACGACCTGGCGTCCCGGGTCGGCGCCAAGCTCGAGCTGGTCGGCGTCGCGGTCCGCAACACCGAGGTCGAGCGCGACGCGGTGGTCGATCCCGCGCTGCTGACCACCGACGCCGAGAAGCTCGTCGAGCAGGCCGACGTCGTGGTCGAGCTCATGGGGGGCATCGAGCCCGCGCGCTCGCTCCTGCTGCGGGCGATCGCCTCCGGGGCGTCCGTCGTCACCGCCAACAAGGCGCTGCTGGCCCAGGACGGACCGACGCTGTACGCCGCGGCCGACGAGGCAGGCGTCGACCTCTACTTCGAGGCCGCCGTCGCGGGTGCCATCCCGATCGTGCGCCCGGTGCGGGAGTCGCTCGCCGGCGACACCATCAACCGCGTGCTGGGGATCGTCAACGGCACCACCAACTACGTGCTCGACAAGATGGCCTCCGAGGGCCTCGACTTCGAGCAGGCCGTCAAGCAGGCCCAGGCGCTGGGCTACGCCGAGGCGGACCCGACGGCGGACGTCGAGGGTTACGACGCCGCCGCGAAGGCCGCGATCCTCGCGTCGCTGGCCTTCCACACCCGTGTCTCGCTGGACGACGTCGACCGCCAGGGGATCACGAGCATCACCGCGGACGACGTGCTGTGGGCCGAACGCACCGGCTACGTCATCAAGCTGCTGGCGATCGCGGAGCGCCGTGCGTCGGACGGTGCCGAGGGCGTGCTGGTGCGCGTCCACCCGGCGCTCGTGCCGGTCACGCACCCGCTGGCCGGCGTCCGCGGCGCCTACAACGCGGTGTTCGTCGAGGCCGAGGCCGCCGGGGAGCTCATGTTCTACGGGCGCGGCGCCGGCGGCCAGCCCACCGCGTCGGCCGTCCTCGGTGACGTCGTCTCCGTCGCGCGGCACCGGGTGCTCGGGGGACGCGGTCCCGTCGAGTCGCGGTACGCCGAGCTGCCCGTGCTCCCCGCCGACGCGGCGCGCACGCGCTACCAGGTGCGCCTCGACGTCGTCGACCGACCGGGCGTCCTCGCCCAGGTGGCCGCGGTCCTGGCCGGCCACGACGTCTCCATCGAGACCGTCCGGCAGTCGACCGAGGGAGGCGCCGACGTCGCGCACCTCGTCATCACCACGCACGCCGCCCCTGAGCACGCCCAGCGCAGCACGTTCGAGGCCATCGAGCGCCTCGACGTGGTCGAGCGCGTCGTCTCCGTCCTCCGAGTCGAAGGATCCTGATGGCCCACCAGTGGCGCGGCGTGATCGCCGAGTACGCCGACCGACTGCCCGCGCACGTCCAGACGCACGTCGTGACTCTCGGCGAGGGCGGCACGCCGCTCGTGTTCTCGCCGACGCTCTCGCAGCTGACGGGGGCCGAGGTCCACATCAAGGTCGAGGGCATGAACCCGACCGGGTCGTTCAAGGACCGCGGCATGACGACCGCGATGTCGGCGGCCGCGGCCCGCGGAGCCAAGGCGGTCGTCTGCGCCTCCACCGGCAACACGAGCGCGTCCGCCGCCGCCTACGCCACGCGCGCCGGGATGGTCTGCGCGGTTCTGGTCCCGGACGGCAAGATCGCCATGGGCAAGCTGAGCCAGGCGGTCGCCCACGGCGCGACGCTGCTGCAGGTCGACGGGAACTTCGACGACTGCCTCGTGGCCGCCCGCAAGCTCGCCGAGGCGTACCCGGTCGAGCTGGTCAACTCGGTGAACCCGGACCGGATCGAGGGTCAGAAGACCGCCGCGTTCGAGATCGTCGACGCCCTGGGCGACGCCCCGGACATCCACGTCCTGCCTGTCGGCAACGCGGGCAACATCACCGCCTACTGGAAGGGCTACCGCGAGTACGCCGGGCTGGATTCAGGGCAGCCGGCCGTGTCTACTCGTACCCCCGTCATGTGGGGCTTCCAGGCCGACGGCGCCGCCCCGATCGTGCGCGGCTACCCGATCGACCAGCCCGAGACCATCGCGACGGCGATCCGGATCGGCAACCCCGCGTCCTGGCAGCAGGCCGTGGAGGCGCGCGACGTGTCGGGCGGTCTCATCGAGTCCGTGACCGACGAGCAGATCCTTGCGGCGCACCGCGTGCTCTCGGCCGAGGTCGGCATCTTCGTCGAGCCGGCGTCCGCGTCGGGCGTCGCCGGGCTGCTCGCCCTGCACGACGCAGGCCGCGTCCCCGCCGGAGCGCAGATCGTCATCACGGTCACGGGGCACGGGCTCAAGGACCCGCAGTGGGCGCTGCGGACACCGGACGGCGGCGACGTTGTCCCGGTGCGTGTGACGTCGGACGTCGTGTCCATCGCCACCGCACTCGGCCTCGACTGAGGCCGGGACGATGCGCCTCGGGGCGGACCACGTCCGCGTCCGCGTGCCGGCCACGAGCGCCAACCTCGGGCCGGGCTTCGACGCGTTCGGCCTCGCGCTGGACCTCGTCGACGAGCTCGACGTGCGTGCGCTCGGCTCGCCCGGCGTCCGTGTCGAGGTCACGGGGGAGGGCGCCGGTCAGGTCCCCGACGACGAGCAGCACCTGGTCGTCAGCTCGCTGCGCGCGGCGCTCGACCACGTCGGCGCACCGCAGACCGGCCTGCACCTCGTCTGCCACAACCGCATCCCGCACGGTCGGGGACTCGGTTCGTCGGCCGCCGCCGTCGTCGCCGGGATCATCGCCGCGCGTGGCCTGATCGCCGAGCCCGAGGCGCTCTCTGACGACGTCGTGATCGATCTCGCGGCAGGCATCGAGGGCCACCCCGACAACGCCGCCCCCGCGGTCCTCGGCGGTGCGACGCTCGCGTGGAAGGACGGTTCCGGCTTCCGGGCGATCGGCCTGGACGTGGACGCGTCGGTCGTCCCGATCGCGATCGTGCCGCCGACGCACCTGTCCACCAAGGCCGCGCGAGGCGTGCTCCCAGCCACCATCCCGCACGCCGACGGGGCGTTCCAGGCGGGTCGCGCGGCGCTGCTGGTCGAGGCGCTGGGCCGCCGGCCCGAGCTGCTGCTCACCGCGACCGAGGACCGGCTGCACCAGGAGTACCGCCGCTCGGTGATGCGCGACTCGCTCGCCCTCATCGATGCGCTGCGGGCGCAGGGGATCGCGGCGGTCGTGTCCGGCGCGGGACCGACGGTCCTGGTGCTCGCGCGCGCCGCAGGTGGCGCAGGTGCCACCACGACCGACGCCGACGAGGCGATCGCGGCGGCGTTCGGGGGCGCGATGGGGGGCTGGCGGATCCTGCGCCTCGCCGTCGACCGCACCGGTGCGACGGTCGTTCCGTCCAGCACGTGAACCGACCGGGTGAAGTACGCGCCGGACGGTCACCCGTCCAGGTGGACGAGCCGAAAGTGATAACATCGATGCGTTCCCCGGACCTCGTCCTCGGTAGCCCGCGTCGTGATTGACCCGGTCCGCCGCAGAAGAAGAGTCGACGACCCGGGAACGATCCAGCCCATCGCGCGCAGACGTCGTCGTACGCAGCGTGTGCGGCTCCACCACCGTCTCGGTCAGCACGACCGGACGTCGGCCGATCCCCGAACCACTCGGGTCCCGGCCACCGACGAGGGGAAGGGTCCTTCGTGACAGACACCATCGAGCCCGCCGTGAGCAGTTCCGGCGGGTCGTCCCGCGGCGCCGCGATCTCGACGCTCCGCCTGCCCGAGCTGCAGGCGATGGCGTCCGAGCTGGGCGTCAAGGGCACCTCCAAGATGCGCAAGGGCGACCTCGTCCAGGCCATCTCGGACGCTCGCGGGGGATCGCGCTCCCAGCCGCTCGAGCCGCGCCGCACTGAGAGCAGCGCCAGCACGGTCGTCGCCGAGCCGCCCGCCAAGGCACCCCGAGCCGCTCGCGCGCCGCGCAACCAGGCGCCGCAGCTGGACCTGGACGTGCCGACGCAGACCGAGCGCGCTCCGCGCGGCGAGACCACGCAGGCGCCGAAGGGTGACGCGCTCGCCGGCCTGGAGGCCGCGCTGGACGCCAAGCTCGCGCCGGTCGACGACCGTGCCGCTCGCGCAGCGGACGCCGTCGGCACCGTGACCGGCGAGCGTCGCTCGCGTCGTTCGGGTCGGGGCGCCGGCGCCCCGCAGGGCGGCGACGAGGCCGTGCAGAACAGCCAGCAGAGCGCCACGCAGCAGGAGCGCCAGCAGAGCAACGGTCAGCAGGACCGTCAGCAGGGCAACCGCCAGCAGGGCGCGAGCCAGCCTGCCGGGAACCAGCAGCAGGACCGCCAGCCGGCCGCGGCTCAGCAGCCCGGCCAGCAGCGTCGTGAGCAGGGCTTCCAGGACGGCGAGGACGGCGAGGAGCGCGGCGGTCGTCGTCGGCGCTCGCGCGACCGCTACCGCGACCGCGACCGGGACCGCAAGGGCCGTGGCACGCGCCGTCCGGGTGCGGGCGAGCTCGCGGGTCTCGACGACATCGAGGTCAGCGACGACGACGTCCTGCTGCCCGTCGCAGGCATCCTCGACCTGATGGACAGCTACGCGTTCGTGCGCACCACGGGCTACCTGCCCAGCGCCAACGACGTGTACGTCTCGCTCAACCAGGTCAAGCGGTACGGCCTGCGCCGTGGTGACGCGGTCACCGGTGCGGTCCGTCAGCCCCGTGAGGGCGAGCAGCCGCCGCAGCAGCCGGGCAACCGTCCGAGCAAGTTCAACGCGCTCGTGCGGCTGGACTCGGTCAACGGTGCCGAGCCGGACGCGTCGAAGAACCGTCCTGAGTTCAACAAGCTCACGCCGCTCTACCCGCAGGAGCGTCTGCGCCTCGAGAGCGAGCAGACCAAGCTGACGCCCCGTGTGATCGACATCGTCGCGCCCATCGGCAAGGGCCAGCGCGGCCTCATCGTCGCGCCGCCCAAGGCGGGCAAGACGATCATCATGCAGCAGATCGCCAACGCGATCACGACCAACAACCCCGAGGTCCACCTCATGGTCGTGCTCGTCGACGAGCGCCCCGAAGAGGTCACGGACATGGAGCGCACGGTCAAGGGCGAGGTCATCGCCTCGACCTTCGACCGCCCCGCGTCCGACCACACGATCGTCGCGGAGCTCGCCATCGAGCGTGCCAAGCGGCTGGTCGAGCTGGGCCAGGACGTCGTGGTGCTCCTCGACTCGCTCACGCGTCTGTCGCGGGCCTACAACCTGGCCGCTCCGGCGTCCGGTCGCATCCTCTCCGGTGGTGTCGACGCCTCGGCGCTCTACCCGCCCAAGCGGTTCTTCGGCGCAGCGCGCAACATCGAGAACGGTGGCTCGCTCACCATCCTCGCGTCGGCGCTCGTCGAGACCGGTTCCAAGATGGACGAGGTCATCTTCGAGGAGTTCAAGGGCACGGGAAACATGGAGCTCCGGCTCTCCCGCAACCTGGCCGACAAGCGCATCTTCCCGGCGGTGGACGTCAACGCGTCCGGCACGCGCCGCGAGGAGATCCTCATGGCGAACGACGAGCTGAAGATCATCTACAAGCTCCGTCGCGTGATGGGCGCCCTCGACCAGACCCAGGCCATCGAGCTGCTCATCGGCAAGCTTCGTGACACCAAGTCGAACGTCGAGTTCCTGCTCCAGGTCCAGAAGACGACCCCGGGCAACACGTTCGCGGACGACAACGCCGGCCGCACCATCTGAGACCGGCTCGGACGACGACCGCGCCCCGTCGGGGTGCGGTCGTCGTCATGTCGGCGTCGGGCGGCGGATCTGTCGACCCGCTAGCGTGCGGCGTGTCCTGTCCGGGCCGTGCGAGGGAGCCGATCGATGAAGAAGTGGACCACACTGCCGGGGGAGGCCCTGCGGGTCGGACCCGGGTTCGATCTGGCGGACTTCGACCCCTCGTCGAGGCCCGGGTGGGACCACGGGCGCACGGCGGGGGAGAAGCGGCTCGCGGCGAACGGCGAGCGGCTGGGGGAGCTGCAGGAGCGCCTGTTCGCGGACGGTCGCACCGGCGGGACCCGGTCGGTGCTGCTGGTCCTGCAAGGCATGGACACCGCGGGCAAGGGCGGGATCGTGCGTCACGTGATCGGCCTGGTCGACCCGCAGGGCGTGCAGCACAGGTCGTTCGGGGTGCCCACGGAGAAGGAGCGCTCGCAGCACTACCTGCAGCGGATCCGCGAGGCGTTGCCGACGCCGGGGCACATCGGGGTGTTCGACCGGTCGCACTACGAGGACGTGCTCGTCGTCCGGGTCAACGAGCTGGTGCCGCGCGACGTGTGGGAGCCGCGCTACGACGAGATCAACGCGTTCGAGAAGGAGATCGTCGACGCGGGCACCACGATCGTCAAGGTCGCGCTGATGGTCTCTCCCGCCGAGCAGAAGGCGCGGCTGCGCGAGCGCCTCGAGCGCCCCGACAAGTACTGGAAGTACAACCCGGGCGACGTCGACGTGCGCGCGCAGTGGCCGCTCTACCAGGAGGCCTACCAGGCGGTCCTCGACCGCACCAGCACCGAGCACGCGCCCTGGTACGTCGTCCCGGCGGACTCCAAGTGGTACGCGCGGATGGCCGTCGGCCGGCTTCTGCGGGACGCGCTCCAGGCCCTGGACCTGGGCTGGCCGCCGGCGGACTTCGACGTCGAGGTCGAGAAAGCCCGCCTGGACGCCCAGCCGACGTGATCGACGTCATCGGCCAAGCTGCGACGGGATGATTTCGGGCCACCTCGCTGTTCTGGCACAATGGTTCGCTGGTCTGCGGTTCACCGGCGCCGTTACGCGCGTCCGGACCCGGAGACACCCACCCAAGGAGAAGTTCTGTGAAGGCTGACATCCACCCCGAGTACGTGGCGACCGTCGTCACCTGTACCTGCGGCAACACGTTCACCACGAAGTCGACGGTGACCAGCGGCAAGATCCACGCCGACGTGTGCAACGCCTGCCACCCGTTCTACACGGGCAAGCAGAAGATCCTGGACACCGGTGGCCGCGTGGCCCGGTTCCAGGCGCGCTACGGCAAGAAGGACGCCAACTAGCAACCCCGCAGCGCCGGTGCCCGGCGCGGACGACTGCCCTCCATGGCAGTGTCCGCGCGGGCGCCGGCGCTGCGTCGTTCTCGGAGCACCCCAGCAAGAGCGCCGAGGACGAGCACGACCGAGCTCACCGCAGCACGACCGACGCCGAGGGATCCCATGAGCGAGGCATTCGCCGCCGCCGAGCCGCTGCTCGCCGAGCACGCGCAGATCGAGGCCCAGCTGGCCGACCCTGCGGTGCACGCGGACGCCGCGAACGCGCGCAAGCTGGGCCGGCGCTACGCGGAGCTGGGACAGGTCGCACAGGCGTACACCGCCTGGAAGGCAGCGAGCGACGACGCCGATGCCGCGCGCGAGCTCGCCGAGGTCGACGAGAGCTTCGCCGCCGAGCTGCCCTCGCTGCAGCGGGCGGCGGACGCGGCGGGCGCGCGTCTGCGCGAGGTCCTGATCCCGCGCGACCCGGACGACGCCCGCGACGTGATCCTCGAGGTGAAGGCGGGGGAGGGCGGCGAGGAGTCGGCCCTCTTCGCGGCCGACCTGCTGCGGATGTACACGCGCTACGCCGAGAAGATGGGCTGGGCGACGCAGCTGCTGGGCGCCACCGACTCCGACCTCGGGGGCTACAAGGACGCGCAGCTGGCCATCAAGAGCCGTGGCACGGTCGCGCCCGAGGACGGCGTCTGGGCGCACCTGAAGTACGAGGGCGGCGTGCACCGCGTGCAGCGCGTGCCGGTCACGGAGTCGCAGGGCCGCATCCACACCTCGGCCGCCGGCGTGCTGGTCTTCCCCGAGGTCGAGGACGAGGCCGAGGTCGAGATCGACGCCAACGACCTGCGCATCGACGTCTACCGCTCGTCGGGCCCCGGTGGGCAGTCCGTCAACACGACCGACTCCGCCGTCCGCATCACGCACCTGCCGACGGGCATCGTCGTGTCGATGCAGAACGAGAAGTCGCAGCTGCAGAACCGTGAGCAGGGCATGCGCGTCCTGCGTGCGCGCATCCTGGCAGCCCGCCAGGAAGAGGCAGCCGCTGCGGCGAGCGAGGCGCGTCGCTCCCAGGTGCGCACGGTCGACCGCTCCGAGCGCATCCGGACGTACAACTTCCCCGAGAACCGCATCGCCGACCACCGCACGGGCTACAAGGCGTACAACCTCGACGCCGTGCTCGGCGGCGACCTGGCGCCCGTGGTGCAGTCCGCGATCGACGCCGACGAGGCCGCGCGGCTCGCAGCGGCAGGCGACGCGTGACGACGAGCACCCCGCGCCGGCCGAGCATCCGCGACCTGGTCGAGGGGGCCACGCGACTCCTCGACGAGGCAGGCGTGCAGTCGCCCCGCCACGACGCCACCGCGCTCGCCGCGCACGTCCTCGGCCTCGAACGCCTCGAGCTCGCCATGGCACCCCCGCTGCCGGACGGCTTCGCGACGACCTACGCGGCGCTGGTCGAGCGTCGCCGCAACCGTGAGCCGCTGCAGCACCTGGTCGGCTCCACGGGGTTTCGCTACCTGACCCTGCTGGTCGAGCCCGGCGTGTTCGTGCCACGGCCCGAGACGGAGGTCGTGGCCCAGGCGGCGATCGACGAGGCGGTCCGGAAGGCGGCCCCGCTCGTCGTCGACCTGTGCTGCGGCGCCGGCGGCATCGCGATCGCGGTGGCCACGGAGGTGCCGACGGCGACCGTGCACGCGGTGGACCTCTCACCGGAGGCGGTCGCGCTGACCAGGCGGAACGCGCTGCACAACGGCGCCTCGAGCCTCCTGGCGGAGGTCGGTGACGTCGCGGACGCGAACCTCCTGCGTGAGCTGGACGGGTCCGTCGACGTCCTCGTCGCCAACCCGCCGTACATCCCCCCGGACGCCGAGCCGGTCGATCCCGAGGTGCGCGACCACGACCCCGACCTGGCCCTGTACGGCGGCGGGCTGGACGGCCTCGAGGTCCCGCGCGCGGTCCTGCGCGCGGCCGCTCGGCTGCTCAAGCCCGGTGGTCTGCTCGTCATGGAGCACGCCGAGGTGCAGGACGCGGCAGCGCGGGCGGATGCCCAGGCGACGGGCGCGTTCGAGCAGATCGAGTCGCGCGACGACCTCACCGGACGTCCGCGGATGCTCGTCGCGCGCCGGAACTCCCGCCCTCTCGTGACAGACTCGGCGCCGTGAACGAGCGCATCACGCCGGCGAGCGACCCCGCGACCTGGGGGCCTGCGATCGACGAGGCGGTCAACGTGGTCTCGCGCGGCGGCCTGGTCGTCCTGCCGACCGACACGGTCTACGGGATCGGTGCCGACGCCTTCACACCGCCCGCGGTGCAGGCGCTCCTGGACGCCAAGGGCCGCGGACGGCACATGCCGCCGCCGGTGCTCATCGGCGACGTGGCCACCCTCGACGGGCTCGCGATCAACGTGCCCGTCGGCGCGCGTGCCCTCGCCGCGCAGTTCTGGCCCGGCGGGTTGACGCTCATCGTGCACGCGCAGCCGTCGCTCGCCTGGGACCTCGGCGAGACGCACGGCACGGTCGCGCTGCGGATGCCGGACCACCCCACCGCGCTCGCGCTGCTCAAGCGCACGGGCCCGCTGGCGGTGTCGAGCGCCAACACCACCGGACAGCCTGCTGCGGTGAGCGCGCAGGGCGCATACGACCAGCTCGGCGACGCCGTCGCGGTGTACCTGGACGCCGGCGACGCCCCGGGGCAGGTCGCGTCGAGCATCGTCGACGCGACGGGGGAGACCTTGCGCCTCGTGCGTGCGGGAGCGATCAGCCTCGAGGAGCTGCGCGAGGTCACGGACGTGGAGGCACCCGCCCCGTGAGGGTCTATCTGCTCCTCCTGTTCATCGCGGCGACCGTCGCCTACCTGACCACCCCGCTGGCCCGCTGGTTCGCGCTGCGCTGGGGCGCGATCACCGCCGTGCGTGAGCGCGACGTGCACGCGATCCCGACGCCGCGTCTCGGTGGCATGGCGATGTTCGCGGGCATCCTGGTCGCGGTCGTGATGGCCAGCAGGTTGCCGTTCCTGGAGAGCGTGTACGCGAACCCGCGCCCGCTGATCGGCATCGTCGGAGGCGCGGGGATCGTCTGCGCGCTGGGCGTCGCGGACGACATCTGGGACCTCGACTGGCTGACCAAGCTCATGGGCCAGGTCCTCGCGGCCGGCTTCCTCGTGTGGCAGGGCGTGCGGCTCTACCAGCTGCCGATCGGCGGCCTGACCGTCGGCTCGTGGGGACTGTGGACCTTCTTGACGGTCCTGACGGTGGTGATCGCGATGAACGCGGTGAACTTCGTCGACGGACTCGACGGCCTGGCTGCGGGCGTGCTGGCGATCGGCGGTTCCGCGTTCTTCATCTACGCCTACCTGCTGACACGCGACGTCAACTCGGGCACCTACGCGAACGCGAGCCTCGCCGCGCTGGTGCTCATCGTGCTGGTGGGCGCGTGCGTCGGCTTCCTGCCGCACAACGTGTACCCGGCACGCATCTTCATGGGGGACTCGGGCGCGATGGTGCTCGGGTTCGTCTTCTCGGCGGCCGCGATCGTCGTGACCGGGCAGACCGAGCAGGTGCTCGAGCGCCAGCAGTTCCCCGCGTTCCTGCCGATCCTGCTGCCGTTCGCCGTCCTGCTCCTGCCGCTGCTCGACATGGGTCTGGCGATCGTGCGCCGGGTCGGCAAGGGCAAGTCGCCGTTCCACCCGGACCGTATGCACCTGCACCACCGCCTGCTCGCGCTGGGCCACTCCCACCGCCGCGCGGTCGCGATCATGTACGTCTGGACGGCGGTCTTCGCCTTCGGCGTCATCGCGCTGTACAAGTGGTCGACGACGACCGTGCTGCTGCTGTTCGGCGCCGCCGTCATCGTCGCCACGATCCTCACGCTCGGCCCACTGCGCGGTCGTGCCACCACACCGCCCCTGGAGCACACGTCGTGACCACGTCCCACCCGACCGCCGCCGACGCCGTGTTCCGTCAGGCGCTGCGCGACATGCTCGTGCTCCTGGGCGTCCTCACCGTCGTCGGCGTCGCCGTGGGCTACCTCGTCGACGGCATGGCCGGTGTCTGGGGTGCACTCATCGGGGTCTTCGTCGCGCTGATCTTCTCCGGCACCACCGTGATCTCCGTGTGGCGCACCTCCAGGTCGAACCCGACGACGATGCTCGCGGTCCTCATGGGGGCGTGGCTCGGCAAGCTCATCGTGGTCATCGTCGTGCTCGCATCGATCCGTCACCTGGACTTCTACAACCCCCAGGTGCTCGCGGTCGTGCTCATGGTCGGGGTGATCGGCTCGGCCATCCTCGACGCCCGCGCGGTGCAGCGCGGACGCATCACGTACTTCGACGAGCAGCCCACCCAGACGGGTGTCCAGGGCCCCTCGGACGCCGCCGGCCAGGGTCGGGACCAACAGACTTCATAGGTTAGGCTTCGACCATCCACGACGGCCCGGCGCCGTGCCTGTGCCCGCACTGATGCGGCCGGCGCGGCGCACACGACCACCAGGAGACCGCCCTGTCCAGCCTTGCGACGATCCTGCCGCTTGCCACGGATGACGGCAGCGGTGGGTTCCACGCCCCTTCGCTGATCGACTTCTTCCCGCCGGCCATCTGGTTCGAGGGCACGCCGTTCGAGATCAACCGGATCATCCTGGTCCGCTTCATCGCCGTCATCGCGTTCCTGGTCATCTTCGTGATCGGCGCCCGTCGCGCCAAGCTCGTGCCGGGGCGCTTCCAGAGCGTGCTCGAGATGGGGCTCGACTTCTGCCGGACGCAGATCGCGTACGAGATCCTCGGTGAGAAGGACGGCAAGAAGTACGTCCCGATGATCACGACGATCTTCTTCGCGGTCTTCTTCTTCAACATCACCGGCGTGATCCCCTTCCTGAACATCGCGGGGACCTCGGTGATCGGCCTGCCGATCATCTTCGCGCTCTGGGTCTACTTCATGTACCTGGCACAGGGCGTCAAGAAGTTCGGCGTCGGCGGCTACCTCAAGCACAGCCTCTTCCCGCCCGGCGTGCCGTGGCCGATCTACCTCCTGCTGACGCCCGTCGAGTTCCTGCAGGTGTTCCTGCTGCGGCCCGCGACGCTCGTCATCCGACTCCTGGCCAACATGATGGCCGGACACCTCCTGCTGGCCCTGTGCTTCGCGGCGACCTCCTTCCTGTTCTTCGAGGCGTCGGCCGGGCTCAAGGCGTTCGGCGCCGTGACCTTCGTCGCCGGGTTCGCGTTCTTCCTGCTCGAGGTCTTCGTCGCGCTGCTCCAGGCGTACGTGTTCTCGATCCTCACCGCCGTCTACCTGCAGATGTCGATCACCGAAGAGCACTGATCGACGCACCCCCAGCGACGGGCTGAACCCGGACCGTCGCCCGCAACGGACGCGCCGAGCGGCGCGCAGATGAAAGGAACCAGATCCAGTGGAAATCACCGGCCTCGCCCTCGTCGGATACGGTCTGGCGGCCATCGGCCCCGGCATCGGCCTCGGCATCCTGTTCGGCAAGACGATCGAGGGCATGGCGCGCCAGCCTGAGATGTCCGGCCAGCTCCGCTCGACGATGTTCATCGGCCTGGCGTTCATCGAGATCCTGGCGCTCCTCGCGATCGCCACGCCCTTCTTCTTGAAGTGATCACCGCGACGCTCGTCGCTGCCGCGCAGAGCGTGGCGGAGACAACAGACACCGAGGAGCTGAACCCGCTCCTGCCCGAGACGTACGACATCATCTGGTCGCTCGTCATCGTCGTGATCCTCTTCCTCGTGTTCCAGAAGTACGCCCTGCCGAAGTTCCAGGCGGTGCTGGACGAGCGCGCGGAGAAGATCGAGGGCGGTCTGCAGCACGCCGAGGCCGCACAGGCCGAGGCAGCGGCGCTGCGTGCCGAGTACGAGCAGCAGCTCGCCGACGCGCGCACCGAGGCGGCCCGCATCAAGGAAGCGGCGCGCGTCGAGGGTGGCGCGATCTCGGCCGAGATCAAGGCGAAGGCGACCGCGGACGCGGCACGCACCGTCGAGACGGCCCAGCGCCAGATCGAGGCGGAGCGCCAGCAGGCGGCCGTCTCCCTGCGTGCTGACGTCGGTGCACTCGCGACCGAGCTGGCATCCAAGATCGTCGGCGAGTCCCTTGAGGACACGGCACGCCAGTCGCGCGTCGTCGACCGGTTCCTCGAGGACCTCGAGGCGTCTACTGCCGCGTCTGCTGCGGCCAAGGAGAACTGATGCGCGGAACGAGTCTCGCTTCGCTCACGGCGGTCCAGGAGCGGTTCGCGCCGGTCCTGACCGCGGCGGGCAAGCAGGCGGCCGACCTCGGTGAGCAGCTGTTCGCCGTCGTGGACGCCCTGGACTCCTCGGGTTCGCTGCGGCGCACCCTGTCCGACCCCGCGATCGAAGCGAACGCCAAGGCCGGTCTGGTCTCGGCGGTCCTGGCCCGCTCCGACGAGCGCGTCGTGACGGCCGTCTCGGGTCTGGCGCGGTCGCGCTGGACGTCCGAGAACGACCTGGGCGACGCGGTCGAGCAGCTGGGGTTCGACGCGGTGCTGGCGTCGGCCGAGGCGGGCAAGCAGCTCGAGCAGGTCGAGGACGAGCTGTTCCGCATCACGCGGTCGCTCGTCGGGCAGCGCGAGGTGCGCTCGGCCTTGTTCGACCCGCGGGGGACGCGGGAGAACCGCGTGCAGCTCGTCGACAACCTGCTCCAGGGCAAGGTGGCCGACGCGACCCTCCAGATCGCCCGCCGCGCGACGGCGTCGCCGCGGGGCAAGCGGTTCGTCGCCACGCTCGGCGACGTGGCCGAGATGGCCGCGCAGCGCCGGAACCGCCTCGTCGCCGCGGTGACCTCCGGCTCGGAGCTGTCGCAGGCACAGATGGACCGACTGGGCTCGATCCTGCAGCAGGCCTACGGGCAGGACGTCCAGCTCAACGTGACCGTGGACCCCGAGATCCTCGGCGGTCTGCGCATCCAGGTGGGGGCGGACGTGGTCGACTCGACCGTGCTCGCACGGCTCGCCGACGCACGACGACGACTTGCCAGCTGAGTATCGGCCCCAGGCCGGCCCATCGAACGACGTGAACGAACGTACGACCGCGCACCGCGTGGTCACGACAGGAGAAGAGCAATGGCTGAGCTGACGATCCGGCCGGACGAGATCCGGGCCGCGCTGGACAGCTTCGTGAAGTCCTACGAGCCGAGCGGCGTGGTGACCGAAGAGGTCGGCCGCGTGACGCTGACGGCCGACGGCATCGCGCAGGTCGAGGGTCTGCCCGGCGCGATGGCGAACGAGCTGCTCCGCTTCGAGGACGGCACGCTCGGCCTCGCTCTGAACCTCGACGTCCGCACCATCGGCGTCGTCGTGCTGGGTGAGTTCACGGGCGTCGAGGAGGGCCAGGAGGTCCGCCGCACGGGCGAGGTCCTCTCGGTCCCCGTCGGCGACGGCTACCTCGGCCGCGTCGTGGACCCGCTGGGCCAGCCGATCGACGGCCTGGGCGAGCTGGAGACGGAGGGTCGCCGCGCGCTCGAGCTGCAGGCCCCCGGCGTCATGGACCGCAAGTCGGTCCACGAGCCCCTCCAGACCGGCCTCAAGGCCATCGACGCGATGATCCCGATCGGCCGTGGCCAGCGTCAGCTGATCATCGGTGACCGCCAGACGGGCAAGACGGCGATCGCGATCGACACGATCATCAACCAGAAGGCCAACTGGGAGACCGGCGACCCGACGAAGCAGGTCCGCTGCATCTACGTCGCCATCGGCCAGAAGGGCTCCACCATCGCCGCCGTCCGCGGCGCCCTGGAGGAGGCCGGCGCCCTGGAGTACACGACGATCGTCGCTGCTCCGGCGTCCGACCCGGCCGGCTTCAAGTACCTGGCGCCCTACACCGGCTCGGCCATCGGCCAGCACTGGATGTACCAGGGCAAGCACGTCCTGATCGTGTTCGACGACCTGTCGAAGCAGGCCGAGGCGTACCGCGCCGTGTCGCTGCTGCTGCGTCGTCCGCCGGGCCGCGAGGCGTACCCCGGTGACGTCTTCTACCTGCACTCCCGCCTGCTGGAGCGTTGTGCCAAGCTCTCCGACGAGCTCGGCGCGGGCTCGATGACGGGTCTGCCGGTCATCGAGACCAAGGCGAACGACGTGTCGGCGTACATCCCGACCAACGTCATCTCGATCACCGACGGCCAGATCTTCCTGCAGTCGGACCTGTTCAACGCCGACCAGCGCCCCGCCGTCGACGTCGGCATCTCGGTGTCCCGCGTCGGTGGTGCCGCACAGGTCAAGGCGATGAAGTCGGTCTCCGGCACGCTGAAGCTCGACCTGGCGCAGTTCCGCTCGCTCGAGGCGTTCGCGATGTTCGCCTCGGACCTCGACGCGGCGTCCCGTGCGCAGCTGACGCGTGGTGCCCGCCTGATGGAGCTGCTCAAGCAGGCGCAGTACTCGCCGTACCCGGTCGAGGACCAGGTCGCGTCCATCTGGGCCGGCACGAAGGGCAAGCTGGACGACGTCCCGCTCGGCGACGTGCGCCGGTTCGAGACCGAGCTGCTCGACCACCTGCGCCGCAACACCGAGGTCCTCTCGACCATCGCGTCCTCGGGCAAGCTCGACGACGACACCGAGAAGGCGCTCGGCGCCGCGATCGACGACTTCCGCAACGGCTTCCTCGTGGGTGACGGCACCACGCTCGTCGGCACGGCCGACGACGGCGAAGGTGTCGAGGTCGAGCAGGAGCAGATCGTCCGGCAGAAGAAGGGCTGACCGTGGCAGGTCAGCAGCGCGTCTACCGGCAGCGGATCCGGTCGACACAGTCGCTGAAGAAGATCTTCCGCGCGATGGAGCTCATCGCTGCCTCGCGCATCGGGAAGGCCCGCGCGCGAGTGACGGCGGCGACGCCGTACTCTCGTGCGCTCACCCGAGCCGTGTCCGCGGTGGCGACGCACTCCAACGTGACGCACCCGCTGCTCACGGAGCGCACCGACACCCAGCGCGTGGCGGTGCTCGTCGTGACGAGCGACCGCGGCATGGCGGGGGCGTACTCGGCGAGCGCGATCCGGGAGGCGGAGCGCCTCATCGGTCGGCTCACCACGGCGGGCAAGGAGCCGGTCGTGTACGCGACCGGTCGCCGGGCCGTGTCGTACTACGCGTTCCGTGGACGCGAGCTGGCCGGTCAGTGGACGGGCAACTCGGACGCTCCGACGGTCGACACGGCCGACGAGATCGCCGACGCCCTGCTCGCGGCATTCCGAGCGCCGGCTGACGAGGGCGGCGTCTCGGAGCTGCACGTCGTGTTCACGCACTTCAAGAACATGGTGACGCAGACCCCGCGCGTGATCCGGCTGCTGCCGCTCGAGATCGTCGATGGCGTCGAGCCGACCGGCGACGACGAGATCGCTCCGCTGTACGAGTTCGAGCCGTCGCCCGAGGACGTCCTGGACGCCCTCCTGCCGCGGTACATCCGCAGCCGCATCTACACCTGCCTGCTGCAGGCCGCGGCGTCCGAGCTCGCTGCTCGTCAACGTGCGATGCACACCGCCACCGAGAACGCGGAGGACCTGGTGCGCATGTACACCCGCCTCGCCAACCAGGCCCGCCAGGCCGAGATCACCCAAGAGATCAGCGAGATCGTGTCGGGCGCCGACGCGCTCGCCGGCTGATCCCACCAGACCCTTCCGAGAATCCAACCGGAGAAGAACATGACTGCCACCACCACCGAAGCTGCCGTCGAGCACGCTGGCGGTCCCGGCGTGGGCCGCGTCGCCCGGGTCATCGGCCCCGTCGTCGACATCGAGTTCCCGTCGGACCAGATCCCCGACATCTACAACGCGCTCAAGGTCACCATCGACCTGTCCGCGCAGGGTGAGGGCGAGGCCGAGGGCGGCGTCGAGATGACGCTCGAGGTCGCACAGCACCTCGGCGACTCGCTCGTCCGCGCGATCGCGCTGAAGCCGACCGACGGCCTGGTCCGCGGCGCGCTCGTGCGCGACACCGGCGAGGCGATCAGCGTGCCCGTCGGTGACATCACCAAGGGCCACGTCTTCAACGTCATCGGCGAGGTGCTGAACCTCAAGGAGGGCGAGAAGTTCGAGGTCACCGAGCGCTGGCCGATCCACCGCACGCCCCCGCCCTTCGACCAGCTCGAGTCGAAGACGCAGATGTTCGAGACCGGCATCAAGGTCATCGACCTGCTGACCCCGTACGTGCTCGGCGGGAAGATCGGCCTCTTCGGCGGCGCCGGCGTCGGCAAGACGGTCCTGATCCAGGAGATGATCCAGCGCGTCGCGCTCAACCACGGTGGTGTGTCGGTGTTCGCCGGTGTCGGCGAGCGCACCCGTGAGGGCAACGACCTCATCGTCGAGATGGAGGAGGCCGGCGTCTTCGACAAGACGGCGCTCGTCTTCGGCCAGATGGACGAGCCGCCGGGCACGCGTCTGCGCGTCGCCCTGTCCGCCCTGACGATGGCGGAGTACTTCCGCGACGTGCAGAAGCAGGACGTGCTGCTCTTCATCGACAACATCTTCCGGTTCACGCAGGCCGGTTCCGAGGTCTCGACGCTGCTCGGCCGCATGCCGTCCGCCGTCGGGTACCAGCCGAACCTCGCCGACGAGATGGGCCTCCTGCAGGAGCGCATCACCTCGACGCGTGGTCACTCGATCACCTCGCTGCAGGCGATCTACGTGCCTGCCGACGACTACACCGACCCGGCCCCGGCCACGACGTTCGCGCACCTGGACGCCACGACCGAGCTGTCGCGTGAGATCGCCTCGCGTGGTCTCTACCCCGCCGTCGACCCGCTGACCTCCACCAGCCGGATCCTCGACCCGCGTTACGTCGGCCAGGCGCACTACGACGCCGCGACCCGCGTGAAGTCGATCCTGCAGCGCAACAAGGAGCTCCAGGACATCATCGCGATCCTCGGTGTCGACGAGCTGTCGGAGGAGGACAAGACGGTCGTGGCCCGTGCCCGCCGCATCCAGCAGTTCCTCTCGCAGAACACGTACATGGCCGAGAAGTTCACGGGCGTCGTCGGTTCGACGGTGCCGCTGAGCGAGACGGTCGAGGCCTTCGGCAAGATCGCCGACGGCGAGTTCGACCACATCGCCGAGCAGGCGTTCTTCAACATCGGTGGCCTCGAGGACCTCGAGCGCAACTGGGCCCGTATCCAGAAGGACTACGGCGTCTGATCCTGCTGGTCCCGCGCGGACGCCGTCTCTGACGGCGTCCGTGCGCATCGTTAGCCGCCACATACTTTCGAAGGAGGGCTCATGGCAGACATCGAGGTCGAGATCGTCGGCGCCGAGGGCAAGCTCTGGTCCGGCACCGCCCGGCAGGTCTCGGCGAAGGCCGGCGAGGGCGAGATCGGCATCCTGGCCGGTCACGAGCCCGTGCTCTCCGTGCTCCAGCCCGGTGAGGTCCGCGTGTTCCCGGTCGGGGGAGGCCAGCCCGAGCGCTGGCAGGTCGAGGGCGGGTTCCTGTCGTTCGACTCCAACCACCTGACGATCGTCGTCGACGACGCCGTGGTCGGCACGCGCCCCGCGGCTCCGACGGGTCACTGACGCAGTGAGCGGGGTGGTCGTCGCGCTGGTGATCGGCGCCGCCCTGCTCGCCCTGGTCACGTTCGCGCTCTGGCTCTCCCGGGTCCACACCCTCGACCGTCGCGTCGGTTCGTTCCACTGCTGGAACAGTCCCAGCGCCGAGGGACCGTGGACGGCAGGGGTCGCACAGTACGGCTCGGCCAAGCTCTACTTCTGGCGCCGCTACTCGCTGGCGCCCCGCCCGCGGATCCGCTGGGACCGCGTCGGGCTGACGGTCGTCGAGCGCCGCTGGCAGGATGCGGACGCAGCGGCCGGCGACCGGCTCATCGTGGCGACCTGCCGGTCCACCGAGGACTTCTACCTCCTGCTGAGCGCCGAGGCCTACACGGGCCTGACGTCCTGGATCGAGGCGACGCCGATGCGCGTCAACTCGGTCACCTGACAGAAACGAGCTCCATGCGCCTCGTCGTCGCGTCCTGCTCGGCGCGCTACAGCGGTCGGCTCAACGCCCACCTGCCCCTCGCCACCCGGCTGCTCGTCGTGAAGGCGGACGGCAGCGTGCTCCTGCACTCCGACGGTGGGTCCTACAAGCCGCTGAACTGGATGAGCCCGCCGTGCACGCTCGCGGTGCTGGAGCCGTCCGACGAGGCTGCTGAGCGCGGTGTCACGCAGGTGTGGACCGTCCAGCACCAGAAGTCGGACGACCGGCTCGAGATCGAGCTGCACGAGGTCCAGAACGACTCCGTGCACGACCTGGGCGTCGACCCGGGGCTGGTCAAGGACGGCGTCGAAGCCCACCTGCAGGAGCTCCTCGCCGCGCAGATCATCCTGCTCGGCACCGGCCACACGCTCGTGCGCCGCGAGTACCCGACCGCGATCGGGCCGGTCGACATCCTGGCCAAGGACCCCGCCGGCGGGACGGTCGCCGTCGAGATCAAGCGCCGCGGCGACATCGACGGCGTCGAGCAGCTGACCCGCTACCTGGAGCTGCTCAACCGTGACCCGCACCTGGCGCCCGTCCGGGGGGTGTTCGCCGCGCAGGAGATCAAGCCGCAGGCGCGCGTGCTCGCCACCGACCGCGGGATCGGCTGCCTCGTCCTGGACTACGACGCCATGAAGGGCGTCGACGACAGCGGCTCGCGGCTCTTCTAGTGCGCAGAGCCGCGCCGACGCACCCCACAGGTCCAGCGGCGAGGCGTGCGACGATTCCCGTCCGCGGCCCGGCGGGGGTCCTGCGGCTGTGCCGGCGATGCCTGGTGATCCTGTTCGTCGTCAACGCGCCTCTGTTCGTGCTCCCGGCCTTCGTCACACCCGACGGGGCCGTCGGGACGACCCTGGTCGTCGCGCCGTTCGTCGTGCTCGTCGCCGCGGTGCCGGTGCTGCTCGTCGGGTACCCGGCGGGCCGGCTGCTCACCGAGCTCCTGAAGGACGAACCGCGCCTGGGCGTCCACGTCCTCGCCTTCGCGCTGGTCGGCGCGGTCCTCAGCGTCGCGATCTGCGCCCTCGTGGGGTGGGCGCCGGGCGGCGGTCTCGGGTGGCTCGTCGCGGCGGCTGAAGGGGCGGTCGGCGCCGGGGGAGCCCGTTGGTGGTCCGGCAGGCCGCCACGCGCGCGCCGGCACCCGTCGGACGAAGAGGTCGAGGACGGGGCGGCGACGCGTGCCGTCACCGAGTGACGCGGTGGGCCAGGATGGACCCGTGAACGAGCCCCTCGTCCTGCGCGGACGCCTGGTGACCCCCCGAGGCATCGTCGACGACGGAGCGGTCGTGGTCGACGATGCGACGATCGTCTGGGTCGGTCCGTCGGACGGGCTGCCTCCCGCGTGGGTGCTTCCAGAGCCGACCGACGACACGCTCCTGCCGGGCCTCGTCGACCTGCACTGCCACGGGGGCGGGGGAGCGAGCTTCCCGGACGCCCTCGACGCCGCAGCGGCCCAGGTCGCCGTCGACGAGCACCGGCGGCACGGGACCACGAGCCTGGTCGCGTCGTTGGTCACGGCTCCGCGAGACGTCCTGCTGGAGCGGACCGCGCTGCTCGCGGACCTTGCCGACGCGGGCGAGATCGTCGGGATCCACCTCGAGGGGCCGTTCCTCTCGGCGGACCGCTGCGGGGCGCAGAACCCGGCAGACATGCAGGTCGGCGACGCGTCGCTCGTGGCGGACCTGCAGTCTGCCGCGCGGGGCCACCTGGTCACGATGACGATCGCCCCCGAGGTGCCCGGCGTGGCCGACGAGGCGCTGCCGGCGCTCGTCGAGGCGGGCGTGATCCCGTCGATCGGCCACACCGACGCGTCCGCGGAGCAGGTCGAGGCGGCCGTCGACCGCGGGTTCGACCTCCTGGCGGCCAGGACGAACCGCCGGCTGACCGCGACGCACCTGTTCAACGGGATGCGGCCTCTGCACCACCGGGATCCCGGACCGGTCGCGGCGAGCCTGGCCGCCGCAGCGCGCGGTGAGCTCGTCGTCGAGCTGGTCGCGGACGGCACGCACCTGGCCGACGCGACCGTGCTGTCGGTCTTCGACCTGCTGGGCGCGGGCTCGATCGCGCTGGTCACGGACGCGATGGCGGCCGCGGGTATGCCCGACGGTTCCTACCAGCTCGGCCCGATGGCGGTCCACGTCGACGGCGGCGTCGCGCGGATAGTCGAGGGCGGTGCCATCGCGGGCGGGACCGCTCACCTGCTGGACGTCGTGCGGACCGTGGTGGCGGCGGGCGTGCCGCTCGAGGACGCCGTCCTGGCCGCGGCGACGGTTCCTGCGGACGTCCTGGGCCGGCGGGACCTCGGCGCTCTGGCCGCCGGCAGGCGCGCGGACGTCGTCGTGACCGACGACGACCTGCGCCCGGTGCGTGTGCTGCGCGCAGGCGCGTGGCTATGAGGCCCGGTCGGTCGTCGCGCGCACGGTGAGCTCGGGGCCGAGCAGGCGGGTCTCCATCTCGTCGCCGTGGTCGAGCAGGCGCATCACCATCTCGACGGCGACGCCGCCGATGCGTGTCGCGGGGATGTCGATCGACGTCAGCTGCTGGGTCTGACCGAGGGCGACGTCCTCGGGGCAGACCGCGACGACCGACATGTCGCGCGGCACGTGGATGCCCCGCTCGCGCAGGCCGGCGAGCACCGCGGGCAGCGCCACCTCGTTGTGCACGACGAGACCGGTCACGTTCGGGAGGCGTTCGAGCACGCGTTCCAGCGCCTCGGCCGCCCCCGCGTGGGACGACTCGCAGGGCTCGAACACGCCGGCGACGCCCAGCCGCTCGGTCTCGGCTCGGAAGCCGGCGACCATGCGCTGGGCGTAGGTCGTGTGGCGGTCCATGACGACGCGTGGTGACCCGATCAGCGCGACCTCGCGATGGCCGAGTCCGACGAGGTGGTCGACGGCCTGCCGGCCGGCTGCCTCGAAGTCGAGGTCGACGCACGACAGCCCGGCGGAGTCGCGGGGCAGGCCGATGAGGACCGCCGGCTGACGCTGGCGGCGCAGGATCGGGAGCCGTGGGTCCTCGGCCTCGACGTCCATCATGATCACGGCGTCGACCATCGAGCCGGCCGCGACCCGTTCGACGCCGGCGTGGTCGTCCTGCGTCAGCAGCAGCACGTCGTGCTCGAAGTCGCGGGCACGGGTGACCACGCCCGTCACGAACTGCATGATCACGCCGACGTTGACGGCGACGCGCAGGGGCGCCATGAGCGCGAGCACGTTGGTCCGCTGCGACGCGAGAGCGCGGGCGCCCGCGTGGGGGCGGTAGCCGAGGTCCTGGACCGCACGCTCGATGCGTTCGCGCGTCGAGGCAGAGATCGGCCTCTTGCCGGAGAGCGCGTAGGAGACCGTGGACACCGAGACTCCGGCCGCGCGTGCGACGTCGTCGATCGTGGTCAACGCGGTGCCCTCCGTCCCTCGTGCTCCGACCAGCCGGGAGAAACCCTAGCGGCCGTGTGCCCAGTTCCGTTGCAGTTGGCGAAGCGCTTCGACGCGCAGGTCACATGATGCCCTGCCAGATCCCGAATGTCTGGCCCTAGACAAGATTAATTCGGCGCGCTACTTTATCGAAGCGCTTCGACGATCGGGTTCCAGACCCGGTCGACATCCACTCGACGAGGAGAACCCGGATGAAGATCAGCACACGGCGTTGGGCGGCCGTCGGAACTGCCGCCCTCCTGGCCCCCATCGCACTGACCGCATGCGGCGGTGGCGGTAGCGGCGACGGCGACTCGGACGCCGACACCCTCACGGTCTGGCACTACGAGTCCGAGGACTCGGCCATGGGCCAGGCGTGGGACAAGGCGATCGAGATCTTCGAGGCCGAGCACCCCGACGTGACGGTCGACGTCGAGCACCAGACCTTCGAGCAGATCCAGAAGAACGCCAAGATCGTGCTCACCGGCGACGACGTGCCGGACGTCATGGAGTACAACAAGGGCAACGCGACGGCCGGGCAGCTCGCCTCGCAGGGCCTGCTCACCTCGCTGACGGACGTGGCGAAGGAGAAGGGCTGGGACAAGACGCTCAGCGGATCGCTCGCCACGACGGCGACGTACAGCGAGGACGGGCTCATGGGCTCGGGCGACTGGTACGGCGTGCCCAACTACGGCGAGTTCGTCGGCGTCTACCTGAACAAGGACCTGTTCGCGCAGTACGGCATCGACGTGCCGACCACGTTCGACGACTTCGAGGCCGCACTCGCCACGTTCAAGGAGAACGGCGTCACGCCGCTCGCCGAGGCCGGCGCCGAGTACCCCCTCGGTCAGCTCTGGTACGAGCTCGTCCTGCACTACGGGGACCGTGCGCTCGTCGACGACTACCAGCTGTTCAAGAACGACCTCGACTGGCACGGCGACGCGATGACCAAGGCCACCGAGAAGCTCGACGAGTGGGTCAAGAAGGGCTACATCGCGTCCGACGCTGCGGGCCTGACGGCCGAGGACATGGGCGTGTCGTTCATCAACGGCACCTACCCGATCATGGTCTCCGGCTCGTGGTGGTTCGGCCGCCTCGCCGAGGAGATCCAGTTCGACTGGGCTCAGACGCTGTTCCCGGAGAACACGCTGCACCCGGGCTCGTCCGGCAACATCTGGGTGGTCCCGACGAACGCGAAGTCCAAGACGCTCGCCGAGGACTTCATCGACATCACGCTGCGCCCCGAGGTGCAGGACGTGCTGGGCGAGAAGGGTGGCCTGCCGGTCGCCGGTGACCCGAGCAAGATCACGGACCCGAAGACGGCCGAGATGACCCAGAACTTCGCGGACATCCTGGCCGACGACGGCCTGGCGTACTACCCCGACTGGCCCGTCGCGGGCTTCTACGACGTGATCGTCAGCCAGCTGCAGTCGCTGGTCAACCAGTCGAAGTCGCCCGACGAGGTCCTCGACGGCCTCAAGGACGCGTACGAGTCCGGCAAGGCCGACCTGCTCGGCTCCTGACCGCCGCGCCCGGGTGGAACAGCACGGTTCCACCCGGGCCGCCGGATCCAGCCCCACGGAGGACGGACCCCATGAGCACCGAGGCTCTCGACACCCGCACGACCGCCGCCACGCCGGCGGCGACCCCACCTGCGACGCGACGCAAGAAGCGCCCGAGGTGGGTGGCGTACCTTCCCTACCTCGCACCTGGCGCGATCTTGTTCATCATCGTGATCGGCATCCCGTTCGCGACGAACATCGTCTACAGCTTCCAGAAGTGGAAGGGCGGCATGGCCCCGCACCAGTGGGTCGGCCTGGACAACTACACGGCGCTGCTCCACGACGAGCAGTTCTGGACGTCGTTCCGCAACTCGATCTCGATGATCGTCGCGATGGTGATCGTGCCCACGTTCATCGGGCTGCTGCTGGCCGCGGTGCTGTTCGACTACCTGGGCAAGAAGTTCGGGTCCCGCTCGGCCTCGGTCCTGCGCGCCAGCTACTACCTGCCGCAGATCCTCCCGGTCGCCGTCGCGGGTGTGCTGTGGAACTGGATCCTGAACGCCCAGACCGGCGCGCTGAACGAGGTGCTGCGCTCGCTGGGCGTCGAGAACCCGCCCAACTGGCTCGGCTCACCGACGACCGCGATGCCGACCGTGATGCTGGTCCTGGTCTGGGTGCAGATCGGCTACCCGGTGGTGATCTTCATGTCCGCCCTGCAGCGCGTCGACCCGGAGCTGTACGAGGCGGCCGAGCTCGACGGCGCCGGCTGGTGGCGCCGGTTCCGGGCCATCACCATCCCGCAGATCAAGCCTGAGACGTTCGTCGTCGTGCTCACGTGCACGGTGGCCGCGCTCAAGGTCTTCGGACCCATCTACGTGCTGACGCGAGGCGGCCCCGAGGGCTCGACCCTGGTGCCCAGCTACTACTCGTACCTGAACTTCTTCGACAAGTCGAAGGTCGGCTACGGGGCGGCGGTCGCCAACGTGCTCACCCTCGTCATCGTCGTCGCCGCCGGGCTGATCCTCGCCGCGCAAGCGCGCAGCGAGCGCAAGGAAGGTGTCAGCTGATGGCCACCGAGGTGCTCACCACTCCCGTGTCCGGTGCTCGGCACCGGCGCGGCGCGGCGCGATGGGTCGTGCTGGCTGGGGCAGTCCTGGTGGCGCTGGCCATCCTGCTGCCGTTCATCATCATGGTGCTCAACGCGTTCAAGTCGCCCCTGGACTACTCGCAGAACGGCCCGCTGAGCTGGCCCGCCGAGTTCTACACCAAGGGCCTCACGACGTTCTGGGAGCGCGTGGACTTCCCGCAGAAGCTGCTCAACTCCATCTGGATCTCGACCGCGGTGGCCATCTTCGGGACGCTCCTGTCCCTGCTCAACGCCTACGCGATCGGCATCGGGCGGGTCAAGGGTCGGCTCTGGGTCGTGTCCCTGTTCCTGCTCGCGACGATGCTTCCCCAGGAAGCGCTGATCTACCCGCTGTTCACGATGGCGAACGAGGTCGGCCTGTCGAACTCCCCGTGGTCGGTGATCATCATCTTCACCGTCATCCAGTCGGCGTTCGGGACCTATCTCCTGGCCTCCGTGCTGGGCACGTTCCCGAAGGCGCTGCTCGAGGCCGCCGCCCTGGACGGCGCGAGCCGCTGGGACGTGCTGTGGAAGGTCGTCTTCCCGGTCGTCCGACCGACGCTCTCCGTCCTGATGATCTTCTTCTTCATCTGGACGTGGAACGAGTTCTTCATCCCGCTGGTGATGCTGACGACGAACGACACCCAGACCATCCCGGTCGCGCTCGCCTCGCTGCAGGGCGACCGGATGATGGACGCCCCCACGACCAACGCGGGCGCACTCGTCTCCCTGATCCCCGCGGTCCTCTTCTTCCTGATCTTCCAGCGCACCCTGACCCGCGGCGTCACCGCCGGCTCGGTCAAGTAAGGGCATCGACACATGAAGTTCACCGACGGCTACTGGCAGCTCCTTCCCGGCGTCGAGGTGCTGCGACCGCGCAGCATCGCTGACGTGGTCGTGGGCGAGGACACCCTGACGGTCTACAGCGCGACGACCCACCTGGTCTCGCGGGGCGACACCCTGAACCGCCCTCTGGTCACCGTGACGTTCACGTCCCCGATGGAGGACGTCATCGGGGTCCGCATCGAGCACCACGCCGGCGGCGTGGACCGGGGCCCGGCGTTCGCCGTCGCGCAGACCGCGAGCGACGTCAAGGTCGTCTCCGACGGGACGGTCGCCTCGCTCACGTCCGGCGGTCTCACCGCTCGTGTGGCGACGACCGGGTCGTGGAACGTCGACTTCGAGGCCGAGGGCCGCGTCCTGACGTCCTCGACCACGCGCAGCATCGGCGTCGTCACCGACAAGGGCGGCGACGCCTACGTGCACGAGCAGCTCAGCCTCGGGGTCAGCGAGCAGATCTACGGGCTCGGCGAGAGGTTCGGTCCGTTCGTCAAGAACGGCCAGTCCATCGACGTGTGGAACGCGGACGGAGGCACCTCCTCCGAGCAGGCGTACAAGAACGTCCCGTTCTACCTGTCGAACGCGGGCTACGGCGTCTTCGTCGACGACCCGGGCCGCGTCTCGTTCGAGGTGGGCTCCGAGGCGGTGTCGCGCACGCAGTTCTCCGTACCGGGGCAGACGCTGCAGTACTACGTGATCCACGGCCCCTCGCCGAAGGAGGTGCTGAGCCGGTACACGGCCCTGACCGGCCGACCGGCACGCGTGCCCGCCTGGTCGTACGGCCTCTGGCTGTCCACGTCGTTCACCACGCAGTACGACGAGGCCACGGTCATGTCGTTCGTGGACGGCATGGCCGAGCGCGGCCTGCCGCTCAGCGTCTTCCACTTCGACTGCTTCTGGATGCGGGCGTTCCACTGGACCGACTTCACGTGGGACCCGGCGACCTTCCCGGACCCCGAGGGGCTGCTCTCACGCCTGCACGCCAAGGGCCTCAAGGTCTGCGTCTGGATCAACCCGTACATCGCACAGCGGTCCAGGCTCTTCGACGAAGGGCGCGAGGGCGGCTTCCTGGTGAAGCGCGCCGACGGCTCGGTCTGGCAGACCGACGACTGGCAGGCGGGCATGGCGCTGGTCGACTTCACGAACCCCGCCGCGGTCGCCTGGTACCAGGGCCACCTGCGCCACCTCATGGGGCAGGGGGTCGACGCCTTCAAGACCGACTTCGGCGAGCGGATCCCCACCGACGTCGTCTGGCACGACGGCTCGGACCCGATGCGGATGCACAACTACTACACGCACCTCTACAACCGCGCGGTGTTCGACGTGCTGGAGGCCGAGCGGGGTGAGGGCGAGGCCGTCCTGTTCGCGCGGTCCGCGACCGCGGGCGGCCAGCAGTTCCCCGTGCACTGGGGCGGCGACTGCGAGTCGACGTTCGTCGCGATGGCCGAGTCCCTGCGCGGCGGGCTGTCGCTGGCGTCGTCGGGGTTCGGGTTCTGGAGCCACGACATCGGTGGCTTCGAGGGCACGCCCGACGCCGCGGTGTTCAAGCGCTGGCTGCCGTTCGGGCTGCTCTCGTCGCACAGCCGGCTGCACGGCTCCGACTCCTACCGCGTCCCGTGGGCGTTCGACGAGGAGGCCGTGGACGTCTCCCGCGCGTTCACGCGGCTCAAGCTGTCCCTCATGCCGTACGTCGGGCGGCTCGGCCAGGACGCGCACGAGCAGGGGCTGCCGGTCATGCGGCCGATGGTCCTGGAGTTCCCCGACGACCCCGGCGCGGCCACCGTAGCGACGCAGTACATGCTGGGCGAGAGCCTTCTGGTGGCGCCCGTCTTCACAACCGACGGTGAGGTCGACGTCTACGTGCCCGAGGGCGTGTGGACCTCGCTGCTCACGGGCGAGCAGGTCACCGGACCGCGTTGGGTGCGCGAGTCGCACGACTTCCTGTCGCTGCCGCTCTACGTCCGCCCGGACACGGTGCTTCCGGTGGGCTCGCGCTCCGACCGTCCCGACTACGCGTGGGCCGACGGGGTGACGTTGCGGCTCTTCGAGCTCGCCGACGGCCACCGATCGCAGACGGTCGTCCCGTCGCCGGACGGCGGCGAGCCGACGACGTTCGTCGTCACGCGTGAGGCGGACGAGGTCCGCGTGACCGTGCGCAACGCGGTCGGGCCGTGGCGCGTGCAGATCGAGGAGTCGGGTCTGCTCGTCGACGTGGTCGATGGCCGGGAGGTGCTCGAGCTCGCGCTGTGAGGGTGGCACCCGCAGCGGGGCAACCCGTTGCGGGAGCGCTCCCACTTGTCGTATCGTAACGTTTCGACGCAGCAGGTGGCCGACGGCGTACCCGGAACGCGCAGACGAAGACGTCGCGATCCACGCCAGTCACCGATCCAGATCAGCCGCGCACAGATATGCCCGCCCTACTCGAAGGACCGCACATGAGCACCCCGCGACCGTCCGGCCGCCCGTTCCCCACCGACTTCCTGTGGGGCTCGGCCACCGCGTCCTACCAGATCGAGGGTGCCGCGGACGAGGGCGGGCGCGCCCCGTCGATCTGGGACACGTTCTCGCACACGCCCGGGAAGGTCTCCGACGGTGACACGGGCGACGTCGCCGTCGACCACTTCCACCGCGTCCCGCAGGACGTCGCGATGATGAGCGAGCTCGGTCTGCAGGCCTACCGGTTCTCCATCTCGTGGTCCCGGGTGCAGCCCACGGGCTCCGGCGAGTACAACCAGGCCGGGATCGACTTCTACTCCGACCTCGTGGACCGCCTGGTCGCAGCGGGGATCAAGCCGGTCGCCACGCTCTACCACTGGGACCTGCCGCAGGCGCTCGAGGACGAGGGCGGCTGGACCAACCGGCAGACCGCCGTCCACTTCGGCGAGTACGCGCGCAAGATGGCCGAGGTGCTGGGCGACCGCATCTACCTGTGGACCACCCTGAACGAGCCGTGGTGCTCGGCGTACCTGGGCTACGCCTCGGGCGTGCACGCTCCGGGCCGGACCGACGACGTCGCCGCGCTCGCCGCCGTCCACCACCTGAACCTCGCGCACGGCCTGGCCGGGCGCGCCATCAAGGACGTCCTGGGCGCCGAGACCCCGATCTCCGTGACGCTCAACCTGCACGTGACGCGTGCGGCGACCGACGCGCCGGCGGACCTCGAGGCCAAGCGCCTCGTCGACACCATCGCCAACGAGGTCTTCCTGCGCCCCATGCTCGACGGCGAGTACCCGAAGGAGGTCTTCGCCGACACCGAGCACCTGACCGACTGGTCGTTCGTGCAGGACGAGGACCTCGACATCATCCAGGTGCCGCTCGCCCTCCTCGGCATCAACTACTACTCGACGGGTCGGGTCCGGTGGGGCACGCCCGAGGTCGGCGACGGCGGACCCGGCCCGGACGGCCACCGCTCGTCGCCCCACAGCCCGTGGGTCGGTGCGGCGAACGTCGAGTTCCTCCCGCAGCCCGGTCCCCACACCGCGATGGGCTGGAACATCGAGCCCCAGGGCCTGGTCGACCTGCTGCTCGAGATGCACGAGCGCTACCCGGACCTCCCGCTCGCGATCACCGAGAACGGCGCCGCGTTCGACGACGAGCTCACGCCCGACGGTCGGGTGCACGACGCCGACCGTGTGGCCTACCTGCACGACCACATCGACGCGGTCGGCGAGGCCATCGAGCGGGGCGCCGACGTCCGCGGGTACTTCGTCTGGTCGCTCATGGACAACTTCGAGTGGTCGTACGGCTACTCGAAGCGCTTCGGTGTCGTGCGCGTCGACTACGACACGCTCGAGCGCACCGTCAAGGATTCCGGCCACTGGTACCGCGAGCTGATCGCGACCAATGCGGTGCCCTCCCAGGACGTCCACCTCTGAAGTACCCGTGACGTCCGCACTCGCGAGGCCGGGAGCCCTCCGAGTGCGGACGTCCGGCCCCTCCGTCCGAGCACGAGCGCGCGACACCAGCCGCCCCTGCTCGGACGTCCGCGTTCTTGGGGGAGGATGGAGCGGTGGGACGACGATCGACGAAGCGGCCGTACGGCGCTGAGCACGTCGAGCTCGACCTCGACCGCGTGACGGCCGGACGCCGCGCCGAGAGCGCTGCCGACGGCGAGTGGACCGTCCAGCAGGTCCGCGGCGCCGACCGCGAGTACCGCTGCCCGGGGTGTGACCAGCTGCTGGCTGCCGGGACGGCGCACGTCGTCGCGTGGCGCACGGACGGGCTGTTCGGTGAGGCTGTCGACGACCGCCGCCACTGGCACACCTCCTGCTGGCAGGCCCGGGACCGACGCGGACCCTCGCGCCGATGATCACCCCGCGTCTCGTCCCGCCGCGCCTGATCGCCACGGATCTCGACGGCACCCTCCTGTGCGACGACGGCACGGTGTCCGCCCGCACCGCGGCGGCCCTGCGGGACGCTGCCGACGCCGGCATCGAGGTCGTGTTCGTGACCGCCCGGCCGCCGCGCTGGCTCGACGTGATCGCCGAGCACGTCGCGGGCCACGGGGTCGCCATCTGCGCGAACGGTGCGGCCGTGATCGACGTCGCGACCCGCGCGGTCCTCGCCGAGCACGGCATGCCCGTCGACCTCGTCGCGACCCTCGCCGGACGCATCCGCGCAGCGTGGTCGGACGCGGTGTTCGCCACCGAGACCGTGCGCGGGTTCGCGCACGAGACGGGATTCGACTCGACCCACCCCGTCCCGGACCTCAGCCCCACCGCCGACCGCATCGAGGACGTGCTGGCCGGGTCGACCCTCAAGCTCCTCGTCCGCAGCCCGGTCCGGCCGCTCGACACCTTCGCCGACGACCTGTCCGCGGTGATCGGGGAGCTCGCGATCGCCGCCGACTCGGGAGCGTCGGGGCTCGGCGAGATCTCGGGGCCAGGCGTCACCAAGTCGGCCACCCTGGAGCGTTGGGCGGCGGACCGGGGGATCGCCGCGGCCGAGGTGTGGGCCATGGGCGATGCCCCGAACGACCTCTCGATGCTCACCTGGGCGGGCGCGTCGTTCGCGGTCGCCAACGCGCACCCCACCGTCCTGGCCGCGACCAGCCACCGCTGCGCGTCCAACGTGGCCGACGGACCGGCGGACGTGCTCGACTACGCCGTCGAGCTCACCGGCCGTCGGACCGCGACCAGCACGGCGTCCCGGATCTCGACCGGCTGACCGTCCTCCCCGACGACCGTGCGGGTCGGCGAGGACGCGGTGACGTCCCACGTCGCCGGATCGAGCGTCACGCCGACGTCCTCCGCCGTGAACAGCAGCTCCGCGCGGTCGGGACGCTGGATCGTCGTCGCGCCGTGGTCGGACGGGTGGTGGCCGACGACGAGCAGCATCCCCCCGGGCCGGACGGCGTCGGCGAGCCGGCGGTGCAGGTCGACGAGCTCGGCGGGCGGCAGGTGCATGAACTGCGCGGACACCAGGTCGTACCGCTCGGCGCCGGGCTCCCAGTCCAGGACGTCCGTGAGCTCCCAGCTGATCGGCAGCGAGCCCGCGATCGCGGCGGCGCGGTCGAGCGCGACCTGCGAGATGTCGGCCGCCGTCACGGTCCAGCCGCGCGACGCGAGCCAGATGGCGTCGGCGCCCTCGCCCGACCCGACGTCCAGCGCGGTCCCGGGGGTCAGGTCGGAGACGACCGACACCAGCTGCGGGTTCGGGTTGCCGCTCCAGATGCGCTCGGCGGAGGAGTACCTCGCGTCCCAGAACTCGGGGGTGTACAGGATCGGCTCGTGCTGGTCGTGGCTCATGTCGAGCATCTTGCCGTCCGCGGCCGTGCCCACCGGCACCGTGTTGCCGAACCGGCAATAGGCTCGTGCCGATGAGCACCTCCATGAGCCCAGACGGCACCGGCCACCCGATTCGGTCCTTGACCGTCCTGCCCGCGCACCGCGAGGACGTCGAGCTGCACACGGCGGACGGGCTGACGCTCGTCGGCGAGCTCGCCGTACCGCAGGATCGCCCACCGGTCGCGACGCTGGTGACGCTCCACCCGCTCCCCACGCACGGCGGGTACATGGACTCGCACGTCTACCGCAAGGCCGCCTGGCGGCTGCCCGCGATGGCGGACCTCGCCGTGCTCCGGTTCAACACCCGCGGCACGACGAGTCCGCGGGGAACGAGCGGGGGAGCCTTCGACGGGGGCGTGGCCGAGCAGTTCGACGTCGCCGCCGCGATCGAGTTCGTCGAGTTCCACGACCTGCCGCGGCCCTGGCTGGTCGGCTGGTCGTTCGGCACCGAGCTCGTCCTCATGCACGGGCGCGACCCCGCGATCGAGGGCGCGATCCTGCTCTCCCCGCCGTTGCACCGCGCGAGCGACGCGGACCTCGACGCCTGGGCAGCGTTCGGCAAGCCGCTGGTCGTGCTGGTCCCGGAGCACGACGACTACCTGCGTCCCGACGAGGCGCGTCGACGGTTCGCCCGCGTCCCGCAGGCCGAGGTGATCGGCGTCGACGGCGCCAAGCACCTGTGGGTGGGGGAGTCCGCCGTACGACGGGTGCTCGACGAGATCGTCGGCCACGTCCTGCCCGACCACCCGCTCCCGCTGCCCGTCCGGTGGGCCGGCGACACCGTGGAGGCGACCGCATGACCACGCTCGTGCTGCTGCACGCGTTCCCGCTCGACCACCGCATGTGGGACGCGACGAAGGCCCTGGTCACGGGCTTCTCCGAGGTCCTCACGCCGGACCTGCCGCAGCTCGAGCAGGAGCCGTCGCTCGAGGTCGCGGCGGACGCCGTCGCCGCCCAGGTCCGCTCCGCGGGTGCCGAGCGGGTCGTCGTCGGTGGGCTGTCGATGGGCGGCTACGTAGCGCTCGCGCTGCTCGAGCGGCACCCGGACCTCGTGGCGGGCCTCGCCCTCATCGACACGAAGTCGACCGCCGACGCCCCCGAGGCCTACGCCAACCGGCTCCGCATCGCCGACGAGGCCGAGGCGAGCGGGACCGTGGACCCGGTGCGCCCCATGAGCGGCGTGCTGCTGGGGGAGACCACCCGCACGCTCCGACCCGGCGTCACCGCGGTCGTGGACGGCTGGATCGGCGAGCAGACCCCCGCTGCGGTGGCGTGGTGCCAGCGCGCGATGGCCGCCCGCCCGGACCGTACCGAGGTCCTGCGGGCGTTCGACGGCCCGGTCCGGGTCGTCGTGGGCGACGAGGACACGGTGACGCCGGTCGCCGCGGCAGAGCATCTCGTGTCCGTGGCGAAGCACGCGCGACTCGTCGTCGTGCCGCACGCGGGGCACCTGACCGCGATCGAGGACCCCGCTGCCGTCGCGGAAGCCCTGAGCGAGCTACTTCCCTAGCAGCCGCGCCAACGCCACGCTCAGGTCGATCGACTCGCCGTCCTTGCCGCCTGCGCCGAGCACGAGCGTCGGTTCCGAGGGCTCCGGCGCCACGCCCTTGAACCGCGCCGAGAGACTTCCGGGCACCGTGAGGATGTAGAAGTTCCCCTCGGTGTCGATCGCGATCGTCTCGTCCAGACGCAGGTACCAGCCGGTCAGCGGCGTCCTGTACCGGGTCCGGCCCTCGTAGCTGTGCGCGCGGAGCTCGACCGGCTGCGGACCGAACCTCTGCACGCGCCGCAGGAACGCGACGATCTGCTCGTGGGCTGCGGCCGACTCGGCACGCTGGCGGTTGGCGAGCAGGTCGGCGTGCGCCGTGGCGGTCGCCCGCTGCTGTTCACGCCACTTGGCCGCCGCGTCATCTGCGGGCTTGCCAGGATTTTGGGCGCTCTCGTCGGGCAACTGTCAGTCTCCGGTCTCGTGATCGCGCCGCGTTGCGCGTTCAGTGCGTCGGCGCGGGTGCGTCGTCCTTGCCAGCAGTCTGGGGGTCCTGCGTCTCGGACTCGTGCGACACGTCGGACGTCACCTCCGCGGTCACCTGGTCGGGCGATGCGTCTTCGGAGGGTCCTCCCTGCGCTGGCACAGAAGGTACCGCAGCTCCCGCGGTGGCCGCGGAGACCGGCGCCGGCCGGGACTTCGACGGACGGGCCGCCGCCGGCCGCGCGGGCTTCGCGCCGGCGTCCGGCTTCTCGTCCTTGGCGGCGCCCTTGCTCACCGGCGCACCCTTCTTCTGCTCCTTCTCGAACTCCGCCTCGGCGCGCGTGGCGCGGTCGAGCGTCGCGCGGTCCGGGTTGTGCCCGAGCAGGTTGCGGAGCTCGTCGAGGTAGGAGGTGATCGACTCGCGCTGGCGGTTCAGGTCCTCGACCTGCCGCGTGGCGGACGTCCGCTCGCGCTCCGACTCGATCATGGCGTCAGAGATCTGCTTCTCGGCGTGCTCGCGGGCCTCCGCGACCACCCGGTCGGCGTTCTTGCGTGCGTTGGAGAGCAGCTCCTTGGCGTGCGTCTCAGCGTCGGTGCGCACCTTGTCGCCCTGCGCGAGCGCCTTGGCGACGCGCTGCTCGGCCTCGGCGGCGTGCGCCTCCGCATCGCGCACGAGCCGCTCGGTCTCCCCACGGGCGGTCTCGTGCCGCTCAGCGTCCTCGCGCTCGGCGGCCTCGCGACGCGACGCGATCGAGAGCTCGGCCTCGGCCAGCTTCTGCTCGGCCCCGCGCGCCAGCTCGTCCGCCGTCGTCTTGGCCGTGCTGGTGAGCTCCGCGGCAGACCGACGTGCCTCGGTGAGCACGCGCTCCGTCTCCAGGCGGGTGCGCTCACGCAGCTCGGCCGTCTCCCGGTCGGTCGTGGCGCGCAGCTCGGCGGTCTCCCGTCCGGTGACCTCGGTCAGCTCGGCCGCCTCGCGCGCCGTGACGTCGCGCAGGTGGCTCGTCTCCTGGGCGGTCCGCTCGCGCAGCTCGGTGGTCTCCCGCTCGGCGGTCGCGCGCAGGTCGGCGGCGTACCGCTCGGCGTCGCCCCGCAGCGCCACGACGGCCTGCTGGGTCTCCGAGCGGAGTGCACCCAGCTCGTCGGCGGCCGCGGCACGGAGCTCGCCGGTCTCGCGCTCGGCCTGTGCCCGCACGAACGCGGCGTACTGCTCGGCCTCGACGCGCAGCGCTGCGACCTCGGCACCGACGCGCTGCTGGAGCGCCGCGGCGTCGCGCTCGGCTGCGGCGCGCACGCCGTCCGCGTACTCCTGCGTCTGCACGCGCAGCGACGTGACCTCCTCGGCGGCCCGCTGACGCAGGGCGGCAACCTCGGCGGCGGCGTCGGAACGCTGCTGCGCCACATACCGGTCGACCTCGGTGCGCTGGCTGGCCAGCTCGGTCTCGACGCGCTGCCGCAGCTCGGTGGTGTCGGCGTCAGCGCTCTGGCGCAGGTCCTGCGCGTAGTGCTCGGCCTCTTCGCGCTGCGCGGTCGTCTCGGCCTCGCTGCGCGCGCGGAGCTCGCTCGCGGTCTGCTCGGTCGCGATCCGCAGCTGGGTGGCCTCGTGCTCGACGCTCGCCCGCAGGGTGCCGAGCTCGCGCTCCAGGGAGCTGCGGCGCTCGCTCTCCTCGGTCGTGGTCGCGCTCTGGATGCGTGCGGCCTCGCGCTCGGCGGAGCCGACGAGCTCCTCGGCACGCCGCTGTGCGGCGAGCAGCGTGCTCTCTGCCTCCGACGTGGCCGTCGTCCGCACCTCTTCCGCCTCGCGGCGAGCGGTCGCGATCAGCTCGCCGACCTCGTTCTCGGCGCGCGCGCGCAGCTGGCCCGACGACAGCTTGGCCCGGGCAAGGGCGTCGGCGGCCTGGGCGTTCGCCTGCGTGACGACGTCCGACGACTGCTCCTCGGCCGACCGCAGCAGCTGCTCGATCCGCGAGCCGAGCCCGGAGTAGGTGGGCCGCTCGGCCTCGCGGAGCTGGCGGTGCGCCTCGGAGAGCTCGCCTGCGACCTGCATGGCGCGCCCGTCGAGCTGCTCGACCTGGGCGCGGGCGTCGGCGAGGGCCTTCTCGAGGGCGGTGATGCGGCTGTCGACGGCTTCGCGTTCGTATCCGCGGAAGCTGACGACGGGGAAGGGGGTCCGGGCGTCGGGCACGAGCGATCCTCCTGGGCACTGTGACTCCGTGGAAGCCGCCTCGGTCGAGACGCTCTGTGACAACCGGAGCCCGCGCAAAGGATACGCGTCTTCCCTCGTCGGGTGTCAGCGTCCGGGGCTCCGTCATGCGCCCTACGCTGCACGCGTGGGCGTCCGAACCGCCCCGGTTCGGCCGTGACGTGCTGCTCTGCCTATCCTGGGGCTTCTCGTCCCTGGAGGATCCTGCGTGGTGAAGCGACTGATCATCGCCGCCGTCGGCGTCGTCGGACTGGTCGTCATCGGTCTCGGCGTGGCCTCGGCGACGGTGTGGAGGGCCGACGACGTGCTCGTCGCCGGGACGTCGGGCGGACAGCACACACTGGTGACGGCACCAGGCGTGCTGGAGCTCGGTGGCGATCCGGTGACGGCGCACATCACGGTGCCCGGCGACGGACAGGTGACGCTGGCCATCGGCCGCGACACCGACGTCGAGGGCTGGATAGGCACCGACGCCTACGGACAGGTGACCGGGCTGGCGGAGTGGCACGAGCTGGCCGTCACCGGTGTCGAGGACACCGCACCCGAGCCGACCGCCACCGGGACGGAGTCGCCTGCCGCGGCGCCCACGCCCGCGCCGTCGGCGAGCACGGACGCCGACGCACAGGCGGACACCGCGACCACCGCGGACCCCGCCGGATCGGACCTGTGGGTCGCCCAGGCGACCGGCAAGGGCTCGGCGACGCTCGAGTGGCCGCAGCAGGAAGGCCGCTGGAGCCTCATCGCAGTGAGCACGGGCGAGTCCGCGCCGAACCTGACGCTGGCGTGGCCGCGGGTCGTCACGACGCCGTGGCTCTGGCCGGCGGTCGTCGTCGGACTCCTGCTCGTGCTGCTGTCCGGCTGGCTCCTGTTCCGAGACCTGCGTCGCTCCCGGCTCGGTCTCGACGAGGAGTGGCACCCGGTCACGACCGGCACCATCCCGACCGTCCTGGCCGGGGACGTCGACGAGATCCCGGTCCTCACCCGCCGCCAGCTCCGCGAGGCGGCCGCCGCGAAGGCAGCCCGTCCCCGGACCGGCCAGGTTCCCCAGGTCCCGCCACCCTTGGCCGCGTCCGAGGTCCAGACGGCGACGACGCCCGTCGGAGCGCAGCCCACCAGCCGGCGCGCGTTGCGCGGGGCGTCGACGCAGACGTCGCCCACGGGCGCAGTGCCCGTCAGTGCGGTCCGCGCCGGTTCGCCCGCTGCACCCGTCGGGGCACCCGGCGCCGGCTGGACGCCGACACCGCCGGGGCCAACGACCGGCGCCGCGTCGGCGGTCCCGACGAGCGGATCAGAGTCCGGCACGACGCCTGTTCCGCCCGGTGCCGACGCCGGTGCGCACGGCCGTCCGTCGTGGCTCAGCGCCGGGGGACCGTCCGCGACCGCCGCGGGCGGTGCTGCATCAGGCGGTGCCTCGTCAGGCGGCGCCGCTTCTGTCGGCGCCGCCGCAGGCGCCGCTGCCACTGGCAGGCCGGGTGCGTCGTCTTCCTCGAACCCGTCCGCCGGGTCGACTCCGTCCGCCGGGTCGACTCCGCCCGCCGGGTCGACTCCGCCCGCCGGGTCGACTCCGCCCGCCGGGTCGACGCCGGCCGCAGGTCCGAAGTCGCCCGCCGGGTCGACGCCGCCCGCAGGTCCGAAGTCGACCGTGGGTTGGGCGCCGCACCCCTCACCGAACGTGCCACCCGAAGAGAAGCCGCAGGCGCCGCCCCAGCCGTCCGGACCCTCGGCTGGCGCCGGCGCACGAGGAGCGTCGGGCTGGGCGACGGTGACTGCTCCGACGCCCAATGGCGCGCAGACACCCGAGGCCGACCCTCACGCGGGTCGACCGGCATGGCTGAACACGTCGTCACCAGCCGCGGCGCAGGAACCTGCCGCGGGGGGATCGCGGGCCGACGCCTGGCGGCGCGCCTGGGGACTCCCGCCCATCGAGGAGGACCAGACGCAGCCTCAGGCCGATTCCGAGCCGAGCAACGACGAGCCGGAGGACGGTCGATGATCCGCCACCCACGTCGCCGCGTCGCCGTCCTCGCGGTCCTTGCCGTGGTGAGCCTCGGAGCGTGCGCCACACCTCTGCCGCAGCCGGCGCCGGCGCCGGTTCCGGCGGTCGCGCCGGCAGCGACGACGATCTCGCAGTCGGACAACGTCCTGAACGACCTGGGCGAGGTGCTGGCGGCCGGCGACGAGACGCTCGATGCAGCACTCCTGGCGCCCCGCGTCTCGGGACCGGCCCTCGAGATCCGATCGGCGGAGTACGTCCGGGCCAAGGCGACCGCGAACGCGAAGCCTCCGACGCTCATCCCGACCCAGGAACAGGCCCTGATCCTCCCGCAGACCGACACGTGGCCGCGGACGCAGCTCGTGGTCACCGAGCAGCCTGACGACCTGCAGGCCCCGCGCATCCTCGTGCTCCTGCAGTCGGCACCGCGCGACCAGTACCACCTGTGGGGCTGGGGACGCATGGGCCAGGGCATCCAGATGCCCGCGACCGCAGCCCCCGGCACGGGCAGCGCGGTGGTCGCCCCCGATGCCACGGGCCTCGTGGCGACGCCGACCGACGCGTTCGTGCAGTACGCCGACGTGCTGGCGAACGGAGCCGCATCGCAGTATGCCGCGGCGTTCGCCCCCGACGCCCTCCGGACCGGGATCGAGGCCGCCCGGGCGGCGACGGTGGCCGGGGTGGGGAGTGCGGGCACCGTGACGGAGACCTACACGCCGGCACCCGAACCGCTGACGTCGTTGGCGACCGTCGACGGTGGCGCGATCGTCGTCAGCCAGCTGACCACCGTGTCGACGGTCCAGCTCACCGCCGGCGGCACGATCCCGGCCTTCGATCCCTTCTACGCGGCTCTCACGGGCAAGACGACTGCCGCGGGCAGCTTCGTCCGCACGTTCACCGACGTCGTGATCATGTACGTGCCCCCGGCGGGCGGCACGGCGCTGATGCAGGTGCTCGCTGCGGAGCACGCAGTCACCAAGGCGACTGCCGACTGATATTTCCGGCAGTCTGTGTCTCAGCACGCACGACCTGTACCCGACCTCGCACGAAGGACCACCTCGCATGTCCCAGCCCACCGGACCTCGCCCACGGCTCGATGCGCGCGGCGCGGTCGACCTGTCTTCGCTCGCACGTCCGGCCACGCCGCCCCCCGGTTCGCCCGGCGGACTGCCCGCTCCCGGGGCCTTCGTCGTGGACGTCGACCAGGAGTCGTTCCCGGCGCTGGTGCAGAGCTCGACGAGCCACCCGGTCGTGGTCGTCCTGTGGGCGGCGTGGAGCGAGGTCAGCACGACGGTCGCGGGAGACCTCGCGGCGCTCGCCGACGAGGACGGTGGCCGTTGGCTCCTCGCGCGCATCGATGCCGACGCCAACCCGCAGATCGCTCAGGCCTTCCAGGCGCAGTCGGTGCCGACGGTCGTCGCGGTGCTCGCGGGCCAGCCGTTGCCTCTGTTCCAAGGTGCGTACCCGCGCGACCAGGTGCGCGCGGTCCTGGACCAGGTGCTCGCTGCGGCCGAGGCGAACGGCATCACGGGCCGGGTCGCGCCGGCCGGCGCGCGCGACGCAGAACCCGCGCCCGAGCCCGAGCCGGAGCTGCCGCCTCTGCACCAGGCGGCGTACGACGCGATCGAGCGCGACGACCTGGACGCGGCGCGCGCGGCGTACGAGCAGGCGATCAGGGAGGACCCGCGCGACGCGCTGGCCCGGGCCGGTCTTGCTCAGGTCGGGCTGCTCGACCGCACGCGCGACGCCGACCTGTACGCGGCACGCGCCGCAGCGGCCGCGGATCCCCAGGACCTGGACGCGCAGCTGGCGGTAGCCGACCTGGACATCCTCGGCGGAAAGGTCGAGGACGCGTTCAGCCGACTCATCGACGCGCTCCGCGTGACCTTCGGCCCGGACCGCGAACGGCTGCGCCTGCGCCTGGTGGACCTGTTCGAGGTCATCGGCGCCGACGATCCGCGCGTGGTGGCGGCCCGCCGCGCCATGGCGAGCGCCCTCTACTGAGCCGAACGCCGAGCGAGAGCCGAGCCCGTTCCTCGCGTCAGCCGAGAACTTTCGAGTGCGCCGCAGCGATGACTCAGGGCGCCGGCAGACGTTTGTGCAGGTCAGCGGCTAGGAAGGCGTGGTGACCCGCGTCACCCGGCGCTGATTTGCCCTCAGGGCAGTCGCTGCGTACTGTTCTCGATGTCGCCCGGCAGGGAGGAACGGACACCGAGGATTGAACCTCGATGGCTGGTCCCCCGGATGACACCCCCCGGAAGCTCCGACCGGCGATCACATCGCCGGTCACTGTTAGCGTCCGGGACCGGAGCTCGGACTCCTCAACTCGATGAACTGCCTCGCAGAGGGAGTTTGACGGGGAGGGTCCACTCCGCTAAGTTAGAACGGTTGCCTCCGGACAGGTTGAAGGACCTGGAAGGATGCGCGTCTGTTCCTTGAGAACTCAACAGTGTGCCAAATAGTCGATGCCATATGGCTCGCTATCTGAGATGTTCTGGGCCGGCGGTCTGGGGTGTTGATGGTGGTGGGTCTTGGTTGAGATGGGTGTCGTTTCTTTCACCTCCGTGGAAGGGCGGTGCCCGAACAGCCGAATCTGATTGGTCGGCCGGGTTGAACCGGTTGGCTGTTTCGTTTTGTCGGTTGCCATGCTGCTTTGGTGGTGTGGTGCCAGTTGACATTTACGGAGAGTTTGATTCTGGCTCAGGACGAACGCTGGCGGCGTGCTTAACACATGCAAGTCGAACGGTGATGACCAGCTTGCTGGTCTGATCAGTGGCGAACGGGTGAGTAACACGTGAGCAACCTGCCCTTCACTCTGGGATAACCACGGGAAACGGTGGCTAATACCGGATATGAGACGTACACGCATGTGTCGCGTCTGGAAAGATTTATCGGTGAGGGATGGGCTCGCGGCCTATCAGCTTGTTGGTGGGGTAGTGGCCCACCAAGGCGACGACGGGTAGCCGGCCTGAGAGGGCGACCGGCCACACTGGGACTGAGACACGGCCCAGACTCCTACGGGAGGCAGCAGTGGGGAATATTGCACAATGGGCGCAAGCCTGATGCAGCGACGCCGCGTGAGGGATGACGGCCTTCGGGTTGTAAACCTCTTTCAGCAGGGAAGAAGCGCAAGTGACGGTACCTGCAGAAGAAGCGCCGGCTAACTACGTGCCAGCAGCCGCGGTAATACGTAGGGCGCAAGCGTTGTCCGGAATTATTGGGCGTAAAGAGCTCGTAGGCGGTTTGTCGCGTCTGCTGTGAAAACCTAAGGCTCAACCTTGGGCTTGCAGTGGGTACGGGCAGACTAGAGTGCGGTAGGGGTGACTGGAATTCCTGGTGTAGCGGTGGAATGCGCAGATATCAGGAGGAACACCGATGGCGAAGGCAGGTCACTGGGCCGCAACTGACGCTGAGGAGCGAAAGCATGGGGAGCGAACAGGATTAGATACCCTGGTAGTCCATGCCGTAAACGTTGGGCACTAGGTGTGGGGCTCATTCCACGAGTTCCGTGCCGCAGCAAACGCATTAAGTGCCCCGCCTGGGGAGTACGGCCGCAAGGCTAAAACTCAAAGAAATTGACGGGGGCCCGCACAAGCGGCGGAGCATGCGGATTAATTCGATGCAACGCGAAGAACCTTACCAAGGCTTGACATACACCGGAAAAGTGCAGAGATGTGCTCCCCGCAAGGTCGGTGTACAGGTGGTGCATGGTTGTCGTCAGCTCGTGTCGTGAGATGTTGGGTTAAGTCCCGCAACGAGCGCAACCCTCGTCCCATGTTGCCAGCGGGTTATGCCGGGGACTCATGGGAGACTGCCGGGGTCAACTCGGAGGAAGGTGGGGATGACGTCAAATCATCATGCCCCTTATGTCTTGGGCTTCACGCATGCTACAATGGCCGGTACAAAGGGCTGCGATACCGCGAGGTGGAGCGAATCCCAAAAAGCCGGTCTCAGTTCGGATTGGGGTCTGCAACTCGACCCCATGAAGTCGGAGTCGCTAGTAATCGCAGATCAGCAACGCTGCGGTGAATACGTTCCCGGGCCTTGTACACACCGCCCGTCAAGTCACGAAAGTCGGTAACACCCGAAGCCGGTGGCCCAACCCTTGTGGAGGGAGCTGTCGAAGGTGGGACTGGCGATTGGGACTAAGTCGTAACAAGGTAGCCGTACCGGAAGGTGCGGCTGGATCACCTCCTTTCTAAGGAGCATCTGGCATCCCGCGTCCCTGTCATGGGGGTGTGAGTGGTGTCCAGGCCCGTTGTCCCTGCCGAACGAGTGGGGGACGGTGCTCGAGGGTGGAACATCGACTGTGGCCGGCTTTCGAGCTGGTGGCGCCTAGTACGCCGCAACCTTTCGGGGTTCGGGTGGGAACGGTGAGCTGCCAGGGAGGGGGTCGGCTGGGCACGCTGTTGGGTCCTGAGGGAACAGCCGGAAGGTTGTTGTCTCGGGGTCGCTACGCACGCGGTCTGCACCTGWGGGTGTGGGGWGGSTGCGAGGGACTGCGGGCTGGTACCGCTCGGTGAACCGCCTRCCACGAACCCCGCGAGGGTTTGGGGTGGGTAGGCGCTGGGGTGAGGGTGCTCAGAACCGGTCGTAGCTTGAGAACTGCACAGTGGACGCGAGCATCTTTTTGAATGATCTTTGTGGTCAAGTTTATAAGGGCACAGGGTGGATGCCTTGGCACTAGGAGCCGAAGAAGGACGTTGTAGCCTGCGATAAGCCTCGGGGAGTTGGCAAACGAACCGTGATCCGAGGATGTCCGAATGGGGAAACCCCGCACGAGTCATGTCGTGTGACCCGCACCTGAATATATAGGGTGTGTGGAGGGAACGGCGGGAAGTGAAACATCTCAGTACCGCCAGGAAGAGATATTCCGTGAGTAGTGGCGAGCGAAAGCGGATCAGGCCAAACCGTGTACGTGTTCAAGCCGGCAGGCGTTGCGTGCACGGGGTTGTGGGACCTTTCCGTTGGATCTGCCGATCCGACAGGGAGTCAGAAAGTCGCGTCATAGTCGAAGGGCATTGAAAGGCCCGGCACAGAGGGTGTGACCCCCGTAGACGAAATGGCGTGGCCTCCCGAAGGGGATCCCAAGTAGCTCCGGGCCCGAGAAACCTGGAGTGAATCTGCACAGACCACTGTGTAAGCCTAAATACTACCTAGTGACCGATAGCGGACAAGTACCGTGAGGGAAAGGTGAAAAGTACCCCGGGAGGGGAGTGAAATAGTACCTGAAACCGTGTGCCTACAATCCGTTGGAGCCTCCCTAGCAGGGGTGACAGCGTGCCTTTTGAAGAATGAGCCTGCGAGTTAGTGGTACGTGGCGAGGTTAACCCGTGTGGGGAAGCCGTAGCGAAAGCGAGTCCGAATAGGGCGTCTCAGTCGCGTGCTCTAGACCCGAAGCGGAGTGATCTAGCCATGGGCAGGTTGAAGCGCGGGTAAGACCGCGTGGAGGACCGAACCCACCAGGGTTGAAAACCTGGGGGATGACCTGTGGTTAGGGGTGAAAGGCCAATCAAACTCCGTGATAGCTGGTTCTCCCCGAAATGCATTTAGGTGCAGCGTCACGTGTTTCTTGCCGGAGGTAGAGCTACTGGATAGCCGATGGGCCCCACCAGGTTACTGACGTTAGCCAAACTCCGAATGCCGGTAAGCCAGAGCGTGGCAGTGAGACTGCGGGGGATAAGCTCCGTAGTCGAGAGGGAAACAGCCCAGACCACCAGCTAAGGCCCCTAAGCGTATGCTAAGTGGGAAAGGATGTGGAGTTGCACAGACAACCAGGAGGTTGGCTTAGAAGCAGCCACCCTTGAAAGAGTGCGTAATAGCTCACTGGTCAAGTGATTCCGCGCCGACAATGTAGCGGGGCTCAAGTATACCGCCGAAGCTGTGGCATTCACACAAGCGCTAAGCCTTCGTGGTTCAGGCGTGTGGATGGGTAGGGGAGCGTCGTGTGGCGAGTGAAGTCGCGGGGTAACCCAGCGGTGGACGCCACACGAGTGAGAATGCAGGCATGAGTAGCGAAAGACGGGTGAGAAACCCGTCCGCCGAATGACCAAGGGTTCCAGGGCCAGGCTAATCCGCCCTGGGTAAGTCGGGACCTAAGGCGAGGCCGACAGGCGTAGTCGATGGACAACGGGTTGATATTCCCGTACCGGCGAAGAACCGCCCATACCGAGCCCGGTGATGCTAAACGCCCGAAGCACCGCATCGTCCCTTCGGGGACACCGTGGTGTGGAGCGCGTGACCCGAACCGGTAGTAGGTAAGCGTATTAACAGGGGTGACGCAGGAAGGTAGTCGAGCGTGGCGATGGTAGTCCACGTCTAAGGTTGTAGGGCGAGGTGTAGGCAAATCCGCACCTCATGAAGCCTGAGAGCTGACAGGTACCGCGTATGCGGGAAATCGATGATCCTATGCTGCCAAGAAAAGCCTCGACGCGAGGTTCTAGCCGCCCGTACCCCAAACCGACTCAGGTGGTCAGGTAGAGAATACTAAGGCGATCGAGAGAATCGTGGTTAAGGAACTCGGCAAAATGCCCCCGTAACTTCGGGAGAAGGGGGGCCTGAAGCGTGAACCGACTTGCTCGGGGAGCGTGAAGGGCCGCAGAGACCAGGGAGAAGCGACTGTTTACTAAAAACACAGGTCCGTGCGAAGTCGCAAGACGATGTATACGGACTGACGCCTGCCCGGTGCTGGAAGGTTAAGAGGACGGGTCAGCCGCAAGGCGAAGCTCAGAATTTAAGCCCCAGTAAACGGCGGTGGTAACTATAACCATCCTAAGGTAGCGAAATTCCTTGTCGGGTAAGTTCCGACCTGCACGAATGGCGTAACGACTTCTCCGCTGTCTCAACCGCGAACTCGGCGAAATTGCACTACGAGTAAAGATGCTCGTTACGCGCAGCAGGACGGAAAGACCCCGGGACCTTTACTATAGCTTGGTATTGGTGTTCGGTGCGGCTTGTGTAGGATAGGTGGGAGACTGTGAAGCCGGCACGCCAGTGTCGGTGGAGTCAACGTTGAAATACCACTCTGGTCGCTCTGGATATCTAACCTCGGTCCGTGATCCGGACTAGGGACAGTGCCTGGTGGGTAGTTTAACTGGGGCGGTTGCCTCCTAAAATGTAACGGAGGCGCTCAAAGGTTCCCTCAGCCTGGTTGGCAATCAGGTGGCGAGTGCAAGTGCACAAGGGAGCTTGACTGTGAGACTGACAGGTCGAGCAGGGACGAAAGTCGGAACTAGTGATCCGGCGGTGGCTTGTGGAAGCGCCGTCGCTCAACGGATAAAAGGTACCCCGGGGATAACAGGCTGATCTTGCCCAAGAGTCCATATCGACGGCATGGTTTGGCACCTCGATGTCGGCTCGTCGCATCCTGGGGCTGGAGTAGGTCCCAAGGGTTGGGCTGTTCGCCCATTAAAGCGGTACGCGAGCTGGGTTTAGAACGTCGTGAGACAGTTCGGTCCCTATCCGCTGCGCGCGCAGGAAACTTGAGAAGGGCTGTCCCTAGTACGAGAGGACCGGGACGGACGAACCTCTGGTGTGCCAGTTGTTCCGCCAGGAGCACGGCTGGTTGGCTACGTTCGGAAGGGATAACCGCTGAAAGCATCTAAGCGGGAAGCCTGCTTCAAGATGAGGTTTCCATGGGGACTTGATCCCCGAGAGGCTCCCAGCTAGACCACTGGGTAGATAGGCCGGATGTGGAAGAGGGGACGAAAGACCCTCGCAGCTGACCGGTACTAATAAGCCGACAACTTCATCACATTCATTCAAGTCAATGTGCTACGCGTCCACTGTGCGGTTCCCGAGAGACGAACGGGAACCCGTTTGACAACTCGACAACGTTACGGCGGTCATAGCGAAGGGGAAACGCCCGGTCCCATTCCGAACCCGGAAGCTAAGCCCTTCAGCGCCGATGGTACTGCACTCGCCAGGGTGTGGGAGAGTAGGACGCCGCCGGACATCATTC
>NZ_JBFUKL010000003.1:0-666192 GCF_056400865.1 Cellulomonas sp. P4_H4
GCTCGCGGCGGGTGGGTGTTGCCGCCGCTCTACTGGCGTGCGTCGGCCTCGCCGCGTGCACCGCGACCGAACCGCCGGCCCCCGCACCGACCGCGGAGGCTGACACGATCGCACCGTTCCCGCAGAGCGGCTCCATCGACGCTGGCACCTACCTCGTGACCGGCTACCCGGTGCCCTTCGAGATCACCATCTCAGACGGCTGGGAGACCTTCGACGGCGCGAGCCTGGGCAAGGACGACCCGGATCTCCAACCGAATACATGGGATGTCTACCTGTGGTTCTACCCCGTCGACTATGTCCCGACGGACGCATGCGCCTGGAAGGGCGCGCTCGTCCAGATCGATCCGACGGCTGAAGTGTTCGTCGAGGCGATGGCGGCGCAGGCGTCAACGGTGAGCACCCCTGCCGTCGAGGTCATGGTCGGCGACTACGCCGGCTTCGAGTTCGACAACGCCGCCGAAAGTGACGTCGACTTCACCGCCTGCGACGAGGGCACGTTGTGCAGCTACTCGGATTTCGCGCAGAGCTGCAACGGAAGACGGTACGCAACTGTGGGCGTGCACGATACCTACCGAGCGGTCGACCTGAACGGCGAGCGCGCCGTGATCATGGTGGGATCCGACCCTTCGACCAATCCGGCGCTGACCGAAGAGGCACGCGCCATCTTCGACTCGATCGAGTTCGTCAGACCCGACGAGTGACGGTCGGCCCAGTCCTCGCCCTCAGCGGTGAGAAATCTTGAGCCTGCCGTCGACGTGATGCTGACCCCGTGCGAGCGAGGGTCGAACAGGTGTTCGATGCACCGCGCTGTGAGGGGTCACACGGAGTGCTGAGTGCGGTACGGCCGCGGAGGAAGTCCGATGGTGGCGAAGCGATCCGCAAGGCGGAACCGGGTGGTCAGGATGACCGACGTCGAGCTCGTCGAACCCCCCGACGCGTCGGCCGCGCCTCTCGAGCAGCGTCGCCGGCGTCGCGGGACGGCGTGGCGCTGGTCGGCAGCACTCGTCGGTGCGGCGGCCGTCGTGATCGTCACCTCGGGCCGGCTGGGCCTCACCACGCCGCCCGACGTGCCCGACGGCGCGACCGACACGGCGAGCATCCTGCCGGTCGTGCTCGCACTGGAGTCGGTCGGTGCGGACGCCGATGAGCCGAAGGACATGCACGGCACTCTCGACGCGCTGGGTCTCAGTGCCGATGGGATGCGGCGCTATGAGGACGTGGGGGGCCTCAGTGTCTGGAGCGGAGAGTCTCGAAACGGCACGACCTGCGTGCTCGTGGCCCACCCCGGCCAGGGGCTCAGGGAGGGGATTGGTGCCGAGGCGTGTTCGCCGAAGGGCTCCGACCCGATCGCTGACCTGGGGCCGTTGTACGGCTCCGTCCCCCAGGGAGTCTTCGCCGACCTGAAGGGCAGTGTCATCCGGTTCGCGCTCGAGGGCGACCACGTCAACGTCTACGTGCGCCATTGATCCGGTCCAGGGCTCGAGCAGTCAGCCCGGCCGATCCGAACCGAAAGGACACGCAGATGGACGAGTCGACAAGCCCGATGAACGGCGGTGAGTGGCTTCATGTGAAGCGATCCGCCATCTGCATCGTGGCCTTGATCGTCGTCGCGGGCTGTGCGAGCGGCCCGTCACCGAGTGTGCCCACGTCAGCACTGCCAAACCCGACGGTCGCCTCCGCGGTCGCGGTGCCGACCCTCGAGGCGAGGCTTGATCAGTTGCTGGGCGCCGACCTGAACGGCGCTGCCCTGGTGGCCAAGGACGGCGAGATCCTGTATGCCAAGGGATTCGGCATGGCCGATGCCGCCTCGAACCGCGCCAACACCCCGGGGACTCGGTTCCGGCTTGGTTCGATCACCAAGCAGTTCACCGCGATGGCGATTCTCATCCTTGAGTCTCGTGGGCTCCTCGAGCGCAGCGACTCGATCTGCGACTACATCGACGACTGCCCCGAGGCCTGGAAGGTCGTGACCATCGAGCACCTGCTCGGCCATACGTCGGGGATCGCTGACTTCACTGACCAACCGGACTTCGACATCCTTAAGGCACTCACGCCCGCCCAGACCGTGGCGCGCGTTTCCGACATCCCGCTCACGGGGGAGCCCGGCGAGTCGTTCAGCTACACGAACACGGGCTACGTGCTGCTCGGAATGGCGATCGAGAAGGTGTCCGGGAATCCCTACGCGACGTACCTGCAGGACGAGATCTTTGGCCCGCTGAGGATGCAGGACTCCGGATACGAGGACGCCGATACCCCGGGGCTGGCCACCGGCTACTCGTCCGACTTCAATGTCGCAGATCCGCTTGACATGTCGGTGCCCTATGCGGCCGGCGGTCTGTACTCGACGGTCCTGGATCTCAACCGCTGGCAGGAGGCGTTGTACACGGAGCGGCTGGCGCCCGCGATGGACATTGCCCGCTACTTCACGCCGCTCGTCGAGGTCGCCGACGGAGTCGGCTATGCCTACGGCCAGGTCGTCGGCGATGACGATGGCTCGACGGTCGTCCAGCACGCCGGCGGGATCAACGGCTTCTCGACCTACCTCGCGCGGTACCCCGACGACCACATCACGGTGGCGCTGCTCACCAACCGTCAGGCGTCGCCAGACCTCGAGCCGCTCGCCATGACCGCGGCGCAGCTTGCACGTGAGAACCCCTGAGGAGCGGCCAGGCCCCTGAGGCCAGGCCTGGCGCGGCGGCGCGACGGGCCGGCAGGACGACCTGAGCGAGGAGATCGACATGACCACCAGATCCATCCACACCGTGACACCGACCCGGCGTGGTCGCCGAGGGCTCCTGGCAGTACCCATCTGCACAGCCGCGCTGCTCGCCGGCTGTACCACCGGGAGCCCACCCGACCCATCGCCGTCGTCGTCCGGATCGAACGGCGCGGAGATCCCGGTCGACGCTGTCACCGCCCTGCTGCCCGACGACCCCGAGGCTGAGTTCCCCGACATGGACCAGGCTGTCTGGCAGCAGCTGCGGCGGGACGTCGCCTCGGTGCCCTGGACGATGGTGTCGGTCGCCGGGGTGGAGCAGGCGGCGGCGTGCATCGGGCAGGGCGCGCCCACGGTGGTGTACCTGGACGGTTGGGGTGGCCCGGCAGCCGTGAGCTGGTCGCAGGCCGCCGTCGCGCAGTCCGAGTCCAACCGGGTCTGCCTGTTCGACCGTCCCGGGAATGGCCTGTCGCCCGGCCTAGCAGCCTCGGCCCCCGAGCAGCACGCCCAGGAGATGCTGGCCATGCTGCAAGTCCTCGGCGAGCCCGGCCCCTACCTGCTCACTGGCTGGTCGTACGGCGGGCTGGTTGCCCGGACCGCCGCGGCACAGCATCCCGAGCACGTCGCCGGCCTGGTCCTCGTCGACGCCAGCTCACCGCTCCAAACCGCGGGGGACGTCGCCGGCGCCCCGATCTGGTTGCCCTCCGTCGGCGAAGGTCCCGACATGGGCAACCGGCCCGTCATCGTCCTTGAGGCCGAGCGCCTCGGGTGGTGGCCGGGCATCGGCCAGCCATTCGTGGATGCTCCTGAGGAGGGCCACAAGGTGTGGCACGACCTGCAGCTCCAGGCGGCCACCATCTCGGACAACTCGCTGCACGCGATCGTCGACGACTCCTTCCACGACATCCCGATCCGCCACCCGGCTGCCGTGGTCGCCGCCACGACAGCGGTCTCGGAATCCATCCGCGCCGCAAACGCCACCCTTCCACCCTGCCCCGACGACCTCATCGCCGCCGGAGCCACGTGCACCGGAGGCTGACCATGAATCGACAGGCCAACGTCGCCGAGTCGGTGGCCCGGCGGCGCCGGCCGGCGCGCTGCCACCTCGGCCGCTCATCTACCCCTGACGAGGGCCCCGTTTGCGGTCGGTGGGTCAAAGAACGCGCGAAGGTTGAGCGGGCTGCGCGGTTCGATATCGGGCTGTGATGCGCCGCCCCGCACCCGGACTGATCACCCGCGTCTCAGTCGAGTTCTCCCCGATCTGCGTGGCAAGACGGGTGTTCGAGTGATGCCTAGGTGAGTAGATGCGCAGATCACACACGGTTGCACCGGATGGTGCGAGCTGTCGGGGGAGAGGCTGTCGGCCCCGGGTTGTTCATGGAGTCGCAGGTTCAAATCCAGTCAGCCCGACAGTGAAAGCGCAGTTCAGGGGCTTCTAGGGACACCTAGCAAGCCCCTGACCTTCTGTTTTGCCCGACCGGCAACGACTCGCCGGGTACCTGAGCGGACGGACTGCCCAGCGTCACGCTCCGCCGTCGGGGTCGGCGAGCGGCTTGTCCGTCGGCCAGACCGGGACTGCTGTGCCGCGTCGGCGAAGCGGGATTCCGAGGAGGGTGAGTTCCGGACCGGGCAGGGTGTCGTGGTGGGTGGTCAACTCCTGGAGCTCCTCGTCGGGCGGGCTCCCGACCCACACGCGCCAGAGCTCGCCGTCGTGGCGCACGACGCCCCGGACGGTGACCACGGCTCGGGGGTCGGCCGCCAGCACCTCCTGGAACTGCATCGCGCAGTCGGGAGGGACGAACCCGACGATCAGGTTGCGCCAGATCACGACGAGGGCTTCGCCTGAGCCGCGTCCGATCTCGAGCAGGGTCGGCAGGTCGTGGCGGGCGGTGCGCTCGTGTGCCAGGAGCGCGGCCGTCAGCGACCGCTGCAGTGCGCGGCCTTCAGCGGCTTCGAACCCGTCGACGATGTCGAGCGGAACGACCGGTCGGCGGCGACGGAACAGGCTCACGCTCCCAGCCTGCCACGTCTGGTCGCTGTGACTACCTCGACAGGTTGGTGTCTACGGCTCGAGTCCCTGGGGTGGAGACGTTCTCCAGCGCAGCCGCGCTCACCCGTCCGGGTGTGTTCGTGTGTCGAACTCACGGGGCAACATCCTAGCGAAACCGGCACCAAACCTCCCCGTTATCAAACAGATACAAACCAAAACCGCCGTTTTCCATTGACTTCGCGAACCGAACGTATCAATCTAGGCCCGCTGCATCGCCGCAGCCACGCACTGCGGCGGCGTAGTCGGACACCGGATCGCAGCGAATCGTCAGGTCGCTCGCGATCACCCGGGGTCCGGCCGGCAGGTCCCACCTCGGACCTCCCTCAACGACGAGTAGGAGCACAGCAATGCGACGGATCACCTTTGCCGCGGTGGGTGCGATCTTCGCGCTCTCCCTGGCCGCATGCTCGGGCAGCGGCGCAGGCAGCACCGACGACGAGAGCACCGGGGCTCCGGCCGACACGGGCGAGCTCACCATCGGTGTCGCCATGCCGACCCAGGAGTCCGAGCGATGGATCGCGGACGGCGACGCCGTCAAGAAGGGCCTCGAGGACGCCGGCTACAAGGTCGACCTCCAGTACGCGAACAACGACATCCCCACGCAGCAGCAGCAGATCGACCAGATGATCACTAAGGGCGCCGACCTGCTGATCCTCGCCTCGATCGACGGCACCGCACTGGCCACCCAGCTGCAGGCCGCCGCGGACAAGGACATCCCGGTGATCGCGTACGACCGCCTCATCCGGGACAGCGAGAACGTTGACTTCTACGTCACGTTCGACAACTACAAGGTCGGCATCCAGCAGGCGACCTCGCTGCTCGTCGGTCTGGGCATCCTCAACGCCGACGGCTCGGAGGGCGACGCGACGGGTCCGTTCAACATCGAGCTGTTCGCCGGCTCCCTGGACGACAACAACGCGCACTTCTTCTACCAGGGCGCGATGGACACGCTGCAGCCGTACATCGACGACAAGACGCTCGTCGTGAAGTCCGGTCAGACGAAGATCGAGCAGGTCGCCACCCTGCGCTGGCTGCAGGAGACGGCGCAGAAGCGTATGGAAGACCTCCTCACGTCGACCTACTCGGACGGCTCCAAGGTCCAGGGTGTCCTCTCTCCGTACGACGGCCTGTCCCGCGGCATCATCACCGCCCTGCAGAACGCCGGGTACGGTCCGGGCCTCGACGCGGGTCTCCCGATCGTGACGGGCCAGGACGCCGAGATCGCGTCCGTCAAGCTCATCAACGACGGCGTGCAGTACGCCTCGATCTTCAAGGACACCCGCAAGCTCGCCGACCAGGCCGTCACCTCGGCTGAGGACTTCCTTGCCGGCAAGGAGCCCGAGGCGAACGACACCGAGACGTACGACAACGGCGTGAAGGTCGTCCCGTCCTTCCTGCTCGACTCCGACATCGTCTACAAGGACAACATCCAGAGCCTGCTGATCGACTCGGGCTACTGGACCGAGGACGAGGTCGCCAGCGGCCAGGCTTCCTGACCCACCCTGCAGGGATCGTGCTCCCCACGCCGGCCGGCAGCGTCCGGTCGGCGTGGGGGCGCGCCCACGACCACACGAAGGATGGTGGAGGCCGCCATGGCGACATCCATTCTGGAGATGCAGTCCATCACCAAGACGTTCCCCGGCGTCAAGGCCCTGCAGGACGTGTCGATCAGCGTCCAGAGGGGCGAGATCCACGCGATCTGCGGGGAGAACGGCGCCGGCAAGTCGACGCTGATGAAGGTCCTGTCCGGCGTGTACGGACACGGCACCTACGAGGGTTCGATCATCTTCGACGGCGAAGAGGTGCAGTTCGGGTCGATCAACGACTCCGAGGCACGCGGGATCGTGATCATCCACCAGGAGCTCGCGCTCGTCCCGTACCTGTCCGTCGCCGAGAACATCTTCCTCGGCAACGAGCGCGTCCGCCGCGGTCTGATCGACTGGAACCTGGCGAACTCCCAGGCCGCCGACCTGCTCGCCCGGGTGGGGCTCGACGAGCTTCCCGTCACCCCGGTCGGCCAGCTCGGCGTCGGCAAGCAGCAGCTCGTCGAGATCGCCAAGGCGCTGTCCAAGGAGGTCAAGCTCCTCATCCTGGACGAGCCGACGGCCGCGTTGAACGACAACGACTCCGAGCACCTGCTGGACCTCCTGCGCCAGCTGAAGGCGCAGGGGATCACCTCGATCATGATCTCCCACAAGCTCAACGAGATCGCCGAGATCGCGGACACGACGACGATCATCCGCGACGGTCGGACGGTCGAGACCCTCGACATGGTGGCCGACGAGGTCACGCAGGAGCGGATCATCCGCGGGATGGTCGGCCGGGACCTGGGTCACCGGTTCCCCCCGCACGAGCCCGCCATCGGCGACGAGGTGCTCCGGATCGAGAACTGGACCGTCCGTCACCCGACGCAGGCGGAACGCATCGTCGTGGACGGCGCCTCGCTGTCGGTGCGTGCCGGAGAGATCGTCGGCATCGCCGGACTCATGGGCGCCGGGCGCACCGAGCTGGCCATGTCTCTGTTCGGGCGCTCCTACGGCCGCGACATCACGGGCCAGGTCTTCCTGCACGGCAAGGAGATCCAGACGCGCACCGTCGACGAGGCCATCCGGCACGGCATCGCCTACGCCACCGAGGACCGCAAGAAGTTCGGCCTCAACCTCATCGAGGACATCCGCACCAACATCTCGTCGGCCAACCTGGACCAGATCTCGCGCGCAGGCTTCGTGAACGCCAACGAGGAGATCAAGGTCGCCGAGCAGTACCGCCAGAGCATGAACATCAAGGCCCCCACCGTGATGTCGGTGACGGGCAAGCTCTCAGGCGGCAACCAGCAGAAGGTCGTGCTCAGCAAGTGGCTGTTCACCGATCCCCAGGTGCTCATCCTCGATGAGCCCACACGCGGGATCGACGTCGGCGCCAAGTACGAGATCTACACCCTCATCAACAAGCTGGCCGAGTCCGGCCGGGCCGTGGTCCTCATCTCGTCCGAGCTGCCTGAGCTCCTCGGCATGTGCGACCGGATCTACACGCTCTCGGCCGGCCGGGTCACCGGCGTGATGGACAAGGAACACGCGACACAGGAAAACCTGATGGAGCTCATGACGAAGGAAAGGGGCCCGGTCCGATGACCGCAGTAGTAGGCCTGAAGGACCTCTTCACGAGGAATCTGCGGCAGAGCGGCATCTTCGTCGCGTTCATCCTGATCGTGGGCCTGTTCACGATCCTCACGGGGGGGACGCTGCTGAGCCCCGGCAACGTCACCAACATCGTGCTGCAGTACTCCTACATCCTGATCCTGGCGATCGGCATGATGATCGTCATCATCGCCGGCCACATCGACCTCTCGGTCGGCTCGCTGGTCGCTCTGACGGGATCGGTGTCAGCCGTCATCGTCATCCGGCACGGCCAGCCCTGGTGGGTCGGCGTCCTTGCCGGGCTCGCGGTCGGGCTCCTGTGCGGCATGTGGCAGGGGCTCTGGGTGGCGTACGTCGGGATCCCGGCGTTCATCGTCACGCTCGCGGGGATGCTCATCTTCCGCGGCCTGACCCTCAAGGTCCTCGACAACGTCTCCCTGTCTCCGTTCCCGGCCGAGTACCAGCGCATCGCCGGTGGGTTCCTGAACGGCTTCCTCGGCGGCAACGGCTTCGACGTGTTCACCATCCTCATCGGTGCAGTCGCCGTGGTGGGGTACGCCGTCAGCCAGGTCCGCAGCCGCCAGGGCCGGATTCGTTACCAGCAGGCGGTCGAGACGATGCCGATCTTCGTCGCCAAGATCGCCGTCGTCGGGATCGTCATCATGGCGTTCGCCTACCAGCTCTCCCGGAGCCGCGGTCTCCCGATCGTCCTGATCATCCTGGGCGCGCTGGTCATCATCTACTCGATCCTCACGACGAAGACGAAGTTCGGGCGACACGTGTACGCCATCGGAGGCAACCTGTCGGCGGCTCAGCTCTCCGGCGTGAAGGTGCCGCGGGTCAACTTCCTCATCTTCGTGAACATGGGCCTGCTCGCCGCCGTCGCCGGCGTCGTCTACTCGTCCCGATCGAACGGTGCTCAGCCGGGAGCCGGGAACATGTTCGAGCTCGACGCGATCGCCGCCTGCTTCATCGGTGGAGCATCGACGACCGGCGGCGTCGGGCGGATCTCCGGCGCGATCGTGGGTGGCCTGCTCGTCGGCGTCATGAGCAACGGCATGCAGCTGATGGGGATCGACCAGGCGGTGCAGCAGGTGGTCAAGGGCCTCGTCCTGCTGCTGGCCGTGGCGTTCGACATCTTCAACAAGCGGCGGGCGAACGCAGCCCGCTGACCTGGGGATCAACACCGCCCGGATAGCCCGGAAACGGTAAGGCCGTGAGTCTATGCTCGCGAGCGTGGAAGGGCGGGTAGCGATGGCGGGCTCGCAGTCCGCGCTGCGCGAGGCCAACCGCGCACTCATCGTCGAGACGGTCCAACGCCACGGCGGGCTCACCCAGGTCGAGCTCGCCGGGGCGACCGGTCTCTCGACCGCGACGATCTCCACGATCGTCAAGGAGCTGCTCTCGGCAGGGGTCGTCGACACCCGCAACACGACCCGTAGCGGTCGTCGGGCACAGATGGTCACCATCGCGCACCGGGTCGGCCTCGCGATCGGCATCCACATCGGGGTTCGGCAGCTCCGGGTCGCGCTCGGCGACGTCACGCACGAGGTCGTCGCCGAGCAGACCCTGCCGCTTCCCCACGAGCACCGGATGGACACCAGTCTCGACCGGGCCGCACTGCTCATCTCGGACCTGCTGGAGCGGGTGGGGTCGTCGCTCGACGAGGTGGTGGGCATCGGCGTCGCACTGCCGGCGCCGGTGGACGGCGCGACCGGGATGGTGTCGGTGCGCGGGGTCCTGCGCGGCTGGGACGAGGTGCACATCGGTCATGTCCTGGCCAAGCGGCTGGGGTGCTCGGTGTTCGTGGACAACGACGCCAACCTCGGCGCACTTGCGGAGAGCGTGCAAGGCGCCTCCCGGCTCTACCGCGACTCCGTCTACGTGCGTGCGTCGTACACGATCGGCGCGGGCATCGTCCTCGGCGGGCAGGTGCATCAGGGCTTTGCCGGCACGGCAGGCGAGATCGGTCATGTACAGGTGGACCCGGCGGGAAGCATCTGCCGGTGCGGCAGCCGGGGCTGCCTCGACACCGTCGTGGGAGCGGCCGCACTCATCGAACCCCTGCGCGTGAGTCACGGCCCGATGACGCTGCGGGACGTCGTCCAGGGTGCGATCGAGGGCGACCTCGGGTGCGCACGAGTCATCGCCGACGCGGGGTCGACGATCGGAGTCGTCGTCGCCGGGCTCGCCATCGCCCTGAACCCCCAGGCCGTCGTCGTCGGCGGAGAGCTCGCGGAGACGGGTGAGCTCCTGCTCGGCCCGTTGCGGGAAGCGATCCGGCAACGGGTCCTTCTCAACCAGATCGCCCCGCTCGAGGTGGTGCCTGCCCAGCTGGGAGAACGCGCCGAGGTGATCGGTGCGCTGGAGATGGTGTTCCGGTCCACGGACTTCGTGGCGCGGTCGGCCGAGCCTTCACCCACGACGAGCGAGTCGGGTGCAGACGATTGACGCGAACACGTTGCGCGACTTCACTACCCGTACCACGTGCCCAACGGAGAGCAGGTGACCGAGCATGATCGCAAGTCGCGTGCCGCTGCTCTCGCTCCGGCAGATCACCAAGCGGTTCGGTGCCGTCGAGGCGCTCATCGGCGTCGACCTCGACGTCTATGCCCACCAGGTCGTCGCGCTGGTCGGTGACAACGGAGCCGGCAAGTCGACTCTCGCCAAGGTGATCTCGGGTGTCATCCAGCCCGACTCGGGCCTGGTGGAGATCGACGGCGAGGAACAGACGATCCCGTCGCCGTCGGCGGCGCACGCCCTGGGCATCGCGACCGTGTTCCAGGACCTGGCCCTGTGCGGCAACCTCGACGTGACGTCGAACATCTTCCTCGGCCGCGAGCTGACCGACGGCATGCTGCTCGACGACGGCCAGATGGAGCAGGTCGCCCGACGGCTCCTTCGCGACCTCACCAGCCGCATCCCTTCGGTGCGCACCCCGCTGTCCGAGCTGTCGGCCGGGCAGCGGCAGGCCGTCGCGATCGCCCGCACCCTCATCGGTTCGCCGCGCCTCGTGGTGCTCGACGAACCCACGGCCGCCCTCTCGGTCGCCCAGACCGCGGAGGTGCTGACCTACATCGAGCGGCTCCGCGAGCTGGGCCACGGCGTCATCCTCATCAGCCACAACATGAACGACGTCCGCGCGGTCTCCGACCGCATCGTGGTGCTCCGTCACGGGCGCAACAACGGGTCCTTCGACGCCGCTGATGCCAGCTACGAGTCGATTCTCGCGGCGATCACGGGAGCCACGTCCGCCGACGACGAGGTCATCAAGCGGATCGCCGCGTACCGCTGACGCGGGGATCCGACGCAGGACCGGTCGAGAGGTCGTGGCCTGGCACACTGCTCGCATGCCGGACGACGCGACGAGGCCGACACCGCTGTGGCGTCCCCGGGCGCACTTCACCGCCGCAGACACATGGCTCAACGACCCGAACGGCCTCGTCTTCCACGACGGCATCTACCACCTGTACTTCCAGAACAACCCGTACGGCGACCAGTGGGGTGACATCGCCTGGGGGCACGCGACGTCGCCCGACCTGGTGACCTGGACGGAACAGCCGGTGGCGATCCCCGCCACGGACGACGAGATGGTCTACTCCGGCAGCGCGGTCGTCGACGTGCGCAACACCGCCGGTTTCGGCCCGGGCGCGATCGTCGCCGTCTACACGAGCGCCTACAGGCCCGGGTCGGCGCGCGAGGGAGTCCAGGCGCAGTCGCTCGCCGTCAGCCTCGACGGGGGCTACACGTTCGAGCGGAGCGCTCACAACCCGGTGCTCGACGAGGGTCTCGCGAACTTCCGGGACCCCAAGGTGTTCTGGTTCGGCGGCGACGACGGGCACTGGGTGATGGCGATCGCCGAGCCGCACGACCACCGGGTCCACATCTACACGTCGCCGGACCTCACGACGTGGAGCCGGGCGTCGACCTTCGGGCCGGCCGGAAACGTCGGAGGCATCTGGGAGTGCCCCGACCTGGTTCACGTGCCGGTACGCGACGAAGCCGTGCACGCGTGGGCGCTGATCGTCAGCCTGAGCCCGGGCGGCGCGACCGGTGGGTCCGGTACCCAGTTCTTCGTCGGTGACTTCGACGGCTACCGCTTCATCCCGACCCGACCCGAGCCGGACTGGCTCGATCACGGACACGACTACTACGCGGCCGTGTCCTTCAACGACGCGCCGGACGGTGCTGCGATCACGATCGGCTGGGCGAGCTCCTGGGCGTACGCCGAACGCGTGCCGACGCACCCGTGGCGGTCGGCCATGAGCCTTGCCCGCACTCTGACGTTCGTCCGCCGCGACGACGGTCAGCTCGTTCTGCATCAGGCGCCCGTCGTTCCCACCCGGTCCGGTGTCGTCACCGTGCACGACGTGACGCTCGGCGCCAGCGGGCGCGTCCGTCTGCACACCGCTGGCGATGCAGGCTCGTCCGAGGTAGCGGTCATGGTCGACCGCGAGGTGGGCACCGTCACGGTCGATCGATCGCGGTGTGCGCCGGTCGATCTCCGGGTCGACTTCATGTCCGTAGCCGTCGCGGCGCTGCTCCCGCACGACGAGAACCGGCTGCGGATCGTGGTGGACGCCAGCATCTTCGAGGTCTACGTCGACGGAGTCACCACGTTCACGGAACAGGTCTTCCCTGATGCGCCGCTCACCGAGCTCACGGTGGAGCGGGCGTAGCGAGTCGTGGTGTCAGGCGAGGCAGTGCCTAGGAGTGCCGGAGACGCCTACGGCCGAGGCCGACACGGCGTGAGCTACTCGGCGAGCCGGGACACCACGTCCGGTCGTCTCGACGTGTGCGATGCCGACGCCACCGACTCCCGCGCATGCAAGGGCAACGGATACCGGTGGACCCGCCCGGGCTCGGAGCCGATCCCGTCCTGGACCGCCTCGATCAGCAGCTCGACGGCACGGCGTCCGAGCTGCTCGTGCGGGATCGCGAACGACGAGAGACCCGGCCGGAGCCACTCGGCCATCGGGTAGTCGTCGAACGAGACGACGGAGACGTCGTCGGGGATCCGCAGGCCGGCCTCCTGAAGGGCTTGGTAGGTGCCGAAGGCGAGCCGGTCGTTGAAGCAGATGATCGCGCCCGGTGTCGGATGCCTCACGAGAAGATCGCGCGTCGCCCTCCAGCCGATGGGCGGCAACCAGTCGTCGCACAGGTGCCCGGAGGCCGGCCTCAGCCCGGAGGCAGCGAGAACCTCACGGATCCCGGCGAGTCGCTCGACCCCGGCGACGCCGCCGGGCGGCACGTCCTCCGGCTCCGGGCCGGCACCGATCAGGTGGATCTCACGGTGTCCGGCTGCGAGCAGGAGTCGCGCGGCGGCCCGACCCGCCTCGATCTCGTCCGGCACGACTGCGGGTGCGACCGTCGGCTTGGTCGAGAGCGTGTTGAGCAGGACCGTCGGCACACGGTCGAGAAGGGCAGGTACCGATCGCGTACGCGTGTACATCGAGGTCAGGATGATCCCGTCGACCTGCCGGTCGTGCATCGCTTCGAGCAGAGAGGCCTCGATCTCGGCGTCGCCCTCGGTCTCACCGATGAACAGCATGAAGCCGTGGTCCCGCGCAGCTTCGATCGCTCCCTTGATCATGTCTCCGGCGAGCTGCGAGGTGGCGACGGTGTCGGAGACAAGACCCAACGTGCGCGTCTTTCCCTTGCGCAGCCCGATGGACACGATGTTGGGCCGGTAGGAGAGCTCCGCGGCGGCGTCGCGAACCTTGTCCTGGACCGTTCGGGAGATGCGCAGCTCGTCGCCCCGCCCCGACAGCACCAGAGAAGCGGTCGTCGAAGACACGCCGGCCGCGCGCGCAACGTCCGCCAGTGTCACTCGACCTCGAGCCACGTCACTCCTTCTGTCAGCTCGGATCCTAGACGGGTCGCGAGCGTGCACCGCGCGAGCCGAGCGCCGGTCGGCAATCCGGGCGCGTGACCGATCTGTGACCGTGCCTTGCTTGACATCGAGCGCTCCACCTAGCGAGTATCGGAGGTGCTAAGCCGATTTAGCAACCGATCCGGCCAGCCCCGCCGGGACGCGCTTCAATGAGAGGGAGACACCGTTGTCTCGAACCAAGAAGAGGACCCGTCGCGCCACGACCGCGGCGGCTCTGTGTCTCGCGAGCGTCATGGTCGCCGCCGCATGCAGTGCGCCCGGCGCCGACGACGCAGACTCGAACCCCACCTCCGGCAGCACCAGCACCAGTGGCGCTGAGCCGACCTGCGGCACCGACCCCGTCGAGCTCAAGGCGTACATCGAGACCGGGTTCCCCCTGCCGAAGGCGCTGTTCGACGAGTTCACCAAGCAGTACCCGAACGTCACCTTCGACATCCGCGAGGACCAGTTCGCGGTGATCACCCAGAACGCACCCAGGGTCCTGGTGGACGACCCGCCCGACCTGATGCGGCTCCCGCAGATGTCCGAGCTGGCGAAGGACGGGCTGCTGCTGAACCTGGATCCGTACGCCTCGGCGTTCGGCTGGGACCAGTGGCCCGCGACCCAGCTGGTGCAGATGCGCGTCGACGACGAAGGCCGCCGAGGCGAGGGGCCGCTCTACGCGATGGGTCTCAACTCGTCGGTCACCGGCATCTTCTACAACAAGGCTCTGGCGGCGCAGATCGGTATGACGGCTGCCCCGACGAGCCTGGAGGAGCTCGACTCCTCCCTGGAGAAGGCCAAGGCTGCGGGCATCGTGCCGATCGCCCAGTTCAACGGCGGCGCGACCGGGGGTCTGGCGTTCCCCCTCCAGAACCTCATGGCCGCCTACGGTGAGCCGACTCCGATCAACGACTGGATCTTCCAGAAGGCCGACGCCACCATCGACACCGACACGAACACCGAAGCGGCGGTGCACCTCGACGAGTGGATCAAGGCCGGCTACTTCGCCGAGGACGCCAACTCGCTCGACTACGCGACGATGATGAGCCGCTTCATCGGTGGCCAGAGCCTGTTCATCTTCGACGGCGACTGGGAGTCGGGGAACCTCGACAAGCAGATGGCGGGCAACGTCGGGTTCTTCCTGATGCCGTCCGCGACCGAGGGTGGAGCGCAGGCTGCGATGTCGGCGCCGCTCACCTACGGAGTCTCCGCGAAGGCAGAGAACCCCGACTGTGCGGCGTTCTTCCTGAACTGGACGGCGACCGACGAGCAGGCGCGCACGATCGGCGTCGAGGTCGGAGGGTCGCGCCCGATGGGTGCACCCGACGCGTTCATGCCCGACGTCGACCCGAACACCGTGACCGCGCAGACGCTCGAGGCCGGCGCGAAGGTGAGCGAGGACAACGGCGCGATGGACTTCATCGCGAACGCGACCGGTTCGATCTATGCCAAGAGCTGGACTCCCAACCTGCAGAAGCTGGTGGCCGGCGAGATCACACCGCAGGAGCTCCTCCCGGCAGTCCAGAAGGACTACGAGAGCGAGATCGGTAGCTGACATGACCGACCAGCGGCTCGTCCGGCCCAAGCCGGGCGGCCGCGGGATCTCGCACGAGGACCCCTCATCCTCCGAGAGCAGGCGCCGCGCTCTGCGAGCGCGGCGCCTGCGTCGCGGATGGCTTGCTCTCCTCCTCGTCGTGCCCGCGGCCGCGTTCTACGCGACGTTCGTCCTTCGGTCGATCGTCCTGACGTTCCAGTACTCGTTCTACGACTGGAACGGCGTCACGGCTGCCACGTGGGTGGGGCTCGACAACTACTCGAAGGTCTTTCGAGACCCTGAGCTCTTCGGCTCGATCGTCAACGCGTTCGAGCTGATCGTGTTCTTCAGCTTCATCCCCGTCGCGCTCGGGCTGGCGACCGCGGCGACGATCCGCAAGTTCGCCACCAGCCGCTTGGCGGTGGCATCGCGCACCGTGCTGTTCCTGCCGCAGATCATCCCGCTCGTCGCCGCCGGCATCATGTGGAGCTGGCTGCTGTCGACCGACGGTCTGGTCAACCAGTTCCTGCGGGCGATCGGGCTCGGGTCACTCACCCGGGCCTGGTTGGGCGACTTCGACACCGCCCTTCCCGCGGTCGGTGTCATCGGTGCATGGGTCCTCTTCGGGCTCTGCATGCTCCTCCTGCTCGCAGGTATGACGAAGATCGACCCGTCGCTCTACGAGGCTGCCCGGATCGACGGGGCGGGTCCCTTCAGGGAGTTCTTCTCGATCACGCTGCCGAGCCTGCGGCAGGAGGTCGGCGTCTGCCTCACCGTGACGATCATCGCGGCGCTCGCCAGCTTCGACATCATCTACATCTCGACGCAGGGAGGCCCCGGCAACAGCACGCTCGTGCCGGGCCTGGAGATCTACTACCTGGCGTTCTTCCAGCGAGAGATCGGGACTGCCTCCGCGCTCGCCGTGGTGCTCATGGTCCTGGTCCTCATCGTCGTGCTGCCGCTGCAGCGCATCACCAGGGAGCGGTGACCCATGATCGTGTCAGCACGCGAGCAGTGGATCGGCCGGATCCTTCTCGTCCTCTTGATGATCGTCACGATCATGCCCTTCGTGAGCCTGTTCTTCACCGCCCTGCACGAGGCAGGCACCTATCCGCTCGGGCTCTCGTGGCCGGAGACGCCGCACTGGTCGAACTTCGCCACCGCGTTCCAGTCGGCGCAGATGGGCAAGCTCCTGGTCTCGAGCTTCCTCATCGAGCTCGGGGTCGTTCCCGTCGCGTTGCTCATCGGCACCCTCGCGGGCTTCGCGCTGGGTCACCTGCGCCCGCCCGGCGGCCGCTGGATCTTCCTCGCGTTCATCCTCGGCCTGACTCTGCCGTTCGAGGGCATCATCGTGCCGCTCTACGAGGAAGTCCGCGCCATGGGACTCCTCAACACGCGGTGGGCGATCATCCTGCCGCTCATCGCCCTGTACATGCCGTTCGCCGTCTTCTGGATGCGCGCACACTTCATCAACATGCCCGAAGAGCTGTCCGAGGCGGCCGCCATCGACGGCGCCTCCACCTGGAAGCTCTTCTGGAAGATCCACGTACCGCTGTCGATGCCTGCCCTGTCCTCTCTCGGCATCCTCATGTTCCTATGGACCTGGAACCAGTTCCTGCTGGCGGTCGTCCTCGTCGACGACCCGTTGAAACGCACGATGGCCGGTGCACTCGGTGCATTCCAGGGCCAGTACGGGACGGACATCCCGCTGCTGTGCGCTGGTTCGCTCCTGATCCTCACGCCGACGCTGATCATCTTTCTCGTCTTCCAGCGGCAGTTCGTCGCCGCGCTCCTGCAAGGTTCGGTGAAGGGTTGACGGGCTTCGCACACCATCGGCCACCGCTCGATCCCGAGATCGCGGCAGCGCTGGTCGACCAGGCGGACCTTGTCGTCGTCTCGCTCGCGCCCGACGAGGTCGGCGCGCTGCGTGCACGCGCTGCGCCGCCCGACATCCGAGCGGTCGCAGCGGACGCGGGGTGCACGGTGAGCGAGCACCGTGCACCCGGTCCGGCGGGAGGCGTTCGTGTCGTGCTCGTGCGACCGGTCGGCGTCACCGGGTCGGTTCCGGTGCTTCTTCACCTGCACGGCGGCGGTCTGGTCGTCGGTGACGTCGCTGACAACATCGACGCGGCGTTGTCCGTCGCTCCCGGCTGGGCCGTCGCCTCGGTCGCGTATCGACTTGCTCCCGAGCACCCGTACCCCGCGGCCGTCGAGGACGCCTACGCCGCGCTGGTCTGGCTCGCGACCGAAGCGGCGAGCCTCGGTCTCGACCCGGCTCGTGTCGTCGTCGCCGGAGTCAGCGCCGGCGGTGGCCTCGCTGCAGCCGTCGCACTTCTGGCGAGAGACCGCAGCGGCCCGCACCTCCTCGGCCAGCTGCTCGTCTGCCCGATGCTCGACGACCGCAACGACAGCGCCTCCGGGCACCAGATGGTGGGTGCCGGGTCCTGGGACCGCGCCGCGAACGCCACAGCATGGGGGGCGTACCTGGGGTCTGCTGCAGGAGGCCCGGACACTCCCGCGTACGCATCGGCGGCACGAGCCATGAGCCTGCGCGGCCTTCCACCCGCCTTCATCGACGTCGGCTCGGCGGAGACCTTCCGGGACGAGTGCGTCGACTACGCCGCGCGCATCTGGGCCCATGGCGGAGACGCCGAGCTGCACGTCTGGCCGGGTGCGGTCCACGGTTTCGACGGCCTCGCGCCGCGTGCGCGGCTGTCTCGCGCGGCTCGAGCCGCGCGAGCAAACTGGCTCGAACGGCTCCTCCTCCTCCCAGCCTGAGGCTGGGCACGCTGTGCAGCACTGCTGGACCGACCGATGCCGTCCTTCCCTCTACGGAGTCTTCCCGTGAACAGCCACAGTCCTCAGCTCATCACCTATGCCGACCGTCTCGGCGGCACTCTCAGCGGCCTGTCCGACCTGCTGGACGGGCCCCTCGCCGGAGCCTTCGGGGGAGTGCACGTGCTGCCGTTCTTCACGCCGTACGACGGCGTCGACGCGGGCTTCGACCCGCGCGACCACACCGTCGTCGACCCGCGCTTGGGCACGTGGGACGACGTCCGCCGCCTCGCCGACGGTCGGACGGTCATGGCTGACGTCATCGTCAACCACGTGTCGGCGCAGTCCCGTGAGTTCCTCGACGTGCGTGAACGCGGGCGGTCGTCGCCGTGGGCACCCATGTTCCTGACGCTCTCGTCGGTGTTCCCGGACGGTGCCACCGAGGCCGACCTTGCGCGCATCTATCGTCCTCGCCCGGGCTTGCCGTTCACGGCGATGCAGCTCGGGGACGAGCGGCGCCTGGTGTGGACCACGTTCACGGCGGATCAGGTCGACATCGATCTTCGCACCGCGGAGGCCTGGGACTACCTGGAGTCGGTCGTCGACACACTCACTGCGGGTGGCGTCAGCCAGCTTCGGCTCGACGCGGTCGGGTACACGGGAAAGGAAGCCGGCACCGACTGCTTCATGACGCCCAGCACGGACGAGTACACCGCGCGGATCGTGCAGCAAGCTCACGCTCGAGGGGCCTCGGTCCTGGTGGAGGTCCACGGTCACCACACGCAGCAGATCGAGATCGCACGCAAGGTCGACCTCGTCTACGACTTCGCCCTGCCGCCACTCGTGCTCCACGCGCTGACCGCCCGGGACCTGGCGCCTCTGGACCGCTGGCTGCACATCCGGCCGGTCAACGCGGTGACGGTGCTCGACACGCACGACGGCATCGGCATCGTCGACGTCGGCCCCTCCGACCTGCGGTCCGGTGAACCGGGCCTGCTCACGCCGGACCAGATCGACTCACTCGTCGAGGCGATCCACACCAACAGCGGCGGGACCTCGAGGCACGCCACGGGCGCGGCGGCATCGAACCTCGATCTGTACCAGGTCAACTGCACGTTCTACGACGCGTTGGGCAGAGACGACAGGCGCTACGTCCTGGCTCGCCTCATCCAGCTGTTCGTCCCCGGCATCCCGCAGGTGTACTACGTCGGCCTGCTCGCCGGGGCGAACGACATGGAGCTTCTCGAACGGACCGGCGTGGGCCGAGACGTGAACCGGCACCACTACACGGCCGGCGAGGTGCAGCTCGACCTGACGCGACCGGCGGTGCGCGCCCAGCTCGACGCCCTGCGGGTGCGCACCGCGCATGGCGCCTTCGGGGGCTCGTTCGGCTGGGAGATCCAGGAGACCCGTGGGCGAATGACGTGGACGGCTGGCGATCACCGCGCCGAGCTGACGTTCGATGTGGCCGGCGCGTCGTTCTCGATGACGGTCAGCAGCGAGGACGGTCCGCTCGAGGTCCTCGCGGGTCGCGGTCTCGCAACGAGCACCGCCGGATAGCGTCCTAGCCCTCAGCCCGAACCCTGGAACCCATCGAAAGGACATCGTGTACACGGACCTGCCCATCGAGGAGCTGCACTCCTACGCCGCCGACATCGAGGAGCCAGCCGACTGGGACCAGTTCTGGTCGCTCACTCTCGACGAGGCTCGGGGGCACGACATCGACGTGGTTCGGACGCGCGTCGACACGCCGTACGTCGGGGTCGAGACGTACGACGTGACGTTCCGTGGCTTCGGTGGCGACCCGATCCGCGCCTGGCTGCGGTTGCCCACCGCCAGGTCGGGCCCTCTGCCGGCCGTCATCCAGTACCACGGCTACCAGGGCGGACGCGGTCACGTGCTGGACCCGATCCCGTGGACGCTCGCCGGCTTCGCCCACCTGTCCGTCGACAACCGAGGTCAGGGCGCCACGTGGCAGGTCGGCGCCACCCCCGATCCCCAACCGGGCACCGGGCCCGAGCACGCCGGGTTCATGACCCGCGGGATCCTTGACCCTTCGACGTACTACTTCCGCCGGCTGTTCACCGACGCCGTCCGCGCGGTCGACGCTGCGGGTGCGATCCCGGAGATCGACTCGACGCGGATCCTCGCGACCGGCGGTAGTCAGGGTGGAGCCATCACGATGGCCGTCGCTGCGCACGTGCCGCACCTGCGGGGCGTGATGATCGACGTGCCGTTCCTGTGCGACATCGCCCGAGCGATGACCATCACGGATGCCGACCCGTACGCGGAGCTCGTCCGCTACCTCCGGGTGCGACGCGGCGACTCGGACGCGGTGCTGCGGACCCTGGCCTACATCGACGGCGTGGCGATGGCTCGTCGGGCACAGGCGCCGGCACTGTTCTCGGTCGCTCTCATGGACCCGGTGTGCCCGCCGTCGACCGTCTACGGGGCGTTCAATGCGTACGCGCACGTGGACAAGGAGATGGTCGTCTACCCGTGGAACGAGCACGAGGGTGGCCAGCTCGACCACGACATGCGCAAGTTCGCGTGGGCGCTGGAGCGTTCCGGACCCGTCGAGCCCTCCTGACGGCACGCTGGGACGTCCGCCCGGGTGTCCGTGAGGGGGCCGGTCCTACGCTCGAGAGATGGACCGCGGGCGGGTCGGAGGGGTGTTCCCCGGTGTCGGTGTGGCCCGGGGCTACGAGCGCGCGTGGCTGAGGCCCGACCTGATCGCCGGCGCGACGCTCGTCGCGGTCGCGATCCCCGCGGGCATGGCCTATGCCGCGGCCGCGGGACTGCCGCCGGTCACGGGCCTCTACGCGACGATCGTCCCGCTGCTGGTCTACGCGTTCGTGGGCCCGTCGCGGGTGCTCGTGCTCGGCCCCGACTCGTCGCTCGCGCCGATGATCGGCGCCGCGGTGCTGCCGCTCGCGCTGGGCGACACCGACCGTGCCGTCGCACTGGCGGGCATGCTCGCCGTGCTCATGGGCGTCATGCTGATCGTCGGTCGGGTGCTGCGGCTCGGGTTCCTCACCGGACTCCTCTCGATGCCGATCCGTGTCGGGTACATGAACGGGATTGCCCTGGTCGTCATCGCCGGGCAGCTGCCCAAGCTGCTCGGCATCTCGGTGCCGCCCGGCTCGGTCTGGGAGCACCTCGGACAGACGGTCACCGCCGTCGCCGACGGCCAGGTCAACGGCGCGGCGGCGGCGATCGGCGTCGCCTCGCTGGCGGTGATCGTCACAGCGCGGGTGCTGGGTGCCACGGGGCGGGGCATCGTGCTCGCGGTCGTCGGGGCGACCGTCCTGACGGCCGTCCTCGGTCTCGCCGACCAGATCCCCGTGGTGGGCGCCCTGCCCACCGGCCTGCCCGCACCAGCCCTCGCGGGCATCGAACCCGCAGACGTGCTCGCGCTGGTGGGTCCGGCGGCCGGCATCGCGCTCATCACGTTCGCGGACACCACCGTGCTCTCCCGCGCGCTCAACAGCAGCAGGGGAGCGACCGTCGACGGCAGCCAGGAGATGGGTGCGCTGGGCGCGTCGAACCTCGCGACCGGGTTGCTCGGTGGCTTCCCGGTGTCCGGCAGCGCGTCGCGCACCCCGGTCGCGGTCCAGGCCGGTGCTCGCACGCAGCTGACCGGGGTGGTCGCCGCTCTGCTGCTCGTGGTCTTCATGCTGGTCGCGCCCGGCCTGCCTGCGTACCTGCCGTCGGCCACGCTCGCTGCCGTCGTCATCGCCGCTGCGTCGTCGTTCGTCGACGTGCGCACGCTCGTCCGCCTGGTGCGGGTGAGCCGGAGCGACGCCGCCCTCCTCGTCGCGGCATTCCTCGGGGTCGCGTTCGTCGGCGTGCTGCAGGGCATCCTCGTCGCCGTCGCCCTGTCCCTCGCGGTGTTCGTGCGCCGGGCGTGGGAGCCGTACCGGGCGGAGCTGGTGAGCGTCGAAGGCGTTCCGGGGTTCCACGACCTGAGCCGGCATCCGGAGGGCGAGCGGATCCCGGGCCTCGTGATCGCACGCTTCGACGCCCCGCTGTTCTTCGCCAACGGCGACGTGTTCGACACCTGGGTGCGGGGCCTGGTCGCGCAGGCCCCGGCGCCCGTGCGTCGCGTGATCATCGCGGCCGAGCCGATCACCGGCCTCGACACCACGGCTCTCGACGAGCTCGTCGAGCTGGACGACCACCTCGCCGGGCTCGGTGTCGACCTGGTGTTCGCGGAGATGAAGGGACCGGTCAAGGACCGCCTGGTGCGCTTCGGAGTCGGCAGCAGGTTCGGGCCCGATCACTTCTACCCGACCGTGCACAGCGCGGTGCGGGCCTACCGCGAGACTCGGGCCGGGTCGGCGGAGAGGCCTGAGCTCGGCTGACGGCTCGGGCGGATCCTCGGGACCTTCTGCCCTGGAGCGACACCGCGGTCGGGCGGAGTCTCGAGACATGCGCGTGCTCCGGACCGCTGCCGCCCGGCGCTGGACCCTGGCCCTGGAGGGGCTGACCACCGTCGGTGCGATCGCGGGCGTGCAGGGGTTCCTGGCGGGGCAGTTCGGGCCGCTCGTCGACCAGCTGCCGCTCGTCGAGGGGCCAGTGCTGCCGGCGACAGCACTCGCGTCGTGCGTCGCCGTACCGCAGGGTGCCGCTCTCGTGCTCGGCATGCGGCGGGCGACGCGCGCTCCGCACGCCGCGCTCGGGGCCGGGGTCCTCCTGACCGGCTGGGTCCTCGTGCAGCTGCCCCTGATCGGCTGGACGTCCCCGGTGCAGGTGGTCTTCTTCGCTGTCGGTGTCGCGGAGGTGGCCGCGGCGACCGGCTGGCTGCGCTCGGCGACGGCACGCACCTAGCGAGCACGTGAAGGCCCCTGAATTGAGGACCGAGGTCCCGGGACGCTGGACCGTCTGCCGGACCAGGCTGGAAGCACGGGGCCTCTGCCGGCGTCTACCGGCGCAGGCGGGTGTGTCTCTGGAGCCAGGAGGTGTCCTATGCAGACCGACGGACCGGTGGTCGTCGCGCTAGACGGCTCACCGAACAGCGCACACACGGTCGAGTGGGCCGTGGCGGAGGCTGTGCGCCGCCGGGCGAACCTGGTGCTGGTCCGCGTGGTCGACGACGCCTGGCAGGAGACCGCCTGGAGCTGGTACCCGATCCTCGACGTCAGCGACCTCGCGGGCGGGGCCGAGCAGTACCTCGAGGACCAGCGCAGCCGGCTCGAGGACCGTCACCCCGGTGTGGCGGTCGAGGTCCGGATGGTGCGTGGCAAGGTCGTCCCGAGCCTGCGCCGCTTGAGCGAGGGCGCCCAGCTCCTGGTCGTGGGTGCGACTCCCCGCAGGGGTCGGGCCCGGACCGGATCGACCGGCACGCACGTGGCTGCCCATGCCCGCTGCCCGGTCGCGGTGGTGCGTGCGTACCCGGCCGGCCCACTGCAGCCGAACGCGGCGGTCGTGGTGGGTGTCGACGGTTCCTCGTCGTCCCTCGCTGCGGCGCACGTCGCTGCCCACGAGGCGTGGATGCGGGGGAGGTCGCTCACGGTCGTCCACGCGCGGCCCACCATCCCCGACCCGTTCGGGCGGGGGAGCGTTCCACCGCTCGCGACCGACGACGAGGACGATCCGACGCACAAGGTCGCCCGCACGGTCGCAGACTCGCTGCGTGCGCAGAACGAGGGCCTGACGGTCGACCTGGCGCTGGTCGACGACGATCCTGCCGACGCCCTCGTCGGCATGGCGCGCGGCGCGGCGATGCTGGTGGTCGGTTCGCGGGGACTGGGCAGCTTCCGCGGCATGCTGCTCGGCTCGGTCAGCGCGGCAGTGGTGCGCGAGGCTTCCTGCCCGGTGCTCGTCGTCCATGACGCCGGGTGACGGTCCGCTGTCCGGGTCTTTCGGCCCTGTGCTGTCGTCCACGACGGGCGAATGGTGGAGCCAGGTCCACGCGGCGGGAGGTGCCTGAGATGCGGGCCCTGGTGGTGTACGAGTCGTCCTTCGGGAACACGGCTGCGGTCGCCCGCGCGGTGTGGGAGGGCATGTTCAGCCGCATGCAGGACGTCGCGCTGTTCGACGTCAGCGGGGCGCCCCGCCAGCTGCCTGCCCAGCTCGACCTCCTTGTGGTCGGGGGACCCACGCAGGCGTTCGGCATGAGCCGGCCGTCGACCCGCGCGGACGCGCAGGCGCAGGCGGGGGTGGCCCGCGCGGTGCCGACGACCGGGGTCCGCGAGTGGGTCGAGTCGCTCGAGCTGCCCGAACGTCCGGTGTACGTAGCGACGTTCGACACCCGCATCCTCTCGCCGCACGTCCCGGGCTCCGCGGCCGCCGGCGCCATGCGGGCTCTGCGCAAGGCCGGGTTCCAGCTGACGGCCGAGTCGGAGAGCTTCTGGGTGACGGGGACCAAGGGCCCGCTGCGAGAGGGCGAGCTCGACCGCGCCCATGCCTGGGGCGTCGGGCTCACCGGCCTTCTCTCGGGCCTCCGGCCGACGGACCCTGGGTCCCGTCCCGATCCCACGCACCGACCTCGGCCTGTTCCGGGTGCAGATGGTGCTGCTCGTTGATGAACAGGCAAGCCATCCGACGGCCGAGACAACGGCGAGGTCGCACCGTCCCGCACGTTCCCTGACGTCACTCGGAAGGGCCCTCGTCAGCCGCGACGTCTGGTTGGCGGGTCACCCTTCACGGCGGGCGCCCGATCTGGATCGGGGTAGTCATGCGCGAGATCGACAGTGCGGCTGCGGTGGTGGTCGTGGGCGTGGACGGCTCGGATGCGGCACTCCGGGCGGTCGAGACCGCCGCCAGCTATGCACGACTGCTGGGGTGCCGGCTCGACGTCGTCCACGCATTCATCTGGCCCGAGCTTCGCGCTCCCGACGTCCCGGTACCCACGACCATCTCGGGAGCCGGGCTCCGGAACGCGGCTGAGCGGATCGTGGAGGAAGGCGTCGCCCTGGGCCGCCGGGAGGCACCGGACGTCCTGGTCACCGGGCACGTCGTGACCGGCGCGCCGGAACCGGTGCTCCTGCGTGCGAGCAAGGACGCGGCTCTCCTCGTCGTCGGTCACCGGGGCCTCGGAGGATTCACGGGCCTTCTGCTGGGTTCCGTCGCCGTCGAGCTGGTCACCTACGGTCAGTGTCCCGTCCTTGTCGTGCGCGGTCGGCCGGAGCCGGACGGACGGGTCGTGGTGGGGGTGGACGGCAGCGACGCAGCCGTGGCGGCCGTCGAGCTGGCGCTCGAGCTCGCCTCGGCCCAGAGGGTCGCGCTGCGTGCGGTCTACGCGACTGCCGACAGCCACGTCACGCGTGATGGTCTCGTCGAGCAGTCACCCCACGGCGACCTGGCGGACGACACCGAGCGGCACGCTGTCTTCCAGCACCTCGACGCTCGACGAGGCGCGTTCCCCGAGGTGCTCGTCGAGTACGTCGTGACGCAGGTGGACGCACGGGAGGCCCTGATCGGCGAGAGCTCACGAGCGTGTCTCGTCGTCGTCGGCTCCCGCGGGCGCGGTGGCTTCGTCGGTCTCCTGCTCGGATCGGTCAGCCATGCGACGCTCCACCATGCGGCCTGCCCGGTGGCGGTGGTCCCACACCGGGCACAACGACCGCGGCTGGAGTCCCCACCGCCGGCGGAAGCCGTGGCGGCCCGTCCGCCCGACTCAGACGTCGGGCGGTGAGCTCATCGGCCGTCCGCCGGCGCCGGATGGACGACCACGACCGGGCATCGCGCACGGTGCAAGACCGACTGACTCACCGATCCGAGCAGCAGGCCACGGAAGCCGCCCCGCCCTCGCGACCCGACGACGAGGAGCTGGGCATCCCGAGCGGCGGCCAGCACGACCTCTGCGGGAGCGCCGAGCCGGACGGACGCGCGAACCTCGACGTCCGGATATCGGTCTGCGTGCCCCGCCAGGCTCTCTGCCAGCAGCGCCTTCTCGACGGTTCGCTGCTCCTCGACCTGCTCGGGCATCGCCTCGGGCACCAGCCCTACCGCGCCCGGTAGCTCCCAGGCATGGACGGTCGGGATCGACCCGACCACTGCAGGTGCCTTCCACGCGTGGATCGCCACCAGGGGAACCTCCAGGCGTGAGGCCTGGTCGAAAGCGAGGTCGACCGCTCGGAGGCTGACGGCCGAGCCGTCGACCCCCACCACCACGGGCCGGGCAGCTTCTGACGAGACGGCGACCGGGCCCTGAGGAACGACGACGACCGGGCAGTGCCCGTGGGCCGCGACAGCCGTGCTCACGGATCCCAGCAGCAGACCCGCGAATCCGCCCGAACCGCGGGACCCGACGACCATCATGTGCGCGGTCCGGCTCTCCTCGACGAGCGTGCCCGGAACGCTCTCTCGAAGCTCGAGCGAGTACGTGACGTCGATGTCGGGCGCTATGGCCCGCGCCCGTCCCACACCGTCCGTGAGCGAACGTCCGCCTCCTTGGCCGAGCCCGACATGCACGATCCGAAGCGGTCTGCGCTCTCGCCGAGCCGTGTGCACCGCCCAGCTGAGCGCCGCTTCCGCCCAGCGCGAACCGTCGTACCCCACAACGATCGGGCCATTCATGGTGTGCCTCCGCTGCTCTCCTTCGAGCCGTCCTGCCCACTTCTCACTCTGCGACGGGGTCGATGACGCACCCAGGGCCGGAGGTCCCCATCAGGCGATCACCGACGCGACTGGCCGCCCGAACATGGCCGCGGCCGCGCCGGCCGTCGGTGTCCTGGTGCTAGGCGTCGGACGTCCCGCTGCGGGACCGCTCGGCGATCTCGTACGCGGTCGTGAGGGACTCCATGAGGTGCGGGGTCTCGAGCACCACGGAGTCCGTGCCCAGCGTGTCCAGAGCCCCGGTGCGCCGGAGCACCTCGTGCAGGTCGGCGGGTACTCCGCACAGGATGAGTCGAACGCCGTGCTCGCGCAGCTGTTGCGCGGCCCGCTCGAAGGCTTTGAGGAAGGTTGCGGACGGGATGCCCGCGGAACCGCGCATGGACAGCACGACCGCGGCGTCCCGCGCACCACGGACGTCGGGCCACTCGTCCTCGAGCCGGTTGACCTCGGCGAAGAAGCCCCCGCCGACGTAATGGAGCACGGTGGTCCGCCCCGAGGGGATCTGCTTCGGCGCGTCGTCGATGAGCCAGCCACCTTCGCCGTCCGGCGACAGCTGCACGATGCGTCCCCGCCGGGACTCCGAGACGCCGTACAGCAGGATCGAGAGTCCTGCGCCGATGAAGATCGCGTCCTGCAGGGGGAGCTGGGTCGTCGCGAGGAAGGTGATGATCATCGCCGCCGACGACAGCACCGAGGTGCGGAGCACGAGGACGATGTCGCGGGCGCGGCCCGCGATCAGCTCGCCGCCGATGACGAGCAGCAGGCCGCCGATGACCGCCATCGGGATCTGGCCGGCGAGTGGACCCACGAGGAGCACGAGCACGGCGAGCCAGACGCCCGCGAAGATGCCGGACCACCGGGTGCGGGCGCCGGCGCTCGTCCCGACGCCTGTGCGGGACAGCGACCCGCCCGTCGGCAGCGCCGAGAAGACGCCACCAGCGATGTTGGCGAGCCCCTGGGCGGTGAAGTCCTTCGACGTGTCGGTCCGGGACCCGTCCGGGTTGGCGACCGCCGCGCCGATCCCCGCCGCCTGTGCCAGCCCGACGAGCGCGATGGCGATGGCGCCGGCGGCCAGCTCGGGTATGGCCCCCAGGTCAGGAACCGAGAACGGTGGGAACGAGCGGGGGATGGCCGCGATGTCCTGAACGAGCTCGACATCGGGTTGGACGACCGCGCACACGACGCTCACCACGAGCAGCGCGAGCAGCGTCGCGTAGGACTCGAGCCGTTTCACGGTCTTGACGGCAGCCCACACCGCCACGGTCGCGACGGCGACGACGACTGTCGGGCCCTGCCAGTCGCCGACGTGGATGAGTGCGTCCCACACCTTCGCGAGGGTGTTGTGCGGCTGGGGCGTGTAGCCGGTGGCGTCCTTGAGGACGCCGGTGACGATCTGCAGGGCGATGCCGGTGGTGAAGCCGGTCATGACGGCGGTGGACACGAAAGACATGACCGAGCCCAGCTTGAGCAGACCCATCACGAGCATGACGACGCCGACCAGCACGGTCAGAGTCGCCAACGCACCGACGTCGCCCGGATCGAGCCCCGCCGCGGCGAGCACGCTCTGCGACGACAGGGCGATGGCACTCGTGAGCGTGGTGACCATCAGGACCGTGCGGGCGAAGAACGAGCCGACGATCGTCGGGACCACGCCGGACCACAGACCGAGGGGCGCCGCGAACCCGCCGATGCTCGCGTAGGCCATGCCCTCGGGGATGGAGAACAGCCCGGTGACGAAGCCAGAGCTCACGTCACGCGTCGTAGGTCGCCCGAACTTCGGCTTCTCGTCGACCGGTGCTGGAGCCGGGATGGGCTCGCTCCTCACTTCTACGTGTCGGAGTACCGGCCCTGCACCACAGGTGGTCGAGCAGAAGCGCCTCGGCCAGAGACGTAACGCCAGGTAACTCCACAATCGTCGGCCGCCGCAACCGGACGAGCGATCTCGACCGACCCGTCGCACGTGGTCGGCGACGGTCGCACCGGACCTGCGCAGCCAGGAGTTCCTCAGGTGTAGAACTACTTGCACGGCCCCCCGGGCGCGGTGCCTCGTCACGAAGGAAGAGCTCATGAGCGGGTCCGACGCGGTCATCGAGGTCCAGGGGCTGACCAAGTCCTTCGGCACGTTCCAGGCGCTGCGGGGCCTGGACCTGCGGGTCGAGCGCGGTGAGGTGCACGGGTTCCTCGGGCCGAACGGCTCCGGCAAGTCGACCACGATCCGCGTGCTGCTCGGTCTGCTCAGGGCCGACGGCGGCACCGTGACGCTGCTCGGTGGGAACCCGTGGACGGACGTCGTCCAGCTCCACAAGCGACTCGCCTACGTGCCGGGTGACGTGTCGCTGTGGCCCGGGATGACCGGGGGAGAGGCGATCGACCTGCTCGGCGCGCTGCGCGGCGGGATCGACGAGCCGCGTCGGGCCGAGCTGTTGGAGCGGTTCGAGCTGGACCCGACCAAGCGCGGGCGGCAGTACTCGAAGGGGAACCGGCAGAAGGTGGCGATCGTGGCCGCGTTGGCCTCGAACGTGGAGCTGCTGATCCTGGACGAGCCGACCAGCGGTCTGGATCCGCTCATGGAGAAGGTGTTCCAGGAGGTCATCGGCGAGGCCAAGCAGCGTGGTGCGACCGTGCTGCTCTCCAGCCACATCCTGGCCGAGCTCGAGTCGCTGGCCGACCAGCTGAGCATCATCCGCGACGGCAGGATCGTGCAGAACGGCACCCTGACCGAGCTGCGCGGCCAGACCCACACCACGATCCACGCGATCCTCGAGCGCATCCCTGACCAGGGCGACCTGGCCGTGTTCCACGATGTGCACGTGGACGGGCAGCGCTTCTCCGCCACCGTCGAGTCCAACCGGATCGGCGAGGCGATGGACCTGCTGACGCCGTCCGGGTTCACGTCCCTGACGGTGGAGCCGCCGTCGCTCGAGAGCCTCTTCCTGCGCCTCTACGACGACGACGCGGCTTCCGGGACGACCCGATGAGCACGGCCACCGTCTCCCTGACCGGCACGCGACCGCTGCTCCGGGCGTCGCTGCACCACGACGGACGCCTGCTCGCCCCGTGGATCGTGCTGGCCACGGCGTTGTCCGCCAGCTCCGTTCTCTTCTACCCGCTGATCTTCCCCACCGAGCAGGACCGCGCCGCGCTCGCCCTCGCGATCGGCGCGAACCCGGCACTCGGGCTGATCTTCGGCCCTGCCTACAACCTGAGCACCGCGGACGGGTTCAACTCCTGGCGCACCCTGGCCCTGGGCGGGTTCCTGTCGGCGCTCGGCGCGATCTTCGCCGTCACGCGTGCCACCCGGGCTCAGGAGGACTCCGGGCAGGCCGAGCTGCTGGCCTCCGGTGTGATGGGACGCAACAGCCGTCTCCTGACCGGCCTGGGCATGGCCTTCATCGGATCGTTCATGCTCGGCCTGGTCGCGGGTCTGGTGACCGTGCTGTGCGGCGGCGGCTGGGGCGACACGATGCTGCTCGCCGCCACCTACACGGCGACGGGGTGGATGTTCGCCGCCGTCGCGGCGGTCACCGCGCAGATCGGGTCGGACGCGCGCGCCTCCAACTCCATGGCTGTCGGTGCGCTGGGGACGCTGTTCCTCCTCGTGGGGTTCTGCTACTCGGTCGAAGCGCCCATGTGGACGATCTGGGTCAACCCGCTGGGCTGGATGCACGAGACCCGCCCAGCCGCCGGCAACAACTGGGCGCCGCTGCTGCTGGCCGTGGCCTTCACGATCGTGGCCGCCGCGGTCGCGTTCGTCATGCAGGGCAGGCGCGACTACGGACAGGGCACCCTCGCCCCGAGGCCCGGACCGGACCGCGGTGCGACGCGCAGCACGTGGCGGCTCGCACTGCGCCTGAACAAGGGACCGTTCCTCACGTGGACGATCGCGTTCGTCGCGCTCGGGTTCGTGTTCGGGTACTTCGCGACCTCCGTCACCGACATCGTCGGCTCCGACTCGGGCGTCCAGCAGATCCTGGCCTCGGGTGCCGTCACGCCCGACCAGATCGCTGCGGCGTTCGTGACCACCATCTTGAGCCTGGTCGGGATCCTGTCGGCCATCCCCGGGGTCCAGGTCATGCTCAAGGTCCGCTCCGAGGAGCTGGAGGACCGCGTCGAGCCCGTGATGGCCGGTTCCGTCTCGCGGCCCCGCTACTACGCCAGCAACGTGCTCACCGCGCTGGGCCGCTCGATGATCTTCGTCCTGATCGCGGGGAGCCTGATCGCGCTGCTCGCCTCCCGGGCCGACATCGGTGTCGAGCTCGGCGACGCCTTCTTCCAGGCGGTCGTCACGATCCCCGCCGTCTGGACGGTCATCGCTGTCTCGGTCGCGGTCGTCGGAGCCCGCCCGCTCGTCAGCCTCGCGGCGTGGCTCGGAGTCCTGGTCTCGTTCGTCCTGACCATCCTCGGTCCGACGTTCGGGCTGGACGACTGGGTCCTGGGCATCAGCCCGTTCTGGCACGTGCCGAACGTCTCGGTCGCGAGCCCCGACTACAGCGGTCTGCTGTGGATCTCGCTGTTCACCGTGGGGTTCGTGCTCGTCGGCTTCGCCGGCTTCCGACGCCGGGACCTCGCACGCTGACCTCGAAGATGTGCCGGACGGCCGCCTCCCGCGGGCTCGGTAGGGCGGGAGGCGGCCGTCGGCTGGACACGGAGGCCTAGTAGGCCTGCCCGCCGTCGTCGGCGGAGTGCGCACCCTTGACGTTGTCGGCCGCGTCGCCCGCTTCCGCACGCAGCGCCGACGCGGCGTCGCGCCCCTCGTCACGCAGCGTCGACCCTGCCTCGGCGGCCCGGTCCTTGACCGCGGCCGCAGCGTCCTGGGCGGGTTCCCGGAGGTTCTCGGCGACGCTCTGGGCAGCGTCCTTCGCCTCTTCGACGAGGGGCGCTGCCTGGTCCTTGGCCGACCGGGCGAGCTGCTGTTCCGTCCGCGTGCTCGGCACGACGGACGAGGCGAGCCAGCCCACGCCGAAGGCGATCAGACCGGCTGCCAGGGGGTTTCCCCGGGTCTTGGACGCGGTGGCTCGCGGCAGGTCGGTCGCTTTGTCTCCGATCGACGACGCGGTCGACCCGATCGCGTCGGCGCCGCTCGTCGCGGTGCCGCGGGCGGCGTCGGCGCCGTCGGCGACGGCGCCCATGAAGCGGTCCTTGAGCCCCGTCGCCGCCGAGCGCACCCGCTCGGCCTGCCGCTGAGCGGCCTGCGTCGGGCTGACCTTGTCAGTCAGGGCGTCGACGTCCGAGCTGAGCTCGGCGCGCGTTCGTTCGATGTCTTCGCGGATCTGGTCCGGATCGGTGCTCATGAGTTCTTCTCCTCGTGTCCTTGCAGGGCGTTGGGGATCTTCTTGACGGTGTCGGTCGTCCGCGGAAGCCCCGCGACGCGCCTGGACTCGGCGCGGCCGCGAGCCGCGAGGACGGCGGCGACGATGCCCCAGAGGACGGCGACGACGACTGCGGACCACACCAAGGAGTCCATGGCGTCGCCGAGCGCCCACCACAGGGCGACCGACAGGAACAGCAGGACGAAGTGAGCCGCCACGGCAGCGCCGGCGAACATCGACCCACCCTTGGCGGCCTGTTTCGCCGACTGCGTCACCTCGGCCTTGGCCAGCTCGACCTCCTGGCGAAGAAGCGTCGAGATGTCGCGGGTGACGTCCGCGAGCAGGTCCCCGACCGATTGCCGCGGTGGGGCCTCCCACGGCTCGGTCATCGCTCGTCCCACCCGACGCTGCTGGGCACCGGCGAGGCAAGGTCGTCGGTGAACCGGGGTCGCTCTTCAGCCGGATCCATGAAGGTGGCGACCGGGGTGCGGACAGGTGACTGCGCAGGCTGCGGGGTAGTGCGAGACACCTCGGCCGGTGCGTCCTTGAGCCCGCGGGTCAAGCGGCCGAGCACGACGCCCGCGCCCGCGGCCAGCGCCAGGAAGGTGACAGGACGACGGCGGGCGAAGCCGCGGACCTCCTCGACCAGATCGTCCGGGCCATGGCTCTCGAACCAGCGGCCGAGACTGTCGACGCGCTGGCCGACCTCGTGCACGAGGTCCGTGGCGATGCTCTGCTCCGACTGGCTCGAGGCCATCTGCGCGAGCTGGCCACCGATCGAGGTCAGCCCGCCCGCGAGCCGGTTCTGCTGGGTGCTGGCCTCGCTGGACACCTGGGTGCGAGCCTGGCTCCACAGCTCGCCGAGCTGGAGGCGAGCCTCCTGCGTGACCGCCGAGGCCTCGCTCTTGGCGTCCTCGAGCAGCTGGCCGCCGGTCTTCGACGCCGCTTCCCGGAGGCGGTCCGCCTCATCCTTCGCGGTGCCGGTCGTGCCGGTCGTGCCGGTCGTGCCCGTGCCCATGCCCGTCGTGCCGGACGTGGTGCCCGTCGGTTCCGCGTAGCTGCTGGTGTAGTCAGTCATGGTCTTCCTCGTCTCGAATCGCCCGTACGGAGACCCGGGCGCTCGTGCCGCGAGAGGCATGCACGAGCTCGCCCGAGGGTGACGCGGTCCAGCAGCCTTCTGCTGCGGGACCGTCCGCTCGGGGGTGGGGCGCCGGGGCGCCCTCGAATCACTTCGTCCTCGGTGTGCGGGCCGTAGCACCACGCACCTGCCCATGCCCGGCGACGTGTCCTGTCCCGGTCGGCGGTGACCGGCCCTGGTTCCGGACCGGTATCCCGGGACGCTAAGCCTGAGAGGCCGAGGCCGCCACCGGAGCGCCCCTCTGCCAGGAGGGCCCGGCGCGGCCGGGTGGTCGGCGAGACAGGTCGGTGTGGGAAGCCGGACGCCTGACTGCCGGTCGAGATGGCCGAGGCGGTTCTCTTTGCCCGTGAGATGCCGACGTGCGTCGATCGCTCGGCGGGCTCACGATGGAGGCTGACGTCGGGCAGGGTGCGTCGGTGGTTCACCGGAACTCCGGAGGCACCTGTGTGGGCTCTGATCTCTCGGCGGCTACGTCTGCTGGTCGTCGCCCTGGTCCTTCTTCCCCTCGTCGCGACGATCGCCCGTCGGCTCGCGACCCGTGTCGAGCGGCGTCAGGCGGGTCCGACGCTGGGGTCGCGCGGCCTGCGTGTGGTCGAGACGTCAGCGACGAGGGCTCGGTCCCTGCTGCGGTGAGCCCAACGGTCGGGACGGTCGCGCCCGAGCGCCGTACCGGTCGGCGGTGAGTCTTCGTCTGGGCCTCTCCCTGGGTGCCCCAGGCGGGGAGACGCCACGTCGGACAGCGAGATCGGTGACCTGAAGCAGCCGAGAAGACGTCGATCGGTGGACTGGCACTCATGGGGTGAGAGTGCTAACTATGTGTCCTGTAGCCAGTCCGAGAAGGGTTCGGACAGCACCCGGGGCCCGGATGGTCCGGCGCCCTGAATGCGAGGAGGTGAGGGTCATGGCTACCCGATTCGACCCGTTCCAGGAGATCGACCGTCTGTTCGGTCAGCTGCTGACGGCCGAGCGGTCGTCGGCGACGATGCCGATGGACCTGTATCGCGCCGGCGACCACTACGTCCTGCACATGGACCTGCCGGGAGTGGACCCCGGATCGATCGACGTGAACGTCGAGGACCGCACCCTGACGATCCGGGCCGAGCGGACGTCGCACGCGGAAGGTGACGTCCAGTGGCTAGCCAAGGAGCGCCCGTCCGGGACGTATGCCCGACAGCTGAGCGTGAGCCGCGGCCTGGCGCTGGACGCGATCTCCGCCACGTACGCCGACGGTGTCCTGACGTTGAGCATCCCGGTCGCTGACGAGGCCAAGCCCCGACGTGTCCAGGTGCAGCACGCGGGTGACTCGACGCAGATCGCGTCGGGGTCCGAGGCAAGCACCTGATCTGCCACTGATCGACACAGGCAGGGGCGCGTGCGGTGAGCGAGAGCGCTGCGGAGAGCTGGGGGACGGCCTGTGCGGGCGAGCCGAGGCTCCGCGCCCCTGCCACGTCCCTCGGACGAGCCGCATCGGCGTCGTGTGCTCTCAGTCGTCGTCGTCGCTGTCGGTGGCCGTGCCGCGCGACTGCCGCAAGGCACGGCCCCGGCGCTCGTCCTCCTTCTGCTGGGCCCGCCGCTTGTCGCTCGCCCTCGTGTCCCGGGGCGGAAGCTGGATCGTTCTCTCAGCCGCGATGCCGCCCTGCAGCTCGCGGCCTCGCTCGAGCTCGGCGTCCAGCTCGGCGCCGAACAGCAGGGCCAGGTTCGTGATCCAGAGCCAGAGCAGCAGCACGATCACGCCCGCCAGCGAACCGTAGGTCTTGTTGTAGCTGCCGAAGTTCGACGCGTAGTACCCGAAGCCGACCGACGCGACGACCCAGACCACGATCGCGACCAGGGCGCCGACGCTGATCCAGCGGAACTTCGGCTGCCGGACGTTGGGGGTCGAGTGATAGAGGATCGCGATGGCGACGACGACCAGCGCCACGATCACGGGCCACTTCACGATGTTCCAGACGGTTACTGTCTGGTCGCTCAGGCCGACCGTTGCGCCGATGGAGCGGGCCACGTCGCCCGAGAGCACCACGGCCGCGACGATGACGACCGCGATGACGAGGAGCGCGATCGTGACCAGCAGCAGGACCGGCCGGAGCTTCCAGATCGGGCGTCCCTCGTCGATCTCGTAGACACGGTTCATGCCGCGGCTGAACGCCGCGACGTACCCGGACGCCGACCACAGCGCGAGGAGCAGTCCGAAGACCATCGCGAACCCGGCAGCGGGCGCCTTGGTGAGCTGGTCGAGGATCGGTTCGAGACTGTCCACGGCGGACGACGAGCCGAGGTCGCCGACGATGTCCAGAACCTTGTCCAGCGTCGTCGCCGGATCGCCGACAAGTCCCAGGAGCGACACGAGGGCGAGCAGGGCGGGGGCGATCGCCAGGACGGCGTAGTAGGTCAGCGCCGCCGCCAGGTCGGTGCACTGGTCCTGGTTGAACTCACGCAGCGTCTTGTGCAGGACGTACCTCCAGGACCGCTTCGTGAGGTCGTCCGGGGAGTCCGGCTTGCGGGGGTCCTCCGGTGCGGGCGCCGAGTCCTTCGCGGTGCTGCGGCTGTTCTCCGTGTCATGCGTCGTCACAGGGCTCTCGACCTCGTACTGGTTGCTGGGAGCGGACCCCGGTCCCGGACCGGAGAACGGCCGGGCGCTCGCGAGCGCGACCGTCCGCACGGGGGACGAGCGCTTCGGCGCTCGACTGGTGTGTCTGCGGCGTGCGCGCGAAGCGGCACACCTGCCCATGTCCGGCGACGCGTCCTGTCCCGGGCGACGGTCTACCGACGGTGACCTCCCGTCGAGTTCTCGGACGCTAGGCCGGATGCGGACCGTCCGCCACTCGGGAGCGACCGACGCAGGTGACGAGCGCTCGTGGGGCTCGCCGATCGGCGCCATGATCTCCACGTGCACCTCGTCCTGCTCGCCGACACCCACGTGCCACGCCGTGCGCGCGACCTCCCCGCAGCCGTCTGGGATGCCGTGGAGGCGGCGGACGTCGTCGTGCACGCGGGGGACTGGGTCTCCGACGAGTTCTTCGAGACCCTGCTGGCGCGGTCCCGGCGACTGGTCGGGTGCCACGGCAACAACGACGGACCCGGGCTCCACCAGATGCTCCCGCGAGTCGCGCAGGTCGACCTGGCCGGGATCCGGCTGGCCGTCGTGCACGAGACAGGACCTGCGACCGGCCGGGAGAGCCGCTGCGACGCCGAGCACCCGGACGTTGACGTGCTGGTCTTCGGGCACAGCCACATCCCGTGGGACACGGTGACTCCGGCCGGCATGCGGTTGCTGAATCCCGGCTCACCCACGGACCGGCGCCGGCAGCCGTTCGCGACGTTCATGACGGCGTCCGTCCACGACGGCGCGATCGGCGACGTCGGGCTGCACCGGGTCGAGCGCGTCAACCGATGACACGCTGGAGATCGGGCAGAGCTTCCCGCTCCGCCTGAGCAGCCGCGACCTGGCCGACGCACTCGCCGTGGCGGACGGGCATCTGCTCCCGAACGTGACCGTGATGCCCCGGGGGACACCGTCAGGCGGAGTTCACAGGTCCGTCGTCCGCAGGCGGGTCGGTCGGGTCGTCCGGCGCGTCCGGGATCCGCGGCTCCTCAGGAATCTGTGGTGGCTCGTTGCCGGGGATCGGGGTGATGTCGGGGTTGCCGGGTCCCGGCAGCGGGTCGGGCATCGTCTGGCTCACGGGGTTCTCCTCCGTTCGTCGGGGGTGGTCGGTGCGACCGGCACGGTGCGCTCCTGGTCGCGGAGGACTGTCCTCGCCACGTCGTCAGCAGCCTGGGCGATCGTGGGCGACTCACCGCCGCCCCGGTCCTCGACCACGGGTTCGCGCGGGGCGGCATCGTCGTCCTTCGGTCCTGCACTCATGAGTGCTCCTTCCCTGAGGACGTCGAGGGGCGGCGGCAGGCCCCCGTCGCCCCGGTTCGCTCACTCTGCCGATGGGACGTCCTGCAGCCCGCCGCCGCGCTGGGCCCCTTCACGCGGTGACCTGGCGGAGGTCCCGTACGTGGCGAGGTCCGACAGGAACTCGTGGCAACGCTGCGGGTGCTGCGAGTCCTGGCCTGCCGCCATGAGTGGTCTCCTCGACGTGTGAACGCCGATCGCACGTGCGGCGCCCTCGTTCGTGCCAGCCGCTGCTTGACCGGATTTCACGGTATCCGGCGGCAGCGCAACCGCAACCTGTCACTGGACGGCTCGGCGTGCTCGCACGCAGCTGCCTCGGCGACGCCACCGGGCGGCCGGTCTCCGTGCGGTCGCTGCCCTGTGGGGAGGTCGAGGTCTCGCATCGACCCGGTCGAGCTGGTTCCGCCGATCTGGGTTCATCGACGAGCGGGATCGGCTCGCTGCCCGCACGGGCAACGACGCCTGCACGGCCGACTGCGCGCACGGCCTGGAGGCACCGGGCACGACGCGCGGTGATGGAGGCACGGGAACTCAGGAGGGGGAGTGCCGATCCACGAGCGAGGCGACCGGGGCGGGAAGCGCGCGGGCCGTGCGACGGCCGGAAAGGGCAACGCGCGACGTGCGCGTGCGCCCTCCCGGCCCCTGTCCTTGCTGCGGCCCGACGACGTCATCGAACTGCAGCGCGACGCCGGCAACCGGGCCGTCGCGTCGCTCGTCCAGCGGGAGCTCGCCCCGGACTCGCTCGCGGGCGTCCACGCGCGTGAGCCGATCCCGAAGGGCGGCCCGGACATCCGGCCCGCGTTGCAGGCGCGCTATCCGGCGCTGCTCGGCGCCCTGACCGCGGAGCAGCTCCAGCACTGGCAGCGGGTCGTCAACCACTTCACGATCGCGTGGGACGTCGACGCACGGGTGCGGCGCCTCTGGGACGACTTCAGCTACTACGGCACGGTCCGCGAGCAGCACCCCGACTACCTGAAGGAGCGGCGTCGGCTGCTGCGTGCCGTGCCGCCGAGGCCCGACGAGAACCTTGCCGTAGACGTACGGCTGCTCCTTGCCGACGACGTGCGACAGCCGCCCGAGTGGGACGTCAAGGCCGAGACCGAGTTCCGGCAGTGGGCCGTCGAGCAGATCACGAAGCGGCCGCTGGACCTCAGCCTGCGGCCGACGCCCGGCGAAGCGCTGGGGCAGCACCCGATGCCCGGGATCGTCCACAAGACCAAGGGCTTCGTGACCGCCGACGACCTGCGCAACGACTACCCCGAGGAGTACGCGCGGCGCGTCTCGAACCGCGAGGAGCTCGCGAAGCTGCGCCAGGCGCTCAAGGAGACGACCGAGGTGTGGCACGAGCTGCAGCAGATGCACGTCGAGCGCAGCGCCATCAACGCGAGACGCATCGGGTTCGGGGCGGTCCGGCACGTCTCCGAGGCGCTCGGCGAGGGCAGCACGGCGTACCCGTCGATCCACATCTGGGACTCGCCGCGAGAGCTCATCGTCCGTGCATGGCCGCTGCTGCGCGATCGCCAGTACGAGCTGGCCGTCCCGATCATCGCCATGGCCGAGCAGTCGACCGCCGAGGCAGCCAAACGCTTCTCGGCGTACGAGAACCGCGTCATGACGGGCGCGGGCACCGCGGTCAAGTGGCTCGAGAGACTGAAGACCACGGGCACGATCGCGGCGGGCATCGCGTCGGGCGGGCTCGGCCTGACGGGTTCGGCGCTGGTCGCCGGTGGCTACACCCTCACGCAGGAGGGGCTCGGCCGGGCCGCGGAGATGCACTACAACCAGCGCACGAGCCTGGGCCTCGCGAGCCTCGTGCAGGCTGCCGGGGTGAGCGCCCTCATGACATACCTCGGCGGCGCACTGCAGGCGCGGTTCCAGGTCGCGATCAAGGCGCGGATCGACAGGATCCCCAACCTTGCGGGCACGAAGCTCGCCGAGCTCACCGCGAGCGCGATGGCCGCGGGAACCTCCTCCGTCTACATGACGGCGACCGAGACCGCCCTGAAGTTCGTCGTCGAGGGCAAGGCACTGCCGAAGAACGCGAACGAGCTCGCCGACCTCATCGTCGACGGCGTCGTCCAGAACGTCGCGATGGACCTCGGCCTCGCGCGCATCAACAGCCGTGTCGCGAAGGAGTACGAGGCATGGCGTGGTGGCTCGCGGAGTCCCGCGGTCACCGTGCCGGAAGCCTCAGGCAAGGCAGAGCGCGGAGCCGGGCGGGCTGTCCCCACCAGCGACGGACCCGGCACGGTCCCGGCCGGGAGGCTCTCCGAGGTCGCGGTTCGATCCTTGCTCACCGAGGCCGGCGGATGGCAGCGGCTCCACGCCGAGCTGCACGGTGGGACGGGCCTCGGTGCGAACCTGCCGGTCCCCGAGCGGCAGGCGCTCATCGCGCGGTTCGAGGCGCACCGTGAGGGGCTGGCGCGCAACGCTGGCACGGTGTTCGACGGAACGGTCGTGATCATCGACTCGGGCCACGGGCGTCAGGTGGAGGTGCACTTCACGGGCGACGGGGCGACGGAGCATGTGCAGCAGGCGACCGAGTACCTCGACGCGAAGTCGCCCGGGTGGGAGCGGCAGACCGACGTGCGGCTCGTGGCAGAACCTGCGTCGACGAAGTCGCCGCGAGCGACGACCGGCGGCCCGGGTGGCAGGGATGCCGCACTCGTCGTCGAGCATCTCGGTCCGGAGGCGCGGGCGCTCGCCGCCGAGCTGGTCCCGCTCTACGACCGCTACCGCACCATGACCCCCGAGGCCCGGTTCGACGCCATCCTCGAGATCACGAACCGGCGGCTCGTCGCGTCGGGTGCGCCACCACTCATCCCCAACCACCTGCACAACCCGAGGCCCGACCAGTTCGGCCGTCAGCCCGCCTCGGTGTGGGAGCTGCACATCAACCGCGATCTCGTCGCGCACAGGGATCCGACACCCGAGCAGTTCGCGGACGCCTGCGACACCATTGCGCACGAGGCGCAGCACGCGCTCCAGTGGTTCCGCATGGCAAGGCTGCATCTCGAGCGCACCATGCCCGGAGCGACACATGCGCAGGTACAAGACGCCCGCGCTGCCGGTGACAGGGTGCTCCGGAACTTCGACCCGCAGACGGTGAAGGCGGCATGGGAGGCGCAGACAGGGGCCCGTGCCGCGGAGCCGTTCGTCGCGGGGGACCTTCACCACGACGCGGCGGCGGCGTTCTACGACAGCGTGTTCACGAACGGAGCTCGCCGGGAACGTGTCTACGAGATGGCCGACGTACGCGTGAACGAGCTGGGCGTCGCGATGCGGCGCCTACGTGCCTTCGAAGCAGCGGGCCTACCCGAGAACAACCGGCACCTGGTCCTGGCGCGAGAACGCTACGCCGAGGCCCTCGCTGCACACGATCGAGCCCACACCGACTACGAGCTGCTCATCGAGGAGATCGACGCCCGCGTGCACGGACAGGATGTCGCCGCCGCCGTGCGCCACGAGCTCCGACCGCTGATGCAAGCGCGCGAGGGGTCCCGAGAGGCCTACCGCGCCTTCACGGAAGCCGACCGTGGCACCCGCAATCCGTCCCGAGTGGGCCGGGAGACCCGTGCGACCGCGCGAGCCGACGCCTTCCGGCGTTACGAAGAGGCTATGGAGGCCCTGCACCGGGTCGAGCAGCGCATCGACGCGGCGGCTGCTGCGGCGAGAGCCACGGGTGCTCCTGTCGGCGGTGCTGGAGGGACACCCGGCGGGGGTGCGTGACCACCTGAGCGGCGAGCGCGGGGCGGACCCGTGCGTGACGTGGCCAGTCCGTAGGTCAGCCTCGGTGAGGAAGCGCATCGCCGTGCCGACACGGCGCCAGTTCGGCACACTTGGGGGTGTGGACATCGCAGGGTGGGTCGATGCGTACGAGCGCGCCTGGCGCGACCAGGACGTCGGTGCCGTGGAGCGGCTCTTCACCCCGGACGCGCAGTACCTGCGATCGGCCTACGACGAAGGCTTACGAGGGCTCGACGAGATCCGCGAGTTCTGGCCCGACGACACCCCCTTCCGCATGACGTGGGACGTCGTGGCAGTCGACGGCGCGACCGCCGTCGTGCGTGCCGAGGTGCAGTACCTCGGCGCCGAGCCGCACGAGTACCGCGACCTGTGGATCCTGCGATTCGCGCCGGACGGACGCGCCGAGCACTTCGAGGAGTGGGCGCACTGGCCCGGGATGCCGGGCTGGGACCCGTCGGAGTCCTGACGCCCTTCCGTGCACGCGGTCACGACGTCTTCGGCGGGCAGCCGCCCGGTCCTTGGACGGAGGCAGGACGCGACCCGCCCACCACCGGACCGCTCGAGTCACAGCGGGCAGTAGAGCGCGTGTACAGAGTCCCCGCGATCCGCTGGCAGGCGGCCCACGCAGTGCTGCACGAGGCGCAGGCTCGGTAGCCGGTCCAGTTGCGGTGGCGTCGGCACGTGTGACCCTGTTCGGAAGCACTCCGTCCTCCAGAGCAGGGGAGCGAACGCCGGCGCCGTAGGAGGACCGCCCGTGAAGCTTCCCGCCCCCAGGGGCCCACTCAGTCTCGCGGTGACCGATCTGCTGCATTCGCCGGTCACGAGCAGCGGGACTGTCGAGCTGACCTCGCTCGCGCGAAGAGTTGTCGAACGCTCGACCGACCTCCTCGAGGATGACGACCTCCAGCTCGCGCTGTACGTGATGTACCAGCTGTCCTACCGGGGTTTCGAGGGTGTCGACGACGAGTGGGAGTGGGAGCCGTCGCTGCTGGAGGCCCGCCGTGTCCTCGAGCGGGCGTACGAGGCGGACCTTGCGCACCGGGTGGACGTGCCCGACGGCGTCGAGCCGGCCCGCCGTGCTGTCGCCGACGCGCTGTTCGCGCTGACCGCACCCTCGCCCGGGCCGAGTGTCGCGCGGTACGTCGCGCGGCAGGCGAGCGTGCGGGAGGTGTCCGAGCTTCTCCAGCATCGCTCGGTGTACCAGCTCATGGAGGCCGACCCTCACACCTGGGCGATCCCTCGCCTCACCGGACGCCCGAAGGCGGCGCTGGTGGAGATCCAGGCCGACGAGTATGGCGGTGGCGATCCCGATCGGATGCACTGCCAGCTGTTCGCCCGCACGATGCAGGGCGCGGGCCTGGACGCCCAGTACGGCGCGTACGTCGAACAGCTCCCGGCCGTCACGCTCGCGTCCGTCAACGTCATGTCGCTGTTCGGGCTGCACCGACGGTGGCGCGGTGCGATCGCCGGTCATCTCGCCGCGTTCGAGATGACGTCGTCGCTGCCGAGCCGTCTCTACGGCGACGGGTTCCGTCGACTGGGCTTCGACGCCGAGACCACGTGGTACTTCGACGAGCACGTCGAGGCCGACGCGGTGCACGAGCAGATCGCCGGCCGTGACCTCGCCGGGGCGCTCGCCGAGGACGAGCCGGAGCTCGTCCACGACATCCTGTTCGGGGCGGCCACCTGTCTGTACCTGGACGACCTCGTCGGTGAGCACCTGCTGTCCAGCTGGCGCTCAGGCACCACGTCGCTGCGGGTCCCGTGAACCCGGCAGAGCGTTCGACCCCCCGCAGGGCAACGATCGTCGCCTGCCCCGACGGCCCCATCCTCGTGCGCGGCGACGTCGAGATCACCGACGAACGTGGCACGCCCGTCCCTCGGCGTCGGGCGACGGTGGCGCTGTGCCGCTGTGGGGCGTCCGCGATCAAGCCGTACTGCGACGGGTCCCACAAGGTGACCGGCTTCACGGCGCCCTGAGCACAGCTGCCCTGCCCGCGAACGGGCGCGAGGGTACGACGGCGGCTTTCGCTCAGGCGAGCACCGCGGCGGTCGAGGGTCGGACGAGCGCGCCCGTCAGGGCTGGCGTCGCTCGACGCTCCACGCGGTCGTCGAGGCGAGATCGCCCGGTCCCGTGCGCATGAACACGAGTCGGTCGTGGAGCCGGTCCCGGCGACCGGCCCAGAGCTCGATCTCGTCGCAGTCGATCCGCCAGCCTCCCCAGTCGTCCGGCACGGGCACGTCGAGCGGCGAACCGGTGTCGGGGAACCGCTGCGCCCAGGTGTCGTAGGCGGCCACGAGCGTCGCACGGTCGGCGAGCGGGCGTGACTGCTCCGAGGCCCAGCCGCTGATCCGCGACCCCCAGGGCCGCGCTCGGAAGTACGCCGTGACCTCGTCGCGCGAGAGAGGGACCGCGCGGCCGCGGAACCGCACGGCCCGGTACATCGCCGGCCAGGTCAGGGCCGCAGCGATGCCGCCGGTCGCGGCGATCTCCGCTCCCTTGGTGGACCCGAGGTTCGTGACGAAGCCCGGGCCCGCGCCGTCGAGAAACCGCATGAGGACCGTCCGCACGTTGGGCATGCCGTGGGCATCCACGGTGGCCACGGACAGTGCCGTCGGTTCCGGGACGTCGCCCCTCTCCGCCTGCCGCGCCACGGCCTGGGCCAGCCACTCGCGCACCTGCTGCAACGGTGTGGGCGCAAGGTCGCCCTCGTCCAGGCCGTCGCCCGGGTAGTCCCTTCGCGTGTCGGTGTTCATCGCCGTCAGGAGACGCGGCCGAGGGCGAGCGCCGCGTACATCAGTGCCGCGACGGTCTCCCCGTCGGTGATCGAGCCGTCGGAGACGAGGTCCAGCACCTCGGGCCACGGGACCGTCCGGACGGCGGTGATCCCCTCCTCGGCGTGCTCCGCGGGTAGGTCCGCTGGGTGCAGACCGCGGGCGAGGAACACGTGCTCCGGGGCCTCGCTGATGCCGTTCAGGGCGAACATCGAGCCGATCTGCTCCCAGCGGTCGGCGACCAGACCGGTCTCCTCGCGCAGCTCCCGCTGTGCGGCGTGCAGCGGGTCCTCGCCGTCGGAACCGCCGGCCGGCACCTCGAGCGACGCGCCGGTCGTGTAGCGCTCGATCTCGACGAGGACCACCTCGTCGTCGTCGGTCATCGGTACGACGAAGATCGCAGGGTTACGGACGGTCACCACGCCGTAGATGCCGGCGACGCCGTCGGGCCGGTCGACCGCATCCTCGCGGACGCGGATCCAGGTGTTCTCGTAGACGGTCGTGGACGATCTCGTGAGCCAGGGCGCCATGGACCCAGCCTCACATGTGCCCGCCACGACCGAGGCCGCGGCACACCTCACGCCTCGTCGGGAAGGGCGACCCTCGGAGCCGTTGCCGTGAGCACCGGGGTGGCGCAGGGTGACGGGCATGGACGAATCCGTGCGCACCGCGTTGCACCGCAGCCAGATCATCGACCTGACGACGACGGGCCGGCACACCGGCGAGCCGAGGCGCATCGAGATCTTCCTGCACGAGCTCGACGGGACGCTCTTCATCTCGGGGACGCCGTCGCCTCGCACGCGCGCCTGGATCCACAACGTCGAGGCCGACCCGCACGTCACGATCCACCTCAAGGCGGGTGCCACCGCGGACGTCCCCGCGCTCGCTCGCGTCGTCTCGGACGCAGCCGAACGTCGGCCGCTCATCGAGGCGGCAGCGCGCAGATGGCGGCGTGACGACGTCGACCTGATGATGCGACAGAGCCCGCTCATCGTGCTGACCCCTGTGGACGACCTGCCGGCGTAGTGCCGCGCGGATCGGCTCGGTGCGCGACGTTGATCGCTTTCTGGATTTGTGCTGCGTCCGAAAATGCAGGAACTTCACCCATTCCTCGTCGTCGAGCGGCTCGATTCGTGGCGCCGTCGGCTGGGCGTTCGTCCAGGTCACGCGGTTGGCGGAGAACCAGCCGACGGTCTCCTGCAGATTCCGCCCAGGCATTCCGATGAGGAGGCAATGGGGCAGTGCGGGAATATGCTGACGCTGCCGACGGCTCGACGACGCGCCGCACGACCGGAGTCTGTACGGGGGTGGGGATGAGCGAGATCACTGCCGGCCGCGCGACCCCGCAGCAGTCGATCGAGGTGGCGCTCGCTCTCGCGGCGATCGTCGACTCCTCGCAGGAGGCCGTCATCGCGAAGGACCTCGACGGCGTCATCACCGCCTGGAACCCGGGAGCGACGCTCGTCTACGGCCAGAGCGCCGGGGAGATGATCGGGCGCAGGTTCGAGACCGTGGTCCCCGCGCACGCGCTCGACGAGGAGCGGACCCGCCACGCCCGGGCAGCCGATGGTGAGGCCTCGAGCGGGTTCCGGACCTCTCGGCTGCGTGCTGACGGGAACCTGGTCGAGGTCGTGATGTCGCTCTCGCCCGTCCGTGACGACCAGGGCGTGATCACCGGGGTGGCGTCGATCTCCCGGCCGGTGAGCAACGAGGAGCGGGAGGCCGCACGCTCCGCCTCACTCCTGGAGGCCGTGCCCGAGGGCATCTTCTTCGTGACCGTCCACGGCGTCATCCTCACCGCCAACACGCGGGGCGCACAGATGTTCGGCTACGAGCCCGCCGAGCTCGTCGGCACGCAGATCGAGATGTTGCTGCCGCTGGACGCTCGTCCCCGCCACCTCGAACGACGCGAGCGGTTCCTCACGACCATGCGGCTCGAGGCGGAGGAGCTCCCGCCGACGTCGGGACTGCGCCGCGACGGGACGACCTTCCCGATCGAGGTCATTCTCGCGCTGGACCACTCGGGCCCCGAGCCGATCGTGATCACGGCGCTCCGTGACGTGACGGCTCAGCGGGCCGCCGAGGAAGCGGCACGCGAGAACGAGAGCAGGCTCCGACAGCTCGCTGAGAGCGTCGAGACCGTCTTCATCCTGCGCCAGATCGACCCGCCCGAGAACCTCTACGTCAGCCCTGGCTCGGCGAAGATCCTCGGGGTCGGTCCAGAAGCCCTGATGTCCGACCCGGGGGCGATCGTGATGCACCCCGACGACCACGAGCGCGTCCACCGCACCTTCGTCGACCCGTCCCGGCTCGGTCTGCCGGCGCACTCGGAGCACCGGATCATCCTGGCGGACGGCAGCGAGCGCTGGATCCGGTCGGTGGCCACCCCCGTGCCCAACCCGGTCGGGCCGCCCGAGCGCTACGTGATCACGGCCGAGGACATCACCCCCCGCATGGCGGCGGCCGAGCACCTGCGCGAGGCCGAGCACACCGCCCGGGCGGCCAACGCCGCGAAGAACATCTTCCTGTCCCGGATGAGCCACGAGCTGCGCACCCCGCTCAACGCCGTGCTCGGGTTCGGGCAGCTGCTGGAGTTCGAGCTGGCCGGCACGCCGCACGAGGAGGAGGTGGCGCAGATCCTCAAGGGAGGGCGGCACCTGCTGAACCTCATCAACGACGTCCTCGACGTCGCGCGCATCGAGTCCGGCGAGATGTCGGTCAGCCTCGAGCCGGTGCCGACCGACGATCTCGTCGCCGAGAGCATGCAGCTGATGGCGTCGATGGCTCAGCAGGCGGGCATCACGTTGCTGCACACGCCGGGGCTCGAGGGGTGGCACGTGCTGGCCGACCGGCAGCGGCTGCGCCAGATCCTGCTCAACCTGCTGTCGAACGCGATCAAGTACAACCATCCGGGTGGTTCGGTGTGGGTGGAGCAGAGCCTGGTCGGCGACGAGATCGCGATCACCGTGCGTGACGACGGTCCGGGCGTGCCGCACGCCCTCCAGGACCGCTTGTTCACCCCGTTCGACAGGCTGGGCGCGGAGTCGACCGGCATCGACGGGACCGGTATCGGCCTCACGCTCACGAGGTCGTTGAGCGCGCTCATGAGCGGGTCGGTGACCGTGGACTCGGAGCTCGGACGGGGTTCGGCGTTCACCGTCTCCTTGCCGAGGGCGATCCCCGCGCACCTGGGCACCGGTGCACGCGCCGAGGACGGGACCGCACAGCTCGTCGAGCAGGGTCCGGGCGCGCGCAGCCTGACGCTGCTGTATGTCGAGGACAACGTGCCGAACGTCCAGATCATCGAGCACCTCCTCCGGTTGCGGCCACGCTGGCGCCTGATCCACGCAGGTTCCGGCGGGCTCGGCCTCGAGCTCGCCCGTGCGCACCGCCCGGACCTGGTGCTCCTCGACCTGCACCTGCCCGACCGTTCCGGGGCCGACGTGCTGCGTGCGCTCAAGGACGACCCCGACACCCACGAGGCACCGGTGCTGATCCTCACGGCCGACGCCACGGCCGGGCAGTCGCGCCGGCTTCTCGAGCTCGGCGCGGAGCAGTACCTCACCAAGCCGCTCGACCTGCGCGAGATCCTGGCCGCGCTCGACCGGGTCGGGGCAGGCGTCGATGCAGGCTAGGACCCTGGAGCGCTTCTCCGCGATGGTCGTGCTGGTCGTCGACGACAACCTGGGCAACGTCCTCCTCCTGCGCTCGCTCCTGGTGCAGCAGGGCATCGAGCGGGTCGTCACGGAGACGGACGCGCGCAAGGTCGACGGACTTCTCGCCGACGTCCGCCCCGACCTGGTCCTGCTGGACCTGCACATGCCGAACGTCGACGGCTTCGAGGTCCTCGCGCAGATCCAGGCCCACGCGGCGGGTACGTACCTGCCCGTCCTGGTCCTTACGGCGGACACGACGACGGGCGCCCGCAACCGCGCGCTCGGGCTGGGGGCGCAGGACTTCCTCACCAAGCCGCTGGACACCACCGAGACGTGCCTGCGGATCGCGAACCTGCTGCAGACCCGTGAGCTCTACGCGACGCTGCGCCACACGAGCCACGCCGCCGCCGGCCCCCGCGACGAGGACGCCGCCCGGACGCGGAGACGTATCGAGCACGTCCTGCACAACGGTTCCCGGGCGATGGTCTTCCAACCCGTGGTCGACACGTCCTCGATGCACGTGGTGGGCCACGAGGCGCTCGCACGCTTCGCGGAGCCGCACCACGGGGGACCCGAGCGCTGGTTCGCCGACGCGTTCTCGGTCGGTCTGGGCGTCGAGATGGAGTGGGCGGCCGCCCGGGCGGCACTCGCGTATCTGGAGCAGATGGCCGCACCTCTGTTCCTCGCGATCAACATGTCGCCCGCCACCGCTCTGTACATGCTGGACCACGAGCTGTTCCCGCCGGACCTGGCGTCGCGCATGGTCATCGAGCTGACCGAGCACGTCCCGATCGAGGACTACACGGCCGTGCGCGGGGCGTTCGCCGGGCTGCGTATGCAGGGAGCGCGGCTGTCCGCCGACGACCTGGGTGCGGGCTACGCGGGCTTCCGGCACCTCGTCCGCCTCCAGCCCGACATCATCAAGCTCGACATCTCCTTGATCTCCGGGATCCACCGGAGCACCGAGAAGCGCGCGCTGACCCGTGCGATGGTGTCCTTCGCGCAGGAGGTAGGCGCGCAGCTCATCGCCGAGGGCGTCGAGGAACCCGCGGAGCTCGCCGTCGTCCAGGACCTCGGCGTGCCGTGGGCGCAGGGCTATCTGCTCGGCCGGCCGGGCCCCTTGGAAGCGACGGCTGCGACCGGCTGACCGGCCCGGCGACCTAGCCGCTCGTCTCGTCCTCGCCGGGCCAGCTGGTGGGCACGGTGCTCGGGTACGTGCCGTGGCCCTCGATCACCAGGCCGTCCTCGTCGAAGATCAGGACCTCGTCGACCAGGACGTCCCGCTGGTTGCGGTAGTGCAGGATCAGCGAGCTGATCCCGGCATGGACCCCTTCGACGGTGAACCTGAGGTCGGGGACGAGACGGAGGCCCTCCGTCCAGTACCGGTAGAGCTCGTCCTTGCCGCGCAGCACGCCGCCCGTCTCGGGCAGCACGTGTGCCGCGAAGGGGGAGTAGAAGACCACCTTGTCCGCAAAGCGCGCGAGGACCGCGTCGAGGTCGCGCGCGTTCCACTCGGCCGCCCACGCGGCGCTGAACTCGACCGGATCAGGAGCCCCCATCTCGCCAGTGTGCCAGCAACGACGCTCCGCCATACGGCACGAGCCGGGGTCGATCGAGGGGAGCGAGTGGCAACGCCTGTCAGAGGGCCCGCGCGAGCGTGTAGCGCACGTCCTGATGCAGGCGTGCCGTCCCGTCGGGCTCCCTGAACCCGTCGAACATGGTCGTGATGGTGCCTTGCAGACCCTCGCGCTCGGACTCCGGCACCCGCTCCCACATCGCCCGCTGACCGTGGGACCAGGAGAACGTCAGGTAGTGCTCCGCGTCCCGGAACACGGCGGTGACGGTGCGGCGGGACGTCCGGATCTCGGTGAGGCCCGCACCCGCTGCGAGCCGCTCCATGCCGTCGTCGGAGCCGAACGGGCCGGTGCGGCCACTCGTGCGCGCATCGAGGATCTCGGGGGGCAGGTACGGCAGGAACACGTCGTCCAGCTGGCGCCAGCGGTCGTCCTGCGCGCTGAACGTGGACACCCCGAGCCGGCCGCCCCCGACGAGCAGCTGCGCCCACGCCTGCAGGGCGGCCGCGGGGTCCGGCATGAAGAAGAGCACGAGGGACGACGAGACGACGTCGAACGACGCCGGCGGCAGACCCGGAGCCATCGCGTCGGCGACCTGCACGTCGACCTGTGGAAGATCGCGCAGATCCAATCGCGTGCGCTCGACCATCCGCGGCGCGAGGTCGATGCCGAGCGCCCGACCGCTCGGACCGGTCGCGAGCGCGAGGGGTCGCAGCGCTGCACCGCGGCCGCAGCCGACGTCCAGCACGCGCTCGCCGGGCTGGACGTCCAGCTCGTCGACCAACCCTCCGGCGATGGGCCCGAACCACGGGACGCCGACGTCGTCATAGGTGTCGGCGACCCGGTCGAAGACGCCGGCGATGTCGCTCGTCGCTCTCATGCGTCCACCCTCCTGCATGCGAGCCGTGGCGACCAGCCGTCCAGCGTGGCTTCGGGGCGCATCGCTGGCTCACAGGTTGCTCCGAGGCGGCTCGGAGAATTGGGCCTCACACTCGGTGACATGACGACGACGGTCCGAGTCGAGAGCCCGGTCGGGACGCTGGCTGCCCGCCGGCCCGCGCCCCTCAGGCGGGTTCCGGGCGCGCTCGTCGGCATGTGGCTGGGCACGCTGGCCGTCCTGGCGTTCTGGTGGTTCGGCACCGCCGGTGTCGCCGGCGCGACGCCCGGCGGCGCGCTGATGAGCGTCGGCGAGCTGGCGGGTCTGCTCGCGTCGTTCCTCGTGTGCGCGCAGCTCCTGCTCGTCGCCCGGGTGCCGTGGTTCGAGCGGGCGGTCGGGTTCGACCGCCTCGTCTCCTGGCACAGGTCGCTCGGCACCACCGTCGTGCTCCTGGTGATGACGCACGTGCTGCTGATGATCGTCGGCGGTGCGCTCCTCGACGCCACCTCGGTGTGGGCGGAGGTCCCGAGCATCCTGGCCACGCAGCCATACCTCTGGCCGGCGCTCATCGGCACGGTGCTCTTCCTCGTGGTCGGCCTGTCGAGCGTGCGGCTCGCTCGCCTGAAGCTGTCGTACGAGCTCTGGTTCGCCCTGCACCTGACGATCTACGTCGGGATCTTCCTCACCTTCTTCCACCAGATCGCGGGTGGCACGCACTTCGTCACCGACGCACCAGCGCGCGTCGCGTGGATCGTCCTCTACTCCGGCACGGCCGCTGCGATCCTCACCTGGCGCGTCGTCCTGCCTCTCGTCGCCCACCGGCGGCACAGCCTGCGCGTAGCAGGGGTCGTTCCGGAGGCGAACGGACTCGCGAGCGTCTGGTTGACGGGGACCGGGCTCGACCAGCTGAACGCGCGTGGCGGCCAGTACTTCCTCGTCCGCTTCCTGACCCGAGGACACCTGGGAACCGCGCACCCGTACTCGCTGTCGATGGTGCCGACGGGCGACCGGATGCGATTCACGGTGGGCGCGCTGGGCGACCACTCGGCAGCGGTCACGGCCCTGCGGCCCGGCGTCCGCGTGCAGGTCGAAGGGCCGTTCGGTCGGTTCACTGCCGACCGCGCCGCGACGCGCAAGGTGCTGCTGGTCGCCGGGGGCGCGGGCATCGGCCCCGTCCGGGCCCTCGCGGAGGAGCTGCTGGCGCGAGGCCACGAGATCGTCGTGGTCCATCGTGCGCACGCCGCCGACGGGCTCGCGCTGGCCGCGGAGTTCACGCCATCGCCGTGGATGCGGTACGTGCCGGTGGCCGGCCGACGTCAACAGCTCCGGTACGACCCGCTGGCACCTGCGCACCTGCGCGCACTGGTACCCGACATCGCCGAGCGCGACGTGTTCGTCTGCGGCCCTGACGCCATGGTGACGACGGTCGAGCGGTCTGCGCGCGACCTGGGCGTGCCGGCGACCGCCATCCATCGAGAGGAGCTGGTCTGAGATGAGTACCCGACCGTGGCGCGGGACGTGGCTGTTCGTCGGCGCGACCGTGGCGATGTCAGCGGCGGGCGTGGCGAAGTTCGCGCCTGTGCAGGACGTGGCCAACTCGATCGCACCGGACACCGGGACGACGAGCGACGACTCCGCAAGTACCGGGTCGACGAGCGACGACTCCGCGAGCACCGGGTCGACGAGCGACGACTCCGCGAGCACCGGGTCGACGAGCGACGACTCCGCGAGCAGCGGGACGACGGACGCCGGGTCGGCCGGGACGAGCACCGACATCGGATCCAGCGCGACGTCGGACACGGTGACGATCGTCGGCTCCGTCGAGCAGAACCGGTACGGGTCGGTCCAGGTCTCGGTGACGTTCACCGGGAACCAGATCACGGACGTGCAGACGCTGCAGGTGCCCGACCGGGAGCGCGAGAGCGTCCAGATCAACGAGCGTGCGGCCCCGCTGCTCGCCCAGGAGGTCATCGCAGCGCAGTCGGCGCAGATCGACACCGTCTCCGGCGCGACCTACACGTCGCAGGGCTACGCGGACTCGGTCCAGTCCGCGATCGACCAGCACGGCTGAGCCCGTGCGCTACCGCGAGACGGTCATGGGGATCCCGATGTCGGTGGACGTGCGGGACGCCGACGAGCAGACGCCCGCGGTCGTCGAGCGCGCCTTCGGATCGCTGCGCGCGGCGGACCGTCGGTTCAGCCGGTTCGACCCGGACAGCGAGGTGAGCAGGTACGCCCGGGGCGAGGTGAGCCCCGCGGAGATGTCGGAGGACCTGCGCGAGGTCCTCGCGATCGCCGGCCGGGCGTGGGCGGACTCCGCGGGGGCGTTCTCCGTGCGACGGCCCGACGGTGGGTTCGACACCGACGGCGTGGTGAAGGGCTGGGCCGCGCAACGAGCAGCGGACGTCCTCGTCGCCGCAGGGCTGCGTCGGTTCTGCCTGAACGCCGGTGGTGACGTGGTGACGCGCGGGGAACCGGAGGACGGGCGTGGTTGGCACGTCGGCATCCGCGACCCGGCTGCCCCGGACACGTTCCTGGCGGTGCTCGAGGTGCGCGACGCTGCGGTCGCGACCTCGGGGACGTACGAGCGCGGCGCGCACGTGTGGGACGGACGCACGGGGGAGCCCGTGACGGGGCTGCTCTCGGCCACGGTGGTCGCCTCCGACCTCACGACGGCGGACGTCCTGGCGACCTCGGTGCTCGCGCTCGGGCCCGACGGAGTGCCGTGGGCGAGCGACCATGGTGCGGCAGCGGTCATCGCGGTCGCTGCGGACGGGCGGATCCTCACGGACCGCGTCGGCGGGGCGATCCTGGGGACGCACGAGTGATCGACGGCCTCGCCGCGCGCGCTGGGATGGCCCGCTAGGGGACGTGATGCGCGAGGACGAGTCCGAGCAGCCTCGTCAGCTCGTCGCGCTCCTTCGCGGACAGCGGTGCCAGGAGCTCGTCCTGCACCCGCTCCACCTCGACGGACAGCTGCGCGAGGCGGGTCGCACCCGCCGTCGTGATCGTCACGACGTTGCGCCGTCGGTCGGCGGGGTCCGGCACCCGGGCGACGTGCCTGGCGGCCTCGAGGTCGTTGAGGGTGCCGACCATGTCGCTCAGGTGGATCGCGGTGCCGCGGCCGATGTCTGCCTGGCTCGCCGGGCCCTCCTCGTCGAGGTACGCGAGGACGCGGTAGTCGTAACCGCGGGCGCCGACGGCCGAGAGTCGCTCGACGAGGAGACGGTGCGCGTGCGTCGAGGTCTGGCTGAGCAGCCAGCTCGGTAGCGCGCCGACACGGGTGGGCATGTGCGAGAGACTAGCAGAACCGTTGGTCGTCCTAACGTCTTGCCGGATCGACGTCGACGTGTCTAACGTTAGTCATACCAACGAATGGAGACGTCATGACGCTCAACGGGCAAGTACTCGGACGCGCAGCGGTCGCCACCCGGGCGGTGCTCCAGACCCGGCTGACCCGGCTCGGTCTGACCTTCGAGGAGTCGGTGGCGCTGAATCTGCTGAGGGGCGGGCCTCGGGGGAGCTCCGACGTGCTCGCCGCGATCCGCTCCGGCCTGAAGGTCGAGGACGACGTCGCCCGGTCGACCGTGCGGGCCACGGTCACCCGCGGACTCGTCGTCGACGACGGGGAACGGCTGGAGCTCGCACCCGCGGGGCGCGCGCTGACCGACGAGCTGCAGCGGCAGACCGCCGGGATCACCGAACGGCTCTACGGCGACGTCCCGGCGGAGGACCTCGAGGTGGCGGGCCGCGTGCTCCTGCTCGTGACCGAGCGCGCGAACGCCGAGCTCGCGTCGGCGGGTGCCTGACCGGGCCACGGTGCGGCTCATTGCCGCCGACCGTCGGCGGCCACGATCGACGTCGACTCCGAGTACCAGCGGTCCTAGACCTCGCCCGGCAGAGCCTTGCGGATGACGATCCGGGTCCACGCACCGAGGAACAGCCGGTCGCCGTCCTCGAGCTCGCGGCGCTGACCCGTAGGGATCGGGGCCGTCGGCACCGGGTCGCCCGGCCGGCTGACATAGGTGCCGTTGGCCGACTGCAGGTCCTCGACCCACCACCGCTGACCGTCGGTGTTCAGCTGGCAGTGCCGGCGTGAGACGCCGGAGTCGGCGCCGCAGTCGACCTGCGGGTGGATGCCGCGGGACACCGAAGGGCGACCGACGAGGACGCTGCGCTCCCGGAGCGGGACCAGTCCGGGCAGACCGGCGGACGGCATCGGGTCCTCGGGCCTCTGCGCCGCGTACCAGTCGGGGTCCACCCAGATCTCGGCTACCCAGGCGTCGGGGCCCGCAGGCGGGGGAGTCGTCGGCGTCGGCGGCGCGACCACGGGGGTCGGGGTCGAGGCGGCGACCGGGAGCGAGCCGGTCGTGAAGTCGTAGCCGCACGTCTCGCAGAACAGCGCGCCCGCGGCCGCAGGGGCGCCGCAGTTGCTGCAGGTGGTCGGGGCGGCGGTCGCGGCCGGCGCCGGGGGATCAGCCGCGACGGGCGCGGCTGCCGCGATAGGGCTGCCGCAGACGTCGCAGTAGTCGGTCGACTCGGAGGCGTGGCCGTTCGGGCACTGGACCGTGCTCACCGGCGAACCCGCGTGGTCTTGGTCGAGGCGGTGTCGAGCGCCATCTCGTCGAGCTTGGCCGCGTCGCGCTTGAGCCGGACGGTGCCCTTCTCCTCGTCGTCGATCTCCACGACACGGCGGAGCTTGCTGGTCGCCTCCTCGTTGCCGGTCTCCTGGGCGAGCTGCACGGCGCGGCCGAGCTTGACCGTCGCCGTCGCCTCGTCGCCCGCAGCCTTGGCCGCCAGACCCTCCTGGATGGCCGACGCGAGCTCAGCCTGTCCCGTGTAGTGCGCGACCTCGGGGTTGATCGTGGCGGTCAGCGCGGTGTCGTCCGACCAGCGAGCCTTGACCAGTGCTGACGTGAGGACCTCGCCGCCGACGGCGATCTGCACGCGTGCGGCGAGCTGCTCGGCGCCGACCGGCTTCGAGGGAACCCGGACAGCCACGTGGTAGTCGCGGGACTCGTCGCCCCACGCGCCGGTCGGGTACGCACCCGTCAGGGCGTTCACCTCGGTGCGCCGGGCCGTCAGGTCCTCGACCGTGGGCGCCACGCGCCGCACGAAGAGCACCTGCGCGCCCTGCGGTGCCCAGACCCGCAGCTCCGCGTCGGCCACGCCCTTGGACATCGACTCGGCGACCAGGTTCCGGAAGTCCTCGGCGATGTCGGCGGGATTGCGGATCAGGTCCACGGTGCCGAGCAGGGCCGACGCGATCTCCCGCAGCTCGGCGACCTCCCAGTTGGCACCGACACCGCGCGCGTCGCACTGGAACCGGCCCGTCACGTCGCTGATCGCACGGGAGAGGTCCGCGCGCGGCTCCGACTCGTTGCGGCCGTCCGTGAGCAGGATCGCGTGCCGCTGCGTCGCCTGCGGGACGTGCGAGAACACCTGGTCGGCCAGCCGGAGCCACGTGCTCATCGCGGTGCCGCCCGACGGGCCCATGAGGCTGATCGCGCGCTTGGCCTCCTTGCGCGCACCGGGTTCCATCTGGACGATCGCGACCGGGGCGTTCGGGTAGGGGAACGCGCGCTGAGCCACGTGGCTGCCGCCGATGATCGCGAACCACGTGCCGTCGGCGATCTGGTCCACCGCCACCTGCGCCGCGTACTTGGCGGCATCCATGTTGGGGCCCTGCATCGAGCCCGAGGTGTCCACCATGACGATCTCGGCGACGGTGCCCGTGGCCGAGGCCGCACCCGCGGTGCCCGCACCGGAGCTGGTCACGGTCACGATCGCGTGCACGTCCGTGGCGCCCTCGGAGAGGAACTCGTTCTGGAACACCTCGGTGTGGAACTCGGCCACTGTGGCTCCTTCTCGGAAAGCGGTCGGTGGACGGACCAGGGCAGATCAGCTGTGGACAGTATCGACCGTGGTCGCGCCCGGCACGACCTCGATCCGGGTGAGTGCGGCCGTGATGTTGTCTGCGCCGCCCTGCTCGTTGGCCCAGCGCACGAGCTCGCCGCAGATCGCCTCCGGGGCGTCGCCCGCCACGGCCTGCGAGCGGGCCACCAGCTCGGACATCGCGGTCGCCTCGGAGCAGTAGTTCCAGAGGCCGTCGGAGCAGACGAGCACCCAGCCTGGTCCCTGCGCGCGGGTCGGCGCCGTGCGGGGCACGACGTCGTGCGCGTCGGCGCCGAGCCACCGCGTGATGGCGTGCGCCTGCGGCGACGACTCGGCCTTGGCACGCGGGACGCCGAGCGCCATGAGCTCGTTGGCGCCCGAGTCGTCCGAGCTGAGCTGGATCGGGTCGCCGTCGTCGGGCAGCCAGTAGACCCGCGAGTCACCCAACCAGCCCGCGACGACGTGCGGGCCGTCGACGACCGCGGCGACGAACGTGCACGACGGGGGGTCGTGGCGGCCGCCCATGTCGCCGACGGCGGCGGCGATCGCCTTGCTCGCGGCGTCAGCCGCCTGGACGAGCAGCGCGCTCCACGCGGAGACCCGGCCGGTGTCGCTCTCCCCGTCCACGACACCGGCGACGAGAACGTCACGGGCGGCACGCGCTGCGGCGAGGCTCGCGATGTCGGAGTCCGGGACGCTGGAGACGCCGTCGCACACGACGAGCACCCGCGTGCTTCCCGCGAGCCCGAGCGCCATCGCGTCCTCGTTCTTGGAGTGCCGGACGCCGCGGTCGCACACCCCACCCAGGGTCGCGGACGGTGCCTCTGCCCAGTGGTCCCGCTCGCTCGCCGCGGGCGTGCCGCAGTCCTGGCAGTAGCCGTCGTCGGCGATCGACCCGCCGCAGGCGCGACAGCTGCGGGCGGCGGTGGGCGTGACAGGGGCCTCGGCGACGACGACCGGTGCCGTCAGGGGGCTCCCGCACTGCTCGCAGAACTTCGAGCCGTCCTGAGCCACGGTCCCGCAGGACGGGCAGGCGAGGCTCACCACGTGGTCCACCGGCGGACCTCGTGCGCGCGGTCGACGAGGGCGATGCGTTCGTCGTGGTCCTCGGTCAGTGACGCGAGCTGTCGGAGCGCACCCTCCAGGGCGTCGCGGAGCTCGGGCTCGTGCGCCGGGATGCCGCCCACGGTGACGTTCCGGACGGGCCCCTTGGTCACGACGACGTTCAGCGCGGAGGTCAGGACGTCGACCTTGAGCTCGGCATGCTGCATCGCCGGCAGCACGACCGTCTGCACGCTCATGAGCGCCTCCGAGAGCGCCTTCACGTCACCCGTCGACTGCGCGAGCAGCCGGGCGCGCATCATCCGGGCGTCCACGTAGGAGCTGCGCGTCGAGGTGACCAGGTCGAGCGCGTGCAGGGCGCCCTGCAGGTCGCCGCGCGCGCTGCGGATGCGGGCGAGCCCGAAGGCCGCCGGAGCCGTGTAGTTGGAGTCGGAGCGAGCGCAGATGACGTACAGCGACTCGGCGATCTCCGGCTCGTCGCTGCGCTCGCACGCGGTCGCCAGTGCGAGCTTCGGTGCGAGCTCGCCCGGTACCTGGCCGTACACGGCGTTGAACGACGCGCGAGCGGCGACCGGGTCGCCGTTGGCCAGCTGGGACAGCCCGCCGATCCAGGCGGCCCGCCACTCCCACGGGTCCTCGGCGAGCACCTGGGCCAGCGTGTCCGCCAGGACGTCCGGACGACCTGCCTCGATCGCGGTGCTCGCCCGGCGCAGCCGGACCTCGACGGAGTCCTCGGGCGCCTCGTCCAGCGCGCTCAGCCGCTGTGCCGGGTCGCTCACGTTCACGCCCGACAGCCAGCTCGCGGAGACGTCACCGGCGTCGACCTTGAGCGCGGGCAGCTGGTCCCACGCGAGCGGGTGGCCCGCCTCGTCGGACGCGGGTGCCTCGAAGTGCACCGACGCCGCCGAGTAGAGGGCGGGGCTGCCGGCGCCGCGGTCGGTCGCGACCACCTCGCGCAGCACCCCGAGCACCTGGGCACGGAGCTCGTCGACGCTCGCGAACCGGTCCGACGGGTCGAGCGCGCACGCCTTGGCCAGCAGCCGGTAGAACGAGTCGTACGTCTGGAACACCGGGGTGTCGGCCACCGACGGCAGCGACGCGACGAAGGTGCTGGTGTTGCCACGGAAGTCGAGGACGAGCGTCGCGAGCGTCCGGCCGATCGTGTAGATGTCGGACGCCACCGACGGGCCGACCTCGGGCACCTCGGGCGCCTGGTAGCCGACCGTCCCGAAGATCGCCGAGCTCAGGTCGTCGATGCGCCGCACCCCACCGAGGTCGATCAGCTTGACCGAGTCGCCCTGCTGGATGACGTTGTCGGGCTTGAAGTCGCAGAACAGCAGCCCGATGTCGTGCAGGTAGGCGAACGCGGGGAGGATCTCGAGGACGAACGCGAGCGCCTGGTCCACGGGCAGCGGCTTGTTCACGCCGGAGTTCGCGTCACGGCGGTCCTGCAGGATCTGCTTGAGGGACCGGCCGCCGACGAACTCCATGACGGTGTAGCCCGCGCCCTCGTGCATCGCGAAGTTGTAGATCTCGACGATCAGCGGGTGCTCGACCTCGGCCAGGAACTGCCTCTCGGAGATGGCCGCCGCGTACGCGTCGGGGTCGCCCGAGTTGAGCAGGCCCTTGAGCACGACCCACCGCCCGGAGACGTTGCGGTCACGCGCCAGGTAGATCCACCCGAGCCCGCCGTGCGCGAGGCAGCCGACGACCTCGTACTGGCCGCCGACGACGTCTCCGGGCGCGAGCGCCGGCGCGAAGTCGAAGTGGTTGCCACACTGCGGGCAGAACCCGGCGCTCCGGCCCGGCACGTCGCCTCGGGTGCGTCCTACCTCGGCGCCGCACGAGGGGCAGAAACGCTTGCGCTCCGGCACCTCGGCGACCGCCATGACGGCCTGCAGCGGGTCCTGGACCGGGGCGGCAGGGACGGTCGTGAGGCCCGCACCCAGGCGCGCACCGCGCAGCCGGGTCGAGGAGGTCCCCACGCGTCGCGTCGGACGCGACCCTGTCGCGACGGTCCGCGCGGACCCGAGTGCGGCGGTCGCGAGTCGGCTCGAGCTGGTGCGTCCGGTGCGGGTCGAGCGCTCGGCCTGCTCGTCGCCCGTCGCCGCGGGGGTCGCCTGCGGCACCCCCGTGCCCAGACGGGTCGTGGCGGAGACCGGCGCAGCTCCGGCCGGCTGCGGCGATCCGCAGACGTTGCACCAGCCGTCCTCGTAGAAGCCGTCGCACCCGATCTCGGTGCAGTGGATGGCGGTCATCGCGATCCCTCCTGGGCTGCCGTGGGCAGGTCGCGGGTCAGGTACAGGTACTGCTCGACGAGGTAGCGGGCCATCGTGACGTCGCACGGCGACGCGGTGACCGCGGTGTGCGCCTCCTCGTAGCCCGAACGCACGGTGGGCGACGCGCTGCGGCCGTTCGCGTCCGCGGCGGCGTGCGCTCCGGTGAGCTTGTAGCGGAGCTCGGCGCGCTCGCGCAGGGGAGCGCTGTACGCGTCGGCCACGGCGTCGAACGCGCGCCCGACAGCAGCGAGCCGGTCGACGAAGGCGTCGAGCTCCTGGCGGGTGTCGGGAACCGCACCCAGCCGGGAGACGTCGGGGACCGCCTGCTTGGGTGGGTTCGCGATCTCGCGACGGCAGCGGTCGGCCAGCTCGTGCAGGGTCGGCTCGCGGGTCTCGAGCGCGGCGAGCGTCGCCTGCGCGTCACCTCGACCCTTCTCGAAGGTGCGGCGCTGCGAGACCTGCACGATCAGGTCGCGCTCGGTCCGCGCCGCCTCGGTCTCGAGCTCGCCGAGCGGACCGGTGACGTCCGCACCGCGCGCGGCCTGCGTGACGAGCTTCTGCTCCCGCTTGCGCAGAGCGGCAACGCGTTCGCCCGAGGCCACGTCGGTCCCCGCGAGGTCCTCGCAGCGCACGAGCCCGGCGCGCAGGCCACGGAAGCGCTCCGCCTGGTCCGCGCTGTCGGGGTCGAACGACAGCCGGGCGCGGACCTTGGCGATCATCGCGTCGCAGAGCGTGACGGCCTCCACGAGCGAGACCAGGGCGGAACCCAGCCCGGAGTCGAGCCGGCCCCAGACCAGTCGCGACATCTTCTCGCGGTCGACCACGTCGGCCCGCCCCGAGTCCCACACGACGAGGAGCTCGTCGGCGCGCGTGCGGATGGCCTGCCACATGGTCATCGCGAGCAGGACGTCGGCGGTGTACTGCTCGGTCGACGGTGAGGCCTGCGCCGCGGCGTCGAGCCGGTCCAGCTCGGTGCGACGGTGGGTCAGCCAGGCGTCCAGACCACCGAGGTACGTGAGCAGCTCGGGGGCCGGGATCGGCTCGCCGAGCCGCCCCGGGGCCTCGGGTGCGTCGGGCGCGGTCACGGGGTGCGGCCGTAGAGCGACGCCGGCGGCACGGGTGCCGGACCGAGCGCGTTCAGCCACCGGTCGTACATCGCCGCCCACGTCCCGTCCGACTTCGCCTGGTCGAGGACCGCGTTGACGAACCGCACCAGGTCGACCTGGTCGGCCGGGACGCCGACTCCGTAGGGCTCCGAGCTGAAGGCGTCGCCGACGACCTTGGCGTACGGGTCCTGCGCGGCGAACCCGGCCAGGATCGTGTCGTCGCCCGTGATGCCGTCGACCTTGCCCTCCTGGAACAGGACCAGGCAGCCGGTGTGCGTCGGTGCGCTCACCGGCGTGATGTCGGGGTAGTTGTTCGTCAGCCGGTCGAGGGTCGTGGTGCCCTCGGGTGCGCAGACGCGCTGGCCGGCGAGGTCGTCGATGCTCGTCGCGGTCGAGTCGCGCGTGACGAGCACCTTCTGCCCGGCATCGAGGTACTCGGCCGAGAACGCGATCTCCTGCCAGCGAGCGCAGTTCATGGTGAACGTGCGCGCCACGAGGTCGACCTCGTGGTTCTTGAGCACGTCGAGCCGCTGCCCGGACGTGATGACCCGGAACTGCAGCCGGTTCCGGTCGCCGTCGAACAGCGCGGCCGAGACCAGGTGCAGCACGTCGATGTCGAAGCCCTCGATCTGTCCGGACAAAGGGTTGCGCGAGCCCATGAGCAACGTGTCCGCCGAGACACCGACGATGAGCGAGCCGCGGTCCCGGATCGCCTGCATCGTGCTGCCCGCCGGGACGGTCAGGCCCGCGTCCGGGGCGTACGACGTGGTGGCGTCGTCGCACTCCACCGCGGGGGCCGCGGGCGCCGCCGTGGGTTCAGGCGTGGCGGTGACCTGCGGTTCCGGGGCGGTCGACGACGGGTCGCACCCGGACAGGACCAGGACGGCGGCAGCGAGCGCGCCCGTCAGGCCGAGCAGCGTGCGCCTCACCGGTACTCCTCCACTCGCTTCGAGATGCCGCGCCAGCTCAGCACCGCGGACACCAGGCCCGCGAGCAGGATGAGCCAGCCGACCAGGACGACCGAGCTTCCTGCACCCGTGAGCGCGTCGTGCGTCTCGGCGGCGCTGGCCTCGAGGCTCGAGGACGCGGCCGTCGAGAACTCGTCGAAGGCGGCGTTCGCCGAGCCGGGCTCGTCGCTGATCGCGAGGCTCACGGCCTCGTCCCAGTCGCCGCCGTCGTCGGCCGCGCGGATCTCGGCGTGCGCGGCGGTCCACGTGTCCAGCGACTGGACGAGCGCGTCGTCGACGCCCGAGAGCAGGTTGCGCGCCTCGGCCGTCTCGGTCTGGAAGGTCTCCTCGTACGACGCACCCGAGCCGCGCTTGATCAGCGTGAACGACTCCATCGACTTGGCGTCGTTCGCCAGGGAGTAGGCCTGCGAGACGGCGACCGTGTCGGCGTAGGGCCCGGACTGGACGTCCGACGCCTTGCGCGCGGTCGTGCCGAGCACGAAGGCGCCCGCGATGCTCGCGACGAGCGCGAGGATCGTCGCCCAGAACAGCCCCGAGTTGAGGCGTCGGTGCGTGCGCCGGGCGAGCCAGGCCTGGACGACGACGAAGACGACCAGCGCGATGAGCCCGAGCGCGAGCAGCCAGGGCGTCGTCGTCACGGCGGTGAACGACGAGTCGACGCGGTCGGCGTTGGTCTGCACCAGGGTGTCGAGCTCCGGCAGGACGTCCGAGCGCAGCACCGCCGACGCCTGGTCGAGGTACGCGGCACCGACCGGGAATCCCTGGCGGTTGTTGGCGCGGGCCTGCTCGACCAGCCCGGTGTAGGTGGTCAGCCCCGCGGTCGCCTTGCCGAGCAGCTCGGCGTCGGCCTCGTTGGACCCTGCGAGCAGGGCGAGCCCGTTGGCGGCGGACGCGATCGCCGCGTCGTACTTCGCGCGCTCCGCCGGGGGCTCCAGGCCGCCGACGAGGAACGCGTTGGTCGCGGTGGCGTCGGCGACCACGAGGTCGTTGCGGACGTCCTGGATCCCGACGAGCTGGCGGGTGTCGGCGTCGGCGCTCGCCAGGGCGCTCGACTGCGCGAGGCCGGCCCGCACACCGAGCACACCGACCGCGAGGGACGCCAGGACGGCGACGACTCCCGCGACCCGCATGCGGCCCGGCGTCCGGCTCAGGGACGACCGGTGCTTCGCAGGCGCGACGGTCCCAGCGGCCGGTGCTGGTTGAGGTGGAGCGATCGTCTGCGTCACGCGGGCTCCTCGATGTGCGTCGGCTCGTCGGCGGCTGTGACCAGGTCGGCCGGGTCCGGGGACTCCTCGTCGGGCTCCGTCACCAGGTCGACCGGGAGCAGCAGCCGAAGCTGTTCCACGGTTGGTTGCTCAACGTCCCGGAGGCGCCAGGCGTGCCGGGTGATCGCCTGGTCGAGGACGTTGCGCACGTAGCGCCCGTTGCCGAAGCCCTCGTCGCGGATCTGCAGCGAGGCGATCTCCTCGAACCGGGCGAGCGTCTCGGGCGTCGGCTCGAAGTCGGCCCTGACGGCTGACCGCTCGAAGATCTCGCGCAGCTCGGCGTCGGTGTAGTCGCTGAACTCGACCGTCGTCGAGAACCTGCTCTCGAGCCCGGGGTTGGTCGCCAGGAACTTCGCCATCGGACCGGGGTAACCCGCCACGATCACCACGAGGTCGTCGCGGTGGTCCTCCATGTCCTTGACGAGCGTGTTGACCGCTTCCGCGCCGTACTCGTCCTCGGCCAACCCGTAGGCCTCGTCCACGAAGAGGACGCCGCCGAGCGCGGTCGCGACCACCTCGGACGTCTTCACGGCGGTCTGCCCGAGGTAGCCGGCGACCAGCTCCGAGCGGTCGACCTCGACCAGGTGCCCCTTGGTCAGCAGACCGAGCGCCCGGTAGATGCCGGCGACCAGCCGCGCGACCGTTGTCTTGCCGGTGCCGGGGTTGCCCAGGAAGACCAGGTGGCGGGTGATCGTCGGCGCCGTGAGCCCCGCCTCGGTGCGCAGCCGCTCCACGCGCAGCAGCTGCGTCTGCCGACGGATCTGCGACTTGACGGCTGCCAGGCCGACGAGGGCGTCCAGCTCGGCGAGAAGCTCCTCGAGCGTGCGCTGCTCCGGGGTCCACGCGGTCGCGGCCGGGGCGGGCGTCGTAGGAACCGGCCCGGGGGTGGACTGGCGCGGCCCGGGCGTGCCCCCGCCCGGCCCGGGGGTCGGGAGGGTCGGCACCGCGCCCGGCGCCGCCGCCGACCGCTGCACGGCTGCCGTCGCCGAGGCCCTGGCGATCACGCTGATGTCGGAAGGGCCGAGCTCGCACGCGGCCGAGACGACGTCGGCGAGCGCGGCCGAGTACCCCGACGCGGCGGCGGTCCCCGCGATGCTCGCCAGCAGGTCCGTCGGCGAGGTCCGCCAGCGTCGCGCACTGGCGGCGGCCTCGAAGAACGCACCGAACGCGGCGTCGGGGGAGCCGACCGCGGCCAGCCAGGCGGCGGGCGCTCCGGTGACGGACTCGGCGACCGCGGCGGACAGTCGGGCGCCCTCGTCGCGAGCGGCCACGCCGTCGAGCCCCGCTGCGGTGCCGGCTCGCTCGAGGGCGTCGAGCGCCTCGGTCAGGTTCATGGCTGCTCCAGTCTGGGCGCGTCCGGCTGCGCGTTCGGCTGCGGGGTGTCGACGCCGGCTCCTGGCCCGAGCTCGAGCGACGATCCACCGCCGAACTTCTCGGCGAGGAACAGCCCGTGGGCCACGAGGGCGTCGGCGTCGGCGTGCGACACGGCGTCGGAGATCTTGTCGAGCGTCACGTCGAGCAGGTCGAGCTGGTCGCAGAGCACCATGAGCGAGGTCTTCCCCTTCGACACCACGCGCCGGTCCGCAAAGTCGCGGGGGAGGCGCAGGTAGCCGCCGACGGCTTCGGGCAGGTAGCTCGTCGCCGTCGCCACGACGGTGTACGCCTGCTGGCTGCCGCCACCCAGCCGGTCGAGCCGGGGCGCCATCTCCTCGACGGTGCGCACGATCGCGTGGACGCGCGCGGTCACGGCGGCGGGCACACGGCCGACGATCTGCTGCTCCACGGCGTGCGCGGACGCGACGATCTCGGCCGACGTCGGTGGTGGGGGCAGCGCGGGCAGGTCAGGCTGACGACGCCGCCCCCGGCGTCCGAACCAGCTCATGCAGCGCTCGCTCCTCGCGGGTCTGGTGACACTCAGCTCAGGCCGAGATCGAGCGAACCGCCGGCGACCTCGGTGGTGTCGGCCTTGCGGACGCGGTCGAGGTAGGTCTGGGCCTTGGTGGTCTCGGTCTGCAGCACGCCGACGGTCTGGGCCATCGAGTCGAGCGCCTTGACCTTGAAGTCGTCGATCGAGTCCATCGTCAGGTAGATGTCCGCGAACGCCTGCTGCAGCTGGGGGAGGCCGACCGTCGCGCTGGCAGCCTGCTGCTGGATGTCTGCCGACTGCTCGCGCAGCATCTTCGCGGTCGACGCGATGAGGCCGGACGTCGTCGTGTTCAGGGCCGTGATCTGGTCGAGGACCAGCTTCTGGTTGTTCAGTGCCTGGGCCACGATCACCGCGGTGCGCAGGGCCGACACGGTGGTGGTCGTCGCGCGATCGACGCCCTTGATGAGCTCGAGGTTGTTCTTGATGATGATGTCGATCGCCAGGTAGCCCTGGATGCTCACCGCGAGCTGCGTGAGCAGGTCCTGGTGCTTCTGGCGCACGTAGAACAGCACGTCCTGCCGCAGTGTCCGGGCGCGCTCCGGGTCGGTCGTGTCGAGCTCGGCGAGCGTCGTCGAGAGCCGGCGGTCCAGCGACTCCGCGACGTAGATGTACTGGTGCAGGCGCGCCATCGTGTCCCAGAGGTGCTGCTTCTCCAGGTTGAGCGCGGCGTTGTCCTTCCGGAGCTCGTCCTGGCCGTTGTAGAGCGCGCGCACGATCGCGTCGATCTGCTTCTGCGAGCTCTCGTAGCGGCGGAAGTAGTCCGTCAGGGAGTCGCCGAACGGGATCAGCCCGAGCAGCTTCTTGCCCAGGCTGGCCTCGCTCGGGTCCAGGTCCTCGACCGTCCGACGCAGGTCGAGCAGCGACTTGCTGATCTGCGACGTGCTGGAGACGCCGCCGTCGCGCATCGCCTTGACGGGCGTCTGCAGCAGGCGGTTCGAGCTGTCTGCTGCGGCGCGGATGTCCGCGTCTCCCATGAGCCGGATGTCGTCGGCCTTGGCGGTCATCTCGGGCGACCCGGTCTGCGCGGCCATGAGGCTCGTGACGTACGCGTCGACCTTGGCGTCGAGGCCCGGCAGCGCGGCCGCGTCGATCTTCGGTGCCATCGCGGGAGCCGCGGTCGTGGACACGGGGGCAGACGGGGCGGGCGCCTCGAGCGCGAACACCGACTGCGGTGCCGGGGGCTGGAGGGGAGCTGCGTCGGTCATCGTCGTCCTTCACGTCCAGCACGGAACGAGACGAAGCGCACCAGCGTCATCGCCACGCCGCTCAATGGTCACGGGATGGTCAAGTAATACTCGTCGCCGAAAACTAGCACGGCCACCCCGAGAGCCTAGGCGTCTGACACCAGGGGGACGAGCCTCTCCGCTCAGGGTGGAACTCGGGGGTCTACCCGATGTGCGGGAGCGAACGAGGAGGGCACGCTGGAGCAACAGCGCACGACGACGCGACAACGACGAAAGAGGCGGGACGATGGGCACGATCCACGACGGCATGACCGAGCACGGGTTGGTACGGCCGCTCGACGGCAGGGTCCTCGGAGGCGTGTGCGCGGGCCTCGGGCAGCGGTTCGGCATCGACCCGTGGCCGGCGCGCCTGCTCTTCGTGCTGGTCCTGCTCGTGGTCCCCGGCAGCCAGCTCCTCATCTACCCGATCCTGTGGATCCTCATGCCGTCGCAGCGCGTGAGCTACGTCCCGCCGACGGGTCCTGCACAGGCCTCCGCGTGAGGGCGCGTCAGAAGTCGAGGGCGACCGGGTCCAGCCGCTTGAGCACGTCGCGGTCCATGGTCAGGTGGATGCCCACGATCACCCCGCCCTCGATGGTGAACATGAAGGCCGTGCGTGGGACGCCGCCCGGTGCCCACATCGCGCCGACCGCGCCGCCCAGCAGGGCGAGCTCGGCCGTCTGGGCCGCACCGTTGAAGGACGTGGCGACCTCGTGCGCACCGACGGTGTCCGTCAGGAACCCGAACTTGGCGACGGTCGGGTCGACGCGCAGCGAGACGTTCGGGTCGAGCGTGGCCAGGAGCGCCTCGAAGTCCCCGCCGCGCGCAGCCGTGAGGAACGCGTCCACCACCTCGCGCTGTCGGACCAGGTCCGTCTCGGCCGCGGCCGGCGCGCCCTGCACCCGTCGCCGGGCCCGGCTCGCGAGCTGACGCGTGGCCTCGGGCGTCCGGCCGACCATCGGGGCGATCTCGTCGAACGGGACGGCGAACATGTCGTGCAGGACGAAGGCCAGGCGCTCCGCGGGGCTGAGGTGCTCGAGCACGACGAGCATCGCGAGCCCGACGGAGTCCGCGAGGACGGCTTCCTGCTCCGGGTCGGCGGCCTGCTCGTCGACGCGCGCCACTGTGGCGTCCCACGGGTCCTCGCGCCGCGACGTGCGCGTGCGGAGCCGGTCCAGGCAGATCCGCGCGACCACGGTCGTGAGCCAGCCGGGCAGGTTGTCCACGCCGTCGGCGTCGGCCCGTTCCAGCCGGAGCCAGGCGTCCTGAACGGCGTCGTCGGCCTCGGCGTTCGACCCCAGCATCCGGTAGGCCACGGCGGTGAGCCGTCCACGGTTCTCCTCGAACCGGCGGGCCAGGTACTCGTCGTCGCTCATCGCTCGCATCCTCTCGCTATTTCACCCTCCTGACGTAGCGGCGACGCACGATGTGACCGTTGACCGCCTGATGGCGCGGTCCTACGGTCGAAGGAGCCGGCCAGCCGATGGTCGTCTGGCCCGCGCTGGAGGCCGTCATGCTCTCCGCCCACCCCGCGATCCCCGTCCTGGCAGTGACGGACGTCGAGCGGGCACGCGCGTTCTACGAAGGGACGCTGGGCTTCACCGCACGGGACGAAGAGGTCCCCGAAGGTGTCCTGTACAGCACCTCGAACGGCGGGTTCCTCGTCTATCCGTCGAGCTACGCAGGCACGAACAAGGCGACGGGGATCTCCTTCCAGATCCCCGGCGACGCGTTCGACGCCGAGATCTCCGCCCTACGTTCGGCCGGCGTCGAGCTGCAGACGTTCGACGTGCCCGACGGCGAGTGGGTCGACGGGGTGCTCACGTCCGACTCGATGCGGGCCGCATGGTTCGCCGACCCGGACGGGAACGTCCTCAACGTGGAGACCAGCTGACCTCAGTCCTCGATCATCGTCCCGTCGGGAGCGATGACGTACCAGACACCGTTGGCATCCTGACCGTTCACGTCGCCGGGCGCCGTGTCCTTGGCGAACGTGTAGATCGGCATGCCGTTGATCGTGATCTGCTTGCCGCCGTCGGCCGCCGGGATGGTGCCGACGGTCCCGGTCACGCCGTCGACGGTCGGGGTGTCCGACGCGGACGTGATCGCGGGCCACGCCGTCGCGCAGTCACCCGAGCACGCGCTCGCGCCCGAGTCCTTGGTGTCCTTGGTGAAGTAGTAGGCGGTCATGCCCTTGCCGTCCACGACGATCGTGCCGAGGGACGTCTCGGCTGTGGACAGGTCGGCGGCCTCCGACATGTCGTCGGCGGCAGGGCTGGACTCCTCCGCGCTCGACGCCTCCGACGTGGCGCCGCTCGACCCCGTGTCGTCGTCGGAGCTCCCGCACGCGCCGAGCGCGCCGACAGCCAGCAGAAGTGTGATCGGGAGCAGGATGGGCTTGCGCACGATGGTTCTCCTCGTTCGGGCGACCGGTGCGAGGACCGGCTACCCAGGACCACGAGGCGGAGGCGGGTGAGGTTCACCGTCGGTTGAACCTCGTGCGTCCCGGTCTCGTTCACCGGGTAGGACGCCGGAAGGAGGACCAGTGGGCGACGAGCCGGACGCGCTGATGCGCGCTCTGCACCAGGCGTACGCGCGCCCGCTGCAGTCGTACGTCGTGCGGCTCACCGGTGACCACGCGCTCGCTCAGGACGTCGTCCAGGAGGCCATGGTCCGCGCCTGGAAGCACCCGGAGGTGCTGGCGCGCGAGCAGGACGCGACCCGCGCGTGGCTGTACACGGTGGTGCGCAACCTGGTCATCGACGACAGGCGGAGCGCCCGCCACACGCGTGAGCGCACGGTCGACGAGACACCGGACCGCGAGCAGCCCGACGAGTCGCAGGCGGTCCTGGACGCGTGGCTCGTCTCGGACGCCCTCGCGCAGCTGTCCGCCGAGCACCGGGCCGTCGTCGTCGGCTCCTACTACGGCGGCAGGACCGTGGCCGAGCTCGCGCACGAGCACCAGATCCCCGAGGGCACGGTGAAGTCCCGCCTGCACTACGGGCTGCGCGCCCTGCGGCTCGCACTGCAGGAGAGAGGAGTGTCGTCATGATCGGCCGCGACACCGACGACGACCCGTTCCGCGACTGGGACGCCGCCTACGTGCTCGGTGCCCTGAGCCCCGTGGACCGCCGCGAGTACGAGGAGCACCTGCGCACGTGCGACGCGTGCAGGGCCGCGGTCGCCGAGCTGGCCGGCATGCCCGGGCTGCTGCGCATGGTCCCGGCGCAGGAGGCGCTGAGCGGTGTCGACGACTTCGCGGGTGGCGAGGTCGTCCAGCTCGCGGCCCTGGCTCACTCCGCGCGCCGCGTCCGACGTCGCCGGATCGTCGCCCTCGTGGGTGCGGCCGCCGTGCTGCTCACGGTCGGAGGCCTGGCGGGTGCGTACCTCGCGCAGCCGACGACCGTGACGCCGACGGCGGTCCAGACACCGAACCAGACCACCGACCTCGTCCTCGAGCCGGTCGGCGACGTCGCCGTGTCCGCGGACCTGACGCTCGAGAAGAAGGGCTGGGGCACGCGCATCGACTGGGAGTGCACCTACCCGGTGGACGCCTGGCCGGACGGCGACGGCCCGACGTACGAGCTCGTGCTCGTCGACGACGCGGGGGAGCGGACGGTCGTCGCGACCTGGCTGGCGCGCAACGCCGGCGCACGCGGGCTCGGGGCGTCGTCGAGCATGCTCACCGAGGACATCCGCAGCGTCGAGATCCGCGTGGTCGGGGCCGACACTCCTCTCGCGAGCGCCCGCACCTAGGCGAGGTCGACGGTCGCGCGCCCCGAGACCTGGATCGTGACCGCGGCGCGGTCGCCGAGCAGCTCGCGGGCGGCCGGCGGCACGGGCACCCGGACGACCCAGTGACCCGGCGTCGCGTCCTCGTCCTGCAGGGGCGGGTTGACGGCCGGGTCGGGGGCCCAGTCGCGGATCGCCGTACCGATCGCGGAGTTCCACACCGCCCAGGCCTGCGGCGTCGTGCCGTGCTCGAACGCGATGTCCACGACGAGCACGTCGGCCCAGTCGGCGGTGGCCTCGAGGTGGTCCAGGAAGCTGAGCAGGCCGCCCTTCTTGCGCAGCGAGACGAGCCGCAGCTGGAGCACGTGCCGCATCGTCGGCGAACGTTGCCCGGTCGCCTGGTCCGTGGGCCTAGCCACCGTGGTCGACAGGTAGGTGCGCAGCAGGGGGATCGGGGTGCTCGCGTCGTCCTCACGGACCGGACGCTCGATCTGGATCGGGCACAGGTGCGCAGCGCTCTGCTCGTGGAGGACCACCGGGAGCCCGCGGATCGAGAGCGACGCCTCGAGCTGCCAGTCGGTGTCGTCGTCCGCCGTCCCCGGGAGCCGGAAGTCCGTGAGCTCGGCCCGCACCTCGACGTCCCCGAAGAGGAACCGGCGCAGGTTCTGGTAGCCCTCCTCGGAGTTCACGATGCCGAACCGTCCCGAGTGGCTCCGGTGCACGAGCGCACGAGGTGTGCCCTTCACGTACGCGTTGTCGATCTGCACGAGACCGTCGCTGCGTGCCCCGACGGCGCGCGACGACAGGCCCAACGCGACGGGGTAGTCGGCCGCGTTGGTGCCGACGAGGCAGAAGAAGCGCTCCTTGGGGAAGCCGTCGTCAGGCATCTCGGTCGCCTCGAACGGGTCACGCCGGCGGGTCCCCGACCACGTCAGGTACTCCCGCATCCGCTCCGGCCCGAAGATGTCCGCCCCCGCCAGCCCGGTGAGGTCGCGCAGCTTCTCGAGGGCACCGAAGCCGACCGCGAACTCGATCCCGCCGTGCGGTGTCGCGTACGTGAACACGCGGTCGACGAACGCCCGGGCGGCGTCCGGGCGCCCGCCGGCGTCCGGGTCGTCCGGGATGGTGCGCTGGATCATCGACCGGACGATGAGCCCGCCCATCGAGTGTGCGACGAGGAACACGCGTGGCGCGCCCGTCTTCGCGCGCACGAGCTTGACCAGCGCGAACAGGCTCTCTGCGGCACGCTCCAGGCTGAACGCGTTGGGATCCTTGGTGAGGTTCGGCGAGAACTCGTCGTAGAACCGGTGCACCCAGATCGACGCCGACGGGATCGTGCCGACCTCACGCTCCGTCAGGTACGACAGCTGGTTGCCCTGCACGAGCAGCTGGTACTCCTGGTCGATCATCAGGCGCAGCAGCGGGCTCTCGAACTGGTGGAACACAGGTCGGTCGCCACCGTCGACGCGAACCTGCACGGAACCCACGTTGAACCCGTAGAACGGGTCGTCGGTCGCCTCGCTGATCCCCGACGGCCCGCCGGCGAACCCTCGGACGTAGATGACTGGCAGCTTGCCGTCGTTCGCGTACGCCATCGTCGCTCCTCCTCGTGCGGCAGCAGAGGTCCTGCGGCCCGCAGGTCACCTGTGCAGGTGGGACCGCCAGTCGTCGGGCACGCGCCCGCTCGGACCCGGCACGGTCTGCTCGACCGGCCGGTGCTCCGGCGCGGCCAGAGCCGGACCATCGGTGTAGTCGTCGGCCGCGAAGTCCCAGAACCAGTCCTCGCCCGGCTCGAACGTCCGCATGACCGGGTGGCCGGTCTGGCGGAAGTGGGCCGTGGCGTGCTGCGACGGAGAAGTGTCGCAGCAGCCGACGTGCCCGCACGTCGCGCAGCGACGCAGGTGGAACCACCACCCGTCGGTCGCGTCGCACTCGAGGCAGCCGGTGCCGCTCGGGGGTGCGCTCGGATCGATGGTCGAGTTGACGCTCATACGGTGGGCCCCTCGGTCGCCGTGTAGGGAAGTCGGACGCGGAACCGGGTGTCCCCGGGCTCCGACGTGACGCTGAGGTCGCCGTGGTGCTTACCGACGACGATCCGCCACGAGATGTCGAGCCCGAGCCCCGTGCCGGAGCCGACGGGCTTCGTGGTGAAGAACGGCTCGAAGATCCGGCCGACGACCTCGTCGGGGATGCCCGGCCCGGTGTCCGCCACCTCGACCTCGAGCCAGTCGTCCACCTGCCGGGTGGTGATCGTCAGCGTGCCGTCGCCACCCATGGCTTGTGCCGCGTTGTCGATGATGTTGGTCCACACCTGGTTGAGCTCGGCGCCGTACACGTGGATCGGCGGCAGCTCGCGGTCGTACGCGCGCACGACCGTGATCCCGTCGAGCTTGCGGTCGAGCATCGTCAACGTGCTGTCGAGCAGCTCGTGGACGTCGACGACCTGGTCGGGGGCACGACCGATCTGCGAGTACTGCTTGGCGGCGCCGACCAGCGCGGAGATGCGTGTCGTGGCGTCCTCGACCTCCGACATGAGCGACTCGGTCTCGAGCGTGTACGCCAGCCAGCGCACCGCGCCCTCCAGCACCTCGTCGCCCACGTACGTCGCGACGTGGTCCAGCCACGCGGTGCCGAGCCCCGCGGTCACGAAGCTCTCCGCGAGCTCCCAGCCGCCGCTGATGCCGTGGTCGTCCATCCAGTCGCCGACGGCGTCCTCGAGGTCGGAGACCTCCATCGCGGTGGGCGTCCTGCCGGACGCGCGGGTCGTGGCGTACGCGGCAACCGCCTTCTCCTGGAGGTGGATGATCTGGGCCAGCTGCGAGCGGTCGTACGGACCCTCCGCGATGAGCGTGAGCTTGTGGCGCATGCCCGCGACGCGCTCGCGCAGCGTGGCGGTCGCCCGCGTCGCTGCCGCCGCCGGGTTGTTGAGCTCGTGCGTGAGACCGGCGGACAGCGACCCCAGCGCCTGGAGCCGCTCGCGCTGGCCGATGACCTGCTGCGAGCTCTGCTGCCCGAAGAACAGGCCCTCGAGCAGGTGCACGGCCATCGGGAACCAGTCGTTCATGAAGCTCGCGAAGTCCGCGGCGGCGAGCACGTAGTACCGCGACGGCTCGAGGACCCGCAGCGACTGCGAGTACGTCTGCGGCACGCGGTCCCCGAGGTAGGAGCCCCAGGCCCCCGCGTATACGCCGACCTGGCTCGTGCGGGAGATCTCGATGTCGTCCGCGCCGACGCGGCGGTACATCGCGAGCGACCCCTCCAGGAGCACGTAGAAGTCGGTCGCCGGGTCGCCCTCGCGGTACAGGACGCCCGGGTCGATGTGCTCGACGTGGCCGCGACCGCACAGCCAGAGGAGCTGCTCGGTGCTGAGCCGCTCGAACAGGAAGAGCGTCCGCAGCTCGTCGATGTCGCACGCGAGGTGCTTGCGGGTCGTCGTCGCCGGTTCGTCGATGGTGGTCACAGCTGCTCCAGATAACGGTGGACGAGCATCACGGCCATGGCACCCTCGCCGACGGCGCTGGCGACACGCTTGGCGGACTCGGCGCGCACGTCGCCCGCCGCGAAGACCCCCGGGACGCTCGTCTCGAGGTGGTACGGGGGACGGTCGAGCGGCCACGACTCGGGCGTCTGCCCGTCGACGAGGAGGTCGTGGCCGGCGCAGACGAAGCCGTGCTGGTCCCGGTCGACCACCCCGTCCAACCAGCTGGTGAGCGGGGCGGCGCCGATGAACACGAAGAGCCAGCCCGTCGAGACGGTCTCCTTCTCGCCCGTGGCGACGTCGCGCAGCACGAGCTGCTCGAGGTGGTCGTCGCCGACCGCCTCGACGACCTCGGTCTGGGTGCGCACCCGGATCCGCGGGTTCCGCTCCACCTGCTCGATCAGGTAGTGCGACATGGACTGCACCAGCGACGCCGCCCGCACGACCAGCGTGACGGACCGGGCGTGCGCGGACAGGAACATGGCCGCCTGGCCGGCGGAGTTGGCGCCGCCGACGACGTAGATGTCCTGGTCGGTGCACGCGGTCGCCTCGGTCAGCGCCGACCCGTAGTAGACGCCTCGGCCCGTGAGCGCCCCGATGCCCGGGCCGTCGAGCTCCCGGTACGCGACGCCGCTGGCCAGGATGACGGTGTGGGCGTCGAGCGTGGACCCGTCGGCGAACATCACCGACCGTGCGGCGCCCTTCACCTCGAGACCGACGGCGTCCTGGGTGAGGACGATCTCGGCTCCGAACTTGAGCGCCTGCCGCCGGGCGCGGTCCGTGAGCTGGGCCCCGGAAACCCCGTCGGGGAACCCCAGGTAGTTCTCGATCCGCGAGCTCTGGCCCGCCTGCCCACCGGTCGCGGCACGCTCGACGAGCGCGGTGCGCAGGCCCTCGGACGCCCCGTACAGAGCGGCGCTCAGCCCGGCGGGCCCACCCCCGATGACCACGAGGTCGTAGAACTGCTCCGCGGGCGTGACGGTCAGCCCGACCTCCGCGGCGAGCTCGGCGTCCGTCGGCGCGACGAGCGCCTTCGCCTCCGTCGTGATCACGAGCGGCAGGTCGAGACCGTCGGCGCCCGCAGCCTCGAGCAGACGCCGACCCTCCGGCTCGTCGGACGCGTACCAGCGGTAGGCCACCTGGTTGCGGGCGAGGAACTCACGAACCTCCGACGAGCGTGCGGACCAGCGGTGGCCGACCACCTTCGTCTCCGCGACGCCCTTGCGGGGTGACGACTTCCACGCCTTCAGCTGGGCGTCGATGACCGGGTAGAACTTCTCCTCGGGCGGGTCCCACGGCTTGAGCAGGTAGTGGTCGAGGTCGATCACGTTGACGGCGTCGATCGCGACGTCCGTGTCCGCGTACGCCGTGAGCAGGATGCGGCGGGCGGCCGGGAACAGGTCCATCGCCTGCTCGAGGAACTCGAGCCCGTTCATGTCGGGCATCCGGTGGTCCGCGAGCAGGACCGCCACCTGGTCGCCGCGCAGCTTGAGCTCACGCAGCGCGTCGAGGGCAGCGGCGCCCGACTCGGCGCGGACGACCCGGAAGTGCTCGCCGTAGTGCCGCCGCAGGTCGCGCGCCACGGACCGTGACACCACGGGGTCGTCGTCCACCGTCAGGAGGACAGGTTGGCGTTGTGGCTGGCCAGGCACGTGCTCCACGAAGCTCCCTCTCACCGGGTCGGGCATTTCGCCCACGCCTACAGTCTGTGCTCCCGATGCCCGGGAGCGCACCTGTGATCAGTCGCCGACGACGAGCGGCAGTCCCGCGGTGACGCGCACGAGCTCGTCGAAGGTCGTCGGGAACACCGTGTGCGGCGTCCCGCCGGCGGCCCAGACCTGCGGGTAGTCGGCCAGCGCGACGTCCACGACCGTCTCGACGGGCTCCGGGTGGCCGACGGGCGCCACGCCACCGATCGCCTGTCCCGTGGCCGCGCGCACCTGGTCCGGCGTGGCGCGCGCGACGACCGCCTTGCCGAGGGCCGACGCCAGGGCGACGGTGTCCACGCGGTGCCGCCCGCTGGTGAGCACGAGCAACGGCTCACCGTCGGCCCAGAAGATCAGGCTGTTGGCGATCGCACCGACCTCGACGCCGAGCGCTGCGGCGGCCTCCACGGCGGTGCGCGCGGAGTCGGGCAGCTCGCGCACGACCCCGGTGACGCCGGCGTCGGCCAGCGCGGTGGCGACCGCCCGGGAACGGACGGGCAGCTCGGTCATCATCAGATCTCCTTCGGGGGCTGTCGGCGACGCGGCTGGAGGCGGATGTTCGGCAGCTCGGGCGCGGGGATGCGCAGGTCGCCGTGCCTCTGCACCAGACCGAACCGATCGGCACGGTCCGGTGATTCCCAGTCGGCCCGCGCCTGGGCGATGTCGGCGTGGTTGCGGCCGACGAAGTTCCACCACATCACCAGGTCGTGCGCGAAGGGCGCGCCGCCGAGGAGCAGGATCCGGGCACCCGTCTGCGAGCGCAGGTGGACCGACGCACGGCCGTCGCCGAGGTAGAGCAGGCCGCTCGGTGCGTGCGGCGTGCCGGCGACCTCGAGCGATCCGTCCAGGACCAGGACGGCGTGCTCGAAACCCGGAACCAGGGGCACCTCGACCGAGGATCCGGCGTCGAGCGTGACCTCGGTGCCGAGCAGCGGCGTGTGCACGTGCGCGGGAGAGGTGACGCCGTCCATCGACCCGATGAACACCGTCGCGCGCACGCCCGGCGCGTCCCAGACCGGCAGGTCGCTGACCTGCTCGAAGGCGGGCGCACCGGAGGCCATGTCGTCCGGCAGGGCAACCCAGAGCTGCGCGGCGTGCAGCAGAGGCTCGGAGCCGAGGGAGAACTCGCTGTGCGAGATGCCGTGCCCTGCGGTCATGAGGTTCAGCTGGCCGGGCCGGACGACCGCCTCCGAGCCGACGCTGTCGCGGTGCAGGATCTCGCCGGCCACCGGCCAGGTGACCGTCTGCAGGCCGGTGTGCGGGTGCGGGAGCACCCTCATGTCGACGTGCTGCGGTCCGAACTCGTCGAGGAAGCACCAGGCGCCCACCAGAGGCAGACCGCGTTGCGGCAGCGTCCGTCGGACCTGCATCGCGCGCAGCCCGCCGAGCGGCACCTCGCGCGACGGGTGCAGCTCGACCACCGGCCCGTTCGTGGGCACCAGGTCGCACAGCTCGGGCACTGGCCGGACCTCGAGGTTCGTCACGGACTCCACCCTAGAAGTCGGACCTCACACGCGGGGGCCGTCGTGCGTCTGCACACTGTGAGCGTGAAGCAACCCTTCGAGCGGGTCGTGGCCGCGCACGGGGCGACCGTGCTGCGTGTCTGCCGCGCCGTCGTGGGACCCGTCGACGCCGACGACGCCTGGTCGGAGACGTTCCTGTCCGCGCTGCGTGCCTACCCCGAGCTGCCGGCGGACGCGAACGTCGAGGCCTGGCTGGTGACGATCGCGCACCGCAAGGCGATCGACGTGGTCCGTCGCTCCGCCAGGCAGGCCGTCCCGGTCGCGGAGCTGCCCGACCGGCCCGTCGCGCACGGCGGCCGTGACCTCGACCTGTGGTCCGCGGTGGCTGCCCTGCCGGACAAGCAGAGGCGGGTCGTCGCCTACCACCACCTGGGTGGTCTGCCCTACGACGACGTCGCCGCGTTGCTCGGCGGCACGGCCGCAGCCGCCCGACGCGCGGGGGCCGACGGCATCGCGACCCTGCGCAGGACCTACCCGGCTCTCGATGACGGAGGACGACGATGAACGCCGACGAGACCCCGTCCGGACTGCTGACGGCCATCGACCCGGCGGACCTCGCCCGGCTCCGTCGGTCTCTCGCGCAGCGCGCCGGCGACCTGGTCGACGTCGCCTACCGGACGGTCGACAGCCCGGTGGGTCCGCTCCTGCTCGCCCGCACGGATGAGGGGCTGGTCCGGGTCGCGTTCGCGGTCCAGGACCACGACGCCGTGCTGCAGGCCCTCTCGGACGGGATCAGTCCGCGCGTCCTGGAGGCCCCGGAACGCCTCGACGACGTGGCCCGTGAGCTCGACGAGTACTTCGCCGGCCGGCGCACCACGTTCGACGTGCCGCTCGACCTGCGCCTCCTGCACGGCTTCCGACGTGCCGTGGTCGAGCACCTGCCCGACATCGCCTACGGCCGGACCGCGAGCTACGCCGACATGGCCACCCTGGCCGGAAGCCCGCGCGCCGTGCGGGCGGTCGGGACGGCGTGCGCGCTCAACCCGCTGCCGCTCGTGCTGCCGTGCCACCGCGTCGTTCGCTCGGACGGCTCACCGGGCCAGTACGCCGGGGGAGCGGAGGCCAAGCGGGCGCTGCTCGCCCTGGAGACCGTCGGCGCCGCCGCGTAGCGTCGGTGCCATGTGCCGGAACATCACCACGCTCCGAGGCCTCGAGCCACCCGCCACCTCGGAGGAGATCAGCGCCGCCGCGCGCCAGTACGTGCGCAAGGTGACCGGGGTCCAGACGCTCACGGACAACACACGTGACCCGTTCGAGGCAGCCGTCGCCGAGATCACCGCGATCACCGCGCGCCTGCTGGACGAGCTGCCCGAGCGCCGCCAACCACCGACGACGGTCCCGCCGCTGCGCCGCCCGGAGGTCCAGGCGCGCATCGCCGCGAGGGTCGCCGCCCGTGAGGCGCACGAGCTCGCGCACGAGCTGGGGCTGCCGCACGAGCACGACGACGACCTGGCGCACGCGTAGCTAGCGCAGCGGCCATTCGACGAGCCGCGGGATTCCCACAGGTGCGACCGCGGCCAGGGCCAGGAAGCGCGCCTCGGCGCGGTGCAGCCGGATGTGCTCGTCGAGCGACCACGTCGGACCGTTGCTCAGGACCATCCCGCACGCGCAGTCGATCGTCACCCGACCGTCGTCGGTCGTGACCACCTGGCCCACGGTCGTGTGCTCGGTCGCGGCGCGCACCTTGGCGCGCCGCATCTCGGCGCTGACTGCGGTGGGTACGGGTACGGCTGGCTGCTCAGGCACGTGCCCATCGTGCTCCATCTGACACCTACCGCTCGCTGTGGACCTCGTCGATCAGCTGGTCGAGCTCGAAGGACTCGTCCCACTCGCCGCCACCGAGGCTCGGCATCATCGCGCGCAGGCGCGGCTGCCACTGCTCGGACCGCTCCGGGAAGCAGCGCTCGAGCAGCTCGAGCATCGTCGCGACCGCCGTGGACGCGCCCGGCGAGGCGCCCAGCAGACCGGCGATCGAGCCGTCCGCGGACGTCACGAGCTCGGTGCCGAACTCGAGGATGCCGCCGAGCTTCTTGTCCTTCTTGATGACCTGCACCCGCTGGCCTGCGGTGATGAGCTCCCAGTCGCGCGGGTGCGCGCTCGGCATGAACGCGCGCAGCGTGCGCAGGCGGTCGGTGTCGTTCGCGGTGACCTCGCGGACGAGGTACTTCACCAGGTCGAGGTTGCGCAGTCCGACCGCGAGCATCGGGACCAGGTTGCCCGGCCGGATCGAACGCAGGAGGTCGGTCCACGAGCCGTGCTTGAGGAACTTCATGCTCCAGCCGGCGTATGGCCCGAACATGAGGGCGGATCCGCCGTCGACGACCCGGGCGTCCAGGTGCGGCACCGACATCGGGGGAGCGCCGACGTCCGCCTTGCCGTAGACCTTCGCCTGGTGCGCGGCCACGAGCTCGGGGTTGGTGGTGCGCAGGAACTGCCCGCTGATCGGGAACCCGCCGAAGCCCTTGGCCTCCGGGATCCCCGACTTCTGCAGCAGGCCCAGCGCACCGCCGCCGGCGCCGATGAACACGAACCGGGCGCTGACCTTGCGGGCGCGGACGTGGCCGTTCCAACGACGGTCCTTGATGCGCAGCTTCCAGGACCCGTCGCGGGTCTGCTTGAGGTGCGTGACCTCGCTCTCGAGCCGCAGCCGTGCACCTCGGGCGACCGCGTCGGTCACCATCGCGTGGGCGAGGCGCCCGAAGTCGACGTCGGTCCCGGCGGCCGAGCGTGTGGCGGCGACGGGCTGCGACGGGTCGCGGTCGGCCATGAGCAGCGGGGCCCACGCGGCGATGCGCTCGGGGTCCGTGCTGAACTCGATGTCGTCGAAGAGCGGGTGCTTGCGCAGCGTCTCGAAGCGGCGACGCAGGTAGTCGACGTTCGCCTCGCCACGCACGAACGTCATGTGCGGCGTGCTGGACAGGAAGCCCTCGCCGCCCGGGAGACGGTCCTTCGTGGCCAGGTGGTTCCACAGCTCGCGGGAGAGCTCGAACTGCTCGTTGATCGTGACGGCCTTGGAGATGTCGATCGAGCCGTCGGGCCGTTCGGGCGTGTAGTTGAGCTCGCACAGCGCGGCGTGGCCGGTGCCCGCGTTGTTCCACGCGTTCGTGCTCTCCTGCGCCAGGCCGGGCCGGAGCTCGTGGATCTCGACGGTCCAGCTGGGCTCGAGGGTGGTGATCAGAGCCGCCAGGGTGGCGCTCATGATCCCGCCGCCGACCAGTACGACGTCCACTGTCTCTTCGCGTTGCGCCACGTCTTCGATCGTATGTTGACGTCGAGATACCTCCATCCCCGGCGCCTGTGATCTTGGTCGCGGGCCTACGTCACACCTGACCGACCTTGTGCCCGAGCGGTGGTTCGTGCGTGCGCCAGGGCGCGGCGCGGGGTACAACGAAGGCATGAGCCGCGACCGGGACCTGATCTCTGACCCGTCGGCCGAGCACCTGGCCGACCGCCAGCAGTCTCAGGCCGAGCTGGACGCCGCTGACGCCCGCTCGGGCGGCGACCCGGCGCGTGCGCCGCGGTCGCTGCACGCCGTGGAGCTCGTCGCGGACGACGAGGCGATCGCGAGCAGCGACGACTGGGACGACCCCGAGCGTCTCTGACGCTCAGCGCAGGCGGAGCCCGCGCGCCCGGACCTGTCGCGCGAGCGACGGACCATCGGGACCCTGGATGACCGGGATGCCCTCGCTGCGCGCGCGGAGCTCGGCCCGCAACGACTCGTCCGTCACCGCAGGGACGCCGTGCGAGAGCAGGTGCTCCGAGAAGGTCAGCTGCCGGATCAGGATCGCGAGCACGTGCGACGGGTGGCGCTGCGCCGCACCGGCGTAGATCTGCGGGTCACGCTGGCCGTCGTCGCCGACGAGGACCCACTGCACCTGCGGCAGCTCGCGCATGAGCCTGCGCAGCTGCGTGATCTTGTGCTGCGGGCCGCTCCGGAACCAGCCGCTGTTCGTCGGGCCCCAGTCCGTCAGCAGCATCGGGCCGGCCGGGTAGCGGTACCGGCGCAGGAACCGGCCGAGCGTCGGAGCGGCGTTCCACGCGCCCGTGGAGAGGTAGACCACCGGCAGGCGCTCGTCCCCGTCGAGCAGCTCCGAGTAGAGCGAGGACATGCCCGGAACGGCCTCACGGGCGTTCTCGTGCCGCATGAGGACGTTCCACGCGGCGACGAGGGGTCGGGGAAGGCGGGTCACCATGACGGTGTCGTCGATGTCGCTCACTATGCCGAACCGGGCGTCCGGACCGATCACGTGCACGGGCGCGGTCGCGGTCTCGCCGTCCTTCGTCGTGAACCCGATCTCGTGCCAGCCGGGATCCAGGTCGGCCGTGAGTATCACGTCGACGTAGCCGCCGCGGTCCGTCGTGACCCGGTGCACCCGGTCGCCGACCCGCACCTCGATCGTCGCGTCCGACACCTGGGCGGTCGTGAAGCTGCGCCAGCCACGCAGCGCGGTCGCCGGCTGCTCGGCGACCTGCGCCGTCCCGCCGGCGCCCGGCAGGTCCTCGTCCCGGACGAGCGGTGCAGCCAGCAGGGCGCGGGCCATGACCCGCACCCAGCCGGGCGCACCGTAGCTCGCGTACGGCTCGACGCGGACGGTCCAGCCGCGGCGACGCAGCCGACTCGCGACCCGGCGGTCGATCGCGCTCTCGAGACGGGCCGCGACGTGCGGCCGGGCACTGTGGACGTCAGAGGTCACGCGCTGTCCTTGCTCGCGGCCTTCTTCGCGGAACCCTGCTCGGTGTGCGAGGAGCCGGTGCTGAGCGCGCCGCCGACGGACTCCAGGTGCGCACGCACGAACCAGTGGAAGAGCTCGAGCTCGTGCAGGTGCCCGATCAGCAGGTCGTTCGTGACGGCGTCGACCTCCTCGGTGTCCGCGGCCGCCTTGCGGTGGTCCGTGATGACGCCGACGTAGACGACGTCGAGCGCACCGAGGTGCGCGATCGCGCTGTCCCGGCCGATCGAGTAGTCGTCCCAGGTGCGGCTCTTGACCAGTGCGCCGGGCGTACCGACGGGCGCGACGCCGAGGGTCGCGATGCGCTCGGCGATCGCGTCGACCATGAGCCGGACGGCGTCGACCTGCGGGTCGAGCATCTCGTGCACCGCGATGAAGTGCGGGCCGACGACGTTCCAGTGGATGTGCTTGAGCGTGAGGGCGAGATCGTTCAGGGCGTCGAGCCTCTGCTGCAGGACGGCGGCGACGTCGGCTCCCTGCTGGGGGGTGAGCGACGGGACGGTGTACTTGGGCAGTGCCATGACGACTCCTCGGATGTTCGTGGTGTGTCCCGCAACGGTGCCAAAGGTGCCCCCGGCCCGCCATCCGAGCGAGATCAGGCGAACGGGTCACCCCGCTCGGCGTAGCGCGCGACGACCTCGTCCGGGGTCAGCTGCTTCAGGCCCGGTCCGATCTCGTCCCACCACCGTGGTGCGGCCACGTGCGGCACCTCGCGTCCGCGCAGCGAGTACGGCGTGATGGTCGTCTTGGCCGGGTGGTTCTGCGACCAGTCGATGAGCACCTTCCCGCCTCGCAGGTCCTTCTTCATGATCGCGACGACGAGGGAGGAGTTGGCCGCGGCGATCTCGTACGCCATGTCGTGCGCGTACTGACGCACCTCCATCACGGTCTGCTTGCCCGGCAGGGGAGCGTAGAGCTGCATGCCCTTGCTGCCGGACGTCACGGGGACGATGACGTCGAGGCCGTCCTCGCGGAGCCGGTCGGCGACGAGGTGCGCGACCTTCACGCACGCGTCCAGGCCCGCCGGCGGTCCGGGGTCGAGGTCGACGACCAGCCGGTCCGGACGGTGGATCGCGCCCCGTGGGCCGACGCGCCACTGCGGGGTGTGCAGCTCCAGCGAGCCCTGGTTCGCCGCCCAGACGAGCCCGGCGAGGTCGTCGAGGAACGGCAGCTCGAGCACAGCGCCCTCGTCCTGCGCACCCGGCGCGGCGTTGATCTTCTGGCGACGGATCCACTCGGGCGCCCCGCGCGGCGTGTTCTTCTCGAAGAACTTCTCTCCGTCCACGCCGTCGGGCCAGCGGATCCGGGTCACGGGCCGGTCCTTGAGCTGCGCGAGCAACGCGGGAGCGACGCCCACGAAGTAGCTCATGACCTCGGCCTTGGTCATGCCCGTCGAGGGGTACATGACCTTCTCGAGGTGGCTCACGCGGACCGAACGTCCGTCGACGTCCACCATCTGCCGTTCGGGCGTCACGGCTGCTCCCAGGGGTCGGCGTCGGTGTCGGTGCGCACGCCGCGCACCACCGGCTGGCGGAGGCGGCCGGTGGGGTTGCGGGCCAGGTACAGGGTGTCGACGACGACCACGGGGTCGACCCAGTGCGTCCCGCGAGCATCCTCCGGCGGGATCGCCTCGTCGAACGGCGAGTCCGCGCGCGCGTGCTCCTCGAGGAGGGCGCGCATCCGCGAGGCTTTCGCGCCGCTGAGACCGCTGCCCGCGCGACCGAGGAACCGCAGCGCACCGTCGGCGTCGCGCGCGCCGAACAGCACCGCTCCGAGCCGTCCGGACCCGGTGGTCTCGACGCGCCAGCCGCACACCAGAGCGGCCCGTGTCCGCCGGTGCGGCGCCTTGACCCAGTCGCTCGAACGTCGGCCCGGCTGGTACGTGGAGGACCGCCGCTTGGCGACCACGCCCTCGAGACCGAGCTGCAAGGTCGCGCCCCACAGCTCCTGCCCGTCCGGGTACACGGGGGAGAGCTGCACGTTCTCGGGCCAGGAGAGCGTCTCGAGGAGCGCGCGCCGCTCGTCGTAGCTCTTCCAGGTCACGTCGGCACCCTCGAGCCGCAGCACGTCGAACACCATGAACGTCACAGGCTGTCGTGCAGCGAGAGCCGCGGCCCGGTGGACGTCGCGGACGTGCATCCGCTCCGCGAGCGCGGTGAACGACGGGATGCCGCCGGAGAGCAGGACGATCTCACCGTCGAGGATCGCGTCGTCTGCCCCGACCATCCCGGCGAGCTCGGGGTACGCGAGGGTGATCTCCCGCTCCTTGCGGCTCCACAGCCGAAGGGCGCCCGACGTCGTGTCGGCGAGCGCCCGGACGCCGTCCCACTTGACCTCGTACGACCACTCGGACCCGCGTGGAAGCTCGGTCGGACCGGTCGCGGGGGTGGCGAGCATGGGCTCCACGGGTCCATCCTGCCGGTAGAAGGTCGCGCGGGTCGCGGCCTGCTGCCGACATGCGTGCGACCGACCCCGCCGGGCGCACCCTCCACCGACGGAAGGCATCGACCATGCGAGCGATCTGGAAGGGCTCGGTCGCCTTCGGGCTGGTCAACGTCCCGGTACGGCTCTACTCGGCCACGGGCGAGCACGAGGTGACGCTGCACCAGGTGCACCGCGAGGACGGCGGACGCATCCGCTACCGGAAGTTCTGCAGCATCGACGGCGAGCCGGTCGAGATGTCGGACATCGCGAAGGGCTACGAGACCGAAGACGGCGAGCTCGTGGTCCTCACCGACGAGGACTTCCGCTCGCTGCCGCTGTCGACCGAGCGCGAGATCGAGGTGCTCGAGTTCGTCCCGGTGGACCAGGTCGACCCGATCCTGCTGCAGAAGACGTACTACCTCGAGCCCGAGAAGGCCGCGGCCAAGCCGTACGCCCTGCTCCGCGGGGCGCTCGAGCAGGCCGACCGTGTCGCGGTCGTGAAGGTGGCGCTCCGGCAGCGCGAGTCGATGGCCATCCTGCGCGTGCGCGACAAGGTCATCGTCATGCAGACCCTGCTGTGGCCCGACGAGATCCGCGCGGTCGACTTCCCGGTGCTCGACGACGAGGTCACGGTCCGCCCGCAGGAGCTCGCGATGGCGTCGTCCCTCGTCGACTCGCTCGCGGCCGACTTCGACCCGTCGCAGTACGAGGACCGGTACGCCGGAGCGCTCGAGGCGATGATCCAGGCCAAGGTGTCGTCCGGTGACACGACGGCCGTTCCCGTGCCGCCTGGCGAGGAGACGTCCGGCGACGGCGGGGGCGACGTGGTCGACCTGCTCGCGGCCCTGCAGCGTAGCGTCGAGAAGGCGCGCAGCGCGCGTGGCGACGAGCCGGCCAAGGACGCCGAGACCAAGGGTGAGTCCAAGAAGCGCAAGTCCAAGGCGTCGTGACCCGGGCGGACCCCTCGTCCGAGCGTCAGGCGGACGCGGTCGCGGCGTTGCGTCGGATCGCGTTCCTGCTCGAGCGCGCGCAGGCGAGCGCGTACCGCAGCGAGGCGTTCCGCAAGGCGGCCGTCAGCATCGAGCGCCAGGACGCGGCGCGGCTCGCGGTCCTCGAGACGACCGGTGCGCTCGCGACGCTGCCGTCGGTCGGCGCGCGTACGGCCGACGTCGTCGCCCACGTCCTGCGTGGCAAGCCCGTGGAGTACCTCGACTCGCTCGAGCAGGAGTACGCCGACGAGGCGTCGCCCGATCCGCGAGCGGCCGCTCTGCGGGCGGCGCTCCGGGGTGACCTGCACGCGCACACCGAGGCGAGCGACGGGTCGACACCGATCCAGGAGATGGTGCTCGCCGCGATGGAGCTGGGGCACGACTACCTGGCGATCACGGACCACTCGCCGCGTCTCACGGTCGCGAACGGGCTCTCGGCGGCACGGCTGCGCGCGCAGCTCGACCAGGTCGCGGCGCTCAACGGCGTCGTGGGGCCGTTCCGGGTGCTGACCGGCATCGAGGTCGACATCCTCGACGACGGCGGCCTCGACCAGGACCCCGAGCTGCTCGACGCGCTCGACGTCGTCGTCGCGTCGGTGCACTCCAAGCTCCGGATGGATCGAGGACCGATGACCGACCGCATGCTCGCGGCCGTGCGCAACCCCCGCACGGACGTCCTCGGCCACTGCACAGGTCGTCAGATCAAGGGCAAGAGCCGCCCGCAGAGCGAGTTCGACGCACGGCGCGTGTTCGACGCGTGCGCCGAGCACGGGGTCGCGGTCGAGATCAACTGCCGGCCCGACCGGCTCGACCCCCCGCACGAGCTGCTCGACGTGGCGATCGAGGCGGGATGCCTGTTCTCGATCGACACGGACGCGCACGCGCCGGGCCAGCTGGACTGGCTGTCGGCAGGGTGCGCACGCGCCGCACAGCACGACCTCGACGCTGCTCGAGTGATCACCACCTGGCCCCTCGACGACCTTCTGGCGCGCGCGCACAGGTGACACGACACGCCCCATCTCGGTCATCTGGCCCCGCACGGGTTAGTGTCAGCCGGTCGTCCCCGGGTTCGCGGCTGTCTCCGCGTGCCCGGGCACACCTCGGCCCGCACCTGGGCCCGCATGTCCCGAGTGAACAAGGAGCACATCTAGTGAGCGTGAACCGCACCGAGCTCGTCCAGGCCCTCGCCGCCAAGGCGGGCCTCACCAACACGGACGCCGACAAGGCCCTCAAGGCCTTCCAGGAGGTCGTGGTCGAGAACCTTGCCAAGGGCGAGGCCGTCACGATCCCCGGTTTCCTGGCAGTCGCCCGCGCCGAGCGTGGTGCCCGTACCGGTATCAACCCCCAGACCGGCGAGAAGCTCGAGATCCCCGCGGGCTTCCGCGTCAAGCTCACCGCAGGCAGCGCCCTCAAGCGCGCCGTGCAGGGCTGACACAGCACCGCTGCTCGACAGCCAGGGCCTCCGATCCCACGGGATCGGAGGCCCTGGCTCGTTCCCGGTCACAGTCTCGTATGATGATGGGAACGACTCTCAGGAAGGTGTCGTCGTGATGGTGGTCGTCCCACGGCAGACCCGGCAGCGCGCCGAGATCCTCGACCTGCTCGAGGACATCGACGAGTTCCGCAGCGCGCAGCAGCTCCACGAGATGCTCCGCTCCCGGGGCTCCAGCGTGGGGCTCGCGACCGTCTACCGCGCGGTGCAGAGCCTCTCCGAGCACGGCGACGTCGACGTGCTGCGGACGGAGGAGGGGGAGTCCGTCTACCGCCTGTGCGAGCAGCGCAGCCACCACCACCACCTGGTGTGCCGTTCGTGCGGGCGCACCGTCGAGATCGAGGCCGGCCAGGCCGAGGCCTGGGCTGCTCAGGTCGGTGCGGCGAACGGGTTCGACGACGTCGAGCACACCATCGAGCTCGTCGGCACGTGCGCCGACTGCAGGGCGGTCACGTCGTCGTGACGGCTATCGGTCGGCTCGGCGTGCGATGACCTGGGGCAGCAGCCACCAGAACACGAAGAGCACGACGAGCGACAGCGCACCGATGAGCTGACCGGCGGACCGGTCCAGGACGACGTCGAACAGCAGCATGGCGACCCCGGCCGTGACGAGCGCGAGGACGAGCAGGCCCGCGCGGGCGAACCAGCTGCCTGCGCCGACCAGCTCCGGCTTCAGGCGCCGACGAAACAGCATCCGGTGCAGCGAGACGGGAGCGACGACGAGCGCCGTCGCCAGGACCGCGAGCGCGACCAGGACCAGATAGAGGTTGCGCTGGTACTCGTCGAGCGAGTCGAACCTCTGCTGGAACGGGATCGTCAGCAGGAAGCCCGTCAGGATCTGGGTGCCGGTCTGCGTGACCCGGAGCTCCTGCAACAGCTCGTCCCAGTTGCGGTCGGCCCGCTCGTTGACGGACTCGTCCCGACCGTCCGACGGGTCCGTGTCACCGTTCTGCATCGACACCACCTCCTGAGTTGCCAGGATCATGCCGCAGGCTCGACCCCAGGGCACACTGGAGCCCGTGACCCGACTGCACGACGCCGACCGCCGCGACTTCGCCTCCGACAACTACGCAGGAACCCACCCCGAGATCCTTGCCGCGATCACCGAGGCGAACGGGGGACACCAGACCGCTTATGGCGAGGACGTGTACACGGTCCACCTCCAGGAGGTCGTGCAGAGGCACTTCGGACCGACTGCGAGTGCCGTACCCGTGTTCAACGGAACCGGCGCGAACGTCCTGTCGCTCCAGTCGATGCTTCCGCGCTGGGGAGCTGTGATCTGTGCGGACACGGCGCACATCCACACCGACGAGAACGGCGCTCCGGAGCGGATGGGTGCGCTCAAGCTCCTGACCGTCCCGACGCCCGACGGCAAGCTCACGCCCGAGCTCGTCGCCACGCAGGCCTGGGGGTTCGGTGACGAGCACCGCGCCCAGCCCGGCGTGGTGTCGATCACGCAGAGCACCGAGCTCGGCACGCTCTACACGCCCGACGAGATCCGCGCGCTGGCCGACCAGGCGCACGAGCTGGGCCTGCGGCTGCACCTGGACGGCGCCCGGATCTCCAACGCGGCCGCCGCGCTGGGCCTTCCGCTTCGAGCTTTCACCACTGACGTGGGCGTCGACGTCGTGTCGTTCGGCGGGACCAAGAACGGCCTCCTGTTCGGTGAGGCGGTCGTGGTGCTCGACCCCGAGGCGGACGGCGGGCTCGTCTACCTGCGCAAGATGGACATGCAGCTGGCCTCGAAGATGCGGTTCGTGTCGGCACAGCTCATCGCGTTGTACGAGGGTGACCTCTGGCTCCGTTCCGCGGCGCACGCGAACGCCATGGCAGCGCGGCTCCGCGCCGGCATCGAGCACCTGCCGGGCGTGCACGTGACCCGCCCGACCCAGGCGAACGGCGTCTTCGTCGTCTTCCCGGCCGGCGTCGCGGACGTCCTGCGCCGTCGCTGGCGCTTCTACGACTGGGACGTGGCCACGGGCGAGGTGCGGCTCATGTGCTCGTTCGACACCACCGAGGCTGACGTGGACGAGCTGGTCGCCGCCGTGGTGGACGCCGTCGCCTGAGCACGGGAAAGCCCCGCCTCTCCGTGGAGAGACGGGGCTTTCGACTGCTCGGTCAGGCGCGGCCGCGGGCCGGGCCGTGCGCCGGGCGCGAGGCACCCTGGCCCGGGCGGGGGCCCGTGTCCTGACGGATCCGCAGCGGACGGCCGGCGACGCGCGTACGCGCCAGGCGGTCGATGACCTCGGGGGTCAGGCCGGCCGGGATGTCGACCAGCGCGAAGCTGCCGAAGATGTCGATCTTGCCGACGTCCTTGCCCGTCAGGCCGCCCTCACCGGTGAGCGCGCCCACCAGGGCACCCGGCTGCAGGCCGTCACGGTGACCGACCGCCACGCGCCAGCGCGGGGACCCGCCGGCGATGTGCGTGCTGGTGTTGCGGCGCTCGCGCTCCGGGTGGTCGTAGCTACGGCCGCTCGCACGCTCGTTGTCGCGGTCGCGACCGTTGCCACCGGTCAGGTGCGCGCGCGACAGGGCGTCGTCCAAGTCGTCGCCGGACGCGGCCACGGGGCCCTCGTCGCCGACCGCGAGGGCGGTCAGTACGGCGAGCAGGTCGACCGGGTCGACGTCCGGGTTCTGCGCCAGGTGGACCGCGATGGCCTCGCGGTACAGGTCCAGGCGGCCGATCTCCTTGCGCTCGGCCGTGCGCGCCAGCAGGCCACCGACCTTGTGCGCCGACACCTCGAGAGGCGTGGGGATCTCGACCTGGATCAGCGACTGGCGCGTGGTCCGCTCGATCTGGCGCAGGCGCGACTGCTCGGCCGGCGTGACGAACGACAGCGCCTCGCCCTCACGGCCGGCGCGGCCGGTGCGGCCGATGCGGTGCACGTACGTCTCGGGCTCGCGCGGCACGTCGAAGTTCACGACGAGGCCGATGCGGTCGACGTCGAGGCCGCGGGCCGCGACGTCCGTGGCGACGAGCACGTCGAGCGCGCCCGTGCGCAGGCGGTCGACGATCTTCTCGCGCTCGGTCTGGGCGACGTCGCCGGAGATGTACGCGGCGGAGATGCCGCGCTCGACCAGCGCGCTGCCGACCTCCTCGGCCGCACCACGGGTGCGGACGAACACGATCGCGGCCTCGGCCTCGGACACGGCGAGCACGCGGGCGAGCGCGCCGGTCTTGTGCCGGTGGGGGACGACGGCGTAGGTCTGGCGGACGCTGGTCACCGTGGACGCCTGGCGCGAGACCGTGATCTCGACCGGACGGTTGAGGTGCTGCTCGGCGACCCGGCGGATGGGCGGCGGCATCGTCGCGGAGAACAGCGCGACCTGGCGCTCACGCGGTGCGGCGGACAGGACGCGGTCGACGTCCTCGGCGAAGCCCATGCGGAGCATCTCGTCGGCCTCGTCGAGCACGAGGAAGCGGACGTCGTCCATCTTCAGGGTGCGACGGTCGAGGTGGTCGAGCACACGGCCGGGGGTACCGACGACCACCTGAGCACCGCGGGCCAGCGCGCGCTGCTGCGGCAGGAACGGCGAGCCGCCGTAGACCGCGAGCACGTTCAGGCCGGGCAGGTGCGTGGCGAACGACTGGATCGCGTCGGCGACCTGCATGGCGAGCTCACGCGTCGGGGTCAGGACGACCGCCTGCACGGCGTGGACGTCGAGGTCGATCGAGGCGAGAAGGGGCAGGCCGAAAGCGGCCGTCTTGCCGGTACCGGTCTGGGCGACGCCGACGATGTCGCGTCCGCTCAGCAGCGCGGGGACGGCCTGCGCCTGGATGGCGGACGGAGTGGTGAAGCCGAGGTCGGCGATCGCAGCCTCGAGCGCCGGGGGAAGGCCCAGCTCGTCGAAGGTGCCGTTCTCGGGCATGGAAGAGGGCGCAACAGAACTCATGGAAATGGGGAACCGATCATCGCGGGGCGGAGCCCTGAACCGTGCACCAGGTCGGCGAACAGCGGGTCGCAGCCCCGGACCACCCAGTGGCGACCGCATCTCGCGGTGCCTAGACCTCACAACAAGAGGCGGGCCCCGACCGCCTGCGCGGTGGTGGCGACGCCTCGAAGGGGGACGCGACGAACTCCAGATTCGACGTCAGTCTACCCGGGCGCAGAGTCCCCTGTCCGAAACCCGACGCGTGACGTCAGGCACAGGTCACCGCAGACCGAGACGAGGCCCCTCGATCGCCGGGCACGCGTTCATCACGACGTCGAGACCGGCCTCCTGAGCGCGGGCCGCCGCCTCCTCGTCGATCACGTCCAGCTGGAGCCAGACCGCCCCGGCGCCGATCTCGATCGCCTGGTCGACGACCTCGCCGACGAGGCTGCTGTTCACGAAGATGTCGACGACGTCGACCGGACCCTCGACCTCGGCGAGAGAGCTCACCCCGGCGGCTCCGTGGACCGTCTCGGCGTTCGGGTGCACAGGGACGATCTCCTTGCCGATCCCACCGAGGTACGCGGAGACGCCGTAGGCCGCCCGTGCGCGGTTCGACGACAGCCCGACGACGGCCCACCGGCCGGGAGTGGTCAGGAGCCGACGAATGACCTCAGGATCGTTGCTGTGCGCCATGTCGCCAGCGTCGCACCTCGGGGGCGCGTCCGCCGCGCGCCACGGTCGGGAGCGCGCGCGTCGCCCGCATAGGATCGACGCCGCGCACAGTCCGCGCGGGATCAGGGGAGGCAGCTGCAGGCGATGGCCGACGACAACACGGTCTCCTCACGCGTGCTGACGATCCCCAACGCGATCAGCTTCGTGCGCCTCCTGCTCGTGCCCGTGTTCGCCGTGCTCCTCGCAACGGGCTCCGACGGCTGGGCGATCTTCGTCCTCGCGGTCTCCGGCGCCTCCGACTGGCTCGACGGCGTGCTCGCGCGCCGCCTGGGGCAGGTCTCGAAGCTCGGGCAGCTGCTCGACCCGGCGGCTGACCGCCTCTTCATCATCGTCACGCTCGTGGCCCTGGCATGGCGTGACGTCGTGCCGTGGTGGCTGCTCGTCGTCCTCGTGCTGCGCGACGTGGTGCTCGGCGTCATGCTCCTGGTGCTCGGCCGGGCGGGCTATGCGCCGCTGCCGGTGCACCTGGCCGGCAAGGCGGGCACCTTCGCCCTGCTCTACGCGTTCCCGCTCCTGCTGCTCGCCGAGTGGGACTCGTGGGTCGGTGTGGTCGCCGGCGTCGTGGGTTGGGCGTTCGCGCTCTGGGGAGTCGCCCTCTACTGGTTCGCAGGCGCGCTGTACCTGGCGCAGGCAGCGAGGCTGCTCCGCGCTCCGGCGGAGCCCGCGTGACGTCGCGCCACGGCACGGACGGACAGCCCGCAGCCTCGACGCGACGGTCGCCGGACGCGTCGATGACGCTCCTGACGGAGTTCTACCGACGTCCCCTCGACCCGGGCTACGCCGAGGCGGCGGCACGCAAGGCGGCGGACGGGACCGCTCACGGTCGGTCGGTCCGCTCGGTCACGACGCTCGTCGTCGTCGCGGTCCTGCTCGGCCTCGGCACCACGGCGGCGACCATGGCCCTGCGGCAGCCGGCCGGCTCGGTGCAGCAGGCCCGGGAGCTCCTCGAAGGGCAGATCGAGGAGCGCACCGAGAATGCGGACGCGCTCCAGGCGCAGATCGACGACCTCGCCGCCCAGGTGAGCGATCTGCAGGCGGAGGTTCTCGGGGACGACGACCTCACGCTGCGCGAGGGGGCCCAGGCCATGGCCGTCCAGTCGGGCGTCGTTCCCGTCGCGGGACGTGGCCTGCGCATCGAGCTGTCCGACGCCCCGACGGACGACCAGGAGACCCAGGACCCCAAGGAGCGCGTGCTCGACATCGACATCCAGCTCGTGGTCAACGGCCTGTGGGCGTCGGGCGCCGAGGCGATCGCGGTCAACGGTCAGCGGCTCAACGCGATGACGGCCATCCGCTCGGCCGGTGACGCCGTGATGGTGGACCTGGTGTCGCTGAGCAGCCCGTACACGATCGACGCCGTCGGGGACCCCGTCGCGATGCAGCCCGCGCTCGCGAGGACCAGCGCCGGACAGCGCATGTCGATGCTGCGGACGACCTTCGGGATCGGCGTGGAGATGTCGTCGCAGTCCCGGCTCGAGCTGCCGGGCACGGGCCCGGTGACCTTGCACGACGCGACCGTCCTCGGTGCCTCCGAGCCCACGGACGCCGCACCGTCGCCGAAGGCGGAGAGCTCCGCCGACGTGACCGGCGCGGAACGTGCGTCGGACATGTCGGGTGTGGCATGGTCGGCACGTCTTTCGGGGAGGGAGGGCGAATGATCGCCGTCATCGGCCTGCTCATCGGGATCATCGGTGGGCTCCTGCTCCAGCCGACCGTGCCCACGGAGCTGCAGCCGTACCTGCCGATCGCCGTGGTCGCCGCGCTCGACGCCCTGTTCGGTGGCCTGCGCGCGATGCTGGACGGCATCTTCGACGACCGCGTGTTCCTGATCTCGTTCCTGTCGAACGTCGTGGTCGCTGCCCTGATCGTGTTCCTGGGCGACCAGCTCGGTGTGGGCGCGCAGCTGTCGACCGCTGTCGTCGTCGTGCTGGGCATCCGCATCTTCTCCAACGCGGCGTCGATCCGCCGGCACCTGTTCAAGGCATGACGATGGACTCCCCGCGCGACGAGCCGGACGTCCCGGAGTCCGACGCGTCCGTGCCCGCCGAGCCGAGCCGGCCCAGTCCGCTCGAGGTGTGGGACGCGCTGAACGAGCCGCGTCCGGACCTGGCCGGCCCGGTCGTGAACGACGACGAGTCGCCGCTCGCGGCCGCCGCAGCCGCCGAGCTCGCACGCGACGAGGCCATCGAGCAGGCCCGGGCCGATGCGATCGACGAGCGCGTCGACGACGAGCCCCCGTGGTCTTCCGACGAGCCCGTCGAGACGGGCGAGCAGGAGGTCGCTGCACAGCAGGCGGAGGTCCCGCAGACGCGGGACGTCCTCGGGGACGAGGGACTGTCGGCGGGCGACTCGGTCTCGTCGGAGCCGGGGCAAACGCCGCCGCCGACCGAACCGGAGGCCGACGGCGCCTGGTCGGTCCTCGGGCGTGCGCTCAAGCCGAGGATGACACGCGCCCAGGTGCTCGCCGGTGTGCTGTGCGCCCTGCTCGGTTTCGCGCTCGTCGTCCAGGTGCGCCAGGCCAGCGGCGCCGACCTCAACTCGATGCGGCAGCAGGACCTGGTCCGGATCCTGGACGAGGTCACCAACCGCAGCGACGCCCTCGCGAGCGAGTCCGCCGACCTCACGCGGGAACGCGACGAGCTGCTGTCCGGTTCCGACCGTCGGCAGGCAGCCCTCGACGCCCTGCGCCGCAGCGCCGAGACCCAGGGGATCCTCACCGGTCGGCTGCCCGCCGAGGGGCCCGGAGTCGTGGTCACGCTCACGGAGCCGGACGGCGAGATCAAGTCCGTCACGATGCTGAACATGCTCGAGGAGCTGCGCAACGCGGGCGCCGAGGCGATCGAGCTCAACGGCCAGCGGATCACCGCCAGCAGCGCCTTCACGGGCACGGGCGGCGCGATCGTGCTGGACGGTGTGGACCTGTCGTCTCCGTACGTGTGGACCGTGATCGGAGACCCCGACACGATCGACCCGGCCCTGCGCATCCCCGGCGGTGCGATGGCCCAGGTGCGCACGGACGGCGGCGAGGGCGACGTCGACCAGCGTGACGACGTCCAGATCACGGCGCTGCGGGTGATTCCGGATCCGGTCTACGCGACGCCGATCCCTCCGACGGGCGATTGATCCCGTTCTTTCGGGCGCGTGTCCAGCTTTGGACGGTGCGAGCGTGCTGCGCGGTGCGCCCTGGTCCGCATAGGGTGTGAACGCGATGCGACGCGCCCCTGGCCGTCGACAGTTTCTGACCGGGAGGTGGCATGAGCAGCGAGGACCCGCAGGTCGGGGGACCGCCCTCCGGACCGGACACCACGATGAGCTTCGGCGCGATCGAGCCCGTCGAGATCGAGTCGGGTGCGCCCGTCGGCCTGACCCCCGACGAGGTCGGCGCCGTGCACGCTCTGCCGCCGACGTCGGCTCTGCTGGTCATGCAGCGTGGCCCGAGCGCGGGGGCACGGTTCCTGCTCGACGCGCCGCGCACCGTGGCAGGGCGGTCGACCGGCGCGGACATCTTCCTCGACGACGTGACCGTCTCGCGCAAGCACGCCGAGTTCGTGCGTGAGGGCAGCCACTTCCTGGTCCGCGACATCGGCTCGCTCAACGGCACCTATGTCAATCGCACGCGCATCGACCAGTCGGTGCTGCGCGCGGGCGACGAGGTGCAGATCGGCAAGTACCGCATGACGTTCCACCCCAGCCCGCACCGGGACGCAGCGGGCGCGTGAACGGAACGAACGGATCGACCGGGGGCTTCGCGTGGTGAGTGCACGACCGCAGCGGTTGGACGCCGTGCAGGCGCCCGCGACCCCACCGGCCGACGCACCTCACGACGCGACCCACGAGCTCTGGCCCCGCGGCATCTCGCGGCGCGCCACCATGCGGATCTCGGACGTGCTGGCCGCGCTGCAGATCGAGTTCCCCGCGGTGACCACGTCGAAGTTGCGGTTCCTCGAGGAGCAGGGGCTGATCGAGCCCGTCCGCACCGCCTCGGGCTACCGCCAGTACTCGCCGGCCGACGTCGAGCGCCTGCGCTTCGTCCTGCGCCAGCAGCGTGACCGTTACATGCCCCTGAAGGTGATCGGTGAGCGGCTCGCCGCTCTCGACGCGGGGGAGGAGGACGAGCCTGCGCCGCGTGCACGGCTCGCCACCCGGGACGGTGTGCGCGAGTCGGCCGGACCGCGGCTCACCCTGGACGTGCTGGCTCGCGAGGCCGACGTCGACCCTGCCTTCATCGACGACCTGGCGGCGGCCGGCATCCTGCGTGCGAACCCGTCGGGCGCCTTCGACTCCTGGGCGTTGCAGATCGTCGTGTCGGCTGCAGCGCTCGCCGAGCACGGGATCGACCCCCGGCACCTGCGGCAGTTCCGTGCGGCCGCCGACCGGCAGGCGGACCTGGTCGAGCAGGTCGTGGCGCCGTGGCGTGGCCAGCGCAGTGCGTCGAGCCGGGCTCGGGCGGGGACGCTGGCGGCCGAGGTGGGCGAGCTGTGCACCCAGATGCACACGGCCCTCGTGCGCGCAGCGGTCGCGGATCTCGCACCGTAACGGGACCGATACACGCCGATCGGCCCAAGGGGGCGCCGGATCGTCGGTAGCGTCGTAGGTTGGGCCGTATGGGGGAAGACGCTGAGCTGATTCCCGTCGAGATCGTGGGAGTGCGACAGCACCTCGCGGACGACGAGATCGTCGTGCTGCTCCTCGACCCGGACTCCGAGCTGCTCGTCCCCATCCTCATCGGACCGACCGAGGCGAGCGCGATCGCCTCGGCGCAGGCTGGCATCGTGCCGCCCCGACCCATGACGCACGACCTGCTCCGCGACGTCCTCGTGGCCACCGGCTCGGGTCTGACCCGAGTGGAGATCACGCGGCTCGAGGAGGGCGTCTTTCACGCCGAGCTCGTCCTTCGCACCGGTCCGCGCGTCGACTCGCGCGCATCCGACGCGATCGCGATGGCGCTGCGGTTCTCCTGCCCGGTGCTGTGCTCGGCCGAGGTCGTCGCGGTGGCCGGCGTCGAGGTCCGGACGACCACGTCCGAGCAGGATCTGGAACGGTTCCGTCGCTTCCTCGACCTGGTCACCCCCGAGGACTTCGGGACGGGCTCGGAACCTGACGACGAGGGTGTGTGAGGACAAACCTTCGGGTTCAGGTCGAAGGTAAGACTCGCGGACGGCGACACGCCCGGAGGCGTCGTGGCATCCGCACCCGCACAGGCCTACTGTGGCTCGTAGCCGGGGGAGACGTTGGCCCGACCGGCGTTCGACGAGTGGAGGATTCGTGACCAGCACCGAGAATGCCGAGAGCGTCGGCGGGGTTGTGCCCCAGCGCGCCCAGGGCATGCTGTTCGACGACGACCTCCCTGATCTCGACACTTCCACCGGCTACCGCGGCCCCACGGCCTGTCGGGCCGCCGGCATCACGTACCGCCAGCTCGACTACTGGGCACGCACGGGCCTGGTCGAGCCCTCGGTCCGCCCGGCGACCGGCTCCGGGACGCAGCGGCTGTACAGCTTCCGCGACATCCTCGTGCTCAAGGTGGTCAAGCGCCTGCTCGACACAGGTGTGTCGCTGCAACAGATCCGTACCGCGGTCAGCCACCTACGCGAGCGCGGCGTCGACGACCTGGCACAGATCACCCTGATGTCCGACGGTGCCAGCGTCTACGAGTGCACGTCCGCAGACGAGGTCATCGACCTCGTGCAGGGCGGGCAGGGCGTCTTCGGCATCGCCGTCGGTCGCGTCTGGCGAGAGGTCGAGGGCACCCTCGCCGCGCTGCCGACGGAGCGCGCGGAGGACGAGGACGACCACGCGATCGCCGAGCCGTCGCCGCACGACGAGCTGGCGATGCGCCGCCAGGCCCGCACCGCCGGCTGACGGAGGACCTGCTCACCGCAAGCGCGCACCGCGCTAGCGGCGCGGCGCCCGCAGTGCCTTGTCGAGCAACGCGTCGAACGTCCTGGCCAGCTCCGCGGAAGCGGCACCGGGCCACGCGTGCACGGGCTGAGCCGCCCCCTGCGCCTGCTGCAGCGCTGCGCGCTCCGGGACAGCCGGCGTGAGGACCAGCGGGCCGTACAGGGTCTGGAGCTCCTCCAGACGGAACGCCTGCTCGATCGAGCGCGCGCGGACACGGTTCACGATGATGCCGAGCGGCTGCAGCGCGGGCGCGGGACCACGACGGAGCTCGTCGATCGTCCTCATCGCCCGCCCCACCGCCATCACCGCGAACAGGCCTGGCTCGGTCACGACGATCGCGCGGTCCGCCGCGACGAGACCCGTACGCGTGAGCCCACCGAGCGACGGCGGGCAGTCGATGAGCACGAGGTCGTACCCGTTGACCCAGGACAGGGCGTAGCGCAGACGTTCGACGTCGGTGTCGCGCAGCCTGTCGTGCTCGGCCGAGCGCTCGGACCCGGCCAGCACGTCGAGACCGTCGTCGGCCCACGAGGACTGCACGGTCGCGGCTTGCATCGTCGCGGCACCGGGCAGCTCGAGGACCGAGGCGACGTCGGCCGTGTCGGGCCGCGCGCCGAGCGCCATCGTGCAGTCACCCTGGGGATCCATGTCGATCACGAGGGTGCGCAGGCCGCGTTCGAGCGCAGCCGACGCCAGACCGAGGGTCACCGACGTCTTGCCCACGCCACCCTTGAGACTGCACACCCCGAGCACCAGCACGGCGACACCGTATATGTGCCATGTGTCCGAGACGAATCCCACGCCGGAGCGAGAGCTCCGGGTTCGAGCCGGATTCGACCAGCACCGCTGTGCCGTCCGGGGCAGACTGCCGACATGAGCACTCGCCTGTCCCGCTGGGGACACTCCTGCGTACGTCTCGACCGCGGTGACGACCACCTGGTGATCGACCCGGGTGCCTTCTCCGACGTCGCCGCAGCGCTGGACGGGGTCCGGGCCGTCCTGGTCACGCACGAGCACGCCGACCACGTCTCGCCGGATCCCGTCGTCGCGTCCGGGGTGGACGTGTGGGGACCGCAGGCCGTCCTCGACGTCCTCGCGGGCGCCGGCGCCCAGGAGGACCGGCTGCACGCGGTGAGCGCCGGTCAGACCTTCGAGGCGGGCGGCTTCGAGGTCGCCGTGCTCGGCGAGTGGCACGCCCTGATCCACGCCGACGTCCCGCGTGTGCCCAACGTCGGCTACCTCGTCGCCGGTGTCCTGCACCCCGGGGACGCCTACGTCGACCCGGCAGGAGCTCCCGTGGACGTGCTCCTGACCCCGATCGGCGCGCCGTGGCTCAAGGTCGGCGAGGTCGTCGACTACGTCCGGTCGGTCGGTGCGCCGCGGCTGGTCGCGATCCACGACGCGCAGCTCTCGGCGCCCGGTGTCGCGCTCGCGTCCACGCTCGTCGGCAGGCTGGGTGGTGCCGGTGACCCCGTCCTGCTCGCGTCGGGCGAAGGTCTCGAGCTCTAGGGGCAGCGCCCGCGGCTCGGCATGCGTACCGTGGACGTCGTCGGAGGGAGACGACCGTGACGGAAGCTCCGGACCACGACGGCCACACGCACGAGGTGCCCGTCCTCGAGTACGACGAGACCGTGCCCCCACGGCCGGAGGAGGAGATCGCCGACGCGGCCCGGTCGGTGCCCGATCGGGACGGCCACGGCGGCTGACTCGATTCGTTCGACGGCGCGCGACTGCGGTGGTGCCCACCGGTGCCTGACGTGGGGCATTCTGTCCTGGTGCTGATCACTCGCGTTGCGGAGGACGACTGGGAGATCGTGCGCGACGTCAGGTTGCGGGCGGTGCGCGAGAATCCCGAGGTCTTCCGGGCGTCGCTGGCACGCGAGAACAGGTTCGTCGAGTCGCACTGGCGCATGCGTCTGCGGACGAGCCCCACCTGGATCGCGGTCGACGACACCGGCACGGGTCGTGGGATCGTGCAGATGCTCCAGGAGCCCGGTTCGCCTCTCGACGACCGGCACGTCATCTCTTTGTGGGTCGCCCCGGAGTCGCGTCGCCAAGGCATCGGGTGGGCCCTCCTCGACGCCGTCCGCCAGGCGGCCGCCGCCGATGGCGCGAGAACGGTGTCGTTGTGGCTCGTCGACAACAACCACGCCGCAGGTGACCTGTACGTCCGCGCCGGCTACACGCGTACAGGGGAGCGGCAGGCGCGCGACGGCACGCTGACCGAGGAGCGGTATCTGCTGACGCTCGAGCCGCCGACGGCCGACTGACCTCGAGCTCAGGCGCCCGGCACGTCGGGGCAGAGGAACGTCCTCATGCGTGCAGCCTGCCGGACGAGGTGGTGACGCTCGGCGACGTTCGTCGCGCGCCGCGCGGCCTCCGCGTAGGACGCCGCAGCGGCCGGCAGGTCGGCGTCGAGCTCGTGGAGGTACCCGCGCACGGCGTGCCAGCGGTGCCGGTCCCCGAGGACGGTGCGCAGCGGCTCGGTCTCGAGGAGACCCGCCTGGGCCCCGTGGACGTGCCCCACCGCGACGGCCCGCGCGAGCACCGCGGCAGGGTCCTGACGCACCGGGTCGTCGCTCAGCGCGAGGAGGTCGTCGTACCAGGCGAGGATCTGCGCCCAATCGGTCTCCTCGGCGCTGGCGGCGTCGTCGTGCAAGGCCGCGATCGCCGCCTCGATCTGGTACCGGCCGACGCGCTGGACGGCCAGCGCCGACTGCAGGACGCGCACGCCCTCGGCGATCTGGCGCGAGTCCCAGAGCCCGCGGTCCTGTCGGTCCAGCGTGACGATCCGGCCTTCGTCGTCGAACCGTGCCGCGAACCGCGCGTGGTTGAGCAGCATCAGCGCGAGCAGCCCGCGGGCCTCGGGCTCCTGCGTGGCGAGCGTGAGCTGGCGGGCGAGCCGGATCGCCTCCGCAGCCAGGTCGACCCGTCCCGCGTGTCCCGTCGTGTAGACGAGGTAGAGGACGCGCAGGACGACCGCGAGGTCACCGGGACGGTCCAGACGTCGCCCTCGGAGCACGGACTTCGCGCGACTGATCCGCTGCGCCATCGTGGCCTCGGGCACGTAGAAGGCGTCGGCGATCTCGCGCGTGGTCAGTCCGCCGACGGCGCGCAGCGTCAGAGCCACCTGGGAGGCGGGGGAGAGGTCCGGGTGGCAGCAGCAGAAGAGGAGGAAGAGGGTGTCGTCGCCCTCCTCGGTGGCGGTCGGTTGCGGCGCGGCGTGCGTCGTCCCCTCGCGACGCTCCCGGGCCGACTCGCTGCGGCGCGCGTCGACGAGCCGACGGGTGGCCACCGTCGTGAGCCACGCCCGTGCGTCTCGGGGTGGGTGGTCGGGCCACACCCGGAGCGCCTCCAGCAGTGCCTCCTGCAGCGCGTCCTCGGCCGCGTCGAAGTCCTCGCCCCGTCGGACCAGGCCCGCCAGCACGTGCGGGACGAGGGTGCGCAGGGCACCCTCGTCCAGCGGTCGCGTCGATCCGTCCATCGGGCAGGTCAGCTGTCCGGCAGCGAGGACATGACCTCCCGGACGTCGATCCACTCGTACTGCGGCGTTCCGCCGGGGCCGGGCTCCGAGGACACGTAGGCGGCGAGCTCGAGCGCACGCTCGTAGGACTCGACGTCGATCATGTACCAGCCCGCCACGAGGTCGCTGGTCTCCGGCAGCGGGCCGTCCGTGGTGACCGGCGCGGCGTCGGGGCCGCCGTAGCGGACCCACGTGCGTGACGGCGTGAGCGCTTGCGCGTCGACGTACTCACCGTTCTCCTTGAGCACGTCGTTGACGTGCTCGAGGAAGGCCAGGTGCGCCTCGATGTCCTGCGGGTCCCACTGGTCCATCGGGGGGACCGGGCGGTGGTGCTCGGGGCCGCCGCGGTAGTGCTTGAGGAGCAGGTACTTCGGCATGGCAGTCTCCTGTGTCGTGGGCCGCGCGTCTCGTGGCCCTTCACCTGGAGAGCGGAGCCGGTCAGAGGTTCTCGACATGGAATCACGCACCGGCTTCCTGGGCGCGTGATGGTCGCCCGGGGGAGTGGGCGTGCGTCAGCCGAAGTCCGTGCCCTCGAGCGACGACGACGGCTTCACGTCCGGGAGCCGGAGCATCCGGAACGAGTTGCCGAGCCCGATCAGACCGGCGAGCAGGGGGATCAGCAGCGCGACCTGCAGCGAGAGGTTCCGGGCATCGTTGTTGATCGCGATGATCTCGGCCTCGACCGCGGGCGGCTGGCCCGTGATCTGCTCGGCGAGTTGGGTGTTGCTCATGATCTCGGCGTCCTCCTCGAGCGCCGCGGCGATCTGCTGCTGCTCGTCCGCCGGGATGATCTCGCTGTTCTGGGTCATCTGCGTGAAGCTCAGCGAGAGAGCCGCGAGCATGATGCCGCCGGCCATCGCGAGCCCGAACGACAGTCCGAAGGACCCGGCGGCGGAGTTCACGCCGGCAGCCTCGCTGACCCGCTCCTCCTCGATGGGTGCGAGCGTGTAGTTGTTGAGCTGCGACACGAGCAGGCCCAGCCCGCAGCCCGTGATGGCGAGGGGGACCACGAGGTACCAGCCGCTGTCGACTCGAGGCACGAACGGGATGATGATCGCGATGCCGATGCTCGAGAGCAGGAAGCCCGTGCGGATGATCGCGGCGGGCCGCCGGTCTCCGGCCCTCTTGCCGGCGACCAGTGCCGCCGCGAACATCGTCAGCGAGAGCGGCGCCAACGACAGACCCGCCTCGAGCGCGTTGTACTCGAGCGTCATCTGCAGGAACAGCGGGAGAGCGATCATCGCGCCTCCGAGGGTGATCTGCTGCAGCCCCTGCCCGGAGATCCCGGCCGTGAAGTTCGGGTGCCGGAAGAGGTCCGGGTCCAGCAGCGTCAGCTTCCCTTCCCGCTTGCGCCTGACGAGCCAGCGGGCGAGGAGCACCAGCGCGACGACTCCGACGAGCATGAGCAGACCGACGGCCTCGCCGCCCTCCTGCCAGACGAGGATCCCGAGGACGACACCGCCCATGCCGATCACGGAGAGGACGGCACCCACGGCGTCGATGCGGCGGACGCCCGTGTAGGCGACGTCGCGGACCAGCCGGATCTGGCTCAGGACGACGAGGATGATGACGACCTCGAGCCCGAAACCGACCCGCCACGACAGGTAGGTCGTGACGAACCCGCCGAGCAGCGGCCCGATCGCGGCCGCGATGGCGGCGGCGGCACCGACGAGGGCGTACGCCTGCTTCTGAGCGGCGCCGGCGAAGTTGCCGTGGATCAGGGACTGCATCGCAGGCAGGAGCAGCGACGCTCCGAGACCGCCGATGATGGCCCAGAAGATGATGATCGCGGTGAGGCTCTGCGCGAGGGTCATGGCGAGCGCGCCGACCGCGTACGCCATCAGTCCGAGGACGTACGCGCGCTTGCGACCGATCAGGTCGCCGACCTTGCTGTTGATCAGGATGAAGGCCGCCGAGACGAGGGCCTCGAGCGCGATGGCGGACTGGACGCCGCTCGCGGTCGTGTCCAGGTCGTCGATGACCGCAGAGATCGAGACGTTCATCAACGACGTGTCGACGACCAGCACGAACATCGCCATGGCCAGGAGGACCATCAGTCGGCGGTTGCCGGAGCCGACGGACGTGTCGTCTTTCTCCTGGTCAGTGCTCATGTCGCGGGAGCCTATCGCGGTGCACCGCCGTGGGAGCAGGGGATCGCTCCTCTGGGCAAGTTGTCATAATGTTCATTATCGGCGTAACGCCTGAACGGGAAGTCTGGCTCATCACCCGTCTCGGATGAGTCGGGATGATCCGGCATGCGGTTACGCTCCGATTGGGCGGTTCGACCGGTCGGGCCGGCCCCGCCAGCGGACGCGGCCTGCCCGTGAACCAGGCGTCAGCACGAAGCGCCGACGCCGGAGCCGAAGGAGAACACGATGCCGCGGATGCTACGTCGCGCAGCAGTACTCGGGGCCACGGCCCACGTCGCCTCGAACCGCGGAGCTGCTCAGGCGAACGCCCAGAACGCCGCGGCGCAGCAGGCGGCCGCGCCCGCGCCGGAGGCCGCCCCGGTCGCTGCGGCGCCGGCACCCGCGCCCGCGGCGGCGCCCGCGGACGTCTACGCCGAGCTGACCCAGCTCAAGGAGCTCTTCGATGCCGGCGTGCTGACCCAGGAGGAGTTCGACGCCCAGAAGGCGAAGCTGCTCAACGCCTGATCCGAAGGCAAGACCCGGCGCCCTGGTCCGGGGCGCTGGAACGTCAGCGTCAACAGGAGCCCAGCATGCCCATCGGTCCAGTCCAGCTGCTCGTCGTCAGCTTCGAGAAGCCCAACTTTTCAGGAGAGATCCTGGACGAGCTCACCCGCCTGCGGGAGAACGAGCTCATCCGCCTCATCGACGTCCTCGTGGTCGAGAAGACGCTCGACGGCGACATCGTCACCCTGGCATGGAGCGATCTGTCGATCGACGAGGCAGAAGACGTCGGTGCCACCATCGGTGCGCTCCTCGGACTCGGCCTGGCCGGTGAGGAAGGTCTCGAGGTGGGCGCCGCGCTCGGGTACGAGGCGGGCTCGGACGGCCACATCCTCGACGAGCAGCAGGCGTGGGATGTCGCCGGCCAGATCCCGAACGGCAGCGCCGCGGCGATCGCCCTGATCGAGCACGTGTGGGCTGCACCGCTGCGTGCGGCGATCGCGCGCGCCGGCGGTGTCCCGGTCAGCGACGGCTGGGTGCACCCGCTCGACCTCGTCGAGGTCGGGCTCCTCGCCGCCGAAGAGCTCGACAACGCCTGATCTCGGACCGGTGCAGGGCACCCGCTACTCAGCGGGTGCCCTGCACCGTCGCTCGGCGGGCGTCCGCGATCTCTCGTTCTTCACCCGCGCGGCGATGGCAGCACTCGTCGCACCGCGCTCGTCGGACGATTGGTCAGCCGACGAGGTCCCGGACTGCGTCGTCGAACACGGCCAGGTGCCGGTCGACGTCGTCCGCAGTCGTGGCCGGCGACATGAGCGCCATGTTGTGGAACGGCGTCAGCAGGATCCCGCGGTTGGCAAGGAAAAGATGGAGGTAGGCGTCGAGCTCCGGATCCGCGGCCGCCGCCGACTCGCCGCCGTTGCGTGGTGCCGGCCGGGCGAAGCGGTACTCCGACCGGGCACCCAGCTGAACCACGGACCACGGCAGGTCGAACGCGTCGATCGTCCTCTGGACGCCCGCGGTGTAGCGGGCAGCCAGCTCGATCATGTGTTCGAACGCCTGTTCGGTCAGCACCTCGTGGAGCGTGGACCGCATGGCTGCGAGTGACAGCGCGTTGCCCGCGAGCGTGCCCCCGACTCCCCCGACGTCCACGAGGTCCGCGGTGCCGCGAGCCACGCACTCGTCGACCGCCTCCGCGACAACGGCGCTCAGACCGTAGGCGCCGCTCGGGATGCCACCGCCGATCGACTTCCCGATCACGACGATGTCGGGCGCGAGGCCGTCACGCTGGGTCATGCCGCCCGGGCCGGCCGAGAACGTGTGGGTCTCGTCGATGATGAGCAGCGAGCCGTGTCGGGTGGCGAGCGCGCGCAGCGCATCGTGGAATCCCGGCTCGGGCAGGACGATCCCGATGTTGGTCAGGGCCGGTTCGGTGAGGATCGCCGCGACGTCGCCGTGGGCGAGCTCGCGGTCGAGGGCCTCGAGGTCGTTCCACTCGACGACCCGTGTCGTCGTCGTGGGATCGACCGCCGGGCCCACGTTGCCGTCCCGGACCTGTGCGTGACCGTCCGGTCCGACCACGACCAGCGACTCGTCGACCGACCCGTGGTAGCAGTACGAGAACACGAGGATGCGCGGCCGTCCCGTCACCATGCGAGCCAGCCGGATCGCCCAGCGGTTCGCGTCGGTCGCCGTGAGCGTGAAGGACCACAGCGGGACCCCGAAGCGGCCCGCGAGCTCGGCGGCCACGGTCTCGGCGTCCTCCGTCGGCATCATCGTGGTGATGCCACCCTGCTCCGCGATGCGCTGCTGGACCGCACGAACAGTCGGCTCGGGTGAGTGGCCCGCCATGGCGCCGGTGTCGCCCAGCGCGAAGTCGACGTAGTCCAGGCCGTCGACGTCGGTGATCCGCGCTCCTCGAGCCGTACTGAAGGCCAGGGGGAATCCTCCTGCGCCCATGTTCATCCAGGTCATGGGCACGCGGCCGAACAGGTGGTCCGCCCGGTCCCGCAGCTCCGCCGAGCGGGGATGCAACGCATGGAACTGCTCGACCTCTCGCTCGAGCAGGGAGGCGAGGCGGGTGCGGTCGACGGAGGTCACCTGCGAACGCTATCCGCGACCAGGAGCCGACGGCGGCCGAACTGCCGCCGTCGACCTCAGCTGACCGCCCGCTTCACCAGCGCCGCGATCTTCTGCTCGTCCGCGTCGGTCAGCCCCGTCAGCGCGTACGACGTCGGCCACATCGAACCGTCGTCGAGCGAGGCCACGTCGTTGAAGCCGAGCGTGCAGTACCTCGTGCTGAACTTCGCTGACGCCTGGAAGAAGACGACGACCTTGCCGTCCTTGGCGTAGGCGGGCTGGCCGTACCAGGTCTTCGGCGTGAGCTCAGGCGCGACCTTCGTGACGATGGCATGGATCCGTTCGGCGATCGCGCGGTCGGTCCCGCTCATCTCGTCGATCTTCGCCAGCAGGTCCGCCTCGCCGTCGCCCTTCTTGCCCGTGCCCCGGAGCTCCTTAGCGCGCTCCTTCATGGCTGCGCGCTCTTCAGCGGTCCAGCCCTCAGACGTCTCGGTGGTGTTCGTCATCGCACACTCTCCTTCGCCCGATCGTCGTCAGTGCTCGGCATCCTTCGTCGGACACACGGTGACGACGCATGGTCCTGACGAGCCTACGAAGGGCATGCTCCGTCCGCCAGGTCGCGCTAGACGACCGCACGCGTCACGAGGGAGACGATCCGCTGCTCATCGGCGGCCGTCAGCTTCGTCAGTGCGAACTCCGTCGGCCACATCGAGCCGTCGTCGAGCGAGGCCGAGTCGCTGAAGCCGAGCGTCGCGTAGCGGGCCTTGAACTTCGCCGCCGGCTTGAAGAAGAGCACGACCTTGCCGTCCTTGGCGTAGGCCGGCATGCCGTACCAGGTCTTCGGCGTCAGGTCGGGTGCGACCTCGCTGACCAGGATGTGGAGCCGCTCGGCCATCACGCGGTCGGCGTCCTCCATCTCGGCGATCTTGCCGAGCAGGTCCGCCTCGCCGTTGTCCTTCTTGCCGCGGACCTCCTTGGCGCGCTCCTTCATCGCGTCGCGCTCAGCGTCGGTGAAGCCGCCGGTGGTGCGGTTGGTCGTGGTGTTCGTCGTCGCGGTCATGTCGGTTCTTCCTCTCGGGGGTCGTCTCGATGGCTTGACGTTCCCCGGCGCGACGATGTGACAGCGGACCTCAGGAGCCGACGTAGGCGGCCAGGTGCTCTCCCGTCAGCGTGGAGCGATCGGAGACGAGCTCCGAAGGCGATCCCTCGAAGACGATCAGCCCGCCGTCGTGGCCCGCGCCCGGGCCGATGTCGATGATCCAGTCGGCGTGTGCCATCACGGCCTGGTGGTGCTCGATGACGATCACGGACTTGCCCGAGTCGACCAGCCGGTCGAGCAGTCCGAGCAGGTTCTCGACATCGGCGAGGTGGAGCCCGGTCGTCGGCTCGTCGAGGACGTACACGTCGCCCTTCTCCCCCATGTGCGTGGCCAGCTTGAGCCGCTGGCGCTCGCCGCCGGACAGTGTGGGCAACGGCTGGCCGAGCCGTAGGTAGCCGAGCCCGACGTCGACGAGCCGGGCGAGGATCGTGTGGGCGGCTGGTGTGCGCGACTCCCCCGTCTTGAAGAACTCCTCGGCCTCCGTGACCGACATCGCCAGGACCTCGCTGATGTCGCGGCCGCCCAGGTGGTAGTCGAGGACAGAGGCGTCGAACCGCTTGCCCTCGCAGACTTCGCAGGTCGTCGCGACGCTCGCCATCGGACCCAGGTCCGTGTAGATGACACCCGCACCGTTGCAGTTGGGGCACGCGCCCTCGGAGTTGGCGCTGAACAGGGCCGGCTTGACGCCGTTGGCCTTGGCGAAGGCCTTCCGGATCGGCTCCAGCAGGCCGGTGTAGGTGGCCGGGTTGCTGCGGCGCGACCCCTTGATCGCGCCCTGGTCGATCGATACGACGCCCGCGCTCTCCGGGATCGACCCGTGCACCAGCGAGCTCTTCCCGGACCCCGCGACACCGGTGATGACGACGAGGACGCCCAGAGGGATGTCGACGTCGACGTCCCGCAGGTTGTTGGCCTTCGCTCCGCGGATCTCCAGCGTGCCCGCAGGTGTCCGCACCTCGGGCTTGAGCGTCGCCCGGTCGTCGAGATGGCGACCGGTGAGCGTGCCGCTCGAGCGCAGGTCCTCGACCGAGCCCTCGAAACAGATGGTCCCGCCGTCGGTGCCCGCCCCCGGCCCGAGATCGACCACGTGGTCCCCGATGACGATCGACTCGGGCTTGTGCTCGACGACGAGCACGGTGTTGCCCTTGTCGCGCAGGGCCAGCAGCAGCTCGTTCATGCGTTGGATGTCGTGCGGGTGCAGGCCGATCGTCGGCTCGTCGAACACATAGGTCACGTCGGTCAGCGACGAGCCCAGGTGACGGATCATCTTGGTGCGCTGCGCCTCGCCGCCGGAGAGTGTCCCGGACGGCCGGTCGAGGGACAGGTACCCCAGCCCGATGCTGACGAACGAGTCGAGGATCTCGCGCAGCGTCTTGAGCAGCGGCGCCACGGACGGCTCGTCCAGCCCACGCACCCACTCGGCGAGGTCGCTGATCTGCATCGAGCAGGCGTCTGCGATGTTCACGCCAGCGATGCGTGACGACCGCGCCCCGGCGTTGAGCCGCGTGCCCCCGCAGTCGGGGCAGGTGGTGTACGTGACGGCCCGGTCGACGAAGGCCCGGATGTGCGGCTGCATCGCCTCCCGGTCCTTGGAGAGGAACGCCTTCTGCACCTTGGGGACCAGCCCCTCGTAGGTGAGGTTGATCGCGCCGACCTTGACCTTGAACGGCTCCTTGTAGAGGAAGTCGTGCATCTCCTGCTCGGAGAACTCCCGGATCGGCTTGTCCCCGTCGACCACACCGGAGTCGCTGAAGATCCGCACGCCCCAGCCGTCGGCCGTGTAGCCGGGGATGGTCAGCGCGCCGCCCTTGAGGGACTTGGAGTCGTCGTACAGCTGGCTGAGGTCGATGTCCGTCGCGCTGCCCATGCCTTCGCAGCGTGGGCACATACCGCCGGTGATCGAGAAGCTGCGTCGCTCCTTGGTGGTCGTGGTGCCGCGCTCGATCGTCACGGCGCCGGCCCCGGAGACCGATGCGACATTGAACGAGAACGCCTGAGGCGACCCGATGTGCGGCTGCCCGATCCGGCTGAACAGGATGCGCAGCATCGCGTTGGCGTCGGTCGCCGTCCCGACCGTCGACCGGGCGTTGGCGCCCATCCGCTCCTGGTCGACGATGATCGCGGTGGTCAGCCCGGTGAGCACGTCGACGTCCGGGCGTGCCAGGGTCGGCATGAAGCCCTGCACGAACGAGCTGTAGGTCTCGTTGATCATGCGCTGGGACTCGGCGGCGATCGTCCCGAACACCAGGGAGCTCTTGCCGGACCCCGAGACGCCCGTGAACACCGTCAACCGGCGCTTCGGGATCTGGACGCTGATGTCCTTGAGGTTGTTGACCCGGGCGCCCTCGACGCGGATCTGGTCGTGGCTGTCGGCAGAGTGCTGTGCAGGCAACTGCGTGTCCGTCCTCATGGCGATGATGGTGTGTCGCCCATCGTGCCAGGGACCACCGACGAGCACCCGCCCCTCCCCCGCGCAGTCATGTGACAGGCGCTTCGAGGCTTATAGTTGAACGTTGTATCAACCTACGAGAGGTCATGCGGTGCCCGACTACGGCCACGAGCTGGTGTTCGGCAGCTTCCTGACGCCACAGGCGAAGGATCCCCAGCAGGTCGTGGCGCTCGCTCGGGCGAGCGAGGACGCCGGCCTGGACCTGGTGACCTTCCAGGACCATCCCTACCAGCCGGCGTTCCTGGACACGTGGACCCTGCTGTCGTGGGTAGCCGCTTCGACGGAGCGGATCCAGCTCTCGGGCAACGTGCTCAACCTGCCGCTGCGACCGCCGGCGGTCCTCGCACGCGCGGCCGCGAGCCTCGACCTGCTCACGGGCGGGCGCGTCGCTCTCGGGCTCGGGTCCGGTGCGTTCTGGGACGCGATCGTCGCGATGGGCTCACCTCGACTGACGCCGGGTGAAGGTGTGACCGCACTCGACGAGGCGATCGACATCATCCGGGGCATCTGGGACGCGGACGAGCGCACGCCCCTACGGCTCCGCGGCACGTTCCACTCGGTCGACGGCGCCAAGCGCGGCCCCGCTCCCGCGCACGACATCCCGATCTGGCTGGGTGCCTACAAGCCGCGCATGCTGCGCCTGGTGGGTACCAAGGCCGACGGGTGGCTCCCCAGTCTCGGATACCTGCAGCCCGGCGACCTGGGCCGCGGCAACACCACGATCGACGAGGCGGCACAGGCGGCCGGGCGCGACCCGCGCGAGATCCGCCGCCTGCTCAACGTCGGCGGCGGGTCCTTCTCCGGCTCGTCCAACAGCACGAGCTTCCTGCAAGGCCCCCCCGAGCAGTGGGTCGACGACCTGCTGCCCCTGGTGCTCGACGACGGGATCGGCACGTTCATCCTGGCCAGCGACGACGAGCGCACGCTCGCGGTGTTCGGCCAGGAGGTCGCCCCCGCGTTGCGCGAGGCGGTCGCGGCGGAACGGTCCGGCGCCGGTACGACAACCGGGACCGTCCGGCCCGTCGCAGCACTGACCAAGCGGCGTCCGGGGATCGACTACGACGGGCTGCCGGCCTCCCTCGTCGGGAAGGTCGTGGAGCCCGGGGACCGGGAGTACGCGCGGGTGCGCTCGTCGTACGTGTACGCGGGCTCCCCCGGCCTCGTCGTCCGGACCACGTCGGCACAGGACGTCGCCGATGCGCTGGCCTTCGCGCGCCGGCAGGACGTGCCTTTCGCGGTGCGCAGCGGCGGGCACGGGATCAGCAGCCGGTCGACGAACGACGGCGGCATCGTCATCGACGTCGGCAAGCTCGACACCGTCGAGGTGCTGGATCGCGACCGGGGGCTCGTCCGGATCGGCGCCGGGGCGCGCTGGGGCGACGTCGCGGCCGCGCTGTCGCCGCACCGCCTCGCGATCAGCTCGGGCGACTACGGCGACGTGGGGGTCGGCGGTCTCGTGACGGCGGGCGGACAGGGGTTCCTCGCACGGTCGTACGGCCTCACACTCGACCACGTGGTCGCTGCGGAGGTCGTGCTCGCGGACGGTCGGATCGTCCGTACCGACGCCGAGCACGAGCCCGACCTTCTCTGGGCGGTGCGCGGTGCCGGCGCGAACTTCGGCATCGTGACGTCCGTCGAGATCGAGGCTGCCCAGGTGGGCAACGTGGTCTACGCGACGATCGTGTACGACGCCACCGACACGGCGCCGTTCATCGCGTCGTGGGCCGCGCTCGTCGAGGACTCACCCCGCGAGCTCACGAGCTTCCTGACGATGATCCCGGCGAGCGGCCAGAACCCGGCGATCGGGTACGCGATCGTCGTCTGGGCGAACGACGACACGGATGCGGCCATCCGGTCGCTCGAGCAGTTCCTCGACCTCGCGCCCGTCCTCCAGCAGCAGGCCCAGCTCGTCCCGTACAGCTCCGCCGTGGCCCCGCACCACGGGCAGCACACCGGCGGCGCCGATTCCGCCTCGCGCGGCGGGCTCGTCGAGCACGTCACGCCCGAGCTCGCGTCGCTGCTCGCCGAGCTCGTGCAGTCCGGGGTCTCGGACATGGTGCAGCTGCGGGCGGTCGGCGGTGCGGTCAACGACCTGGACCCGATGGCCACCGCCTACGCGCACCGGACGCAGAACTTCTCCCTGGCCGCCGCAGCCCGCGGAAGCCAGCGGACGCAGATCGACGCGTGGTGGGAACGGCTCGCGCCGCACCTCGACGGTGTCTACCTGAGCTTCGAGACGAACCAGTCCCCCGCTCGGATCGCCGAGGCGTTCCCGCCCGCGACGCTCGACAAGATCGCCAGGCTGAAGGCGCTGTACGACCCGGGACACGTGTTCGACGGCAACTTCGGCGTCGCTCCCGTGGCGTCTGCGACGATGTCGTCATGAGTTCCGACGACGTCGCCGAGATCCAGCGCACCATCGCGTCCATCGAGCAGCAGGAACGCGACCTGGTGTTCACCACGTTCACGCACGACGACGCCTGGCGGCTCGGCTGTCTCCTGGTAGAGCTCGGGTCCGAGCGGGACCTGCCGATCACGGTGGACGTGCAGCACGGGACGCAGCAGGTGTTCCACGCAGCGCGTCCCGGGACGACTGCCGACAACGACTCGTGGGTCCAGCGCAAGGTTCGCGTGGTCTGGCGCTTCGAGGCGCCGTCCTACCTCGTCGGGCTTCGCGCGAAGGTCAAGGGCACCACGTTCAACGCTCAGCACGACCTGCCGTTGCGCGAGTACGCCGCACACGGCGGCGCGTTCCCGATCCGCGTGCGGGACGTCGGTGTGGTCGGCGTGGTGACCGTGTCCGGTCTCCCGCAGGCCGACGACCACGCCCTCGTCGTCGAGGCGCTGACCGCCCACCTCGCCTGAGCCGACCACAACCCGGCTCCGGTTGCCTGCTCCACCGACCGCCGTTCGCCGGTGCCGTCGGCGCCCACGCTGGTGGGCATGACGGCGAACGAGGACGACGACTTCGGCTGGTTCGACCTGGACCGGGCCGCTCACCACCCGGGGCAGCGCGATGACTGGGACGCGCTCGACTGGGAGCACGAGGGTCCCGACGACGACCTCCCACCACCGCCTCGTCGGCCCGTGCGCAGCCCCGACGACGCTCTGGCCGTCCTGCTGGGCCTCGTCGGACCCGAACGCTCGGGTCGACCTGCGCTCTGGTTCGTCCTGCTCGACGACGACGGCAACACCCTCCCGATCGTGCTGCCGATCGCCGACGTGCCGCTCCGGGCGGACACCGAGGTCGTCCGGCGTCTGCTCGACGTGCTGCGTGCGGCCCTCGACGAGGACGGGCCGGATGGGTCGGTCCTGGTCGGTCTGGTGCGCGCGTCCGGCGGGGATCGTGGAGAGTTCGAGTCGTCGTGGACGCGGTCGCTGCGAGAGGCCGCCGACACGGTCGGCGTTCGCCTGTGGGGCTTCGCGGCGATCGGCGCGAACCGGGCGCGGATGCTCGAGTGGTGAGCCGCCGTGCTGTCAGCCGACCGGACCAGGGGACGCGTCGTCGATCGCGGCGAGCTGTTCGAGCGAAGGCTCCCACAGGATCGACGCGACGTTTGCCCGCAGCTGCTCGGGCGTCCGCGCCCCCGCGATGATGGTCGAGACTGCGGGCTGAGCGGCAAGACCACCGAGAGCGAGCGTCGGCAGATCGATGCCCCACTCGCCGGCGAGGGCGGCGAGCGCGTCGATGCGGTCGAAGTCCGCACCAGCCAGCCGGTCGGGCCAGCGGGACAGCCGGGATCCGTCGGGGGCCGTCTCGCCGCGTCGGTACTTGCCGGTGAGCAGCCCGGAGGCGAGCGGCACGTACGGGATGAGCCCGACGCCCACCTGCTCGAGCGCCGGGATCAGCTCGGACTCCGCGTCGCGCACCAGGAGGTTGTACCGGTTCTGGGCGGAGACGAACGCCGAGGCGCCGGCGGTCCGCGCGCTCCAGTCGGCGTCCACCACCTGCCAGCCGGCGAAGTTCGAGGACCCGAGGTACCGGACCTTGCCCTCGACGACCAGCTCGTGCAGCGCCGCCAGCGTCTCCTCGATCGGCGTCACGGGGTCGGGCACGTGCATCTGGTAGAGGTCGATCCAGTCGGTTCCGAGCCGTCGCAACGAGCCCTCGACCGCGCCGCGGATGTAGCTGCGCGACCCGGGGGCGACACCGTCCGGAGCGCCCGCGCCGAACTTGCTGGCCAGCACGATCTCGTCGCGACGCCCCTCCAGTGCGGAACCCAGGAGCAGCTCGCTCTGACCGAACGAACCGCCGTACACGTCGGCGGTGTCGAAGAAGGTGATGTCGGCGTCGAGGGCCGCCGAGACGAGCGCCGGAACCCCGTCGGCGGCAAGCGTTGCGCCGAACGTGTTGCATCCGAGGCCCGCGACCGACACGGTCGGACCCCCTGCGCCGAGCTCTCGGAAGGTCATCTGCCTGGTGGGAGCCTCAGAATTCATCCAGCGAGCGTAAGCCTCTCCGCCACATGCTGAGGGCGTTCACAGTCCCTTCACCTGGACCTGGAACACTGGAGGGGCTCCCACCGTTGGAACCGGTGGAAGTTCACACTCTCGACGGCCGTACAACGGCACGGAGGATCCCAAGATGGCAAACCGGTCCCTGCGCGGCATGCGCATCGGGTCCCACAGCATGGAGACGGAAGATGGCGTCGAGTTCGCGCCCCGCCTCCAGGCTCACTACGACTGCCCCAACGGGCACACGATCATTCTGCCGTTCTCGGTCGAGGCCGATGTCCCGGTGGTGTGGGAGTGCCGTTGCGGCGAGGAAGCACTGCTCCGGGATGCCTCGCGTCCCGAGGTGAAGGCCGGCAAGCCCCCGCGTACGCACTGGGACATGCTGCTCGAGCGCCGCACGGTCGGCGAGCTCCAGGAGCTTCTGGACGAGCGCCTCGACCTGCTCCGGTCGGGCAAGCTGCGCCGCAGCGCCTGACCGACCCGGTCTTCTAGCTCTTCGAACGACGGAACGCTCCCGCCACACGGCGGGAGCGTTCTGCTATGCCCCACCGGGTGACGCTCACGAGGGCTTCGACGACGATCGCACGGCTCATCTTCGACGTGCCGAGCTCACGCTCGACGAACGTGATGGGCACCTCGGTGACGCGAGCTCCCGTCCGGACGGCGCGCCACGCCATGTCGACCTGGAAGCAGTACCCCTGAGACGCGATGTCGTCGAGCGTCAGGTCCCGCAGCAGGGTGGCCCGGTAGGCGCGGAACCCGCCGGTCGCGTCGTGCAGCGGGATGCCGAGCGCGATCCGCGTGTAGGTGTTCGCGCCGCGCGAGAGGATGTGCCGGCTCATGGGCCAGTTGAGCACCTTGCCGCCCGGCACCCAGCGCGAACCGAGGACCAGGTCCGCGTCGTGCAGTGCCGTCAGCAGCTCGGGCAGGTCCTGTGCCCGGTGCGAGCCGTCGGCGTCCATCTCCACCACGACGTCGTACGAGCGCTCGAGCGCCCAGTGGAAGCCTGCGACGTAGGCCGTGCCGAGGCCGAGCTTGCCCGCGCGGTGCAGGACGTGGACACGGCGGACCTCGTCGCGCGCCGCGATCTCTTCGGCGAGGTCACCGGTCCCGTCCGGGGATCCGTCGTCGACGACCAGGACGTGCGCGTCCGGGACCTCGGCCGCCAGACGCTCGAGGGCGATGGGCAGGTTCTCGCGCTCGTTGTAGGTGGGAACGATGACGAGGACCCGCCAGGACGTGTCGCTCATGCCGCGACGCCGCGGTCAGCGCGCCGGACAGCACGGGCGCCGGCGATCCCCGCGGCCACCATGACGATCGCCAGTGCGTCGACGATCCACGCGGGCCACGAGCCGAGGCGTGTGGCCGGTGTCAGCGAGTCACGCAGCGGGAGCGAGGCGACCATCTGCTCGGCCGTGAACAGGCCGGTCTGCTGGGCGACGACGCCGTTGGGCTCGATGATCGCACTGACCCCCACCGTCGAGATCTGCACCGTCGCGCGTCCGTGCTCGATCGCCCGGAGGCGGGACATGGCCAGCTGCTGGGTGGACTCGTCAGAGATGCCGAACGAGGCGTTGTTCGTCTGCACGACCAGCACCTCTCCCCCGGCCCGGACCGCGTCCCGCACGATCGCGTCGTACGCGACCTCGAAGCAGATGACGTCCCCGATGCCCACCGTGCGACCCAACCTCTCGGACTGCAGCGGGATGTACCCGGGCTTGTTCCCGGGGAGCATATCGCTGGTGACCAGGTCGACCGCCGACGAGAACGGTCGCACGAGCGAGCGCAGCGGGATGTACTCGGCGAACGGCGCGGGGTGCTGCTTGCTGTAGGACTCGGTGACGCCGACGCCCGGGACCCAGAGGACGGCGGTGTTGTACCGACCCCCGCTCTCGGGGTACTGCACCGTGCCGATGAGCATCGGCGCGTCGACCGCCACGGCGGCGTCGTCGATCAGCTGGGCGGCCTCGGTGTCGACCTGCGGGTCGATGTCCGTGCCGTTCTCGGGCCACAGCACCAGGTCGAGCTCGCCGGGGTCCACCTGGTCGAGCAGGGCGTAGGTGCCCTCCACGTGGTTGCTGAGCACGGCCTTGCGCTGTCCGAACGCGTCGAGCCCGGTCCCGGGCACGTTGCCCTGCACAGCTCCGACCTTCAGGGAGCCCTGCTGCGCGGCGGTGTCGAGCGGGATCGTGAGGCCGACGACGAAGATGACCGCGACGACGGCGCACGCGACTCCGAGTCGTACGAGGCGCAGCCGGCGGGCCGAGAGCCAGATCCTGGCCAGCAGAACACCCACCGCGACCACGACGCCGGTCAGCAAGGGGGTCCCGCCCCACGAGATGAAGGCTGCGAGCGGCGAGTCCGCCTGCGAGAACGCGATCCGCCCCCACGGGAACCCGCCGAACGGCCAGCTCGAGGCGAGCTCCTCCGTCGCGGCCCACAGGACCGAGAACACGACGACCTGGAGTCCGGCGCTCCTCCACACGGCGTTCCCCCGGCGCGCCCAGGACCACGCGGCACCGAAGAGAGCGAAGTAGGACGCCTCGAGGGTCGACAGCGCGAACCAGGGCACCTGCCCGACGGCGTCCCCGGTCCAGCTGATCAACGGGATGAACAGCGCGAGGCCCCAGACGAAGCCGACCAGGGCGTTCCAGCGCGCGCTGTCCCGGCGCATGGCGAGGTAGACCAGCGCTATGCCGACGAAGGCCATGCCCCACCAGCCGGGAGCAGGGAACGCGAGCCGGGTCAGATAACCACCGGCGACGGCGAGAACGAGGGTCCACCAGCGGGCGGGTTCACGGGCGGGCACCTGAGGAGAGTACGACAGCCAACTGGGCGCCGACCGACCGGCCCGCGTGTCCTTCGTACCGGTCGGCGTGCAGGCGCACGGACCGTTGTCTACTGAACACGCGGGCCCGGTCGGAGCCCTAGCTCTCCACCCTCGCCCCCCATGGCCGCACGTCGTCGTGGGCATGTTGCTCCGGTGGATCCCCTGAAACCTACCCAGTTCCCGGGGCGTGTCAAGGCCGCGTCGGCGCAGGTGACAGCCGTACCCGCAGGTCACCACGGCACCCCTGGTGAGGTCTGTACCCATGTGTTCGGCGTGTCGGTCCGCGTGTCGCGAGATCAGGCCGAGACAGGCGACGCGGCTTTCCCGGCGGCTCTCCGTTTTTCACCCGGTCAGATGTCCAGTTCGCTCGGCGTGTCTCGGTCGGCGTGTCCGGAGAGGAGCCGTCGCGCGTCGTTCCGGAGGCCGTCGCGAGGTCAGAACGTGTCGTGCAGGACCGTGCCGCCGCGCACGGTGCGCAGGCACTCGGGCAGAGGCGCGTCGGGCGACATGTCCGGGAGCAGAGGTATCCCGGCGCGCGCGTCCGTGCTCCACGACGAGAAGCTGCCGTCGGCGGACTGGACCGTGAGGTGCTCGGCCCGCCAGACCGCCAGGTGTGCAGGCGACCCGACCCGCAGCTCCCCCGCTCCGGTGTGGTCGAGCCCGGCCAGACGCCAGCCTCCGCGCGTCGAGGCCCGGAAGGCGGCGCGTGCGGAGATCCGCTGGTCGACGGAGCGGTGCTGGACGGCTGCTCGCACGGCGGCCCAGGGATCGATCGACGTGACGGGCGAGTCGGAGCCGAAGGCGAGCGGGACGCCGGCGGCGGCCAGGTCCGCGAGGGGGTTGAGCGCGGCCGCCCGGCCGGCACCGAGCCTCGCGGCGTACATGCCGTGCGGTCCGCCCCAGGCGGCGTCGAAGCCGGGCTGCACGCTCAGCTGGACGCCCAGCAGGATCAGCGCCGCGAGCGTGGGTGCGTCCACGAGCTCGGCGTGCTCGAGCCGGTGCCCTCGTCGCGCGATCGCCTCCGGACCCTCGACGTCGACCGCGGCCCGCAACCCGATGAGCAGCTCGTCCATGGCCCGGTCACCGATGACGTGGAACCCGCCCTGCACCCCTGCGCGCGTGACCGCGGTGAGGTGGTTGCAGACCTGCTCGGCGGTCAGGTAGAGCGCGCCGGCGTTGTCCGGGGCGTCGGTGTAGGGCGCGCGGAGTGCGGCCGTGCGTGAGCCGAGCGAACCGTCGATGTTCAGGTCGCCGCCGATCCCCGTCAGCCCCGGGACTGCAGCCAAGATCTCGCGGGCGTCGTCGACGGTCACGCAGAGCTCACCGCGGTAGCCGACGAGGTGCGGCAGACCGCTGGTCTCGTCGGCGGTCAGCGCGAGCAGCTCGACGAGCCCCTCGCGCGTGTCGATGAACGGGGCCGACTGCTCGTGCACCGACACGACGCCGCGAGACGCCGCATGCTGGAGCGCCTCGCGGTACAGCCGCGTCCTGCGCGCGGGGTCGACCGCACGAGCCGCGTCGCGGGCAGCGTGGTGGGCGTCCCGCTCGACCCGACCGTCGAAGCTCCAGCCCGGCAGGACGTCCAGCCCGGCGCTCGCGGTCAGTGCGCTCGACACCACGGCCGAGTGCACGTCGACGCGGGCGAGGTAGACCGGAGCGCCGCCGGCCGCGGCGTCGAGCTCGTGCCGGGTGGGCGGCCGTCCCTCGGGCCACGCCTGCTCGTCCCAGCCGAACCCGAGCAGAGGGCCGTCGCCGGAGCGGTGCTGCGCGGCCCGGTGCACCGCGTCGAGCGCGTCCGCGAGGGAGCGCACACCGCCCGTCTGCGACAGGTCGATGCTCCCGAGCGCCAGTCCGGTCTCGAGCACGTGGACGTGCGCGTCGACGAACCCTGGCGCGACGAGCGCGCCGTCCAGGTCGATGACCTCGTCGGCGCGCGCGACCATGCCGTCGGCCGTGTCGTCAGCCCCGACCCAGGCGACGACGCCGTCCTCCACGAGCAGCGCCTCAGCGAACGGGTCAGCAGGCGTGTGTACCGCGCCGTGGCGGTAGAGGGTCGAGCTCACAGGGGCACGATAGGCCCCTAGACCGACGAGTACGCCACCACGCCGTGCCGCAGGGCGTCGACAGCCTTGCGCGCGGTCGCCCGCACGCGGTCCTGGGGCGCCGCCTGGGAGATCTGGTCGAGCACGTCGATGACCTGCTTGCACCAACGCACGAAGTCGCCCGCGGACAGCTCGTTGCCCTTGAGCACCGCGTCGAGGCTGCGTCCCGCGGCCCACCGGTGCACGGCCTCGACCAGCCCGGTGTCGAGCGGCTGGGTCGTCTCGACCTTGTGCGCGGCCTCCAGGTCGTCGAGCTCGGACCACGCGCGCACGGTCGCGTCGAGCGCGACGCCCAGCCGGCTCGCGGGACCACCCGGGATGCGAGGCTCGTTCGCGTCGTCGCGTCGGGACCGGTAGACCAGCGCCGAGACCGCCGCCGCGAGCCCCGGCGCGTCGAGCTCGTCGAACACGCCGCGACGCAGGCACTCGGCGAGCAGCAGGTCGTTCTCGGCGTAGATCCGACGCAGCCACCGTCCCGCGTCCGTGACCTCCAGCGTCGCCCGCCCGCCGTCGGCCTCCGACTGTGCGAGATAGCCGAGGTTCAGCAGGACGTCGCAGATCCGGTCGAACACGGCAGCGATCGAGCCGGTGCGCCCCGCGATGCGCGCGACGAGCGCGTCGTGCTCGCCCGACAGGCGCGCCCAGCGCTCGGCCCAGCGCATGTGGTCGTCGCGGTCCGGGCAGCCGTGACAGGGGTGTGCGCGCATCCGACGCCGCAGGTCGGCGATCTCGGCATCGTCGGTGGCCGCAACCCGCCGGGTCGGCCGGACGCGTGCCTTCGACGTGTGCGCGTGCCCGCCGTCGCTGACCGCGGCGCGGAGCTGGGCCGCGAGGTCTCGACGGGCCGCGGGCACCCGGGCCGTGAAGCCCTTGGGCACGCGCAGGAAGCCGACGGTCCGGGCCCCGGTGCCGACGTCGGCCACCGTGAGCTTGCGGACCTGCCGGTCGACGGTGAGGACCGTGGGCTTCGGTCCGTCGAACCCTGCCTCGCCGCCCGGGTCGATGACGACCACGTGCCCCGATCGACGCCCGACCGGGATCTCGAGCACGTCACCGGGACGCAGACCTTCGAGCGTCCGGGCGACCTCGGCGCGGCGGGCGGTCGCCTCGGCGCGGGTCAGGTCCTTCTCGCGGGCCGTGATCTGGCGCCGCAGCGACGCGTACTCGGCGAAGTCCCCCTGGTGGCACTCCATCGCCTTGGCATACCCGTCCAGGGCCTCTGTGTGCCCCTGTGCCTGACGCGCGAGGCCGACGACCCCTCGGTCTGCCTGGAACTGCGCGAAGGACGTCTCGAGGACCTCACGGGCCCGGTCACGCCCTACCTGCGCCACCAGGTTGACCGCCATGTTGTAGGTCGGGCGGAAGCTCGACTTCAGGGGGTACAGACGCTTCGACGCCAGGCCCGCGAGCTGCACGGGGTCGAGCCCCGAGTGCGAGACGACGACCGCGTGGCCCTCGGTGTCGATCCCGCGCCGACCCGCGCGGCCCGTGAGCTGCGTGTACTCCCCCGGCGTGACGTCCACGTGGTTGGAGCCGTCCCACTTGACGAGCTTCTCCAGCACGACCGACCGCGCGGGCATGTTGATGCCCAGCGCGAGCGTCTCGGTGGCGAACACGACCTTGACCAGCCCCTGCGAGAACAGGTCCTCGACGGTCTCCTTGAACAGCGGGAGCATCCCTGCGTGGTGGGCCGCGACGCCTCGGCTCAGCGCCTCGGCGAACTCCCAGTAGCCCAGCACCGGCAGATCCTCGGGCGGGACGGCCGCGCACTTCTCCTCGACGATCATCCGGATGCGGGAGGCCTCGGCCGGACTCGTCAGCCGCACGCCGGCCGCGAGGCACTGCTGGACCGCGCCCTGGCACCCGGCGCGGGAGAAGATGAACACGATGGCGGGCAGCAGCCCGTCGGCCTCGAGCGCGTCGACGACGGCGAACCTCGGCGTCGGACGACCGCCTCCCCCGGGCCGGTGCGGGCGGCTCTGCTGGCGGTTCCGGTGTCCGGGCCCCCGCCGCGGCATCGGCTCCTCCTCGCGGTTGCTGCGTCGCAGCAGGTGCGTGAGGTCCGGGTTGATGGGTGGGTCGACGCCCGGCGCGGTCGGGTCGACGTGGCCGGCGTACAGGTCGAGCAGCTCACCTCGTACAAGGACGTGCTGGCCGAGCGGGACGGGTCGGTGCTCACTGACCACCACGGTGGTGTCGCCGCGGACCGTCGCGAGCCAGTCGCCGAACTCCTCGGCGTTGGAGACCGTCGCCGACAGGGACACGAGCTGCACGTCGTCGGTGAGGTGGATGATCACCTCTTCCCAGACCGGCCCACGGAAGCGATCGGCCAGGTAGTGGACCTCGTCCATGACGACGAACCCGAGACCCTGCAGGGCCGACGAACCCGCGTAGAGCATGTTGCGGAGCACCTCGGTGGTCATCACGACCACGGGAGCGTCGCCGTTGATCGTCGTGTCGCCCGTCAGCAGCCCGACCTTCTCGGAACCGTATCGGCGCACCAGGTCGCCGTACTTCTGGTTGGAGAGCGCCTTGATCGGCGTCGTGTAGAACGCCTTGCGGCCCGACTGCAGCGCCAGGTGCACCGCGAACTCGCCCACGACGGTCTTGCCGGCACCCGTCGGCGCCGCGACCAGGACGCCGCTTCCGCGTTCGAGCGCGAGGCACGCGTCTACCTGGAAGTCGTCGAGCGGGAAGCTCAGCAGCTCCCGGAACTGCGCGAGCTCGGTGCGTTCCTCGTCGGCACGACGCCGCGAGGCCGCGTAGCGCTCGGCGGGAGAGGGCTCGGCACGAGCGGGCTCAACGGGAGGGGACGTCTTGCGGGAGCGGGCCACCACACGCACACCCTAGGCACAGTCGGGCAGCGAGCAGGGCCGCCGCGCGGCTCCCGGCCGCCGCGTCAGCACAGGACGGACACGGCTCCGGGCTCGATCGTGACCCGCAGGGGCAGCGGTCCGATGCGCTCGCCGTCCGCGAAGGCGGCCGGTGGGAGCCCGCCCAGCTCGGTGATCGGCTCGATGAGCACCGACCTGCTGCGGTAGACCTCGACCGAGGGATGTCCCACGTGCTTGCCTCCGTAGATGCCGGGGAAGATCTTCACCACGCCTGCCTTGCTGAACGGTCCGGCCACGATGACGTCGAGCAGGCCGTCGTCGACCAGCGCGTCGGGCGCGATCTTCAGACCGCCGCCGATCCAGGGGATGTTCGCGACGGCGACGAGCGTGCCGGTCGACTCCCAGACGTGGTCGTCCATGGTCACGCGGTACCCGTAGGGCACGAACCTGGGCAGCTCGGCCAGCAGCGCACGGACGTACCGGCCGGAGCCCTTGGGCCAGGTCATCTCGTTCGCCCGGGCGTTGATCGCCGCGTCGAAGCCGCAGGACAGCACCCCGAGGAACCACTCGTGCGCCGCGGTCCCGGGCGGGCCGACCCGCACGGCGTCGACCGGCCGAGCCCCTTCTGCCAGTCCGTGCTCGACGGCCGCGACGGAGCCGTCGACGTCGCCGGGCTTGGGTACGCCGAGCGTGCGCGCGATGTCGTTGCCCGTCCCCGCCGCCACGATGCCGAGCGGCACGCCGGTGCCGGCGACGACGTTCACGCCGAGGTGCACCATGCCGTCGCCACCGACCACGACCAGGGCGTCGAGCCCGGCGAGCACGCCCGCCCGGGCGCGGTCGGTCGCGAGCGCCAGGGACGCGGCTGACAGGTCCTGGACGTCGTAGCCGCGGGACTGCAGCAGCTCGTGCGTACGTCGGCCGGCGGCCGAGCCCCGCCCCTTGCCTGCGGTGGGGTTGACGACGACGCCGAGTCGGGTCACGCCGCCCCTCCGGGGGCGTCCCCGGGCATGTGCCCATCGAGGGTGGGCAGGCCCTCGGCGAGGCGGCGCTTGTTGACGCGCCTGTCGTGGATCTCGCAGATGCCCAGCGCGACGAAGTACAGGCCGCAGATCGGCAGGGCGACCATGAGCATCGTGATCGCGTCGGGCGTCGGGGTCATGACAGCGGCGAAGACGAAGGCGACGACCACCGCCCACCGCCAGCCCCGTCGCCACGCCGCCGCCGACACCAGGCCCGCGAAGTTCAGGGCCACGATCAGCACGGGGAGCAGGAACGCGAGCCCGAATGCGAGCAGCAGGCGCATGACGAAGCTCATGTACGTCTGCGCGTCGATGATGTTGGTCGCACCCTCGGGGGTGAACTCGGTGAGGAGCCGGACCGCGTTGGGCAGGGCCCACCATGCGAGGTACGCGCCCGCGAGGAAGAGCGGCACGGCTGCGCCGACGAAGGCGAAGGTGTAGCCCCGCTCGCGGCGCGTCAGGCCGGGCGTCACGAACGCCCAGAGCTGGTAGATCCACCAGGGGCTCGAGATGAGGACGCCCAGGAAGAACGAGACCTTGATCTGCATGTCGAACGACGCGGCGAGGCCGGCGAAGTTCAGTGTGATGAGGCTGCCGCGCTCTTCCGCGACGTCGACGATCGGCTGCTGCAGCGCCTCGAAGACAGGCGTGTAGAGGAACCAGCCGATCACCGAACCGACCAGCAGGCCGAGGACCGCGAGGAACAACCGGTGACGCAGCTCGACCAGATGTGCCCGCAGCGGCATCCGGCCGCCGGGTTCACCCCCGCGGCGTGCGCTCACGTGTGGTTCAGACCTTCGGCGGGGCGGAGCCCTCGGTCGGCTCGGGCCGGTCCGGGGTCGAGACGACGGGTGACTGCACCACGACCGGCGGCGTGACGACGGTGTTCTGGGCGGCCGGCGGGGTGTTGGCAGTCGCGTCCGACGTCGGGGCGTCGTCCTTGTTCAGGTCCTTGACCTCGTTCTTGAAGATCTTCATCGACTGGCCGACGCTCTTGGCGACGTCCGGGAGGCGCTTGGCGCCGAAGACGAGAAGCACCACGACGAGCAGGATGACGACATGCCAGGCGCTGAGGTTTCTGAGCACGGCCCGACCTCTCCCTCGTTGGGTGGATGAAACACAGCGATCCTACGCGTGCCGGTCGACGGTCAGCGCCAGTACGCCTTCCACGCGCGTCGAGTCGCTTCCCGTCGCGCCTGCCGTGCCACCCGCCGACCCGCTGCGGCCACGCGCAGCTCGGCGTAGCGGTCGTACATCTCGGCGGGGTCGTCGAACACGTTCGGTCCGGTGTCCTCACGCAGCGCCGCCGCGGCCGACTGGAGCTCGTCGACGCGCACCGCGAGCTGCTCGGCGACCTCCGCGGCACGGCCGAGCTCCTTGGCCAGCGCGAGGCCCGAGCGCCAGAGCCGGCGCCCCAGCAGGAACGCGCCGCCCAGGGTGGCGAGCACCAGCACGGTCCACACGGAGAACCAGAGCATCGTCACGCCCCCGTCTCGGCGAGCAGACCGTACGCCCGCAGGGCTGCGCGGGCCGAGGTCGCGACCTCGTGCGCCACCCGGGGCGGCGAGACGTCCAGGATCTCGTCGGCCACCTGCAGGACGAGATGCCGCAGCCAGGACTCCTGCACGATCCGCAGGTCCACCTCGAACGAACCGTCGTCGTGGTTGCGGACGGCCTCGACCGGCGCCGTCTCCGCGACCCAGCGGGCGCGGCTCCCCAGGTGCAGCGTGACGAGCTCGCCCTCCGGTCCGGGAGCGAACAGGTGTGCCCGGTCGCTCACCTGGTGGTCGAGGCTCGGCACGTCCAGGACGTGGGCCTCGAGCACCCGGTCGATGCGGAACAGCCGCTCGCCGTCGACCAGCAGGCACCAGCCGAGCAGGTACGACCGCTCGTCGTCGGTCGCCAGCCGGATCGGGTCCACGTCGCGCTCGGTCGCGATGTCCGAGGCGTTGACGTACCGCAGGTGCAGGCGTCGACCCTCCCGGAGCGCGGTCGCCACCGCGGCGGCGACCTCGGGCGCCCCGTCCACGGCGAGGCGGACGTCGACCGCCGCGGCCGCGTCGCCGGTCGCCGCGGTCAGCTTCCCGAGAGCCGAGCGCAGGACGGCGGCACGTTCGGGGTCCAAGGCGGAGCCGAGAGCCGAGTCGAGCGCACGCAGCGCCGCGACGAGGGCGACGGCCTCGCGGGCACCCAGGCGCAGCGGACGGGTCATGCCGCGCGACTCGGTCAGACGCACGACGCCCTGCTCGTACGACGCGGCGTCGAAGTCGATGAGGTCGTGCGGGTAGTAGCCGGGCGTGCCGGTGACCCAGAGCGTGTCGATGTCGGACATCACCTGGTTCGTCGTGACGCCGAACTGGTCGGCGATCTCCTCGACCGAGACACCCTCGTGGCGGTCGAGGTACGTGATCATCCCCAGCATCCGCAGGAGCCGGTCGCTCGCGCGCTCAGCCATCGACGCGCACCTCCCCTGCACCGTCGTCGTCGCGGTCGAGCTGGGCCGCGGTACGCAGGAGGTGGAGCACGTGCCCCCGCAGGCTCTCCGGTGCGAGCACCACGACGGCCGCGCCGTAGCCGACGAGCTCCTCGGCGAGCTCCCATGCCGCCCGGTAGGGCACGTGCACCAGCTCACGGTTGGCGATGATCGGGCCTGTCACGGGGTCGGCCGCCCAGTCCGGGGCGTCGGCCGGCGGCGGGACCGCACGTGCGCGAGGTGCGCTGGCGCGTTCGGGCAGGATCGCGAGGGTCGCGATGTTCTCGGGCCCCGAGCCCCAGGCACGCAGGGCCTCGGCGAGCGCGGTCGCCGAGGGGGCCTCGAACGTGCCGGGCTCCCCCACCGTGCGGACCGGTCCTTCGATGCGGCTGAGCCGGAACGACCGGCTCGCTGCGCGGTCTCGGTCGAGACCGATGAGGACCCATCCGCCCCGGCGAGCCAGCAGCTTCCACGGCTCGACGACACGCGTGCGGACCTCGCCGGTGGTTGCGGCGCGATAGGTGAACCGCACCGCCTGACGCGCCTGGACGGCGTCGACCAGCGGGCTGAACGCACCACCGCCGGCACGCACCCGCGGTGCCAGACCCGCGACCAGGTCGGTCGACTCGACACCCTCGCCGACGGCCCGCAGCTTGGTCAGCGCCCGTGAGGTGTCCGCCTGGACCGACTGGTCCTGCCAGACCTGCGCGGCCATCGCCAGCACGCCGAGCTCGGCGGCGGTCAGGTCCAGGGGCGGCAGCGCGTAGGCGTCGAGGTCGACGCGGTACCCGATGTCGTCACCGTGACCCGCGTCGGTGATGGTCAGGATCGGGATGCCGAGGTCGCGCAGCGTGTCCTTGTCGCGCTCGAACATCCGCTCGAACGCGTCGTCCGACGGCGCCTCCTGGTACCCGGCGACGCTCGTGCGCACCTGCTCCTTCGTCATCCGGCCCGCGGTGTTCACGAGGGCGATGACGAGGTTGAGCAGGCGCTCGGCGGGGGCGATCTGAGCAGCCATCGGGCACCACCGTAGTGGCCGGTAGCGTGGGCGCGTGATCACGTGGCGTGCAGGAGTCGTGGTGTCGCTCGGATCCACCTGGCCCGGGGCCGCCGAGGTGACGGTCGAGCTCGAGTCCCCGGTCGGCTCGGTCAACACCGGCGACACGGTCCGGGCACTGGCGTACCCCGGTCTCGTGGGCTCTCCGACGGTCGGCGACCGGGTCCTTCTCAACGTCTCCGCCCTGGCACGCGGCCTGGGCACCGGCGGCTACGCGCTCGTCGTCGCCCTGCCGGACGCGCCTCCGCTCGACCCGCCCGACGGTCCGGGGCACCTGGTCAAGGCGCGGTACACGCCGCTGCAGGCCATGGTCCTGGGTGTCGACGACCAGGAGTCCCCGCACCACGAGCTCCTGCGCGACGCCGACGACCTCGACGGTCTGCCCGTCGTGGTCGCGGACCTGCACTCCGCGCTGCCGGCGATCATCGTCGGTGCACGGTTCGCCGCCGCGCTCGCCGGGCGGTCCGCGCCGAGGGTCGCCTACGTGATGACCGACGGCGGCGCCCTGCCTGCCTGGTTCTCCCGGGCGGTCGCCGGACTGCGCAGCGCCGGCTGGATCGACGCGTGCATCACCACGGGTCAGGCGTTCGGCGGCGACCTCGAGGCCGTCACGGTGCACACGGGCCTTCTCGCCGCCCGTCACGTCGTCGGGGCCGACCTCGTCGTCGTCGCACAGGGACCGGGCAACCTCGGCACCGGAACCCGCTGGGGCTTCTCGGGGGTCGCCGCCGGCGAGGCCGTCAACGCTGTGGCAGCCCTGGGCGGACGACCGGTCGCGTCGCTACGGGTCTCGGGTGCCGACGAGCGCGAGCGTCACCTCGGCGTCTCGCACCACTCGCTCACCGCCTACGGGCGCGTCGCGCTCGCGGCCGCGGACGTCGTCGTCCCCGTGTTCGACCCGGGGACCCTGGACGGGCTCGGGCACCGCATCGACGACCAGGCCGCAGCGCTGTCGGCACGGCACCGTCTGGTGCGCGTGCCCGCCGGGTCGGACCTGCTCAGCGCCCTGGCCGGCTCGCCGGTCCGGTTGTCGACGATGGGCCGAGGCCTGGACGCCGACCCGGCGTCCTTCCTGTCCGCTGCCGCCGCGGGCGTGCACGCGGTCGACCTGCTCCGCTGACTCTCGAGCCTCAGTCGTCCCGGGACGTCTCGGTGTGCTGCGCGACGAGGGTCGACAGCCGGCGCGCCTCGGCGTCGGCGTACGCGCCGTCCGCGCGCTGGATGCCCATGACCGCGAGGGTGTCGCCGTCGGCCAGGTCGAGCTGCACCCACGGGCGCCCGGAGCCGAAGCGCACCGACACGATCTCGGCCCACTCGAGGCGTCGCGTGTAGACGAGGTTCCGGACGGTGACGCCGTCGGCGTCCACGCGTGCCTGGACGGTCGCCTGGCGCCAGCAGAACCACACGATGAGCAGCGCCACGAGCGCGAAGCCGACCTGGTCGCCCGTGTTGAGCCCGGGCATCATCACGATCAGGAGCCCCGTCAGGACGATCACAGCCACGCCGAGCACCAGCGTCACCACCCGCGCGGCGCGGGGTCGGAACGTCCTGTACGGCGACGCCACGGTCGACCTGCTCAGAGTCGGCACGCGTGGATCGACGTCACCAGGATCGCGCGGGCGCCGATGTCGTAGAGCGAGTCCATGACGCGGTTGGTCTGGTCGCGGCGGACCATCGCCCGCACGGCCGCCCAGTCGCGGTTGTGCAACGGCGAGACCGTCGGCGACTCCAGACCGGGCGTGATCGCGACAGCGTCGTCGACGAGGCCGAGCGGCACGTCGTAGTCCATGAGCACGTACTCGCGCGCCGTCAGGACGCCCTGGATGCGGCGCGTGAGCACGTCGAGGCCCGCCGGCTCGTCGCCGTCGGCCCTGCGTACCAGGACGGCCTCCGAGCGCAGGATGGGATCGGCGAAGATCTCCAGGCCCGCCGCACGCAGCGTCGTACCCGTCTCGACGACGTCCGCGATCACGTCGGCCACGCCGAGCTTGATGGCGGACTCGACCGCACCGTCCAGACGCACCACGCCGGCCGGCTCGATGCCGAGCGAGCGCAGGTACGCACGGACCAGCACCGGGTAGCTCGTCGCGACCCGGCGACCGCCGACCTGCTCGACGGCGGTCCACTCCCCCGCCGTGCCGGCGAACCGGAACGTCGAGCGGGCGAAGCCGAGCGGAAGGTGCTCGACCGCGGCGGACTCCGAGTCCAGCATCAGGTCGCGGCCGGTGATGCCGACGTCGACGGTGCCCGCGCCGACGTACACCGCGATGTCGCGCGGGCGCAGGAAGAAGAACTCGACGTCGTTGTCCGGGTCGGGCAGCACGAGCTCGCGCGAGTCACGGCGCTGCTTGTACCCGGCCTCCTTGAGCATCTCGACGGCGGGCTCGGACAGGGAGCCCTTGTTCGGGACGGCAATTCTCAGCACAGCGGGTCCTCGGGTCTCAGAGGTGCGCGTACACGTCGTCGAGCGTCAGTCCGCGCGCGATCATGAGCACCTGCAGGTGGTACAGCAGCTGGGAGATCTCCTCAGCCGTCCGCTCGTCCGACTCGTACTCGGCGGCCATCCAGACCTCGGCGGCCTCCTCGACGACCTTCTTGCCGATGCCATGGACGCCCGAGTCGATCTCGGCGACGGTGCGGGAGCCGGCGGGACGGGTGGTCGCCTTGTCCGCCAGCTCGGCGAACAGCGCGTCGAAAGTCTTCACTCGGCCAAGAGTAGGGGCTGATGCGGACGGCCCCCGTCGCCGTCCGCTGGCCGGGCGCGGGCCTGCTGCCGCCACCAGACGACGAAGCCCCAGATCACCACGCCGGCGTAGACGAGGTAGAGCACCGCGGACGGGTAGTAGCCGGCCGAGAACAGCAGGGGTACGCCGACAGCGTCGACCGCGATCCAGATGAGCCAGAACTCGATCCAGCCCCGGGCCATGCCGTAGGTCGCCAGGAACGACCCCGTGAAGATCCACGCGTCCGCCCACGGCCCCCACGAGCCGAGCGCCTGGAAGATGTAGGCGAACGCGACGGTCCCGACGACCCCGATGGTGACGAGCTGGATCCAGCCGCGCCGTCCCGCCCAGTGCGGGACGACCCCCGGCGCATCCGGGTCTCCGTGCGCGCGTCCGGCCGCCCGCGCCTGGCTCCACCGCACCCAGCCGTACACCGAGACGATGATGAAGAAGACCTGGCGTCCTGCCTGCCCGTACAGGTCACGCGCCTGCGGCGTGTGGAACACCCCGCCGAGGAACACGGTGAAGAGCAGCACGTTGCCGACGATGCCTACGGGCCACGCCCAGACCTTGCGCCGCATGCCGCCGATCGCCGATCCCAGCCCGAAGCCGTTGCCGACGATCTCGCGCCACAGGATGTCGTGGCCCGCGATGGTCCACGTCGCATCGAAGAGCCAGCTGTGCACTACAGCCCTCTCAGCGCCACAACCGTCGCCACGGCCGCCTCTGCCGCCTCGGCGCCCTTGTCCTCGTGCGAGCCCTCCAGGCCGGCGCGGTCGAGAGCCTGGGCCTCGTTGTCGCAGGTCAGGACCCCGAAGCCGACCGGGACGCCCGTCGAGGCGGCCACGTCGGTGAGTCCGAGCGTCGCGGCCTGGCACACGTACTCGAAGTGCGGCGTCCCGCCGCGGATGACGACGCCGAGCGCCACGACCGCGTTCGCGCCGGCCTCCACGGCGGCGCGCGCGGCGACGGGCAGCTCGAAGGTCCCCGGGACGCGGATGACCGTGACGTCCTTGACGTGCGCCGCCTCGAGGGCGCGCTCTGCACCTGCGAGCAGGCCGTCCATCACGACCGTGTGCCAGCTCGCGGCGACGACCACGACCTTCAGGCCGGTTCCGTCGACGGTCAGGGTGGGTGCTCCAGCACCGCTCATGCCAGGTCCTCCAGGTTCTCGAACGCGTGATCCTCGTGGTCGGCACCGGGCAGGGCCGGTGTCGCGTGGACGGGCGCGACCGCGATCGGGTCACGCTCCGTGCCGGGTGCCAGGTGGAGCAGGTGCCCCATGGACGTGGCCTTGGTCCGCAGGTAGGCCTCGTTCTGCGGGGTCTGCCCGACCTCGAGGCTGCGGATCTCGGCGACGTCGATGCCGTGCGCGCGCAGGCCGGCGACCTTGGCGGGGTTGTTGGTCAGCAGGCTGATCCGGGTGACGCCCAGGTCGGTGAGGATCGCGGCCGCGGCGCCGTACTCGCGACGGTCCGCGGGCCAGCCCAGGTCGAGGTTGGCCTCGACCGTGTCCCGGCCGGAGTCCTGCAGCGCGTAGGCGGCGACCTTGGCCAGAAGGCCGATCCCCCGACCTTCGTGCCCGCGCAGGTAGACGACCGCGCCGCCCTGCTCGGAGGCGAGCTCGAGCGCGGCGTCGAGCTGCGGACCGCAGTCGCACCGGGCCGAGCCGAACGCGTCACCCGTCAGGCACTCCGAGTGCACGCGGACCACCGGGTGCTCGGCCAGCCCGCTCGTGGGCACGAGCGCGACGTGCTCGTCGCCGGTGCGCAGGTCGCGGTAGCCGTGGATGCGGAACTCGCCGTGCTTGGTGGGCAGGTAGGCGGTGTGGGTGGCGTGCACGCGCTCACGGGGGGGCGCGGCGACGGCGACCTCGCTGGTCACGTCGTCGCCGTGACGCGTGCGCCAGGCGACGATGTCCTCGATGGTCAGGAGCACGAGCCCCTCCGCCTCGGCCAGCGCCGACGAGTCGTCGAGCCGGGTCATCGACCCGTCGTCGTTGACCAGCTCGGCGATCGCACCGACGGGCTCCAGGCCGGCGAGCCGGCACAGGTCGACCGCGGCCTCGGTGTGTCCCGCGCGGTGCAGGACGCCACCCGGGACGGCCCGCAGCGGGAGGACGTGACCCGGGCGGATGAGGTCCTCGCGACCCGACGCCGGGTCGGCCAGCACCCGGAGCGTCCGCGCCCGGTCGGACGCAGAGATCCCCGTGGTGACGCCCGTGGCGGCGTCGACGGTCACGGTGTAGGCGGTGCGGCGCGGGTCCTGGCTGTGCGGGACCATCAGCGGCAGGTCGAGCGCGTTCGCCCGCGACGCCGGCATGGGCGCGCAGAGGTACCCCGACGAGTGCCGGATCGTCCACGCGATCCACTCCGGCGTCGCCGACTGCGCGGCGAGGATGACGTCGGCCTCGTTCTCGCGGTCCGGAGAGTCCGCGACGAGGACCGGGCGCCCCTGGCGCAGCGCCTCGAGGGCCTCCTCGACGGTACCCAGGCGGATGCTCATCGGAGCACCCCGGCCGACGACAGGAGCCGCTCCGTGTACTTGGCCAGGACGTCGACCTCGATGTTCAAGCGAGCTCCGGGTGCGAGGGTACCGAGGGTCGTGGCCTCGAGCGTGGTGGGGATGAGCGAGACGCCGAACGACTCGTCGGCCACGTGCGTGACGGTCAGCGAGATCCCGGACACCGCTATCGAGCCCTTCTCCGCGATGTACCGCGTCAGCTCGGGCGAGAGTCCGATCTCGACGTCGTCCCAGCGCGGTCCCGGCGTGCGGCTCAGGATCACGCCCACGCCGTCGACGTGGCCCTGCACGACGTGCCCGCCGTAACGACCGCCGACGGCCAGCGCACGCTCGAGGTTCACCGGGCTGGTCACACCGAGGTCCTCCAGCGCGCTGCGTCGCAGGGTCTCCGGCATGACGTCGGCCCAGAACGTCCCGTCGCCGGGCAGCCCGGTCACGGTGAGACACACGCCGGAGACGCTGATCGAGTCACCCAGGCGCGCGTCCGAGGTGACGAGCGGTCCGCGCACGAGCAGGCGCGCGTCGGTCCCCTCGGTCTCGATCGCCGCGATGGTGCCGACTTCCTCGACGATTCCCGTGAACATTCAGCTCTCCTCCGTGGTGGTGCTGGGCGTAGCGACGATCAGGACGTCCGGGCCGAGCGGCACGACGCGCTGCGTGACGAGCCGCACGGCGTCGCCGATGGCGGTGATGCCGAGGTCGGCCATGGCGGGCGGCCCGGCGCCGAGCAGGACGGGCGCGACGTAGGCGTGCACCTCGTCGACCAGCCCGGCGCGCAGGAACGCGGCGGCGAGCGTCGGTCCGCCCTCGACGAGGACGTGCCGGACCTCGCGTTCCGCCAGCGTGGACAGGACGACGGCGGGGTCGTGCGTGCCGAGCTCGAGCAGCTCGCCCCCCTCGCCCCGCAGACGTGCACCGGCCGGCACGGGCCGATGGCCGACGACGACCCGCAACGGCTGGTGCCCGTGCAGCTCTCCGGCCGCGTTGCGCGCGGTCAGGGAGGGGTCGTCCGCCAGCGCGGTCCCCGTGCCGACGACGATCGCGTCCACCTCCGCCCGCAGGTCGTGCGCGTGGTGACGCGAGACCTCCGACGTGATCCATCGGCTCGACCCGTCGGCTGCGGCGATCCGGCCGTCGAGCGACGTCGCCAGCTTGAGCGTGACGAACGGCCGTCCCCGCTCGACCGACGGCAGCCACGCGCCGAGCAGCTCGCGGCCCTCGTCGGCGAGCACGCCGGTCTGCACGTCGACGCCGGCCTCGCGGAGGCGCTGCGCACCACCAGCTGCCACCGGGTTCGGGTCGCCGACCGACACCACGACGCGTGCGACGCCGGCCGCGATCAGTGCCTCGGAGCACGGTCCGGTCCGGCCCGTGTGGTTGCAGGGCTCCAGGGTGACGACCGCGGTCGAGCCGACCGTGTCGGTGCCGCGGGCCTCGGCGTCGACGAGAGCGGCGACCTCGGCGTGCGGGGTACCCGCGCCACGGTGCCAGCCCTCCCCCAGCACCTCGCCGGTCGGGCTGAGCAGAACCGCACCCACGCGTGGGTTCGGACCGTTCGCCGGGCCGCGGCGAGCGATCTCGAGCGCGTGCCGCAGGGCGGACAGCTCGGCGGGAGCGACGCGCTCGACCTCCGTGCTGGACATGCTCACCTCCGGGCGCGATGGCTCCGGGGTATGGGGCGGCAGGAAGGGTCCCGCAACCACGGCGCAGAGCGCCGCCACGTGATCCTCCCATCCGGACTTTCACCGTCGGTCCTGGAGTTCCACCAGGTCAACCGCCCGATCCTTGCGGACCGGTCGGGTCGCGGACTGTCACCGCCGGCTCGGAATTACACCGACCCCGGAGCACGTGTATGTGTTCGTACTGCGCCAACGATCATGCCACACCGGGCATTCCCGAGTTGAATCCCGACAATCAGCGTCGAGTTTCCCGGATCAGGCCGTGGCGCTGTCCGCGAGCTGGCGAAGCGCCGTGATCTCCGCGCCGATGTCGGCCGCGCCGTAGACCGCCGAGCCTGCGACGAACACGTTGGCACCGGCGTTCGCGATGCCGGCGATGGTGTCCCGCGAGACGCCACCGTCCACCTGGAGCCACGTCGACGCGCCGGTCTCCTCGATCGCCTGCCGTGTCCGGCGGATCTTGGCCAGCATGCCCTCGATGAAGGACTGGCCGCCAAACCCGGGCTCGACGGTCATGACGAGCACCATGTCGAACTCGGGCAGCAGGTCGAGCAGCGGCTCGACCGGGGACGCCGGGCGCAGCGCGATGCCCGCACGCACCCCGTTCGACCGCAGCTCGCGGGCGAGCCGCACGGGCGCCTGGGTCGCCTCGGCGTGGAACGTCACCGACGCAGCTCCGGCCGCCGCGTACTCGGGGGCCCACCGGTCGGCGTCCTCGATCATGAGGTGCACGTCGAGCGGTACCGCCGAGACCTGCGCGATCCTGGTGACGATCGGCAGCCCGAGCGTGAGGTTCGGGACGAAGTGGTTGTCCATCACGTCGACGTGCACGTAGTCGGCGTTCGCGATCGCCGCGAGGTCGCGCTCGAGGTTGACGAAGTCGGCGGACAGGATGCTCGGGTTGATCAGCGCAGGCACGCCTGCAGCCTAGTCACGCGGTTCGTCGCAGCAGCGTCAGGTGCATCGCGTCCGTGCCGTGCACGTGCGGCCACAGCTGGACGTCCAGACGTCCGTCGGGCAGGTCGATCTCGCCACCGGGTACGACGGCACGCACCGCGGCCTGCGCGTCGAGCGTCTCGACGGAGAGCCCGTCACGGCCCGCGGCGCGGAGCGCGTCCTTGACGACGAGCTGGGTCTCGGCCAGGTGCGGCGAGCACGTCACGTAGGCGACGACGCCACCGGGTCTCACCGCCCGGAGCGCCGACACGAGCAGCTCGCGCTGCAGGGCGCTCAGCGGTGCGAGATCGGCCGGGCTCCGGCGCCAGCGTGCCTCCGGACGCCGCCGCAGCGCACCGAGACCGGTGCACGGAGCGTCGACCATGACGCGGTCGAAGCCCGCCGGTTCCTGCGTCCCGACCTCGCGACCGTCACCCGTCCGCACGTCCTCGACCGCGTCGGCGGGGACCGCGCGCAACGACTGCTCGACGAGCTGGGTACGGTGCGGCTGCAGCTCGTTCGCGACGATCTGCGCGCCCCGCTCCCCCGCCACGGCGGCGAGCAGGGCCGCCTTGCCGCCGGGCCCGGCACACAGGTCGAGCCAGCGGTCGTCGCGACCCTCGACCGGGACGCCGGTCAGGGCCAGCGTGACCAGCTGGCTGCCCTCGTCCTGCACGCCCGACCGGCCGTCGCGCACGCTCGACAGGGCGGCCGGGTCGCCGCCGGCCAGGACGACTGCCGTGGGTGTGAGCACACCGGGAGTGGACCCCCCGGCCTCGGCGAGCACCTCCTCGACGTCGGTGAGGCCCGGTCGCGCCACCACCGTCACGTGCGGGGCGACGTTGTCGGCGACGAGCAGCTCCTCGATCTCGTCGGCCGAGCGACCGTGCCCGACGAGCGCCTCACGCAGCGCGCGGACCACCCAGAGCGGGTGGCTCTGCACGGCCGCCAGCGCGCCGAGCTCGTCGGCGTCCTGGGAGATGCGCTGCTCCCAGACGGCCAGCGACTCGCGACCGATCGCGCGCAGGACCGCGTTGACGAACTGCGAGGCACCCGTGCCGAGCTGCTCGCGGGCGAGGCCCACCGTCTCCGAGACAGCGGCGTGCGCGGGCACCCGCATGCCGAGCAGCTGGTGGGCGCCCAGCCGGAGGACGTCGAGCACGGGTGGGTCGATCTTCTCGGTCGGACGGGCGGCGGCCAGCGCGATGATCGCGTCGTAGCGCCCCTGCAGCCGCAGCGTGCCGTAGGCGAGCTCGGTGGCGAACGCCGCGTCGCGCGCGTTGATCCTGCGCTCCCGCAGCAGCGGGGGCAGGACGAGGTTCGCGTACGAGTCGGTACCCGCCACCGCGCGCAGGACGTCGTACGCGGCGGTGCGGGCTGCATCGCTGCCCTTGCGGCGCTGCGACGGCGCAGACGACGAGCGCTGGGTCCGGCCCTGCGCGCGCGCGGCCCCACGCTGGCGGCCGGTCGCGTCACGACGGTCGTCGGCGGTCATGCCGCACCCCCGAGCAGGATCGTGGCGTCGAGGCGGGCACCGCGGGCCCAGTCGGCGGCGACCATGGGCCGCTTGCCCTGCGGGGTGACGTCGCCGAGCCGGACGGCGTGCCCGCCGGTGCCCACGTGGACGTCGCGCTTGCCCGCCCGCAGCTCTCCGGGGGCCAGATCCGTGACGTCGGGCGCCTCGAGCACAGGTCCGAGACCCAGGCGTGAGCCGTCGGGCAGCGTCGTCCAGGCTCCGGGGGCCGGCGTGCAGCCACGGATCCGGCGGTCGACGGCGTGCGGCGGGTGCGTCCACCGCACGCGCGCATCCTCCGTCTCCAGCTTCGGCGCGTGGCTCACGCCGTCGGTGCTCTGCGCGACGGGGCTCAGGATCCCGTCCTCGATCGCGTCGAGCGTCTGCACCAGCAGGCCCGCGCCGGCGGTCGCCAACCGGCCGAGCAGGTCGCCGGACGTGTCGCGCGGGCGGATCGTCTCAGTGAGGAACCCGTACACGGGTCCGGTGTCGAGGCCCTGCTCGAGCCGGAACGTCGAGGCGCCCGTGACCTCGTCGCCCGCGATCAGCGCGTGCTGCACGGGAGCGGCGCCGCGCCAGGCGGGCAGCACCGAGAAGTGCAGGTTGACCCAGCCGTGCACCGGGACGTCGAGAAGCGACGGGGGGATCAGCGCTCCGTACGCCACGACCGGCGCGGCGTCGACGGCAAGCTCGGCCAGGCGGGCGCGGAAGTCGTCGTCGCGCGGCTTGTCCGGGGTGAGCACCTCCAGGCCGGCGTCGAGCGCGCGAGCCTTCACGGCGCTGACGCCGGAGGCGCGCCCGCGTCCCGACCGCGCGTCCGGGCGGGTGAGCACCGCGACCACCTCGTGGCGGGACCCCAGGAGGGCCTCGAGCGACGGCACCGCGGCCGCGGGGGTTCCGGCGAAGAGCAGTCGCATGGCCCCGATCCTAGGCGGGCGGCAGCGGTACCCCGCGCGCACGAAGGTCGGTCCGCAGCTGGTCGGCCGAGGTGAACCGCACCGCCTGGAGGCCGCACAGGGCAGCGGCGTCGACGTTCCGCGCAGCGTCGTCGGTGAAGACCGTGCGGGCGGGGTCGAGGTCGAAACGCTCGATCAGCAGCCGGAAGATGCGGGGATCCGGCTTGGCCAGGTGCACGTCCCCGGACACCAGGACCTCCTCGAGCAGGCCGATCGCGGGGGCTGCCGGGACGGCGTGGTGGAACGTCTCGGCCGACCAGTTGGTCAGGCCAAGGGTCCGGATCCCGGCGTCGAGCAGATCCCGGACGAGCTGCGCCGAGCCTGGGACCGGGCCGGCGAGCGAGTCGGCGAAGTGCTCGACGTAGACGTCGAGCGCAGGCGCGTGGTGCGGGAACCTCGCAACGAGCGAGGCGCGTGCCTCAGCCCAGGACCGTCCGGCGTCCTGGTGGTGGTTGAAGGTCGCGAAGTCGACCTCGTCGAAGAACGCGTCGACGTCCTCGCGGACCATCCGGCCGGCGTACGGCAGGTACGGGTCCCAACGGACGAGCACCTGCCCGAGGTCGAAGACGACGGCGTCGACGCTCGTCCGCGGTCCACGCTCACCTCCGCCGTCCACCCTCACCCGAGGTCCGCCGGGTCGAGCTGGACGCGGACCGTGCCACCCTCACGGCGCGCGCTGCGGACCGCCTGCGACGCGGCGAGCGAGCGGGCGAGAGCGGTGCCCCTGTTCCGCGGGACCCGGACCAGGGCACGGACCTCGGGCTCGAGGGACTCCTCCTCCCGGGCCTCGACAGGGACCGGGCCGAGGACCTCCAGCTCGGGGACGTCGAGACGGCCCACGAGCGTGTCCACGGCGTCGCGGGGACCCGTGACCGACGCGATCCGGACCGTCGGCGGCAGTGCCAGCTCCGCTCGCTCGGCCAGCTCACGCGACGCGTACCCGGCCGGGTCCCAGCGCACGAGCGCCTGGGTCACGCGCTCCTCGGCGTCCCCGACGAGCAGGACCACTCCCCCGTCCGCGGCCGAGCGGACGAGCGCCGCGGCCGTGAGCCAGCGCCGCAGCGCGTCCTCGCCGGTACGCAGCGCACCGCCTGCCGTGCTGACCGACGCGTCGAGCAGGAGCGCCGCCGCGTAGCCGCCAGCGGCCACCGGCTCGGCGCCCGGCGTCGAGACGACGACCGACGGGACGTCCGGCACGGTCGCCAGGACGCCCGCTGCGGCGCGAGCCCCCGAGACACGAACCGGGACGCCCGGGAATGCCCGGCCCAGCTCCTCGGCGGTGCGTTCCGACCCCACCCGCACGGACCGCAGCGCGGCGGAACCGCACTCGGTGCACCGCCAGTCGGTGGCCAGCCGGCCGCACCATCCGCACGTGGGTGCCGAGCTCGCGGATGTCAGGCCGAGCGGACCGTGACAGCTCCCGCACCGAGCGGACGCGCGGCACCGACCGCACGCGACCGCAGGCAGGTACCCGGCCCGCGGCACCTGGACGAGCACGGGCCCGTCCGCGAGCCTGTCACGCACCGCCCGCCAGGCCGGCGCGGGCAGACGCGCGGCCGCCGCGGGACCCTCGCGTGCCAGCTCGGCGGAGGTCAGGGCCTGGACCCGCGGCCCCCGGGCGCGCGTCGTGGCACGGTCGGCCGCGACCTCCCGTGCCCAGCCGCTCTCGACGAGCGCCTGCGCCTCGACGCTCCGGCCGTGCGCGGCGACGAGCAGCGCGCACGACTCGAGCTCGGAGCGCAGGGCGAGCACCTCGCGCACGTGCGGGTACGGCGCCCTGGGTTCGGCGTGCAGCGGGTCGCCGTCGTCCCACACCACGGCGAGACCGAGGTCGCGCACGGGTGCGAAGGCGGATGCGCGGGTGCCGACCACGACGTCGGCCTGACCCCGCAGAGCGGCGAGGAACGACCGGTAGCGCACGGCAGGACCGTCGTCGGCCGCCAGCCGGACCGCGCCGCCGGTAGCGCCCGGAGTCCAGCGCGGCACCCCGACCTCGCCGAGCGCGGCCAGGACCCGGTCGATGTCGCGCGCGTCCGGCACGACGACGAGTGCCCCTCGACCGCCGAGCAGGCATGCCGCGACGGCCTGCGCGATGGCGTCCGGCCAGCGGTCCCCCGCCGCGCCGGGCAGGGCGGACCAGACGGCTCTCGGCGCGCCCTGGGCCGTGAGGTGCTGGAGGAAGGCTGGGCCGCCTCGGTACGGAGTCCACGCGGTCGCCGAGGGCGTCGGCACCGCACGCGCCTCTGTCGGGCCCGGCACCTCCGCCTCGACGCGTGCGTGCCGTGCCGGGATCGCCAGGCGCAGGACGTCGGCGAGGGTGCCCGCCCAGCGGTCGGCCACGGCGCGCGCGAGCCGCGCCACGTCAGGCGACAGGACAGGCTCGGCGGAGACGACCTTGCGCAGCGGCGCCAGGGTTCCGTCGTGCTCGGCCTCCTCGACCCGCTCGAGCACGTACCCGTTGACGTCCTGGCCACCGAACCGGACCTTGACGCGAGTCCCAGGCACTGCCGTCTCTGCGAGCGTGGCAGGGACGACGTACTCGAAGACGCGGTCGAGGTGCGCGGGTGGCAGGTCGACGCAGACGCGCGCGACCGGCAGCAGCTCGGCGACCTCCACACCGCTGGCCGGCAGCCGCGTGCGCCGACGCGGCTGGGGCAACCCGTCGAGCATCAGCTGCTCGCCGTCCGCCGTCACGTCCACGAGCTCATCTCATCACCCGCGACCCACAGCGGGAGCGCGGGAATCCACAGGCCGGTCAGACGACCGCGGCCTGCAGGGCGGCGACGCGGTCCGTGCGCTCCCAGGTGAACTCGGGCAGCTCGCGACCGAAGTGACCGTACGCGGCCGTCTTCTGGTAGATCGGGCGCAGCAGGTCCAGGTCACGCACGATGGCGGCGGGGCGCAGGTCGAACACCTCGCGGATCGCGGCAGTCACGCGGTCGAGCGGGACCGTCTCGGTGCCGAACGTCTCGACGTACAGGCCGACGGGGTTCGCCTTGCCGATCGCGTAGGCGATCTGGACCTCGCACCGGCGGGCCAGGCCCGCGGCGACGACGTTCTTGGCCACCCAGCGCATCGCGTACGCGGCGGACCGGTCCACCTTCGACGGGTCCTTGCCCGAGAACGCGCCGCCACCGTGGCGAGCGATGCCGCCGTAGGTGTCGACGATGATCTTGCGGCCGGTCAGACCGGCGTCCCCCTGCGGTCCGCCGGTCACGAACACACCGGTCGGGTTGACGAGGAGGCGGAAGTCGGAGGTGTCGAGGTCGAGCCCGTCGAGGACGAACTCCACGACGTGCTTGGCGATCGCGGGCCGCAGCTGCGTCTCGAGCTGGATGTCGGGATCGTGCTGCGTCGAGATGACGACGGTGTCGAGCTTGACCGCACGGTCGCCGTCGTAGCCGATGGTGACCTGCGTCTTCCCGTCGGGGCGGAGCCCGGGGACGATGCCCTCCTTGCGCACGGCCGTGAGGCGCTCGGCGAGCCGGTGCGCGAGCCAGATCGGCAGCGGCAGGAGCGACGGGGTCTCGTCGGTCGCATAGCCGAACATCAGCCCCTGGTCGCCGGCGCCCTGCAGGTCGAGCGGGTCGATGTCCGAGGAGTCGTCGCGCACCTCGAGCGCCTTGTCCACGCCGGCCGCGATGTCCGGGGACTGCTGCCCGATCGAGACCGAGATGCCGCACGAGTCGCCGTCGAACCCGATGTGCGACGACGTGTAGCCGATGCCGTTCACGACCTGGCGCACGATCTGCGGGATCTCGACGTACGCGCTCGTGGTCACCTCGCCCGCGACGTGCACCAGACCAGTGGTGACCATGGTCTCGACGGCGACCCGAGCGTGCGGATCCTGTTCAAGCAGGGCGTCCAGGATCGCGTCCGAGATCTGGTCACAGACCTTGTCCGGGTGACCTTCGGTGACGGATTCCGACGTGAAGAGGCGCAGGGGTGTCTCGGTCATGGCGCACAGCGTAATGGTGAGGGTGCGCGATCCGGGCTCACGCGAGCGTGATGACCGCATCCCAGACAGCGTGCGCGACATCGTGCTTGCTCCCGGACGCCGTCGCGACGATCTCGCCGCGGCCGTCCAGGATCGTGACGTCGTTCGCGTCGGTGCCGAACCCGCGGCCGTCACCCACGGCGTTCACCACGAGGAGGTCGGCTCCCTTGCGCAGCGCCTTGGCGCGTCCGTGCTCGAGCACGGAACCCGTCACGTCGCCGGTCTCGGCCGCGAACCCGACGACCACCTGGTCCGTGCGCAGCCGGTCGTGCGCGAGCTCGGCCAGGATGTCGACCGTCTCGACGAGCTCGAGCACCGGTGCGACGCCGTCGGCGCCCTTCTTGATCTTCGTCTCGACCGCGTTCCGCGGCCGGTAGTCGGCGACCGCGGCCGCCATGACGACGACGTCGGCGTCCTTCGCTGCGGCACGGACGGCGTCGCGCAGGTCAGCACCGGTCTCGGCCGGGACCACGTCCACGCCCGGCGGCACGGGGACGCTGATGTTCGCCGCGACGAGCGTGACGCGAGCGCCGCGCTCGAGAGCGGCGCTCGCGAGGGCGACGCCCTGGCGTCCCGAGGACCGGTTGCCGAGGAAGCGCACCGGGTCGAGCGGTTCGCGCGTGCCGCCGGCGGAGATCACGACGTGCCGCCCCGCCAGGTCCTGCTCGCGGGTGGCGACGAGGGCGAGTGCCGCCGCAGCGATGTCCTCCGGCTCGGGCAGACGACCCGGGCCCGTGTCCGCACCGGTCAACCGACCGGCGGCGGGGTCGAGCACGTGCACCCCGCGGGACCGCAGCGTCGCGACGTTGGCGACTGTGGCGGGGTGCTCCCACATCTCGGTGTGCATCGCAGGCGCCAGGAGCACGGGGCACCGTGCGACTAGCAGCGTGGCGGTGAGCAGGTCGTCAGCCTGGCCGGTCGCTGCTCGGGCGAGCAGGTCGGCGGTGGCCGGCGCGACGATCACGAGCTCGGCCTGCTTGCCGACCGCGACGTGGGCGACCTGGTCGACGTCCTCGAAGACCTCGGTGGTCACGGGCTGACCCGACAGGGCCTCCCACGTGGCACGACCGACGAACTCGAGCGCCGCCCGGGTGGGCACGACACGGACGGAGTGTCCCGCCTCGCGCAGCAGCCGCAGGAGCAGCACCGACTTGTAGGCGGCGATGCCGCCGGCGACACCGAGGACGATGCGCATGGGGACAGGTCAGCCCTCGGTGGCCTCGGACGTCAGCAGGCCGGCGTCGATCTCGCGCATGGCGATCGAGAGCGGCTTCTCCTGCGGGCGGGTGTCGACCAGCGGGCCGACGTACTCGAGCAGGCCCTCGTTGAGCTGCGAGTAGTACGCGTTGATCTGACGCGCACGCTTGGCCGAGTACAGCACCAGGGCGTACTTGGAGTCAGCGCGCTCGAGCAGGCGGTCGATGGGGGGGTCGGTGATGCCGGTGGGGGCTGCGACGGTTCCGGACACGGTGATCTCCCAAGAGTACGAGGATGTTGGGGCTGCTCACGACAAGCACTGCCCCCATCCTACCTGGTCGGGATGCCCATCCCGCGGACGAGCTCGTCCGTCGCGCGGTGGACGTCGTCGTTCACGATGATCTGGTCGAACTCCTCGGCCGCCGCGAGCTCGACCCGGGCGGTCGCCAACCTGCGCTCCCGCTCCTCGGCACCCTCGGTCCCCCGCCCCACCAGCCGCCGCTCGAGCTCGTCGAACGTCGGCGGGGCGAGGAACACGAAGTGCGCGTCCGGCATGGACGCCCGCACCTGGCGGGCGCCCTGGAGGTCGATCTCGAGGAGTGCCGGCTCGCCGGCCGCGAGCCGTTCCTCGACGGGTCGCCGCGGAGTGCCGTACTTGTTCTGACTGTGCACGACCGCCCACTCCAGGAACTCCCCGTGGGCGACCATCCGGTCGAACTCGTCGCCGGACAGGAACAGGTAGTGGACCCCGTCCACCTCCCCCGGCCGCGGGGAACGGGTCGTCGCAGAGACCGAGAGCCAGACCTCGGGATAGCGGGACCGGACGTCGGCGGACACGGTCCCCTTGCCGACGGCGGTCGGTCCGGCGAGAACGGTCAGCCGGGCGGGCGTCGTCGTCATGGGTGGTGCAGCACTCCTCGGGCGATGTGGTGGGCCGTGAACGGAGCCTCAGGACGAGAGCAGCGCCGCAGGACCCGGTTCGTCACCCGAATCGGTCGACGAGAGCCTTCACCTGGTGCGGCCCGAGGCCACGGACGCGCCGCGTCTCGGAGATTCCGATCTCGGAGATGATCGCACGAGCCTTGACCTTGCCGACGCCAGGCAGCGACTCCAGGAGCGCGAGCACCTTGAGCTTGCCGATCGTCTCGTCCGCCTGGCCCTGCGCGATCACCTCGGAGAGCGTGCCCTGGGAGTACTTCAGGCGATTCTTGACCTCGGCGCGGGCCTGCCGCGCCGCAGCTGCCTTCTGGAGTGCTGCCGCTCGTTGTTCGGGAGTCAGCGGGGGGAGAGCCACGCGCGTCACCTTCTCGTCCTTGGGCCGGCGATCCTGCACGTCATGGACGCGGGACCATTGAGACGAAACTAGCGAGCGACCAGGTGAACGGCAACGCGGGGGGGTCGATCGGCGTCAGCTCTTCGGGTCGCGGTACCTACCGGGCGTAGCGTGAGGACGTCGGATGGCGTCCGCGGATCGAGGAGCGCGCGATGGGGGGCGGGACCGAGCTCGAGCGAGCGCAGGAGGCCGTCGTCGCCGGGGCGTGGCAGGAGGCGTACTCCGGTTTCGCGCGAGCGGCCACGGAGGTCCAGCTCGATGCTCGCGATCTTCTCGCATGGTCGTCCGCAGCCCTCCTGAGCTGGCACGACGATGAGGGGTGCGACCTCCTGGCGAACGCCTTCGACGCAGTACCGGAACCCGGACCAGGTGCCCGCCGGGCGGGTGCTGGTGGTGGGCGCGTCGCACGGGCGTCCGCGACGCCGCCCCGAGTTCGACGACGGCTCCGTCTGCGACGCTCGGTGCGTCGTCTGGGCAACGGGCTTCCGCGACGACTACCGCTGGGTCGAGCCCGCGCCGCTCGGCGACGACGGCTACCCCGTCACCGACCGTGGGGTCACGTCCGTACCGGGGCTGTACTTCATGGGTCTGCCGTTCCGGTACGCGTTCTCGTCGGCCATGGTGCTCGGCGTCAGCAGGGACGCGGCATACGTGGCACGACACATCGCCGCAGCGAGCCGTGCCGCGGACCGAGTCCCGGCGCTCGCCTGAGTCAGTCGCGCAGCGCCGCGCCGGCCTCGTCGGACGCGGCGCGGGCGGCCGCCCGAAGCGCGCTGACCGACGGACCAGCTGCGAGCACGCCGCGCGACGACGACGCGAGCACCTGACGGCGCGCCGCACCGAACACGCGTGCCAGCTCGCGCGGACCTGCACCCTGCGCGCCCACCCCGGGTGCGAGCAACGGTCCGTTGACGGCGGCCAGGTCGACGCCGGTGCGCTCGGCCGCGTCACCGACGGTCGCCCCGACGACCAGGCCGATGGAGCCGAGCGGGCTGGCGTCCGCGTTCAGCGCCGCCGCACGCGACGCCACGAGCGCAGCGATGCTCTGGCCGTCCGACGTGCGTGCGTGCTGCACCTCGTGCCCCTCCTTGTTGGAGGTCAGGCACAGGACGAACAGGCCGCGTCCCGTCGCGAGCGCGAGGTCCACGGCCGGGTCCAGCGACCCGAACCCGAGGTACGGCGACACCGTGAGTGCGTCACCGGCGAGCGGCGACCCGTCCCGCAGGAACGCGTCGGCGTACGCCGCCATCGTCGATCCGATGTCTCCGCGCTTGGCGTCGACGATCACGAGCGTGCCCGCGTCCCGACCGGCCGCGACGACCTCCTCGAGGACCGCGACTCCCCGCGAGCCGTGCCGCTCGAAGAACGCCGCCTGGGGCTTCACGGCTGCCACACGGCCGCCGACGCCCTCCAGGACCGTGAGCGCGAAACGGCGCAGCCCGTCGACGTCGTCGGAGAGCCCCCACTCCTCCAGCAGGCTGGGGTGCGGGTCGATGCCGACGCAGAGCGGTCCGTGCTCGTCCATCGCGGCCGCGAGCCGCTGCCCGAACGTCACGCTCCGACCGCCGCGCTCGCTGCGGCACGAGCAGCGATGCGCGCCTCGCGACGCACGAGCGCCGCCGCGTCGTGCTCCTGCAGGCTCGTCACCTGGAAGGGTCCGGCCTGGGCCGCCTCGATGGCCTGGACGGCCGCGCCGAGCTGCTGCACGGTCGTGACCATCGCCTTGTCGGCCGCCGTCGTGGCCGCGCGGATCTCGTAGCCGTCGGCCCGGGCGCCCTGACCCGACGGGGTGTTCACCACGATGTCGACGTCGCCCGCCGTGATGAGGTCGACGATCGTCGGCTCGCCGTCGCTCCCCCGACCCGAGGAGTACTTGCGCACGACCCTCGACTCGATCCCGCTGCGGTGCAGGACCGCCGCGGTGCCCTCGGTCGCGAGGATCTCGAACCCGAGCTCGGCCAGGCGCTTGACCGGGAAGACGATCGAGCGCTTGTCGCGGTCCGCCACCGAGATGAACGCGCGCCCGCCGCTGGGCAGCCCACCGAAGGCGGCTTCCTGCGACTTCGCGAACGCGGTCGGGAAGTCCACGTCCAGCCCCATGACCTCACCCGTGGAACGCATCTCCGGGCCGAGGACGGTGTCGACGACGACGCCCTCCTTGGTGCGGAACCGCTTGAACGGGAGCACGGCCTCCTTGACCGCCACCGGCGAGCCGAGGTCCAGGACGCTCGCGTCGTCGACCGGCAGGATGCCGCGGGCGCGCAGGTCCGCGATCGAGTAGCCCGCCATGACGAGCGCCGCGGCCTTGGCCAGGGAGACACCGGTCGCCTTGGAGACGAACGGCACCGTGCGCGACGCCCGCGGGTTGGCCTCCAGGACGTAGAGAACGTCCGACACCAGCGCGAACTGGATGTTGAGCAGGCCGTGCACGCCGACGCCACGGGCGATCGCCTCGGTGGAGAGGCGGATGCGCTCGAGCTCGCTCTTGGAGAGCGTGACGGGCGGGAGCGTGCAGGCCGAGTCGCCGGAGTGGATGCCGGCCTCCTCGATGTGCTCCATGACGCCGCCGAGGAACATCTCGGTGCCGTCGAACAGCGCGTCGACGTCGATCTCGATGGCGTCGTCGAGGAAGCGGTCGATGAGCAGCGGCGGCAGCGTGCCGGCGCGCCCTCCGTCGGCCGCGTTGTCGAGCGCGCGCTTCACGTACTCGTCGAGCTGGGGCTCGCTGTAGACGATCTCCATGCCGCGCCCGCCGAGGACGTACGACGGACGCACCAGGACGGGGAACCCGATCCGGCGGGCCGTGTCGCGCGCGCCGGCCAGCGTCGTGGCGGTGCCGAACGCGGGAGCGGGCAGCCCTGCGGCTTCGAGCACCTTGCCGAACTCTCCACGGTCCTCGGCGGCGTCGATCGCGGCCGGGGACGTGCCGAGGATGGGCAGCCCGGCGTCCGCGAGCCGCTGTGCGAGCGAGAGCGGCGTCTGGCCGCCGAGCGTCACGATCAGACCCTCGACGGGACCCGCCGCGAGCTCCGCGTGGTAGACCTCGAGCACGTCCTCGAACGTCAGCGGCTCGAAGTACAGCCGGTCGGACGTGTCGTAGTCGGTGGACACGGTCTCGGGGTTGCAGTTGACCATCACGGTCTCGAACTCGCCCTTGAGCGCGAGCGCGGCGTGCACGCAGGAGTAGTCGAACTCGATGCCCTGGCCGATGCGGTTGGGGCCCGAGCCGAGGATGAGGATCGCGGGCCGCGTGCGCGGTGCGACCTCGGTCTCCTCGTCGTAGGACGAGTAGTGGTACGGCGTCGAGGCGGCGAACTCGGCCGCGCAGGTGTCCACCGTCTTGAACACCGGCCGGAGGCCGACCGCGTGCCGGGCGCCCCGCACGGCGTCCTCGGACGTGCGACGCAGCGACGCGATCTGCACGTCCGAGAGACCGTGCCGCTTCGCGTGCAGGAGCACCGACCGCGTGAGCGCGGGGGCCGCGGCGGTCTCGGCGGCGACCTCGTTGATGAGCTGGATCTGGTCGATGTACCAGGGGTCGATGCCCGTGAGCTCGAAGACCTGCTCGAGCGACACCCCGGCGCGCAGGACCTGCTGGACGTCGACGAGGCGGTGCTCGGTCGGACGGCTGATCGTCGCGATCAGCGCGTCGAGGGCCTCACCCGTCAGGGCGTCGCCTGCCCAGTGGAACACCGAGCCCTTCTTGTCGAGCGAACGCATCGCCTTGCCGAGCGCCTCGGAGAAGTTGCGGCCCATCGCCATGGCCTCGCCGACGGACTTCATGGTCGTCGTGAGGGTGTCGTCGGCGGCGGGGAACTTCTCGAAGGCGAACCGCGGGACCTTGACGACGACATAGTCGAGCGTCGGCTCGAAAGACGCCGGCGTCGAGCCGCCCGTGATGTCGTTGGGGATCTCGTCGAGCGTGTAGCCGACCGCGAGCTTCGCGGCGATCTTGGCGATCGGGAACCCCGTCGCCTTCGAGGCCAGCGCGGACGACCGCGACACGCGGGGGTTCATCTCGATCACGACGACGCGGCCCGTCGAGGGCTCGATCGCGAACTGGATGTTGCAGCCGCCGGTGTCGACGCCGACCTCGCGGATGACCGCGATGCCGATGTCGCGCAGGCGCTGGTACTCGCGGTCGGTGAGCGTCAGAGCCGGGGCGACGGTGACCGAGTCGCCTGTGTGCACGCCGACCGGGTCGACGTTCTCGATCGAGCAGACCACCACGACGTTGTCGTGCTTGTCCCGCATGAGCTCGAGCTCGTACTCCTTCCAGCCGAGGATCGACTCCTCCAGGAGCACCTCGGTGGTCGGCGAGTAGTGCAGGCCCTGGCCGACGATGCGCCGCAGGTCCGTCTCGTCGTACGCGATGCCCGAACCGAGGCCGCCCATGGTGAACGAGGGACGCACGACGACCGGGTAGCCCAGGTCCTCGACCGCGGCGAGCGCGTCGTCGAGGGTGTGCACGATCGCGGAACGCGCGCTCTCGGCGCCGCAGACCGCGACGACCTCCTTGAACTGCTCGCGGTCCTCACCCTTCTGGATGGAGGCGATGTTGGCGCCGATGAGCTCGACGTCGTACTGGGCCAGCACTCCCGCCTCGTCCAGGGCTATCGCGGCGTTGAGGGCCGTCTGGCCGCCCAGCGTCGGGAGGATCGCGTCGGGGCGCTCCTTGGCGATGATCGTGGTGAGGACCTCGGTGGTGATCGGCTCGACGTACGTGGCGTCGGCGAACTCCGGGTCCGTCATGATCGTGGCCGGGTTGGAGTTGACCAGGATGACTCGCAGGCCCTCCTCCTTGAGCACGCGGCAGGCCTGCGTGCCCGAGTAGTCGAACTCGCACGCCTGGCCGATGACGATCGGGCCGGACCCGATGACGAGGACGCTGCTGATGTCTGTGCGCCGGGGCATCAGGCGGCACCCTTCTGGTCAGAGTTCATGAGGTCGACGAAGCGGTCGAAGAGATAGGCGGCGTCGTGCGGGCCCGCCGCGGCCTCCGGGTGGTACTGCACCGAGAAGGCGGGCAGGTCGAGTGCCTGCAGGCCCTCGACGACGTCGTCGTTCAGGTCGATGTGGCTCACCAGGACGCGGCCGTAACGACCGCCGTCGTGCGGCGCGACGGACTCCCCGTCGAGCGGGGCGTCCACCGCGAACCCGTGGTTGTGCGCCGTGATCTCGACCTTGCCGGTCGTGCGGTCCATGACCGGCTGGTTCACACCGCGGTGGCCGTAGCCGAGCTTGTAGGTGCCGTAGCCGAGCGCCCGCCCGAGGATCTGGTTGCCGTAGCAGATCCCGAAGAACGGGATCCGGTGGTCGAGCACCTCGCGCAGCAGCTCGACCTCGTGCGTCGCCGCACCCGGGTCGCCGGGCCCGTTGGAGAAGAAGACGCCGTCGGGCTGGGTCGCCAGGACGTCCTCGAAGGTCGAGCTAGACGGCAGGACGTGCACGCGCACGCCACGCTCGGCCAGACGCTGCGGCGTCATCGCCTTGATCCCCAGGTCGACCGCGGCCACCGTCGCGACCGGCGTCTCGAGCGGCGAGCCGTCCGGGCCGAGCGCCTCGACGACGTACGCGACGTCCGTCGAGACCTCCCCCGCCAGGTCGGCGCCGGCCATCGCCGGGGTTGCCAGCACCTCGGCGAGCAGCTCGTGCTCGGGCCGCTGCTCGCCGTCCGCACCGGTCAGTGCCGCACCGGAGAAGATGCCCGCCCGCATCACACCGCGCTCGCGCAGGTGCCGGGTCAGGGCGCGCGTGTCGATCTCGCTGATCCCCACGATCTCCTGGGCGACGAGGTCGTCGTCGAGCGTGCGCTGGGCGCGCCAGTTCGACGCGCGGCGCGCGGGGTCGCGCACGACGTAGCCGGCCACCCAGATCCGGGTGGACTCGGGGTCCTCGTCGTTCACGCCGGTGTTCCCGACGTGCGGGGCCGTCATCACGACGATCTGACGGTGGTACGACGGGTCGGTCAACGTCTCCTGGTAGCCGGTCATCCCGGTGTTGAAGACGATCTCGCCGAGAGTCGACCCCTCGGCGCCGTACGGGCGCCCGGTGAAGGTGCGGCCGTCCTCGAGCACGAGCACTGCCTGTTCACGAGCTGAGCCGGTCATGAGTTCTCCTCCTGCACGGGCGACGAGGCCCCGGGGGTCGGATGGATGAGGGGGACGATCGCGTCGACGAGGAGCTCGCGGTCGGCTGCGTGGTGCGGTCGCAGCCCGGTGTCGAGTCCTCGCGGGTCGTCGGGGCTGCCCTGCCAGGTGATCACCACGAGGCCGTCTCCCCCGACGACCTTGCCGGCGATACCGGGTCCGGTGGCCGCGCCACGGAGCGCCTCGGTCGGTACGAACAGGTCGGGCGCGCCTGTACGGGTGACGCGGACGCCGGCCGCGAACACGTCCACGGTCGCCGGGCTGCGCACGCCGAGGCCCTGGGCCGTGACCCGGTCGAGCCAGTCCCCCGCCCTCGTGGTCGAGACGTAGACGGCCCCGACGGGACCGAGCTGCTGCGCGCCGAGCTCGGTCGGCATCGGCGGCAGGGCCTCGATGAACGCCGCCGTGCGTCGGGACCGAGCCTTCCAGCCGGCCCGCATGCCGAAGAACGCGAGCAGCACGACGAGCACGAGGACGACGGTCGAGAACGTCTGACGGGTCAAGAGCGCACCACCACGGTCTCGTCGCAGGCCGAACCGTCCATGACGGTCGCGCGACCGCGCAGCCAGGTCGCGATGACGCAGCCCGACAGCTCGCGACCGCGGAACGGTGAGTTCGTGCTCATCGTGGCCTGCTCCTCGGGCACGACGACGCGTCGGATGCCCGGGTCGACGAGCACGAGGTTGGCCGGCTCGCCCACGGCGATCGGGCGGCCGTGGCCGGTGACCCGGCCGATCTGGGCGGGCGCCGTCGACATGACACGGGCGACGTCCGCCCACGTCAGCCGGCCGGTGTCGACCATCGTCTCCTGCACGACCGAGAGCGCGGTCTCCAGACCGGTCATGCCGAACGCCGCGGCGCCCCACTCGCAGTCCTTGTCCTCGCGCGTGTGCGGCGCGTGGTCCGTCGCGACGATGTCGATCGTGCCGTCGGCCAGCCCCTCGCGCACCGCCTCGACGTCGCGCTGCGTGCGCAGCGGCGGGTTGACCTTGAACACGGGGTCGTAGCCGCGCGCGAGCTCGTCCGTGAGGATCAGGTGGTGCGGCGTGACCTCGGCGGTCACGTCGATGCCGCGCGACTTGGCCCAGCGGATGATCTCCACCGAGCCGGCTGTGGACAGGTGGCAGACGTGCAGGCGGGACCCGACGTGCTCGGCGAGGAGCACGTCGCGCGCGATGATCGCCTCCTCCGCGACCGCGGGCCAGCCCGGCAGGCCGAGCTCGGCGGACACGACACCCTCGTGCATCTGGGCGCCCTCGGTCAGCCGCGGCTCCTGCGCGTGCTGGGCGATGACGCCGTCGAACGCCTTGACGTACTCGAGCGCGCGGCGCATCAGGACCGGGTCGTGCACGCACTTGCCGTCGTCGGAGAACACCCGGACCGCGGCGGCCGACTCGGCCATCGCGCCCAGCTCGGCCAGACGCTCACCCTCGAGCCCCACGGTCACGGCGCCGACCGGGCGGACGTCCACCCAGCCCGCGTCCCGACCGAGCCGCCAGACCTGCTCGACGACGCCCGCGGTGTCCTGCGTCGGCGACGTGTTCGCCATCGCGTGCACGGCGGTGAACCCGCCCATGGCTGCCGCACGGGTGCCGCTGCGGACCGTCTCGGCGTCCTCCCGACCCGGCTCGCGCAGGTGCGTGTGCAGGTCGACCAACCCGGGCAGCAGGACAAGACCCTTGCCGTCGATGATGACCGGGTCCGGACCGGCCTGAGCCTGTGCGTCCGCACCGATCGCCGCGATCACGCCCTCGGCGAGCAGCACGTCGGTCGTGCCGTCACCCAAGGGGCTGACGTCACGCAGCAGGTACGTCCTCACGCGTTCACCTTCGTCTCGTCGTTCGTCGTGCGTGCCGGTGCAGGCGGCGCCGTGGTGTCGCCACCCGCCAGCAGCAGGTAGAGGACCGCCATCCGCACGGCTACCCCGTTGGCCACCTGCTCGACGATCACCGCGCGAGGCGAGTCGGCCGCGTCGGCGGAGATCTCCAGGCCGCGGTTCATCGGCCCGGGGTGCAGGACGATCGCGTGGTCGGACAGGGCGGCCAGCCGCCGGGCGTCGAGGCCGTACCGGCGGGTGTACTCGAGCGGGCTCGGGAAGAACCCGCCTCCGGCGCTCGACATCCGCTCGCGCTGCACGCGCAGCATCATCACCGCGTCGGGCTTGTCGTCGGCGATCACCTCGTCGAGGTGGTACGAGACCTTGGCGGGCCACGCTCCGACGCCGACCGGCACGAGCGTGGGGGGCGCGACGAGCGTGACCTCGGCACCGAGCGTGTGCAGCAGGTGGACGTTGGAACGCGCCACCCGGCTGTGCAGCACGTCGCCCACGATCGCGACCCGCAGACCCGACAGGTCGCGCCCCGTGACGTCGCCGGGACCCGTCAGGTGCCGGCGCAACGTGTACGCGTCGAGCAGCGCCTGCGTGGGGTGCTGGTGCATCCCGTCGCCCGCGTTGATCACCGCGCCGTGCGTCCAGCCGCTCGTGGCGAGCGTGTGAGGTGCGCCCGACGCGTGGTGCCGGATGACGACGGCGTCGGCACCCATGGCCTGCAGGGTCAGCGCGGTGTCCTTGAGGGACTCCCCCTTGGACACGCTCGACCCCTTGGCCGAGAAGTTGATGACGTCGGCCGACAGGCGCTTGGCGGCGGTCTCGAACGAGATGCGGGTCCGCGTGGAGTCCTCGAAGAACAGGTTCACCACGGTGCGGCCGCGCAGCGTGGGCAGCTTCTTGATCTCCCGACCCTGCGTCGCGGCCATGGACCCGGCCGTGTCGAGGATCCGGACCGCGTCCTCCAGGCTCAGGTCGGCGGTGGACAGCAGGTGCTTCATCGCACCCCTCCTTCGATCAGCACGGCATCGCGACCGTCGCACTCCTCCAGCAGGACACGCACCCGTTCCGTGGTCGAGGTCGGCAGGTTCTTGCCGACGTAGTCCGCGCGGATCGGCAGCTCACGGTGACCACGGTCGACCAGGGCCGCGAGCTGGACCGCGCGCGGCCGCCCGAGGTCGCTGATCGCGTCGAGCGCCGCACGGATGGTGCGGCCGGAGTAGAGGACGTCGTCGACGAGGACCACGACCTTGCCGTCCAGCCCGCCGCCCGGGATGTCGGTCTCGCCGATCGTGCGCGTGGGGTGGTGCTGCAGGTCGTCGCGGTACATCGTCACGTCGAGGCTGCCGACGAGGCGCGCGGCATCGAGCCCGGGCTCGACCGCCTCCAGGCGCTCGGCCAGTCGACGCGCGAGGGGCAGACCACGCGTGGGGATGCCGAGCAGGACGACGTCGGCGCCACCCTTGTTGCGTTCGAGGATCTCGTGCGCGATGCGCGTCAGCGCCCGGGCGATCTCCGGGGCGCCGAGGACCAGGTTGCCGGCGTCATCGTCGGTGGTGGTCTCAGGCTTCTCAGCGGGCACAGCAGGGCACATGCAGCTCTCCTTCCCCGCCTCACAGGACGGGTCTTAAAGGAATGTCTGTCGGGCACTCACCCTACCGCCCGGATCGTCCCTCCCGAGCCGGGTCGACTGTGGCGGCGAGCACCTCGACGAGCAGCGGCCGGACCATCTCCGCGGGCAGCGCCTCGAGCGTCGCCATCACCGTGGCGAGCTCGTCGGGAAGCCCCTGCGTGAGCACTCTCTGCGCCAGCGACGGGTCGGGTGACGCGGGCGGCAGCCCACGCACGGCGCCCGCTGCGGCGACCAGGGTCGCGACGAGCTCGTCGACCACCTGCAGCGTGACCGGCGTGACGGTGAGGTGAGCGGTGCGCGGCAGCACGGAGCCGTCGGGCTGGGTCATGGCCGGCTGCGCCTGGAGCAGGAAGCCCCGCCTGCGCACCTCGTCGATGAGGAGGAACGGGTCCACTCGCTCGGCAGGATCCGCCGTCGCGTCCATGGCGACCGCAACGAGCGGGCCGGTCGGCTCCCCGACGACGCGCAACCCGTCGATCTGCCCGACGGCCGTCGCGATGGTCGACGTCGCGGCCCGCGTCGCCGCGACGAGCTCGCCCAGCCCGTCGGTCCCCAGGACCTGGAGCACCGCCCAGGCGGCCGCCATCGACCCCACGCCTCGCGAGCCGAGCATGGTCGGGTTCACGACCGGGTAGCCCGGCCATGCGGTCGTCGCGAAGTACTGCGCCCGGTGCTGCTCGCGGGAGCGGTAGAGCACGACCGAGGCGCCCTTCGGAGCGAAGCCGAACTTGTGCAGGTCCGCCGAGATGGAGGTGACGCCGGGTACGGCGAGGTCCCACGGCTCGTCGACGTCGCCCCACCACGGCAGGACCCATCCGCCGATGCACGCGTCGACGTGCACCGGGACCCCCGCGCTCGCGGCGACCTCGGCCACGGGGTCGATCACTCCGAACGGGTAGCTCGGCGCGCTGACGACGACCAGCGACGTCCGCTCGTCGACCCTGGCGAGCACGTCGGCGGCCGACGGCGCACCGGTGCGGGAGTCGACGGGGACGGCGACGACGTCGAGGTCGAGGTAGTGCGCGGCCTTGTGGAACGCCGGGTGCGCGGTCGTCGGCAGGACGAGCGTCGGGCGCGCGGTCGAGCCGTTCGATGCCCGCCACAGGTCGCGCGCCGACTTGACGGCCAGCATGCACGACTCGGTGCCGCCCGAGGTCACCGAGCCGACCGTGCCCTCGTCGCCGTGCATCACGTCCCGGGCGAAGCCCACGATGCGGCTCTCGAGCTCGGCGACCGACGTGAACGTGGTGGGGTCGAGCCCGTTGACCGGGAGGAACATGCGCACCGCGTCCGCCGCGACCTCGTCCAGGTCGGTGCGGCCCGGGTCGTAGACGTAGGACAGGATGCGGCCGCCGTGGGTCGGCGGGTCGGCCGCACGCCACGACGCCAGGTCGGCGAGGACGTCGGCGGACAGGCGACCAGGACGACGGTCGATGCTCACGAGTGGACCTCCAACGGGTCGCCCTGGTCGACGACGTCCGCCGACAACGGGTAGCGCAGCAGGGGCACGAGGCTCGCGAGGGCGAGCACCGCCGGTAGGAGCGAGAAGGCCAGCGAGATCCCGGTCAGCGCCCCGGTGGGCTGCGCCACGGTCTCGTCGGCGGTCGTGGAGACGAACCCCGTCACCGCCAGCATGCCCAGCACGAGCGTCGGACCGAGGGCGAGCCCGGCGGTCTCTCCCGCCGTCCACACCCCACCGAGCACGCCGGCACGGTCCTCGCCGCGCTCCCGCGCGTCCACCGCGGCCACGTCCGGGAGCATCGCGAGCGGGTACAGCTGCATCCCTGCGTAGGCCACGCCCGCGAGGGCCACGCACGCGTAGACCCACCCCCCGGGCGCCCAGCGCATCGGGACCAGCGCGAGGGCGGCGGTCGCGAACACGATCGTGGCGCCGACGAACGACCGCTTCTTCCCGAAGCGTCGCGCGAGTCGTGTGCCGAGCGGCATGACGAGGAGGGCAGGGGCGACGAGCGCGACGAACAGGTAGGTCACCGCACCCTCGGAGCCCAGCGTGTACGTCGCGACGTACTGAGCTCCGGCGAGCATCGCGCCGGTGGCGAGTGCCTGCAGCACGAACGCCCCGAGCAGGCGGCGGAACGCCGGGATCTCGCGCAGGGCCGCCCGGCCCTGCCGCAGCGCGTCGCCGCGAGCGTGCGGGGCCGGCTTCTCAGCAGCGATCCGTGCGCGTCGCGGGGCCCCCCACCACGCGGCGAGCATGCCCAGGCCGATCGTCACACCACCGACCACACCCATGACGGCGTAGCCGGCGCGGCCCCCGCCGGCGGCGTCCCGCACCAGCGGGCCGCCCGCGCCGAAGGCCAGGATCGCGACCGCCAGCACGGCGATCCGCGGCGCGAGCAGCCGGGTGCGCGACGCGTAGTCCGGGGCGATCTCCGCAGGCAGGGCGATGTAGGGCACCTGGAAGATCGAGAACGCGGTCGCGGCCGCGACGAAGGCGAGCACGACCCATGTCGCGGCCGACGCTCCCTCCAGTGCTCGGGGCGTCGCGAAGACCGCAGCGAACAGGAGCGGAAGAGCCAGCGCACCCGTGAGCAGGAAGGCCCGTCTGCTGCCGTGACGAGCCGCCGAGGCATCCGAGCGGGCACCGATGAACGGGTCGATCACGACGTCCCACAGCTTCGGCACCGTCACGACCAGACCCGCGATCCCCGCGGCGACGCCGAGCGTGTCCGTCAGGTAGTAGGCCAGCACGAGACCGGGCAGGGTGCCGAAGCCGCCCGTCGCGACCGAGCCGAGTGCGTACGAGGTGATGGTGCGCCGCGGCAACGCTGCCGGGCCAGGAACGGTCGTCACCGCGCCATGATGACAGCCGCCTGGCAGCCCTCCGCACGTGCTCCAGTCACAACCGGGTGACGGAACTCTGACTGCGGTCACCCGGATGCCACGTCACGTGAGGCGTGCTGGGTGACGATGTCCACTTCGTGCTGGCATCTGTACCGACATGGGTCACCGTCCTGCAGCTCCTCGCTGCGGGCGTCGTGGGTGGCTTCTGCGCTCTGCAGTGGGTGTGGTGGCGCGGCGAGGTACGGCCGGCTGGAGCCGCGTGGTCCTTCGCCCTCTCGCTCGACATGGCGCTCGTGCTGGCGGTCGGTGGGCTGTACGCACTCACGCTCCCCGGCACGTTCCAGAACATCCTCGTCTTCGTCCACGCGCAGCTCATCGCGGCCTTCATCCTGTTCGCGATACCGGCCACCCGGTCGATGGCCGGCGGTCCACCGGTGCGCGCGTGGGTCTGGCTCGCAGGCGCACTGTTCGCGATCCGCGCCTCGGTCTGGTGGGTGCCCGAGGACGTGCTGCCGAGCCGCCTCGGTCCGCACGTGCTCAGCGAGGCGCTGCTGCTCGTCCCGACCCTCGTCGTCGTCGCGTACGTCGTGCTCGCGGTCGGGCCCGCGCGCCTGACGCGCTTCGGCACGCTCCTCGTCCTGGCGGGCGCCGAGTCGCTCGCCATCTTCACCGCGGGCGTCCTGACGCCCGATCCCCGGCTCGGCGGCATCTTCGCGGCACTGTGGGCCATCCCGCTGGCGGTGGCTCTCGAGATCGTCGCCTTCAGCCGCATCCGGGAGGCACAGAACGCCGCCGCCCTGCAGAACCTGATGCGCGACGCGGTCGCTCGGCTGGCGAACGCCGCCTGGTTCGTCAAGGACGCCGACGCCCTGCTGGTCAGCGCCCGCGACGAGGCGCGCACGATCCTGGTCGACCCGAGCATCGAGGGATCGCTGCGGCCCATCGCGCGGGACCGGTTCGTCGCCGAGCTGTTCTCGGCTGAGAAGGTCGACCACTCCCCGCAGGACCGAGCGTTCTTGATCGACCTCGCGCAGATCGTGTCGGCAGCCGCGGAGCGGTACCAGCTCGCCGAGCGCCTCCACGCCACCGCGTTCGCCGACTCGCTGACCCGCCTGCCCAACCGTCGATCGGTCGAGCGTCACCTGTCGGACGTCCTCGACCAGGCCAACGTCGAGCGGACGCGCGTCTCCCTCATCTACTGCGACCTCGACGGGTTCAAGGGCGTCAACGACGCACTCGGCCACGCGAGCGGCGACGCGCTGCTGGTCCGCGTCGCCGACTACCTGCGCTCCGCCCTGAAGGACCGCGAGGCGTACATCGGCCGGTTCGGTGGCGACGAGTTCGTCGTCGTCCTGTCCCGGGCACCGTCCGACGTCGACCTCGTCTCTCTGGCACGCTCGCTGCGCGAGGGCTTCCTCGACCGGACCGTGGGCAGCCGTCCGGCCCGTCTCACGGTCGGCGTCGCGACGTGGATCCCGGGCGACATCATCGACGCCGACGCGCTGGTCCGGCACGCCGACACCGCGATGCTCGAGGCCAAGCGGACCAACGCAGGATTCCGCGTGTTCGACCGCGTCCTACGCCGGCGCGTCGAAGCAGCACGCCAGCAACGGTCCGCCCTCGAGTCGGCCGTGGAAGCCGGGCACTTCACCGCGTACTTCCAGCCGATCGTCGACGCCCAGACGCTGGAGATCGTCCAGGTCGAGGCGCTCGCCCGGTGGGACCACCACGGCCACCTGATCCTGCCGGCCGACTGGATCGATCTCGCCGAGGAGTCGGGCCTCATCGTCCCGATCGGGCTCTCGGTGCTGAGCCAGGCCCGTCAGGCGCTCGAGCGCTTCCAGATGCCGGTCGCCGTCAACATCGCCGCCCGACAGCTCGCCGAGCCCGACGCGCTCGCTCAGATCGAGACCGCCTGGGGCGACGCCTTCTGGGAGCACCTGACGCTCGAGATCACCGAGAGCGCACTCGTGCAGACCATCTCGGCCGTTCCCGTGCTGTCCGAGCTGCGCGCCCGCGGCGCCCAGATCGCGGTTGACGACTTCGGCACGGGCTACAGCTCGCTGGCCCGCATCGCGCGGCTGCCCGTCGACCAGCTGAAGATCGACCGGTCCTTCGTGCGTGACATGGGGACCGACCGTGGTGCGGGCGTCGTGCGCGCCATCGTCGCCCTCGCCCAGACGCACGGGCTCGACATCGTCGCGGAGGGCGTCGAGACGCCGGACCAGCTGACGTCGCTCATCGAGATGGGCGTGACGCGCGTGCAGGGGAACTTCCTCGGACGCGCGGCTCCGGGCCTGCCCGTGCGTGGCCCGCGACCGGTCACCGGCACGATCCCGATCGTCTCGCCGGCGCGGTCCCTGCGCTCCGTGCCGACCCAGGGGTCGCCGCGCGTGAGCCCGCTCGCCACGATCCACCGCACCGTCTGACCACGCACGGAAGGAGCGCCGCCCCGGTCCTCCGGTGCGGCGCTCCTCGTAGGTTGTGCGACTCAGGCGAGCAGGGTCGGCTTCAGGTCGACGATGCGGCCCAGCAGGCCGTTGACGAACACGGGTGACTCGTCCGTGGACAGGGACCGCGCGAGCTCGACCGCCTCGTCCACCGCGACCGCGTCCGGGACGTCGTCGTTGTAGAGGATCTCCCACGTGCCGATCCGCAGCAGCGCACGGTCGACCGCGGGCATCCGGTCCAGGGTCCAGCCGTGGGCGTGCGTCGCGAGCAGCTCGTCGATGCGGCCCTGCTCGGCGATCACGCCCTCGACCAGGTCGACGGAGTACTGGGGCAGGGACGCCTCGGTGCCCGGCTCGGTGATCCGCTTTGCGAGCAGGGTCACCGGGTCGACGCCCCGCTGGTCGGCCTCGAAGAGGACGTCGAGCGCCCGCTTGCGGGCCTTGGTGCGAGCTCCCACCTCAGTCGTTCACTCGGCCGAGGTAGCTCCCGTCGCGGGTGTCCACCTTGACCTTCGTGTTCGCCTCGAGGAACAGCGGCACCTGGATCTCGTACCCGGTCTCGAGCGTCGCGGGCTTGGTGCCGGCCGACGAGCGGTCGCCCTGCAGGCCCGGCTCGGTGTACGTGACCTCGAGGACGACCGACGGCGGAAGCTCGACGTACAGGGGTGCGCCCTCGTTCGTCGCGACCATCGCGCTCTGGCTCTCCAGGAGGAAGTTGGCGACGTCGCCGACCGTGGCCTCCGGGATGTTGATCTGGTCGTACGTGTCCGTGTCCATGAACACGAAGTCGGTGCCGTCCTTGTAGAGGTACTGCATGTCGCGCTTGTCGACGTTGGCGGTCTCGATCTTCAGGCCGGCGTTGAACGTGCGGTCGACCACCTTGCCGGACAGGACGTTCTTCAGCTTGGTGCGGACGAAGGCGCCACCCTTGCCGGGCTTGACGTGCTGGAACTCGATCACGGTCCACAGCTGGCCGTCGATCTTCAGCACGGTGCCGTTCTTCAAGTCGTTGGTGGTCGCCACGATCGTCGCTTTCCTGTCGGGTGATGAGTTCTCGGAGCGGTCCGTCGGCGGCACACCCTGCCGGGCGAACCCTCAGGGCGAACGCGTCATCGACGGCCGCAGACCGCCGACCATCCTACCGTGCGGGTCAGGGGCCCCCTCACACGCGCGAGGCGATCGCCTCCAGTGCCAGGCGGTAGCCCTCGACGCCGAAACCGGCGACGGTTCCCGTGGCGACCGGTCCGATGACCGAGGTGTGGCGCCAGACCTCGCGGGCGTACGGGTTGGACAGGTGCACCTCGACGAGCACGAGACCGGCCTGCGTGATCTGCGCCGCGGCGTCACGCAGTGCGTACGAGTAGTGCGTGAACGCTGCCGGGTTGAGAGCGACGTGCGCACGCGCGTCGACGGCCTCGTGCAGCCAGCCGACGAGAGCCGACTCGTCGTCGGTCTGGCGGACCTCGGCGTCCAGCCCCAGATCGGAAGCCCACGTCTCGACGGCCGCCACGAGCTCGGCGTGCGTGGTCGAGCCGTACACCTCCGGCTCACGGACCCCCAGGCGCCCGAGGTTCGGGCCGTTGAGCACCAGCACGCGTGTCATGACCGCGAGCCTAGGACGGGCCGATCGCCGTCGAGTCGCGCCGCGCGGCTCACAGCGAGATCGCCCGCGACGGGGTGGGCGCGCCTTCGCTGACCTCGGCGTACGCAGCGGCCAGCAGGGTCGGGTCAGGACCCTCGAGGCGGACCGGCTTGCCGATGTCCTCCAGGACGACGAACCGCAGCAGGTCGCCCCGGGTCTTCTTGTCGCGGCGCATCGCGGCGAGCAGACGGTCCCACCGGTCGCCGCGGTAGGTCACCGGTAGACCGAGCGACGACAGGATCGACCTGTGCCGGTCGACGACCTCGTCGGACAGCCGGCCCGCGAGGCGAGCCAGCTCGGCGACGTAGATCATGCCGACAGAGACCGCCGCGCCGTGGCGCCACTGGAAGCGTTCGACGTGCTCGACCGCGTGGGCGAAGGTGTGGCCGTAGTTGAGGATCTCCCGCAGGCCGCCCTCCTTCAGGTCCTCGCCGACGACCCGCGCCTTCACGGCGACGGCCCGCTCGACCAGCTCCAGGAGTACGGGCGACGACGCTGCGGCAGCGGGGTCCAGCAGCACCTCGGTGTTCGCCTCGACCAGCTCGAGGATCCGGGGGTCGGCGATGAAGCCGCACTTGACCACCTCGGCCAGCCCTGCGACGAAGTCGTGCCTCGACATCGACTCGAGCGCGGCGAGGTCACAGAGCACCCCGGCGGGCGGGTGGAACGCGCCGACGAGGTTCTTGCCCTCGGGCGTGTTGATCCCGGTCTTGCCGCCGACCGCCGCGTCGACCATCGCGAGCAGCGTGGTGGGCACGTGCACCACCCGGATGCCGCGCAGCCACGTCGCCGCGACGAACCCGCCCAGGTCGGTGGTCGCACCGCCGCCCACGGTGACGACGGCGTCGCTCCGGGTGAAGTCGGCCTGGCCCAGCACCTGCCACAGGAACGCGGCCACCTGGGAGGTCTTCGCCTCCTCGGCGTCGGGCACCTCGGCGACGAAGGCCTCGTAGCCGTGCGCTCGAAGATCGTCGCGGACCGCGTCTGCGGTGGTCGCGAGGGCGGACGGGTGCACGACGAGGACGCGACGCACCCCCGGCCCGAGGACGTCGGGCAGCTCCCCGAGCAGGTGCCGGCCGATGACGACGTCGTACGGCTGCTCCCCCTCGACCCGGACGGTCCTGGTCTCGCTCACAGCGGATCCTCCTCGACGTCCTGCCGGCGCAGTGCAGCCAGCTCCATCTCGATGAGCGCGGCGACGTCCGTCGGGCGCTGGTCGTCGGTCAGGACGCGAAGGGTGGCGACCGCCTCGTAGACGGGCCGGCGAGCCTCCATCAGCGCGCTCCACTGCGCGCGAGGGTTGCCCAGCAGCAACGGACGCGACGTGTTGAACCCGACGCGTGGCGCGGCGTGCGCGAGGCTGACGTCGAGGAACACGACGACTCCACCACCGCGGCGGTAGTCGGCGAGGAACGCCTGTGTCCGGGGATCGAGGACCGCTCCCCCGCCGAGCGAGAGAACACCGTCGTGCTCGGCGAGTGCTGCGGCGACCGCCGCTGCCTCCAGCGCGCGGAACGCGGGCTCGCCGTCCTCGACGAAGATCTCGGAGATCGGCTTGCCGGCCACGGCCTCGACGTCGGCATCCGTGTCGCGGAAGGAGAGCTGCCAGCGCTCGGCGAGGGCATGGCCGACGGTCGACTTCCCCGATCCCGGGGGTCCGACGAGAACGATGTGCGGACCGGGCACGGCACTCACGCGAGAAGGTCCGGGATGGCCGCCACGTACGCCTCGAGGTTGCGCCGCACCTCGGCCACGGAGTCACCACCGACCTTCTCCAGCAACGCGTCGGCGAGCACGAGCGCCACCATCGCCTCGGCGACGACCGCGGCTGGGGGCACGGCACAGACGTCCGAGCGCTGGTGCTGGGCCTTGGCGGGCTCGCCCGTGGACGTGTCGACGGTGGCGAGCGCGCGCGGGACGGTGGAGATCGGCTTCATCGCGGCGCGGACGCGCAGCACCTCGCCGTTCGTCATCCCGCCCTCGATGCCGCCCGCGCGGTTGGTGACGCGCACGATCCGGCCGGCCTCGTCGCGCACGATCTCGTCGTGGGCCTGCGATCCGCGGCGTGCCGCCGTGCGGAAGCCGTCGCCGACCTCGACGCCCTTGATCGCCTGGATGCCCATGAGGGCGGCGGCCAGTCGCCCGTCGAGCTTGCGGTCGGCGTGCACGTACGAGCCCAGCCCGGACGGCAGTCCGTACGCGAGCACCTCGACGACACCGCCGAGCGTGTCGCCGTCCTTGTGGCACTCGTCGATCTCGGCCACCATCGCCGCCGACGCGGCCGGGTCGAAGCAGCGCACGGGGTCGGCGTCCAGGGCCACGACGTCGTCGGGCGTCGGGAGTGCGGAGCCCTCAGGGACGTCGGCGGTGCCGATGCTCACGACGTGCGACACGAGTCGGACGCCGGCGGCCTGCGCGAGGAACCGGGCCGCAACCGTGCCCAGGGCCACGCGGGTCGCCGTCTCGCGGGCGCTCGCGCGCTCGAGCACCGGCCGGGCGTCGTCGAAGCCGTACTTGCGCATCCCGACCAGGTCGGCGTGCCCGGGGCGCGGACGGGTAAGCGGCGCGTTGCGCGCCCGCAGCAGCACGTCGGCGTCCTCGACGGGGTCCGACGACATCACGTCGACCCACTTGGGCCACTCGGTGTTCCCGATCTCGACCGCGACAGGCCCACCCTGCGTCCGACCGTGCCGCACGCCGCCGAGGATCCGGACCTCGTCCTGCTCGAACTTCATCCGCGCACCCCGGCCGTAGCCGAGCCGACGACGGGCCAGCGCCTCCTGGATGTCGGAGCTCTGCACCTCGACGTCGGCCGGGAGCCCCTCGAGGATGCCGACGAGCGCCGGGCCATGGGACTCACCGGAGGTCAACCAACGCAGCATGAGCGGATCCTCCCACGACGAGGTCCACCCCCCGGGCTGACGCCCGGAGGGTGGACCGTGAGTGACGCGCGGCGGTCAGCGACCGTCGACCGGCACCAGGGGGTTCTTGCCGGGGACGGCTCCCGGGAGCGCCGGCGGTGCGGCGTTCGGGTCGACCGGGGCAGGAACACCCAGGGCGTCCGGAAGCACGTACGTGAAGCCGGTGATCACGAGCTCCTGGTCACCGACCGCCGTGGCGGGCTTGCCGCCGGAGGCGTCCGCGACGTCCTGCCCGGTACCGGTGATGCCCGAGACCAGGAACAACCGAGGCGTGGCGTTCTGGAGGTCGGCGAGGAACGCCTGTGTGTTGTCATACGTGCCCAGCACGGTGATGGAGAACTGGATCGCCGTGAATCCTGCGGGGACCGCCGGGGCTGCGGGCGGCTTGGGAGCCGCCGCGGTCGTGTCGGTCTCGGCGGTCGTGCTCTCCGTCGTCGAGGGGCTGGGCTCCGGGGCCGGCGTCTCCGGCGTCGCCGGGACGACGGCCTGCGGCACGTTCGGAGCGATCGAGGTGAGAGTGACGGCGTGCGCCACGGCGATCGTGTCGAGCTGTCGCAGGTAGTCGGTGAGCATCGCGTCCGTCGGGATCTTCACCTGGAGCGCGGCAAGCTCGGCCTTGTACTCGGGCAGCTTCTCGAAGTCGGCCTTCAGCTGGGTGACCTGCTTCCCCAGCTGGATGTTCTGGGCCTCGGTCTGGGCCGTCTGGTCTCGGACCTCGGACGTCGAGGCGAGGACGGGCGAGATCGCGAGGAACCACGACGCTGCGACGAGGAGGAGGGCGAGGACGAGAGTCCCGCCGATCCACGTGCTCTTCTTGGCGTTACCCATGTCAGCCCTCCCCGTCAACCGGGTCGAAGCGGTGCGAGAACGCGCCGTCCGTGACCTGGACCGTCGCCGTGACGTTGTAGTAGATGCCGGACTCGTCCTCGGTGATCGAGGTGTCTGAGACCCAGGCGTCCGCGAAGCCCGGGACCGAGTTCAGGGAGTCGATCCAGGCGGAGGTGTTCGGCACGACGGTCGAGCGCGCCGTGAAACTGAGCTGGCCGATGCTCGGCGCCTGCAACGGGTCCGCCGGGGGCGCCGGTAGGGTCATCGGCGTCGAGACGGTGACGGCGTAGGTGTCGATGCTGACCTCGGCCGGGAGCACGGCCGTGAGTGCATCCACGTACGCCTTCCACTGGACGTCCGTCGCCATCCCGAGAGCCTGTGCTGTCTTGGCGTCATCGAGCGCGGCCAGGACCTGCGGAACCTCCGCGTACTTCTTCTGCTCCGCCTGGAGCCGGGCGGTCTGGTCCTGTGCCTGGGCGAGCTCGGACTTGGCAGCAGCTTCGGAGACCGAGGCCAGGGCGAACGCCGCGACGCACGCCAGGACGACGGCGATCAGGCCGATGCCGAGCATCCGCTTGATGGCGCGCAGGCCCCGTGCGGCCCGCACCTCGGGCGGCAGCAGGTTGACCTGGGGCAGGGTCCCGCTGAGCGCGGTCGCCGCGCCCGACCGGGACTTGGGACGTTCTAGCAACGTGGTCATGCGGCAACTCCGTAAGCCAGCCCCACAGGGAGGGCGATGAACGACTCGTGCCCTACCAGCGCGTCGCGCTGCACAGTCTTGGCCGACCGCAGCCCCGCGAGGGGGTCACCCAGAGTGACGGGCAGCCGGCTCGCGCTCGACAGGTACTGACCGAGCCCGGGCAGGTGCGAGCCGCCGCCGGTGAGCACACAGACGTCGATGCCGGCCCCTGCGTTGTTGCTCGAGTAGTAGACAAAGGTGTTGCGGACCGACTCGACGAGTTGGCGGACGACGCCGCTGATGGCCTCCGCTGCGTCGGCGCGGTCGGGTCCAACCTCGTACCCGATGCCGATCTCCCGCTTGAGGGCCTCGGCCTGGGGCCCGCTGATGCCCGTGGCGCTGGCCACCGCTGCGGTCACGTTCTGACCACCTGTCGGCAGCGAGCGCACGAGCCGAGGGGTGCCGTGTGAAGAGATCACGACCGTGGTGATGGACGCGCCGATGTCGACGAAGGCTGCGGTCGATCGGGACAGGTCCCCGCGCGCGAGTGCCCGATGCAGCGCGAAGGCGTTCAGGTCGACCATGCGGGGGCGTAGGCCGGCGGCTTCCACGGCCACGACGTTGGCGTTCACGGTGTCCCGCTGGGCCGCGACCAGCATGCCGTTGACGACCCGGCCGTGGGGCCCGTCGTACTCCGCGGTAGGGAAGTAGTCGAGGAGCGCATCGTCCGTCGACATCGGCAGCATGTCGCCGACCTGGAACGGCAGTGACGCCTTGAGCTGGGCGAGAGGCATCCAGGGAAGGTCGAGCTCGCGGACGATGACCCGCTGGTTGCCGACGCCGATGATGACGTCCTTGGACTCGAACTTGGTCTGGGCCCAGAGCTGGCGCAGAGAGCTCGCGACGACCTCCGTCTGGACGACCTCGCCGTCGCGGACGGCGCCGAGCGGCAGCGCCACCTGACCGAAGCGCACGAGCACGGGCGGCGTCTTGCCCATCGGGCCACCGCTGCCGATCTCGAGCTCCGCGGCCCGGACGCAGGACGAGCCGATGTCCAGCCCGATGACGCGTGTTGTACCCACGAGAGTCCTTCCGACGGACGTTGAGCGATCATTCGTTCTATCGGGTGACAGGGCGTGCGACTTGAGGAGAGGAACGCATTCCTGTCCGCGGGCTTCGGTGACCTCAGAAGATGCCGAGGTACGAGTCCCACAGCGGTTGACCGGCAACGATGCCGACGGCCGCCCCGAGGAGCATCCACGGACCGAACGGGATGCCGGACTTGCGTGTCGCGCGGCCGAGGGCGAGCAGGACGACCGAGAACAGGCCCCCCAGGACGAATGCCGAGAACCAGCCGATGACGAGCGCGCCCCAGCCGTACCAGCCCAGGTACAGACCGAGCACGCCCGCCAGCTTCACGTCCCCGAAGCCCATCCCCTTCGGGTACGCCAGCACGGTCAGGAAGTAGACGGTGAACATCACTGCGCCGCCCACCACGGCACGGACGAGCGCCGGCCAGTCGGCCGGGCCGCCCGGGTTCCAGCTCGCGAGCGCCAGCAGCACCAGCGCCACCGGGTACGCGGGGAGCACGATCGCGTCCGGCAACCGCTTGGTGTCGAGGTCGATCAGCGCGAGCGCGACGGAGATCGCGGCGAGGAACAGCAGCGCGGGCAGCACCCAGGTGGGCCCGGCGAACCAGGCGGTGAGTGCGAACAGCACCCCGGTCCCGAGCTCGACCAGCGGGTAACGGGCCGAGATCGACGTCCCGCAGTCCCGGCACCGGCCGCGCAGGACCAGCCACGAGACGACCGGCACGTTGTCGCGCCGCCGGATCGCGTGCCCGCAGGTCGGGCACGCGCTGGGTGGGTGGACGACCGACTCCCCGCGCGGGACGCGCCAGACGACGACGTTGAGGAACGACCCGATCAGCAGCCCGAGGACCCCGACGAGCGCGACGGCGAACAGCTCCACGCCCCGATCAGCCGCCCGAGTAGTCGAGCCACAGCGCGGTGGTGATCACGCTGGTGAAGGCCGAGTCGGCCTTGGCGTCGTAGTAGACGGCGGGGTTCTTCACCTCGGACGACGTGATCAGACCGTAGTTCGGCCCCGTGGTCGGGGTCGCGCACTGGTCGGCGGCGAGCACCGAGCCGACCGCACCCTGGCTCGACGTCTCCATCTGGATCTGGTCTCCGGCGACGAACATGCCGCTGCTGATCGGAGCGGTCATCTGGCCCGCGGTGAAGTTGGACGTGGTCACGAGGTCGCTGTCGGCGAAGAGCCACTGCCCCCCGAACGCCGTGCGATCGATCGCGTAGTGGTCCCACGTGATGTTCCCGTAGCGCTTGGTGGAACAGTCCGTCGGGTTCTGCGCGGCAGCGATGACGGTCAGGTGATCCACGGTGGCGTTGCCGTTCCCGTTGACGACGTTTCCCTGATCGACGTAGTACGTCCCAGAGATGACATCGCGCGTCGCGGTCCACGTGTGAGTGCCGAGATCGAACTCCCACCCACGGAACGACCCCCCGGAGGCGAGGCTGGCGCCTGCTGCGGTGCCGGTGCACGGACCCGAGGCCGAGTAGTTGCGCACCTCGCCACCGTGGCACAGGTCGTACCACTCTGCGAGTGCCGTGGCGTCGAGCGTCCCCGCCTGCCTGTAGAGGCTGCTCGCGGAGATACGAGGAACCTGCTGCGCGGGCTGGGACTGCACGGCGCCGCCGTTGCCGGAGTTCGCGGCGTTGTAGAACTTGTTCGAGGAGAAGCTCGACGAACCGGTGCTCGAGACGGGGCCGTAGACCGTCGGGTTGCCGACGCCGCTGACGACACCGTTGGCGTGCACGCCAGCCAACGAGGGGTCGGTGCCGGCGGCGCTCGTGACGGTCGTCGACGACGACAGTCTCAGGTTGCCGGCAGAGAGGATGGCGAACTGCGGCCGGTAGGGCATGAAGACGTACTCGTCCTTGACCAAGCGCGTGCGCTTGGGGTCGTCGAACGAGGGTGTCGCCGACAGGGCGTACACCCGGCCGTACTTGAGGTTGGTCGAGGGCGGCTTGAGCACCACGAACTCGCCACCGTCGCCCTGCTGCCGGCAGCTGGTGTTCGTCGCGATGGCGTCGAGGTGCGTCCGGGCCCAGGTGCGCTCGGCGTCCTCGGAGGAGAAGACCCCGTCCGCACCCTCCCCCGACGCGGGAAAGGAGATCTCTGCGTCGTTGCACAGTAGGGTCCCGCCCAGCGCCGTCGTCGTCGCGGGGATGGGATAGTCCGCACCGAGAGTCGTGAACGACTCCTGGATCTTGCCGAGGGCGAAGTCGATGCCTGTCTCGGACGTTGCGAGCCCCTTCTCGAACGACTGCCGGTTGCTGCTCTGCTTGACCCCGTTGATCGCCAGCCCGATGGCCGCGGTCGCGATGAGGAAGACGAACACGCTGACCCCGATGACGAGGATCAGGCCGACACCCTGGTCGCCCTGCGCTCGAAGCCGGATCGCCCGGCGCACCTTGCCGATCATGGTCACCCCTTGTTTCGGAGCCGCGCGGAGAATTCGACGCTTCGCGGGTTCGCGCCGCGGCCGACGATGGTGTCGTACGTCAATGTGATGTCGACCTGCTGCGCGGCGGTCGGAAGGACGTTGGCCGCAATGAGTCCACTACCGTCCCTGTACCCGAACACCGCGTCGACGATGAGCGACGAGGCCTGCTGGTGCCGCGTCTGCGGGGTGCCGTCCTTGCCGGTGACGCGCCACACGTCGTGGTGCACCCCGTCCACGTTCTGCTCCAGCCGCCACGTGATCCACTCACCAGGCTGCTCCACGTAGTCGGAGTTCGAGTCCACCCAGACCTGCAGATGGGCCGCGCAGTACGGGTCAGCGCTCGAGGCATCAGCGGGATCCGCGAGTCCGCCGTCGCAGACCACTCCACGCGACTCCCGGACGTCGCGGGCGATCCGGTCGAACACGATCTTCGCGTCAGAGAGGCCTGACTCCTCATCGTCCACGTGCGTCAGGACGCGGGTCGACTGGATCACGGCTCCCAGCACGAGCGACGAGACGACGCCCATGAGGATCATCGTGACCAGGAGCTCGATGAGCGTGACGCCGCGGTCGCCGGCTCGGCGACTCGTCTGGAGGGCCTCCCTGAGTCGGTTCACTTGACGTTCACCGTCAGGGACGCCGGCATCATCGTCGCGTCGTAGCCCAGCCGGAGGGTCGTCGACAGGGCCACACGGACGTGCAGCTGACTGTTCTTGCTCACCTGCTGCGCCGACATGGACGGCAGCTGCACCGCCACCTGTTGGAAGCCTGCGCAGCCGGAGGTCACGGTGCCCGAGGTGTACGCCAGGACGTGGCTGTTGCCGCCCGCGGAGTTCGTCGAGTAGAGCACGACCGGCACCGAGGCGCCCGATACGGCACCGGCGGGTGCCGCGACCCAGACCTGCACGACCGACCCACCCGAGATGTTCAGCTTCGCGCCGAGGTCCATCGACCAGTCGGCGTAGCTCGTCGGGCCGCTCAGGGCGAGCAGCGCCGCAGACGAGCTGGTCGCGGACGCCACGACCTGACGACCGGTCAGGGTCGCGCTCTGGTCCGTCGAGTAGGTGCCCAGCGCGCTGTTGCTCGGGGCCGTGCCGTTCATGTCGAGCTGCGCGAGAGTCGTCGACGTCGACAAGCCCTTGTTGTGCAGGGCGTACGACTTGGCCGTGTACCCCGTCGGGGGGCTCGACGCCGGCACGGAACCAAGGGCGCAGACGACGTCCGTCGCGGACGGTGACGGACTGGGCGACCCGGAGCCGGAGGGCGTCGGTGTGGGGGCCACCGTGGGCGCCACAGCACCGGACACGATCACAGTCGTCGCGGTCGCCGTGGCCGACGCCGTGCTTGCCGTCGGCTGGGCGACCGACCGCGCAGTCACGTTCGTCGTCAACGTCGCAAGCGGGGTCGACACGCTCGTGACGCGCACCAGGTAGAACCTGAACGTGGTGCCGGGCTGGATGCGACCGGTGTCGACGACGCCGTCGCCCGAGGTATCCGTCAGAAGGGCGTCGATGCCGTCGTCGTAGTCCCCGGAGTTGTCCGTGTCGGCGTGCAGCGAGAAGCCGGTCGCACTCCCGCTGAGCGTGAGGTTCCAGCGGTCGGGGGCGCCTTTGTTCTCGAGCGTGTAGGTGTGCACGACGGTCGCGCCCGGGTTGATCGACACCGTGGACGTCGCGGGCTTGAGGGTGAAGTACGGCAGCGGGAGCCCGCGCTGGGAGTAGGCGATGACCGTCGACGTGCTCCGCGTGTGCGTCTTCCCGTTGAAAGTCCACTCGATCGACACGGTGACCCGGCGGACGAGGTCGGTACCCGTACCGTCCACCGCGGTCACGTAGCGGCGAAGTGTGAACGTCGTTTCGTTGGTCTGCGCGTCGTGCAGCGTGTCGACCGCGGAGACGCCGGCGATCGACGCGGTGACGATGGCCTCGACTGAGCCGCCGACATCGATGCAGAGGGGACCAGCGGCACAGCTCACGACGCTCGGGTCACCCGACAGCAGAGAGGCATCCACCGAGAGCGAGCCGTAGCTCATCAGCCGCAGCTCCTCGATGGCCTGCGTCATGTAGTCGGTGGCCTGCTGGTTCTGCCGGCTGTAGACCGACGAGCGCACCGCGGCGATCAGCGTCGTCGCCAGCGCGCCGAAGACGATACCCGCGATCAGCAGGGCCACGACCATCTCGATCAGACCGAAACCGCCCTCGTCGCGGCGAACATTGCTGACCAGTCGACGCATCTCGTGCCCCTTCGTTCTGAGTCGTTCCTGGTGACGGACGAGCGGTGGGGAGGAAAGGATCACCCTTTCCTCCCCACCGTCAGCGCTGGAGGTCAGCGCCTCCGATCACGGCTGCGGCTGGAGCCCGCCAAGCGCGCTGTCGTACTCCCACGTCTTGCCGGAGGCCGAGACGGCGGTCAGAACGTACGAGTCACCGGCCGTGGCGACGATCGTGATCTCCTGGACGCCGGCGTCGTAGTTGCCCGCCTCGGAGTACTTGAAGCCGTTGTCCGTCAGGTCGGGGTCGACGACGTCGGTGTAGACGCCGTTGTCCGTCAGGTAGGTCTCCTCGGCTGTTGCGGCGTTCTTGAGGTCCGACTTGATGGCCGCGTCCCAGCCCTTCTGGCGCTGGTTCAGGAAGACCGGGATGGCGATGGCGGCGAGGATGCCGATGATGATGATGACCACGAGGAGCTCGATGAGCGTGAAGCCCTGCTCCTTCTCGTCCATCGACTTGCGGATACGAGCGATCATTGTCTGCTCCTGAAGATGAGTGGGTGCGTTGTCAACAGCGGTCCGGCTCGGCCGGTTCAGGTCCTGCATCATTGCTATCGGGCACATCTGCCTGCGGCTTGAGCCAACGACGCCGAATGTTCGACATTCACTCGGTCGGCGTAGTTCGTACCGGGAATGCCTCAGCCGATCAGGTCGAAGATCTTGAAGATCGGCATGTACATGGCGATGATCATGCCGCCGATGATCACGCCGATGACGGCGATCATGAGGGGCTCGATGAGGGACGTCAGCGCTTCGGTGGTCGCCTCGACCTCTTGGTCGTAGAACTCGGAGATCTTCTCGAGCATGGTGTCCAGCGCGCCCGTGTCCTCGCCCACGGCCATCATCTGCACGACCATCGGCGGGAAGACCGCATGCTTCGCCAGCGGCTCGGTCAGCGACTGACCTGTCCGGACCGCGTCCCTGACATCCTTCGCCGCACGCTCGATCACGACGTTGCCGCTGGTCTCGCCGACGATGTCGAGTGCTTGCAGCAGAGGGACGCCCGCGTGGATCATCGTGCCGAAGTTCCGGGTGAACCGGGAGACGGCGATCTTCTGGAACAGGTTGCCGAAGACCGGCACCTTCAACTTGATCGGGTCGAGCCGGTTGCGCACACCCTCGTCGTTCTTGTGGCGCGCCCACCAGACGGTAAAAGCGATGCTCACGACAAGAAGAATGGGCGCAAGGATCTTCATCCAGCCAGACAATGTGACCAGGATCTGCGTCGGCAATGGCAACTGGCCGCCGAGCCCCTCAAACATGCCGGCAAATACCGGGACGATGAACAGAAGCATTCCGACGGTGGCCAGGATCGCCATGATGAACACCATGACGGGATAGGTCATCGCGGACTTGATCTTCCCCCGGAGCTTGACCTCCGCCTCGTAGTTCTCCGCGATCGACAGCAACGAGGTGTCCAGGAAGCCGCCGACCTCGCCAGCCTTGACCATGTTGATCATCAGGGGCGGGAAGACGTCTGCATGCTTGTTCAACGCGATGGAGAGCGACGTGCCCTCCTCGACATCGCTGCGCACCTGGGCGACGACCTTCGCGAGTGGCTTGCACTCGGTCTGCTCGGCAAGGATGGTCAGCGCGCGGAGCAGCGAAAGTCCCGCGTTGATCATCGTCGCCAGCTGGCGGGACATGACCGCCAGGTCCTTGAGCTTGATCTTGTCGGTGAACCCCGGGATCGAGAACTCGGAGTTCAGACCTCCGGTGCTGACCTCCGAGATCGAGACCGCCGCGAGTCCCATCTCGCGCAACCGGTTCGCCACGGCCGCCTGGTTGGCCGCCTCGACGCGACCCTTGACGATCTTGCCGCCCTTGTCCCGGACCGCGTACTCGTACGTCTTCGTGCCCGCCGCGGTCATCAGAAGGCCTGGCTTCCGAACGAGGTGCCGCCCATGGTGGCCTGGTCACCCATGCCGGCCGCGCCCTGCGAACCGCCGGAGAACCGGCCCGTCAGTCGGTTGAAGTCCTCCACGTGGTGGCACTTCTCCAGTCCGGTCTCGTAGGAGATCTTGCCGGTCTTGACCAGATCCGACAGGTGCTGGTCCATCGTGTGCATGCCCTGCTTGGCGCCGGCCTGCATCGCCGAGTAGATCTGGTGCGTCTTGCCCTCGCGGATCAGGTTGCGGATGGCGGGGGTGGCCACGAGCACCTCGGTGGCGACGGCGCGCCCTGGCGCGTCCGACCGCTTCGCGAGGGTCTGGCAGACCACGCCCTGGATGGCACCGGCCAGCTGGGTGCGAACCTGGGCCTGCTGGTGGGCCGGGAACACATCGATGACTCGGTCGATGGTCTGCGCGGCGTCCTGGGTGTGCAGCGTGGCAAAGACGAGGTGACCGGTCTCGGCCGCCGTCAGCGCCACGGAGATCGTCTCCAGGTCGCGCATCTCGCCCACGAGGATGATGTCCGGGTCCTGCCGCAGGACATGCTTGAGCGCGGCCTGGAACGAGTGCGTGTCCTGGCCGACCTCGCGCTGGTTCACCACGCACTTCTTGTGGCGGTGGAGGAACTCGATGGGGTCCTCCACGGTCATGATGTGGTCCTCGCGGGTCCGGTTGGCGAGGTCGACGATCGAGGCGAGCGTCGTGGACTTGCCCGAGCCTGTCGGTCCGGTGACCAGCACCAGGCCACGAGGCAAGCCGGCGAACGTGCCCACCACCGGCGGCACGCCGAGCGCCTCGAGCGGCTTGATCTCGTAGGGGATCACGCGGAAGGCGGCCCCGATCGACTCACGCTGCTGGTAGATGTTCACGCGGAACCGAGCCAGGCCACGGACCGAGTACGACAGGTCGAGCTCGAGGTTCGCCTCGTACCGCTCCCGCTGCTTCTGCGTAAGGAAGGCGTAGATCGAGCGTCGGAGCCCTTCAGGCTTGACCACCCCGAACTGGTCCAGCGGACGCAAGGACCCGTTCACGCGGACCATCGGTGAGGTGCCGGTGGTGAGGTGTACGTCGGACGCACCGACGCGCACCATCTCGGTGAGGATCGCGTCGACAGGCAGGTCGTCCGCCTCGGGCTCCTGCCCGAGACTGCGACGCTGCCCGCCTTCCGGCGCGCGCACGGCGGTGTCCGCGGGGCGTTCCGCCGGCTGCTCGGGTGCCGCGGGCGCGGCCGGTGCGGGTACCGCCGCAGGCAGGAACGTCTGGGTCGACGCGGCAGCCCGCGCCTGCGCCGGCGGCTCGTAGGCCGGGGGCTGCGCTGGTACGCCGGCGGCGGGAGGCGCCCCTACGGGCTGCGCGTACGCGGGCGCAGGGTAGGACGTACCAGGCGTGGCGTAGGACTCCACGGGCGCCGTGTACGACGCGCTGGGCGGCGGCGCAACGCTCTGCGACGGGATCGGCGAGAACATCGCGTTCACGACCGGTCCGGCCGGCGCGGGCGGTCCGGCAGGCTGTACCGCCTGTGGTCCGGCGGGTCGGTACGGCGGCAAGGGCCGCGAGGGCTCCCCCGCGGATCCCTGATAGGGCTCGCTCACGTCATTCCCTCCACAAGGTCGCCTGGCTTCGACCGGCACGGGCGTGCAGGTATCTGGGCCTGTGCTCTGGTCCGTTCATCGGCGACACCCGCACCGAACTTGAGGTGCGCGCGTGTCTCGGTCGCCCGCTACGCGACGACGCGCAGGATCTCCTCGATGGAGGTCTGACCGAGTGCCACCTTTTCCCAGCCGTCGTCGCGCAGCGGGATCATGCCCTGCTTGACGGCGGTGGCGGCGATCTCCGCGCTGGACGAGTGGGCGACCGCGTGACGCTCGATGTCCTCGGTCACCCGCATGACCTCGTGCAGTGCCAGACGCCCCCGGTAGCCGGTCCGCGAGCACGTGACGCACCCGACCGGTCGCATCAGCTCGGGCAGCGGCTCGCCGTCGATCCACGGGAAGCGGGCGGCGAGCATCTCCTGCGGCGTCGGTGTGTAGGGCGCCTTGCAGTTCGAGCACAGCCTGCGCGCGAGACGCTGCGCGACGATGCAGTCGAGCGCCGAGCCGACGAGGAAGGGCTCGATGCCCATCTCCGTCAGACGCGTGACTGCCGAAGGCGCGTCGTTGGTGTGCAGGGTCGACAGCACGAGGTGCCCGGTGAGCGCCGCCTCGATCGCGATCTGCGCGGTCTCGTGGTCACGGATCTCACCGAGCAGCACCACGTCCGGGTCGGACCGCAGGATCGAGCGGAGCGCGCCGGCGAACGTCAGACCGGCCTTCGGGTTGACCTGGACCTGGTTGATGCCGGCGAGCCGGTACTCGACCGGGTCCTCGACGGTGATGACGTTGATCTCCGGCTTGGAGACGGCGTTCAGGGTCGCGTACAGGGTGGTCGACTTGCCCGAACCGGTCGGCCCGGTGACGAGGATCATCCCGTAGGGCTTCGTGTACGCCGCCTGGTAGACCTCGTAGTTGCTGTCGAGGAACGACAGGTCCCGCAGGTCGAGGCTGGCCGTCGAGTTGTCGAGGATGCGCATGACGATCTTCTCGCCCCACACAGTCGGCAGGGTGGCCACGCGCAGGTCGATCTTGCGCCCGTTGTGCACCACCGACATGCGGCCGTCCTGCGGCTTGCGCCGTTCCGCGATGTCGATGTCGCTCATGATCTTCACGCGGCTGATCACGCCGCTCTGGATCTGCTTGGGCGCCCGCTGCGTCTCGTGCAGCACGCCGTCGATGCGGTAACGGACCCGCAGGTCGTGCTCGGACGGTTCGATGTGGATGTCCGACGCACGGTCGGTGATGGCCTGCGTCACGAGCAGGTTGACGAAGCGCACGATCGGGGCGTCGTCGTCGGAGATCTCCCCCATCTTCGACAGGTCGGCCTGCTGCTCGGTCTCGATGTCCTCGAAGGCCTGCGAGAGACCTTCCATCTCGTCGTCGGCGCGGCAGTACCGGTCGATCGCACGCACGAGGTTGTCGTGCGCCGCCACGACCGAGATCACGGGCATGCCGGCCATGGATCGGACGTCGTCGACCGCCATGACGTTGCCCGGGTCGGCGGTGGCGAGCACGATCGAGCCACCCTCGAGGGCGACCGGGAGCACGGTGTACCGGCGGCACAGCGCGGCCGGGACAAGGCTGAGCGCCGTGCGGTCCACCGGGTAGTCGTCGAGGTCGATGAACTGCATCCCGACCTGCGCTGCGAGGGCCTTGACCAGCTGGCTCTCGCTGAGCACACCGAGATCCACCAGGGTGCGGCCCAGGGACGAGCCCCTGGTCATCGTCTCGTCGAGCGCTGCGAGAAGCTGGCTCTCGGTCACGAGCCCTTCGTCGAGCAGGATCTCCCCGAGCTGCTTCACGCGCCGTACCTCCGCTTCGCCCGCAGCCGCTCATGGCGCAGGACCTCCCGAGGAGCATCGGCACGAGGGCGTGCCTCGTTGAGCATCCGCAGGCGGTAGTTACCGACGAGTTTTCCGACGGGTGTCGTCGAGACGTCGGCTCAGTGGGCGAGTTGCGCCTCGAGGCCGGCAGCCATCGCGTCCACCGGGCCGGTCAGACCGGTCATGAGCCGAACCTGCTCGGCCGCCTGGTGCAGCAGCATCCGCTCGCCCCCGACCACGACTCCCCCGGCCGCCGCCCACGCGGCCGACAGCGCGGTCGGCCGCGGGTCGTAGGCCACGTCCAGCAGCACGCCCGAGACGGGACCGCTCAGCCGGGCGGCCAGCGGATCCGCGGCGTGCGGAGGCAGCGTCGACACGACGACGTCCGCGCGACCGATCTCCGCGGCAGCGGTGTCCAGCGACCGGAACACCGGCGTGACGCCCATCCGGTGGGCCGCGCGCATCAGGCCGCCCGCACGGGACAGGGCCCGGACGTAGACGACCGGGGACGCGCACCCGAGCTGCGCCAGGGCGGCCAGGGTGGACGACGCGGTCGCGCCTGCTCCGAGCACGGCGGCCGTCGCCACGGCCGCACCCTCCAAGCCCTCACCGAGCGCGGCGACGAGACCGTGCACGTCGGTGTTCGCCCCGACGAGCATCCGCGAGCTGCCCGTGCCCTGCAGCAGCACGGTGTTCACCGCGCCGACGACCTGGGCCAGCGGCTCGATGTGGTCGAGCAGCGGGATCACCGCCTGCTTGAGCGGCATGGTCAGGCTCAGCCCTGCCCACGAGTCGTCGAGCCCACCGACGAAGGCCGGCAGGCCGTCCTCGGTCACGTCGATGGCGTCGTACTGCCAGTCCTCGAGCCCGAGCGCCGCGTAGGCGGAGCGGTGCAGGGTCGGGGACAGCGAGTGCGCGATCGGATGACCCAGCACCGCCGCCCGGTGCGATGCCGTGCCTGAGGTCACTGACCGTGCTCGGAGAGCCACTGGTCGAGCTTGAGGCGGTTCTGGTTGTGCTCGTCGTTGGTCGTGGCGAACAGCGTCTCACCGGTCTCGGGGTTGACGGTGACCCAGAAGAGCCACGGGCCCTCGGCGGGGTTGAGGACCGCGTCGATCGACTTCTCACCCGGGGACGCAATCGGCGTCGGCGGCAGGCCGACGACCTTGCGCAGGTTGTACGGGTTCGTCGTGTCGGCCAGGTCTGCGTCCGTCAGGTCGGTCCCCGACTTGTGCGCGCCGTAGGCGGTCGCAGCGTCGATGTCGAGCTTCATGTCGCGGTCGAGGCGGTTCTGGATCGCACGCGCGATCTTCGGCCGGTCCTCGTCCAGCTTCGCCTCGCGCTCGACGAGGGACGCCTTCTTGAGCACGTCCGACCACTGCTCGCGCGGGACTCCCTTGGCCGTGAGGACCGCCTGCGTCTGCGCGGTCATCTGCGCCAGGACGCTGGCAGCCGTCGCGTCGGGCTGCACGTCGTACGTCGCCGGGAACAGCCAGCCCTCGGCATTGCCGCCGGCTTCGGCAGGCAGGCCGATCGCGGCCGGGTCCGCCGCAGCGGCGGTCAGCTCCTCGATCGGGATCAGGGTCTTCTCGCTGATCTTGGTGAGCGTCTGGTCACGCGTGAGCCCCTCCGGGATCGTGACCCGGAACGACGCGCGGCTGGCCGGGTCGAGCAGCGCCACGATTGCGTCGGACGCCTTCATCTCGAGCAGCATGTTGTACGTGCCCGGCTGGATCGTGCTGGCATCCGGGTTCTCGGCGAAGGCCTGGTTGAACGCCTTGGCGCTGCCCACGACACCGGCGTCGACCAGGGTCGTCGCCATCTGCGCGCCGGTCTGCCCGGAGGTGATCACGACCGTGGTCGCGCCGTGACCCGGACCCGGGTAGTCCTCGACGGCGCCCGCGTCCGCGGAGCCGCTCTGGAACATGCCACCCATGAGCTCGACGACGACGTACGCCGCGCCGAGCACCATGACGATCGCGACGACCAGGACGGCGATGGAGCGGCGGCGGCGCCGCTTGCGCTCGCGCATCTCTTTGGCGCGACCCTTGGACCGGGACGAACGACGAGGGTCGGGGGCGGGGGCCTGCGAGTCGCCGCCGAACAGGTCGGTCACCTCGTCACCTCGCTCCACAGGGGCCCACCACTCGGTCTGATTGCTCACGTGCGCGTCACTCCACCGTCGTCTGTGCGTCGCCCGCAGCCCCCCCGCGCGCCTTCGGAGGGTGCTGAGATGGATCGACGACGACCCGTTCTCCGGGACGTCGCCCCGTCGCACTCTCCGCGTCAAGCGCGGACTGCAAGATCACCACCGCGGCCGCCTGGTCGACGACCTTGCGGTGGCTGCGCCCGGATCGGCCGGACGCATGAAGCGCCTGATGAGCGGACACCGTGCTCATCCGCTCGTCGACCATCCGCACCGAGACCGGTGAGATGGCCTGCGCCAGTTGGACAGCGTACGCGCGCGCGGCCTGCGATGCGGCACCTTCCGACCCAGACAGGTGTCGGGGAAGTCCGACGTACACAACACCCACACGTCGCTCTTCCACCTCGCCCACCAGCGACGCGATGTCCGAGGGCACGCGGCCCTTCCCGCTGGAGTCTCGGGCGAGCGTGGCCACTGGCGTGGCCAGGAGACCGTCGGGGTCGCTCGCCGCGAGGCCGACCCGGACCGATCCCACGTCGACCGCGAGCCTGACCCCACGCACGACAGGCTCGGGCGTGTCGCGACGTCCGCTCACGTCAGCCGTTCGCCCCTGCGGCTACCGCGGCGAGCGCCTCGACGAGCTTGTCGGCGTCCGTGCCACCGCCCTGCGCGAGGTCGTCCTTACCGCCTCCGCCGCCGCCGAGGATGCCCGACGCCGTGCGCACGAGCGCACCGGCCCGCACCCCGCGCTCACGCGCCGCCGCGTTGGTCGCGACGACGACGACGGGGCGGCCCTTGCTGGTGCCGCCGACCGCGACGACCGACGGCGCCGCATCGCCCAGCCGTGAGCGCACGTCGAGGACCAGCGTGCGCAGCTCGTCGCTCGAGGTCACGTCGCCCGCGTCGTGCGTGACCACGCGGGTCTCCCCCACGGTCTGCGCGCCCGACGCCAACGAGCCCGCCTGCGCGAGGAGCGCCGCCTGCCGTAGCGTCGCGAGCTCCTTCTCGGACTCCTTGAGCTTGGTGAGCAGCGAGGACACGCGGTCCGCCAGGTCGTCCGGGCGCGCACCGAGCAGGCCCGAGATCTGGCCGACCAGGGCCCGCTCCTTCGCCTGGAACCCGTAGGCCCCCGCACCCACGAGCGCGTCGACGCGGCGCACGCCGGAGCCGATGGCCGACTCGGACAGCAGGGTCACCAGTCCCAGCTCCCCGGACCGCTTGACGTGCGTGCCCGCGCACAGCTCGAGTGACCAGCCCTCACCGATGTCGACGACCCGCACCTCGTTGCCGTACTTCTCTCCGAACAGCGCCATCGCGCCACGACCACGTGCCTCGTCGATCGGCATGACCGCGTCCGTGACCTCGAGGTCGTCCTGGAGTCGCTCGTTGACACGCGCCTCGATCTCCGCGACGACCTCGGACGGCGTGGCGGACGGCGAGCGGAAGTCGAAGCGGAGGCGGCTGGGCGCGTTGAGCGAGCCCGCCTGCGTCGCGCTCTCCCCGATCGACTCGTGCAGCGCCTTGTGGACGAGGTGCGTCGCCGTGTGCGCCCGCGCGATCGCGCGGCGACGGACGAGGTCGATCGCCGCGGTGCCGGCCTCGCCGAACGTCACGGTGCCGTCGACGAGCCGGCCGTGGTGCACGGAGAGGCCCTTGACCGGCGCCTGCACGTCGTCGACCTCGATGCGTCCGCCACCCTCGAGCACGATCGTGCCGGTGTCGGCGAGCTGACCGCCGGACTCTGCGTAGAACGGCGTGACGTCCAGGATGACCTCGACGTCGGCGGGCGCGGTCGCCGCGGGCGCGGGGACGCCGTCGACGAGCAGGCCGACGACTCGCGACCTCGTGGTCGAGTCGGTGTAGCCGACGAACTGCACGGGCTTGGCGCTCTCGCTGCTCAGTGTGCTGTGCAGCTCCTGGTACGCCGCGTTGTCGGCACGGCCCGCGCGCTTGGCCAGCGCGTCCGCGCGCGCACGTTCGCGCTGCTCCTTCATGAGGCTGCGGAACGCCGTCTCGTCGACCTGGACGCCCTGCTCCGCCGCCATCTCGAGCGTCAGGTCGATCGGGAAGCCGTAGGTGTCGTGCAGCTGGAACGCGTGCGCGCCCGAGAGCACGCTCAGCGCCTCCTTCTTCACCGCCTGCACGGCCGTGTCGAGGATCGTCGTGCCCGCCGCGAGCGTGCGTCGGAACGTGTCCTCCTCCGCGTACGCGACCTGGCTGATCTTGTCGAAGTTCGTCGCGAGCTCCGGGTAGCTCGGGCTCATCGCGTCCTTGCTCAGCGGGAGCAGCGTCGGGAGCGCCAGGCCGTCGACGCCCAGCAGGCGCATGGCCCGGATCGAGCGGCGCAGGAGTCGGCGCAGCACGTAGCCGCGGCCCTCGTTCGAGGGAACCACGCCGTCGCCCATGAGCATGAGCGCGCTACGGACGTGGTCCGCCACGACGCGCATGCGCACGTCGTCGTCCTGGACCGCGCCGTACCGCCGGCCGGACAGGTCCTGCGCACCCTGGATGACCGGGAACACCTCGTCGATCTCGTACAGGTTGTCCACGCCCTGCAGGAGGTACGCGACGCGCTCCAGGCCCATGCCCGTGTCGATGTTCTTCTGCTTGAGCTCGCCGAGGATAGGGAAGTCCTCCTTCCCGCCCCCGTCACCGCGCTCGTACTGCATGAAGACGAGGTTCCAGATCTCGAGGTAGCGGTCCTCGTCGACGACCGGGCCGCCCTCGGCGCCGAACTCCGGGCCGCGGTCGACGTAGATCTCCGAGCACGGACCCGCCGGTCCGCGCGCACCTGTGGACCAGTAGTTGTCCTTCCAGCCTCGACGCTGGATCCTCTCGTCGGGCAGGCCCGCGATCTCCTTCCAGAGCGCAGCCGCCTCGTCGTCGTCGTAGAAGACGGTGACCCAGATGGAATCGGGGTCGAAGCCGTAGCCACCCGACTCCTGCGACCCGGTGACGAGCTCCCACGCGTAGGAGATCGCCCCGGCCTTGAAGTAGTCGCCGAACGAGAAGTTGCCGTTCATCTGGAAGAACGTGCCGTGCCGGGTGGTCTTTCCGACCTCCTCGATGTCGAGGGTGCGCACGCACTTCTGCACGCTCGTCGCGCGCGGCCAGGGCGCCGTCTGCTCGCCCAGCATGTACGGGATGAACGGCACCATGCCGGCGATGACGAACAGCGTCGACGGGTCGGGCGAGATCAGCGGGGCCGACGGGACGACCGTGTGGCCGCGGCCCTCGAAGTAGTCGAGCCAGCGCTGGCGGATCTCGGCGGTGCGCATCGTGTCCATCTCTCGTGGTGTGTGGTTCTCGGGTGGACCTCATCGTGCGGTCCAGCCCTGGTATCGGTCGACGCCATTGTCCTGCGGGCGTCAGAAGAAGGGGTAGCTCTCGTCGTCGTCCGGGTCGTCCGTCGGACCCAGATCGTCGGCATCGCGCTTGCGACCTGCGCGGTGGCCCTGGACGGTCCGCTTGAGGTCGGCGACCCGCTCGGGTCGCTCGGCGCGGAGCGCGTCCACGTCGACGTCGCCCACCAGGTCGTGCCGCAGCTGCTGCTCGCGCTCGGCCATGCCCGCAGCGAAGTCGTGGCGGACGTTGCGCAGGGCCGACCCGAACCGCGCAGCCGTGCCCACGGCGTCGGTCGCGCCCGCCGGCACGTACGCCTCGACGATCGCCCGACCCTTGCGGATCACCACGATCGTCACGACGACGCCGACGCCGATCCAGACCAGGCGACGCATCAGCGGCTCTTGCGCGCGTTCGACGTCAGGCCCGAGAGGGCCTGGCGGACGCCGTAGGAGAACGCGGCCACCTTGATCATCGGCGAGCCGACCGTCGCGGCGAACAGCGAGGTCAGCGCGGAGACGTTCTCCGAGACCTGGGCCGCGGCCGTGGTGACCGTGTCGATGTTCTCGAGCTGGGTGTTCGACGACGCCACCAGGGTGGCCGTCTCGTCCAGCACCGGGACGGTGTGCGCCGTGAGCTCCTTGACCGACACCGTCGTCTCGTCGAGCACCCGGCCGAGCTTGACCAACGGAATGGCCAGCACGCCCACGAGCAGCACGAACGCGATCGCGGCGATCAGTCCCGCGACGTCACCCACCGACATGTTCTGCCTCCTGGTTCGGGGGTCATCGACCCCGCGGAAACCCTACCCGCGCACGAACGCCCCGCGTGCGCCGAGGCGCAGCGGGGCGATTCGTGGTGCGGCTTGCCGAACAGGCCCTGGTCAGCGGGCGTAGTACTCGACGACCAGCTGGACCTCGCACGTCACGGGGATCTCCGCGCGCTTCGGGTGGCGCACCAGGACCGAGCTCAGCTTCTCCAGCTGAACGTCGATGTAGCCCGGGACGGTCGGCAGGACGTCGCGGTGCGCGCCGGCGGCGGCGACCTGGAACGGCACGGTGGCCTGGCTCTTCGGCTTGACCTGGAGCGTCTGGCCCGGCTTCACGCGGAAGGAGGGGCGGTCCACGATCTTGCCGTCGACGAGGATGTGGCGGTGCACGACGACCTGGCGGGCCTGGAGGATCGTGCGGGCGAAGCCCGAGCGCAGGACGAGAGCGTCCAGGCGGGTCTCGAGGTTCTCGACGAGCGCCTCACCGGTCAGGCCCGGGGCCTTGCGGGCGTCCTCGTACGCACGAGCCATCTGCTTCTCGCGGAGCGCGTACTGGGCGCGCAGACGCTGCTTCTCGCGCAGACGGACGGCGTAGTCCGACTCGGTGCGACGACGCGCACGGCCGTGCTCACCGGGCGGGTAGGGGCGCTTCTCGAAGTGCTTGACGGCCTTGGGCGTCAGGGCCAGGCCGAGGGCGCGGCTCAGGCGAACCTGGCGGCGCGAACGGGTCACACTGCTCACAGAGATACTTCCTGTCGTTGTAGACGTCACACCCGATGACGGAGGAGTTCCGACGGGCGTGGGACCGACCATGGATGCGGCGCTTGCTAGCGACGCGGCTAAGGCCCCAGGTGGCCGTCCGTCGAGGATGTTGCGAGCAAAGCACGCACACCCGTCCCGCGGACGACCGCACCACTCTACCCTCTGACCACCGCGATCCCCCAATCCGCAGCAACGAGCCCGAGCGAGGTCGCTACGGGGTGTCGAGGATCGCGCGGATGCGCTCCAGCCGCTCCGACACGGACCGCTCGAAGCCTCGGTCGGTGGGCTCGTAGTAGCGGGTGCCGAGCAGCTCGTCGGGCAGGTACTGCTGCGCTGCCACACCGTGGGGCTCGTCGTGCGCGTACACGTAGCTCGTCCCGTGCCCGAGGTCCCGGGCACCGGGGTAGTGCGCGTCCCGCAGGTGCGGCGGCACGGACCCGATGCGACCCGCTCGCACGTCCGCCAGGGCGCGATCGATCCCGACGTAGGCGGCGTTCGACTTCGGGGCGGTCGCGAGATGGACGACCGCCTCGGCGAGGATGATCCGCGCCTCCGGCATCCCGATGAGCGCGACCGCCTGCGCCGCCGCGACCGCGGTCTGGAGCGCGCTCGGGTCCCCCAGGCCGACGTCCTCCGCCGCCGAGATGACGATGCGGCGGGCGATGAAGCGAGGGTCCTCGCCCGCGGCGATCATGCGTGCGAGGTAGTGCAGGGAGGCGTCCACGTCGGAGCCCCGCACCGACTTGATGAACGCGCTGATCACGTCGTAGTGCTGGTCGCCGTCCCGGTCGTAGCGCACGGCCGCGACGTCGATCGCACGCTCCATCGTGGCGAGGTCGACGAGGACGGGCGGCACCGCGTCCTCCTCGGAGAGGGCGGCACCTGCTGCTGCCTCGAGGATGGTGAGGGCCTTGCGCGCGTCTCCCCCGGACAGCCGCAGCAGGTGGTCCTCGGCGTCCTCGTCGAGCACCACCGCACCTGCGAGCCCCCGCTCGTCGTCCACCGCGCGACGCACCAGACGCCGCACGTCGTCGGCGGCGAGCGGCTGCAGGGTGAGCAGGAGGGAGCGCGACAGCAGCGGCGAGTTCACCGAGAACGACGGGTTCTCGGTCGTGGCCGCCACGAGCGTCACCCAGCGGTTCTCGACGCTCGGCAGGAGCGCGTCCTGCTGCGCCTTGGTGAACCGGTGGACCTCGTCGATGAAGAGCACGGTCTCGGTGCCACCCGTGGCAAGGCGCCGCCGCGCGTCCTCGATGACCGCGCGCACGTCCTTGACCCCGGCGGTCACGGCGGACAGCTCCACGAACCGACGCCCCGACGTCGCCGCGATCAGGTACGCGAGCGTCGTCTTGCCCGTGCCGGGCGGACCCCACAGGACCACGGACGTCGGCGCAGCACGCCGGGCCGCCTCGTTGGCCGGCTCGACCAGACGACGCAACGGAGAGCCGGGAACGAGCAGGTGCCCCTGACCCGCGACCTCCTCGAGCGACGCCGGGCGCATCCGGACCGCGAGGGGCGCCCCCTCCCCGACGGAGGGCAGGCCCGAGGTCGTCGACGTCACTGCATCGAACAGGTCCATGCGCGCAGGGTACGCACGCCCACCCACGTCCCGTGACCCGTGCGGCGCGCCCGGCGGGGACGGTTGTGCAGGTTGCCGCCATCACCTGCGACGATGTCCAGCGTGTTCGTCCGTGTCGGTCGCATCGTCGCCCACCGCCCACGCCTCACCGTCGCGGTGTGGATCGTGCTCGTCGTGCTCGGCTACGGCTTCGCCGTCGTCGGCGTGCAGGGCGAGAACCTGTTCGACCGGCTGACGACCGGTGCCCCCGAGGTACCGGGCTCCCAGAGCGAGGAAGGCCGCGCGATCCTCGACGCGGCCGACGAGGGCGGTGCCTCGCTGACCCTCGCGCTGCAGGGCATCGACCCTGCCGATCCTGACGTCGACACAGCCATGGACGACGTGCGGACGGACCTGTCGGCGATCGACGGGGTCATCGCCGTCATCGACCCGCTCGGGCTGCCCGACGGCGCGGCGAACCCCGCGGCAGCACCGCTCGTCGCGAACGACGGTGACGGCTTCCTCGTCGTCGTCGAGCTGGACCCGACGCTCACGGGCGAGGAGGAGGCCGACGCGGTCGCCGAGGTCCACGCGCAGCTGACCGAGGTACCGGACGACCTGCAGACCGTGGCTCCCGGCGTCACGGGGATCGTCGGTGGGACCGCGCTGATCATCGACGCCATCACCCAGCAGGTCGAGTCCGACCTGCGCACCGGTGAGGCGATCGCGCTGCCGATCGCGCTGATCATCATGGTGCTGGTCTTCGGTGGCTTCCTCGCCGCGTCGATGCCCATGGCCGGGGCGATCGCGTCGATCTCGGGCGGGATGGCGGCGCTGCTCGTGTTCTCGTACGCGATCGACCTGGACTCGTCGGTCGTCAACATCGTGACGGTTCTCGGGCTCGGCCTGTCGATCGACTACGGCCTCCTCATGGTGTCGCGCTTCCGGGAAGAGCTGCACAAGCTCGTCGACGAGGACGACGGGCGCGCCAGCAGGCGCCGCCGCGGCGACGGCGCGGTGCTCACGGCGATCGAGCGCACGATGGCCACCGCCGGCCGGACCGTGACGTTCTCCGCCCTGACGGTCGCCATCGCGATCGCGGGGCTCATGGTGTTCGAGGCGCCGATCCTGCGTGCCTTCGGCGCTGCAGGTGTCGCCGTCATCCTCGTCGCGGTCCTCTCGGCGCTGACCCTCGTGCCCGCGCTGATGGCGATGGCCGGCCGACGCCTGATCCGACCGAGCGCGCTCGCCCGGGTGCCGGGCCTGCGTGCCGTGCTCGCGCGGACGTCCGACGTGCAGACCGAGGAGGGGGTGTTCTCCCGGCTGACAGGGCGGGTGCAGCGCCACCCCTGGTGGGTCCTCCTGGGCACCCTCGTGACGCTCGGCGTGCTCGCCATCCCGCTCCTGCACCTCGAGGTGCGCAACTCGACCACCGAGCTCCTACCGGCCGGCAGCACCCAGCGGGAGTTCGTCGACCTCCTCGCGAGCGACTACACGGCGGCCTCGACACCGGCCATCACGGTCGTCGCCGAGACCACCCTCGAGGAAGCGACGGCCTGGGCGGCGACGCTCGAGGAGATCGAGGGCGTCGCGTCGGTGGACCCCCCGACGCTGGTCGGCTCGTACGTCACGATCGGCGTCCGGCCCGACACGGACGACCCGGGCGACGAGACGTCACGACAGGTCGTGCAGGACATCCGCGACCTCGACCCGCCCTTCCCCACGTGGGTGATCGGCCAGGCGGCGTCGCAGATGGACTTCACCGAGGCCGTCAAGGAACGCGCACCCATCGCGATCGGCATCGTCGCGCTCGCCACGCTCGTCCTGCTCTTCCTGATGACCGGGTCGATCGTGGTGCCCGTCAAGGCGCTGCTCACGAGCGCCCTGTCGCTGGCCGCCTCGCTCGGCGTCATGGTCTGGGTGTTCCAGGACGGGCACCTGTCCGGCCTCCTGAACTTCACGCCGACCGGCGGCATCGAGACCTACGTGGTCGCCCTCGTGGTCGCGTTCGGGTTCGGGTTGGCCATGGACTACGAGGTGTTCCTGCTCTCCCGGATCAAGGAGCTCGTCGACGCGGGCCGCTCCAACGACGAAGCCGTCCGCCTGGGCATGCAGCGGTCCGGGCGGATCATCACGTCCGCGGCGCTCATCGTCATCGTGGTGTTCGCGGGCTTCGTCGCCGGGCAGCTCCTCGTCATCAAGGAGGTCGGCTTCTCGCTCGCGATCGCGGTCCTCATCGACGCGACGATCGTGCGGCTCCTGCTGGTGCCCGCGACGATGACGCTCCTCGGGAAGCGGAACTGGTGGGCTCCCCCGTTCCTGCGCCGCCTGCACGAGCGCCTGGGGATCAGCCACTGACCGCTCAGGCGGGCGGACGGTCCGCTGTCGCCGGAGCGAACGAGGAGAGCTCGACCTCGGTCCGGTATCCCAGACGGTGGTAGAGGCGCCGCGCCGTGGCGTTGTCGGCGTAGATCCCGAGCGAGACCCACGCCGCGCCGTCGTCGAGACCTGCCCGCGTGGCGACGGCGGTGAGCGCCGACCCGATCCCTGCCCCTCGCGCCGCCGGCCGGACGCCCAGCCCGTGCAGGTGCCAGGACGCACGACCGTCGGTGGCGCCACGCGCGGCGACGCCGACGACGCCCACGAGGTTCGCACCGTCGTCGACTCCCCACCAGCCGACCTCGCCGGGCGCGAGCGGGTCGGCCGAGGTCTGCGGGTTCGACTCCTGCAGGCACGCGCGGATCGCGTCGGCGTCGAGGACCGGGTCGAGCCGCCGGACCTGGTCCTCACCGGGGACGCGCGGCGGGGCGGTGTCGGCGCACAGCCAGTCCCAGCGGGAGAACGGCACCAGGCCGAGCGCATCCAGGACTGCGCGCGAGGGCTGCGACGTGCGCGGGACGCTCATCCAGCGGACCAGCTCGTGCTGCCCCGCCACGAGAACCGCCGCACGGTCGACGGCCGCACCGTCGCCCCGCCCGAACAGGCTCACACCGGGCATCCCGGCGGAGCTCAGGACGAGTAGCACGCCATCGTCGTCACCCGACCACTCCAGGCCCGACCACCGGCTGCTGTCCGAGAGGATCAGCCGGTCCGCGCGCCACCGGGCGGGCAGACCGGCAAGGACGTCCGAGGTCACGCCGCCGGAGGAGCCTTCGGCTTGAAGTCCACGCCGGCCTCGCGGCGCTGCTCGGGCGTGATCGGGCCGGGCGCGGCCGTCAGCGGGTCGTAGCCGCCACCGGACTTCGGGAACGCGATGACGTCGCGGATCGACTCCGAGCCCGTCAGCAGGGCGAGGATGCGGTCCCAGCCGAACGCGATCCCGCCGTGCGGCGGCGCGCCGAACTGGAAGGCGTTGAGCAGGAAGCCGAACTTCTCCTGCGCCTCGTCCGGGCCGATGCCCATGAGGTCGAACACGCGCTCCTGCACGTCCCGGCGGTGGATACGGATGGACCCGCCGCCGATCTCGTTGCCGTTGCAGACGATGTCGTAGGCGTAGGCCAGCGCCGCGCCGGGGTCCTGCTCGAACGTGTCGATCCACTCGGGCGTCGGCGACGTGAACGCGTGGTGCACGGCCGTCCAGGCGCCGCCGCCGACCGCGACGTCGTCGTCCTCGCCGGTCGGCTTGAACAGCGGCGCGTCGACGACCCAGACGAACTTCCAGTCGTTGTCGTCGATCAGGCCACCGCGGCGGCCGATCTCGAGGCGCGCGGCGCCGAGGAGCGCCCGGGCCTCGCTGGTCTTGCCGGCGGCGAAGAACACCGCGTCGCCCGGGCTCGCCCCGACAGCCGCGACGAGACCTGCGCGCTCGGCGTCGGACAGGTTCTTGGCGACCGGTCCCCCGAGCTCGCCGTCCTCGCCGACCGTGACGTACGCGAGGCCCTTGGCACCGCGCTGCTTGGCCCACTCCTGCCAGGCGTCGAAACCACGTCGCGGCGTCGAGCCGCCGCCGGGCTGCACGACGGCACCGACGTAGGGCGCCTGGAACACGCGGAAGGGGGTGTCGACGAAGTACTCGGTGAGCTCGGTGAGCTCGAGCCCGAACCGCAGGTCCGGCTTGTCGTTGCCGAACCGGGCCATCGACTCCGCGAAGGTGATGCGCGGGATCGGGGTCGGGACGGTCACCCCGATCAGCTCCCACAGGGCGACCAGGATCTGCTCGCCGAGCGCGATGACGTCGTCCTGCTCGACGAAACTCATCTCGACGTCGAGCTGCGTGAACTCCGGCTGGCGGTCCGCGCGGAAGTCCTCGTCGCGGTAGCAGCGAGCGATCTGGTAGTACCGCTCGAGCCCGCCGACCATGAGCAGCTGCTTGAACAGCTGCGGCGACTGCGGGAGCGCGTACCAGGACCCGGGCGACAGGCGCGCGGGCACCAGGAAGTCGCGGGCGCCCTCGGGCGTGGACCGCGTCAGCGTCGGGGTCTCGACCTCGACGAACTCCTGAGCGTCCAGCACCCGGCGCGCTGCCTGGTTCGCCTTGGCGCGCAGCCGCATGGCACGAGCGGGTGCGGGCCGGCGCAGGTCCAGGTACCGGTACTTGAGCCGCGCCTCCTCGCCGACGACCTCGTCGAGCGACGACGAGACCTGGAACGGCAGCGGCTCGGACTCGTTGAGCACCACGACCTCGCTGGCGACGAGCTCGACCTCGCCGGTGGCCAGGTTCGCGTTCTCGTTGCCCGCGGGCCGGCGACCGACCTCGCCCCTCACCTGCAGCACGTACTCGGCGCGCAGACCGTGCGCGACGGCCTCGTCGCGGACGACGACCTGGGCGATGCCCGAGGCGTCCCGCAGGTCCACGAACGCGACGCCGCCGTGATCGCGCCGCCGGTCCACCCAGCCCGTGAGGGTGACGGTGGTACCGATGTGCTCGGCTCGCAGAGAGCCGGCCGTGTGGGTGCGGAGCACGGGTCGTCCTTCGTTCCGGGATGCAGGGGAGCGCCCTCGCGGGCACCGGACGATCCTAGTGGGGAAGCCGAGTGCGCCGCGTCAGGCATTCCGACCGCGGCGGTCGCCGGCGCTCCCGGGCCCCCTCATCCGCGGATGAAGGTCCGCACCCGAGTGACTGACGGGCGGCGCGGGGTCGAGGAGAAGCCGAACCGCACCGGGGGCACCACGTCGGCCAGCGCGCCCAGATCGGTCCTGTCCCAGCGACCCTCCGCCGCGACAACCGCCTGCTGACCGGACGCGCAGTACCACTCGACGCGGTCACCGCCGGCGGTGCCCCGCGTCCGGACGCCCGGTACCAGGAGCCGGGCGACCGGGTCGGCCGCGGTGGCGAACCCGCGGGAGAGCATGACGGTCCGGGGCAGCGCAGCAAGCAGGCGCCCGAGCGCCGTGGGGCCGCCGAGCCGGACCGTGAGGGCGAGGGGTCCGGCGTCGACGTGCCACGAGCGGCTCGCTGCCTCGGGGTGCACGCCCACCGGGACCACCCGCACCTCGTCGAACCGGTAGGTCGTCGACACGAAGTGCGCGACGTCGTCGCACGGCGCCAGCAGGATCCGGCGCCCGTCCGGCCGCTCGACCATCACGTCGGCGAACGCTCCCCACGGCGAGCTCCTCCAGCGCCCCAGCACCACACGGGTGCCTTCCTGCGTGCCCAGGCCGGCTATCCAGCCGTCGAAGACGTGGGCGTCCGTCACGGGCGGTCGCCCGCGCCGGGGCCGTCGGAGTCCGACCGAACGGGCGCAAGCGAGGGCTCTGCGGGCTGCCCAGCCGCCGTCGTCTCCGGCATGCGTTCCCTTCGTCGTCGACGCCTCGCCGCCCGACGAACCTGGACGATCGACTCGTGGACTCGTGGGCACCGGCTGCGCATTCGTGCCGAAGTGGGCAGCGACATCTCTGTCACCCGTGCGGGCGGCCCGCCAGTCATACCTCGATCCGGCCGGTCACGTCCTGTTGAGAGCGCTCGTGTCCGTGACCGGCACGTTCAGAACAGAACCGGCTGGGCGGACACGACGACCGGCTCGAACGCCGACGCCCCACCGCTCGCGATGCTTCCTGTCGGGTAGGCACCCTCCCCCACAGCACCCGTACGGCCCGTGCGATGCCCCGCCGCGTTCGCGAAACCATGCCGGACGAGCAGCGGGCGGACGCGCGCGTCCAGCCAGCGGGCGTACTCGCGCGGCACGTAGGCGCCGCGCCCGTAGAGGGCCTCGTAGCGGTGCACGAGCCCAGGTGCGTGCTCGGCGAGCCAGGCGAGGAACAGAGGCTTGACCGGGCCGCGCAGGTGCAGCGGGAGCACGGTGACGCCTGTCGCTCCGGCATCGGCCAACGAGGCAAGCAGGTCGTCCAACGGTGCTCGCCCGTCGGTGAGCCAGGGCAGGACCGGTGCGACCATCACGCCGCACGGCAGCCCGGCCTCACGGACCGCTCGGATCAGGTCCAGCCTCGCGCGAGGGGTCGGCGTGCCGGGTTCGACCACCTGCTGGAGCGCCTCGTCCCCGACGGCCAACGAGACCCCGATGCCGACCGGCACCTGCGTGGACGCCTCGGCCAGCTGGGCGAGGTCACGGCGTAGCAGCGTCCCCTTGGTGAGGATGGACAGAGGGGTACCCGACCGGACGAGCGCCTCGATGATGCCGGGCATGAACCGGTATCGCCCCTCGACCCGTTGGTAGGGATCGGTGTTGGTGCCGAGCGCCACGTGCTCACCGCTCCACGACGGTCGCGCGAGCTCGGCCCTGAGGACCTCCACCACGTTCGTCTTGACGACGATCTGCGTCTCGAAGTCACGGCCCGCGTCGAGGTCGAGGTACTCGTGCGTCGGCCGGGCGAAGCAGTAGGTGCAGGCGTGCAAGCAGCCGCGCGTCGGGTTCACGGTCCACCGGAACGGCATCGCCGACGCCTCGGGCACCTTGTTCAGCGCGCTCTTGCAGGTGACCTCGTGGAACGTCACGCCCGCGAAGTCGGGGGTGCGGACGCTGCGCACCAGCCCGGCGAGCGCCAGCCCCGGCAGCGCGCTCCCGTCGTCCCCCAGCTTCTGCCCGTCCCACCGCATGAACCCAGTCGAACATGTGTTCTATCGGGTGTCAACGCCTCGCAGCCTCTGGTCGCGCCGTCCTCAGTCGACCGGCACGACCCGCGGCCAGAGGTCCTCGGCGGCGGGCGCCCAGACGGACGCGTCCGCGTCGACCTGCTCGCCCGACCGGATGTCCTTGACCTGGTCCGGTGCGCCGTCGGCGCCGAGGAACCAGACGAACGGGATGCCACGCCGGTCCGCGTGCCGGATCTGCTTGCCGAACCTCGCGGCGCTCGGGGCTACCTCGACGGGGATGCCCCGCGACCGCAGCTGGGCCGCGACCTCGTCGGACCGTTCGCGCGCGTCCTCCGAACCCACAGCGACGAGCACGGCGCTCGGGACGGACCGGGTCGCCTGCACGAGGCCGGCGCCGATGAGGCGCGAGACCAGCCGGGAGACGCCGATCGACAGGCCGACGCCCGGGTAGGTGGTGGCGCCGTCCGAGGCGAGCGTGTCGTAGCGCCCGCCCGAGCAGATCGAGCCGAGCTGCTCGTGCCCGACGAGGACCGTCTCGTAGACCGACCCCGTGTAGTAGTCGAGACCGCGCGCGATCTTGAGGTCGGCGACGACGACTCCGGGTGCGCGCACCGCCGCGGCACGGATCAGGGCACCGAGCTCTGCGAGGCCCTCGTCGAGGAGGTCGTTGCTCACACCCTCACGGGCCGCGAGGGCGCGGACCGCGTCGATGACGGTCTCGTCGGACCCGCTGATCGCGGCCAGCTCGAGGCAGGCGCGGGCGCGGGCGTCGTCGGCTCCGGCCTCGGCGACGAGCAGCGCAGCGACCTTCTCGGGGCCGACCTTGTCGAGCTTGTCGATGCTGCGCAGCACGGCCTCGACGTCGTCCAGGCCGAGCCCGCGGTAGAAGCCCTCCGCAACCTTGCGGTTGTTCACGAGGATGCGCACCGGCGGCACGCCGATCTCCTGGAGCGCGCCGAGGGCCGCGGCCATCACGAGCGGGAGCTCGACCTCGTAGTGGTACGGCAGCTCACCGGCTCCGACCACGTCGATGTCGGCCTGCACGAACTCACGGAACCGGCCGTCCTGGGGTCGCTCGCCGCGCCACACCTTCTGGATCTGGTAACGCCGGAACGGGAAGGCCAGGTGGCCGGCGTTCTCGAGCACGTAGCGCGCGAACGGGACGGTCAGGTCGAAGTGCAGGCCGAGCCCGGCGGTGCGATCCACCTCCTCCTCCTGGAGGCGGCTCAGCACGTAGACCTCCTTGGAGGTCTCCCCCTTGCGCAAGAGCTGGTCGAGCGGCTCGACGGCGCGCGTCTCGATCCCGGCGAAACCGTGCAGCTCGAAGGTACGGCGCAGGACGTCGAGGACGTGCTGCTCGACGAGGCGCCCGTCGGGCAGCCACTCAGGGAATCCGGACAGCGGGGTGGGTCGGGCCATGGGGCCTGATCTTTCCAGACGCACGCGTGCGTCTGGACTCCCGGCTCAGCCCCGAAGGAACGGGTTGTGCGCCAGCTCGGAGGCGATCGTGCTCGTCGGACCGTGCCCGGGCACCACGACCGTCTCCGGAGGAAGAGTCGCGACGACCTCGCGCAGGGTCTGCTCCATGGTGGCGTGGTCGCCGCCCGGCAGGTCAGTCCGCCCGATGGTGCCGGAGAACAGCACGTCGCCCGTGAACGCGAGCCGTTCGTCGTCGGCCTCGACGAGGTAGAGGGTGGATCCCTCCGTGTGACCTGGTGCATGCCGTGCCACGATCCGCAGGCCGCCCAGCTCGAGCGTCTCGTCCAGGCTGCGCCGGTCCGCTGCCGCTCCGAACGTCTCGACGCGCGCGGGGGCGCGATAGGTCGTCGGGTCGACGCCCGCCGAGGCCAGTGCCTGGGCGAGCGGACCCCGAGGGTCGTGCACCGCGTGACCCAGCACGCCGAGCGTGCCGAACGGGTCGGCGAGCCTGTAGGCGTCCGCGGCGTGCAGCACGACGGGGACGTCGAGTGCCTCCGACAGCCGTGCCGCGTCCCAGGTGTGGTCCACGTGGCCGTGCGTCGCCAGGATCGCCGCCGGACGCAGCTCACGGGTCGTGACGAGCTCGAGGACGTCGTCGGCCACACCCGCACCCGCGTCGATGACGACGCACGTCCCCTCGTCATGGACGAGGATGCTGCACCGCGCACCGAAGACCGGGGCGACGACCGTGATCACCTGCATGCGACGCACCGTATCCCTGCCTGACCACGGCCGCTGTCCCGCGGCGTGGCGCAGATGGCGGCACGTGCCCCCGCCTTGCCTAGACTGTCCCGGGTTGCTTCGTGCAGTGCGGCAGGTGAGGTGCCTGTCGTCGACGCACAACGATGCGAGGAGTAGGCGTGACGATCAAGCGCGAGCGGGAGTACGAGCGCCGCCGGTACGAGAAGTGGCAGGAGCGCCAGGCTGCAGCGCGCCGCAAGCGCAAGCAGCGTCAGCGCTTCGTCGCCGGTACCGCGATCGTCGCGCTCATCCTCGCCATCGGCATCGGTGCCGTCGTCGTCAACAACCAGAACACCCCGGACGCGTCAGCGACGGAGCCGACCTCGACGTCGCCCGCACCGACCGCGTCGACCGACGCCACGGCCGAGGTCCCGGACCCGTCGCTCGCGCAGAACCGCACCTGGACCGGCGACATCTCGCTCACCCAGGGCGACCTCGCCATCGAGCTCGACGGTGCCGCGGCCCCGCAGGCGGTCGCGAACTTCGTGACCCTCGCCGGCAAGGGCTACTTCGACAAGACGAAGTGCCACCGGCTCACGACCGAGGGCATCTACGTGCTCCAGTGCGGCGACCCGACCGGCACCGGCACCGGTGACCCGGGCTACAAGTGGGGACCGATCGAGAACGCGCCGGCGGACGACATGTACCCGGCCGGCACCATCGCCATGGCACGCCAGGGTGGGGACGGGTCGTCCATGGGCAGCCAGTTCTTCATCGTGTACGAGGACTCGTCCATCCCGTCGGACGCAGCAGGCGGTTACACCGTGTTCGGCCACGTGACGTCCGGTCTGGACGTCGTGAAGGCCATCGCCGACGCGGGCACCACAGAGGGGTCCGAGGCCCCGGTGTCCGACGTCATCATCGAGGGAGTGAACATCCAGTGACTCAGACCCCGACACCCGATTCCGTGCCCGACGACGCGGAGGTGACCCCAGAACCGACCGACGCGCCGGACGAGGCGGTCGCCGCGTCCGACGCGGCTGACGCAGCCGTCCCCGAGGACGCCTCCGAGGACGTCGAGCCCGACGTCCTCGTGGCCGTGTCCGAGGAGGTCGTGGCCGACGAGGTCGCCCTCGTCGACGGTGCTGTCGTCGAGGACATCGTCGTCGTCGACGACGTCGTCGTGGTCTCCGAGGGCTCCGTCGAGGAGACCGTGCTCGTCGAGGAGGTCGTCACGATCGACGGTGACGTGGTCTCCGACGACGTCACCCTGGTCTCGGACGTCACGATCTCCGAAGAGGTCGTCTCCGACGAGACCATCGTTCTGGAGGACGGCGTCGTCGAGGACGTCGTGACGGTCACGGACATCACCACCGTCGCCGACATCGACGGAGACGGCGACCTCGACGTGGTCGAGGAGAGCGTCGTGGTCGAGCGGACGACCGTCACCGCCGACATCGACGGGGACGGCGACCTGGACGTCGTCGAGGAGACCGTCGTGGTCGACCAGATCACCGTCAGCTCGGACGTCGTCACCGTCGACGGTGAGGTCGTCTCGGACGAGGTCACCGTGGTCACCGCGGAGCCGAGCCGGACGCCCAGCCCGACGCCTACCCCGCGCCCGACCCCGAGCCCGCGGCCCCGTCCCGTCCCGCACCCGCCGGCCCACCCGGTGGCCTCGGCCACTGCCGCTCCCGGCCCGGTCGCTCCCCCGCAGGACGCCGCGGAGGCCGCACTCGCTGCCACGTTCGGCAGCGTCGACGACGAGGGCACGGTCTCGGTGCGGGAGGCGGCCGGCGAGCGTGTCGTCGGCCAGTTCCCGGGTGCGACCAAGGACGAGGCGCTGGCGCTCTACGTGCGGCGGTTCCTCGACCTGCAGGCCAAGGTCACGCTCTTCGAAGCCCGGCTGGGCGCGGCGGACCTGTCCGTCAAGGAGATCGACCAGACGCTGGCGAAGCTGACCGACGAGGTCGCAGAGCCCGCAGCCGTCGGCGACCTGGACGGGCTCCGCGAACGGCTCGACGCCCTGCGCGTCACCGCCGCCGAGCGTCGCGCCGTCGCCGAGGCCGAGCGGGCAGCGGCCCGTGAGGCCGCCGTCGTCGCGCGGACCGAGATCGTCGAGCAGGCCGAGAAGATCGCCGGCACGGACCCGTCGCGCATCCAGTGGCGGCCCGCGGGCGAGCAGCTCCGGTCGCTGCTCGACCAGTGGAAGGAAGCCCAGCGCACGGGACCGCGTCTCGACCGTCCGACAGAGGAGTCGCTCTGGAAGCGGTTCAGCCACGCGCGCACCACGTTCGACCGTGAGCGCAGGCACTTCTTCGCCGAGCTGGAGACCAGGAACGCGTCCGCCAAGCAGGTCAAGGAGTCGCTGGTCGCCGAGGCCGAGCGCCTCCAGACGAGCACCGACTGGGGCGCCACCGCCGGAGTGTTCCGCGACCTGATGGTCCAGTGGAAGGCAGCCGGACGCGCCAGCCGGTCGGACGACGACGCTCTGTGGGCCCGCTTCCGGGCGGCGCAGGACGCCTTCTTCGCCGCTCGCGACGCCCAGTCGGCCGCGACGGACGAGGAGTTCCGGGCGAACCTCGAGGTCAAGGAGGCGCTGCTCGCCGAGGCGGAGGCCCTCCTGCCGGTCACCAACCTGGCGGCTGCGAAGCAGACGCTGAACCGGATCCAGGATCGCTGGGAGGCTGCGGGCAAGGTCCCGCGCGGCGACGTCCAGCGCATCGAGGGCCGCCTGCGTGCCGTCGAGACGGCCGTGCGCGACAGCGACCAGGCGCAGTGGCGTCGGACCAACCCTGAGACGCGTGCACGCGCCGAGGGTGCCGCCGCCCAGCTGGAGCAGGCGATCGCCGGTCTCGAGGCCGACCTCACCAAGGCGAAGGCGGCCGGCGACGCCCGCAAGATCGCCGACGCGCAGGCCGCGCTCGATGCCCGACGCGCCTGGCTCGAGCAGGTCCAGCGCGCCGCTCAGGACGCGCGAGGCTGACGCTCACCACGCGATCGACGAAGGGACCGGGCCCGACGGCTCGGTCCCTTCGTCGTTCGGGCGGCGACCTGTCCACAGGCGCGTCCGAAGGCCCCGTGGACGGCGTGCGGCCGCGATGCTGGGCGGATGGACGTGCTTGCTCCCTACCGGCCACGGCCCGTCGCGCTCCCCGAGACTGTGCGGCTCACCGATGTCGGCACGGCCACGTGGTGGGGCCTCCTGGCGGACGACGTGGTGCGTCCGTTGTGGGGCGACGTCGCGCTCGCGGCCGACCTGCCCGAGACTCCAGCACGCCGTGCGGTCGCGATCGCCGACCTCGTCCCGGCGAGAGCCGTCGTCGGCCGACAGTCCGCCGTGTGGCTGCACACGGGCCGGTTCCCGCCGCGTCGGGTCGACGTCCTCGTGCCGGCACGCGCGAGGCGTGCTGACCCGCACCCGTTGCGCGTGACCGCGGAGGCGACGTTCGAGCCGGGCGACGTGCTCCGGTTCGGACCCGTGCGCGCCACGACGGTCCAGCGGACCGGGATCGACATCTGCCGGCACGTGCCGCTCGGGCCCGCGCTCGCCCTGCTCGAGCCGCTGCTCGGCGTCGGGTTCGACCCTGAGGCGGCTCACCGCGGGCTCGATCGCCTCGCGGGCCACCGCGGCACGCTGCTCGCCCGAGAGGTCCTCAGGCACGTCCAGGGTCTCGCGCGTCGCCCACCCGATCAGGACGACGGTGCAGGCAGGAGTCAGGTCCTCGCGACCGGGCCGTCGACCGCCTTGGCGCCGGTCACGCGGTAGACGTCGAACACGCCCTCGACCTTGCGGACCGCGGCGAGCACGGACGCGAGGTGGGACGGCTCGGCCATCTCGAAGACGAACCTCGAGAGGGCGACCCGGTCACGAGACGTCGAGACGGACGCCGACAGGATGTTCACGTGCGAGTCCGACAGGACGCGGGTGACGTCGGAGAGGAGCCGGCTGCGGTCGAGCGCCTCGACCTGGATCTGCACGAGGAAGAGCGACGAGCTGGTCTGGCTCCAGTGCACGTCGACCATGCGCTCGGGCTCGCTTCGCAGGCTGCCGACGTTGATGCAGTCGGAGCGGTGCACGGAGACGCCGGCGCCACGGGTGACGAAACCGACGATGTCGTCACCGGGCACCGGCGTACAACACTTGGCGAGCTTGACCCAGATGTCGTCGACGCCCTTGACGATGACCCCGGGGTCGCCCGTGCGCACACGACGCTGCGTGCTGCCCGGGCGTGCGACCTCGGCGAGGTCCTCCTCGTTGGCGGTCTCGCCACCCATCGACTGGACGAGCCGCTGGACGACCGTCGCGGCCGACACCTGTCCCTCACCGATCGCGGCGTACAGCGACGAGACGTCCGCGTACCGCATCTCGTTGGCGACGGCGACGAGCGACTCGTGCGACAGGAGGCGCTGGATCGGCAGGTTCTGCTTGCGCATCGCCTTCGCGATGGCGTCCTTGCCGTGCTCGATGGCCTCCTCGCGGCGCTCCTTGGAGAACCACTGGCGGATCTTGTTGCGGGCGCGCGGGCTCTTGACGAAGCCGAGCCAGTCGCGGGACGGTCCGGCTGTCTCCGACTTCGACGTGAAGACGTCGACGACGTCCCCGTTCTCGAGCGACGAGTCGAGCGGCACCAACCGGCCGTTGACGCGCGCGCCCATGGTGCGGTGGCCGACCTCGGTGTGGACGGCATAGGCGAAGTCCACGGGTGTCGAGCCGGACGGCAGCCCGATGACGTCGCCCTTGGGCGTGAAGACGTAGACCTCGGAGCCGGCGATCTCGAAACGCAGCGAGTCGAGGAACTCGCTGGGGTCCGCCGTCTCCTTCTGCCAGTCCACGAGCTGGCGCAACCACTGCATGTCGTTGCCGGACGAGTCCGGCTCGGAGCCCTTGGTGTTCTCCTTGTACTTCCAGTGCGCAGCGACGCCGTACTCGGCCCGACGGTGCATGTCGTGCGTGCGGATCTGGATCTCGACCGGCTTGCCCTCGGGGCCGATCACCGTGGTGTGCAGCGACTGGTAGAGGTTGAACTTCGGCATCGCGATGTAGTCCTTGAAACGACCAGGGACCGGGTTCCATCGCGCATGCAGCGAGCCGAGCGCCGCGTAGCAGTCGCGGACCGTGTCGACGAGCACGCGGACACCCACGAGGTCGTAGATGTCCGCGAAGTCGCGGCCGCGCACGATCATCTTCTGGTAGATCGAGTAGTAGTGCTTCGGACGCCCCGTGACCGTGGCCTTGATCTTCGCCTTGTTGAGGTCGGCGCCGACCTGCTCACGCACGGTCGCGAGGTACTCCTCGCGTGCGGGAGCGCGCTCCGCGACCAGGTGCACGATCTCGTCGTAGACCTTCGGGTAGAGCGTCGCGAACGAGAGGTCCTCGAGCTCCCACTTGATCGTGTTCATGCCGAGGCGGTGCGCGAGCGGCGCGTAGATCTCGAGCGTCTCGCGGGCCTTCTTCTCGGCAGACGCGGCCGCGACGAACTTCCAGGTCCGAGCGTTGTGCAGGCGGTCGGCGAGCTTGATGACCAGGACGCGGATGTCTCGGGACATCGCGACGACCATCTTGCGGACCGTCTCGGCCTGCGCTGCGTCGCCGTACGTGACCTTGTCCAGCTTGGTCACGCCGTCGACGAGCATCGCGATCTCGGGCCCGAACTCGCGACGCAGCTGGTCGAGCGAGTAGTCGGTGTCCTCGACGGTGTCGTGCATGAGCGCAGCGGCCAACGTCGACGGGGTCATGCCGAGCTCGGCAAGGATCGTCGCGACCGCGACCGGGTGCGTGATGTACGGGTCGCCACTCTTGCGCAGCTGCCCGCGGTGCGCCTTCTCGGCGACGACGTAGGCCTGCTCGACGACCGCGAGGTCCGCCTTCGGGTGGTTGGTGCGGGCCGCTTGCAGCACCGGCTCGAGGGCCGGGAAGGTCGCGCCGTTGCGTGCGCCGAACCGCCCCAGCCGGGACCGCATGCGACCGGACGGTGCGCCGATCTGCGCCTCGGGAGACACATCGAGGGGGTTCTCAGGCGTGCGGACGTCCTCCGTCATCGCATCCCCTCCCTCGGTCGAGGCGTCAGTCTACGACCGCCGGAGCACAAGGAACGCACCGTCCGGAGCTCAGGACACCGTGACCAGCACGTCGATCGGGTACTCCCCCAGCAGGTCGCGGCCTCGCAGGGCCTCGAGCTCGACGAGGAACGTCAGCCCGACGACGACCGCGCCGCACCGCTCGAGGAGTGCGACCGTCGCGGCCGCCGTTCCTCCGGTGGCGAGCACGTCGTCGATCACGAGCACGCGTGCGCCCGCGGGGATCGTGTCCGGGTGGACCTCGATCGTCGCCGTCCCGTACTCGAGCGCGTAGGACTGGGAGGCGGTCGGACCGGGGAGCTTGCCTGCCTTGCGCACCGGCAGGACACCTGCGCCGAGTGCAACGGCCACCGGTGCGGCGAACAGGAAGCCGCGCGCCTCCATCCCGGCGACGAGGTCGATCGGACCCTCGACGGCGGCGGCGATGGCGTGCACCACCGAGGTGAACGCCTCGGCGTCGGCCAGCAGCGGCGTGATGTCCCGGAACAGGATCCCCGGCGACGGATAGTCCGGAACCAGGCGGACGAGCTCGTCGACGCGGCGCAGGACGTGTGCGCGGTCGACGACCCCGTCGGACGCGTCACGCCCAGCAGGGGCGCCCGAGGACACCCCTGCCAGGTCTGAAGCCAGCCGCTCGGTCATTTCTTCGTCGGGCGACGCTTCGGCTGCGCGGCGACACCCTGGTGCGAGCCGGCCGTGAGCGCCCCGGCGGGGACGAACGTGGGACCGGTCGGACCCTCGGGGATGCCGCCGGAACCCGCGGCGCGCGCGGCGAGGACCTTCGCGGTGTGCGCCTTGATCGCGGGCTCCTGCAGGCGCAGGACGACCTCGAACGGTGTCGCCAGGAAGATCGACGAGAAGGTGCCGATGAGCATGCCGACGAACAGAGCGAGCGCGATGTCCCGCAGGGTGCCTGCGCCGAGGACGACCGCACCGACGAAGAGGATCGCGGCGACCGGCAGCAAGGCGACGACCGACGTGTTGATCGACCGCACGAGCGTCTGGTTGACGGCGAGGTTCGCCTTCTCCTCGTACGTCCAGCGCGACTGCTCGAGGGTGTCGGCGGTGTTCTCCCGGACCTTGTCGAACACGACCACGGTGTCGTAGATCGAGTACCCGAGGATCGTCAGGAAGCCGATGACCGTTGCCGGCGTGACCTCCCAGCCGACCGCCGCGTACACGCCGACCGTGATGATGAGGTCGTGGAACAGCGCGATCAGCGCGGCCAGTGCCATGCGCCAGTTCCTGAAGTAGACCGTCATGACGACCGTGACGAGCAACAGGAAGACGATGATGCCGATGATGGCGCGCTGCGAGACGTCCTTGCCCCAGGACGGCCCGATGAACGAGCTGGTGACGTTCTCGACCGGGACGTCGTAGGCCTCGGCGAGCGCCGCCTTGACCTCCTCGACCTCCGCTGCGTCGAGCGTCGCCGTCTGGATGCGCAGACTGTCGGCCCCGACCGTGGTGACGCGCGGCGACTCGGTCGGAGCGACCGCGAGCACGGTGTCGATGGCGAGCTGCTGGTCCTTGTCCGAGACGCCGGCGACGACGAACTCCGAGCCCCCGCGGAAGTCGATGCCCGGGTTCAGGCCCGGCTTCACGAGGAAGATGGCCGAGAGGATCACCAGGATGCTGGAGATGGTGAACCAGATCCTGCGACGGCCGACGATGTTGTACGAGCGGCGACCGGTGTAGAGGTCGTTGCCCCACTGGGCGAATCCGGCGGCCATCAGTGCTCGTTCCCCTCGGTGCGCCCGGACTCGGGCTCGGACTCCTGCGGCGGGGTGTCCACCGGTGCGTCGGTGGGCTCCGCGGCGGCCTTCTTCGAGGCCGCGCGCCGCTCGGCGATGGTCAGGCCCGGCGCACTCGGCGCGCCTACGGCGACGGGGACGCGCGAACCGGCACCGACGGTGCTGGCGTCGGCGGGCGCGTCCTCGGTCGCCGACCCTGTCGCGGCCGTCGTGACGACGCGGCCGCGTCCGGCGTACCGACCGGCGGGAGCGCCGAGCCGCCGCGGGTCCAGCCCGGACAGGACGTGTCCGCCGCCGAAGAACTTCGTCTTCGAGAGCAGCTCCATGACCGGGTGCGTGAACATGAACACGACGAGGATGTCGATGAGCGTGGTCAGTCCGAGCGTGAACGCGAAGCCCTTGACCCCACCGACAGCGAGTAGATAGAGCACGCCGGCGGCGAGGAGGTTGACCGCGTCGGAGGCCAGGATCGTGCGGCGTGCACGATCCCACCCGCGCTCGACCGCGGCGGGCAGGGTCCTGCCCTCGCGCAGCTCGTCACGGATGCGTTCGAAGTACACGATGAACGAGTCGGCGGTGATACCGATGGCCACGATCAGTCCCGCGACACCGGGCAGCGAGAGCCGGTACCCGTACAGCCACGACAGCAGGGTGATCACGCCGTAGGTGATCGTCGCGGAGACCACGAGCGAGAAGACCGTCACCAGCCCGAGCGCCCGGTACTGGAGCATCGAGTAGATGACGACGAGGACCAGACCGATGAGGCCCGCGATCAAGCCCATCCGCAGCTGCTCGGAGCCGAGCGTCGCCGAGATCTGCGACTCGCTCTTGACCTCGAACGACAACGGCAGCGAGCCGAAGTTCAGCTGGTTGGCCAGGCTGGCAGCCGACTCACGCGTGAAGTTGCCCGAGATGACGGCCTTGCCGTCCGAGATGATCACGTTGGGCGCGAGGCTCGGCGCGGAGATCACGAGGCCGTCGAGCACCATCGCGAACTGGTTCTGCGGTGACTCCTGCGCCTGGAGGCGCGTCGTGACCTCGGTGAACTGGTCCGTGCCCTTGGAGTCGAACGTGATGTTGACGACCCACTGCGTGCCGGTGCCACCGGACTGCAGCTGCTCGAGACCCGAGTTCGCGCCGCTGATCCGGGCACCCTCGATCTCGACCGGTCCGAGGATGTACTTGGCGCTGCCGTCCTGGTCGCAGGTGACGAACGCCTTCTCCGGGTCACCGGGGACGCCACCCTTGCGGTTCTCCGGGTCGGTGCAGTCCAGGGCGTCGTACTCCGCCTGGACCGCCGGCGTGATGTAGTACGCGGCGTCGCTCGGGCTGTCCGGGGCGGCCTTGGTCGGCTCGTCGGACGGCTCTTCACCCTCGGGCGTCGGCGTGGGGTCGGGGGCCGGGGCCTCGACGCCGTTCGCCGGGATCGTCGACTCGGCGGTCGGCTCCGTGGTGGTCGGCGTCGGCGCACCCTGGGCCAGCACGGGGCGGAACTCCATCTGCGCGGAGGTCCGGACGAGCTCGAGGGTCTCCTCGCTCGGGTGGCCCGGCAGCGAGACCACGATGTTCTTGCCCTGGCTCGTGATCTCCGCCTCGGCGACACCCGAGGAGTCCACGCGCTGCCGGATCACCCCGATGGCCTGGTCGATCGTGCCGGACGAGACCTCTTCACCGTCGGTCGCGACGGGCGTCAGGATGATCTGCGTGCCGCCCTCGAGGTCGAGGGCGAGGTTCGGCGTCCACGACGCGTCGGACCACTTCACGCCCGCGGCGATCGTGGCGAAGAGCGCAGCGATGATGATGCCGAGCACGACCAGAGTTCGGACGGGCCTGCGACGGCGTGTGGGAGGAGCCAACGGAGTTCTTCTCTCGTGCGCGCACCCGCCGGGAGCAGCGGGTGGGGTCAAGGTCCGGGCATCTGCGCCCGGACCGAAGGCTTACTTCTGGTCTGCGTCCCCGTCCTTGCGAACAGGCGGCAGGGACGACAGGTCGTCGGGGACGTCGATCACGGTGTCGTTCGCGTGCTCGATCCGGTCGGCGTCGCTCACGGCGTCGTCGTAGCCGTCGACGTCGTCGTCGTCGTCCTCGTCCGTGGCGTCCTCGTCCTCGACGTCGTCGACCGGCGGCTCGATCTTCTTGGAGATCGCCGCGCGGATCCAGCGGCTGCGGCTGCCCGGGGCGGACTCGAGCGTGATGACGTCGTCCTCGACCTCCACGACCGTGCCCAGCAGACCCGAGTGCGTCATGACCTCGTCGCCGGGTCCCAGGGTGTTGCGGAACTCCATGGCGGCGCGCTGCGTCTTTCGCGTGCGGCTCGACATGAAGAGCAAACCGGCCACGGCGATGACGACGAAGATAAGGAGGGGGTCCACAGCAACGAGCTCCGATCAAGGTGACGTTTCCGCCGCAGTCTAGGCGCAGCGACTCGCCGCTCCAACGCCTGACCACGGCAAGAGGTTCCGCGATGCGCGGAATCCCGGGCCGTACCAGCCCCGACGCGTTGCCAGGGCACCTGAAACTACCCGAACAGCGTCCCTGCCGTGTGCGGCACGTCGAGGCCGAGGTGGGTCCAGGCGGCAGGGAGCGCGATCCGACCGCGCGGCGTCCGGCCGACCAGTCCCTCGCGCACGAGGAACGGCTCCGCGACCGTCTCGACGGTCTCAGGCTCCTCGCCGACGGCGACCGCCAGCGTGGTCAGCCCCACGGGTCCGCCGCCGAACCTCGTGCACAGGGCCGAGAGCACGGCCCTGTCGAGCCGGTCGAGGCCCAGCTCGTCGACCTCGTACACCTCGAGCGCGGACCGGGCCGCCGACAGGCTGAGCTGTCCGTCCCCGCGGATCTCCGCCCAGTCGCGCACGCGGCGCAGCAGCCGGTTCGAGATGCGCGGCGTCCCCCGCGACCGGGAGGCGATCTCGGCGGCGGCCTCGTGCTCGAGCGGGACGCCCAGCAGCCCGGCGGACCGCAGGAGCACGCGCTCGAGCTCGTCGGTCGAGTAGAAGTCGAGATGAGCCGTGAAGCCGAACCTGTCACGCAGCGGCGCCGGGAGCAGTCCTGCCCGGGTGGTGGCCCCGACGACCGTGAACGGGGGAAGCGACAGCGGGATGGCGCTCGCGCCGGCACCCTTGCCCACGATCACGTCGACGCGGAAGTCCTCCATGGCGACGTACAGCAGCTCCTCGGCGGGCCGGGCCAGCCGGTGGATCTCGTCGATGAAGAGCACCTCGCCCTCCTCCAGGGAGGACAGGACGGCGGCCAGGTCACCTGCGTGCTGGATCGCCGGCCCGCTCGTAACGCGCAGCGACGTGGCCAGCTCCGCGGCGATGATCATGGCGAGCGTGGTCTTGCCGAGCCCGGGCGGACCGGACAGCAGGACGTGGTCCGGCGCACGGCCGCGCGCACGGGCGGCCTGGAGCACGAGCGACAGCTGGTCCCTCACCACGCGCTGGCCGACGAACTCGTCGAGGTTGCGCGGGCGGAGCGCCGCTTCAGCAGCCCGTTCGATGTCGTCGGCGGCGGGCCTGACCAAGGACTCCGCACCGAACCGCTCGGTGACGAGCTCCTCGCCGTCAGACATGCCCACCGCCCAGCGTCCGCAGCGCGGCGCGCAGCACGCCAGCGACCTCGTCCTGCGCGACCGGCCCCTCGGAGCCCTCCAGCACGGTCGAGACCGCGTCGCCTGCCGCGCGGGCCGTCCAGCCCAGACCGACGAGGGCCTCGACCACCATGTCCCGGCGGTCGCCCGGGACGGCTGCGGGCGTTGCGGCGGACGATGCCGCAGCCGGGACCCCGATGCGGTCCTTGAGCTCGAGCACGATGCGCTGGGCGCCCTTCAGGCCGATCCCAGGCACGCGCTGCAGTGCCTTGAAGTCCTCGTCGAGCACCGCTCGGCGCAGCCCGTCGGGGGTGTGCACCGCGAGCATCGCGAGGGCCAGCCGTGGGCCGACCCCGCTCACGGTCTGCACGATCTCGAACACCTCGCGCTCGTCGGCGTCGGCGAACCCGAAGAGCGTCAGGGCGTCCTCGCGCACGAGCAGGGACGTGGCCAGCTGGGCGGACGAGCCGACGCGCAGTCCCGCGAGCGTGGCGGGCGTGGCGTGCACCAGGAGGCCGACTCCCCCGACCTCGACGACCGCGGCGTCGAGCCGGACGGCCTGCACCGTGCCGTGGACTGAGGCGATCATCGGGCTGCCACCTGGTCAGAGCGAAGGTCGAAGCGCATGCGTCCATGCTGGCACACCGAGACGAACAGGTGTACGAGTGACACGCGGTCAGCCGCGGCGTCGGGCGGTCTGCTCGGCCGCGGCCCACGCGCGCTGGGCCGGCGTCAACGAGCCCGGAGCTCGCTGCGGTGCCCCGAGCGCACCCGCGGGTCGCCAGATGTGGCAGACGGCGAGCGCGAGCGCGTCGGCGGCGTCGGCGGGGCGTGGCAGCTCCTCCAGGTGCAGGAGGCGTTGCACCATCGACTGGACCTGCGCCTTCTCGGCCCGGCCGTTGCCCGTGACGGCCGCCTTGACCTCGCTCGGCGTGTGCAGCGCGACAGGGATCCGGCGGCGCGCCGCGGCCACCATCGCGATGCCCGCGACCTGGGCCGTGCCCATGACGGTGCGCAGGTTCTGCTGCGCGAACACCCGCTCGACGGCGACGGCGTCGGGGGCGTGCTCCTCGAGCCACTCCTCGATCTGCGTCTCGATGCGCAGCAGCCGCTGGTCGACGTCCCACAGGGCGTCCGACGTCGCGACACCGACCGCGACCATCGCCAGGCGCCGACCGGGCAGGCCGTCCACCACGCCGAGGCCGCACCGGGTCAGGCCTGGGTCGACTCCGAGGACGCGCACGCCGTCATGGTCGCAGCCGGACCCGCGGGTTCCGGGGAGGCCCGCCGACGACAGAGGGACCCGGCCGCCGAGCGGCCAGGTCCCTGTGCGCAGGGTGCTCAGTCGTCCTCACGGTCGGCCTGAGCCTGCGGTCCGCCTCAGTCCTCGGACTCATGGTCGGCCTGAGCCTGCGCTCCGCTGCGGGCGGGTGCGCTGGCGCGCCCCCACCCTTCGCTGCGCTCCGCCTCAGTCCTCGGACTCGAGCTCCGCCATGACCTCGTCGGAGGCGTCGAAGTTGGCGTAGACGTTCTGCACGTCGTCCGAGTCCTCGAGCGCGTCGATGAGCCGCAGGATCTTGCGCGCGCCCTCGGCGTCGACCTCGATCTGCGTGGCCGGCCAGAACACGACGTCGGCAGAGTCGTACTCGATGCCGGCGGACTGCAGGGCCGTGCGGACCGGCACGAGGTCGGTGGCCTCGGAGAGCACCTCGAACGCCTCGCCGAGGTCGTTGACCTCTTCGCCGCCCGCGTCCAGGACGGCCTCCACGACGGAGTCCTCGTCCGTGCCGTCCTTGGGCACGATGACGACGCCCTTGCGCGAGAACAGGTAGGAGACCGAACCCGGGTCGGCCATCTGCCCGCCGTTGCGCGTGAACGCCACGCGCACGTCGGACGCGGCACGGTTGCGGTTGTCCGTCAGGCACTCGACGAGGACCGCGATGCCACCGGCGCCGTAGCCCTCGTACATGATCGTGGCGTAGTCCGCGCCGCCGGCTTCCTGGCCCGACCCGCGCTTGACCGCGCGGTTGATGTTGTCGATCGGGACCGACGACTTCTTGGCCTTCTGCACCGCGTCGAAGAGCGTCGGGTTGCCCGCGAGGTCACCGCCACCGGTGCGCGCGGCAACCTCGATGTTCTTGATCAGCTTGGCGAAGAGCTTGCTCCGCTTGGCGTCGACCACGGCCTTCTTGTGCTTGGTGGTGGCCCACTTGGAGTGACCCGACATCGCTTCAGCTACCCCTTCGTCTCCCGCGGGCGCCCATGGACGGCTGCAGCGCCGGTCTCACAGGGTGTCGCGGACGATCTCTACGAACAGTTGGTGCACCCGGGTGTCCCCGGTGACCTCCGGATGGAACGAGGTCACGAGCAACGGTCCCTGGCGGACGGCAACGATCCTACCGGCGGCCGGACCCGTCTCGACGCGCGCCAGCACGGTGGCGGCCGGACCGACCTCCTCGACCCACGGCGCACGGATGAACACCCCGTGCACCGACCCGTCTATCCCGTCGATGTCGAGGTCCGTCTCGAAGGACTCGACCTGCCGACCGAAGGCGTTCCGACGCACGGTGACGTCCACCCCGCCGAGCGTCTGCTGGCCCTCGATCCCGCCCAGCACGCGGTCGGCGAGCAGGATCATGCCCGCGCACGAGCCGTAGGCGGGCATCCCCGCGCGCAACCGCGCACGGACCGGCTCGAACAGGTCGAACGCGCGCAGCAGCTTGTCCATGGTCGTGGACTCGCCACCCGGCAGCACCAGCGCGTCGACGGCGTCGAGCTCGCGCTCGCGACGCACGGGCACAGCCGAGACCCCGACAGCGGTCAGGGCGTGCACGTGCTCGCGCACGTCTCCCTGCAGGGCGAGGACTCCGACGGTCACGGTCACAGCGGGCGATCCTAGTTCGCGATCACCTGCGGCGGCCGACGCGACCACCGGGACAATTCCACCCCCGTGCGGTGCACGCCGTCGGCGCGTCCTCGATCCGGCAGGTGGAATCGCTCCCACACTTACTTCTGTGCCTTAGCATCACCGCGATGGCATTGCCCGAGGACCTGTCGGTCAGTCGGTAGAGACAGCGACGTCTGGAGGGCCATGGGAGGCAACAGCCGACTGCTGCTGCGCCGTGCACGCTCCCAGCAGACCCTGATCCTGGCAGTCCTGGCCGTCGCACTGGTCGGCACCACCGTCCTCGGCACGTTCGCGCTCCTGCTCTCGACGAGCCAGCACCACATGCTGGCCGTCGCGCTCGACCGGACCAGCGAGTCCGACCGGGAGATCGACGTCACCCTCAAGCTGAGCTCGGGCGACGCCGCGCCCGCCGTAGCGGCGGGAACGCGCGTCCTCGACGAGCTGCTCGGCGACGTGCCCGCGGGCCGCGAGGAGTGGCTCACGTCGGCCACCTACTCCCTGCAGGGCACAGCCGACCCCGTCGCTCCGTACGCCTATCTCGCGGCCGCACCCCAGCTCACCGAACGCAGCACGGTCCTCAGTGGAGCGCTGCCCGCTTCAGGTGTCGACGACCAGGGGCGCGTGCTCGTCGCGGTCCCGCAGGTCGCCGCGGACGCCTACGGCTGGTCGGTCGGCACCGTTCTCGAGGCCAAGGAGGCTGCGGCGAAGAAGACGGCGACGTTCGTGGTCACCGGCACCTTCGCGCTCACGGGAGCGGCTTCGACCTGGGGGCGCGACGAGCTGGGTGGTGCGCAGCACGATCCCGCCTACCCGGTGCTCGGGTCGGCCGGGATGCTCCTGACGCAGGCGTGGGGTCCGTTCGTGGTCGGCGACGCCTCAGTGCTGACCGACGGGACGGCACGCCTCGGCGTCGCGCACCTCGTCGCGCACCCACGGTTTGCCGACGTCGGTGGCACCTCGGTCGACGGGCTGCGGCAGCGCCTCGACGACGCCCAGCTCCGCCTCGCCGCGGCCACGGCCGACGACGCACTCGACTCGTCTGTCGTCACCCGGCTCGCCGGGACGGTCGACGACGCGGTGGGGAGCCTCCAGGTGACGCGCGTGACGCTCGTCGTCGTCGCGCTCCTGCTGCTGACGCTCGCCGTCACCGTGCTGCTGCTCGCCGCACGGATGCTGGCCGACCGGCGGGTCCCGGAGCAAGAGCTCATGGCCTCGCGTGGCGCGTCGCACGGGCAGCTCCTGAGGCTCGCGGTGCTGGAGGCACTGGCGATCGCGGTCGCGGCGGCCGTGACCGCACCGTTCCTCGCGCTGGCGGCCTTCCGTGCGCTCGCCGTGGTCCCGGCCGTGCGCCGCGGCGGTCTTGATGTCGACCCCGGCCAGCCCGTGATCCTGTGGGTCACCTGCGCGCTGTCGGCGCTCGTGCTGTCCGGCGTCCTCGTCGGACCGCTGCTGCGCCGCGGTGGTCCCGAGCGCGCGCAGGTCCGGCAGGAGCGACGCGGCTCCGCTGCACGCTCAGGAGCGGACCTCGCGCTGCTCGTCCTGGCAGGGGTTGCGCTCTGGCAGCTGCACTCGTACCGCTCACCGGTGGGGAGCACGTCAGGCGGGTCCGCCGGCGTCGACCCCGTCCTCGTCCTCGCGCCTGCGCTCGTGCTGCTGGCCGGTTCCGTGCTAGCGCTCCGGCTCCTGCCCGTCGTGGCACACGTGGGCGAGCGGCTCGCGGCACGGAGTCGTTCCTGGGTCGCTCCCTTGGCGGCCTGGGAGATCGGTCGCCGGCCCGCTCGTGCCACAGCCGCCGTGCTGCTGCTCACGCTCGCGGTCGGCGTCGGCGCATTCTCGTCGTCGTTCCTCGCTACCTGGCGCGCCTCGCAGCAGGACCAGACGGACCTCGCGGTCGGTGCGGACGTGCGAGCCACGCCGGTCGACGGCACGCCCCTGGCCGCGGCGGCCCGGATCACCGCCGTGGCCGGCGCCGAACAAGCGGCACCGGTCACCGTGCGCGACGTGACGATCGGGATCCCGAGCGCCGTCGCCTCCTCCGGTGAGGGCGGTGTGCCCACCACGCTCCTGGCCGTCGACACGACGCGCGCGGGCGACCTGCTCCGCGGCCAGAGCAAGGCCGGGTGGGGTGCGGCGACCGCAGCGCTGCGACCGGGCGAGCCCGCGACCGGAATCCCGCTGCCCGGCGAACCGCGCTACGTCGTCGTCGACCTGAGCACTGCCGCCACGGGGCCCGCGGACGCGTCGGTCCTCGCCTCGCTCGTCGTCCAGGACACGACCGGCGTCCGGACCGCGCTCCCCCTGCCGACCCTGGAGTTCGACGAGACCCGCGCCGACGTCGTCCTCGAGCTGCCGTCCGCACGGTCCGGCCTCCAGCTCGTCGGCGTGGTCGCGCGCGCAGTCCCCGACCCGCTCGCGTTGCTCGAGCACGACGTCCGCCTCTCGCTGCACCTCTCGAACCTTCGGGTCGCCGGCGGCACGTCGAGCACCGGCGACGGTGTGCCGCAACCGGCCGACCTCACGTCCGTCGAGCCGGTGGGTCTCGCGGGCGCGACCTGGAGCTCGCGCCGCTCGAAGGCCGGCGCCACCGCAGACGCCGGCTCGCTCGTCCTCACGACCATCCTCGCCGCGCGTCCGGACTTCGGTGCGGTGCCCGACCTCTCCGCGGCAACGTTCGCCGACCCGTCGGCGGGGAAGTCCAAGGTCGGTGCGCTGGTGACGCCGAACGTCCTCGACGCGCTCGACACGAGCATCGGCGACACCTTGCTGCTCTCGGTCGCCGGTGCCGACGTCCGGGTCACGATCGTGGGCACGGTCCCGTACCTCCCGGGGCACCCGTCGGGCCGTGGCGTGCTCGTCGACTCTGATCTGCTCGGCCGTGAGGTCCTCCTGGCCGGTTCCGGTCAGTCCCTGGTGGACGAGTGGTGGATCGCCGTCCCGGACGAACGGGCCGCGGCCGTCGCGGCAGCGATCGCGCAGGACGGGGCGACGACCGTGGTCCGAGCGACGGAACGGCAGGTCGCGACGGAGGGACCGCTGCACGTCGGTGTCCAGGCGGCACTGTGGATCGTCGTCGCGGCAGCGCTCGCTCTGGCGGTGAGCGGGCTCGCGATGAGCGCAGCCGTCACGGTCCGGTCGCGACGGCTCGAGCTCGCGCGGCTCCAAGCGCTCGGCGCCACCCGCTCGGGACTCGTGCGGTCGGTCCTCGTCGAGCATGCGATCTTCGGTGTCGTCGGGATCGTCGTCGGCCTGGGCCTCGGCATGCTCCTCGCCTACGTGGTCGCACCGCTCATCACCACGTCGTCCGCGGGGGAACCCCCCGTGCCCGGCGTCGAGGTCCAGTGGGACTGGGCGGCCCAGCTCGCGCTGCTGAGCGGCCTGGTCGCGCTCGTGGCACTCGTCGTGGGTGTCACCACGAGCACGCTGCTGAAGCGCGCGTCGGGCGAGCTGCTGCGTCTGGGGGACGAGTGATGAGCACCCTCACCGCGGTGCGCTCCGGCGTCCGCGCCGCTACCTCCGGCGCGGCGCTCGTGGCGCGCAGGCGCAGCGTCTCCGACGCGGGTCTGCTGGCGCTCACCGCCATCGTCCTGGCCGTCACCGTGGCGCTCTCGTTCGCGGTCCCGCGGGTCGTCGAGCACGCTGCCGACGAGGCCGTGCGCGCCGCCGTGGTCGAGGCCGGCAGCTCCGCAGACCTCGTCGCGCGAGCCGGTGCGGCAGTCCGGCCCGGCTTCGGGACGAGTGCCTCGGACACCCGCGACCCGAACATCGCCGCCACCCAACGCACGAACGCAGCAAGCGTCCAAGAGGCTCTGCCCGACCCGCTGCGGACCATCACCGGCCCGGCCGTGGTGTCTGTGTCGACGCCCATCATCCGCGGTCGCATCGCGACCGACAGCGGACCCCGCTCGGTGACCACGCGGCTCGTCTACGTCGGCGACCCCGAAGCGGAGCGCCAGTCGGGGCTGGTTCGGTGGGTCGAAGGCGCGGAGCCGTCCGCCGCGGCGCTCCCCGAGCGCGACCCCGATCGCACAACCCCCGCGCACCACGAGGTACAGGTCGGGATGGAGGCTGACGCCGCCGCTCAGCTCGGGGTCCGGCCCGGCGACAGCGCCGACGTCGTTCTGGGAACCTATGGCCCGGTCGACCTCGTCGTCACAGGGCTGTACACGGTCGACGACCCCGACGACCGGGTGTGGGCGGCCTTCCCCGACCTCCTGGACGCGCGCGAGGCCGCATCGACGGACGAGGTCGCGCAGGTCGCACTCTTGGTCTCCGAGACATCCCTGCCGGACGTCGAGCTCGTCGTCCGGCCGCGCCTGCTCACGACGCAGTACCGGTACACCCCGGCCGCGACCATGATCGACGCCGACTCGACCCGCTCCATCCGCACGGCCGTCGCCCAGGTCCGTACCGACCCGATCGCACTGACGCAGGCTGCCGGCGGTCCGATCACCGTCTCGACATCGCTCGCGTCCACGCTCGCCGCGGTCCAGGGACGGCTCGACGCCGCTGCCGCCCAGCAGTCCGTCCTCGTGCTCGGTCTCGCCGGGGTGGGCGCCCTCGTGCTCGTGCTGGCCGCCCGCCTGCTCGTGACCCGACGTGAGCCGTACCTGCTCGCCGAGCGCGCACGCGGCGCCTCGATCGCCTCGGTCGTGGTCCGCGCACTGCTCGAGTCGGCCCCGATCGCGGTCGTGGCCGGGTGCGCCGGGGCGCTGCTGGCCGGGGCAGCACCCGGTGGCGGTGCCGCCGTGGCCGTCGCGCTGGTCGTCGTCGCCGCACTGGCCCCGGCGATCATGTCCGCCCTGCACGTCCGGACCTCGTACTCCGGTCGTCGCACACCGGCCAACCGGTCGGACCGCGACCGCCTGCGTGGTCGACGCCACGCCCGCCGGGTCGTCGCCGGGGCGACGCTCGTCGTCATCGCCGTCGGCGCCGTCGTCTCGGTCCGTCGGCGTGGGTTGGCGCAGACCACCACCGGGGGCGTCGACCTCCTGCTCGCAGCGACGCCGCTGCTCGTCGCGGCGGCTGCGACGCTCGTCGTCGTGCGCCTCCTGCCGCCCGTCCTGCGTCGGCTCAGCCGCGCCGCACAGGAGGGCCGCGGGCTTGTTCCGGTCGTCGCGACCGCGCGCGCGAGTGCCGCGACCGGCACCGCGCTCCCCTTGATGGCGCTGACAGTGTCGGTCGCGCTCGTCGTGTTCTGCGGGACGATCGTCACGACCGTCGACGCCGGTCAGAGCGCGGCCGCAGACGCGCGCACGGGCGCCGACGTGCGCGTCGAGGGGCAGCTCACGGAACGGGACGTCACCGCGCTGCGCTCGCAGCCCGGAGTGACCTCGGTCGCCGGGATCGCGGTCCTCGCGGGACGCTCGCTCGGACAGGACTCAGGCACGACGGTCGATCTGGTCCTGGTCGACGCGGAGCAGCTCGCCGTCATCGCGTCGGCCCACGGCCGGCCCGACGACGCACTGCGACGCCTCGTGGCGGGCGACCCCGCGCAGCTTCCGGCGTTGGTCGGCCCCGAGCTCTCCGCGGCGGTCGAGCTCGTCGCGCCCGAGATCTGGACACTGGCCGGGCCCGTGACGCTCGACGTCGTCGGTTCGGTGGGCGACGAACCGCGCGTGCGCACGAACGCCACGGGGTCCGCACCCGACGGTCGCGTCCTCGTCGACCGGACGACGTTCGCCGCCACGCAGGGTGTGACGACCGACCCGAGCACGATCCTCGTCGACGGACCCGGCGCCCTCGCCGCGACGCGGGCGCTGCAGCTCGACGACCGGCCCCGGGTCGACGTCACCTCGCGCGACGGCTGGCTCTCGGACTGGCGGGCCTCACCCCTCAACCGCGACCTGGTGCTGCTCCTGCTCGCGACCTGCGGCGCGCTCGCCGCGTACGCCGCGCTCGCTCTGGTGCTCCTGGTCGCCGCGACGTCGCGAGAACGCGGTCGCGCGCTGTCCGCGCTGCGCACGCTCGGGCTCGACGCGCGCACCGGCTCCCTCCTGACGTTCGCAGAGCTCGCACCGCTCGCGGTCGCGGCGATCGTCGCGGGCACGGCGATCGGCGTCGCGGTCCCGTGGCTGACGTCCGCGGCGCTCGGGCTGGAGCTCGCCACTGGCGGGTACGGGCCCCCCGTCCTGCGCATCGGCTGGTGGCCGCTGCTCGGAGCCGTCGTGACGGTCACGGTCGCGCTGGTCGTGACCGTGCTGGTCGAGGGCGCGGTACGGCGCCGCGACAAGCTCGGCGAGGTGCTGCGGGTGGGCGAGCGATGAGAACGACCAGGAACACGACGAGGGAGACCACGCGATGACGACGACACTCGGCTCGCTGGAGGAACGCGCCCGCGCACGCACGGACGACTTCGGCGAGCACGCGCTCATCGTGTGCGACTCGCTCGTGCGCATCTACCAGTCCGACGGCGTCGAGGTGCAGGCGCTGCAGGGCCTCGACCTGCTCGTCGAGGCCGGCGAGCTCGTCGCGATCGTCGGGGCGTCAGGCTCGGGCAAGTCGACCCTCCTCTCCGTCCTGTCCGGCCTCGACGTACCGACGGCCGGCCGCGTGCGCGTAGGGACGTGGGACCTCATGGCGATGACGGCCCGGCAGCGGGTGGAGTACCGGCGCTCGATGGTCGGGTTCGTGTGGCAGCAGACGGCGCGCAACCTCGTGCCCTACCTGTCCGCCGCGGAGAACGTGGCGTTCCCGCTGATGCTCGCCGGGGCTCCGGCGCGCGAGCGGTCACAGCGCACGGACGAGCTGCTGGACGTGCTCGGGGTCGGATACTGCTCGGACCGGCGTCCGGGCGAGATGTCGGGCGGCGAGCAGCAGCGCGTCGCGATCGCGGTCGGCCTGGCGAACGCGCCGCGCGTGCTGTTCGCCGACGAGCCCACGGGCGAGCTCGACACCGCGACGTCGCACGACGTCCTCGAGAGCCTGCGAACCGTGAACCGTGAGCTGGGCACGACCGTCGTGATCGTGACGCACGACCCCGGCGTCTCCGAGCACGTCCGGCGCACCGTGGCCATCCGCGACGGCCGCACGTCGTCCGAGACCGTCCGCCGGACGCACATCCAGGACGACGGGACGGAGCACGTCATCGCCGAGGAGCTCGCCGTCCTGGACCGCGCCGGGCGCGTACAGCTCCCGCGTGAGTACCGCGAGGCTCTCGAGCTCGTCGGGCGCGTGCGCCTGGCACTGGAGGAGTCTCACGTCTCCATCCGGCCCGAGACCCCTAGGCGCAGCGACGAGGAGCAGCGATGACCACGACGGTGCCCGTCGGTCCGACGGCGACGACCGCGGCGCCCGCGGTCAGCGTCGAGCACGTCAGCCGCACCTACGGGCATGGCGCGGCGGCGGTGCACGCCGTGCACGACGTCTCGTTCACGGTGGCACCCGGGGAGCTCGTCGCGCTCGTCGGGAGGTCGGGGTCGGGCAAGACGACGCTCCTGAACTGCGTCGGCGGCCTCGACCGGCCCGACGAAGGGCGTGTGGTCGTCGACGGACGCGAGGTGTCGTCGCTCGACGAGGCAGGGCTGGTCGAGCTGCGCCGGGACGTCGTCTCCTTCGTGTTCCAGACCTTCGGTCTGGTACCCGTGCTGTCCGCAGCCGAGAACGTCGGTGTCCCCCTGCGCCTGCGCCGCGTGCCGACCGTCGAGCGCGAGGCCCGCGTGCAGCTGCTCCTGGACCTGGTCGGTCTCGGCGGGCACGCAGCGCAGCGGCCCGCGGAGCTGTCGGGCGGTCAGCAGCAGCGTGTCGCGATCGCGCGGGCGCTCGCCGCCTCACCGCGGCTGCTGATCGCCGACGAGCCGACCGGCCAGCTGGACAGCGAGACCGGCACGGCGGTCATGGCGCTCCTGCGGGCTGTCGTCGAGGCGGAGGGCATGACGGCCATCGTCTCCACGCACGACCCGCTGATGATGGCCCTCGCCGACCGCGTGGTCCGGCTCGCCGACGGCCGGCTGGTCGACGCATAGGCGAGGGTGCCAGCCGTACGCTCGACCGCTGTGACCGACCTCGATCAGCGCGCCGCGGAGCTCGACGCGGCGCACGCCTCCACCGACCTGCGCCACCGGTTCCTGCTGCCTGAGGGGGTCGTCTACCTCGACGGCAACTCGCTCGGCGCCCTCCCGGCCGGCGTCCCCGACGCCGTCGCCGCGGTCCTCCGGGAGCAGTGGGGACGAGACCTGATCGCCTCGTGGAACACCCATGGTTGGTGGGACGCGCCTGGACGGGTCGGCGACGCGATCGGCCGCATCGTCGGCGCAGCGCCCGGACAGGTCGTCGTCGGGGACTCGACGAGTGTCCGGTTGCACCAGAGCCTGCACGCGGCGGCCGCGCTGCGTCCGGGAAGGACGGTCGTCCTCACCGAGCCGGACGGCTTCCCCACCGACCGCTACGTGGTCGACGGCGTCGCCGCGCAGATCGGGTGGCGCGTCGTGCACGCGCGGCCGCACGAGATCCCGGCGCTGCTCGACGAGCAGGTCGCCGCGGTGGTCCTGTCGCACGTCGACTACCGGACCGGCGAGCTGCTGGACCTCCCCGGCCTCACGGCCGCGGCCCACTCGGTCGGTGCGCTCGCTGTGTGGGACCTGTGCCACTCGGCGGGCGCCGTACCCGTCGATCTCGATCGGCACGAAGTGGACCTGGCTGTCGGCTGCGGCTACAAGTTCCTCAACGGTGGTCCGGGGGCGCCGGCGTTCGGCTACGTCGCGGCCCGCCACCAGGGTGCGTTCGTCAACGTGATACCCGGCTGGCACGGTCACGCCGAGCCGTTCGAGATGGCCGACGAGTACCGGGGAGCGCCGGGGATCGCCCGCGCGCGGATCGGAACTCCCCCGCTGCTGTCGCTGCTCGCGCTCGAGGCGGCGCTCCAGGCTCTCGACGGCGTCGACATCGAGGCCGTCCGAGCGCGGTCGCTCTCGCTCACCCGGTTCCTCCGCACGGCGATCAGGGCCTTGGTGCCCGACGCTGCCTTTGCCTCACCCGAGGACGACGAGGTCCGCGGATCACAGGTCGCGGTCCGTCATCCAGCCGCCTACGGCATCGTCCAGGCGCTCGCCGCCCGCGGCGTCGTCGGCGACTTCCGGACGCCCGACATCGTGCGCCTCGGCGTCGCAGCGCCCTACCTGACGCACGCCGACATGGTCACCGCGGCGAGCGCCCTGCAGGCAGTGCTCCTCGCCGACGAGCACCTCGACCCGGCGTGGGCGACCCGCAACGCGGTGACCTGAGCCGGGTCGGCCACGGCTCGCGCTCCGCTCGCGCACCGCTCACTCGCGCGCGAGCCCCAGGTGCCTGGCGACGCCGTCCCACGCGGGCAGCAGGCCGCGCACGAGCGAGACCAGGCTGTCCGGGAACACCTCGATGTCGACCCGCTCGAGGTCGTCGAGCGACCACCACCGCAGCTCGTCGATGACGTCGAGCTCCAGGTCGGTCCAGCCCGCCCGGTGCCCGTCCCCGAACGCAGCCGCGGGGACCCGCGCCAGGTAGAGGACCTCGTCCTGCCGGCAGTGCTCGGCGTAGAAGTCGAAGATCGCGGAGCGCGTGAACACCGGCCCGACCAGGTCGTCGGGGCCCAGCACGATGCCCGTCTCCTCGCGCACCTCGCGAAGCGCTGCCGCCGCCGCGTCCTCGCCGTCGTCGATCCCTCCGCCGACCGTGAACCACCAGCTCCGATCGGGCTGGTCGACGTCGTGCCCGCGGATGAGCAGCACGCGGTCGTCCTCGTCGAGCAGGATCACGCGAGCGGCCTCGCGGAAGAGCAGGCCGTCGTCGCCGCGCCGCCACTCGGGCCCGAGACCGTGCACGGGTCCCCCACCGTCGGCACCGGACCTCGGAGAGACGGCTGAGGCCGCGGACGGATCGTCCGCGGCCTCCACCAGAGGGTCGCTCGTCACCAGCCGCGCTCGGCCAGGCGGTGCGGCTCGGGAACGTCCTCGACGTTGATGCCGACCATGGCCTCACCGAGACCGCGCGAGACCTTGGCGATCACGTCGGGGTCGTCGAAGAAGGTGGTCGCCTTGACGATCGCCGCAGCGCGCTCGGCGGGGTTGCCCGACTTGAAGATGCCGGAGCCGACGAAGACACCCTCGGCACCGAGCTGCATCATCATCGCGGCGTCGGCGGGGGTCGCGATGCCGCCAGCGGTGAAGAGAACGACGGGGAGCTTGCCGAGCTCGGCGACTTCCTTGACCAGGTCGTACGGCGCCTGGAGCTCCTTGGCGGCGACGAACAGCTCGTCCTCCGGCAGCGAGGTGAGGCGGCGGATCTGGTCGCGCAGCGTGCGCATGTGGGTCGTCGCGTTGGAGACGTCGCCCGTGCCCGCCTCGCCCTTGGACCGGATCATCGCCGCACCCTCGGTGATGCGCCGCAGCGCCTCGCCCAGGTTGGTCGCGCCGCAGACGAAGGGAACGGTGAAGCCCCACTTGTCGATGTGGTGGGCATAGTCGGCGGGAGTCAGGACCTCGGACTCGTCGATGTAGTCGACGCCGAGCGACTGCAGCACCTGCGCCTCGACGAAGTGACCGATGCGGGCCTTCGCCATGACGGGGATCGAGACGGCCTCGATGATGCCGTCGATGAGGTCCGGGTCGCTCATGCGGGCGACGCCGCCCTGGGCGCGGATGTCGGCCGGGACGCGCTCGAGCGCCATGACGGCGACCGCGCCGGCGTCCTCAGCGATCTTCGCCTGGTCGGCGGTGACGACGTCCATGATGACGCCGCCCTTGAGCATCTCGGCCATGCCGCGCTTCACGCGTGCGGTGCCGATGACGCCGGCGTGCGTCGCGGTGGTCGGCTGGCTGTTCTCGCTGGTCACGTCGAGCCTCACAGATCGTGTGCGGGTGGATCTTGGACGGGATCGCGGCCGTGCTGACCGCAGGGAGCAATCGTAGACCGTGCATCGGGACCTATCGGGGACCGTCTCAGGTCGCCCTGCCGTCGGAACCGGCTGCCGATCGGGTGCCCGGCCGGCCCAGGTTCTCCGGCCACGTGTCGTCGAGCTCGAGCGAGTGCGGCGCGGGCGCGTGGCCGGCCAGACGCATGAGCCGGACGAGCGGACCGCTGCGTGCGAGCGCCGTCTGCGAGACCGCCTCGTTGTGGAACCGCCGGGCGAGCTGGACCCGGTACCAGGCGGAGGCGAGCGCCTCGACGAGCTCGTTGCCCGTGGGGTCGGCGCGCAGGGCGGCGACCTCGTCCGGGTCGTCGAGCACCTCGCGCAGCGTCGCGGACAGCTCGCTCTCGATCCGCCCGCGGTCCACGGGGACGCGGCGCTCGTGCGCGGGACGGTCCTCGATCAGCGGGACCGCCCCACGGTCCGACGCCAGCAGCCGGCGCAGGTCGGCCGGCAGGGAGCCGTCCTCCGTGACGTCCGGCCCGCCCGCGGACAGTGCGGCCCATGCCGCCTCACCGACCAGCACGGAGCTGACCGGGTCGAACAGCCCCGAGGTCGCCAGCTCGGCCGCGACCGTCGCCCGTCGGACGAGCTGGGCGTCGAGGACCGCCTTCGAGGACGAGACCTTGCGGTGCAACCTGTCGAGGCGCGAAGCAGCGACCCACACCCACCACAGGGCGAGCGCGAGGACGATCGTGATGTAGACGAACAGCTCCGACCAGCTCATCGGGCCTCACTCCGTCCGAAGAGGCGCGCACCGCGTTGCGACGAGGGATCCTCGCGCACCGGCGCCCGACGGTCGGCGACGACCATCTCGTACACGGTGAGGACCTGGTCGGTCACCACCGCCCAGTCGTACTGCGGGACCACCTCCTGAGCACGCGCGGTGACCGCGGCGCGAAGGGCGGCATCGTTCAGCACGCGGAGCAGGGTTGCAGCCAGCGCCGCGCTGTCACCCGTGGCGAACAGCACGCCGGCCGCGCCGTCGTCGAGCACCCGCGAGAACGCACCCAGGTCGCTCGCGACGACTGCCGCGCCGGCACTCATCGCCTCGACGAGCACGATGCCGAAGCTCTCGCCGCCGGTCTGCGGGGCGCAGTAGATGTCGACCGACGAGAGCAGCCGGGCCTTGTCCTCGTCGGAGATCCCACCCAGGAACTCGACGGCGCTCGCGGCCTTGTCGCCGAGCAGCTCACGCACCTCGTCGGGCCCCGTCTCGCCGCGACCCGCGACGAGGAACCGAGCCCCCGGGATGGCGGCGAGCACGCGGGGCACGGCGTCCAGCAGGACGGGCAGGCCCTTGCGCTCCTCGTCGAGCCGCCCGAGGAACGCGATCGTGGGCGCCTCGCGCGTGCCGGTCCACCGGGCGTCCGGCTCGGCGTCGATGAAACCCTGCGTGTAGACGCCGTTCGGGATCACGACCGCGTCGCCGCCCATGTGCTCGACGAGCGTGCGGCGTGCGTCCTCGGACACGGCGATGCGCGCCGAGATCTTCTCGAGCGACTGGCGGACCAGCGGGTAGGCCATCTGCAGCGGCCGCGAGCGGATGAGGGCGGTGTGGAACGTCGCGACGATCGGTCCGTCGGCGATCCACAGCGCGAGCATGCCGAGGCTCGGGGTCACTGGCTCGTGCAGGTGCAGCACGTCGAACTCCCCCGCCGTGAGCCACTTGCGCACGCGTGCCGCGGTGACCGGTCCGAAGGTCATCCGGGCGACCGCGCCGTTGTACCGGACCGGGATGGCACGGCCCGCCGCCGTCATGTACTCGGGGATCTCGGTGTCGTCGTCGGCCGGGACCAGCACGGACACGTCGTGCCCGCGGGCGATCAGCGCCTCGGCCAGGTCACGGACGTGGAACTGGACGCCGCCCGGCACGTCGTAGGAGTAGGGGCAGACGATGCCCACGCGCAACTGTCGCGGGTCCACCTCGAGGCTCATGTCGTGCTCGAGAGCGTCGCCGCGTAACGCTCGGGGTCGAGGTCCTCGACGAACACCTTCTGGAGCATGTGCCAGTCCTGCGGGTGCGCACGGATGCCGATGCCGAGCTGGTCCACCCACGCCTGCGTCACGGCACGGACCTGGTCGGCGCGCGGGATGCCGTCCGGCACCTCGATCGGGCTCATGAAGTCGATGACGGTCCCCCACGGCGACTTCGCTGCCTTGCGTCGGGCCCCGGTCAGCCGTTCGTAGTAGACGATCGTGGTGACCAGTGGCGCGCCGGTCGAGACCGCCAGTGCGGCAGGTCCGGCGGCGAACCGCGCTCGGAGCCCGAACAGGTCTGCCTCGACGCCCGTGGCGGTCAGGTCGCGGTCGGCCAGGAGCGGGATCAGGCCGGGTCCGTTCCGGCACGCGCGCACCAGACCGCGGAACACGTCGCCCGAGCCGGTCAGGGGGAAGATCGTCAGCCCGATGACTCTCGCGGAACGCGACGAACTCCTCGAACAGCTCCGGGGGCTCGAGTCGTTCGGCCACCGTGGTCACGGGCGCGACCGCCCTGGTCGCCCACGCACCTGCGAGATCCCAGTTGCCCACGTGTCCGAGCGCGAGGATCACGGCCTGACCGCACTGCGCGTGCGGGACGACGTTCTGGAGGTTCACGGCGCGGACCCGGGCGTCGACCACCTCGCGGCTCATCGTGGTGAGCGCGAACGCTTCACCGAAGTACCTCATGTAGGAGCGCATCCCGGCACGCGTGAGCCGCCGCAGCGACCGGGCGCTCAGGTCGGGACGCGCGCGGGCGAGATTCTTCTCGAGCTGCACGACGCCGCCGGTACGCAGCAGCCAGGTGACGTCGGCGACCACGTTGAAGGCACCGCGCAGCAGGGAGCCGGGGACCTTGCCGGAGACCTTCCAGCCGAGCGCGTAGAGCCGAGCGACGTCCACCTTCACTGCGTCACTCCGGTGGCCTGCCGGTACACCTTGCTCATCCGCTGCACGACGGTGATGGCCGATGCCACGGCGAGCAGCGCCAGGACGATCGTGAGCACCACGGTCGGTGCGCCCATGCCGACGACGGCCGTCGCGACGAGGACCAGCACGAGCCGGTCGGCACGCTCGGCGATCCCGCCGGAGGCCGTCATACCGAGCCCCTCGGCCCTCGCCCGCGCGTACGGGACGATCGAGCCGAGGACCAGGCACACGAGCGCGAGGATCGCGGTGAGCCGGTCGTCACCACCGGCGGTGAACCACAGGACGAGGCCGGCGAAGATCGCGCCGTCCCCGAACCGGTCCATCGTCGAGTCGAGGAAGGCGCCCCACGGTCCGGAGCGGCCCGCCTGCCGCGCCATGACGCCGTCGAGCGAGTCGGTGAGCACGAAGACCGTGATGATGAGGGTGCCCAGCAGCAGGTGGCCGGTCGGGAACGCCCACAGTGCGGTCGTGACGACGACGAGCGTCCCCCCGATCGTCACCGCGTCCGGCGACACCCCCATCCGCAGCAACAGCCTGGCCAGGGGCGTGAAGAGGCGCGTCATGGCGCCTCGCAGTCCGTTCAGCACGTCAAGATCATTCCTCAGTCATCCCGTCGATCGAGCTCGGCCACGCCGCAGCGAGCCTCGCCCGCGTGTCGCCGAGCAGCTCGGGCAGAGCGCGGCTGCGCGCCACGATCGGCAGGAAGTTGGAGTCGCCTCCCCATCGCGGCACCACGTGCTGGTGCAGGTGCGCCGCGATCCCCGCCCCCGCGACGTCGCCCTGGTTCATCCCCAGGTTGAAGCCCTGCGGGTTCGAGACGGCACGCAGGGTCGTCATGGCCGTCCGGGTCAGCGCGGCGACCTCGTCCACCTCGTCCTGCGTGAGCTCCGTGTAATCCGCCACGTGCCGGTACGGGCACACCATGAGGTGCCCCGAGTTGTACGGGTAGAGGTTGAGCACGACGAACGCGACCTCGCCGCGCGCGACGATCAGACCGTCCTCGTCGCTGAGCGTCGGGATCCGGCAGAAGGGGCAGCCGGGACCGGCCTCTCGGTCGGTCGGCTTGTCCTGTCCCCCGATGTAGGCCATCCGATGGGGTGTCCAGAGGCGCTCGAAGCCGTCGGGCACGCCGGCGAACGCGTCGGCAGGCTCGATGGTGGGCTCCGACTCAGGGTCCCGCACGCGTCAGACCTGCACCCGGTCGCGCACCGCTGCGACGATCCGCTCGATCGCCTCCGCCACGGGTACGCCGTTGTCCTGGTGCCCGTCGCGGTACCGGAACGACACGGCGCCGGCCTCAGAGTCCTCGCCGCCCGCGATCAGCACGAACGGGATCTTCTGCGTGCTCGCGTTGCGGATCTTCTTGCCGAACCGGTCGTCGGACCGGTCCACCTCGGCACGGATCCCTTGCGCACGCAGCTGCGCCACCACGTCGTCGAGGTACGGCTCGAACGGCTCGGCGACCGGCACCGCGAGCACCTGGACGGGCGCGAGCCAGGCCGGGAACGCGCCGCCGTAGTGCTCGGTGAGGACCGCGAAGAACCGCTCGACCGAGCCGAACAGCGCGCGGTGGATCATGACGGGCCGCTGACGGCTGCCGTCCGACGCGGTGTACTCGAGCTCGAACCGCTCGGGCAGGTTGAAGTCGAGCTGGATGGTCGACATCTGCCAGGTGCGGCCGAGCGCGTCCTTGACCTGCACCGAGATCTTCGGGCCGTAGAACGCGGCGCCACCCGGGTCGGGCACGAGGTCGAGCCCGGACGCCTCGGCGACGGCGCGCAGAGTCTCCGTGGCCTCGTCCCAGGCCTCGTCGGAACCCACGAACTTCTCCGGGTTCTTGGTCGAGAGCTCCAGGTAGTAGTCGTCGAGCCCGTAGTCCTTGAGCAGGTCGAGGACGAACGTCAGCGTCGTGGTGAGCTCGTCGGCCATCTGCTCGCGGGTGCAGTAGATGTGCGCGTCGTCCTGCGTGAAGCCACGGGCGCGGGTCATGCCGTGCACGACACCGGACTTCTCGTACCGGTAGACCGTGCCGAACTCGAACAGCCGCAGCGGCAGCTCACGGTAGGAGCGCCCGCGCGCCGCGAAGATCAGGTTGTGCATCGGGCAGTTCATCGGCTTGAGGTAGTACTGCTGGCCGGCCTTGCGGACGTGCCCTTCCGCGTCGCGCTCCTCGTCGAGGGTCATCGGGGGGTACATGCCCTCCGAGTACCAGTCGAGGTGTCCCGAGATCTCGTACAGCTTGCCCTTGGTGATGTGTGGGGTGTTGACGAACTCGTACCCACCCTGCACGTGCCGCAGCCGGCTGTAGTGCTCCATCTCCATGCGGATCACGCCGCCCTTGGGGTGGAACACGGCGAGGCCGGAACCGATCTCCTCCGGGAAGGAGAACAGGTCGAGCTCGGTGCCGAGCCGCCGGTGGTCGCGACGCTCCGCCTCGGCGATCCGCTCGAGGTACGCGCGCAGCTCGTCCTTGGTCGGCCACGCGGTGCCGTAGACACGCTGCAGCTGGGGGTTCTTCTCGCTGCCACGCCAGTACGCGGCGGCGGACCTCGTCAGCTGGAAGCCGTTGCCCAGCAGCCGGGTGCTCGGGATGTGCGGCCCGCGGCAGAGGTCCTGCCACACGACCTGCTCGGTCTCGCGGCCGGCGCCACGGACGTTCTGGTAGATGCTCAGGCCGCCCAGACCCACCTCGACAGACGCACCCTCGGCCGCGGCAGGATCACCCTTCAGGCCGATCAGCTCGAGCTTGTACGGTTCGTCGCGCAGCTCGTGGCGCGCCTGCTCCTCGGTGACGTCCCAGCGCCGGAAGGTCTGGCCCTCCTTGGCGATCCGGCCCATGACCTTCTCGATCGCCTTGAGGTCCTCCGGGGTGAACGGGGTGTCCACGTCGAAGTCGTAGTAGAAGCCGTCGGTGATCGGCGGGCCGATGCCCAGCTTCGCGGTCGGGACGATCTCCTGGACGGCCTGCGCCAGCACGTGCGCTGCCGAGTGCCGCAGGACGGCAAGGCCGTCGGGCTCCTCGATGGTCACGGCCTCCACGACGCTTCCCGGCTCGAGAGGCAGGTGCAGGTCGCGCAGCTCGCCGTCCACGCGGACGACGACCACGTCGCGCCGGGCGGAGTACAGGTCGGTACCCGTCGTCCCCGGCTCCACCGTGGTCGCGATCCCGTCGACGGTGAGGGTGATGAGCTCGGGCACCGGTACTGCCTCCTTCGTGGCGGCCCGCCCGGGCGGCGGGCCACTCGATGCTACCGGCGGGGACGGCGCCCGCCCGACGGCTTACCCGACGGACCGGAGACGCCAGGAGGGGCCGGCCCGTGGGCCGACCCCTCCTGATGAACGTGGGCGATACCGGACTCGAACCGATGACCTCCTCGGTGTGAACGAGGCGCTCTACCAACTGAGCCAATCGCCCGTCGCCCGCTGACACTGTCGTGAACCACGACACCAGCGGGTGATGTCGAAGAGATGTTACCCGGGGAGCGACGAGATTCCGAAACCGAGAGCTCGAACGCCCTGGCCACGGGGACATTCGCGACATACGTGCGACCATGTGGCAAGTCGGGCACGAATCTGTCATCCAAAAGTTGGGTGCTGTGACCCAACCCCCGTTCGTCACCAGGTCCCTCCGGGTGAACTAGGGCCCCGTACCGGTCCAATCCGGCATTCGTCCTGCCATGATGGTCCCTCCAGCCCTTGCGAACAGGAGGACCCGATGACGAGCTCGGCATACGACGTCGTCGAGGTCGTCGCCATGCAGCTGATCGGGTCCGACGCGAGCGTCATCCCGGTGAGTGCTGAGTTCTCGTTCCGGACCACCGATCCGTACACGGTCCGCGCGGTCTTCACCGGCCCGCACACCATGTCGACGTGGCTCGTCGGACGGGAGCTGCTTGCCCTGGGGATGCACGCCACCGCGGATTCCCCTGCGGGAACGGGTGACGTCCAGGTGTGGCGAGACGAAGACCCCGACTACACGCTCGTTTCGCTCAGTGGGGTCGAGGGCAGCGCACTGCTCGCCGCGCCCACCGAGCCGATCGAACGGTTCCTCGGCGGTACTGAGGCATTGGTGCCTCTGGGTACTGAGAGTGACCGCATGGAAGGCGAGATCACGGCGCTCATCGCCGCGCTCCTCACCGCCTGACGGCAAGTTCTCCGACGACCGGTTCCGCTGACGCGGGGCCGGTCGTTTCCATGTCCCCGACGCTCGGGTGGGGCGTCGTGCGGCTGCGTCGCGACACCGTCGCCGGCCGCACGAAGGTCGGGCTGTCGGATCAGCGTGCGATCGGCCCGACGTCGACGTTGGAGGCGAGCCCGACGAGCCGGGCCGCCTTCAGCTCCGTCTCGGCCCACTCGGCGTCCGGGTCGCTCCCCCACGTGATCCCGGCGCCCGTGCCGAACCTCAGGACGCCGTCGGACCACCAGAAGGTCCGGATCCCGACGGCCAGCTCGGCCCGCACGGCGCCGTCGTGGCCGACCTCGACCCATCCCACGGCGCCGCAGTACGGTCCGCGTTCACTGGTCTCGAGGGAGTCGATGATGTCGAGCGCCGAAGCCTTCGGTGCACCCGAGACGGAGCCCGGCGGATAGGTCGCGTCCAGCAGGCGCGCCCAGAGGTCCGGTGCGGTCGCGACCACGGGGTCCAGGACGCCCTGGACTGTCGAGACGAGGTGGACCAGGCCGGGGTGACGTTCCTCACCCAGCAGGCTCGTGACCTCGACAGTGCCGGGGGCGCACACGCGCTGGAGGTCGTTGCGGACCAGGTCGGTGATCATGACGTTCTCGGCGCGGTCCTTGGCCGTCAGGCCGTCCGATGTCGCCGCCGTGCCCTTGATCGGACCCGACGTCACCACGCCGTCCGCCACCCTGAGGAACAGCTCGGGCGACGCCGTCACCACCCAGACGGGCTCGGCGTCGGAGCCGGTCGGGACGTGCACGCCGCCCGCGTACGGCGCGGGGTTGCCGGCGTCGAGGACCGCTGCCAGTGCACGCGCGTCGGGCTCGTCCGGGACCGCGGCCGACAGCACCCGGCAGAGGTTTGCCTGGTAAACATCACCATCTCGGATGTGGTCGCGCACCGTGCCGACCGCTTGCGTGTAGGCGTCTCGGTCCAGGGACGAGGTCCACGCACCGGCGTGCGGACCGTGCCACGGCGCTGCCGCTCCCCCGGGCTCCGCCCGTCGCCGTGCCGGGCGGACCGTCGCGAACCGCCACGCCCGCACCCGACCTTCGAAGTCACCGACGACCGCCCACCAGCCCGGCTCCGCCAACCGCTCGGGCTCGGCCCGCACGTCCACGACCTCGACCAGATCGGTCGCCTCGACACCCGCGAACCAAGCGATCCCGGGCGCTCGGACGGATCTCTCGGGCACCCGCACACGCTACCGACACCCACAGATCCGCACGGACACGCGCCTGCGACGAGCCAGTTGGACTCTCGCCGATGTCGTCGGTTAGAGTTCGGGACGCACACGGAGCACCGGTGAAAATCGGCGGACGTGCTGTGCGGACGTGGCTCAGTGGTAGAGCATCACCTTGCCAAGGTGAGGGTCGCGGGTTCGAATCCCGTCGTCCGCTCGGAGGCAGACATCCTGATCGGCCCCAAAGCCGCTCTGGACTGCGGTCTCAGGGTGGAGTGGCCGAGAGGCGAGGCAGCGGCCTGCAAAGCCGTATACGTGGGTTCGAATCCCATCTCCACCTCGTAGGACAAGTGCAGTTTGTTGTGCCCCGGACTTACCCCGGGCGATTGGCGCAGCGGTAGCGCGCTTCCCTGACACGGAAGAGGTCACTGGTTCGATCCCAGTATCGCCCACAACATCACCGCAGGTCACAGCCCCGGAAGCCACTCGGCTCCGGGGCTGTTCTGTCGCAGGCACAGTGCGGTCGTGCGCGCACCTGTCTGTCACCGCTCCCCCGTGCCGTCCGCCGCGCGGACTTCGCGCAGTACATGTGCCTGGCCAAGAGACCTGGCTGGGCTGCATCCAAACGGCTCCCTGTGCGGAAGAACTGTGGACGGGTGATCAAGCACCCACCAACAGAAGGGATGTCCGATGAAGCGCATTCTTGCCGCGGGGGCCATCGCAGCTCTCGCCCTGCTCGGCTCCGCAGCCGGCGCCTCCGCCGCGCCCGCCGAGGCCGCCTGCTTCGGCCAGGTGCACAAGACCGTCAACGCCGGCGGCGTGGCCGGGTTCACCAACGTCGGGGAGCTCGTCAAGGCCGTCGGTGGCGGCACCATGAAGAACGCCACCGCCAAGACGTTCTGCTAGTCAGCTCGTCCCTCCTGCGAAGCACAGTCGGCGGCTCGGATCTCTCATCCGAGCCGCCCGGTGTGGGGCGCCTAGCTCGTCGGGAGCGGCCACGGGGCGAACGCGTTGCGCACCCCGTGCACGGCCGGCGCCAGCTCCGGGTAGTGCCGCACGATGACGGACGACATGTCGTTGCCGTCGATCCACGCCATCCCCTCCGGCGTGTAGACCTTCGCGTTGAAGTCGACGCCGAAGAACCGGTCGCTCTTGAGGCGCCGGGACGCCATGAGGACGAAGATGCGGAACGCGGTGTCGCTGAATCCGAAGCCACGCGGGAGCTGCTCGCCGAGCATTCCGACAGCGAGGTCGACGTCCTCCAGGTTGTCGTCGTAGATCTCCCGCAGCTGCGCGACGGTCTCGGGGTCGTCGCCGAGCTCCTCGAAGCGGCGCACGGGTGCCATGTGCATCAGGCGCCGGAAGTCGTTGTACCGAGGAACGCCGCGTTCCCTGGAGCGCAGGACGTCGATCGCGGCCAGGTCGATGTGCTTGCCGTCGGCGCGCTCGAGCCGGCGCATGAACCGAGGGTTGTTGTGGAGGCGCAGGGCACCGGGATGGGCCACCCCGAGCGAGAAGAACACGTCGGACGCGGAGGCCCGCTCCAGGACCGGCCGGGAGCTCAACCCGTGCAGGTCCGTGAACTGCAGGTTCTCTCTCACGGCGCCCGTGACGGCGTCGCGGATCTCGTAGTCGTCGGGGATCAGGGGGTGCATCCGGTACACCGCGACGAACTCCTCGGTCATCGCATACGCGACGCCGTGGTGGTCCGTCGGTGACCCCGGGATGCCACTGACGAGGTCGCTCGAGCTGAGCCGACCGATCAGGTTGTGCACCCGCTCCTCGGCCAGCCCCCACCAGTTGGCGCGCATCGCGATGTGCAGCGCGGGGTGGCCGAGGATGGCGGGCGTCCACTCGACCGTGTGGATCTTGGCGATCAGGGCCGCGTTGACCAGCCGCGCCTTCTCGAACAGCTGGTCGTCGTTCCACGAGGGGTACGACGCCACGAGCCGGTCGCAGATCGCGTTGTGCTCGCGCATGAACAGCGTGTGCATGAGCTCCAGGCCCACCCACCACCCGTCACGACCTCCGGACGTGCCCAGCAGGGCCGGGTCGACGTCGATCAGGCCGTCGGCCCCGATCCGCACGCGACCGCCCGTGCCGGTCCGGATGGCCTGCTCGAACTCCGGCACGCTGCCGTAGATCTGGGAGGCGTCCCACCAGTGCGTCTCGGTGTTGACGAACGTCGCCGACCCGTCGGTCGCGTGGTTGGTGGGGTCCTTGGGCGTGCTCGGCCACTCCATCGGGTCGTCCGGCCAGTCGTCGCCCGCCGGACGCGGCACCCGGATCGGGTGCTCCATGTCGGTGCCGTGGCTGAACCAGTCGCGCGTCTCGAACTGGAGCCACGCGGCCGCGAGGACGTTCAGCGTCGTCGCGGGCTTGAACTCGTCGCGCTGGAGCAGGACCGTGCTGATGGTCCGGGGGTTGGGGGTGAACAGCCGCGGCGCCACCTCGGGCTTGGTGAGCTCCAACGGGACGTTGCGACCGAACCGCGTCTTCGCCATCCCCATCGCCGGGTGCGCCAGGTCGTTGTAGGACCCGTCCGTCGTCCGGGCGACCAGGTGCCGCGGCGGTGCGGGGACCGGTGCCGTCACGCCCGACCCCTTCGTGGTGCTGAACAGGTTGCGGGCACGCAGCGTGTTCCGGATGCCGATGAGCGCGAGAACGCCCAGCAGAGTCGGGAACCTGTGCCACTTGTGGCGCTTGTCGAGCCACTCGACGACCTTGCCGAACACTGACTGCTTCCGCATCGTTCCCCCGAAGTCCGTGTCGATGACGTGCGTGCTACGCAACCGGGCCGCGACGCGGCCGAGCTGCGAGGTACAGGAGTGCCTTGAGGCCAGGCAGGAAGAAGTACGCCCCGCCACGCACCTGGACGAACTGCGGAAGGTCCCGGTACCGGTGCCTGACCGGCCGCCCTGGGACCGTGAACGACGACGGCCCGTTCACCCTGGGGCCGACCAGCGGATCGTCCGCGTCGTCCAGCGTCACGAACGCGTTGCCGTTCAACCAGCCGTGCTGCACGAACTCGAACTGGCGGGCCAGGTTGGCGTTGAGGCACACGAAGTAGAGTCCGCGCTCCTCCCCGTCGGAGTAGGTCCGGCCTCGCCGGACCAGTCGGTGCGTCCTGACACCGCGCAGTGAGGAGTCCGTCCCGGGGCTCGGCGGCAGGGAGTCGCGCGGGTTCGCGCGCCGGACGTGGGCACCCACCGGGCAGCTCAGCCCGTCCGGGTCGGCGTGGTGGTAGCCGAAGTCGTTGGCGTCCGCGAGGTCGGGGTCGTCGGCCGTGGGGGCCAGGACGACAGGCGCACCGCTGGGCCACCTGCCGACGATGCGTGCCGCGAGGTGCTCGGCCCGGGCTGCATCCCCGTCGGCAGCCGTGCTCACGTAGCTCCAGAAACCCTCGACGTCCTGCCGGAGCTGGCGGAACACGAGGTAGGTGCCGTTGCGCCCGAGGTCCGACGCTCCGGAGCGGGAGCGGCTCAGCATCCGCTCGGGGTCGGCGGACGACGGGAGCGACGGCCGCTCGGACCGTTGGCCGTACTCGTTGCGGTACCCGAGCACGAACTCGCCGGGCGCGAGTGCTTCCGGCGGGTTGTGCCCTCCCGTCACCGAGGCGATGGTGGGCTGCGAGACCCCGTCCCGGAACCCGAACGGCTCCCGGTCGCTCAGGTCGTCGGCCCCCAGGACCCTCTGCACGCGGACACCGTCCTGCTCGGCCTGGCCGCGCACCTCGGCGACGAGCGCGTCACGGGTCGGCGCGTCCTGGGCGTAGAGGAGCAGGAGGAGGTGGATGGGCTCAGCGCCCGAGCGCCCCCACCACCACCCGCTGGGGTCGTTCGTCCCCGTGTCGCCGAGGATCCGGTTCCGGTACTCGGTGTCCATGCCCGTGCGGAACGGCTCGGAGAACCCGTCGGGAAGGTCGTCCCACTCGGTCAGGGTGCGGACCCCGTCGTGCGTCAGGGCGAGATTCATCGCCCGGTCCGTCGGACTCTCGGCTCCGGTCGTGACGCGCGGCGCGGCCCACCGGACCAGCCGACGGAGACCGTCAGGCGTCGGCGCGTGCAGCAGGACGTACGCCGCGCACGGGAGCTTCCCGTAGCCCCGCACCACGAGACCCTGGACGTCCGGCAGGTCGAGCAGCTCGCTCGTCACGGGGCTCACATCGCCTCGAGCCATCGCGGGTCCTGGGCACGGAGCGCCCGACGGACGTCGGCATTCCGGTCGATGTGAATCGCGGCGAGCGTCGGGTACGCCGAGTAGAACAGCACGGTCGGCACCAGGTGCCGACGCAGGTAGTGCTTGTACGCGATCTCGTCCTTGGCGCCACCGAAGAACAACCAGCGCGTCCGCGGGAAGCCGACGCCGTTGCTGAAGACGAGGTTGATGCCCCACGCCAGCCGGGAGATGAAGTCGTCCATGTAGCTCTCGAGGTTGCCGTCGTAGGCGCTGGCGAAGATGAACCGGCGGCCGCCGTCGACCGGTTGCCACCGGGCGAAGTGGATGGTCCGCACCCCGGACAGGTTGTCGCGGTACATCACGAGGCGGAACGCCAGATCGAGCCCGAGCAGCGCGCCGCGCATGGTGAGGCGTCGCACGACTCCGGGCTTGACGAACCCCACGCCGGTGAACGGGTTCTGGACCCCGTGGTCCTCGTAGCGCCGAACCGCGTCGACGTGCCCGACGTCGACCGCTCCGCGCTCCTGCCTGTCGTGCAGCTCCAGGAACCGCACGACGAGGACCCACGCGACCAGGAACGGCCCGACGACCGGGAGCGCGAAGAGCAGGCCGACGACGATGGCGACGAGTGTCGCGATCCGGAGAACTCCATAGACGCGCCCCGGGGTCGAGGGCCGACGGAGCGCCCACGACAGGTCGGGGCGCCGCTTCACTGCCCGGTACACCGTGTCCTCGACCTCGTGGACCGAGGACCGCTGTGCATTCGACAGCTCATCCAGCACGACCTCGACCTGCTCGCGCAGGTACGCCTCGCGCTTGACCTGCTCCACCGACCGGTCCGCGGTGTGGCGGTAGTAGGCGGCCGGCCGCAAGGAATGCTCGTGCAGCCACACGAGCCGCGCCCCGGTGGCCGGCTCGCTCGGGTAGCCGACGCAGTGCTCGAACATCGTGTGGACGTCGGGCGGCAGCGTCCGGAAGTGCCTGTCGGCCGAGCCATCGACGTCGGCCATGTAGACGACCGACGACGGGATCGGACGTCCCCCGGTGTCGACCACCCGCTCGAGGACGAACATGCGGGCGAAGTGAACGGTGCCGTTCGCGTCGAAGTCCTCGCCCCGGATCTGCTCCAGGAAGTCCCGGGCGGCCTGCTCGCGGTCGGCGACGAGCTCGGCCTGGACGCACACCGCTACCTGTGCCGGCATGCAACCCCCTCTGCGACCTCGCGAGCCAGTTCGGAGTGCTACTTGGATCCCCGCTGCCGGAGCGTGAACCAGCCGACGCGCCACCGCCACAGGAAGACGACACCGAGGTAGAGGCCCGGGCCGACGAGACGGATCTCGTCGCGGACCATCCGAGCGACGAGCGAGGTGCGCGAGTAGTCGATGAGGACGATCGGGTCGCGGTCGACCCAGCTGTCCGCGGTCGACAACGTCGCCTTGATCAACGGCAGGCGGAACGGGCTCACGAGGTTCTTCAGGGTGGCCTGCTCTGCGTCGACGACCTTCCCCTGCCAGAACAACAGCCGAGCGACCTTCGAGATGGGCTTCACCACTCGAGTCCCGGGGAAGGCGAGAACGGTCCCCCGCAGCTTTCCCTTGGGGATCGGGCCCGGAGGGCTTGCGCGGAACAGCTCGTCGAGGAGCAGGTTGCCGAGCCGCATGAGGGTGGCTTCGGTGGTCGTCCGCTCACGTGTCGCAGTCCTGCCCCACATGGTCAGGCCTCCCCCCTGCCCGCAGGCCGGTGGATCGAGCTCGGCCTGATCGCCTTCCAGACTGGCCCCGCCGCCCAGGCTTGTAAAGGTGTGAACCGGGCGATACCGGACGGGCGCGATCGGGCGTTGACAGCGACCAGCACCGGTGCCAACGTGGCTCGGGACTCGATCAGGGGAGACGCAATGGCGACATCGACCGTGGCACGCCGTTCGGGTCAGATCTTGGCCGTCGTCCGCATCGTCAACGGCACGCTCGGCCTCCTGGCTCCCCAGGTGCTCCTGCGGCGGCTGTCCACGGACGAGCAAGCGGCCCGAGCGGGGATGTACCCGTTCCGCATGTTCGGCATCAGGACGATCCTTCTGGGCATCGAGCTGCTCACGGCGGACGACGCCTCGCGACGCAGGCTGACCCGCCTGGCGATCCTCATCCATGCGTCGGACACCGTGTCCGCCCTCGTGTCGGGCATTCGGGGAGACCTGCCGCGTCGGGCTGCCGTGACCACGGTGCTCATCTCCTCGGCCAACACCACGCTCGCTGTCCTCGCCGCCCGCGACTGAGAGTGGCAGCCTTCGAGAGGCGCTGATGCGATCCGACGGCCACGAGACGCGCTGGGCACGGCTTCGAGGCCGCCGCCCGTGAGCCCGACCGACACGAGCTCCAACGCGAGCCACCCGCAGCCGCGCGCCGCCACCGGCGTCGCCTGGCGCGACGTCGTCGCCGACACCACCATCGCGCTGCTCCGTCTGGAACGCCGATTCGACCCCTTCGTCCGGCCGGCCTTCGACGCGCTGCTCAAGGACCCCCTCGAACGACTCACCACCGCACTCATCAACCTCAAGCGGCACGACGAGCACCTGGTGATCGCCGAAGAGCGGTTGCTGGCCGACGAGGAGAGCTTCACCGACTCGATCGTGCGCAGCTTTACGGAACAGATGACCGGCCTGTGGAAGCCCGGAGGCGTCGAGCGCGGAGGCAACACCAAGACGCAGGGCATCTGCCGGGGCGAGTTCACGGTGCACGACCACCTGCCCGCGCACATGCGCCGCGGAATCTACGCGAAGCCGCAGACCTTCAAGGCGTGGGTGCGCTTCTCGGGGCCCGGTCCGTACATCACGCCCGACATCGACGACGTCGGCTTCATGAGCATCAGCATCAAGCTCATGGGCGTCGAGGGTCCGAAGCTGCTCGACGACGAGCTGCACACGCTCGACATGTTTGGCGTCTCGACCCCCACCTTCGTCACGCCTGACGTCAAGGCCAATGCCGCGCTGCAGCTCTGGAGCGTGCAGAACGCACAGCTGTTCTACTTCCTGAACCTGCGCGCCCCGCACGTGTCCGACATGATCATGCAGGCGCTCTACACCAAGACCCAGAGCAGCCCGTTCGAGGCGCCCTACTTCAGCTGCGTGCCCTACCTGATGGGCGAGGGCCAGGCGATGTCGTACTCCGTCTGGCCGACGTCGAGCAAGAAGACCCGCGTCCCGCGCGTGCCGTTCCGCCCGCCGGACGACTACCTGCGCAACGCGATGGTCGCGTCGCTGGCGGAGGGCGACGTGGAGCTGGAGGTGCGCGTGCAGATGCAGACCGACCCGCACCTGATGCCGATCGAGAATGCCGGCGTGCTGTGGCCCGAGAAGCTGTCGCCGCGCGTGCCGGTCGCCACGCTTCGCCTGCCGAAGCAGACCTTCGACTCGCCCGCGCAGATGGAGTTCGCGAAGCAGCTGTCGTACAACCCGTGGCACACGATCGCCGAGCACCGTCCGCTGGGCAACCAGAGCCGCGCGAGGAAGCGGATGTACTGGGAGCTGTCGCAGCTGCGGCACCGGATGAACGCGGTGCCCCACTACGAGCCGAACGGCGACGAGCGCTTCACGTAGGACGCGCACGCTCGGCAGCGTCTGCACTCGGTTGACGCTCCGGCGCGCTGTCGCCGCCGTGGGCGTCGGAGCCGCCGCGCGCTGAGCAGGGACTTCACCCCGAGCGGGTACGGACGCGCGACTAGGGTGACCAGGGTCCGCAGCGTCGCCGAGGGAGGAACCGTGCCGCGCCTGACCAGTGCTGACGTGGCCCGGGAGAGCGGCGTCTCACGGACGACGGTGAGCTACGTGCTCAACGGCAAGGACGGTGTCGCGATCCCGGAGGCGACCCGGCAGCGGGTACGCGACGCGGCCGCGCGGCTCGGTTACACGCCATCGGCGGCGGCGCGTGCGCTGCGTTCCGGCCGGAGCGACCTGGTGCTGTGCATCCTGCCCAACTGGACGATCGGTCCGGTGATCGACACCCTTCTCGACCATCTGAGCACCGAGCTGGGTGACCGTGGGCTCTCCGTCCTCGTGCACTACGACCGCGGTCCGCGTCCGCTGTCGGAGCTGTGGCGCGCGGTCACCCCCTGCGCGGTCCTCGGGCTCGCGCCGTTCGCGGCGGACGACGAGCGGGCGATGCGTCGCGCGGGCATCAAGATCGTCGGCAGCGTCCTCGACGAGGAGCACGCGCCCGGCACGTTCTCGGTGCCGCAGACCGAGATCGGGCGGCTGCAGGTGCAGCACCTCGTGGAGCGCGGCCATCGGGTCATCGCGTATGCGGCACCCAGCGACGCGCGCCTCACCGCGTTCGCCGACCGGCGGGTCGCGGGCGTCGTGCACGCCTGCGAGCAGCTCGGCCTGCCCGCCCCGATGGTCGACGCGGTCGCGCTCGACCCCGCGTCGGCCGCGACGGCCGTCCGGCGCTGGCGCAGCGCCGACGAGCCGGTCACCGCGGTGGCGGCGTACAACGACGAGGTCGCGCTCGCCGTCCTGTCCGGGCTCCGGGCACAGGGCCTGCGGGTCCCGCAGGACGTCGCTGTCATCGGCGTCGACGACATTCCCGCGGCGCGGCTCGCCGCACCCGCGCTGACCACCGTGTGGCAGGCCGTCGACGCGCAGGCCCGCTACCTCGCGGCTGCCGTCCTGGCGTCGCTCGACGAGTCGCTCGAGCCGCCCACCCACCCCGGCGACGTCCTGCACGTCATCGCTCGGGACTCGACCTGAGCGCCGCCGACCCGGTCACGAGACCGGGCCGGCGGGACTCCCCTAGCTGAACGTGAACCAGTTGACGTTGACGTAGTCGGCCGGCTGGCCCGAGTCGAACGTCAGGTACACCGTGTGCGTGCCCGTCGTCGGCACGATGTTCCCCGGGACCGTCCGCCACGCTTGCCAGCCACCCGTGCTCGCGATCGCGAAGCTGCCGATCGACGGACCCGTCAGGCTGTCCAGGCGCACGTTGACCAGTCCGCTGACGCCTCCCGCAGCGCCCGACGCGACCCGGGCGCTGAAGGTGTTGCGCGGCGTCGAGCCGAAGCTGACGTTGTCGAACCGGACGTGGTCGCCGTTCGCGATCCAGCCGATGTCCAGGCCGCCGTCGACGTCCTGGGTCGGCTCCGTCGCGACGCCCGACATCGCGCTGTAGGCCTCGGCCTGGATGCGTGACGTCGCATCGGTCCCGGTCGAGGTGCCGGACGACGTCGTGACGTTGACCGCCGCGCTGGAGCCCGACCGGTTCCCCGCCGCGTCGTAGGCCCGCACGGTGAACGTGTACGCGGTGGACGGGGCCAGACCCGTCGCGGTGTACGTCCGGTAGGCGGTCGAGCCGACGACGGTCCCGCCTCGCAGGATCTCGTACCCCGTGACGCCGACGGCATCGGTCGAGGCCGACCACGCCAAGGTCGCCGCCGAGGACGTGGTTCCCGACGCGGTCAGACCGGTGGGCACCGTCGGCGCTGTGGTGTCCGCCGCGCCGACGGAGGTCGTCACCGAGACCGGGCCGCTGGACGCCGAACGGTTGCCCGCCGCGTCCAGCGCACGGACCGTGAAGGCGTACGTGGTGGACGGAGACAAGCCCGTGGCCGTGTAGGTCCGTCCCGCCGTCGTGCCGACGACCGCACCGTTGCGGAGCACCTCGTACCCCGTGACGCCGACGTTGTCGGTCGACGCAGACCATGCGAGGTTCGACGTCGACGACGTCGTCCCGGAGGCGGTCAGCCCGGCAGGCACAGACGGCGCGACCGTGTCGGCCGGTGGAGTGCCACCGCTCGAGCTGGCCACGGAACGGGCAGGCACGGCCAGCGTGACGCCGTTCGAGAAGGACACCGTGATCGGCGACCCGCTCATGTTGGCCGCCTGGTACGTCCGGGCCCCGTTTTTCACGAAGACGGCGTGCAGGGGCGTGTTCGCCGTGACGCTCCGGTCGACCACCCCGAGGCCCGAGAGGTTCGTGAGCCAGTAGAACGTGTGCGCCCTCGACTCGCCCTCCTCCTGGGTGTACGAGCCGGCCTGGGACCGGAACTGCGCGAGCGCCGTCGGTGCGTCGGCCAGCGCCTGGAACTCCCAGTGGATGTCCTGCCAGACCGTCGGCGGACCACCGTTGTTGCGCTGGAGCTCGGCGAGGTTGCGCGTCACGTACGCCGGGTCGTAGCCGAGGTACAGGTGCCCGGCGGTGCTGGGCAGCAGGTTGATCCCCTGGATCATCTCGGGCTCAGCACTGAACCACGTGGAGTACGAGCCTCCGTCTCCCCAGACCATGCCGACCGCGGAGTGCCCGAACGCCGCCGGGAACGCCTCGTCGTCGGTGTCGAACCAGTAGTTCTCGATGGCCGACGCCTGGGTCGTGTACAGGTAGATGCCCAGGTCACGGACGGTCTTGTTACCCGTGACCTGTCCCCACTGGATGAGACCGCTGGCGAAGTTCATGCCCTCGGAGGACGACTCCTGGTTGTTCCCGGCAGCGAAGGCGCCGTGCCCGGCCGCCCAGTCGTGGCCGGCGAAGATGTCGAAGTCCCGCAGGAACGGGAACCGGGTGTCGGCGCGGTCCCAGTTCGCCGCGTCCTTGATGACGGTGTTGACCATGCCGCCGTACGCCGAGTCGGCCGCCCAGGCGGGGTCGAACTCCGCGACGGTCGCTGCGCCCACGACGAAGTAGCCGTAGTGGAAGTGGTGGTCGTTGAGGTCGGTGTCGGACCCGTACGAGGCCGGGTAGCCGATCAGGGTCCCCCAGGCCGGGTTGTACCAGAACGACCTCGTCGTCTCGCCCGGCGACGCGGTCATCCAGTCGGTCAGCCGTGTCTTCATCGACCCGAGCAGACGGTCGCGCGCCGAGGTGTTCCCCGTGAGGTTGGCCAGCTGGGCGACCTGCGAGATCCGGCCGAACGCCTTGCCGGTCCAGTACGTGTCGTTGCCGAACCCGGCGAACGGGTCGCCCGTCGCGACCTGCTCGACATACCCGTCGAGCTGGGCGGCGTCCGCGGAGCCCGGGGCGAAGCCGGTGTTGGCCAGCTGCGGGAGGACGCCGTGGAACGGCGTGACGGTGCGGAACTGCGAGCTGCCGACGACCACGCGCATCGGACCACGAGGAGAGACGTAGGCGTAGCTGCTGAGCGTCGCGCCCGCCAGGTGGTCGCGCTGGTGGGGGTAGAGCGCGTAGACGGTCCCCGAGGTGCTGCCCTGGCGGGCCGTCGTGGTGAAGGAGTAGGTCGCCGTCATGTTCGCCGAGGCCTCGTCGTAGGACCAGGAGACCTTGGTGCCCGTGACATGGTTGTGGGCGTAGGGCGCGTAGGCGTTGAGCGCCGCGAGCCGGTCGGCGTTGCTGCTGCTCGGCGAGGTCGGCAGCACCGCGACCGAGAAGAACGTCCCGTTGTTCAGCGACGACGCGATGGTGCTGCCCGAGACCGTCCACGTGGAGCCCGTCGGCGCGAACGCCGCGTAGTCGTGGCCGTTGATCGTGTAGCCGATCGTCGCGTTGGTGTTGCTCCAGACCGAAGGAGCGGCCGCGCCCGTCAGGGTCGCGTTGCCCCCGGTCTTCGTCGCGTAGACGAAGGGCAGGCCGTGGCCGAAGGTCGTCCGCAGGCTGCTGCTGCCGTTGGTCCACAGCTCGCTCACGGTCCAGTCTGAGTAGCCGTCGACCTTGCCGTCGGCGTCCAGGCCGGCGATCCCGAGGCGGAAGTCCTCGGTGTAGGGGTAGTGGTACTCCCCCACCCCGGTCGCCGTGCCGGAGATCGCGGCGGTCGTCGGGTAGCTCACCCCGAGTCCGTCGGTGAACGCGTGATAGGCGAGCGGGTGCGCCATCAGGTTCTCCGAGACGGACGAACAGCTGAACTTGCGCCAGAGCAACGACGTCCACCAGTCGTTCGTCGGGATCGCGCCGGACGGGAAGTTCGCCGTGACGTGCGCGCGCGGGTTGGTGATCGGGTTGTCGACGCACTCCGTCGGCACGCCTCCGCCGCTGGGCGTTCCCTCCGCGTAGCTACCGGTGCCGACGGCGACGGCCTGCGCACGGGCGACCGGCAGGAGGACCGCCTGGACGAGGTACGCCACCATCGCGACGATCACGACGATCGCCGTCTTCGCCCTGCCGTCGAGAGCAGGCCGGGTTGTCGCGGGTCGTGGGTGAGCTGACATTCTGAACACTCCGTTCCTGCTGTGCGTGCCAGGTCGAGCAGGTCGACCGAGGGCAGCGCGATGGCACGGCCGTCGACGACGGCCGTGAGGTGCGAGCGGGCGGGCGAGGCCGCGAGCAGGAACGCTCGGCCCCGTCGGCCTGGGCTGATCGGTGGTGACAAGACTTCGGTGGGGCGCCAGGCGGGACTGGCGCGGCAGTGCCGATGCACGGCATCCGTGCTGCGGCCGACGGCCGTCAGGGCCGCCGTCGACATGCGATGGCCGTGGACGTAACTCCTCCACGCTGAGGGCGTCCAGGCTCAGTGACTCGTGTCACCGGGTAGGACTCAGGATCGTTCCGGAGCCTACGAAAGTCAAGGGGGCCAGCACTGGGCGCACAGGACTGTGCGACAGGTGTCCGGAACTGACGCGACCAGCACGACGCCCGCCCCTGGCGAACGGGAGCGGGCGTCGTGGTGTGCGTCAGCCGGCGTCGACCGGGTGCGCCTGTGCCGAGGCGATGAACGCGAGCATCGCGGCGCGCGAGGTCCCGTCGTCGATCGACGTGTCGGGCAGCTTCGTCGCCTCTGTCCAGGCGGCCGCCGCGTCGTCCGCACCGGCCAGAGCCCGGTACGCCAGGAGGTAGCCACCGAACTGCACGCCGTAGCCGTCCGGTGCGGCCTCGTCGACCGAGGCCCGGATCTGCTCGGGGTCGACGCCCGCGGCCAGGTACGTCTGCACCGGGCCCATCGGGATCAGCTGGATGCCGAGGATCGCGCTCGGCTCGGGGCTGAACCAGGTGGCGTAGTCACGCTTGCCGCCCCAGTTGAGGGACACCATCGTGTGGTCGAAGCCCTCGAACTGGTCGAGGTCCGGTGCCGTCCAGTACGTCCGGGCGGTCGAGGCCTCGGTCGACGCCAGCCAGGTGGCCTCCGTCGCAAGGTCGGTCTGGTCGGACGCGTTCGCCCACAGACCGAGCCCGTTCCACGCGTTCACGGCCTCGGACGACGACTCCTGGTTGTTCCCGTCTGCGAACGGCGACGTGCCCGACGCCCAGGAGTGGCCCGCGTACGGGTCGAACGACCGCAGCTGCGGCAGCTCGGGCGACGGCTTCGCCGCAGCGATGTCCTGGGCGAGGAGGTTCATGACCGGTGCCAGCTTCTTGGCCAGCGCGGGGTCCTCCTGTGCCATCAACCCGGCAGCGGCCAGCAGGTAGCCGTAGTGGAAGTGATGGTCGTTGAGCTCGTCCGACCCGAAGGAGGGCGTGAGACCGATCGCCGACCGGGCGGACTCGTCGTAGACGACGCAGCGGGCGTCACGCTTCGTGCAGCCGTCCGGTTCTGCCCACTCCTCGAGAGCCGCGACAGTCGTCTTGCGCAGCTCGGCGACGTCGTCCTGGGCACCGAGCTGGTCGCCGAGCACGACGAGAGACGCCGCACGGTTGAGCGCCTTGCCACCGAAGTAGGTGTCGGAGGGGAAGGCGGGGGTCTGGGCCACGTCCTGTCGGAGGGCCTCGACGATGGAGGACTTCTGCTCGTCGCTGATGCCGTCGAGGTCGAACGTCGCCGCGGCCGGCAGCGCCGGCGCGAAGGACGTCAGCTGCGAGCCGGCACACAGCTCGAGCTCGCCGTACACGCTCGGGTACGAGCCGAGCCCGCAGTCCGCCCGTGTCGGCTGCTCCCCCGTCCGGTGGTGCGGCATGGTCACGTACGCCGTGGGCGACCCGCCGGCAGTGCGGTAGGTCAGGGTCGTCCGCGCGATCGACGAGTCGACGCCGTAGGTGACGTCCACGCCGGTCACCGGGTCGGCCGCGGCCGTTGCCAGGGCCTCGGCCGCCTCCGGCTTCGCGTCGGGCGGCACGGCGTACCAGGTCGCGGTGCTTCCGCTGACGAGGGTCGTCGAGCCGCCGTCCGGCTCACCACCGACCAGACCCCAGGTGGAGGCGCCCGCATCGGCGATCTGTGCACCGTTCTCACCGGGCTCGAAGGAGTCACCGGTGACCGACGACGTCACGGTCACGTCCTGCTCGGCCGTGAAGCTCACGAACGGCGAGCCCTCCGCGAGGACCACGTGCCCGAGCACCGCACCCGAGGCGTCGAGGAGCTCGATGGTGACGCTCACCGGGTCGGCGGCACTGATCTGGGCAGAGGCGGCGCCCGCGTCGACGGTCACGGCCGGGACGTGCGGCGCCATGATCGTCTGCGCCGACGTGGTCGGCGCAGGGAGCCCGAGGGTGAACCCGGAGTCGGTGAGGCCGAACGAGAGCGGCTCGGCGAAGACCGGCTGCGCCTGGTCGCCGAAGACGAGCCCGCTGTACCAGCGGTTGGTCGGCGGAACGACGCCGTCCTTCAGGCGCACCGGCGCGATCTTGGCCACCGCCTCGGTCGGGACCGCGGCCACGAGGGCCGCGGGATCGACGGAGGCCAGCTCGGCGTCGGGAGGTCCGCTGACCGTTCCCTCGGGCGCGGACCCGGATCCGGAGCCGTCTGTCGCCGCTGGGTCCTCGCCAGACCACGGCTGCACGACCGCCAGGACCGCGACCACGGCGACGACGATCGCGACCGCGCCGCCGATGAGCACCCGGCGCCGATTCCTCGGCACTGGGGGCTGGACGTCTGTCGTGTGCTCTGTCACGTCGGCTGTCATCCGAGGATCCCTTCGACGTAGCTCTTGACGGCGTCGGCGGCGCGGGTCACCACCCCGTCGTTGCGCAGCTGCAGGTTCGCCGTCACCGGCGTGCCGGCCGAGACGAGGCCGTTCTGAGCGCCGTCCTGGAGGTCCGACCCGGTCAAGGTCATGACCGCCTGGGCCTCGCCACCCACGGTCTCGACCTGCACCTTCGAGACCTGAGCCTCGATGGTGCGGTGGTTGGGCAGCTCGACCGAGGCCGTGGCTCCGTCAGCGACCCGCGCGTACTCGTTGGCCGTCAGCGTGTACTCCGCCTGGACGTACAGCGTGTTCTCCCGCTGCACCGTCGCCAGCTCGGAGGCGGCCTGGACGAAGGTGCCGCGGTCCACGTTGAGCGCGGTCACGGTGCCGTTCCCGGTCGCGAGGACCACGAGGCGGCCCTGAGGGTCGATCTGCGTGGCCGTGGTCGCGGACTTGGCGAAGCCGTTGACGATGTCGTACTGGAGGCTCGCGGAGTCGATGACGAACAACGGCTCACCCTCGGTGACCTCGTCGCCGACCTCGACCATCTGGTCGACGACCAGGCCGGCGTAGGGCGTTCCCACGTCGTACGTCTTGCCCAGGATCTGTGCGGAGTCGCTCGCGGCGATCCCCTTGCTCTCGTTGAGCTTGTAGGTGGCGAGTGCGGCGACGACGAGCACGACGAGCGTGCCCGCGAGCAGTCGGAATCGGCTTCTCCAGGTCATACGACACCTCCGGTGGGTGTGGTCTCGACGAGGGCGGGAGCACTGGCACGCACGGCGCGCTCAGCCTTCGCTGCGCGACGTCCGACGTGGCCCTCACGCCAGGCGGTCAGGACGAAACCGCCGAGGATCACGGTGTTGGTCGCGTTCCACGCGAGCGCGAGGCTCGGGTAGCCGTTGCCCAGGTCCTTCCAGGCGCCGACAACCGTGGTGATGAGCAGGAACTCGAAGACAAGAACCTGCGGCATCATGAACGCGAACGGCGAGCGGTAGGCCCCCTTCTGGCCCGTCACGTGCCACTTCTGGTCCCTGCGGAAGATCGCGTTGACCAAGGCTCTCGTGTAGATCGGGAACGACACGGCGGCGAGCAGCAGGACCTGCCAACGGAACGAGCCCAGCGTGTAGAACGCCAGGACGATCTGCAGGACGTAGAAGCCCGAGTAGTACAGGACCCACGTGAGCGGCGTGATCGTCAGGTTCATCGGGGTGAGGTTGAAGTAGATCTGCAGCGGCGGCACCAGGATGAGCAGGAGGGGCGCAATCCCGGTCAGGTAGTGCGTCGCGGTCACCTGGTACTGCAGCCTCTGGTCCATCGTGAGGTTGCGCTTCCGCGAGAACGGGTTGTGGGTGAGCATGATCTCGAAACCGCCGGTCGCCCAGCGCAGCTGCTGCTTGGTGTACGTCTCGACGGTCTCCGGGGTGTCACCCACAGCCAGCTCGGTCGGGATGTAGACCGAGCGCCAGCCCTTCTCGTGGATCATCAGGGACGTCCACACGTCCTCCGACTTCGAGTCGGAGTACATCCCGCCGATCGAGTCGACGGCCGACCGACGGAAGACCACGTTCGTCCCCACCGAGAACGCGGCGTTGAAGCGGTTCCGGCCCGGTTGGATGAACTTGTAGAACACCGACTGCATGTACCCGGCGCCCTTGGAGATGACGGTGTCCAGGTTCCCGTACACCTGCGGCGTCTGCACGAACGCGACGTCCTGGCTCGCGAAGAACGGCACGGTCTCGCGCAGGAACTCGGGCTTCGGGACGAAGTCGGCGTCGAGGATGACGAAGAGGTCGCCCTTGGCCAGCGTCAGGGCGTGGTTGATGTTCCCGGCCTTGGCACCGTTCGGTGACAGCCGACGCACGTAACGGGCGCCCACCTCCTGGGCAAGGTCTCGGACCTCGTCGGACCGGCCGTCGTCCAGGATCCACGTGGAGTGCCTGCCGTGCATGGCGATCGCGGCGGTGACGGTCCGCCGGATCGTGGCGATGTCCTCGCCGTAGGTCGTGATGAGGACGTCGACCGTGATGGGCCACTCGTCGAGGTACATGAGCCAGGCCTCGGGCGTCTGCTCGGTGCCCTCGCGCACGATCTCGGTGATGTCGTAGAGCCGGTCCTGCGCGAGGTGGAACGCGAACCCGCGCGGTTCGTGGCCGCTGGACAGGACCGTCCACATGGCCAGCAAGGCGTGGACCACGAGGACCGTCTCGGCGACGATCACCAGCGTGTAGGGCAACCAGTCGCCGCGGTTCGCCGGGTTCAGGAGGAACGCGGCGTAGACGATGATGCCGGCGCTGGCGAGCAGGACCAGCAGCATCAGCGACGGGCTCTGGGCAGACTCGCTCTCTGCTGTCCTGCTCGGCTTGGTTCGGACTTGCTCGGTCTGGCGAGGTTCGATCACCAGTCGGTCGAACGTGGTGGTCACGGCTCGCTCCTTCGCTGTCATCCGTTCGGAGGGCAGTGTGGGCGCTGGGCTCGACCCACGTGCGACGGCGACGTTGACGACGGGAGAAACGCACGAGGGCGGCGGCCGCAGGACGCCCGAGAGATCGGGCCCCGCACGGCGTCACCGCCCTCGTGGAGTTCTTCCAGGCTACGGACCGTCTTTCGCGCCTGTCGACCGCAGGACGTTGTGGACCGAGTCACAAAGTGGAGGAAACGCCCGGCCGGCCAGCCGTGTCTGCTCGCGAGCTCGCAGGTCACACCGCAGAACAGCGTGATGCGCCGGGCGGCTAGCCTCGTGCGGATCCGTGCAGCTGCTGGGTGAAGGTCGCGCGGGCAACGTCAACGGAGTCCCTGCCGCGGTCCACAGCTTGGTTAGCGTGAGGTCTATGGCCTACCTCCTGAGATGGACCGAGAACGCGGACGGATCCTTCAGCGCGACCACGCACAACGGCAAGACGTACCGCGTCGAGAGCATCGACGACGCGTGGTGGGCGCTCACGCCGTACGACGACACCCGCGGCGGCCCGCACGAGTCGTCGATCACGGCCCGCTACACGTGCGACTCGTTCGCCCTCGACCTCGAGGGGCCTGAGAACGTCCTCTAGGTGCGGGCCGAGTCGGCTCGGTGATGGGAGTCGGCAGCCCGGTCCGCAGCCTCGTCTCCCCTGACGACGGCGGCGGACCGGACCAGCCCCTACGCCTCGGTGCCGGTCACACCGATGTACACCGCAGCGTTGCCGCGCGGGTTGAGGAGCACGACCGGGGCGATGCACCGCTCCGGCAGCGCCACGGTGGCGTAGATCGTGGCGTCGCCCGTCGACGAGAACGGCACGACGGCCGTCGTGGCGACCACAGCCCCGTTGCACGCGACGCTGGCCGCGACCGTCGTGACCGGGTTCGCGCCGGTCGACGTCAGGACGAGGCCGTCGACCCGGACCGAGAGCCTGCCGTCTTCTCGCAGCCGCGCCTCGCCACGGTCGATCACCCAGTCCGCGCCGCCGGGCGCCACGTTCTGGGCCAGCACCGGATCGGTCGTCAGGCTGCCGGCGATCTCCGCTCTCAGGATGGTCCTGCCCCCACCCCCACTGTGCTCGCCACCGCTGGCGAAGGCCGCGGGAGCCCCGATGAACCCCGCGGTCACCAGGACCGCCGCTGCCACTGCTACGCGCCTCAGGATCGTCTTCATCGTCAACCCTCTCTCTCGGCGAGCCCACGACGGGCCCACACGAGTTGAGACGAGATGGAGGGGCGCCCGGTTCACCCAGCGGATGTGGCGGGTGGCCGTGGGACGGGTCTGGCGAGCTCCGTGAACGGGTCGACGAGCCTCGCGAAGCGCTCCGGGTCGTGCAGGGCGACCTCGTCGAGGAACTGCCGGCTGAGCAGCACGCGGCTGCGCTCCAGGTCGTCGACGCTGATCTGCGGCGCCCGGCTCGCCTCGAGCGCGGCACGGTCGTCGAGCGGGAGCCGGTCCACGTCGCGGCCCTGCCACGGGTTCAGACCCGCGCGGATGCACTGGAGGGTGATGAGTCGGCTCCTGAGCTCGTCGAGCATCATGCTCGCCTGCCAGAGCCGTCCCCGCGCCAGTGCCGAACGCGCGTGGATCGCGTACAACCATCCCCAGCCGATGGCGTCCCCGGGGGCGACCGGCGTGGGCTTCTCCGGCTCGTCGGGGGTTCCGAACAGGAGCCGGAACGCGGGCTCGGTCGCGCGGAACTGGTCGTGCGGCCAGAAGGAGACGTCGATCTGGAGGGACGAACGAAGGAAGAACACCCGGTAGCGAACGCCGCGGGAGTAGACGTCGAGGGTGTCGGCCAGACCGTGGCGCTCGTCGATCCTGCGCGTCCAGTCCCCCACGACGGCGGCCTCGTCGGCCGAAGCGTCGAGCTGGAGCACGAGGTCGATGTCCGACCACTCGTCCTGCGCGTCGCGCGCGGCCGAGCCGACCAGGGCTGCTCCGGCGATCCGCTCGTCCGCCACTGCCAGGGCAACGAGCTGGGCGTGGATCTCCGACCGGTCCGACACCGAGAACATGTGCCGAACCTCCGCGGGGATTCGTGGTCGAGCGAGCGGTCGGAAGGGCGAGAGAGCCCCGCCGTCCCGTCCAGTATGACGACGACGCCGTCGGCCTAGTCCTGCGCGCCACCACTCTCTTCGTGATCTGCCGTCGTGGACACGACCGCGAACGACTCGTCCAGCTGCACGTCGACCTGCCGGCCGTCGGCGAGCGTGACCTCGACCTCGTAGTAGCTCTCCTCGTCGCCGACCTCGGTGCCCGTCACCGAGCCCCCGCCGGTGCTCTGGAGCGCGACCTCGCCGGCGCGCGTGAGGTCGTCACCGGTGATCGGACTGGCGGGGTCGTCGTCGGCAGAGGTGGCCAGAGCGGCACCTCCGGTGACGACAGCCGCGGCTGCTGCCGCGACGACGATCGACAGCGTGGTCTTCTTCATGACGCACCTCCGTGGGGCGAGAATCGAGGAACTCGGTGAGGTCGATCGTGCCCAGGCGCTCCTGAACGCAGGCTGACGGTTCAGCGGGTTGTCAGGATCGCGGTCGAGCATCAGGGTAGGCACCTCGAGAGGGAGACCCGTGAAGCTGCTGCTCGTCGACGACGACGTCAAGCTCACCGGCACTCTCGAACGCGGCCTGCGTGCGGAAGGGTTCCAGGTCGAGCGAGCCGCGGACGGCCTCGACGGGGCTTGGCGCGCGGCCGAGAACCGGTACGACCTGATCGTGCTGGACGTCATGCTGCCGGGTCGCAGCGGCTACCAGATCTGTGCGGACCTCCGCACCGCGGGCGATCTCACGCCGATCCTGATGCTCACGGCGAAGGACGACCCGCGCGACGAGGCCAAGGGGCTCGACCTCGGGGCGGACGACTACCTCGCCAAGCCGTTCTCGTTCGCCGTGCTCGTCTCGAGGATCCACGCACTCCTGCGCCGTGCTGGGTCCGGCGACCCGGCGCCCACGACGGTGGGCGACCTCGAGCTGGAGCTGCGGTCCAGGCGGGTGCGCCGTGCGGGTGAGGAGATCGCGCTGACGGCCCGCGAGTTCGACCTGCTCGCGTTCCTCGTGCGGCGGTCCGGTCAGGTCCTGTCCAAGCACGAGATCCTGGCCGGCGTGTGGGAGGACGACTTCGACGGCGACCCGAACGTCGTCGAGGTCTACGTCGGCCGGCTGCGGCGGAAGGTGGACGGACCGTCCGGTCACAGCATGATCGAGACCGTCAGGGGTGCCGGCTACCGCGTCCCGCAGACATGAACGGCCGACCCGTCCGTGTCCGCCACCGGATCGCGACGCTGCGGTTCCGGGTCACGGCGCTCGCCACCCTGGCCGTGCTCGTGGTGCTCTCGGCCGCGAGCATCGCGCTCGTCGTCGCCCAGCGCTCGATCCTGACGGACAACCTCGACGACTCGGTCGTCCAGAAGGCTGACATCCTGGCCGCCTCGCTACGCGCGGGTAGGGCAGTCGCCGCGGACGCGTTGCGAGCCGACGACGTCTACGTCCAGGTCACCGGGCCCGACGGCACGGTCGTCGCCAGGTCGCCGTCGGACGGCTCGAGCCCGGTGCTTCCGTCCGCCCCCGACGCGACGGTCACGACGGTCACGCTCCCCGAAGGGAGCTCTGGCCGGATGGCGACGATCGTCGCGGACGGCACGACGGTGCAGGTCGCGGGGAGCCTGGACGACGTCGAGGAGAGCACCGCCGCCCTGGCCGAATCGCTGGCCGTCGCGGTGCCGATCAGCGTGGCGATCCTCGCAGGAGTCGTGTGGTGGTCGGTCGGTCGCACGCTGCGACCTGTGGACGACATCCGAGCCGAGGTCGAGCGCATCTCGGAGCGGCAGCTGGAGCGCAGGGTTCCCGAGCCGCCCACCCACGACGAGGTGGCCCGCCTCGCGCGCACGATGAACGCCATGCTGGACCGGCTCTCCGTCGCCTCCGAGCGGCAGCGACGATTCGTCGGCGACGCGTCCCACGAGCTGCGCGGGCCGCTCGCCCGCATCCGTTCCGAGCTCGAGGTGAACGACGCCCACCCCTCGACCGCCGACCTCGCCGCCACGCAGCGCAGCGTGCTCGAGGAGACCCTCGTCCTGCAGCAGCTCGTCGACGACCTCCTGATGCTCGCGCGCGGCGACGCCGGCGCCCTCGAGATCGCTGACCCCGTTCCCGTCAGCCTCGACGAGCTCGTCGAGACGTGCCGCTCCGAAGCAGCGACCGGCAGTGCCGCGGTCCACGTAGACACCGACGTCGTCCCGGTCCGGGTGCTCGGGGATCCCCGACAGCTGCGACGGCTCCTGGCGAACCTGGTCGAGAACGCGCTGCAGCATGCCGAGCACACGGTGAGCGTCACCCTGAGGCGGACGCCCGGCGACTCGGCCGAGCTGGCGGTGGCAGACGACGGCCCAGGCATCCCCGTGGAGCATGCCGAGGACGTCTTCCTCCGCTTCACCCGGCTCGACACCGCTCGCCCCACGACAGAAGGCGTGGGCCTCGGACTGGCGATCGCTCGCGACATCGCGGAGCGGCACGGAGGCTCGCTCATCCTCGACACGGAGCACAGCCCCGGCGCCCGCTTCGTCGTCACCCTGCCGATCGACGACGAGTAGCCGCCCGTCTCTCAGGCGTCGCGACGGCTGAGCGCGGCCGTACCTGCGGCCACGGCCACGAGTGTGTACGCCCCGAGCATCGCGATACCCGGCCAAGCCCCGACCGAGAGCGCGGAAAGATCGCGCGTCGACTGGATCGCCAGACCCGCATCCATGGGCGAGAACCGACGCAGCCGCTCCTGCCAGTCGGGGTCGGAGACGAACGTCGAGACCAACGGCATCAGGAAGAGCAGCGACAGCACGAGGACGACGGACCCCGCGGTGTCTCGGACGAGCAGGGCGACGCCGCAGCTCAGCAGGGCGACGAGCACGAGGTACACCACCGTGCCGAGTGCGGCGCGCAACGTGAGGTCGTCCTGCAGGGAGACGAGCGGATACCCCGCCGCAGACGTGAACCCTCGATGTGGCAGCACGAGGCGCGCGGTCCACAGGGCGCCGGCGGTACCGGCCAGGCCCGAAACGAGCGCCAGCCCCGCGACGACGCCGAGCTTCGCGGTCCCGACGAGCACGCGCCGCGGCACGGCCGTCAGGGATGGCGTGACGGTGCGGGTGGTGTACTCGCCGGACACGAGCAGGACTCCCAGGACGACCACGCCGATCTGCGCCAACCGCACCCCCGCGAGGCTGAGCTTCACCGTGTCCGGCCGGCACTCCCCCACGCAGTCGTCGATCCGGAGCGTCCCGATGATCGCCAGGCTCAGCGCGGTCATCGCGACCACGACGAAGGCGACGAGCCACGCGGTGCTAGGCAGGGATCGCGCCTTGGTCCACTCGGCCAGCAGCGATCGCCCGAGAGCGCTCATGCGTCACGCCGGCGCAGCCGCCACCACGCCAGGGCCAGCCCGCCGACGGCATAGACGAGGACCACCGTGATCCCTGCGGCCGGCCCGATGAGCGCCCACGGCTCGGCGAGCGACTCGGTGACCGGCTTGGACCGCAGCACGGCCATCCCACCGGCGAGCGTCGTCGAGAGGAGCCAACGGGGCGAGGTGCCCGGCAGGACCATCCCGGCGATCAGCGGGAGCATCACCAGCGCGATCGTCAGCGTGATCGCGGCCGCGCTGCGCCGTAGCAGCATGCCGACCGCGAGGGCGAACAGCGTCACCCCCGTCATGAAGACGGCCGTCAGACCGAGCGTGCGGACGACAGTCCAGTCGGTGAGCGACGGGTCCGGGAAGGCAGGCGGCGCCATCCCGTTGCCCTGCAGGATCGGGACCGCCACCAGGAACGAGCCCACCACCGAGACGAGGCTCACGACGAAGGCCGCTCCGCCGAGCACGACGGCCTTCGCGGCCAGCACCCGACCGCGTCGGGGCTCGGCGATGAAGGTCGTGCGGATCATGGACCTGCGGTACTCAGACGTGCCGAACAAGCCACCGACGGCGATCAGAGCCATGAGGCCGGCGATGACGCCGATCAGAGCGGCCTCGACGACGTCGTCGTCCGGGGCCTGCGGCCCGACCTTGCCACTGCCCGTCACCTGGAAGGTCCCGTCGTTCTCCTCCAGGACCGGTGGCGGCGTGATGCGCCCGTTGCCCTCGTCCGGCCCCTCCAGGGGCATCGTGACCTGCGTCCCCTGCCAGGTCCCATCGGTCGGCGGGTCCAGGGTGACGTCGTCGAAGGTCGCGAAGGCCGTGGCCCCCTGGGCTCCGAGCGACGAGCTGCCCATGCCGCGCTGGACGTAGAGCTGCGGCGCGGCCGAGACCATGAGCCCGACCTCCGCGGTGTCCGGCAGCTCAGGCGTCATGGTGGCGACCTTCTGCCAGGTCTCGCCGTCGGCGGACTCGTACCCGGTGACCGAGGAGCCTGTGCGGACCAGCCGCAACCACCGCGGACCCGTGCTGGAGCTGCCTGCGACGTCCTCCGCGAAGTCCGACTGCATGCGGACGCCGCTGTGGAGGGTGAGCACGAGCGAGACGTAGGACGAGCCGCTCTCGGTGCCGTCCTTCATGGCGACGCCGGCGGTCTTGTCGGTCCAGGCGGTCGGCTCGACCGGCGTGCCAGGTCCGCCGCCCGGCCCGCTCGGCGGGCGCTCGCCCGTCGGCTCCGCGAGATCGCTGACCAGGGCCGTGATCGTCGTGTCGCCGGTGACCGGCTGGTGCACGAAGCCGAACTCGTCGGAGACCGGGTCGTCGTCCGGTCCGACGACGAAGTTCCGGTGCACGTTCGCGTCGGTGCCGCTGCCGGCCGCGCCGAGGGCGCTCAGCCCGACGGTGAGCACGATCGCAGCGACGAACGTCATCACCCAGCGGGGAACCGTGCGGAGCTTGGTCCACTCACCGCGCAGCGCGTTCATCGGGCCTCTCCGTCCGTGTGGAACTCGACAGACCCGCGGGTCAGCTCCATGTACGCCTCCTCGAGGGAGGCACGATGACGTCGGAGCTCGTCGAACGGGACGCCCGCGCCCGAGAGCACCGACGCGATCGTGTCGCCGGGGAGCCCGGCGACGACGACGGAGTCCGCCTCCTGCACCGTGACCGTGGCTCCCGCGTTGGCCAGGACGGTGACGGCCCTGGCGCGATCCGCCGTGACGACCTCGACCTGGTCCTTGGACGCCGCCGCGAGCAGAGCGGACATGCTGGTCTCGGCGACGAGCCGCCCCCTGCCGATGACCACGAGCTGGTCGGCGGTGTCCTGGAGCTCGCTCATGAGGTGGCTCGAGACGAGCACCACCCGGCCCTGACCGGCGAGCTCGCGCATGAGCCTGCGGATCCAGATGATCCCGTCCGGGTCGAGGCCGTTCGTCGGCTCGTCGAACATGAGCACCGGCGGGTCGCCGAGCAACGCGCCCGCGATGCCCAGCCGCTGCCGCATCCCGAGCGAGTAGCCGCCCACCCGCTTGCGGGCGACGGATCCGAGACCCACCTGGTCGAGGACCTCGTCGACGCGTCGCGCCGGGATGCCGTGGCTCTGGGCGAGCCACAGCAGGTGGTCGCGGGCGCGACGGCTGGGGTGGACGGCATCCGCGTCGATCAGGGCGCCGACCTGGGTCAGAGGCTTGTCGAGGGATGCGTACCTCGTGCCGTTCACGAGCGCCTCGCCGGCATCCGGGGCGTCCAGGCCCAGGATGACCCGCATGGTCGTGGACTTGCCCGCTCCGTTCGGGCCGACGAAGCCCGTGACCTCGCCCGGCCGCACGGTGAAGGTGAGCCCGTCGACCGCCACGGTGTCTCGATAGGACTTGCGGACGGCGCGGACGTCGATGGAGGGCTGCATGACGGCGACGCTAGGCGGCTGCCCCGTGCCCGGTCGTCACCGTCGCGCGGGATCTTCGACGGGCACCGCGCCACGGGGTCCCTCGGTCGAGGGATGACAGCCCCGTCACAATGGTCCGTATGAGGACGCGGCTGTATCGCGCTGCCCGGCCGGCGGCAGCCGCCGTGGTGCTCAGCGCGCTCGCCGTCGTGCAGGCCGCGGCCGGGAGCCAGGTGAACAGCACCTCGCAGGTCCGGCCCGGCGAGTCTCTCGTCGTCACCGAGCACCCCCAGGACGTCGTCGTCTCGGTGATGCTGGCGCTCGCGATGTCCGCGCCCCTCGCACTCGTGGGCCTGTGGCCCGTCGTCGCCGCGTCGTTGTCCGGCGTGGCGACCCTCCTGTGCCTCATGTCCACGACCACGCCGACGGTCGGTGGTCTCGTTGCGGTCGCCGTTCTGTACTTCGTCGTCGGCAGGTCGCGGCCGTGGTGGACGGTCGGTCTCCTGGTCGCGCCGTTCCTGCTGTGGGCAGCCGCTCCCGTGACGGACCTGCCCGGCGGACGCACTGTCGCCGGCGGCGTCGCCCTGCTGCTCGCTGTGGCGGGCAGCCTCGGCGCCGTCCTGCGCGCACGGGAGACCACGACCCGGAGGACGGCGCTGGTCGTCGCGGCGCAGGAGTCGAACCTCGAGTACGTGGCTCGCGGCGAACGGGCACGCATCGCACGCGAGCTGCACGACGTCGTCGCCCACCACGTCTCCCTGATCGCGCTCCAGGCCGATGCCGCGCGTCTGACCACACCCGGCCTGCCGTCCGACGCGGCGCAGAAGCTCGTGGCCATCGGGGACACCGCCCGGACCGCGCTCGCCGAGATGCGGCGACTGCTAGGCGTCCTGCGCGAGGACACCCCGGACGACTCCCACCCGGTCCGTGAGCCGCAGCCCGGTCTGCAGCAGCTGCAGGCCCTGCTCGACGAGGTCCGTGAGATCGGCCCGGGCGGAGCGCGACTGATCGTCACCGGGCACGTCGAGCCGCTCGACCCGAGCACCGAGCTCACGGCGTACCGCATCGCGCAGGAGGCCCTCACCAACGCGCGCCGTCATGCGACGGGCGCGGCCGTCGACGTCGAGCTCGAGTACGGAACGGACGCGCTGGTGGTCCGGGTGCGCGACAACGGACCGGGACCGAGCCACCTCGGCGGCGGGCACGGCCTGGCGGGGATGCAGGAGCGTGCGGCCATGGCGGGTGGCGCCGTGGAGGCCGGAGCCGGGCCGTTCGGGGGGTTCGTCGTGCAGGCCGTCCTGCCGTCGAGGGCCGCACCGTGAGCACCATCCGCGTGGCGGTCGTCGACGACCAGGACGTCGTACGGGCCGCATTCGGGGCGCTCCTGGCCACCCAACCGGACTTCGAGGTCGTCGGCGCCGCCGCCGACGGCGTGCAGGCCGTACGTCTCTGCGCGGAGCAGCGACCCGACGTCGTCCTGATGGACGTCCGCATGCCCGTGATGGACGGCATCGAGGCGACCCGCAGGATCGTCGCGAGCCCGAACCCGCCGCGCGTCCTCGTCCTCACCACCTTCGACCTCGACGAGCACGTGTACGACGCCCTCGAGGCCGGGGCCAGCGGCTTCCTGCTCAAGGACGTCACGGCCGAACGCCTCTTCGACGCCGTCCGCGTCGTCGCCACCGGCGACGCCCTGCTCGCGCCGCACATCACCCGCAGGCTCGTCGCGGAGTTCGCCAGGCTTCGGTCGCGGCCCGTGCCGGCACCCGCTGCCCTCGCGTCGCTGACACCACGCGAGCACGAGGTCCTCCTCCTCGTCGCGGAAGGGCTGTCGAACTCCGAGATCGCCGCGCGGCTCGTCGTCGGTGAGGAGACCGTCAAGACCCACGTCAGCCGGGTGCTGACCAAGCTCGGCCTCCGCGACCGCACCCAGGCCGTCGTCCTGGCCTACGAGTCCGGCCTCGTCGTCCCCCACTCCTCCTGACGAGGAGGACGCGGATCGCGTCCTGCGGGCGTGAGGCCTACCGCTTGTCAGGAGCAGGTCGCGAGGCGCCGACCGGCCCGGCGAGCAGCCGTGCCGTGACGACGGCGGCGACCGACTCGGCGGCGAGCAGCCCGACCAGCACGAGCAGCTGGACCTGGGCCGCCTCTGCGGGCGACGCACCGCCCAGCAGCAGCCCGACGAAGGCCCCCGGAAGGACCACGATGCCGGCGCTGCGGGTCTGGTCGAGGGCCGGGACGAGCGAACGCGCGACGGCACGCCGTGCCTGTGCAGCGACGGCTTGGCGGGTCGTGGCACCGAGCGCCAGCCACCCCTCGACGACGTCCCACTCGCTCGCGACGTCGTCCCGGAGCCGGCCGCCCGTGAGGCTGGCCGCCGTCATCGCGCCGCCGATGATCTGAGCGGTGAACGGGACGACCGTCTCGGCCCGCGTCGGCAGCGCGCCGCTGGCCAGGACCGGAACGACTGCCGCCGTCGCGCCGGCGAAGATCGCCAGGAGGAGCGCAGGGAACGAGCCCCGACCCAGTCCGACCCGGCGCACGGACGTCCAGGTGGCCGCACCGAGCATCAGCGCCAGGTACAGCGCGGTCGCCTCCGGATGGCGGAACACCCAGCCGATCAGCAGGGCGACCACGGTCAGCTGGACCGCAGCTCGAGCGACCGCGACGAGCGCGTCGCGGCGCACGTGGACGCGCGCCAGGCTCAGGGTCAGCAGCGTGATCGCCACGAGCGCGACGAGGGCGAGCGCCAGCTGCCCGACAGGCGCGCCGGTCACCGTGCCGGGCTCGGTGCTCGCTGCATGCCTGAACCGTACGGCGCGCGGGCCCGCGACTGGCAGCCGATCGACAGTGCGCACCTAGGTTCCTCCCAGAGTCGGTTCCTACCCTCTGACGACCAGCAGATCCAGGAGGAACCCGTGGCCGAGAAGTCGAGCACCACCGATCCGACGGCAGTGATCGAGCCTCCTGTGCCGGCAGGAGCGCCGATCAGCGCGGCCCCGCCGCCCGCGGTGCCGCCGCCGCACACCGCTCCTGTACCCACCGCGCCGACGCCCGCCCCGGCTTCCGCCCCGGTCGGCTGGGTGATCGCGGCGATGATCCTGTTCTGGCCGACCGGCATCCTCGCACTGCTCGCGTCGCACCGCTCGGCCCGTGCGATCGGGGCAGCGGACGTCGACGCTGCCGTGCGCGAGACCCAGAACGCACGACGGTGGAGCATCATCAGCGTCATCGTCGGAGGCGTGCTGATCGTCGTGTCGGCACTCGTCTCGATCGTGTGGGTGGCGCTGGTGGCGGTTGCCGTGCACGATCGCGACGGGCGTACAGAGTTCGGACCGGGTCGGGGGTTGAGCAACGAGCTGCCTTTCGACGCCCCCGACCTCCGGGGCCAGTCCAACAACCAGGGATCCGACGGCTGAGGCAGAGCTAGCCGGCGTCGGACCGCTGCTCTTCCGTCGTCGTGGCGACCGGCCAGCCCTCGTCGTCCCAGGCGAGCTCGCGGAGCTCGAGCCGGAAGTCGCCGCCCGCGGCCGCGTCGTAGTAGTGCAGCGCGAGGTACCCGTCCGACACCGACTGCCCGCCGGGGCCGATCATGTCGCCGTGCGAGGTCAGCACCTGCTCGCCGCCGTCGAGCGTCATGTCCTTCCCGGTCCGGTCGACGTACGGACCGGTGACCTCGCGCGAGCGGCCGACCGCGATGTTGTAGGTCGACTCGGTGCCCTGGCAGCACGAGTCCCGCGAGACGAACAGGTAGTACCAGCCGTCGTGCAGCACGAGGTACGGCGCCTCGATCGCGTTCGGTGGTGACGTCCGGCTGGCGATCGTCGTCGGCTCGGCGCCGTCGGCGGGCTTCCCGGACGGCCACGTGAGCTCGACCAGCTGGATGCCGCCCCAGAAGGACCCGAACGCCATCCACGGCGTCCCGTCGACGTCCTGCACGACGCCGGGGTCGATCGCGTTGAAGTCGGTCTCGCCGGGCTCGGACCGGATCACCTCGCCCTGGTCGACCCAGGCGTAGTCGGGGTCGTCCGGGTCGAGTGTCGTGTTCGTCGTCAGGCCGATGACCGACCTGTTCGAGCCGAACGTCGACGCCGCGTAGTAGAGGTAGAACGTCCCGTCGTGCTCGATGACGTCCGGCGCCCAGAAGTTCGACACCCCGGGGACCGCGTCGTACACCCACTCGGGCCGCGACGCGGCGTCCCACACGGTGCCGACGAGCTCCCAGGTCGAGCCGCCGTCGGTCGAGCGCCGGATCTGCGGGCTGCCGAGCCCCTCGCGCACGTCACCGGTCGAGAACACGTACCAAGGCTCCCCCTCGGCGCCCGCGACGAGCGCGGGGTCGTGGGTGTGCAGGTCGCCCGTGAGCTCGAGCGCGGTCGCGGCCGGCGCCGGGCGCCCTGCGAGGGCGACACCGGCACCGGCGGCGAGGGCGAGAACGCCCACGACCACCCCCACGACGAGCGACCTGCGCACGACTCAGGCGCCCAGCCGGACGACGTTCCACGACACGGGCGGCAGCTGGACGGTGACGAACCCGTCGCGCAGCTCAGCGGTGCCGTTGGTGCGCGGCACGACCGACGTGTCGTCGTCGGCCGTCGCCGCCCACGTGTGGTCGGGGTTCGACAGCGTGGTGGCCTCGAGCACGCGCAGACCGGGAAGCGAACGTGTGTCGACCTGGATCGACACGGTCTCGCTCAGCGAGCGGTTGACGGCGAAGAGCGCGACCGCCCCGGACTCCGGGTCACGCGTCGCGACGGCGTCGACCAGTGCGGCGTCGCCGTACTTGGCCGTCTCGTACGTCGGCGACTCGATCGCCACCTGGAGCACGTCGCCGACCGCGTAGCGGGACGCCTGGGCGAAGGGGTGGAAGATCGTCTGCTTCCAGGACCGGCCACCCGGCTCGGTCATGATCGGCGCGATCACGTTGACGAGCTGGGCGAGCGACGCGGAGTGCACGCGGTCGGTGTGCCGCAGCAGCGAGATGAGCAGGTTGCCGACGACGACGGCGTCCGCGACGTTGTAGCGGTCCTCGAGCAGCACCGGGGCGACCGGCCAGTCGTGACCCGTGGGCGGCTGGGACTCCGCACGGTGCTGGTACCAGACGTTCCACTCGTCGAACGAGATGTGGATGCGCTTGTCAAGCTTCTTGTGCGCGCGGACGGCGTCCGCGGTCGCGCTCACGGAGTCGACGAAGTGGTCCATGTCCACGGCGGAGGCCAGGAACGAACCGAGGTCGCCGTCCTCCTCGTGGTAGTAGGCGTGGGCCGACACCAGGTCGACCTGCTCGTACGCCTCGGTCAGCACGATCCGCTCCCACTCGCCGAACGTCGGGATGGCGACGCCCGACGATCCGCACGCGACCAGCTCGAGGTCCGGGTCGACCATGCGCATCGCCCGACCGGTCTCGGCTGCGAGCCGGCCGTACTCGTAGGCGGTCTTGTGCCCGATCTGCCACGGGCCGTCCATCTCGTTGCCCAGGCACCACATGCGCACGTCGTAGGGCTCCTCGGCGCCGTTCGCCCGACGCTGGTCCGACAGTCGGGTGCCGCCGCGGACGTTGCAGTACTCCAGCAGGTCCACGGCCTCCTGGACGCCGCGGGTGCCCAGGTTGACGGCCATCATCGGCTCGACCTCGGCCAGCCTGGCCCACCGCATGAACTCCTCGACGCCCACGGTGTTCGGGTCCGTCGAGTGCCACGCGAGGTCGAGTCGCGCGGGGCGCTGCGACACGGGTCCGACGCCGTCCTCCCAGCGGTACCCGGACACGAAGTTCCCGCCCGGGTAGCGCACGGTGCTGACGCCAAGCTCACGAGTCAGCTCGAGGACGTCCTTGCGGAAGCCGTCGGCGTCGGCCGTCGGGTGCGCGGGGTCGTGGATGCCGGTGTAGACGCACCGGCCGAGGTGCTCGACGAACGAGCCGAACGTGCGTCGGCGAACCGGGCCGACACGAAACGCCGGGTCGAGGGTCAGTCGGACGGGGATCATGAGGTCTCCTGGTCTGTTCGTTGCGGTGCTGTGCGGTCGTGCTCTGTTCGGTCGGGCTCGGTGCGGTCGTGCTCAGCTCGGTCCAGCGCGATCCAACGGACCCCGTGAGGCGGGACGTCGACGACGAGCGCCCCCTCGAGGTCGCGGCGCGCGAGGTGCAGGTCGGGTCCTGGGCTCGTCGCCCACAGGTCCCGGGTGGTCCAGGTGCCTCTCGCGGCGGCGTGCCCGACGAGCGACGAGAGCGGGACCGAGACGTTCCTGGCTTGTGGGCCGGTCCAGAAGACGGCCACGTGGACCGTGTCGTCCTCGACGGCGGTCCAGACGATCAGCTCGCCGTCGTCGAGGGGCTCCCGGACGACTTCTCGCCCGTCGCTCGCGTTGCGCAGCACGTGCCCTACCGCGGGCGTCGCCAGCAGGTCGATGGTCGCGGGGTCGCTGGTCGGCAGGTCACCACCGACCATGAGCGGTGACCGGGCCATCACCCAGAGAGTGAGGAGCGTGCGCTGCTCGTCGAGGGTCAGCCGGGAGTCACGGTCCTCGCCTCGCTCGGCCCGGATGCCGATCCGCCCGAGCGGCAGCATGTCGGCGTCGGCCCACCCGCCGGGCTGCTGGAACGGCGCCCAGCGGGCCAGGCGGGCGAACTGCGCGTGGACGTCCTCCCAGCGGTCCCAGAGGTCGTCCGAGATGCGCCACATCTGGGCATGCTCCCGCAGGTGAGCGAGGTGTGCGGTCGACAGGTGCGTGCCTGGTGACAGCGACAGGACCATGTCGCGTCCCGACCGTTCGATCGCGCGCGCCCACGCCTGGATCGCCTCCGCGTGGTACGGCGCCAGCATGTCGTCGACCTTGAGGAAGTCGACCCCCCAGCTCGCGAGCTGCGCGACCAGGCCGTCGAGGTACGCCTGCGCCGCGGGGTGACCGTGGTCGAGGCCGTAGTTGTCCGGGTTCCACGCGCAGGTGGACGAGGTGTCGGCGGCGTCCCGCGCGGTCCAGGAGGTTCCCTCGACCGGCAGGTCGCGCTCGACGGCACGGCGTGGGATGCCCCGCATGAGATGGAGCCCGAACCGCAGGCCGAGCTCGTGCACCGCGGCGGCCAGAGGGCCGAAGCCCTGGCCGCCGGCGGCCGACGGGAACCGGTTCTCGGCCGGAAGCTGGCGGCCGTGGCCGTCGAGCTCGAGCGGCGCCTCGGCGTTGTAGCCGTGGGACCGGGCGGTCGGGTCGTACCAGTCGATGTCGACCACGACGGTGTCCCAGCCGTGCGGGAGCAGCCGGTCGGCCAGCACCTTGGCGTTGAGCAGGACCTCGTCCTGGGTCACCGTGGTGCCGTAGCTGTCCCAGCTGTTCCACCCCATGGGCGGCGTCTGCGCGTGCTGCGACATGGTCCAGCCCCTTCGCCGTCGTCGCTTCTACATCGTTGTAGACCGAATCATGCACATGGCCGCACGGTCGCGTCAACCAGTCGTCGAACGGGTGCGAACTCGCGCCGACGAACCGTTACGTGTTCGATGCTTGACCGGGAAGCGTTCGGTATGTCATGTTCTACATCGTTGTAGATCAACGTTGTAGAAGCAGCGCGGATCGAACGAATGAGGTCAACGACGACCCTGACGGGCCTTGGACGACCAGGCGACGGCTGCCTGGCGGAACAGTCCCCGACGCGTGACCGTGACCTCGCACATCCTCGGGATATGGGAGGCAGGACGATGAAGAGGAACAGGCTCATCGCCAGCGCTGCATGCGCGGCGATCGCCGGTGCTCTCACGCTCACGGCGTGCAGCGGCGGCGACAGCGACAGCAACGGCGACAGCAACGCCGACAAGGAGATCACCTTCATGTTCCGGGGCGGCCCGGACGAGAAGGCCGCCTACGAGACGGCGATCGCCAAGTACACGGCCGACACGGGCGTCAAGGTGAAGGTCATCGTGACCGACGCCGACCAGTACGCCACCAAGCTCCAGGCGGCCGTGGCCGGCAACAACGTGCCCGACGTGTTCTACATCGAGCAGGCAAGCCTGCAGTCGTACGTGAGCTCGGGCGTGCTCATGGACATCACCGACGAGGTTGCGGCCAGCGGCATCGACCTGGACAACATCTGGCCCTACGGCGTCGACTCCTACCGGTTCGACGGCACGCTCCAGGGCACCCCGGACGGCGCTCTCTACGGGCTGCCCAAGGACGTCGGCCCGTTCTCGTTCGGCTACAACAAGACGATGCTCGAGGCCGCAGGCATCCCGCTGCCCGACCCGGAGATCCCGCTCTCGTGGGACGACTTCGTCGACATCAGCAAGCAGCTCACGACCGACACCGACGGTGACGGTGCGATCGACCAGTGGGGCACGGGACTCAACGTCCAGTGGAACCTCCAGTCGATGGTCTGGAGCAACGGCGGTGACTGGACCAACGAGGACCGGACCAAGGTCACGGTCGACACCCCCGAGTTCGCGGAGGCGCTGCAGCAGTTCGCGGACCTCACCAACGTGGACAAGGTCACTCCGTCGGCTTCCGACGCCGCGACGCTCGACACGTACCAGCGCTGGATGGCCGGTGAGATCGGCTTCTTCCCCGTCGGCCCGTGGGACGTGAGCACGTACAACAAGCTCGACTTCGACTACGACCTCATCCCGTGGCCCGCGCTGAGCACGGGTCAGTCGGCAACGTGGATCGGCTCGTTGGGCATCGGCGTCTCCGAGACGACCAAGTACCCCGAGGACGCGGTCAAGCTGGTGACGTACCTGTCGGCCGACCCGGCCGCGCAGGAGACCCTGGTCGCCGCCGGCGTACAGATCCCCAACCTGATCGACATGGCCGAGACCTGGGCAGCAAAGCCGGACTCCACCCCGGCGAACAACCAGGAGTTCCTCGACATCGTGCAGGACTACGGCCGGGCCATGCCCGCCGCGTTCACGTACGGCGCCGAGTGGTACGACGAGCTCTGGACCAACATCCAGCCCGTCCTCGACGGCAAGCAGACGGCTGCCGACTACCTCGCCGAGGAGCAGCCGAAGATGCAGGCACTCCTCGACGAGTCGAACGGCACCGCCGAGCAGGCAGCGGCCGGTAGCTAGCTCTTCGTCGCCTCCCCGATCCCGCCGCCCGGCCACGCCTCCGGGCGGCGGGATCCCCCGGAAAGGACCGCCAGATGACCACCACCGCCGAATCGACGACGACCGGCTCTGGCCTGACGTCGGAGCAGCGGGCGAAGCAGGCCAGCCGGCGGCTGCACCGTTCGGAGCACCGCTGGGCGCTCGCGTTCGTCGCGGCCCCGATCGTCGGGTTCCTGCTCTTCACGCTCTACCCGATCTGCTTCGCCGTCTACACGTCGCTGACCAGCTGGAACGGGCTCGGTCCCAAGACGTTCGTGGGTCTCGACAACTACGTGACGCTGTTCGGGGACGAGTACTTCCGCATCTCGATGTACAACACGTTCTTCTACATGATCGGGATCCCGATCGGGCTGGCGCTGTCGCTGCTGCTCGCGCTGGCGCTCAACCGCAAGATCGTCGGGCGCACCACGTTCCGCACCATCTACTACGTGCCGGTCATCTCGTCGCTGGCCGCGATCGCGATCGTCTGGCAGTTCGCCTACAACGGCGACTTCGGTCTGATCAACCAGGTGCTCGCCTGGTTCGGGATCGACGGCCCCGACTGGCTCCAGAACACCGCAACCGTCAAGCCGGCGATCATCATCATGGCCATCTGGAAGGGCCTCGGGTACTCGATGCTGCTGTACCTGGCCGCGATCCAGGGGGTGCCCGCGTCCCTGCACGAGGCGGCAGCGCTCGACGGGGCCAACTCGTTCCAGCGGCTGCGGAACATCACGCTGCCGATGGTCCGGCCGGTGACGTTCTTCCTCGTCGTCACCAACATCATCGCCGGGTCCCAGATCTTCACCGAGATCAACATCATGACGCCCAACGGCGGCCCGGAGTTCAGCTCCGCCTCCATCGTCTGGTACATCGTGCGCAAGGCGTTCAAGTACCAGCAGGTGGGGTACGCGACGGCGATGGCAGTCGTGCTCGGGGTTCTCGTCTTCGTCATCACACTCATCCAGTTCCGCCTGAACCGGCGCAACAGCTTCAGCATCGACTAAGGGGGAACCGCCATGGCCACGACCTTGATGAAGCCGCCCACGCCGCAGGCGACCCGCAAGCCCAGCTCCAACGCCCGGCGCGAGAGCCGGCTCGGCAACGTCGCCCTGTTCGCTCTGCTCGCCGTCGGCTCGCTCGCGATGCTGGCGCCGCTGCTCTGGATGCTCACGACCTCGCTCAAGACGAAGGTGCAGGTCTTCGCCCTGCCACCTGTCTGGATCCCGGACCCGCCGCAGTGGGACACGTACGTGCGGATGTGGAGCGAGGCTCCGATCCTCTCGGGCTTCAAGAACAGCCTGATCGTCGCGCTCAGCGTGACCATCATCGGCACGTTCACGTCCGCGCTCGCCGCGTTCGCGCTGGCCAAGCTGCGGCTGCCCTACAAGAACGCGATCTTCCTGGTCCTGCTCTCGGGTCTGATGGTGCCTTACCCGACGATCATGATCCCGCAGTTCGTCATGTTCTCCCGGCTGCACTGGGTGGACACCCTGCTGCCGCTGATCGTGCCGTTCCTCTTCGGGAACATCATCATGATCTTCTTCCTGCGGCAGTACCTGTCGACGGTTCCGGACTCCATGATCGAGGCAGCCAAGATCGACGGGGCGTCCTACCTGCAGATCTTCCGCCGCATGATCGTGCCGATGATCCGTCCAGCGATCGCCGCCCAGTTCATCCTCTGGTTCATGTTCCTCTGGAACGACTACCTCGCACCGACCCTCTACCTGAACACCCCGGAGAAGCAGACGCTCCAGGTCGTGATCGCCAACCTCAACGTGGAGTTCGCGACCCAGCGGGACTACCCGCTGATCATGGCCGCGTCGTGCGTCGCGCTGCTGCCGATCCTCATCGTCTTCCTGATCTTCCAGCGACAGATCATCGAGTCCGTCGCGCTCACCGGCTCGAAGGGCTGACGCGGTGACGCAGGCCGACACCGCGTCGTGGGGGGCCCGGCACGCGCACGACCCGACGGCCGTCAGGGACGACGACGGTACGTACTGGTTGTTCTCCACGGACGCACACGCCGGCGGACCGGTCCGGGCGGGCGTACAGGTGCGCCGCTCGACCGACCTGGTGACCTGGGAGTTCCACGGCTGGGCCCTCGACGGTGTTCCGGACGACGGTGCGCGGTGGTCGGGAGCCGAGGGCCTGTGGGCGCCTGAGGTCGTCCGGGTCGGCGACGAGTGGCGCATGTACTGGTCGGCGTCGACGTTCGGCTCACGGACCTCCGCCATCGGGCTCGCCGTCGCCCCGCACCCGACCGGCCCGTGGGAAGACCGCGGACTGGTCGTCACGAGCCAGCACGACATCGACGGGCCGAATGCCATCGACGCCAACGTGGTCATCGACGGCGGCCGGCAGTGGCTGGTCTACGGCTCGTTCTTCGGGGGCATCCACGCACTCGAGCTCGACCCCGCCACGGGGACCGCACTCGATCCCGACGACGCGCCGGGTGTCCTGCTGGCCCGCCGACCACGCAGCGTCGAGGGAGCGATCGAGGGTGCCTACATCCTGGACCGGCCCGGCGGCGGGTATGCGCTGGTCGTGTCCTACGACTCCCTGTTCTCGACCTATCACGTGCGCGCCGGCGTCGCCGACCAGGTCACCGGCCCGTACCGGGACCGGGCCGGACGTGACCTGACGGACCTGGCCGGCGATCCGACCACCGTCGGCACGCTCGTCCTCGCGGGCTACCAGCTGGCGGGCGGGCGGCCCTGGCGCGCCCCGGGGCACGCGTCGGTCCTCACGGAGCCCGGGCACCAGGTGCTCGTGCACCACGTGCGCGACGGTGACGACCCGACGAAGCACGAGGTGCAGGTGCGGCGCCTCGTCTGGACCGCCGACGGATGGCCCGTCGTCTCGCCCCAGCCGTGGGCGGGTCCGCTCGAGTCCGACGACCCGACCAGCTGGCCGACCGACCCTGCCGAGCTGCTCGGCACCTGGGAGCTCGTGACGTTCGACCCCGCCGCTGCGGGAGGCGTCACCGCCTCACGCCTCGTCGAGGTGGACGACGCCTACCTCGCGGGCGCCCGCTCGAGCGGCGCGGGCCGCTTCTCGTGGCCGGACAGTGCCCTCGAGATCGTCGCCTTCCCGTCGGTCGACGCCGTCCGAGGCGTCGCGACGCTGTCGTTCGCGGGGCTCGACAGCGCCGGCCGTGCACTGGTTGCGACGAGGGTGGTGGAGCCGTGAGCGTGGTCGGGCACGACAATGTCGACATGACCGGCTGGGCAGACCGCGTGATGGTGTTCCTTCGCTTCGCCGCGCAGCTCGTCGCGATCAACCTCTTGATGGCGCTCGGCACCCTGGCCGGTGCGGTCGTCCTGGGCCTGTACCCCGCCCTCGGAGCAGGAAGTGGCCTCCTGGCCCGGCTCGCGGCAGGTGACCCGTCCGAGCATCTGCTGCGCGAGTTCTGGGACGTCTACCGCTCGCAGTTCTGGCGCCTCAACCTGCTCGGCGTGCCATTCACCGTGGCCGCCGTCTTCCTGGCGACCGACTCCGAGATCCTGGCTGCGGCCTCCCCCGGACCTCTCACGGCGTTCCTCGGGCTGGCCGTCTGGATCCTGTCGGCGTACCTGGTCGTGGCACTCATGGTGCTCGTGCGGGTCGCGCGCCGGTACGACGAGCCCGCGGGCCGCACGTGGAGATTCGTCGTCCTGGCGCCACTGCTCGGGCCACTGACCAGCCTGGTCGTGCTCCTGACGCTCGCGGTGCTCGTCCTCACCTTTGCGCGCTTCGTCGTGCTGGTGCCGCTGGTAGGCCTGAGCCTGCCCCTCTTGGTCAGCGGGTGGCTCGTGGACCAGCGACTGACGCGGATCGACACGCGCCACGAGACCGACGTCGCCTGAGGACAGCCTGCACGGTCAGACGACGACCGAGCGTCCCTGCTGTCCGCCGACCGGGACGGGAGCCTGCTCGCCGAGCGTCGACTCCCGCCCGACGATCGCGAAATCCGTGATGACGCGCACGAACGGCCTGTCGCGATCGGTGTCCTCGACCCGCGCGAGGAGCAGCTCGACAGCCGTCGCCGCGATCTGCTCGCGCCCCGGCGCCACGGTCGAGAGGGTCGGCGACGAGTACGCCGTCTCCTCGATGTCGTCGAACCCGATCACCGCGATCTGACCCGGCACGTCGACCCGCCGCGCGTGCAGCGCGTGCAGGGCGCCGAGCGCCAGGGCGTCGTTGAGCCCGAAGACCGCGTCGATCTCGATCCCGTCGTCCAGGAGCCGGTGCATCGTCTCGGCGCCGGTCGAGCGGTGCCAGAGCCCGGCCTCACCCATGAGGGCGGGGTCGAACGGCACGCCCGCCGCCTCCAGCGCGCTCCGGTAGCCCTGCACGCGGAGCGCGGCCGAGCCCATCGTCTCGCCCTCGTGCGCACCGATGACGGCGATCCGCCGACGCCCGAGGTCCAGCAGGTGCTGCGTCGCCGCACGCGCGGCCTCGACGTTGTTCATGGTCACGTGGTCGGCCGGGCCGCCGAAGATCCGCTCGCCCAGCAACACCATCGGGAAGTCGACCTCGAGCGCGTCGGCGTCCTGCGGACCGAGGGCGAGGGGCGAGAAGATCAGGCCGTCGGTCAGGTGCCGGCGCTGGCCGGAGAGAACCTCGAGCTCGCGCTCGCGCACCGACCCGGTCTGCTCGATGAGCACCGTCAGACCGCGGGCCTCGGCCGCGCGGATCACCGAGTCGGCGAGCTCGGCGAAGTACGGGAGCGAGAGCTCGGGCACGGCCAGACCGATGATCCCAGTGCGACCCCGGCGCAGGTTCCGCGCCGAGATGTTGACCTGGTAGCCGAGCTCGGCGATCGCCGCCTCGACCCGCTGCTTCGTCTCGGCCCGGATGTACGGGTACTCGTTGACGACGTTGGACACGGTCTTGATCGAGACACCGGCACGCGCCGCGACCTCGTGCATCGTCACAGCGGTGCCGCGCTTGGCCGTGCTCATCGCTTCTCCTGAGATCGTCGACATCCGTTCGACGCCCAGGGTCGCATCCCTGCCGTCGTCATGGTCGTTCCGCCACGGGAATCCACACCCGCATCGCCCCGGTGCCACGGTTGCCCCACCGTGAGTACGGGACCGCTCGGACGGTCAGCCGATGCTCGCCGACGCCGACCGGCCTGGGACCGGCGACGTAGAGCGGCTCCGACCCCGAGGGACTGTGCACCACGTCCACGACGACCGTGTCTCCCGCCCGCTCCGCGTGCGGCGGACTGTCCGCCAGCAGCGCGAGGTCCTCGAGCACGACGTCGTCGGGCAGGCTGTCCGGAAGACAAGCCGCCTCGATGCAGTAGACGACCGGCCCACGCCGCAGTGCGACGCACCCGCGGACCGCGTCGACCCGTGGGTGGGCGCGGACCGTGACGACGGGCATCGGCAGCTCGAGCTCGACGCGGTGCCACGGCCCGGCGACCGTGACGTAGCCGTCCGTGACTCGGACCTCGTGCTCCGTCCCGTCCACCGTCAACCGGACCGCAGCGGCATCCGCCCAGGACGGGACGCGGAGGGCGAGATCCTCGCGCAGCCCGCCGGGTCCTGCGTCGACCACCACCCGGCCGTCGGCCGGGTAGTGCGTGCGCACAGTGACGCGGTCCGGGCCGAGCCGCAGGTCGGCGTCGGCGAAGAGGTGGACCTGCATGCCGCGGTCGTCCCGTGTGCACACGTAGGACTGGAGCGAGGCGACGAGCCGGGCGAGGTTCGGCGGGCAGCACGCGCACGCGAACCAGGGCAGCCGGCCGGACGGCGAGTACTCGCTGGAGCCGTCGTGGCCGGTCCGTACCTGCAAGGGGTTGGAGTAGAAGAACCTCGTGCCGTCGTCGGACGTCGACGCGGGGATCGCGTTGTAGAGCGTGCGCTCCATCTCGTCCGCGAACCGCCCCTCGCCCGTGAGCAGCAGCATCCGCCACGCCCACTGGAAGGTGCCGATCGCCGCGCACGTCTCGGCGTAGGCACGGTCCGGCGGCAGCTCGTAGGGATCGCCGAACGCCTCGTCCTTGTGCCGGGACCCGATGCCGCCCGTCACGTAGGTGCTCGTGGTCTGCGCCGACTCCCACAGGCGCAGCAGGGCGGCCCTCAGCTCGGGGTCACCGGTCTCCGCGACGACGTCCGCCACGCCCGCCGCGAGGTACACCTGACGCACCGCGTGCCCCGTCACCTCGGTGACGTCACGTACGGGTCGGTGGTCCTGGTGGTAGCCCGGCTCGAACGGGCCGGAGCCGAGCACCCCCGAGCCGCGCAGGTCCACCTGTCGTGCGGCCAGGTCCAGGTACGACCGCTCGCCCGTCAGGCGGTAGAGCTCGACGAGCGCCGTCTCGACCTCGGGGTGGCCGCAGTAGCCGACCTCTCCCCCGGCGCCGAACCGCTCGACCGCCAGGTCCGCGAACCTGCGTGCGACGTCCAGCAGGTCGGTGCGTCCGGTGGTCCGGGCACGGGCGACGGCCGCCTGCACCAGGTGCCCGAGCACGTACAGCTCGTGCCCCCACCGCAGGTCGGCGAAGGCCACGTCCGTCTCGCCGCCCTGGTACGCCGAGTTGAGGTAGCCGTCCTCGCGCTGGACCTCGGCGAGCAGGTCGACGAGCTCCCGCGTGCGCGCCTCCCACGGCTGGTCGTCGGGCACGCGACCCGCCTCCCAGGCGATGGCCTCGAGCGTCTTGTGCACGTCGGAGTCGACGAAGTTGAAGCCGCGGTGCGCCGCGTCCGAGCGCCCGACGAGCCGGCGCAGGTTGTCTACCGCACCGGACGCCTCGAGCTGCGCGAGCACGTGCGGGATGGTCGCGTCACGGTTCAGCGCCTGCCAGCGGCCCAGGTACGAGTGACCGCTCAGGGTCACCGCGTCGAAGGGCAGCGGGCGCAGCCTGACGTGCTCGGACCGCGGCGCCGTCGGCCCGTCGACGGGTCGGACGATGGTCGCCGGGCCAGTGCGGGTCGCGACGGAGGTCATCCTGCGACTCTACATCGTTGTATACGCCTCTGAGCAGGGACGTGGCAGATTCTTCCCCCGCTCTCACCCTCCGATGATCACCGTCAGGCAGCCCGGCCCGGGGGCCACCGGGACGCCGTGCAGGCTCTGGTCGGCCAGCCGGGCGGCGGGGAATCCACCGATGAGCACCGTGAGCGAGCCCGTGGCGATGCCGTTCGGGGCCGGCGAGACACACGGGATCGACCCGGGCACGGCGTTCGCGACCGCCGCGGGCTGGCCACCGATGAGGACCGTCATCACCCCGGCAGCAGGCGTGATCGGGCCCCCGACGTGTGGCTTCGGCCCGTCCGACAAGGGGCAGAGGGCGACGTCTCCGACGCGCAGCGCGGGACCGGCGGGCATCTCACGGCGCTCGCGGAGGGTCGGGGTCACGACCATCCCGCTGGAGACCCGCGAGCAGGTGGTCGACCCACACGACCAGCAGGAGCGCGACCAGAGCGGGCATCGCCTTGAGGAGCCACCTCGGAATGGTGGCGGTCTGGACGTGCGTGCCGTCGAGCAGCACGGGGGTGCTCAGGTCCGTCGCAGCGGTGACGACGAACGGCATCGCCACGTCGGCGCCGCGCCACAGCCGACGCGTCGGCGTCAGGCGGACGGTGGTGAAGGCCACCGTGCCCGGCGGGACGGAGACGATCTGCGGGCTGACGCGACACCTGCTCGCCCCCCGGTCGTCGGCGGCCGCGAGCGACACCGCGACAGGCACGTTCCCCCGGTTGTCCAGCACGACCTGGTGCTTGGCGGTCCCTCGCCCGTGCGACGTCCGCGGCAGGAGCTCCGCCGTCGTCTCGAGGAAGGCCAGGACCTCGACGACGCCCTCCGGCGTCACCGCCTCGTCCACGTGCGGGAACGGGACCACCCGGATGCCGAAGTCGAGCTGTCCGGCAGGGACGCCGGGCGACCGCGGCGGCGAGAAGCGCACGGTGGCCGTCGTGGCCGCGCCCGGGTGGAGCCCCTCGATGACCGCGGGCTCGACCGTCGTCCACGCGGCCGGGGCTCCGAGCACCTCGATCTGGTACCCCTCCTCCACCTGACCGGTGTTGCGGATGTGCAGGGGTACGACCGCCTCCGTGCCCGGGCTGAGCTCGACTCTCGCCGAGTCGAGCCTGGCCGTCGTCGTCATGCTCGGACGCTAGGACGGCGAGGGTGCCGTCGGCACGGCCGGGCGCCCGGTCGTTGGGGCAAGGTCGCTGCCCGTTGAGTCGTTGTTGACTGCACGATCAGTGCTCGCGTGCACGCTGGCCGGACGCGGCACCCGCACGGGGTGCCGCCGAGGGTGGGAGCGGGCCATGGAACGCGTCGCTGTATGGGTGAGTGCGAGAGATCCGATCTCGGAGGCGGGCGTCGTCAGTGCGCTCCGGCCACGGCCCGAGGTGCGGGTGCTCCCGGCGGACGAGGCCGCGTCGTCGCAGGTCGCCGTGGTGGTGGCCGACGCCGTCGACGACGACTCCCTGCGGCTGGTGCGCATGGTGCGCCGCCAGAGCCCGAGCCAGGCCGTGCTCGTCGCGGGGCGGCTCGAGGACGGCGACGTCGTCACCGCGGTGGAGGCCGGCGTGCTGGGCCTCGTCCGGCGCAGCGAGGCGACGCCCGACCGCCTGGTCCGGGTCATCTGCGGCGCGGCGACGGGCGAGGGCAGCGTCCCACCCGACCTCCTCGGACGGCTCCTCGACCAGGTCGGCACCCTGCAGCGACAGGTGCTCCGACCACGCGGGCTGACGTTCACCGGCCTGGCCACCCGCGAGATCGAGGTGCTCAAGCTCGTCGCCGACGGGTATGACACGGCCGAGATCGCCCACAACCTCGCGTACTCCGAGCGGACGGTGAAGAACGTGCTGCACGACGTGACGACCCGACTGCAGCTCCGCAACCGGTCGCACGCGGTCGCGTACGCGCTCCGCGAGGGGCTCATCTGAGCGTGCCCTTTCGGGTCGGGCCCGTGCCTGATCGGCTGTCCCGCGTCGCGTGCGGGTGGCGCGCGGTCGCGGCACGGTGGCCGTGGAGGTCGAGCGCATGATCGGTGACGTCGACGAGGCCCTGCGCACGCTGGTGCGCGACGCGGTCGCGAGCCCGGACGTCGAGGTCGTGCTCGACGCCCCGACCACCGACTGGGCAGCGCGCCGCAACGCGCCGACCGTCGACGTCTACCTGTACGACCTGCGCGAGGACCTGCGGCGACGGTCCCGCGGGGTCCTCGAGAACCGGGTCGAGGGCAAGGTCGACGCGCGGTACCAACCGCCGCGGCACTTCCGGCTCTCGTACCTGGTCACGGCCTGGACCCAACGGCCCGAGGACGAGCACCGCCTGCTCGACGCCGTGCTGCGCCACCTGCTGCGCTTCGACGCGCTGCCCGAGGCCGTGCTCGACGGCCAGCTCGTCGCGGCGGGTGCCCGGGTGCCGCTCTTCGTCGGGCTGCCGCCGCCCGAGGACCGCGGCTTCGCGGACGTCTGGAGCGCGCTCGGTGGCGAGCTCAAGCCGTCGATCGACGTCGTCGTCGACGTACCTGTCCTCACGGCTGTCAGTGCGGCCGTCGGACGTCCGGTCGAGGAGAGTCTCCGCCTCGACCTGTCCGACAAGCACAGCGGCACCGGGGACGTCGGCGTGCAACGGCACACGCCTCCGCCCGCCCGAGCCGCGCAGCCGTCGCGCCCTGCCCGAGCACGCTCACGGAAGAGCCCATGAGCGCCGGGCTCGACGTCGACCCGAGCACGGCGCACGTCCTGGGCCGCCTGGCGGCCGTGGAGGAGAGCGTCCGCGCGCTCGTCGCGCGCCGTCGCTCCGACGACCCGCAGCCGGACGACCCGTTCCGTGGCCTCTACCTCAGTGAGGAGACCGTGGACCGGCTGCTCTCCGGCTCGGCCCTCGAGCCGCTCTCGGGCGCCGTCGGCACCCGCATGGCCGCGTGCGAGCGCGCCGCCGACGAGGCCGAGACCGCGGGTGAGCACCTGCGCCTGCGCGTCCTCGCCCGCGACTTCGACCTCGACCCGCTCGACGTCGAGCTGCTGCTCGTCGCCCTGGCGTGCGAGGTCGACTCGAGGTTCGAGCAGCTGTTCGGGTACCTCAACGACGACGTGACGCGCAGGAGACCGTCGGCGGCCGTCGCGCTCGCGCTGTGCGGGGTCCCGCTGTCGTCGCCGCACGGCCGGTACCGGCTCGAGCACGGTCCCCTCGTCAGGTCGGGGCTCCTCGTGCTCGAGGAGCCCGACCGGCCGCTGCCGGGCCGCCCGCTGCGCGTGCCGGACCGTGTGGTGGGCCACCTGCTCGGGGCGGACGCGCCGGACCCGACGCTCGACGGCATACTCGTCGAGGTCGACGCGGTCCTGTGGGGCGACCCGACGCAGCTCGCCGGAGCGCTCACCCGCGGCGCCCGCCTCGTGTACCTCCGTGAGCCGCCCACCGGCTCCGGCCGGGTGCTCGCCGTCCGCGCCCTGCACGAGGTCGGCCGGCAGGCGGTCGTCCTGGATGGCGCCGCGCTCGGGGCGAGCCACGACGTGCTCGGCGCGGTGCGCACCGCGGTGCGAGAGGCGCACCTGACCGGGGCCGGCGTCGTCGTCGGTGGCGTCGAGGGGCTCGTCGACCACCCACGCGCTCTGCGGACGCTCCTCGAGGCGCAGGTCCCGGTGCTCGTCGTCGGCCGGCGCACCTGGGATCCCTCGTGGAGCGACTGGCCGCCGCTGCTGTTCGACGTCCCGACGTCCACCGTCGCCGAGCGCACGGACCTGTGGCTCAGCTCGCTCGGGACCGACCTGCTGGACACGGCCGCGGCCACGGCTCCGTTCCGGCTCCGTCCCGAGCAGGTGACCCGCGCGGCGCGCGCAGCCCGGCAGCAAGCCGTGCTCGACGGCGAGCTCACGGTGGACCATGTCCGCGTCGGGGCCAGGGCGGAGAACGGGACCGAGCTCGAGCGGCTCGCCCGGCGCATCGAGCCGGCGGTCGGCTGGGACGACCTCGTCCTGCCGACGAGCGCGCTCACGGCGCTGCGCGAGATCTCCACCCGCGCCCGGTACCGCGAGCAGGTTCTGGGCGACTGGCGGATGCGTCCTGGCGGGGGCCGCGGCCACGGGGTCGCAGCGCTGTTCGCGGGCGACTCGGGGACGGGCAAGACGATGTCCGCGGAGGTCGTCGCGCGGGACCTGGGGCTCGAGCTCTACGTCGTCGACCTCGCGACCGTCGTCGACAAGTACATCGGCGAGACCGAGAAGAACCTCGAGCGCATCTTCGCGGGCGCCGCCGGCGTGAACGCCGTGCTGCTGTTCGACGAGGCCGACGCGGTCTTCGGTCGCCGCAGCGAGGTCAAGGACGCGCACGACCGGTACGCGAACATCGAGAGCGCGTACCTCCTGCAGCGGATGGAGACGTTCGACGGCCTCGTGATCCTGGCGACGAACCTGCGCGCGAACATCGACGACGCGTTCATCCGGCGGCTCGACGTCGTCGTCGACTTCCCGCTGCCCGACGCCACCCAGCGCGTCGCGCTGTGGGACCGCAGCCTGGGCCACCGCGTACCGCGCGACGACGACATCGACCTGCGGTTCTGCGCGGAGTCGTTCGAGCTGGCAGGCGGTGCCATCCGGTCCGCCGCCGTGACCGCGGCCTACCTGGCCGCTGCGGACGGCGGGACGCTGGCGATGCGCCACGTGGTCGCGGCCATCTACCGGGAGTACCGCAAGCTCGGCCGGCTGACGTTGGAGAGCGAGTTCGGGCCGTACTGGCCGCTCCTTCGCTGAGCGCGCGGCCACCGGGCACGCCTGCGCTGCGCGAACGGGCAGTCGACGTGCCCTCGCGAACGGCCGGGCTGCGCTCGTGCATCGGGCAGGGCCGATGCCACCGTCTGCTGGAGGACCGCCGAGAGGGGCCGATGATGCGTTCGCACGACCATCTGGACGAGAGCGAGGGTGTGCGGACGACGCCGCCCCGGACGGAAGACGTGCACGCGGCACCGGTCGTCGCGCGAGCCCTGGCCGCAGGCCGGCCCGACCTGCTCGGCAGCTCGGGGCTCGCCTACCTGCAACGCACCGCAGGCAATGCCTCGACGGCCGGCCTCGTCGAGGACGAGCCGTCCCCCGTGCTGGGCGTCCTCGCCTCCGGCGGCGGGCAGCCGCTCGACGCCGGCCTGCGAGCCGACATGGAAGGGCGTCTCGGGCACGACTTCGGCGACGTGCGCGTGCACACCGACAGCGCTGCCGGCGACTCCGCGCGTGCCGTCGGGGCGCACGCCTACACGGTCGGCAGCGACATCGTGTTCCAGCGCGACGCGTTCGACCCGACGTCCCAGGCAGGTCGCACGACCCTCGCGCACGAGCTGACGCACGTGGTCCAGCAGCGCTCGGGCCCCGTCGACGGGACCCCCACCGGCGACGGGGTGCAGGTGTCCGACCCGTCCGACAGGTTCGAGACGGCGGCGGCGGCCAACGCCGAACGTGTGATGGCGACGCCGTCGGGCACGTCGGGAGAGGGGCCCGCGGTGCAGCGCCAGGAGGAGCCCGAGGAGGACGAAGAGCTCCAGGGCTCGTTCGTGCAGCGCGAGGAAGCCGAGGACGACGAGCTCGTGCAGGGCTGACCGGCAGCACAGGCAACACGTTCGGCCCGATCGGGCACATGCGGCGCCCTGACGGGCGACCCACCGGCCTCACTCCCCAGGGCCGCGCCGCCGGAGGCTGGACGCACAGTCTCGGTGCCTGAGGAGGGAACATGCCGACCTATCTGTCGCCCGGCGTCTACGTCGAGGAGGTGGAGGCGGGATCTCGACCCATCGAAGGGGTCGGGACCTCTGTCGCCGCGTTCGTCGGAATGGCGGCGAAGGGCCCGTTCAACCAACCCACGCTCGTGTCCAACTGGACCCAGTTCTCGGAGGTCTTCGGTGACTTCCTGCCCGGCTCGTACCTCGCGCACTCGGTCTTCGGGTACTTCCTGAACGGCGGCAGCAGCGCGTACGTCGTCCGGATCGGGCAAGCCGGGGTCCACGACGAAGCCGTCACCGGTGCCAAGCCGAAGGCCCTGCCGGCCGGCGCGCAGGCCGTGATCGGCGCCTACCGCGTGCAGGCGTCGGACAAGGCACCGAAGTCGAAGAAGCTGACGGTCGAGGTCGCGGACCCGGGTGGCGACAGCCCGCCCGAGGACCAGTTCAAGATCGTCGTGCACCTCGACGGCAAAGAGGCCGAGTCGTTCGACAACGTGACGACCAAGCGCGGTGACGACAACGTCGCGACGAAGGTCAACCAGCTCAGCAAGCTCATCACGATCGAGGAGCTCACGTCCGGCAGCGCCCTGGCCAAGCCGGACAAGGGCGTCGCGGATCTCGTGGTCCCGGAGCCGGAACCCGAGCCACCTGCCACGGGTGATCTGGGCGCCGACGACTACATCGGCGACGCCGCCGACCGCACCGGCTTCAGCGGGCTCGAGGCGATCGACGAGGTGACGATCGTCGCGGTGCCGGACCTGGTGGCGGCGCTCGAGCAGGGCGCGATCGACCTGGAGACGTTCCAGTCCGTCCAGCTCGCGATGATCGCCCACTGCGAGCTCATGGGTGACCGCATGGCGATCCTCGATCCCCCGCCGGGCCTGAACCCGCAGCAGGTCAAGGACTGGCGGGTCGACGGCGCCAACTACGACTCGAAGTACGCGGCCCTGTACTGGCCGTACGTGAAGGTGTTCGACCCCGCGACGGGGAGCAACCGGTTCGTCCCGCCGTCGGGTCACGTCGCCGGCATCTGGGCCCGCAGCGACGAGACCCGTGGCGTGCACAAGGCACCCGCGAACGAGGTCATCCGGGGCGCGATCACCCTGGCGACGCAGATCACGCGTGCGGAGCACAACCTGCTCAACCCGGTGGGCATCAACGCCATCCGCACGTTCCCCGGTCGAGGGGTCCGCGTGTGGGGCGCGAGGACGCTCTCGTCCGATCCCGCCTGGCGGTACGTCAATGTCCGACGCCTCTTCAACTACCTCGAGGAGTCGATCCTCGTCGGCACCCAGTGGGTCGTGTTCGAGCCGAACGACGACGCGCTGTGGGCGCGGATCCGCCGCACGATCGGGGCGTTCCTGGTCAACGAGTGGCGCAAGGGCGCGCTCTTCGGGCTCAGCCCGGAGGAAGCGTTCTACATCCAGTGCGACCGGGAGACGAACCCGTCGGAGGCCATCGACGCCGGTCAGGTCACGTGCCGCATCGGCGTCGCACCCGTCAAGCCGGCCGAGTTCGTGATCTTCCAGCTCTCGCAGTTCTCGGGCGGCACGAGCCTCGCGAGCGAGTGACCAGACCACAAGGAGCGTGACTGACCATGGCACTTCCCGACGAGTTCGACCTCGCGACCGCGTACGCCTTCAGCGTGAAGATCGACGGCATCCAGATCCCGCACGTCATGGAGGTCAGCGGGCTCAAGGCCGAGGTCGACAAGGTGACCTACCAGCAGCAGGCGCAGGACGGAAAGTTCGTCACGCGCCAGATGATGGGCCGGCAGAAGGCCGGAGAGTTCAAGGTCAAGCGCGGCCTGACGGACTCGACGACGGTGACCGACTGGCTCAAGGCGGTCTTCGAGGGCAAGCTCACCGACGCCCGCAAGACGGCCGAGGTCGCGATCTACACGTCCGACAACCAGGTGCTCAAGCGGATGAACTTCCGCAACGTCTGGGTCAAGGACGTCGAGCTGGGCGGAACCCTCAAGGCCGGCTCGACCGAGCCGCTGTCCGAGACGTTCACCGTGTGCTGGGACGAGATGGAGTTCGCGTGATGCGACGCTCCCAGCCCTCTGTCCTCGACGAGCCGGAGCTCGCCGAGCCGACCGACCTGTCGTCGGGCCGGTCGTCCCGACGCGAGGCGCTGCGCACCGAGTTCGACTTCCAGCTCCCCCGCGGGTACCTGGACGCGGACGGGGTCCTGCACCGCAGCGGCACCATGCGGCTGGCCACGGCGCGCGACGAGCTGCTCCCCCTGTACGACTCACGCGTCCAGGAGAACCCGGCCTTCACGACCGTCGTGCTGCTGAGCCGGGTCATCACGAGCCTGGGCACGCTGTCCGGGGTCTCGTCGAGCGTGATCGAGCACATGTTCGCGTCCGATGTCGCCTTCCTGCAGGACCTCTACCGCCGGATCAACGCCGAGGGGCACACGCACGCTGCCGTGACCTGCCCGGCCTGCGCCCACCGGTTCGACGTCGACCTCTCCGGCGGGCGCCTGGGGGAATCGTGACGTACGCGTCCGAGCAGCTCCACCAGGAGGTCGCGTACGTCGCTTACCACTTCCACTGGTCGCTGGACCAGATCCTCGACCTGGAGCACCCCCAGCGCCTCCGGTACGTCCAGGAGATCGCGGCCATCAACCGCCGCATGACCGAGGAGCACTGACGTGCGCTGGCCGTGGCAGCGTGACGACGTCCCGCACCCAGACACGGAGGGCCCGAGTGCCGCCGCGGAGTCGCGTGCCGGCTGGGCGTTCACGCCGCCGCTGCAACGCACGATCGGTGAGCCGACGCTCACGATGCGTCCCTTGGAGTTCGTCGCCGACCTGCCGACGAGGGCGCGTCCGATGCTCACGGGCGAGATGTCGCACGTCGTCTCCCCGGTCGCCCCGTGGGGCGTGCTCGACGGCGACGGCGACCGGGACGGCGGCCGGCTCGGGTCACCGTCGACCAGCTCACCGGACGTCGACCTGGCCCTCGTCCCACCCAGCCCGCCCGTACGCCGCTCGGCTGTGCAGCGCCGCACGGCGGGCACCCTGACGCGGCTCGCCTCGGCGCCGCAGGGCCTCCCGACCATGCGGGTGGTACCCGTGGAGCCCCCGACGACACCGGTAGCACCACCGGCCGACCTCGTCGAGCAAGCCGAGCCTGATCCATCCACGGAGCCTGGGCTCGGGGAAACGACGACGCTCCAGCGCACTCCACTGCCGTCGTTCGCCGGCGCCGACGCTCCCGAGTCCTACTCGGACGGCTCCGCCACCTTCGTCCCGCTGCCTGGGGCGCACCCTCATGGCGATCGCACGGCATCGGTCGATCGCACGGCGTCGCGACGCGACACCGAACAGGCGACGAGCGGGCCGGCCGCTGCTGGCGACTCGGTGGTGCACCAGGTGCAACGTCGAGTGGGCCTGGGGGAACCGCTGCAGTCCCTTGCAGTCCTTCCCTCGACCCCTCCACCCGTCGCGCACCGCACCCGGGCCGACCTGCCCACGGTCCAGCCGACGCCAGACCGGTCCGACCTCTCGGTCCGGGCACCGGACGCCTCCCCGGAGACCGGCCCCGACGCGGTCCACGTCGACGGGCCGACGCTCCCCGCTCCTCCGTCCCTGCGGCTCGCACCCGTCACCGGGGCTCGTGAACCCGACCCGGGTCATCCCACGCAGGTGCCCGACGAGCTGGCACGAGCGACAGAGTCGACCGTCACCCCGGGCGTGCCAGGGCGGGCGGGTCACGACACGCCGGGGCCGGCGGCGACCGCGACAGGGACGAGCCCGGGGACGGCGGCGACCGGGACGGCGACGTCGCCCGGCGACCTGCCCGTGGTCGCACGAACCCTGGCGCACAGCCCGACGAGCACCACTACACCGGTCACACCGCCGGCGGCTGTGCCGACCCGCGGTGCGGCCGCACCCGTGCCCGGAGGACTGCCGACGACCCCGTGGTCGCCGCGAGCCCCGCACGCCGACGTGCGCGGTCCGTCCGGCGGTCTGGCAGTGAACGTGGCCTCCGTCGCCCCCACGACGAGCGCCGCACCCGACGCAGCGCTCCACGAGTCCACGCCGGCTGTCGAGACGGGGTCACCGAGCTCCCCGCACGACACCCCGGCACCGCTCCTCGTCCCCACCGCCGCGCAGCGCGCGCCGCTCCTCTCCGTCGCGCGTCTGCCCCTGCACGCCACCTCCCCGGTCCCGCCGAGCACGCTCGGCGGGCCTGGTCGGGTCGCCTCGCGCCCCGCACCGGGAGGCTCCGTCCACGCGCGCCCGGTCGAGCTCACCGCGATGCCCGTGCACGGCGACGGCGTTCCGGGTGAACCCGGCTCCCCGGTCAGGACGCTGGTCACCGTCGCGCGCGCCGTCCAGCCGTCACCGGGACCCGCCGCCTCGCACTCACGGCCACGGGCGACGGCGCCCGGCAGGCAGAGCGAGCGCCTCAGCACGCCTCCCTCGACCGTCCTCGACCTCGCGCGACCGGTCCAGCGCGCACCGTCCGACCCGGAACCGGCGGCCGAGCCGGCCCCGGAGCCGGAGCCCGCAGCCGCGCCCCCCTCCACGCCGGCCGCGACGGTCACCGCTCCGACGTCGGGCACCCCGGCACCGGCGGGCGCGTCACCGTTCGCCACCGCCTCGGCCGCCGACCTCGACGAGCTCGCCCGGCGTCTGACGCCGCCGCTGCTGCGCCGCGTGCGTGGGCAGCTGCTCGTGGACCGCGAGCGCCGCGGCGTCCGCGTGGACCTGTGAACGTGACGACGACGAGGAGACGGTCATGTCCGAGGTGAAGGTCAAGGTGCTCGACGAGGACAAGACCGCCGTCGGGGTGCGCTACCTGGTGTCGATCGACAAGCAGGACCTCGGCAGCTTCAGCTCGTGCGAAGGCCTGGGCGTCGAGGTCGTCATCGAGAGTCGCGAGGAGGGCGGGTTCAACACCGGCGTCTGGCAGCTGCCCACCCGGCTGAAATACCCGAACATCAAGCTGTCGCGGCCGCTCGGAGAGGACACGGGGAAGATCGCGGCCTGGCTCGCGCAGGTCAGCCGCGGCCTCGTCGTGACGACCGCGACGATCGCGGCCCAGTCCACGTCGGGCGAGCCGATCGCGACGTGGAACCTGCAGGGCGTCGTGCCGGTGCGCTGGACCGGACCGTCGCTGACGGCCGAGAGCCCGAAGGTCGTGACGGAGACGCTCGAGCTGGCGCACCACGGCTTCCACGACGGCGCGGGGTGGTGAGCGTGCGATGAGCGGGACACCGACCGGGCTCGACGCCGGTGCCGCGAAGGCCACCGGCGACTCGCAGGGGTCGTTGACGAAGGCCGTGCTCGAGATGCACGAACCGTCGAAGGACGGCGCGCTCGACAAGCCCGGCAGCCCGATCGACTCGGTCGAGTTCCAGTTCAACCCCAAGGAGCTCACGCTCAGCAAGGCAGCGAAGTGGACGCGGCCGACGACCAGGGGGAGCAAGAAGGCGAGCCCCCCGCAGTACCAGGGTCCGCAGCCGTCGAAGCTGACGCTGGAGATGTTCCTGGACGCGTCGGTCTTCTTCGACCCGAGCAAGACGCAGGACGACTCGGTGGTCACGACGATCGAGAAGCTGTTCAAGTGCTGCGCGCCCACCGACGCGTCGCACGGCCAGAAGAAGGACTCCCCGCCCTGGGTGAAGCTGCGCTGGGGCGGGCTGACCAGCTTCATGGGGTACATCGAGAGCGTGCAGGCGAAGTACACCCTGTTCACCCCCGCGGGGCTGCCCGTGCGTGCCGTGTGCACCGTGGTCATGCAGGAGCTCGCGGGCGAGCCACCGGGGACCAACCCGACGTCGGGCGGACGCGTCCCCTACCGCGAGCACGTCGTCGTGCAGGGCGACTCGCTGGCCGGCATCGCCTACGCCGAGTACGGGGACGCGCGGCTGTGGCGCGAGGTCGCGGACGTGAACGGCGTCGACGACCCGTCGCGGCTGCGACCGGGTCGACGGCTGCTGCTGCCGACGGCCGAGGAGCTGGTGCGCGACGGCTCATCGTCCGCCCTCGGACGACGGCGCCTCACGGCCCCGGTCCCGGCCTCGCCGCCCTCGGGCCACCGTCGGGAGGTGTCGCATGGGGCTCGGTGAGGAGCACAGCGCTTCGCTGCTGGTCGAGGTCGAGGGGACGGCACTGCCCGTCGACGTCTCGACGCTGCTGGTCAGCGGATCGGTCGACAGCAGCCGCAGCGTGCCCGACATGTTCGTGCTCCGGTTCAGCGACCCGCACGCCGTCGTCCTGGCGAAGGGCGGCTTCACGATCGGCGCGAAGGTCCGGCTGCGTGTCCAGGGCAGCGGGCCGGGCGGTCCGACGCCTCTGCTCGACGGTGAGGTCACCGCACTGGAGGCGGAGCTGGACGCCGACGGGTTCCACACGGTCGTCCGAGGCCTCGACCGTTCGCACCGCCTGTTCCGTGGTCGACGCATGGAGGCGTACCAGAACATGACCGCGTCCGACATCGCGCGCAAGGTCGCGAAGCGCGCCGGCCTGAAGGAGGGACGGTTCGAGTCCGGTGGTGCCGTGCTCGAGCACACGGCGCAGGACAACGTCAGCGACTGGAGCTTCCTCACGTCCCTGGGCGCGCAGCGCGGCGTCGTGGTCCGCGTGGTCGACGGCGCACTCGACTTCGACGCCCCGACGAAGGCGTCGACCGCTCCCGACGGCAGCGACGGCGCGCGCGCCAACCCGCTCGTGCTGGAGAAGGGCGTGAACCTGCAGTGGCTGCGGTCCACGGTCACGGCGGCCGGCCAGGTCCCCGAGGTCGAGGTGCGTGGCTGGGACGTCAAGGAGAAGAGGTCCGTCGTCGCCGTCGCTCCCGGTGCGACGGTGAGCGCGACGAACAGCGTCGACCCGCACGAGCTGGCCACGGCGTTCGGGAGTCCGCGCTACGTGCAGCCAGCGCCGATGCTCGCCGACCAGAGCCAGGTCGAGGCGCGCGCGACGGCGCTCGCGGACATGATCGCCTCGGGGTTCGCCGAGCTGGAGGGCGTCGCCCACGGGAACCCGACGATGCGGGCCGGTGAGCCGGTCGCGCTGCGCGGGATCGGCAGCCCGTTCGACGGTCGCTACACCCTCAGCGCCGTGCGGCACGAGTTCACGGCCGACACCGGGTACGTCACGGCGTTCACGGTCGCGGGCGCGTCCGAGCGGTCGCTGTACGGGGCTGTCGTCGGAGCCGCGCGGCCCGGGCCGACGACGGGACTGCTCAGCGCGCTCGTCACGGACGTCCAGGACCCCGAGCAGCTCGGCAGGGTCAAGGTGAAGTTCCCCGTGCACTCGGACACCTACGAGAGCGGATGGGCACGCACGCTGCAGCCGGGCGCGGGCGCGAAGCGCGGCACGGCGCTGCTGCCCGAGGTCGGCGACGAGGTCCTCGTCGCCTTCGACTCGGGCGAGCTGGGCGCCCCGTACGTGCTGGGCGGGCTGTACAACGGCAAGGACACCCCGGCACCGGACCTGGTGAACGGCAACGACGGGAGCGTCCAGCGGCGAGTGTTCACGTCCCGGACGGGCATGTGCGTCGAGCACCTGGAGAAGCCCGACGGCGAGGAGCTGCTGCTCACCACCAACGACGGCGCCCAGAGGATCCGCCTCGTGCAGAAGCCGGACGCGAGCATCGAGATCGTCTCGGAGGGTCCGCTCACGGTCACGGCCAAGGAGGACGTGTCGGTCATCGGCCAGCAGAACATCGAGGTGAGCACGGCGACCGGCTCGGTGACGCTCAAGGGCGGCGACCTGGTGCTCGAGGGGACGTCCTCGATCGCGCTCAAGGCTCCCAAGGTCACCGTCGAGGGGACCGCGAGCGCCGAGCTGAAGGCAGCGAACGTCAAGATCGCCGCGAGCGCCACCGCCGAGCTGTCGGGCAGCGCCACGACGACGATCCGCGGCGCCGTCGTGAAGATCAACTAGCGAGCGGAGCGGGTCGTGGGACAGGAGTTCGTCGGGGCCGGCTGGGCCTTCCCCGTGCGCACGGACGCCACGGGCCGCATCGCCCTGTCCCGCGAGGGCCACGAGATCGAGGAGAGCATCCGGCTGATCCTCGCCACGTCCCCTGGTGAGCGACCCATGCGCCCCGAGTTCGGATGCGCCGTGCACGACTACGTCTTCGCGCCGGCCGACGCCTCGACCGCCGGAGCGATCGCGTACGCGGTGCGCGTCGCGCTCGACCGCTGGGAGCCGCGCATCGACCTGCGGGACGTGCTCGTCCGCTACGACGACGCCGACCGCGGACTGCTCTACATCGACGTGCAGTACTCGGTCCGGGGCACCAACGACCCTCGGAACCTCGTCTTCCCCTTCTACACGATCCCCGACGAGTCCTCGCCGACGAGCATCGGAGCCTGACGTGCTTCCCTCACCGAACCTCGACGACCGCCGGTTCCAGGATCTCGTCGACGACGCCAAGCGGATGGTGCAGCGTCGGTGCCCGGAGTGGACCGACCACAACGTCTCGGACCCGGGCGTGACCCTGATCGAGACGGTCGCGTTCATGACGGACGAGCTCTTCTACCGGCTCAACCGCGTGCCGGACCGCTTGTACGTCGCGTTCCTCGAGCTGCTCGGCGTGCGCCTGCATCCCGCGGCGGCCGCGGTGGTCGACGCGACGATGTGGCTCTCCGCGCCGCAGGACGAGGCCGTCGTCGTGCCGGAGGGGACCGAGGTCGCGACGGCACGGTCGGACCGCGACGAGGCGATCGTCTTCACGACGACCAGGGTGCTGCGGGTGCCACCACGCCGGCTCGCGTACGTCCTGACGCAACGGCAGGGTGACGAACCACTGGGGCACGACGAGCAGCTGGGCCTCCGCGAGCCGTTCCCCGTGTTCACCGACGTGCCGCAGGAGGGCGACGTCCTGCTGCTCGGGCTCGACGACGAGGCGGCGTCCTGCGTGGTCGTCCTGCGGTTCGACTCGGACGTGCAGGGCGTCGGCGTCGATCCCCGGCACCCGCCACTCGTGTGGGAGGCGTGGGACGGGCGCGGCTGGGTGCAGTGCGACGTCGACAGCGACGGCACTGGAGGTCTCAACCGGGCCGGTGACGTGGTCCTGCACATCCCGCCGACCCACACCGCGTCGGTGCTCGCGGACCGACGCGCGGGCTGGCTGCGCTGCCGGGTCGTCCCCGCGGACGACGGGTACCCCCCGTACGGCGCGTCGCCGACCCTGCGCGAGGCGAGCGCGTTCACGATCGGCGGCACAGTCCCGGCGATGCACGCCGAGACGGTCACCGACGAGATCCTCGGACTCTCCGAGGGCGTGCACGGACAGGTGTTCCCGCTCGAGCACCGACCCGTGGTCGCGGGCGCACCGCTCACGCTCGACGTGGCGGCCGGCCCGGGCTGGGACACGTGGACCGAGGTCGACTCGTTCGCGGGGTACGACGAGCGCGACCGGGTGTTCGTCGTCGACCGCGCGGCCGGCGAGGTGCAGCTCGCGCCGGCGGTGCGCGAGGTGGACGGGACGCTGCGGGCCTACGGCGCAGTGCCACCGAAGGGTGCGCCGATGCGGGTCCCCCGCTACCAGGTCGGCGGCGGGCCGGGTGGGAACGTGGCGGCGGGCACGGTGCGGGTCCTGCGCGGGAGCGTGCCGTTCGTCGACCGCGTGTCCAACCGGCGCCCGGCCGCAGGCGGGATCTCGGCGGAGACGATCGACGAGGCCAAGGAGCGCGGGCCGCTCGCGCTGCGCGTCCGGGACAGGGCCGTCACCACCGAGGACTACGAGCAGCTGGCACTGGCTGCGAGCACAGGGGTCGCGCGGGTGCGCGCCGTCGCGGCCGGGGACGGCGCCGACGCCGGCGGTGTCCGCGTCCTCGTCGTCCCGTCCGCCGTCGCCGACGCCGACGGCGCGCTGCGCTTCGAGGACCTCGTGCCGAGTCGCGACCTCCTCGCCGCGATCGCGGCCTACCTGGAGGATCGCCGTCCCGTGGGTGCACGCGTGAACGTCGAGCCGCCGTTCTACCAGGGGGTGACGGTCGTGGCCCGGATCAGTCCGCGACCGCGCGCCGCCGTCCCGCTGCTCCGGGACGAGGCGGTGCGGGCTCTCAACCGCTACTTCGACCCCCTGACGGGTGGGCCTGACGGGAACGGCTGGCCGTTCGGGCGTCCGGTGCAGGCGGGAGAGGTCTACGCGGTGCTGCAACAGCTGCCGGGGACGGAGCTCGTCGAGGACGTCAAGCTGTTCGCCGCCGATCCGCTGACCGGCCACCGCGGTGACCCCCTGCAGCGCATCGACCTGGACAAGCACTCTCTCGCGTTCTCGTTCCGGCACCAGGTCCGGGTCTCGGTGACCTGACGTGCGCGGGATGATCGAGAACCTGCCGTCGCCGGTCCCGGTGGCCAGCCGGCTGCCCGCGGTGCTGCAGGACGACGACATGCTGCAGCGGTTCACCGCAGCGCTCGACGAGACCCTCGCGCCCGTGTACCTCACGCTCGACGCGCTCGCCTGCTACGTCGACCCCGACCTCGCGCCCGCCGACTTCCTCGAGTGGCTGTGCACCTGGGTCGGGATCGAGCCCGACGAGACGTGGACGACCGAGCGCCGACGGCAGATCGTGGCGCACGCCTCGGCCGTGCACCGCTGGCGCGGTACCTCCCGGGGCATCGCGGAAGCAGTCCGGCTCGTCGTCGAGGGAGAGGTCGAGGTGTCCGACAGCGGCGGCACCTCCTGGTCGGCCGCACCCGCGGGTGCTCTGCCCGGCGCCGCGACTCCCGCGGTCGTCGTCCGCGTGTCCGCCGGCGACGCCGAGGACGGCCCGGTCGACCGTCGCCGCGTCGAGCGCGTGATCGGCGCCGTCGTCGCGGCCCACGTGCCCGTCACGCTCGAGATCGACCAGGAGGCGCGATGATCGGGTGCGGGACGCCCGGGACGCCCAGCGTCTCGAGCATCTCCCGGTACCCGCGGGTCGCTCGGTGCGCGGCCGCGGCGTCGCCCGCCGCGGTGTAGGCCGAGACCAGCAGCCGCCAGGCGTGGTCCCGGCACTCGTCGAGCTCGATGCTTCGAGCGGCTGCCAGGATCGCCAGCTCGGGGCTGCCTCGGTCGAGCTCGAGCTGGGCGAGCGTGGCCGCGGCGTCGGCCACCATCAGACGGAGACGTTCGCGCGGCCCCACCACCCACTCGGCAGGGCCGTCCTCCGGCAGCAGGTCGCCACGGTAGAGGTCGAGCGCGTGGCGGAGCTCGGCCGCGGCCCCGTCGAGATCGCCCTCCGCGTGTCGTCGCCCGGCGAGCCGGAGCGCGTGCTCGAGGTCGTCGACGTCGCACCCTGAGCCCGGCCGCAGAGCCAGCAGGTACGTCTCGCCGTCCCGGACCACGAACCGGCTCGGCTGCGTCGGGACCTGCGGTTCGAGCGCTCGCCGCACGGCCGAGATGCTGACATGGAGGTTGTGCAGGGCCGCGCGAGGCTCGAGCTCTGCCCACAGCGCGTCGGCCAGCTGCTCGCGGTGCACGGGCCGGCCGGCGTTCAGGGCGAGCATCCGCAGCGCGCTGCGCGCCCGGGGCCGCACGGCGGACAGGTCGACGGGCGACCCGTCGACGAGCACCCTGAACTCGCCCAGGCAGCGGACCCGGAGCTCCGGCGCGTCGGCATCGTCGGCCGCCGCTGGCCGGTGCCCCGGGCGAGCCCGCCTCGGTCGGCCGGTGGCGTGGCCGGCGAGCCCGACGGCCCGGCACGGGCGCATGTCGACCCCGATCTCGCGACCGTGCGACTCGGCCAGCTCGGCGAGCTCGGCACCGCCGCCGGGATCGGTCGCGGCGAGAGCGGCGTACGCGAACGCGAGGGCGCCCGGGACCCCGGCCCTGCGCGCGACCGCCTCGGCTACCCGGGCGTCCTGCCGCGACTCGGGAAGCTGGAGTGCTGCCGTCGTCAGCGCGTGGCAGGCGCGGACCCACGCACCGGGCACAGCAGCGTCCAGCTCCTGCCAACGCTGCGTGAGCTCCTCCCACACTCCGGGCTCGCGCGCTCCGACCGAGAGACCCGCCAGGGCGGACCACGTCTCGATGAGGGCGGCACCCCATGCGTCGCCGTCGGCCCGACGGTCGGCGGCGAACCGTCGCGCCTGCGCCCGCGCGGGCACGGAGCCGTCGAAGCCGACGATCATGCCGTGCGACAGGCGCGCCAGCCACGTCTGGCCGTGCCGGTCGGCCTCGGTCTGCACCTGGTCGATCGTGCGGAGCACCGACCGCGCGCTCCCGCCGACGACAGCCGCGTGAGCGAGCGACGCGGCGAGCACGAACGACTGCGGACCGTCGGGGTCCTCCGCGGCCCGACGCAGAGGCTCGGCGGCGTCAGTGAAGCGGCCGGCCGCCAGCAGGCACAGACCTTCCACGAGCGGCCCGGCCGTGCCTCCGAGCTGTCGGGCCGATTGGGCCTGCGCCTCAGGCTCGCGACGGGTCGCGGAGCGCAGCAGCCCGAGCCAGCGCCGGTCGGACGGCACGACACCGCTCGCGAACTCCGTCCATGTCCCCGGCCGCGGGACCACCGCCGCCGCGCGATCGTCGTCGTCGCGCGTCTCGTTGGCGAGGACGACCTGGGCTCGGTCCCGCCACACCTGCGCGACCGCACCGAGGCGCTCGGTGTGGGCAGCACGCAGGTGGCGGTGCAGGACGCGCGGGATCCGGTAGTGCACGCCGTCGTCGGTCGTGGCGAGCGACCAGGTGCGGTCGAGCTCGTGGAGCAGCTGGGCGGCAGGGACGGACGCCTCGACCGTCCCGGAGGTCACGGCGTCGAACCGGGCCGCCGTGAGCTCGTCGAACACCGAGCCCCAGTGCAGGAGCTCGACCAGGGGGCGACCGAGCTCCGCCAGGACCTCGCCCACGAGGTAGTCCCGCGCGTACCGGGTGTCGACGGACAGCGACCTGACGGCCCGACGGCGGTCCGCCGGCAGCAGTCCGGCCGTCGCACGGTGGAACAGGTGGATCGCGGCCGCCCATCCTTCTGTCTCGTGGGTCAGGGTCTCGACGTCGTCCGGCGTCAGCGGGTGCTCGTAGACCTCGCGGAACAGGCGCTCCACCTCCCACGTGCGCATCCGCAGGTCGGTGCCGGTGACGACGACCGGCGGGTCGGTCTCGGACCTCGCGAGGGTGAACGTGGGCTCGCGTCGTGTCCCCATGAGGACGTGGACGTCGGGGGTGGCCAGGAGCCGGAGCAGGTCCTCCAGCTCAGCACCGGCTCCGGCCTCGACCAGCTCGTGCACGTCGTCGAGGACCAGGACGGTCGGGGTGCGACGCGCGAGCATGGCGTCGCCCAGCGCGTCCGGGGCGAGCGTGACGGCCTGCGCGACCGACCGGACGGCGATGCCCGAGCGGCTGCACCTGCCCCACACCACGGGGAGCTCGCAGGTGGTGGCCCACTGGGCCATCAGGGTCGTCTTGCCTGCGCCCCGAGCGCCCACGACCAGACCGGTGCCGAGGGCGAGCACGCCGTCGAGCGCGTGCACGAGCGTGCGCCGTACGACGCCTCGCCCCGTGACCGGCGCCTGAGCGTCGAGGACGGTGACGTCGGCAGCCTGTGTCCCCTGCGCCATGGCGGCCTCCGCACCCCTGAGCGGATAACCCGGTGTCCCCCCGGGTCGCCTTCGATCGTCGCAGACCTTGGACCGATCGGTCAGGTCTTTTGCCCGAATTGCACCCTCTCGCCCCGCCGACCCGGCGCGCCCCGACACGGCCCTCGGACTGCCGGGCGGCGGGTCCTGAAGGGCGGCGCTACCGTCGGACGATGGGGTTCGAGGTCCCTCCGGAGGCGTACCGACGGTTCATGGGCCGGTACTCCGAACCGCTCGCGCAGCAGTTCCTCGAGGCGATCGGCGTCCGTCCCGGCACCAGCGCCCTCGACGTCGGGTGCGGACCCGGTGTGGTGACCGCACAGCTGGTGGCGCGGCTCGGGGTGGCCGACGTCGCGGCGGTCGACCCGTCGGCGGCCTTCGTCGCAGCGACGCGCGAGCGGTTCCCCGGCCTTCGGGTGCTGGCCGCCTCGGCCGAGTCGCTGCCGTTCAACGACGACGCGTTCGACCTCACCGTCGCGCAGCTCGTCGTCCACTTCATGCGCGATCCGGTGGGCGGCATCGCGCAGATGGCCCGTGTCACGCGGGCAGGCGGTGTCGTCGCAGCGAACGTCTGGGACGGGCCGACCGGTCCGCTCGCCACCTTCTGGCGTGCCGCGCGTGACCTCGATCCGGCGGCGGTCGACGAGTCGCAGCTGGCCGGTGCCCGCGAGGGCCATCTCGCGGCTCTGTTCCGCGAGGCAGGGCTGCAGGACGTCGTCGCGTGGAGCGAGGCCGTCGGTTCGCAGTACGCGAGCTTCGACGAGTGGTGGGCGACGTACACGCTCGGCGTCGGCCCGGCGGGCGCCCACGTAGCCCGGCTGGACGATGACGATCGGGCCGCACTGCGCGCGCGGTGCGCGCAGCTCCTGCCTTCGGAGCCGTTCGAGATCACCGCCGTGGCGTGGTGCGCGCGCGGCCGGCCCTGACGCGCAGCGACACGGTCGTGACGAGGATCGTGCCCACTGGGCTCGGCCGGGCACGGCGGGTGGCTCACCCACCCGTCGTGCGCCCGACGCAGTCGCTACACGCGGCTGCGGCCCCGCCCGAAGAGCCACCCGATGAGGCTGATGACGAGCAGGGCGATCCCGATCCAGAGCAGGACCTTCGCCGCGGTCACCGCAATGCCGAGCACGATCATGATGACGCCGACAATGATGAGGATCAGCCAGAGAGCCACGGGACTTCCTTCCGACCGCGACGACGTGTGAGCCATCGCTTCCAGCCGTGCGTGATTCTGCACACCGCTCTCTCGGATCGTGGATCAGCGGCGGTGAATCCGCACGTCGAAGCGGGTTCTTCGACGTGCGGACACCCTCGGACGGCGCCACGATGCGGGCATGCGCGTCGCCTGGTGTGCTCCCGCCGTCGTCGCACTCGCGGCTGCGGCCGGGTGCGCCGTGGGCTCGTCGTCGAGCGAGGGTGACGACGCTCGCGCACTCATCGACCCGCTGGAACAGGCGTCGTCGGCCGTGGCGACCGCGATGATCGCGGTCGGCCTCCTCGGCGACGGCAGCCTGACGCCCGCGGTCACCGACACATCGCTCCTGGACCAGAACGCCGTGCTGGAGGACGCCGCGTTCGCCGTCTCCACCTTGGTGCCGACCGACGCGACGACGAGCACGTGGCAGGCCGACGCCCTCGCGGCCGTACGCGACGCGCAGTCCTCGGTGGTCGCGGCACGGTCCTGGGCGAATGGCTCCAGCGCGAGTCAGGACGCCGTCGACGCGGAGCTCGAGGCGAGCGCCGACCGCCTCGACCAGCTGACCGGACAGCTCGAGGCCGCGCCGTGAAGAAGGTCCTCGGCCTGGCACTGGGCATCCTCACCGCGATCGGGGGGTTCCTGGACATCGGGGACATGGTGACCAACGCGGTCGTGGGCTCGCGGTTCGGGCTCTCGCTCGCGTGGGTCGTGGTGGTGGGCGTGGTCGGCATCTGCCTGTTCGCGCAGATGTCGGGCAAGGTGGCCGCGGTCAGCGGCCGGGCGACGTTCGAGATCATCCGTGAGCGGCTCGGTCCGAGGGCGGCCGGAGCGAACCTGGGAGCGTCGTTCCTGATCAACCTCCTGACCCTCACGGCGGAAGTCGGTGGCATCGCGCTCGCACTGCAGCTCGCCAGCAGCGTGGAGCCCCGACTGTGGATCCCGGTCGCCGGCCTGGCGGTCTGGCTCGTGGTCTGGCGCGCCAAGTTCTCGATCATGGAGAACGTCACAGGACTGGTCGGGCTGACCCTGATCGTCTTCGCTGTCGCGGTGTTCCTCCTCGGCCCCGACTGGAACACGTTGGCGGACCAGGCGTTCCACCCGAGCGTCCCTGCCCATGAGGGCCAGGCGGTCTACTGGTACTACGCAATCGCGCTGTTCGGAGCCGCCATGACCCCGTACGAGGTGTTCTTCTTCTCGTCCGGGGCCGTCGAGGAGAGATGGACCGTGAAGGACCTGTCGCAGTCGCGGCTCAACGTGCTCGTCGGCTTCCCGTTCGGCGGCGTGCTGTCCATCGCGATCGCGGCCTGTGCGGCGATCGTGTTCCTGCCGGAAGGCATCGAGGTCTCGTCGCTGTCCCAGATCGTCCTGCCGGTCGCGATGGCCGGCGGCAAGCTCGCTCTGGCCGTCGTGATCGTCGGCATCGTCGCCGCGACGTTCGGCGCGGCCCTGGAGACCTCGTTGTCGAGCGGCTACACGCTCGCGCAGTTCATGGGGTGGTCTTGGGGCAAGTTCCGGCGGCCGGTGCACGCCGCACGGTTCCACCTGACGATGATCGTCTGCATGGTCGTCGCCGTAGGCGTGCTGATGACGAGCGTGAACCCGATCGCCGTCACGGAGTACTCGGTCGTGTTCTCCGCGGTCGCCCTGCCCCTGACCTACCTGCCGATCCTCGTCATCGCCAACGACCCCGAGTACATGGGCAAGCACGTCAACGGCCGGGTGACCAACGCGCTCGCGCTCGCGTACCTGGTGATCATCGTGACGGCATCCGTCGCTGCGATCCCCCTGATGATCGTGACGGGAGCCGGATCATGACTGACCTCACCCCGGACACGGACCCTCCCGGGCGCGTGATCGACGCCCGTCTGCACCTGCTGGACCGGCAGGTCGTCGACGTAGACGGCACACCCGTGTGCACGGTCGACGACCTCGAGGTGCACGGCCTTGACGGCTCCGACCTGCCCGACGGCACTCAGCCGGCGTTCATCACGTCGATGCTCAGCGGCGCCGTGCTCGCCACCCGGATCTTCGGCGGCAGGCCGCCCCCGTCACGCTGGCACCGCATCCGCTGGACCCACGTGGCCGACGTCGGGACCGTGGTCACGATCGGGGTACGGAGCGAGGAGCTCGACGTCACCTGGCCGGAACGCTGGGTACGTGACCACATCATCCGCCGCATCCCGGGAGGCAGTCATGATCCTGGGTGACCTCCTCGACGCCCGGGTCACGGGATCGGACGGCGGCCGGCTCGGCTTCGTCGTCGACGTGCGGTTCGTGCTCGACGGCCCCCTCGACGGGCTCCTGGCCGCGCCGCGCCTGCACGGGCTGCTCGTCAGCCCGCACACGGGCACGTCGTTCCTCGGGTACGAGCGCACCGCGGTGCGCTCCCCTGCCCCGCTCGCGCGCTGGTTCGCGTGGAGGCACCGCGGCACGTTCCTGGTCCTTTGGGAGGACGTCGTGTCCGTGACGCCCGGAGCCGTGCGCGTGGTCGAGGGCTACCGCAGGTTCTCGCCTGCGCTGCCCGGAACGCCCCCTCAGCGCGTGTGAGCTAGGGCCCGGCACAGCCAGCCGGGTCGGCGACCGAGGCGTACGGTCGGACGAGTACCTGCCGCACAGGCGCGGGGGGTGCCAGGACCGATCGAACCCAGCGGGCTGAAGGGAGCATCGACGATGATGGACGACTCCACACGAGCGGCAGCGATCACGGAGCTGCAGGGCATCCTGCTCCAGACGGCGGGCGTCGACGAGTTCCTCGACGGCGTGGCGGAGGCTGCCGCACGCCATGTCGGGCCGGCCACGTCCGCGACCATCACGCTCCGGCGCGACGGGCGCCCGACGCTCATCGCCGCGAGCGATGCGCGCGCCGCGGTCTGTGACGAGGTCGAGTACGCCGCGGACGACGGACCGTGCCTGAGCTCGATCGACGTCGGCCACACCGTGCACGTCCCTGATCTGAATCTCGAGACACGTTGGCCCGCCTGGACGCGGGCGACCCTCGACTGCGGGTACGCCTCAGCCGCAGCCGTCCCGAGGTCCGTGCGCGCGGGAGCTCACATCGCACTCAACCTGTACGCCGACGAGCCCTACGCCTGGGACACGGCCGCGATCGAGGTCGCGAACCGGTACGCCGACGAGGTCGCCCGCGCGGTGACGTTGTGCCTGCGCAGCGCCGACCAGGTCGAGATGAACGCCGACCTTCGCGCGGCGCTTCTCTCGCGTGCCGTGATCGACCAGGCGATCGGGATCGTGATGGCCGAGAACCGCTGCTCGCCGGACTCGGCGATGACGATCCTTCGCACCGCGGCACGCAACCGCAAGGTCAAGCTGCGAGAGTTCGCGTCGGGGATCGTCGAAGGTGTGGCCGGAAGTCCCGTGCGGTCGCTCGACACGTTTCGCGAACGCAACTGACCTGCTCGGCTGGCGAGCCGACGGCAACGGGCATAACGTCCGAAGTGCCGGGTCGACACGTCGACCCGGCAGCCCGTCGTCCGGGACAGGAAACGTCGCCGGACCTGGAAGGTGCGTAGCGCCAGCGCGCGTACCCCGGATCGATGGCGCACGCGCGTCGCCCAGCACCGACCTTCGGACGAGGGCGGTCTGGCCTGCGTCGGCGCCTCCCACATCGCACTGCCAGCCGCACACGCGACCGCGTCGGCGGCGCTCGAGCAACCAGGCGCCCGAGCACCAGGGCAGCGCGACGCGACCCAGCCCGGGCGACCCCCGGGCGTTCCAGAAGGGATCAAGACAATGGACCCCCACGAGGCGACCCCCGTGACCGGTCGGTTCACCTTCACGTCGGTGCTCGATCGCTGGACGTGGTCGGACGGCATGTTCACGCTGCACGGGATGGAGCCCGGCGAGGTCGTGCCGACGGGTGTGCTGTTCCTGCGCCACGTCCATGCCGACGACCGCCCGACCGTCGAGCGAGTCATCGAGGCGAGCAGCACGCAGGCGTCAGGCTGCGAGTACCGCGTCGTCGACCTGACCGGCCACGTGCGGACCGTCGTGCTCACCGTCTCCGCCGACCCGGACGGCACGACCACGGGCCACCTGCTCGACGTGACGACGAGCCGGAACAAGGCCGTCGCCGCGGAGGTGAACGAGCAGCTCGCTCTGGCTCTCGAGTCACGCGCCGTGATCGACCAGGCGAAGGGCGTCGTGATGTCGACGTTCGGCATCGACAGCGAGACCGCGTTCCGGTGCCTGGTGCTGATCTCCCAGCACCGCAACGTCCGCGTGCGCGTCATCGCCGAGAAGGTCCTCGCTGCCGCGTCCCTGGCTGGAGGCGTCGACGAAGACGTCCTGGCTCAGGTCTCGATCGCCCTCCGGACGGTGGCAAGCGAGGCCAGCCCGGCAGAGCAGTCACAGGTCTCAAGGGCAGGGTGAATGTGCACGAGGCGCCGTACCCGAACAGGGCACGGCGCCTCGTGCATGTCGAACAGAGCGTGCTCGTCTTCAGAGTCGCTGCTCGTTCTCGTCGACCACGATGCGATCGTCGACAACCCCGCGGTCGTCGACAACCCTGCGATCGTCGACCACCTCGCGACCGTCGACCACATCGGTGTCCTGATGCTCGAGGCCGTCGGCCTCGATCTTCTCCGCGTCGGTCAGGTCAGCGATGTTGTCCGACACATAGGGCACGGACCTCTCGTCACTCGCCATCTCGTTCTCCGTCGATCGTCCGCACGGAGCTGGCACCGTGAGGCGAGCGGTGGGACGCGACGCTCGCCGGCACGAGGTGTGCGCGCGTCTCGCTCGGGCTGCTCTCGCCTGCCCGACCACCGCCCGCCAAGTCCCGGCCTCGCCACCGCTCGTACGTCTCGGTAGCCATCCGTGCGGGGGATGTCGCTCGCTGGTTCTCCGGAGCAGTTGGAGCCGAGGTCTCGTCCGGCCCGTCATCGGACCGAGCGCCGCCACCGGCTCTCGCTACCGACCGTAGTACGGACCGGGTGAGACTGCACCCGGCAGAGGCTGTCTACGATCCGGCACGTCCCCGCACCGGACGCACTCCGCACAGCCGGGCGCCGTATGGTGCGAGCGAGGACACGCGCTTTTCGAGGAGGACACCGTGGCATCAGAGTCGAACGCCCACGAGCCGCAGCCGGCCACGTCCCCCTCAGCGCCGGATCCGACACCGGCACAGCCGGCGTTCGCCGCACCGACCGTCCCGGCCGGGGCACAACCACAGCCCGCCTACGCGCCGCCCCGCCCGGCATTCACCACCGCTCCGGTCGGCTGGACGATCGCCGCGATGCTGACCTTCTGGCCGACCGGGATCCCGGCCCTGCTCGCTTCGCACCGTGCGGCACGGGCGTTCGGCGCCGCGGACCACGAGACCGCCCAGCGCGAGTCGGCGAATGCCCGGCGGTGGGGCATCGTCAGCGTGTGCGTCGCGGCGGGGCTCCTCGTGCTCAACGTCCTCTTCTGGATCGCGTGGTTCGCGTTCGTCGCCCTCGCGGTGCACTCCGTCCGGGAGGACGGCTTCTGGGACGACAGGCCCGGCTGGTCCGACAGCCAGCTGTTCGACGGGCAGCAGCACCACGGGCGGTCCGGTGGCGAGCTCGGGCGGCCGCCCTTCGACGGCCCTGACACCCGCGGCTAGCCGGGCACACGGGCTCCGACCCTGGGCGCACGCCCGATCACCCCACCGTTGAGCGTGCCCGGACCGGTTGCGACAGTGGCGAGCATGAGCGGCGACGCCACGGACGACGTGTGGATCGAGATCTGCCCGCCCGACCACCCCGACGTGCGGGGCCGAGGCCCGGCCACGAGGTTGCTGCTCGAGCTCGAGGCGCACGCCTTGAGGCGCCAGGTGCAGACGATGCGGCTCGAGACGAACCGGTCGCTCGGCGACGCCATCGGGCTCTACCGGAGGTCCGGGTACGTCGAGGTCCCGCCGTTCAACGACAAGCCGTACGCGCACCACTGGTTCGCCAAGATGCTCGCACGCGTCACCTGTACGCGGCACAGTCACGCCCTCACCGCTTCGAAAATACGTTCCGAGGGCCCCAAAGCGGGTGAAAAATGGACAATCGTCCGAATGTTTGGCCCTACATGACTGGCGTCAGTGCGGAAATCACTTACAGTGTGGAAGTCAGCGAAAACGGCAAACCTTCCGCAAGGAGGGGACGCAAAGCCACGGGACCTCAAAGGTCAGCCGGGCTACCGAACAGACAGGACAGGCACATGGATCAGCGCGGATACCCGGTCGACCCGTCGGAGCAGACGGTCGCAGGCGGAATTCCCGAGAAGCGTCTCGCCGCCTGGGGCGCGCTGGCGTCGAGGTTCGACGCCCTCAGCCTCATCCCGGCCCAGAACGCCTCCGTAGCCGCCTGAGACGCGTCTGCGGCACGTTCCGCCGTCGCGCTCGACACCGACAGTTCGCGCGATGTGCACGGCGTGGCCCTTGGGCCGGCGGTGTGACGCGGCCATGATGTGCCGGTGCCACAGGACGATGCCGGAGTAGCCGGGGCCTCAGCGACGATGGCCCGTCGGCTGGGCGTCGGCGACGCGGTCGTCGTCGGGATGTCGGCGATGATCGGGGCCGGGATCTTCTCGGCGTTCGCCCCTGCGGCAGCCGCGGCCGGCTCGGGCCTGCTCGTCGGGCTCGCGATCGCCGCGGTGGTCGCGTTCTGCAACGCGCGGTCCTCGGCGCGGCTCGCCGCGCTCTACCCCGCCTCGGGCGGCACCTACGTCTACGCGCGGCACCGGCTCGGTGAGTTCTGGGCCGGTCAGGCCGGCTGGGCGTTCATCGTCGGCAAGACCGCGAGCTGCGCGGCGATGGCCCTGACTGTCGGCTCGTACGTCGCGCCCGGCCACGTCCGGCTCGTCGCGATCCTGGCGGTCGTCGCGCTGACCGCGCTCGGCTGGGCAGGCGTGCAGCGGTCGACGCAGGTGAGCGCGGTGATCGTCGCCGTGTCGCTCGCCGCGCTCGTCGTCGTGGTCCTGGCAGCCGTGCGTGGCGGCACGGCGCATCCCGCGAACCTCCAGCCGTTCCCGGGCTCCGATGCCGTGGGCATCCTGCAGTCCGCCGGCCTCCTGTTCTTCGCCTTCGCCGGCTACGCGCGCGTCGCGACCCTCGGCGAGGAGGTGCGCGACCCCGCCCGGACGATCCCCCGGGCGATCACCGTGGCACTCCTGGTCGTCCTCGGCGTCTACGCGGTCGTCGCTCTGACGTCGTTGCTCGCCGTCGGTGCGGACGGGCTCGCCGCGACGTCCGCTCCCCTGCGGGCCGTCGTCGAGGCCGGGACGTGGGCGCGCTGGTCGCCCGTCGTCCAGGTGGGCGCCGCCGTCGCGTCGCTCGGCGCGCTCCTCGCCCTGCTGCTCGGCGTCTCCCGAACGGTCGTCGCGGTGGCGCGCGACCGGCCGGCGATCGCACGCCTGGCGAGCATCCACCCGGGCTCGCGGACACCGCGCACCGCCGAGGCGGTCGTCGGCGCAGTCGTCGTCGTCCTCGTCGCGACGCTGGACCTGCGGGGTGCGATCGGCTTCTCCTCGTTCGGCGTCCTGGTCTACTACGCCATCGCCAACGCGTCGGCCCTGACGCTCGGCCATGACGAGGGACGCCCGCACCGCGTGATCCCGGTGGTCGGTCTGGCCGGCTGCGTACTCCTGGCCTGCACGCTCCCGATCGCTGCCGTCCTGGCGGGGCTCGGTGTGATGCTGCTCGCCGCGCTCGAGTGGGCGGTGCGGAGGCGTCGACAAGGTCCGCGCCCCTGAGCAGCTCGCCACGCAGGGTGAGCCGCGCGTGGCTACGACGCCGAGACGCACTTGTCTTGCACGATGGGTCCCGGTGGCGCGGAGCTCGGGCGACACCGACCGGCGGCTCGACGACCAGCGCATCCCCCAGCGAGAGCAGGCATCCATGAGCGGCCAGGTCACCACGATCACCGCAGGTCGTTGGCGTAGTCGGCGATCCGCAGCCGTCGGCGGCATCGTGTTCGCGGTCCTGCTCATCACCGCGCTCGTGATCCTCCGTGCCGCCCTGGTCGACGAGAGCCTTCCCGACCTCGTCGCGGACCCGCACAAGCAGTCTCTCGTTCGGCTCAGCCTCCACCTCGTGCCGTTCGCCGGCATCGCGTTCCTGTGGTTCATCGGGGTGGTCCGCGACCAGCTCGGCGACACCGAGGACCGCCTGTTCTCCACGGTGTTCCTCGGCAGCGGTCTGCTCTTCCTCGCGATGCTCTTCATGGGAGCGGTGACCGCCACGAGCCTGGTCCGGATGGTGCCCGGGACCAATCTCGACCCGGGCCTGTGGGAGTTCGGACGGCACACGACGAGCACGCTCGTCACCGTCTACGCGATGCGGATGGCGGCGGTCTTCACGCTGACCGTGAGCACGGTGATCCTGCGGACGGCCTCGGTGCACCGGGGGCTCGCGTTCGTCGGCTACACCGTCGCGCTGGTCCTCCTGGTGTTCGCCGGCACGAACCCGTGGGCGGAGCTTGTCTTTCCCGTCTGGGTGCTGGTGCTCAGCGTCGGGATCCTGATCTCGCCCGAACGCCCGCGCGCGACCCCCTGAGCTCGACCGCCTGACCGATCGTCGCGACACATACCGGTAGGTTTCGGGCCATGAACATCGTCGCGGGCGCGATCATCGCCATCGTCGTCACCACGCTGACCTGCACCGCGATGCTGTTCGTGCGCCGGCGCGCACCCGAGGGCAGCTACTTCACCGACGGCGACCGTGCGTCGGGTGTCTTCGGCGTGCTGGCGACCGGGTTCTCGGTGCTCCTCGGCTTCATCATCTTCCTGGCGTTCGACTCCTACGACCAGGCCCGCTCCGGCGCCGAGACCGAGTCGACGATCGTCGCGCAGCAGCTGGAGACGGCGCAGTACTTCCCGACGACCACGGCGCACGCCCTCAGCGGCCAGCTCGTCTGCTACGCCCGGTCCGTCGTGCACTCGGAGTGGCCGGCGATGACCGACGGCACGATCGGCGAGACCGTGAACCCGTGGGGCGTCGAGATGTTCCACACCATGCAGAACTTCACGCCGAGCAGCGACACCGAGCAGTCGGCGTACGACCGGTGGCTGGACCAGACCGCCAACCGTGAGCAGGCGCGCATCGACCGCGTGCACGGGGCCGTCGGCCTGATCCCGTTCCCGCTGTGGCTGGTGCTCTACGTCATCTCCGCCGTGATCTTCGTGTACATGCTCTTCTTCGCCGACAGCGGTGAGCACGCCAGGACCCAGGTGATGATGATGGGCAGCGTGACGTTGGTGATCACGCTCCTGCTGCTGTTGCTGACGTTCTTCGACCACCCGCACGGCGAGGGGTTCGGCAAGCTGCAGCCGGTCGCGATGCAACGCAACCTGCGCGTGATGGACGAGCAGATGTCGGCAGTGGGCCTCGACCTCGCGCTGCCCTGCGACGAGCTCGGCCGGGCGAGCTGACACGCCCGAGACTCGATGCTCTGACATGCACCGATGGTCCTAGTATCGAGGCGCGGTCGTCCGGTCTGTCGGACTTCCGCCCGTGCTGGCCGGACGCCCGCCATGCATTCCTTCACCGCACTTGGAGACCTTCGACATGGTGACAACAACGTTCGGCAGTGGCGACGTCCTCCTCTGGATGCTCGAGTTCTTCCTGTTCGTGATCTGGTTCTGGCTGCTCATCGCCATCTTCTCGGACCTGTTCCGGGACAAGGAGACCGGCGGCGGCGTCAAGGCCCTCTGGGTCCTGTTCCTGATCCTCCTGCCGTTCCTCGGCATCCTGCTGTACCTGATCTTCCGCGGTAAGGGCATGAGCGCGCGCGGTGCAGAGCAGGCGGCAGAGCAGCGGGCGCTGTTCGACGCGCAGGTCCGCAGGTCGGCCGGTACGTCCGAGTCGGCTGCCGACCAGATCGCCAAGGCGAAGGCGCTCCTCGACTCCGGCGCGATCGACCAGGCCGAGTTCGACAAGCTCAAGGCCGCGGCCCTGGCCTGATCGTCGCGAGCCGGCTGAGGTCCACCACGGGCCTCAGCCGGCTCGATCTCTGCCCGGCGTCGACCGCCTGTGTGCACAGGACGTGCCTACCGATCGACCCGGCGGACGCCCCGCGTCGGCGCCGCGACGAGTGGGTCCTCCGGCCACGAGTGCTTCGGGTAGCGGCCCCGCAGCTCGGCACGGACCTGGGGGTACCCGGTCCGCCAGAACGACCCCAGGTCCGCGGTCACCGCGGCCGGACGCCCCGCCGGCGACAGCAGGTGAAGGAGCACGGGCACCCGGCCCTCGGCCACCCTCGGCGTCTCGCGCCAGCCGAACGTCTCCTGCAGCCGCACCGCCAGCACCGGCTGGTCCCCGTCGTAGTCGACGCGAACGCGCGACCCGCTCGGCACCTCGAGCCGCTCCGGCGCCAGCTCGTCGAGCCGCGCGGCCTGCGGCCAGGGCAGGAGCCGGCGCAGCGCCGTCGTCACGTCGATGCTCCGAGGATCCGGCTTCGCTCGTGCCAGGTCCGGTCCGAGCCAGGTGTCGATCGCAGCCACGAGCGCGTCGTCGGACACGTCCGGCCAGGGGGCGCCGAGCGACCGGTGCAGGAACGCGAGACGTTGCCGCAGGGCTCGGGCTCCGTCCGACCAGCGCAGGATCCCCAGTCCGTCTCGGGCGAGCCCCTCCTGCACGGCTGCGAGCACGAGCGCCGGGTCAGGGTCGGCGAGCCGCGACGACGCGAGCTCGATGGCACCGAGGGCACGGACCCGCCGCGCGACGACGCGGCCGTCCTGCCAGACGACCTGCTCCTCCTCACGCAGCAGAGCCGGCGCCGCCTCGATCGCCAGGTCGACGTCGAACGGAGCCGCCGAGCGGACGAGCGCGTCGCGGCGCGTGGCACCACGATCGGCATCGGCCACCGCGAGCCAGCCGAAGCCGCTCAGCGGGGACCCTGGCGAGAGGGACGCTCCGGTGCCGGACGCCATCAGGTAGGTGCTACCTCCGGGGCGCAGACGCGCGATCCGGTCCGGGTGCGCGAGGGCGACGACGAACGCCGCGGCCAGGTCGTCGGTCAGCGCACCGGCCGGGGCGCGTTCGGACAACGTCGCGAGCAGTCGCTCGGTCTGCGCCTTCCACCGGGCGGTGTCCGGTCCACCTCGCCGCAGGCTCCGCACCGCCGCGACCAGGTCACCACCGGGCGCACGGATGTCGTCGGAGAGCATCGCCACGACCTCGGCCGCGCGACGAGCGCCGACGACGGGCGCGCCGTCGAGCAAGGCTCGCGCAAGCCGCGGGTCGACGGGCACCGCCGCGACAGCCCGACCGCGAGCCGTCACGGTTCCGTCCGGCGCGACCGCTCCCAACCCTCGGAGCGTCGCGACGGCCGTCTCCAGCGCGGGGGCCGGCGGCGGGTCGAGCAGCGCCAGGTCGGACCCGTCCGCACTCCCCCAGCACGCCAGCTCGAGAGCGAACGCGGTCAGGTCCGCCGTGCGGATCTCGGGTTCGGGGTGCGACTGCAGTCGCGCGTGGTCGGCCTCCGTCCAGCACCGGTACACGGCCCCGGGCCCCTCACGGCCTGCACGACCGGCGCGCTGCTCGGCGGCCGCTCGGCTCACGCTCACGGTCACGAGGGCGGCCAGACCACGGCGGTGATCGGTGCGTGACTCCCGCGAGAACCCCGCGTCGACGACGACCCGCACCCCCGGAACGGTCAGCGACGACTCTGCGACCGCCGTCGAGACGACGACGCGACGGCGCGGCCCGGCCGTGAGGGCGGCGTCCTGGTCCCCCGACGAGAGTCGCCCGTGCAGCGGGCGCACGTCGGCATCCACGCCCAGGTCGGCGAGCCGCCGTGCGACCCCGCCGATCTCGCCTGCACCCGGCAGGAACACGAGGACGTCGCCGGTCCGCTCGACCAGCGCTCGCCGTACCGTCGACGCGACGTGGTCCAGGAACGCCGGCGTCACACCACGTTCGTCCGTCCGCGCCACGCGTGACGCTGGCGGGCACCACAGCACGTCGACAGGGTGCAGCGCGCTGTCGACGCTCACGACAGGGGCGTCGCCGAGCACGGCAGCCGTCCTGGCCGCCTCGACGGTCGCCGACATCGCAACCACGACCAGGTCGTCCCGCAGGTTCGCTCGGACGTCGACCAGCAGCGCGAGCGCCAGGTCGCTGTCGAGGTGTCGCTCGTGCACCTCGTCGAGGACGACAGCGCCGACACCGACGAGCTCGGGGTCGCGTTGGAGCCGGCGCAGCAGGATCCCGGTGGTCACCACCTCGATCCGGGTCGCTGCACTCGTGCGGCTCTCACCGCGCACGCTGTAGCCGACCGTTCGGCCGATCGGCTCCCCGAGCAGGCCGGCCAGCCGCCGGGCGGCTGCGCGGGCGGCGATCCGGCGTGGCTGCGTCACGACGACGCGACCCTCGACCGCCGACGCGACCGCGGGCGGGACGAGGGTCGTCTTGCCGGTCCCCGGCGGCGCCTGCACGACGGCGAGACCACGACGGACGATGGCGGAGACGACCTCCGGCAGAGCCAGGCGCACGGGAAGGTCCGGCGGCGCGGCCAGGAGCCGGGTGATGGGGTCGTCGTGCACAGGTGGAGTCTGCCTGGTCCCGGCTCCGCTGGGCTCAGCCGGACCCGGGCCGGACCTCAGGCCGTCGGCGGTCGGCGCGTGTCACGCTCGTGCAGCGGCAGGTCCCGGACGTCCGGGGGCTCGAGCACGTCGGCCACGGCATGGTTCTCGGCCGTGGTCAGGGCGAAGTCCTCCGGCACGGGGACGGCCCGAGCGTCGTCCCGCCCGACAGCCGACGCCGGCCCGTACGGACGCTTGGCCGCCCACCAGCACGCGAGCACGAGCGCACCGCCGGCAACAGCATCGAGGAGCCAGTGGTTCGCCGTGAGGACGACGACGGCCGTCGTCATGGTCACGTAGCCGAACGCGAGGATCTTGAGCCATCGCCTGCGTGCCAGGCAGGCGAGGACGACGCTCACCCACAGCGCCCAGCCGACGTGCATGGACGGCATGGCCGCCACCTGGTTCGTCACGGTGCTCGCGTTCTGCGCCTGGTCGGCCGCCGAGGGCCACCAGCCGTACTGCGAGGTCGCGGCGACGGTGTCGATGTAGCCGGCCGTGAGCCTCGGCGGTGCCGTCGGGTAGAACATGTAGCCGAGCAGCGCGATGAACGTCGCCGCGAACAGGGCAGTGCGCGCGGGCCGGTACAGCGCGGGGCGCCGGATGTAGAGGACGAGCAGCACCGACCACGTCACGATGAAGTGCATGGTCGCGTACCAGTAGGCCGAGAAGACGGCGAGCGGGGTGATCGGCGTGACCGCGTGGTTGATGACCTGCTCGACGTCGAGCCGCAGGAACTGCTCGATCGCGAGGATGTCGCGTGCGTGGTGCCGCGCTGCGCCCCAGTCGCCACCGACGACGAACCGCGTGGCGCTGTAGGCCGCGTAGAGCGCGACGAGGAGCGCGATCTCGCGCATTGCAGCGCGTCTCGCGTTGGTACCCGCCGAGTCTCGTCCCGCCATCGGGACGAGGCTAGCGGACGGCTACGACATGAATTGTTGGCTGGGCCGTTCCCGGCTTGTGACATACGTCAGGAGCTGTACGCCTCAGGTCCGTCCGGGAGGTCATTCCTCGATCGCACCGGCCACCGAGCGCAGGTGCTCCCGGAACGTCAGGCCCGGCTCGGTCGAGCGTCGGACGAGGTACCCGTCGAGATCGAGCTGCATCCTCAGCGACGTGCCACCGCGCACGAGCTCCGCCTGTCGGCGCTCGGTGTCCCGGATGGCCTCGGCGGCGTCGAGGACCAGGGACATGTCCTCGGCCGGCACGAACAGAACGCCGTCGTCGTCGCCGATCACGAGGTCGCGTGGCCCGACGACGTGGTCACCCACCCGGGCCGAGGTCAGCACGTCTGCCGGGCGCGGGTCGACCCGCAGCGGTCCGTTGGGCAAGGTGCCCATGCTGAACACGGGCAGGCCGATCGCCCGCAGGTCCGCCGTGTCGCGGTGCAGCCCCCAGACGACGATGCCGGAGATCCCCGCGTCCCGTGCCTCGAGCGCGACGAGGTCCCCGACGGCCGCCTGGTCGGTACGCCCGTCGTTGTCGACCACCAGCACGTCGCCCTCGTCGGCCGCCGTGAACGCCTCGAGGAAGACGTCGACGCTGCCGACGTGCCGGGCGGGCAGGACGCGGCCGAAGAGCTGTCCCGCCGGGAACGCGGCGCGGACGTCGGTGGGGGCGCACCGGACCGGGACGCCGACCCGGATGCAGCCGTCTGCCACGTGAGCGGTGGTCAGGCCGGCCACCCGGGCGCGGAGCGCGTTCACTGCGCGACCGCCGGCGTCGGCGCTCGGTCGCGCGCCGACTCGACCGGGAGCAGGATCGCGCCGAGCAGGAAGCACACCGCGCCGACGAACGTGCCGAGGTTCACGAGCGCGATGTTGGCGACCTCGCCGTTCGACCTCAGGTAGCGCGAACCGATCGCCGACGCCCCGAACGCGATCGAACCGAGCATGTTGAGCGCACTGATCCGCCAGCCCGTCGAGCGGTCCGACCGGGGAAGCACGCCACGGTTGACCTCGGAGTACGCGAACCAGCTGGCGACGAGGAACGCGATCGACCCGAAGGCGTCAGGTGCCCAGACGAGATGCCTCTCCTGCTCCAGGGTGAGGTCCGTACGCGTCGCGGCAAAAGTCGTGACGTTGAAGAAGACGGTGCCGACGAGCTGAACCGACGCTGCCCAGAAGTCGAGCCGGCGAGGTTTCCAGCCGACAAGCCGACGCAGCGGCCCCCGCGTCGGCGTCCCGGCGAAGATCCCCTCGGGCGCCGTGACCGTCTCCCGGTACTGCAGGTAGGCGGCACTCGTGAAGAAGATCGAGCCGACGAAGAACGTCCGGGCCACGGTCGGTGCCGCGACGGAGTCGAAGTAGAGGGGCAGCGACCCCAGCGCGAAGCAGATCGACCCGATCGCGAACAGACCGCCGATCCACCAGCTCGACGCGCTCGGGCGCCCCACCCAGGAACGCGCCGGGTCCAGGACCCGGTCCTCGAGGAGCCCGAGTCCCTTGCGGTGGCGCCGCGAGCTCCAGTGGACTCGCGTGCCGTCGGGGCGCTCGAGGACCGCACCCGTGTCGAACGATCCCGGCCCGGACGTCTCGACGACCCGCCACCCGGGAGGCAGGTCGGGAACCGTGGTCGTCGACATGTCCCCCGCCATGCTCACTTCACGAGGCCGGTGCGCGCCTTGCTCTTGGCGGCCGCGTGTGCGGGCGACGTCCACACGTCGGGCTTGCGCCCCTGCTTGTGGGTCGGCTGCTCGGCCTCGAGCGCGTCGTAGGCGATGAACAGGTCCTTGAGCAGCTGCTCGATCATCAGCCTGCTCAGGTCGAGGCGGACGACGACGCGCATGAGGTGGGTCTCCTCGGCGTCGGGCGGCAGGCTGTACGCCGGCACGATCCAGCCGTCCTCACGCAGGCGGGACGACAGGTGGTAGACGTCGAACCCCGGGTCGCCCTTGAGCGTGAACGTCACGACCGGCTCGGCGAGGCCCGGGTTGAGGATCTCGAACTTGCCGCTCGCGACGAGGCTCTCGTTGAGGAACCGTGCGTTGGCCAGCATCGTCTCGACGATCGACGTGTACCCGCTGCGTCCCAGGCGCACGAAGTTGTACAGCTGCGCCTGGATCATGGCCGACCCGCGAGAGAAGTTGAAGGTGAAGGTCGGTTGCGCGCCGCCCAGGTAGTTGACGCTGAAGACCAGGTCCTCGGGCAGCTTGGACCCGTCCCGGAAGATCAGCCATCCGACGCCCGGGTAGACCAGTCCGTACTTGTGCCCGGACGCGTTGATCGAGGCCACCTGCTCGAGGCGGAAGTCGAACTTGAAGTCGGGCTCGGCGAACGGCGCGATGAACGCGCCGCTGGCCCCGTCGACGTGCAGCGGGACGTCCCAGCCCTTGTCCTTCTTGATGCGCACCAGGAGGTCGTTGATCTCCTCGATCGGGTCGGACTCGCCGATGTGCGTCGTCCCGAGCACCGCACCCACCGCGATCGTGTTCTCGTCCACGAGCGGCTCGACGTCGGCCGCGCTGATCACGAACCGGTCCTTCTTCATCGGGATCTTGCGCATCTCGACGTCGAAGTAGTTGGCGAACTTGTCCCAGACCACGTGGGTCTCGGCGCCGAACACGACGTTCGGCCGGTCGGTCGGCAGGCCCGCCGCCGCACGACGGTTCCGCCAGGTGCGCTTGTGGGCCAGCAGGCCGAGCATGATCGCCTCGGACGAGCCGATCGTGGCGACGCCGACCACCTTGGCGTTGTCGGGCGCGTGGAACAGGTCGCCGAGCATGTGCACGGCGGCCTCCTCCACCAACGACGCGGCCGGGTACTCCTCGTGGTCGATGTGGTTCTTGCGGATCGTGTCGTGGATGAGCTTCTCCGCCTGGGGCTCCATCCAGGTGGTGACGAACGACGCGAGGTTCAAGGTCTCGCGACCGTCGAGCATCAGCCCGGTGTGCAGCAGCTCGTACGCCTCGTCCGGGTCGATCCCGTGCTCCGGGAAGGTGCCGCGGTCGATGTGGGCCCGAAAGCTCGCCCGCCCGTGGATGGGGCCGAATGCGTCGTTCTTGTCCGTCACCGTTGCTCCTCGAGTTCCACCGCCGCCACGGGCGGTCTACCTGCGTAGATGTCCACCGGTCTGCGTTTCCGAACGTAGCAGGAGCACGCCCCGATCCGTCCCGGTCTGTCTCGACTTCCCACGCAGCGGCCACGACGTCCCGAAGGTCCCAGACCGGCCCGGGGGCCTGCCGGTAGACTGAGGGCTCCCCCACGTCCGGCTCTCGTGCTCACCTTGCTCGTCGGCCAGCTCCGCTCGACGACCCGCTAGGACCGCACGATGACCGCCGTGACCCACGCGCCCACGACCGACGAGGTCGACGCCGACGACCTCGAGACCTTCCTGCGGGTCGCCGCCCAGATCAGCGTGCTGCCGTCGGACCACCCGCACCTCGCGCTCGCCCGCCGCGCCACCTCGGCACTCTTCAAGGCCGCGAAGAAGCAGCGTCGCGCCGAGAAGCGCGACGCGATCAGCTCGGCCGACCGCGCGGTCATCGCGGCCACGGCGACGGGCAGCCCCGGCCGCATCGACGACGAGACCAACGGCATCCCCCTCGTCTCGTCGGCCCAGGGCGCGACCGCCGGGACGCTGCTCAAGGCGCGGCCCTGCTACATCTGCAAGGAGCCGTACGTCGACGTCGACGCGTTCTACCACCAGCTCTGCCCGACGTGCGCTCTGCTGAACCACGCGAAGCGGGACGCGCGCACGGACCTGACCGGCAAGCGCGCACTACTCACCGGCGGCCGGGCGAAGATCGGCATGTACATCGCCCTGCGTCTCCTGCGCGACGGTGCGACGACGACCATCACGACCCGGTTCCCGCGCGACGCCGCGCGCCGGTTCGCGGCGATGCCCGACAGCGACGAGTGGCTGGACCGCCTGAGCATCGTCGGCATCGACCTGCGCGACCCCGCACAGGTCGTGGCGCTCGCCGACGAGGTCGCGGCGCAGGGCCCGCTCGACATCCTCATCAACAACGCCGCGCAGACGGTCCGCCGCTCGCCGGGCGCGTACTCGCACCTGGCCGACGCCGAGCTGGAGCCGCTGCCCGACCGTCCGCTGCCGCAGATCACGACGTTCGGGCGGACGAGCAGCGCGCACCCGCACGCGCTGGCCGGCTCGGTGACCGAGCTGACGAGCATCGCGCCAGGCGCCGGTGTGGCGGAGCTCGCCCTGACCGCCGAGGCCGCGTCGCTGACCCGCCTCGTCGCGGGTACAGCCATCGACGCCGGCGGCCTCGTGCCGGACACGGCCGACTCGAACAGCTGGGTGCACACCGTCGACCAGGTGGACCCGATGGAGCTCCTCGAGGTCCAGCTGTGCAACCAGACCGCGCCGTTCATCCTGGTGAGCCGGCTGCGGCACGTCATGCGCCGGCCCGTCGACGAGCCGCAGCGCCGGTCCTACGTCGTCAACGTGTCCGCGATGGAGGGCGTGTTCTCCCGCGGCTACAAGGGCGCCGGGCACCCGCACACCAACATGGCCAAGGCCGCGCTCAACATGCTCACGCGGACGAGCGCGACCGAGCTGGCGCAGGACGGCATCCTCATGACGAGCGTCGACACCGGCTGGATCACCGACGAGCGCCCCCACCCGACCAAGGTGCGGCTCGCCGAGGAGGGGTTCCACGCTCCCCTGGACCTCGTCGACGGCGCGGCCCGCGTCTACGACCCGGTCGTGCGCGGCGAGGCGGGCGAGGACCTGTACGGCTGCTTCCTCAAGGACTACGTGCGCTCGGCGTGGTGACGCTGGTCACACTCGGCGCCCAGTAGGCGCTGCCCGGAGGCGCACCGGTCGTGGAACGAGGACGCTCGGCCCATGCACCGTGAGATGAGCGCCCACCTGGTCCTCGAGGTGACGTCCCCGGCGTTGCTCGCGTTCGAGCTCGCCGTGTCCGCCCAGCAGGCTGCGACCGAGGCACTGACGGTCTCGATCGACGGGCGCTTCGTCGAGCCCAGGACCGTGCTCGACCACCACGGGACCCGCCTGCACGTGCTCGAGGCGGATCCGGGCCGCCTCCTGCTCGACTACACCGCGACGGTCGACGGCAGGGCCGAGCCCGAGGCGACGGACGAGGCGGACGTCCTGCGCTACCTGCGCCCGAGCCGGTACTGCGAGTCGGACTCGCTCGGCCCGACCGCCCACGCCGAGTTCGTCGGCCTGACCGGTTACGACCTGCTCGCCGCGGTGAGCTCGTGGGTCGGTTCGCGGCTGTCGTACGTGCCCGGGTCGAGCCTGCCGACCGACGGTGCCGTGCGGACCCTGCTCGCTCGCCAGGGCGTGTGCCGCGACTACGCCCACCTGGTGATCGCTCTGCTCCGCGCGCTCGACGTCCCCGCCCGCCTGGTCTCCGTGTACGCGCCCGGGCTGCAGCCCATGGACTTCCATGCGGTCGCCGAGGCCTACCTCGACGGCCGGTGGTACGTCGTGGACGCCACGACCCTCGCGCCCCGGTCCACGCTCGTGCGGATCGCGACGGGTCGCGACGCCTCCGACACGGCGTTCCTCAACGTCCACCACGGGTTCGCGGAGCTGCTGGAGCTGCAGGTCACGGCGGTCGCGGGCACCCTGCCCGACGACGACGTGCGCGATCTGGTCATCCTCGGCTGACCCGTCCGTCACCGCTGCTAGCCTCCGAAGCGTGAGCGCTGAGGACCACGCTGCCGAAGACCCCGTCGAGCCTGCCGTCCCTGCCAGGACCACCTGGTCCCAGCGCCGGCACGAGCCCGACCGGTTCGCGCTGGTGCTCACCCTTCTGGTCACCGCGTACGTCCTGTCGGCGCTTGGGCGCGACGAGTGGATACAGGTCCTCGTGGCGGTCCTGTACGTCGGCGCGCTGTACGTCGCGATCCGGTCGTCGCGCGTGGAGGGCCGAGCCCGCATCGTCGTGCGCGTCATCCCGATCGCCGCCGCCGTCGTGAGCGTCCTCGCGTTCGTCACGCTCCCGCGCGCCGACGCGTACGGCATCCTCAACGCGTCCGTGGCCGCCATCCTGGTGACCGCCCTGGTGGTCATCCTCGACCGGATCCTGCGGCGCACCGCTGTCACGCTGCAGTCGATCTTCGGGGCGCTGAGCGCGTACCTCCTGATCGGCATGATCTTCACGGCCGTGTTCGGCGTGCTCGCCTGGATCGGCCCGCAGCCGTTCTTCGCAGGTGGTCAGGAGGTCAGCCAGCGAGCCTTGCAGTACTTCTCGTACACGACGCTGACGACCCTGGGCTACGGCGACTTCACCGCGGCCCAGTACCCCGGGCGCAACCTCGCGACGTTCGAGGCGCTCGTCGGCCAGATCTTCCTGGCGACCCTGGTCGCGCGCCTCGTCGCCTCCTTCACGGTCGGGCCACGCCGTTCGAGGCTCGGCGCGACCATCGACACCCAGGGCAACCCAGGACCGGACGCACCCCGCGACTGAACAGGTGCGCCCGGGTCCGGGTCCGGGTGCGCTACGCCGTGATGCCCGAGGTCGACGCGACGACGTCGGCGATCTTGCGGGAGAGCGCCTCGTAGAACATCGACAGCGGGAACTCGTCGTCGAGCACCGCGTCGGTCAGCCCCTTGGGCGGACCGTCGAGCGGGAGGTCGCGGACGGCCCAGGCGGACGCGGGGTGCGGCGTGAGCGTCCCGGAGACCAGCTCGTAGGCGGCCAGCCAGTGCGCCGCCTTCGGCCGGTCGATAGAGCGCCAGTAGAGCTGCTCGATCTGCTCGGCGAGCGCGATCACCGTCTCGGGCACCTGCGGCCAGTCGATCGTGAGCCGCGAGTCCGTCCAGTGCAGGACATGGTGCTGGTGCAGCCAGGCGAAGAGCAGCTGGCCACCGAGACCGTCGTAGTTGCGCACGCGCGAGCCGGTCACAGGGAACCGGAAGATGCGGTCGAACAGGATCGCGTACTGCACGTACCGCGCGTGCGGCACCCCCTCGGCCTCGAGGCGCACGGCCGCGCGGAACGCCGTGAGGTCACAGCGCAGCTCCTCGAGCGAGTAGAGGAAGTACGGCATGCGCTGCTTGATCATGAACGGGTCGAACGGCAGGTCGCCGCGCATGTGGGTGCGGTCGTGCACCAGGTCCCAGAGGATGAACGTCTCCTCGGCCAGGCGCTGGTCGGCGAGCAACCGGGCCGCGTCCGGGGGCAGGGCGAGCCTCGTCGTCTCCGCCGCGGTGCGGACCACGCGCCGGAACCGGGCCGCCTCGCGGTCGGCGAAGATCCCTCCCCAGGTGAAGGTCGGTACCTCGCGCACGGCCACGGTCTCCGGGAAGAGGACCGCCGAGTTGGTGTCGTAGCCCGGTGTGAAGTCCAGGAAGGTGATGGGCACGAAGAGCGCGTTGCTGAACTGCGTCGCCTCGAGGTCGGCGACGAGATCGGGCCACCGCACACGCAGCAGGACCGCCTCGACGTGCCGGTCCGTGCTGCCGTTCTGGGTGTACATCGGGAACACGACGAGATGTACGAGGCCGTCGACGCGCATCTGCTCGGGCCGGAACGCGACGAGCGAGTCGAGGAAGTCCGGCACCTCGAACCCACCGTCGGCCCAGCGCACGAGGTCCTTGCCGACGGCCGTGAGGTATCCCTCGTCGTGCGGCAGCTCGGGCACGAGGGCCGCGACCGCGAGCTCGATCGACGCCACCAGGGAGCGCGCGCGGGGGTGCAGCTCCGCGTCCGGGATCGACCCGTCCTTGACCTGCATCTGCTGGAGCTCGGTGACGTCGGACTTCACGCGCAGCCACGCGGGGTGCTCGGCCAGCACGTCGCGCTCGACGACGACGTCCGCGGTTGCCTCGCGTGCCGCCCACGACACGGCGTTGAGCAGCAGCTCGGGCGCGTCCGACGGGTCGACACCGAGGGCCAGAACCGCACCGGACGCGTCCCGGGACCCGGCGGCGACGACGGGACCGCGCTCGCCGAGCCGCAGCAGCGCGGTCGCCGGAGCGTCGACGACCAGTGCCGATCGCACCGGCACGACGGGGTCGGACAGCCAGGCGAGCAGGTCTGCCGAACAGCCCTCGACCCTCGTGAGCGGGCCGTCGGACCGCGTCGGACTGCTGGCCATCCCGTGCGAGGAGAGCAGGGCCGCCACCTCGGGCGAGTCGGTGCCCGTCGCGACGACTACCGTGCCGCCGCGGTCTCCGGCCGGGACCGGGTCGGTTCCGGGCAGGACCAGCACCACGTCGGGGTCGTCGTCGGCGCCGACAAGGGCGATCCCGTGGCGCTCGAGATGGGTGCGGAGCTGCTGGGGCAGGTCACCGGTCGCGTGCAGGGTGGGAAAGAGCGTCATCGCGTATCTCACTATTCGGACGGCAGCGTTACCGCACGGTACGTTCTGGCCGCGGTCCGGTCAACGGGTGACGCTCGCACTACCGAGCGAGCCGGAGCCCGCTCCCCCACACTGAGCCGATGCGAACAGTCGGCGTGGAGGAGGAGTACCTCCTGGTGACCCCCGCGGGCCGACCGCACCCTGCCGCGGGCGCGATGCTGCGGCTCGCCGCGGCTGAGGGGCTCACGAACAGCGACGTCCCGGGCGGTGACCTGGAGAAGGAGTTCAAGCAGGAGCAGATCGAGACGTCGACGCATCCGTGCACCGACCTGTCCGACCTGGTCCAGCAGATCCGCGACGGTCGCGCCCGGACCGACGCCGTCGCCCAGCGGGCCGGTGCGCGGATCGCGGCGCTCGCGACTGCGCCGCAGGAGGTCGAGTCCACCGTGCTCCCGGACCGGCGCGCCTACGCGATCCGCGCTGAGTTCGCCCAGACCGCCCGCGAGCAGCTCACGTGCGGGTGCCACGTGCACGTCTCGGTCGACGACGACGAGGAGGGCGTGCAGGTCCTGGACCGCCTGCGGCCGTGGACGGCGGTCCTGCTGGCCCTCTCGGGCAACAGCCCGTCGTGGCAGGGCAGCCATACCGGCTACGCCAGCTTCCGGTCGCAGGTCTGGGGCCGCTGGCCCACCGCCGGCCCGACGGCCCCGTTCGGGGACGCCGCCGGGTATCGCGCCGTGATCGACGGCCTGCTGCGCACCGGCGCGATCCTCGACGAGGGGATGGTCTACTTCGACGCCCGGCTCTCGTCGCGGTACCCCACAGTCGAGGTCCGGGTCGCCGACGTCTGCCTGGACGCGGGCGACGCCGCGCTCCAGGCTGCGCTGGTCCGCGCGCTCGCCGACACCCCGGGCCCTCACGGCCCACGGACCGAGCTGCTGCGTGCCGCCGCATGGCGTGCCGCGCGGTCGGGCCTGACGGGCGACCTGGTGCATCCCCTGTCCGGGACGCCGTCCCCCGCCGCCGACGTCGTGGGGGCGCTCGTCGAGCACGTGCGGCCGGCGCTCGAGGCGAGCGGTGACCTCGAGTGGGTCGAGCGTCAGGTGGCCACCGTGCTGCGGCGCGGCAACGGCGCGATCGAGCAGCTCGGCTGGCGGGCCCAGGGGGCCGACGACGACGAGGTCGTGCGTCGCGCCGTCGACCGCACGCTCGCCCAGGTCTGACAGCTCCCAGACATGGCGATGGAGACGAGTTCCCTCGCCTCCGTCTCCAAGATATAGCGCACCCGGGGGCTTGCGGCAAGGCCCCCGTCGTCGCGCAGAATCGCCTGCCGAAGCCACCCTCCACGGACCTCGGAGCGACCACCTATGCCCATGACAACGAGCGCGTTCGACCTCCCGACCCACCTCGCGGCGAAGTCGGATCCGGCACTCGTCGCCGGCGACGAGCACCACTTCGCCGACGTCACGGCATGCCTCGAGGAGTCGATCGCCGACCTGTCCGAGCGCCTGGACACAGCCCGCAGAGCGCCGGGGCGCAGCGGCGAGCAAGCTCTGGAACGAGACCAGGAGATCCACCGGCTGACGGCCCGCCTGCGCACCCTGCGGCGGTTCGGTCTCGACCTGTGCCTCGGCCGGATCGTCGGCGCCGACGGCGGCGAAGCCGTGTACATCGGCCGCCTGGGCCTGACCGACCGCGCCGGCCGACGGCTGCTGCTCGACTGGCGCTCCCCCGCGGCGGAGCCGTTCTTCGGGGCCACCCACGCGAACCCGATGGGGCTCGCAAGCCGTCGCCGGTACCGGTGGGACTCGGGCCGGATCAGCGACTACTGGGACGAGGTCTTCACTCCCGACGGCATGGAGGACAACGCCGCCCTCGACGACCAGTCGGCCTTCATCGCGAGCCTGGGCAGTGCACGGTCGGCCACGATGCGGGACGTGCTCGGCACGATCGCGGCGGACCAGGACGCGGTCATCCGTGCCGGGTCACGCGGCACGCTGCTCGTCGACGGCGGTCCCGGCACCGGCAAGACCGTGGTGGCCCTGCACCGCACCGCCTACCTCCTGTACTCCGACCCGCGCCTCGGGCACCGGCGCGGGGGCGTGCTGTTCGTCGGACCGCACCAGCCCTACCTGGCCTACGTCGCCGACGTCCTGCCCAGCCTCGGCGAGGAGGGGGTGCAGACCTGCACGCTGCGCGATCTCGTCGCAGAAGGCTCTGCGGCCGTGGTCGAACGGGATGCCGAGGTCGCCCGCCTGAAGGCGTCCGTGGGAATGGTCAAGGCCATCGAGCCGGCGGTGCGGTTCTACGAGAAGCCGCCGACGCAGGGCCTCGAGGTCGAGACGCCGTGGTCCGACCTCTGGTTGACCAGCGAGGACTGGGCCGAGGCGTTCGACGCGCCAGAGCCGGGCACGCCGCACAACGAGGCACGTGACCAGGTCCACGAGGCGCTGCTCGAGATCCTGACCGGCAAGCTCGAGGACGACGACGTCCCGCCCGACCAGGTGCGGCGGGCACTGCTGGGCAACCGCGAGCTCACCCGGGCGCTGCACCGCGCCTGGCCCATGCTCGAGGCGACCGACCTCGTCGGTGACCTGTGGTCGGTGCCGGCCTACCTGCGCCTCTGCGCGCCGTGGCTCGACGTCGACGAGGTCCGCGCGTTGCAGCGCCCGGACGCGCAAGCGTGGACCACGTCGGACCTGCCGCTCCTGGACGCCGCCCGGCAACGGCTCGGCGACCCGGACGTGTCCCGACGCAGACGCCAGGCGGAGGCCACCGTCGCGACCGAGCGCGAGTACATGAACCAGGTCGTCGACCACCTGATCGAGAGCGACGACTCCGAGCTCGGGATCATGTCGATGTTGCGCGGCACGGACCTGCGCGACGCCCTGGTCGACCAGAGCGTCCTGCCGACTGCGGACCCGGACGTCCTCGCCGGTCCGTTCGCGCACATCGTCGTGGACGAGGCGCAGGAGCTCACCGACGCCGAGTGGCAGATGCTTCTGAGCCGGTGCCCGTCCCAGAGCTTCACCGTCGTCGGAGATCGCGCGCAGGCCCGGCACGGGTTCGCGGAGTCGTGGCCGGACCGGCTCGGACGCGTCGGGCTCGACCAGGTCGCCCTCGCGTCGCTGAGCATCAACTACCGCACACCACGGGAGGTCATGGCCGTCGCCGAGCCCGTGATCCGGGCCGCGCTGCCCGACGCCAACGTGCCGACGTCCGTCCGTATCAGCGGCATCCCGGTCCAGTACGGCAGGACGACGGACCTCGCCGCGATCGTCGAGGGCTGGGTCGACGCGCACCCCGAGGGAGTCGCCGCGGTGATCGGCGACCCGACGTTCGCAGCGACGTCGCGCGTGCGCTGCCTCACGCCCGAGCTCGCGAAGGGGCTCGAGTTCGACCTCGTCGTCCTCGTCGACCCGCGACGGCTCGGCGACGGCATCGAGGGCGCGGTCGACCGCTACGTCGCGATGACCCGCTCGACCCGTCAGCTGGTCGTCCTGACCAGCCCCTGACGTCAGACCAGGTCGCCGAGCGGCACGTCGGGGTCCGCGAGCCGCTCCACGTCGACCTGGGCCCGCGAGCGGATCAGGGACTCGACGTCGTCGACGACGTCCCAGACGTTGACATTCATCCCAGCGAGCACGCGACCGTCCCGCAGCCAGAACGCGACGAGCTCACGGCCCACCAGGTCGCCGCGCACGACGACACGGTCGTAGCCGTGCGGGCCGACCCAGCCGATGTACTCCATGCCGAGGTCGAACTGGTCGGAGAAGAAGTAGGGCAGCTTGTCGTAGGGCTCGTCGCGGCCGAGGATCGTCGCCGCAGCCGTGGCCGGCTGGTTCAGCGCGTTGGCCCAGTGCTCGACCCGTACGTGGGTCCCGAGGAACGGGTGGTGAGCCCGGGCGATGTCGCCGACCGCCAGGACGTGCGGGTGGGACGAGCGCAGGTGGGCGTCGACGACGACCCCGTCGTCGACCTTCAGCCCTGCGGAGCGGGCCAGGTCGGTCCGCGGGGCGGCGCCGACCCCGACGACGACCAGGTCGGCGTCGAGGAGGGTGCCGTCGACCAGCTCGACGGCACCGACGCGCGAGCCCGCGCCGTCGGCCACGAGCACGCCGACCTCGGCACGCACCCGCAGGTCGACCCCGTTCGACCGGTGCAGGTCCGCGAACGACTCCGCGAGCTCGGGCCCGAGGACGCCGAGCAGCGGGAGGGGGTCGCGGACCAGGACGGTCACCTCGCACCCAGCGGCGCGTGCGGCCGCGGCAACCTCCAGACCGATCCAGCCGCCGCCGACCACGACGACGCGCCGACCGGACGTCAGCTCGGCGCGCAACCTGTCCGAGTCGTCGAGGGTGCGCAGGTGGACCACGCCGTCCAGGTGCGCGCCCGGGACCCGGAGGCGGCGCGGCTCGGAGCCGGTCGCCAGGACGAGGTGGTCCCATCCCGTGCGCGTCCCGGAGGCGTCGAGCACGTCATGGGAACGCACGTCGACGGCCGTGACGGCGACGCCCAGGCGCAGGTCGACGTCGTGCGCGCCGTACCAGTCGGCGTCGTGCACGAACGCACCGTCACGCGGGTCGCTGCCCTGCAGATAGCCCTTCGACAGCGGCGGCCGCTCGTACGGCCGCTCCGTCTCGGCGCCCAGCAGCACGATGCGACCCTCGTACCCGTCGGTCCGGAGCGCCTCGACCGTCTTCGCGCCCGCCAACCCGCCACCGACCACCACGACCGTTGAGCTCATGATCCTTCTCCGTGCGTCGACGACACTGCCTCTGGCCAGCGCACCAGGTCGAGCGCGGCAGCGCAATGCCGACAGGTGTGGCGAAATCCACCCATCTATCCTCTGTGCACCACGCGCCAGAAGAGCCTGGGCCTGACACCCTGGGGCGCATGCAGATGTGGCCTGGACGTCCGTACCCGCTGGGCGCCACCTACGACGGGACCGGGACGAACTTCGCTCTCTTCTCCGAGGTGGCCGAGCGGGTCGAGCTGTGCCTGATCGACCCCGACGGCACCGAGACCCGCGGGGACCTGACCGAGGTCGACGCGTTCGTGTGGCACGGATACCTGCCGGCGATCATGCCGGGGCAGCGGTACGGCTTCCGCGTGCACGGCCCGCACGACCCGGCGCGTGGTGACCGGTGCAACCCGAACAAGCTGCTCCTGGACCCCTACGCCAAGGCGATCGACGGGCAGGTCGACGGCGACGCGTCGCTCTACTCGTACAAGTTCGACGCCCCGGACGAGCGCAACGACGACGACTCCGCAGCGCACACCATGACGTCCGTCGTGATCAGCCCGTTCTTCGACTGGGGCAACGACCGGCCGCCGCAGCACGAGTACCACGAGTCCGTGATCTACGAGGCGCACGTGCGCGGCCTGACGATGCAGCACCCGGCCATCCCCGAGGAGCTGCGCGGCACGTACGCGGGCCTGGCGCACCCTGCCGTCATCGAGCACCTCACCTCGCTCGGCATCACCGCGGTCGAGCTCATGCCGGTGCACCAGTTCGTCAACGACCCGTCGCTCGTCGAGAAGGGCCTGTCGAACTACTGGGGCTACAACACGATCGGCTTCTTCGCACCGCACAACGGTTACGCGGCGTTCGCCAGCTCCGGGCAGCAGGTGCAGGAGTTCAAGACGATGGTCAAGGCACTGCACCAGGCGGACATCGAGGTGATCCTCGACGTGGTGTACAACCACACCGCCGAGGGCAACCACATGGGCCCGACGCTGAGCTTCCGCGGCATCGACAACGCCAACTACTACCGGCTCGTCGACGAGGACCAGGCGCACTACTTCGACACCACCGGTACCGGCAACTCCCTGCTCATGCGCTCGCCGCACGTGCTGCAGCTGATCATGGACTCGCTGCGCTACTGGGTGACGGAGATGCACGTCGACGGCTTCCGGTTCGACCTGGCGGCGACGCTCGCCCGGCAGTTCCACGAGGTCGACCGCCTCTCGGCCTTCTTCGACCTGGTGCACCAGGACCCGGTCGTCTCGCAGGTCAAGCTCATCGCGGAGCCGTGGGACATCGGCGAGGGCGGCTACCAGGTGGGCGGGTTCCCGCCGCTGTGGTCGGAGTGGAACGGCAAGTACCGGGACACCGTCCGCGACTTCTGGCGTGGTGAGCCGTCCACGCTCGGCGAGTTCGCGAGCCGCCTGTCGGGCTCGTCGGACCTGTACGAGCACACGGGCCGACGCCCCATCGCGAGCGTCAACTTCGTCACCGCGCACGACGGCTTCACGCTCAACGACCTGGTCTCGTACAACGAGAAGCACAACGAGGCCAACGGCGAGGGCAACAACGACGGCGAGAGCCACAACCGGTCGTGGAACTGTGGTGTCGAAGGTCCGACGAAGGACCGGCACATCCTCGCGCTGCGGGCTCGCCAGCGCCGCAACTTCCTGGCCACGCTGCTGCTGTCCCAAGGCATCCCGATGATCGCGCACGGCGATGAGCTCGGTCGCACGCAGCGGGGAAACAACAACGTGTACTGCCAGGACTCCCCGATCGCCTGGGTCGACTGGGATCTCAACGAGGACGCGAACGCGCTGCTGGAGTTCACGCGCCGGGTCGTACGGCTGCGCCAGGACCACCCGGTGTTCCGACGCCGCCGCTTCTTCGCCGGCAAGCCCGACCTGTCCGACCACTCCGACCTGCTCGACATCGCCTGGCTCGCGCCCGACGGGCATCGGATGTCCGACGAGGCCTGGGTCGCGGACCACTCGCGGGCCGTGGCCGTGTTCCTGAACGGCGACGCGATCGCCGAGCCCGACACCCGCGGCCAGGAGATCGTCGACGACACCTTCCTCGTCCTGTTCAACGGCCAGCCCGACGCGGCGACGTTCACGATCCCCGGCCCCGACTACGGCCAGACCTGGACCGCGGTGTTCGACACCGACTCGCAGGTCGAGGCAGGTACGACGGTCGAGGCGGGCGAGGATCTGGCGCTCGCGCAGAAGTCGGTGGTCGTCCTGACCCGGCCTCCGCTGCACCCGGCCCCCACGTCGTCCGGGATCGGGGCGGCCGCCACCGCGGCTCGCGAGTCGACCAAGCAGACGAAGCAGGCGAAATCCGCATCGGCACCCGAGGACAAGCCCAAGCGACGCACCACCCGGCCGCGCCCGAGCGCATGAGTGATCCGCGGCCGACGCCGGCCCGCCGTCTCCCGACGGCTGGCCGACCGGTTCCCGTCTCGACGTACCGGGTGCAGCTCGGGGCGGACCTGACGCTGCACGACGTCGCCGAACGGGTCCCGTACCTCGCGTCGCTCGGGGTCTCGCACGTCTACCTGTCGCCGATCCTGCGCGCAGCACCGGGATCGACGCACGGCTACGACGTGGTCTCGCACGACGAGGTCGAGCCCGCTCTCGGCGGCATGGAGGGCCTCCTCCACCTGGCCGAGGTCGCGCACGACGACGGCCTGGGGCTGGTGCTCGACATCGTGCCCAACCACATGGCGGTGCCGACTCCGGTCTGGCACAACGCCGCGCTCTGGTCCGTGCTCGCCGAAGGCCCCGACTCCCCCTACGCCGAGTGGTTCGACGTCGACTGGTCGGCAGGGGACGGCGCGGTCCTCATGCCGGTCCTCGGCGACCGTATCGGCGCGGTACTCGGGCGCGACGAGCTGCAGCTGGACGAGGTCGAGATCCCCGGCGACGGTCTGCGCACGGTGCTGCGCTACCACGACCACGTGTTCCCCGTCCGGCCGGGCACCGAGAGCCTCTCGCTCGCCGAGCTCGTCGAGCGCCAGCACTACCGGCTCGCGTACTGGCGGGTCGCGGACGAGGAGCTGAACTACCGGCGGTTCTTCGACGTCGGCACCCTGCTGGCCGTCCGCGTCGAGGACCCCGCGGTGTTCGACGCGACCCACCGACTCGTCCTGCAGCTCCTGGCGGACGGCGTGCTCGACGGCCTGCGGATCGACCACCCGGACGGCCTGGCGGATCCGGCCGGCTACCTGTCGCGGCTGCGCGAGGCGAGCGGCGGCGCGTGGGTCGTCGTCGAGAAGATCCTGGAGGGCGCCGAGACGCTGCCGCCCGACTGGGAGACCGCCGGCAGCACGGGCTACGAGGCCCTGTGGCGGATCCAGCAGACCTTCGTCGACCCGGGCGGCGCGGCCGGCCTCGGCTCGGTCATGCACCGGGTCACGGGCGACACCTCGGACGCGTTCCCCGACATCGCGGAGCAGGCCAAGCGCGAGATCGTCGACGGTCCGCTGTACGCGGAGGTGCATCGCCTCACCTCGCTCGCGGCGGACATCTGCCACGACGACCTGCGCCTGCGCGACCACACCTGGCGCGCCCTCGAGGACTGCCTGGTCGAGCTGCTCGTCGCGTTCGACCGCTACCGCGCGTACGTCGTGCCCGGCGAGTCCGTGCACCCGGAGTCGCTCGAGGTCCTGCACGCGGCGGCGCGGCTCGCGCGGCACAAGCTCTCCCCCGAGCGCGCAGCCACGATGGACGTCGTCGTCGACCTGCTCCTCGGCCGGGAGGTGGGCAGCGCCGGGCAGACGCGCGGTGCCCGGCGCGACGAGCTCATCGTGCGGTTCCAGCAGACGTGCGGCGCCGTCATGGCCAAGGGCGTCGAGGACACCGCGTTCTACCGCTGGACGCACCTCGTGGGTCTGTGCGAGGTCGGTGGCGCACCGGAGCAGTTCGCCCTGACGCCGACCGACCTGTCCGCCTGGGCGGCGGAGGCCCAGGTGTCGGCGCCGCTCGGCATGACGACGCTGTCGACGCACGACACGAAGCGCGGCGAGGACACCCGGTCCCGTCTCGGGGTGCTCAGCGAGCTGCCCCGCGAGTGGTCGGCGCTCGTCGACGGGCTGCGCGCTGCGTCCGCCCCGTACCGCAGCGCACTGCTGGACGGCCGCACCGAGTACCTGCTGTGGCAGACGCTCGCCGGGACCTGGACCGACCAGGGGCCGATCGCCGAGGACCGTCTGACCGAGTACCTGACCAAGGCGATCCGCGAGTCCAAGTCCCGCACCACCTGGACTGCACCGGACGAGCCGTACGAGCGCGCCGTGCTCGACGCCGCACGCCAGGCGCTGCGCGACCCCGTCGTCGCGGGCCTCATGAACGGCTGGGAGGTGCGCACCCGGCACGCCGTCCGCGCCGCGACCCTCGGCACCAAGCTCGTCCAGCTGACCCTGCCCGGGGTGGCGGACGTCTACCAGGGCACCGAGGTGCCGAACCCGGTGCTCGTCGACCCCGACAACCGTCGCTACGTCGAGGTCGCGCCGCTGTCCGCGCGCCTGGTCCGGCTCGACGACGGCGCGGGCCCACGCGACCTGGCCGACGAGAAGCTGCTCGTCACGTCTCGCGCGCTGCGCACCCGACGTGACCTGCCCGAGGCGTTCGTGGGTCCGACGGCCGGGTTCCTGCCGCTGGCGCACTCGTCGGGCCACTCGCTGACGTACGCCCGTACGGTCGACGGCGACCCGCAGGTCGCGGTCGTCGCGACCCGGCTGGCCGCGGCCGTGGACCGGCTGGGCGGCTGGGCGGACCACACCGTCGCCCTGCCCGACGGCGACTGGTTCGACGTGCTCACCGAGCGGCCGGTGATCGGCGGTGTGGTCGACGTCGCGGGCATCCTGGACCGGTTGCCCGTCGCGCTGCTCGTCCGGGCGCAAGGCTGAGGATGCTGCCGAGCGTCTGGGCGCCCAACGCGTCCGCGGTCGACCTGGTGATCGGCGACGCCCGGGTGCCGATGACTCGGTCCGGCGCCTGGTGGGAGACCGACCGGGCGCTCCCGCCTGGCACCGACTACGCGTTCTCCCTCGACGGCGGCCCGGGCCGGCCCGACCCACGCAGCGCGTGGCAACCCGCGGGCGTGCACGGTCCGAGCCGTGTCTTCGACGCCGCCGAGCACGACTGGTCCGACGACACCTGGCCCGGCGTCGATGCCCGTGGCGCGGTCCTGTACGAGCTGCACGTCGGAACGTTCACACCGGAGGGCACCCTTGCGGCCGCCGCGGCGGAGCTGCCCGCCCTGGTCGAGCTGGGCGTCGACATGGTCGAGCTCATGCCGATCGCCCCGTTCGACGGTGACCGAGGCTGGGGCTACGACGGCGTGGGCCTCTACGCGGTCCACGCCGCGTACGGCGGTCCCCTGGCCCTGCAGCAGTTCGTCGACACCGCGCACCGCCTGGGCCTCGGCGTCTGCCTCGACATGGTCTACAACCACCTCGGCCCGTCCGGCGCCTACGTCGGCGAGTACGGCCCGTACTGGACCGACGCGCACGAGACCCCGTGGGGCGCGGCGATCAACCTCGACCAGCCCGGTTCCGGCGAGGTCCGTCGCTGGATCATCGAGAGCGCTCTGTGGTGGCTCACCGACTTCCACGTCGACGCGCTGCGCCTGGACGCGGTGCACGCCCTCGCCGACGACGGCCCGGTCCACCTGCTCGCGCAGCTGTCCGACCGGGTAGCCGACCTGTCGGCCACGGTGGGTCGGCCGCTGTCGCTGATCGCCGAGAGCGACCTGAACGACGCGGTCTCGATCACCCCGACCGCCGAGGGCGGCTGGGGCATGACCGCGCAGTGGGCCGACGACGTGCACCACGCCATCCACTCCCTGCTCACGGGGGAGCGGCACGGCTACTACGTCGACTTCGGAACCCCTGAGGTTCTGCGCAAGGCGCTGACCAGCGCATTCGTGCACGACGGCACCTGGTCGACGTTCCGGGGCACGTCCTGGGGCCGGCATGTGCCCTCCGACACCCACGGCCATCGGTTCGTCGTGAGCGTGCAGACCCACGACCAGGTGGGCAACCGTGCGACCGGCGACCGCCCCTCCGAGCGGCACCCCGACGTGGTCCTCGCCGCGTCCGCGGCGCTCATGATCCTGTCGCCGTTCACGCCGATGCTCTTCATGGGCGAGGAGTGGGGCACCCGCACGCCCTTCCAGTTCTTCACGTCCTACGCCGACCCACCGCTCGCCGCCGCGGTCCGCGAGGGTCGCGTGCGCGAGTTCGGCGGCCACGGCTGGGCGGAGCTCTACGGCGGCGACGTCGACGTGCCTGACCCCCAGGCGCTGTCCACCTTCGAGGCGAGCACGCTGGACCGCGCGGAGCTGGCCGATCCGGCGCACGCACGGATGCTCGACTGGTACCGGACGCTCATCAGGCTGCGTCGCACCGTCCCGGACCTCGCCTCGGGCGACCTCACCGCGACGGACCTGACCTGGGGCGGCGGTTCCTCGGACGGCCCGTGGGACGGCTGGCTCGTCCTGCGCCGGGGATCCGCCCAGGTCGTCGTCAACCTGTCCGACGAGTGGGTGTCCGTCCCCTCTGGCGGTGAGCTCGCCGTGGTGGCCGAGTGGACGGGTGGACCATCGGTCAGCGGCTCCGTGGCCCCGCGGTCGATCACCGTGCTCGCCTGACGCCACGACGTCGCGACGAGCCCGGCCCGTGCCCCTAGGAGGCTGCGACGAGCGCCGCTCCGTCGGCGGCGAGCGAGCCGAGCCGCGAGAGGGCCCGGTAGTACTTCTTGCGGTACCCGCCGGCGAGCATGTCCGCCGAGAACAGGTCCCGCTCCCCCGAGCCGCCGAGCAGCACGGGGACGTCGCGGTCGTACAGCCGGTCCACCAGCACGACGAGCCGGAGCGCGACGTCCTGCGTCGGCACGGGACCGACCGCCGTGAGGCCCACGAGGCCCACTCCGTCGAGCAGGGCGCCGTACCGGGACGGGTGCACCGTCGCCAGGTGCGCGAGCAGGGTGTCGAAGTCGTCGAGCGTCGCGTCCGGCCGGCTCCCGACCGCCGCGCGCACCGCGTCGTCGCGCAGGCCCGAGGCGTCGGTGACGGCGGACCGGTGCCGGTAGTCGTCACCGTCGACGCGCAGGACCTCGAACCGGGCGGCGAGGGCCTGGATCTCGCGCAGGAAGTCGTCGGCGGCGAAGCGTCCTTCGCCCAGGGAGTCGGGCAGGGTGTTCGAGGTGGCGGCGAGCGCGACGCCCCGGTCGGCGAGCTCGCGCAGCAGGCGGGACATCAGGACGGTGTCGCCCGGGTCGTCCAGCTCGAACTCGTCGATGCAGACCAGTCGGCGCGTCGCGAGGGCCTCGACCGTGGGGAGGAACCCGAGGGCGCCGACAAGGTTGGTGTACTCGACGAAGGTGCCGTAGGCGGCGTCCCCGACGGCGCGCGCGAGCGACGTCAGCAGGTGCGTCTTGCCGACGCCGAAACCGCCGTCCAGGTAGACGGCCGGTGCGGCGGTCTTCTTGCGCCACCGTTTCGTGGGCCTGCCGTCCCGGATCTGTGCCGCCACCTGGGTCAGCCGCTCGACGGTCGCTCGCTGCGACGGGTGCGCCGGATCGGGCCGGTAGGTCGCGAAGGACTCGTCGGCGAAGTGGCGCGGCGGGACCATCTCGGCGAGGAGACGCTGGGTCGGGACGTGCGGCCGCCGGTCGGCGAGGGCCGCCGGCGACGCGTCGATGGCGCGGGAGTCGGGCACAGGCACGAGGAAGGAGCCTACGCGGCATCGGCCGAGGAGCCCATCCCGACCGAACTGGTCCGCTTTTAGCGCCGACTCGGGCGGCTGTCCATATGTCGGTAGGAGCATCTCAGATGTCGGAACGGCTCTCCCGTAGACGCCTGCCGTCCGTCATCCTCGGGGGGTGATCATGTCCGGGACGTCCGCCTGTCGGTGCACCTGCGCCGCCGCGGCCCTGCGCATGCGCTGCTGCTGTCTGCGGAGCAACTGACCCCGCCCACGTCCCCCTCGGGCGCGCGGTCTGCGTCCGATCGCCGCTCCCCCCGAGCGCTGGGTGCAGTCGCACGTCCATGAACACCCCAGAGGTACCGCCCCTATGGCGCAGACCAGGATCGCCCCGCCCGCGGCTCGTCCCGAGGGTCAGTGGGCGTTCGACCAGAAAGAGCCGCTGAACGGCAACGAGCTGTTCAAGCAGCAGGACGACGCACTCAACGTCCGGCAGCGGATCGAGGACGTCTACTCCCGCGAGGGCTTCGCGAGCATCGCACCCGAGGACCTGCGCGGACGTATGCGCTGGTGGGGGCTCTACACCCAGCGCAAGCCCGGTATCGACGGCGGCAAGACCGCGACGCTGGAGCCGCACGAGCTGGACGACGAGTTCTTCATGCTCCGCGTCCGTTGCGACGGCGGAGCGCTGAGCCTGCAGCAGCTGCGCACGATCGCGGACATCTCGGTCGAGTTCGGCCGCGGCACCGCCGACGTCACCGACCGGCAGAACATCCAGCTGCACTGGATCCGCGTCGAGGACGTCCCGGAGATCTGGCGTCGGCTCGAGGCTGTCGGCCTGAGCACCCAGGAGGCGTGCGGCGACTGCCCGCGCGTCGTCCTCGGCTCCCCCGTCGCGGGAGTGGCTGCCGACGAGATCATCGACGGCACCCCGGCCGTGCGCGCGATCGTCGACAACTACATCGGCGACCCCCGCTTCTCGAACCTGCCGCGCAAGTTCAAGACCGCGATCAGCGGCTCCCCGCACCACGACGTCGCGCACGAGATCAACGACGTCGCGTTCGTCGGCGTCGTGCACCCCGAGCTCGGTCCCGGCTTCGACCTGTGGGTCGGCGGCGGCCTGTCCACCAACCCGAAGCTCGGCGTCCGGCTCGGCGCGTTCGTCACGCTGGAGCAGATCCCGGACGTGTGGGTCGGCGTGGTGAGCATCTTCCGCGACTACGGCTACCGCCGGCTGCGCACACGCGCCCGCCTGAAGTTCCTGGTCGCGGACTGGGGACCCGAGGTGTTCCGTCAGGTGCTGGAGGGCGAGTACCTCGGCTACGCGCTCGAGGACGGCCCGGAGCCCCCGCCGCCGCCCACGGGCAACCGCGACCACGTCGGCGTGCACCCCCAGAAGGACGGCAACTTCTACGTCGGTGTCGCGCCGACCGTCGGCCGCATCTCCGGTGAGCTGCTGAACCAGCTGGCCGACCAGGTCGAGCTCGCCGGGTCCGACCGCATCCGGCTGACCGTCGAGCAGAAGATCGTCGTGCTCGACGTGGCTCCCGCCAAGGTCGACCCGCTCGTCGAGTCCCTCGAGTCGCTCGGTCTCGCGGTGCGGAAGGCGTCGCCGTTCCGACGCGGCACCATGGCCTGCACGGGCATCGAGTTCTGCAAGCTGGCCATCGTCGAGACGAAGGCGCGTGCCACGCACCTGATCGGCGAGCTGGAGAACCGGCTGCCGACCTTCGACCAGCCGATCACCATCAACCTCAACGGCTGCCCCAACTCGTGCGCCCGCATCCAGACGGCCGACATCGGGCTCAAGGGCGCGCTCGCGGGTGGCGAGGACGGCTACCAGGTCCACCTGGGCGGCGGTCTGGGCATGACGAGCGGCCTGGGGAAGACCCTGCGTGGCCTGCGCGTTCCGGCTGAGGAGCTGCCCGACTACGTCGAGCGTGTCGCGACGAAGTTCGACGAGCAGCGTACGGAGGGCGAGCTCTTCGCCCAGTGGGTGCAGCGCGCCGACGAGGAGGACCTTCGATGAGCGGGACGTCGGGCGAGCGGGCTGTGCCGTACTACTGCCCCTTCTGCGCCAGCGAGGACCTCTGGCCCGCGGGCGAGACCCACGGCCAGTGGGAGTGCCGCTCGTGCATGCGCGCGTTCGGGCTCAAGTTCGTGGGGCTGGTGAGCCGCGCATGAGCACCCTGGACACGGCCACGTTGAAGGACCTCGCCGAGCAGGCCGGGCGGGACCTCGAGGGTGCCCACCCCGAGGAGATCCTGGCCTGGGCGGCGAAGACCTTCGGTGACGACCTCGTCGTCGCGTCGTCCATGGGCGACGAGATCCTCGTGCACATGGCCGCCAAGGCCGCGCCGGGCGTGAACGTGATCTTCCTGGACACCGGGTATCACTTCGCCGAGACCATCGGCACGCGGGACTACTACGCCGACTTCACGGACATCAAGCTCCGCACGATCCTGCCGCTGCGCACCGTCGAGGAGCAGAACGCCGAGTACGGCGAGAAGCTGCACGACCGCGACCCGAACCAGTGCTGCGCGCTGCGCAAGGTCGAGCCGCTCGAGCGTGGGCTCGCGCCCTACACGGCGTGGGTCACCGGCATGCGCCGCGAGGACGCCCCGACGCGCACCGACATCACGGTCGTCGGCTGGGACGCCAAGCGCGACAAGGTCAAGCTCAACCCCCTGGCCGCCTGGACACAGGCGGACGTCGACGCGTACGTGGAGGAGAACCACGTGGTCCTCAACCCGTTGCGCCAGGCCGGGTACACATCGATCGGCTGCGCCCCGTGCACGCGTGCGGTGGCGCCCGGTGAGGACCCTCGTGCGGGCCGCTGGTCCGGCACGGGCAAGATCGAATGCGGGTTGCACACGTGAGCCAAGTGACACTGACCCAGCTGGACGCCCTCGAGTCCGAGGGCATCCACATCATGCGGGAGGTCGCGGGCGAGTTCGAGCGACCCGTGCTGCTGTTCAGCGGCGGCAAGGACTCGATCGTCATGCTGCACCTGGCGCGCAAGGCGTTCTGGCCGTCGGCCGTGCCCTTCACGCTCATGCACGTGGACACCGGGCACAACTTCCCCGAGGTCATCGAGTACCGCGACCGCGTGGTGGAGCAGTACGGGCTCCGGCTCGTGGTGGCCAGCGTGCAGGACGCGATCGACGACGGCCGCGTGTCCGAGCGCCCCGACGGTTCGCGCAACGCGCTGCAGACCGTCCCGCTGCTCGACGGCATCATCGCGAACAAGTTCGACGCGGTCTTCGGCGGCGGTCGTCGCGACGAGGAGAAGGCCCGCGCCAAGGAGCGCGTGTTCTCTCTGCGCGACGAGTTCGGCCAGTGGGACCCGCGCCGGCAGCGTCCGGAGCTGTGGGACCTGTACAACGGCCGGCACAAGCTCGGAGAGCACGTGCGCGTGTTCCCGCTGTCCAACTGGACCGAGCTCGACGTCTGGCGCTACATCGAGCGCGAGGACATCGAGCTGCCGTCGATCTACTACACGCACGAGCGCGAGGTCTTCCTGCGCGACGGCATGTGGATCGCGCCCGGCGAGTGGGGCGGGCCGAAGCCGACCGAGACGCTCGAGGTCCGCACCGTCCGTTACCGCACGGTCGGGGACATGAGCTGCACCGGTGCGGTCGAGTCGTACGCGGCGACCGTGCCCGAGGTCATCGCGGAGGTCGCGGCGAGCCGGCTCACCGAGCGCGGGGCCACGCGTGCCGACGACCGCGCATCCGAGGCTGCGATGGAAGACCGCAAGCGTGAGGGGTACTTCTGATGGGGGCGGTTGATGTGGGGGCGGAGGCGTCTGTGAGTGCGCACGTGACGGAGCACGCGACGCGGGACCTCCTGCGCCTGGCAACGGCCGGATCCGTCGACGACGGCAAGAGCACCCTGATCGGCCGCCTGCTCTACGACACGAAGTCGGTCCTCGCCGACCAGCTGAGCGCCGTCGAGGCCGCGACCGCTGCGCGCGGCGGCGGTCAGGTCGACCTGGCGCTGCTCACCGACGGCCTGCGTGCCGAGCGCGAGCAGGGCATCACGATCGACGTGGCGTACCGCTACTTCTCGACCGCGACCCGCGCGTTCGTGCTGGCCGACACCCCCGGGCACGTCCAGTACACGCGCAACATGGTCACCGGCGCCTCGACGGCCGAGCTCGCGATCGTGCTCGTCGACGCCCGCAAGGGCGTGCTCGAGCAGACCCGTCGGCACGCGACGATCACCGCTCTGCTGCGCGTCCCGCACGTCGTGCTCGCGGTGAACAAGATGGACCTCGTCGACTTCGACGAGCCCACCTTCCGGGCGATCGCGGACGAGTTCACGGCCTACGCCGCGGGGCTCGGCATCTCCGACGTCGTCGCGGTGCCCCTGTCGGCCCTCGCCGGCGACAACGTGGTGGACCGATCGACCCGGACGCCCTGGTACGACGGCCCGACGCTCCTCGAGCACCTCGAGGGGGTCGAGGTGGGTCGTGACGCGCAGTCCGAGGCCTTCCGGTTCCCCGTGCAGGTGGTCATCCGGCCGCGCACGCCCGAGCACCCCGACTACCGCGGGTACGCAGGGCGCGTCGCGTCCGGTGTCGTCTCCGTCGGCGACGAGGTCACCGTGCTGCCGTCGGGCAAGACGAGCGTGGTCGTCGGCATCGACACCTTCGACGGCCCACTGCAGGAGGCGCACGCGCCGCAGTCGGTCACGCTCCGCCTCGCCGACGACGTCGACGTGGCCCGCGGCGACGTCCTGGTCCCGACCGGATCGACGGTGGCCGTCGGGTCGGACCTCGAGGGCACGGTCTGCTGGCTGGCCGAGAAGCGCAGCGTCCTGGGCGCGCGCCTGCTCGTCCGCATCGGCACGCGGACGGTCCGTGCGCTGCTGCGCGAGGTCAACGCCCGCCTCGACGTCGACACGCTCACGGTCGACCGGTGGGACGGCATCGACACCCTGCACGCGGTCGACGCCACCGACACGTCCTCCGACATCCCGCCGCGCGCGCTGTCGCTGAACGCGATCGGCCGCGTCAAGATCCGGCTGGCCGAGTCCGTCGTGCTCGACGACTACGCCACGCACCGTCGCACCGGCGGCTTCCTGCTGGTCGACCCGGCCGACGGGACCACGCTCGCCGCGGGCATGATCGGTGCGACGCTGCTCGACCGGCTCACGCCGACCGACGCGGCGGCGGACGACACGGACTGGCTGGCGGGCGCCGGGATATGACCGGTCGCCACCCCCTGCTGCTCGACCTCGCCGGTCGACGCGTCGTCGTCGTCGGCGGCGGGCCGGTGGCGGCTCGTCGTGCGACCCGGTTGGTCGAGGACGGCGCGGACGTCGTCGTGGTCGCACCCGCGATCTGCGAGGACCTGGCCGAGCTGCTCGACCGCGTCACCTGGCACCGGCGCGACTACCTCTCGACCGACCTGGACGGCGCGTGGCTGGTGCACACCGCGACGGGCGACCGTGCGGTGGACGACGTGGTCGCCGCGGACGCGGAGGCGTCGAGGATCTGGTGCGTCCGGGCCGACGACGCCGCGGCGTCGAGCGCCTGGACCCCCGCCGTCGCGCGCTCGGGCGACGTCACGGTGGCGGTCGGCGCCGGCGGCGACCCGCGGCGGGCGACCGCCCTCCGGAACGCGATCGCGCTCCTGCTCGACACCGGGGGGCTGCCGCTGCGTCGGCACCGCCCGACGACCGGCAGCGTGGTGCTCGTCGGCGGTGGGCCGGGCGACCCCGGGCTCATCACGACCCGTGGCCGCCGGGCGCTCGCAGAGGCGGACGTGGTCGTCGTCGACCGCCTCGCGCCCCGTGCCCTCCTGGCCGAGCTCGACCCGTCGGTCGAGATCATCGAGGCAGGGAAGTCGCCGCACGCGCACACGCTCACCCAGACCGAGATCAACGCGGTGCTCGTCGAGCGTGCGCTGGCCGGCCACCGCGTCGTGCGGCTCAAGGGCGGCGACCCGTTCGTCCTCGGGCGTGGAGGCGAGGAGGTCCTGGCCTGCCTCGCCGCCGGCGTGCCGGTCGAGGTGGTCCCCGGAGTGACCAGCGCGCTCGCCGTCCCGGCCGCCGCCGGCATCCCGGTGACGCACCGCGGGCTGTCCCGTCAGCTGACCATCCTGTCCGCGCACGACACCACGCCCGACTGGGCCACGCTCGCGCGCCTGGAGGGCACTCTGGTGCTGCTCATGGGCGTCGCGCAGCTCGGGTCGCACACGCGCCAGCTGCTCGCTCACGGCAAGGACCCGGGCACGCCGGTGGCCATCGTCGAGCGGGGCACGCTCCCCGAGCAGCGGACCACCGTCGGCACGCTCGCGGACATCGCGTCGCTGGCGCGCGAGCGCGGCGTCGGCAACCCGGCGGTCGTCGTCGTCGGCGACGTGGCGGCCCTCGCGGACGTGCTGGGACCGTCCTGAGGTGACGGTGCCTGTGCTGCCCGCGCTGGACGTGCTCCTGCCTCTCGGTCGACCGCGGATCGAGCCGACGGCCGGGGAGCCGGAGCTGGTCGCGCTCTTCGGCGACGCACCGGGGGTGCGGGCGAACATGGTCAGCACCGTCGACGGCTCCTCGACGGGCGCGAACTCCCTGAGCGGCTCGATCAACAACGCCGCCGACTGGCGCGTGTTCCGCGTCCTGCGAGCCCTGGCCGACGTGGTCCTGGTCGGCGCGGGCACCGTGCGCGCCGAGGGCTACACGGCCCTCGACGTCCCCGACGACCTGCGGGCCGCGCGCGCGTCGCTCGGCCTGGCGGACGACCTCGAGCTCGCCGTCGTCTCGACCTCGGGCGACCTCCCCGAAGCCCTGCTCGACGGCTCGCGCCCGCCGCTCGTCCTCACCGTCGCCGACAACCCGTCGCTCGGCGGGCTGCGCGACGCCCTCGGGGACGACCGCGTCCTGGTCACCGGCGACGGCCACCGAGTCGACGCCCGCGCCGCCGTCACGGCCCTCGCCGACCGCGGCCTGACCCGCGTGCTCGCCGAGGGCGGACCGTCGCTGCTCGCAGCCCTGGTCGAGGCCGACGTGGCCGACGAGCTGTGCCTGACCTGGAGCCCTCAGCTGGTCGGCGGCCCCGCGGGGCGCATCGTCAACCAGCCGTCGTGGTTCTCCCCCGCGCGCTCGCTGACACCGCTGCACCTCCTGCATGCGGACGGCGTGCTGCTCGGGCGCTGGCGGGTGACTAGGCTCGGCGCGTGACCGACACGATCATCGTCCTCACGGAGGACACGCTCACCAGCTCCGACGTCGACAAGCTGCTCGCGCTGCACGGTGACGAGACGTACGCATACCGCGTGCTCGTCCCCGCAGACACCGACCGGCCCCTCGTCTCCACCATCATCGACAACCTCAGCATGGGCGAGCTGCGCGAGGCGTGGGACCGCGCCCGCGGCAAGGAGCCGTCGCAGCCGGAGGCCAAGGCCACCGCTGACGAGCAGCTCGCGGGCAGCATCGCCGCGTTCGTCGCTGCCGGCCGCGAGGCCTCGGGCGCCGTCGTCGAGGACGACCCGCTGCCCGCCCTGAAGACCGCCGTCGCCGACGGTGACGTCGTGGAGGTCGCCGTCGTGACCTACCCGCACGCGGTGGAGGACACGTTCCACACCGACTGGGCCTCCCGCGCCCGCGAGGAGCTGCAGGTCCCCGTGCTGCACCTCTACGCGGGTACCAGCGAGCTCGGCTGACCGCTCAGCGCAGGTCGTGCCCGGCGCGCTCGATGGTGCGCCGGGCCAGGACGTCCAGCGAGTCGACGTAGAGCGGGTCGTCCAGCAGGTGTGCGTCGTCGGCGACGACGGACAGCTCGGTGCACCCCAGGACGATGGTCTGCGCGCCACGTCCGACCAGTGCGTCGACGACGCCGCGGAGGGCCGGCAGGTCGACCGGGCGCCCGGCCTTCACCTGGTCGTAGATGACCCGCATGACGACGGCCTGCTCGTCGTCGGTGGGCTCCACGGACGCCAGCCCTCGGGCCCGCGCCGCCTGCTGGTAGACGTCGGCGGCGAGCGTGCCCGACGTGGCCAGGATCCCGACGGTCGTGGTGCCCGGCCGCTGGTCGACCACCTCGGCGATCGTCTCGTCGACGATGCTCAGGACCGGCACCTGCGTGGCTTCGACGACCTCGGACGTGAAGTGGTGCGCCGTGTTGCACGGGATCACGATGAAGGAGACGCCGATGCGCTCGAGCGTCCGCGCGTCGTCCGCCATGACCGGACCCGGGTTGCTCGTCGAGCGGCCCAGGATGAACTCCGTTCGGTCCGGGATCGACGCGTGCTGCATGACGACCAGGTCGACGTGGTCCTGGTCCCGGTCGGCGCGCGTCAGGCGCACGATCTTGTCCATGAAGTAGACGGTGGCCAGCGGTCCGACGCCGCCGATCACCCCGACGGGTGCCGTCATGCGTGCACCTCCTGCACCTGGACCGGTCGCTCGTAGTGCGTCCGGTACTTGCGCACCTGGTTCGCCTGCGCGATCGCCACGTACAGCCAGCGTCGGGGGTTGGTCTCGGCGCGGTACCAGAGCGGGTTGGTGGCCCGGCCGGAGCGTCCGAGCGAGCGCACCCGCGCCCGCAGGGTCGGGTCCGCGACGTACCGGCGCAGCAGCCAGCGCGGCAGGACCGTGTACAGGTGCGGCTCCGTGATCTCGGTTGCAGCGCCGTCGGGCAGCGGAGGCAGGCCCTGCACGTACTCGCGCACGTACAGCTCGGCGGTGTTGCGCCCTCCGGCCGTGATGTAGAAGTTCGAGCGGCCCAGGCGCGGGTTGAGCTCGAAGAACACCGTGCTGCCGTCGCGCGGGTCGAACTTCAGGTCGAAGTTGGCGTAGCCGGTCCAGCCGAGGTGCTCGAGCAGCCGGGTGGCCTGGCCCGCCAGCGTCTCGTCGTGCCGGGTGATGATGCCCGCCGGGTTCCCGAGCGCGCCGGGCGTGTGCTCCTCGAGGAGCACGTGCCCGAACGCGGAGAACTGGACCGTGCCGGTGCGGTCGCCGTAGCAGGTGAGGATGCGCATGCCGGAGTCGTCGCCCGGGATGAGGTCCTGGATGATGAACGTCCCGGCGTACCCGCTGCCCTGCACGCGGCCCAGGAGCTCCGCGAGCTCACCGGGGGTGTCCACGGTGAACACCTTCTTCTTCCCCGCGAACTCGACCAGGTGGTACGCCGCGGTGTCGGCCGCCTTCGCGATGACCGGGAAGCGCAGCCCGGAGGTGTCGGGGACTCCCCCGGCCGCGACGTCGTGCACCACGGTGGTGGGGTGGCCGAGCCCGAGCTCGCGGCACAGGTCCCCGAAGAGCTCCTTGTCGGTGACGCGGTCGAGGGTCTCGAGCGGCACGTACGGGATCGTGTAGAGGTCCTCGAGCCGGTTGCGGTTCTCGACGATCGTCCGCACCAGCCAGTCGGCGCTGCCCACGAGGATCAGCTTCTTGCCGACGTGCTCGGCCGCGATGCGCCGCAGCGTGGCCACGGCCGTGTCGGCGTCGTCGATACCCGGCTCGACCACGTTCACGAGGATGCGCGAGTGCCGGACGAGACCCGTGGACACCGACGACACGACGACCGACCGGACGCCGTACGCCTCGTGGAACGTCCGGGCGATGCTGTAAGCGCCGATGTCGCCGCCCAGGACGACAGGTTGCAGGTCGTCCTGACGCACCGCGGCGCGCGGAGCGCGCCGTGCCACAGTGCGACTGCTCACGCGGGCTGCTCGCTGCGGTCACCGGTCCAGAGCGTGTGGAACGTTCCGTCCTTGTCGGTGCGCCGGTACGTGTGCGCACCGAAGAAGTCGCGCTGCGCCTGGATCAGCGCGGCGGGCAGGCGCTCGGCCCGGACACCGTCGTAGTACGCGAGCGACGACGAGAACGCGGGCGTGGGAACGCCGGCGAGCGCCGCACCCGAGACGACCCGGCGCCACGCAGCCAGGCCGTTGCCGACCGCGCCGGTGAAGTACTCGTCGGCGAGCAGCAGCGGCAGGTGCGCGTCGCGCTCGTACGCCTCGGTGATGCGGTTGAGGAAGCGCGCGCGGATGATGCAGCCGCCGCGCCAGATGCGGGCCATCGCGCCGCGGTCGACGTCCCAGCCGAACTCGGCGCTGGCGGCGGCGATCTGGTCGAAGCCCTGCGAGTACGCGACGACCTTGGAGGCGTACAGCGCGAGCCGGACGTCCTCGATGAACGCGTCGCGGTCGGTGATCGCGAACGGCGTCGCGTCGGCCGGAAGCGCCGCGGCACCCGCGGTGCGCTGCGGGACGGAGCCCGACAGGGCACGCGCGAACGTGGCCTCGGCGATGCCGGTGATCGGGACGCCCAGGTCGAGCGCGTTCTGCACGGTCCAGCGGCCCGTGCCCTTCTGTTCGGCCTGGTCGAGCACGATGTCGACGAACGCGCTGCCGGTCTCTGCGTCCACGTGCGCGAGCACGTCGGCGGTGATCTCGATGAGGAACGACTCCAGGTCGCCCGTGTTCCACTCGGCGAAGATCTGCCCGATCTCGGCGGCGGAAGCTCCCAGCCCCTGGCGCAGCAGGTCGTACGCCTCCGCGATGAGCTGCATGTCGGCGTACTCGATGCCGTTGTGCACCATCTTGACGAAGTGGCCGGCGCCGTCCGGGCCGATGTAGGTGCAGCACGGCACGCCGTCCACCTTGGCCGAGATCTTCTCGAGGATCGGGCCCAGGGACTCGTACGACTCCTTCGTACCGCCCGGCATGATCGACGGGCCGAGCAGCGCCCCCTCCTCGCCGCCGGACACGCCGGATCCGACGAAGTGCAGGCCCTTCTCACGCAGCGCCGCCTCGCGGCGGATGGTGTCGGGGAAGTGCGCGTTGCCCGCGTCGACGACGATGTCGCCCTCCTCCAGGAACGGCACGAGCTCGTCGATGACCGCGTCGGTCGGACCGCCGGCCTTGACCATGACGATGATCTTGCGGGGCTTGGCCAGGGACGCCACGAAGTCCTCGACCGACTCCGACGGCACGAAGTCACCGTCGTCACCGTGGTCCGCGACGAGCGACTCGGTCTTCGCGTAGGACCTGTTGTGGATCGCGACCGTGTACCCGTTGCGGGCAAAGTTGCGTGCGAGGTTGCGGCCCATCACCGCCAACCCCGTGACACCGATCTGAGCGGTTCCGGTGGCGGTTCCTGAGGCGACCATTCGAGAGAGCTCCTTCGAGACGTCGGCCGGAGGGCGTCGTCGCACGGTGGCTGCGGGCAGGCAGGCGGCCGACACGCGCGACGGGGTCCGGGGATGCTGGGTGCGCGCGCCAGCCTAGTCCGCAGCGCCGAGAGACGAAGCGGCGTGCCGGACCGCAAGACGGCACCGCCGTGCGTACGCTCCACACCGTGACACCCGCTGGTCCGGAGGACGTCCCCGTCGAGTTCGTCAGCGCGCTGCGCTCGCTGCGTCAGGTGACCGTCCGTCCCGAGGTGATCCTCGACGAGGTTCCCGGTCCCGCGCGCATCGCGCCCTTCTCCGCGGCGCTCACCGCCGAGATCCGCACCGCGCGCCGGTCGGTCGCGGCCGCCGAGCTCGCGTCCGGACGTTTCGTCGTCCTCTTCGACCCGGCCGGCCAGGAGGCGTGGGAAGGCAACTTCCGGCTCGTCACCCTGGTCCGCGCGACGCTCGAGGCCGAGGTCGGCGCAGACCCGATGCTCGCCGAGGTGGCGTGGACCTGGTTCACCGACGCCCTGCAGGAGTCCGGTCTCGACCCGCAGTCCGCCGGCGGCACCGTCACCCGGGTCCTGTCGCAGAGCTTCGGTGCTCTCGACCGGCGGTCCGAGCAGACCGAGCTGGAGATCCGCGCGTCGTGGACGGCCGCCGACGAGGACCTCGCGCCCCACCTGACGGCCTGGGCGACGCTGCTGTGCACCGCCGCCGGCCTCGAGCCCCTCCCGGACGGGGTCGTCGCCCTGGGACCGCGTCGCTAACTCTCAAGTCGGGCGTCAAGGATGCCGATGACTGGCACGTGAGCATCGAGCCGCTGCGACGAAACCCGGCCCAGGCACGTGGGCCCGAGCTTCGACGTACCCTCACGACCGCGCGTCCCGCAGGAACGGCAGCGACGGCACCCGCACCGGCGACGCAGCAGATGTGCGTCGTGGTGACCGAGGTGGCGGACGGCGACGGCGGCGCCCTGGTGCGCAACCTGCGACGCCGTGGCGCACCACGGGTCGTCGTGCTGACGCGCCGGGCTGCTCGACCCGAGCTGAGCACGCTCCTGGCCGGTGGCCTGCGCGGCGCGGTCGCCGGAGTGACCGTCCCGAACCTGCCCCGCGCCGCAGCGCCCGCCGCTGCACAACCGCCGCTGCCCGAGCTCACGGCACGCGAGATCAGCGTGCTCAAGCTCGTCGCCGACGGCCGCACGAACCGCCTCATCGGCGAGGACCTCGGACTCTCCGCCCTCACCGTGAAGAGTCACCTGGCGCGCATCTCGCGCAAGCTGGGCACCGGCGACCGGGCCGAGCTGGTCGCGATCTCCATCCGCGGTGGCGTGCTGTCCTGACTGTTCGCTCCCGCGCGGCCTGCGCGGATGCGTCCGTCCTTTCGCTTACGGTTGCTCTCATGCGACCTGAGGCGAGCCCCGACCTCCCCGCCGGGGGGTCCGAGCTGCCTGCCGTCGATCCTGCTCAGCTCGATGCCGCACCGGCCGACGAGGCCGTCGACGACGTCCCCGAGGTCGTCATGCTCACCGAGCCCGCCGACGGGATCCCGCCGGTCGTCGAGACGCCCGAGGCCCTGGCCGCCGTCGTCGCCGCGTTCGGCGCAGGCACCGGACCGGTGGCGGTCGACGCCGAACGCGCGTCCGGCTACCGGTACGGCCAGCGCACCTACCTGGTCCAGATCCGTCGCGAGGGCGCCGGCACCGCGCTGATCGACCCGATCGCCGTGCCCGACCTGTCCTCGCTGTCCCGGGCGCTGGTCGGCGTCGAGTGGGTCCTGCACGCCGCATCCCAGGACCTGCCCGGTCTTGCCGAGCAGGGCATGCTGCCCAGCCGCGTGTTCGACACCGAGCTCGGTGCCCGCCTCCTGGGGATGGAGCGCGTCGGGCTCGCTGCTGTGGTCGCGGACGCGCTCGGGCTCGGGCTCGCGAAGGAGCACTCGGCGGTCGACTGGTCCACCCGCCCGCTGCCCACCGAGTGGCTGCGCTACGCCGCCCTGGACGTCGAGGTGCTCGTCGAGCTCCGCGAGATCCTGGCCGAGCGGCTCGCGGTCGCGGGCAAGGCCGAATGGGCCGCGCAGGAGTTCGAGGCGGTCCGCACCGCTCCTCCGGCGCCCCCGCGCGTCGAACCGTGGCGCCGGGTCTCGGGCCTGCACGCCATCCGCGACGCCCGCCGTCTGGGCGTCGTCCGCGAGCTGTGGCTGACCCGGGACCAGAACGCCCGCCAGCGGGACATCTCCCCCGGCCGCGTGCTGCCCGACCACGCGATCGTCGCGGCCGCGCAAGCGCTGCCCCGCACGGTCGCCGAGCTGACCGCCCTGCCCGCCTTCGCTGGCAAGGGCACACGCCGTCGCGCACCGCTCTGGCAGGCGGCGATCGACCGTGCTCTCGACGAGCCGGAGAGCGAGCTGCCCTCGGTGCGCGGCCCGAAGAGCGACGCACCGCCGCCCCCGCGCGCATGGGCGGAGAAGGACCCGGCTGCGGCGGCCCGCCTGTCGGTCGCGCGCGAGGCGATCGCCGCGCTGTCGACGCAGTGGTCCGTCCCGGCGGAGAACCTCCTGCAGCCGGACCTCTTGCGACGGCTGTGCTGGACCCCTCCGACCACCTTGGACGTCGAGGGGATCGGCGGGTTCCTCGCCGCCGGCGGCGCCCGACCGTGGCAGGTCGAGCTCGCCGCGCCGCGACTCGCCGAGGCGTTCGCCACCCTCTGACCAGTAAAGTTACCCGACAGTAACTTCGTCGTCGCGTGGAACCCGGTACCCGGGGTATCGTCTAATGGTTGCGGGCTCGCAGTCATGGGCCCGCCGGACACCGTCGTCCCGCCTTGGAGGCTTCTCGATGCCCACCCCCGCACCGCGTGTCCGTCGTGTCGTGTTCGTCGACGGGGTCCGCACCCCGTTCGGTCGCGCACGCAAGGACGGCCTGTACGCGAACACCCGTGCCGACGACCTGTCGGTCAAGACCATCCGCGAGCTGCTCCGCCGGCACCCCGAGCTCCCCCCGGAGCGGATCGACGAGGTGGCGATCGCGGCCACGACGCAGCAGGGCGACCAGGGCCTGACCCTCGGGCGCACCGTCGGCGTCCTGGCCGGGCTCCCCCGGTCCGTCCCCGGCTACGCGATCGACCGCATGTGCGCGGGCGCCATGACCGCCGTGACCAACACGGCCGCCGCGATCGGCTTCGGCGCGCAGGACATCGCGCTCGCCGGTGGCGTCGAGCACATGGGCCACCACCCGATGGGCTTCGACGCCGACCCGAACCCGCGGTTCCTGTCGGAGCGCCTCGTCGAGAGCGACGCCCTCAACATGGGCATCACCGCCGAGAACCTGCACGACACGTTCCCCGCTCTCACGCGTGAGCGTGCCGACGCCTACGGCGCCGCGAGCCAGGCGAAGTACGCCGCCGCACTCGCCGCCGGCAAGATCGACCCCGACCTGGTCCCCGTCGCACTGCGTGACCCCGAGAACGGCTGGGGACTGGCGACCGCCGACGAGCCGCCGCGGCCAGGGACGACTGTCGAGGCCATCCAGAAGCTGCCCACCCCGTTCCGCCCGGGTGGCCGCGTCACGGCTGGCACCGCCGCACCGTTGACCGACGGTGCCGCCTCCTGCCTGCTCGCCGCGGAGGACACCGCCGCCGAGCTCGGCCTGCCGACCCGGATGCGCATGGTCTCGTTCGCGTACGCCGGCGTGGAGCCGTCGATCATGGGCATCGGGCCGGTCCCGGCCACCACCAAGGCGCTGGCGCGGGCGGGGCTGTCGATCGAGGACATCGGCCTGTTCGAGATCAACGAGGCGTTCGCCGTGCAGGTGCTGTCGTTCCTCGACGCCTTCGGCATCGCCGACGACGACCCTCGCGTGAACCAGTACGGCGGCGCGATCGCCGTCGGGCACCCGCTGGCGTCCTCGGGCGTCCGCCTCATGACGCAGCTGGCACGCCAGTTCGCCGACCACCCCGAGGTCCGCTACGGCCTCACGACGATGTGCGTCGGCCTCGGCCAGGGCGGCACCGTCATCTGGGAGAACCCGAACCACCCCGACTACGAGTCCGACACCGAGGAGTCCACCAAGTGAGCGACGAGCGCGTCACCCACGCCCACGCCCGCGACGTCCGACTGCCCGGCGACGCCGGGACGCTCGCCCTGGTCACCCTGGACAACGGCCTCGACCACACCAAGCCGTCGACCTTGGGTCCGCAGGGCATCGCCGAGCTCACCGCGACGCTGACGGCCGTGCAGGCGCGAGCAGCGGCGGGCGAGATCGTGGCCGTCGCCGTCACTGGCAAGCCCTACTACCTCGCCGCAGGCGCCGACCTCACGCTCGCCGGCACTATCCCCGACCGGACGGCTGCGCTCGCGCTGGGTCAGGGCGGGCACGCCGCGTACGAGCTGCTGCACACGATGGGCGTCCCCACGTTCGCGTTCGTCAACGGCGTGGCCCTGGGCGGCGGCCTCGAGCTCGCGATCAACTGCGACTACCGCACTGCGGCGTCGGACGTCCGTGCGCTGGCCCTCCCCGAGACCGGCCTCGGCCTGGTCCCGGGCTGGGGCGGCGCCTACCTCGTGCCGCGCCTGGTGGGCATCGAGAAGGCGCTCGACGTCATCCTGACCCGCCCGGCCGCGAACAAGCCCTTCTCGGCGGGCGAGGCGGCCTCGTTCGGGCTCGTCGACGTGGTGCTCGACCCGGCCGACTTCCTCGAGGAGTCGATCCGGTGGGCGGCTCGCGTGCTGTCCGGTGAGGTCGTCGTCGAGCGTCGTCCGCTCGATCCCGCACCGCTGTGGGACGGCGCCGTCGCGGCGGCCCGGCAGCGGCTCGACGCGGTCGTCGGCACCTCGCGACCCGCGCCGGCCCGCGCTCTCGACCTCGTCGCCGCCGCCCGGGACAGCTCCCGTGCCGAGGCGTTCGTGGCCGAGGACCTCGCGCTCGCGGACCTGATCATGAGCGACGAGATGCGGGCGAGCCTGTACTCGTTCGGGCTGGTGTCCGGCGGCAAGCGGCCCGTGGGCGCCCCTGACCGCTCGCTCGCGCAGCCCGTCACCCGCGTCGGCATCGTCGGCGCCGGGCTCATGGCCGCGCAGATCGCGACACTGTTCGCGCAGCGTCTCGGCGTCCCGGTGGTCATGCGCGACCTCGACCAGGAGCGCGTCGACAAGGGTCTGGCCGCGGTGAAGTCGACCGTGGACCGGCTCACGTCGACGGGCCGGATGAGCCAGGCGGCCGGGGCGCGGCTGCTCGGCTCGATCCACGGCACCACCGACCTGGCCGAGTTCGCCACGTGCGACCTGGTCATCGAGGCGGTCACCGAGATCCTCGACCTGAAGAAGCGCGTGTTCGCCGAGCTGGAGACGGTCATCTCCCCGACGGCGATCCTGGCGACGAACACCTCGGCCCTGTCGGTCAGCGCGATGGCGGCCGACCTGCAGCACCCCGAGCGCGTCGTCGGGCTGCACTTCTTCAACCCCGTGGCCGCGATGCCGCTGGTCGAGGTCGTGCAGGCCGAGCACACGTCGCTCGAGGCGCTGGCGACAGGGTTCGCGGTGGCTGCCAAGCTGCGCAAGACCGCCGTGCTCGTCGCCGACCGGCCCGGATTCGTCGTCAACCGGCTGCTCGTCCTGCTCCTCGGCGTGATCGTCGACGCCGTCGAGCACGGCACCCCCGTCGAGGTCGCGGACCGTGCGCTGCGGCCCCTCGGCCTGCCGATGCCGCCGTTCGAGCTGTTCGACCTGGTCGGACCGGCCGTCGGGCTGCATGTCCTGACGTCGCTGCGCGAGGAGCTGGGCGACCGGTTCCCGCGCTCCCCGGGACTCGAGAAGCTCGTCGCCGACGGCACGCGCGTCGTCCTGCCCGCGCCGGCCAAGGGGCTGCCCAAGCCTGTGGACCCCGCCATCCAGTCCGTGTTCGACGCGTCCGTGTCGCACGACGGCACGCCGCTCGACGAGGCCGGGGTGCTCGACAGCGTGCTCCGGGCGCTGACGGTCGAGGTCGGTCACATGCTCGACGAGGGCGTCGTCTCGACGCCGCAGCAGATCGACCTCTGCATGATCCTCGGCGCAGGGTGGGGCTTCCACCTCGGTGGCCTGACGCCCTACCTGGACCGCACGGGCTACTCCGAGCGCGTCCTGGGCCGCCGGCTGCTGCCCGACGGGTTGGCGAACGTCCCGACCGCGTGAACACGAAGGGAGGCGGCGGATCACCGGTCCGCCGCCTCCCTCCTCGCTGCCCCAGCTAGCGTCTGCGGAGCGCCAGGAGCCGCTGCAGGACCACGAACACCAGCAGCAGCGCGCCGATGAAGATCTTGGTCCACCAGGAGCTCAGCGTGCCCTGGAAGGTGATGATCGTCTGGATCAGACCCAGCACGACGACACCCATGACCGACCCGAGGACGAAGCCGCTCCCTCCGGTCAGCAGGGTGCCACCGATGACCACCGCGGCGATCGCATCGAGCTCCATGCCGACGCCCGTGAGCGAGTAGCCGGACCGTGAGAACACCACGAACAGGAGTCCGCCGATGCCCGCGCAGGTCCCGCTGATCACGTAGACGAGCACCTTGGTGCGCGCCACCGGCAGACCCATGAGCCGGGCGGACTGCTCGCTGCCGCCGATGGCGTAGACCGTGCGACCGAACCGCGTGTAGTGCAGGGTGACGAACGCGATGAGCACCACGGCCAGTGCGATGACGCCGCTCGGCGTGATGTCGAACGTCCCGAAGAGCGGCCACCGCGTCGACGACAGCGAGACGATCGTCGGGTCCGTGATCGGGATCGACTCGGGCGCGACGATGTAGCACAGACCTCTGGCCAGGAACATCGCCGCCAACGTGGCGATGAAGGGTTGGACCTCGAAGACGTGGATCATCAGCCCGACCGCCAGACCGATCAGCGTGCCGACCAGGACTGCCGCCGGGATGGTGAAGGCCGCGCTCCACCCGTGCGTGAACATCCACGCCGAGACGCACGTGGACAGCGCGAGCACCGCGCCGACCGACAGGTCGATGCCGCCCGTGAGGATCACGAAGGTCATGCCGACCGCGAGGACCACGAGGAACGAGTTGTTGATGAGGACGTTCGCCATGACGCGGCCGGTGAGGAAGTTCTCGTACAGGTTCCCGCCGATCGCGAGCATCACGATGAGCACGAGGACCGTGCCGAGCACGGGGATGTAGCGGTCGTCGATCCGGAACCGGCGGCGCCTGGACGCCGTCGAGGCGTCCGAGACGGTCGGCGAGGTGAGCTGGTCGGTCGCCATCAGGCCGGAACCTCCACGGGAGCGGGGACTGAGGCGGCTGGTCGACGTCGACCCCACGAGCTGTTCCGCACCTTGGGCGACTGCAGCAGGCAGACGACGATGACCACGAGCGCCTTGAACAGCGACACCGCGTTGGCCGGGACGCCGAGGATCGTGATCGCGAGCGTGAGCGTCGTGATCACCAGGGCGCCCACGAGGGTGCCCGCCAGGGAGAACTTGCCGCCCGCGAGCGACGTGCCACCGATCACGACCGCGAGGATGGCGTCGAGCTCGATGAACAGCCCGACGTTGTTGGCGTCGGCCGCCATCGTGTCGGCGCTCTTGATGAATCCCGCGATGCACGCGAAGAGCGCGCACAGGATGTAGACGGTCCAGATGATCGTGCGCGCCCGCACACCGGCGAGCCGGCTGGCCGACGGGTTGATGCCGACGGCCTCGATGAGGACGCCCAGGGCCGTGCGTCGGGTGACCAGCGCCGTCACCAGGAAGAAGAACCCGGCGATCAGTGCCGCGTTGGGCAGCCCGAGGGTGTAGCCGGACGCGAGCGACTTGTAGGGCGCGCTCGTGACGGTAGTGATCTGGCCGCCGGTGATGAGCATCGCGATGCCGCGGCCGGCCGTCATGAGGACCAGGGTCGCGATGATCGGTTGGATGCCGACGACCGCGATGAGGAACCCGTTCCAGATCCCGATGACCAGGCAGACGAGCAGCGCGGTCGCCATCGCGGAGGCCACCGTGGCGACCGACCCGGGGTCGGGCGACGAGGCGATCTGGGTCAGCGCGATCGCACCGGCGATCGCCATGACGGCGCCGACCGACAGGTCGATGCCGCGTGTCGCGATCACCAGGGTCATGCCGAGCGCGACCAGGAGCAGCACGCTCGTGCGACGGATGATGTCGATGGGACCGCCGAACAGGTGTCCGTCACGGACCTCGATGTCCAGGAACGTGTGCGACTTGAGCACGCTCGCGAGCAGCAGTGCGAGGAGCGCGACGACGGGCCAGAACAGGCGGTGCCGGGTGATGGTGCTCATGCCTCAGCTCCTCCGCTCGCGATCAGGTGGACCACGTCGTCGGTGGTGACGTCGTCCGTGTTGGCGATCTGGGCGACCAGGCGTCGGTCGCGCAGCACGGCGATCCGGTGGGACAGCCGCAGCACCTCCTCGAGCTCGGCCGAGATGAACACGACGGCCATGCCTTGCGACGCGAGCTCCGCGACGAGCCGCTGGATCTCGGCCTTGGCGCCGACGTCGATGCCGCGCGTGGGCTCGTCGAGGATCAGGAGCTTGGGTTGGGTGGCCAGCCAGCGCGCGAGCAGCACCTTCTGCTGGTTGCCGCCCGACAGGTTGCCGGCGATGGCGTCGGGGTTGGCCGGGCGGATGCCCAGGGCCTTGATGTACCCGTCGACGACCTCGTCGGTCTTGCGTCGGGAGATCCGGCGGAGCCAGCCACGCTCGGCCTGGAGGCCGAGCGTGATGTTCTCGCGGACGGTCAGGTCGCCGACGATCCCCTCGGTCTTGCGGCTCTCCGAGGAGTAGACGATGCCGTGCGAGAGCGCTGAGCGCGGCGTGCGCAGCTTCGTCGACTCGCCCTGCACCACGACCGTCCCGCGGTCCGCGCGGTCCGCGCCGTACAGCAGGCGCGCCAGCTCGGTGCGCCCGGAACCGAGCAGCCCGGCCAGACCGACGACCTCGCCCGCGTAGACGTCGAGGTCGAACGGCTCGATGGACCCCTTGCGTCCCAGGCCGATCGCCTGGACGAACGGCGTGGTGTCGGCGCGTTCCGCGACGGAACGCTTGGGCGCCTCCTCGAGCTGCTCGAGGACGGCGAGCTCGCGGCCGATCATCTTCTGGACCAGCTCGACGCGTGGCAGCTCGGAGGTGCGGTACTCCCCCACGAGCTTGCCGTTGCGCAGCACCGTCAGGCGGTCGCTGATCGCGTAGACCTGGTCGAGGAAGTGCGAGACGAACAGGATCGCGACGCCACGTTCACGCAACCCACGGACCACGTCGAACAGCCGGGCGACCTCGTCGGCGTCGAGGCTCGAGGTGGGCTCGTCGAGGATCAGCACCCGGGCGTCGACGACCATCGCGCGCGAGATCGCGACGAGCTGCTGGACCGCGAGCGAGTGCGACTCCAGCGACGACTTCGGGTCGATGTCGAGGTTCATGGTCCGCAGGTGCTCGCTGGCCCGGCGACGCGTGCTGCGCCAGTCGACCATGCCGCCCCGGCGCACCTCGTGGCCGAGCATGATGTTCTCGGCCACGGAGAGGTTGTCGCAGAGGTTGACCTCTTGGTAGACCGTGCTGATCCCGACGTCCTGCGCCTGGGCGGGGCCGGAGAACGAGCGCTCCTGGCCGTCGACGACGATGCGTCCGTCGTCGATCGTGTACACGCCGGTCAGGGCTTTGATGAGGGTGGACTTCCCGGCGCCGTTCTCGCCCATGAGGGCGTGCACCTCACCGGGGAAGAGCCGGAAGTCGACACCGTCGAGCGCCTTGACGCCCGGAAAGCTGAGGGTGATCCCCGTCATCACCACGAGGGGCTGGACGGGCGGCTCGCCGGAGGCACCCGGCGAGGTATTCGGTTCGGTCATCGTCGACCCTTTCGTCCTGGCCGGCACGGTCGTTCGCCAGCAGGGGTGAACCGCTCCCCGGGGCACGAGTACCCCGGGGAGCGGGCAGGACGGAGTCGGTCAGTACTGCCGGTCGGGCAGTGCCGCGATCGCCTGCTCCTGGTTGAACTCGCCGTCCTCGGTCACGATCCGAGGCTCAACTGTCCCACCATCGTTCAGGGTCTTGATGATCTCCGCCAGGTCCGGGCCGAGCAGAGGGTTGCACTCGACGATGTAGCTGATCTTGCCCTCGGACAGCGCGACCATGCCGTCGTGGACGCCGTCGATGCTGACGACCTTGATGTCCTTGCCGGGAACCTTGCCGGCCGCCTCGATCGCCTCGATCGCACCCAGGCCCATGTCGTCGTTGTGCGCGTAGACCACGTCGATGTCCGGGTACGCCTGGAGGAAGCCCTCCATGACCGTCTTGCCCTCGGCGCGCGTGAAGTTGCCGGTTTCCGAGGCGATCACCTTGACGTTCGGGTTGTCCGCGATCGCGTCCGCGAAGCCGGACTTGCGGTCGTTCGCCGGTGCCGAGCCCGTGGTGCCCTGCAGCTCGACGACGTTGATCGGCTCGGTGCCGAGGGTCTCGGAGACGTACTTGCCGATCCGCTCACCCTCGAGGACGAAGTCGGAACCGATGAACGTCTTGTAGAGCGACGTGTCCTGGGTGTCGACCGCGCGGTCGGTGAGGATGACGGGGATGTCGGCCGCCTTGGCCTCCTCCAGGACCGCGTCCCAGCCGGACTCGACCACGGGCGAGAACGCGATGTAGTCGACGCCCTGGGCGATGTACGACCGGATCGCCTGGATCTGGTTCTCCTGCTTCTGCTGCGCGTCGGAGAACTTCAGGTCGAACCCGTTGTCGGCCGTCAGGGTGTCCTGGATGGACTTGGTGTTCGCGGCACGCCAGCCGCTCTCGGAGCCGACCTGGCTGAAGCCGACGACGATCGCGTCGCCGCTGTCCGAACCGCCGCTCGCGTCGCCGCTCGCTGCGTCACCGGAGTCCCCACCGCTCGAGCACGCTGCGAGGCTGAGGGCGAGTGCTGCGACACCGGCAGCGATCGCACGGGTGCTGAACCTCTTGCTGACCATCTGATTCTCCTCTTTGAGAAACGACTGGCAGTCGGACCGACCCACGCCGGCCGGTCCGACTCGCGAACCCCAGGCACGGGATCCGCCAAGCACCGCTGCGTGCGGCAAGAGCCGGGCGCAGCGTCTATCGACACTGAATGTTAGCGCTCACATGGTGTCGATGAACCTGGGATATTTGTTGCGTTCTGATCACGTTTTTCGGTCAGAGACCCTGGGCAACCCGGTAGAACACCTGGTTCCAGCGGACCTGGTCACGGAAGCCCCGCCGGGTCGTCGACTCGTCGATCACGAGAAGCTCGGTGCGCGCGATCTCGGCGAAGTCCTCGAACGCCTCGACGCCGACCGCCGTCGTCAGCACCGTGTGGTGCGCACCGCCTGCGGTGAGCCACGCCTCGGCCGACGTCCGGAAGTCCGGCCTCGGCTCCCAGACCGCGCGTGCCACGGGCAGGTGCGGCAGCGGTGCGGACGGCGCGACGACGTCGACCACGTTGGCCGTGAGCCGGAAGCGCTCGCGCATGTCGGCCAGCGACACCACGACCCCGACGCCCGGGTCCGCGTCGAACACGAGCCGCACCGGGTCGTCCTTGCCGCCGATGCCCAGCGGGTGCACCTCGAGACTCGGCCGGCTCGTCGTGAGCGACGGGCAGACCTCGAGCATGTGCGCCCCGAGGATCCGCTCGGAGCCCGGGGTCAGGTCGTAGGTGTAGTCCTCCATCAGCGACGCCCCACCGGGCAGGCCGGCACCCATCACCTTGGCGGCACGCACGAGGATCGCGGTCTTCCAGTCGCCCTCCGCCCCGAAGCCGTAGCCGTCGGCCATGAGGCGCTGGACGGCGAGCCCGGGAAGCTGACGCAGGTCGCCGAGGTCCTCGAAGTTCGTCGTGAAGGCCTGGGCCCCGAGCTGCTCGAGCAGGGTCCGCAGCGCGACCTCCTGGCGCGCGCCGTAGCGCAGCGACTCGTGCCGCTCGCCACCCCGACGCAGCTCAGGCGCCACGTCGTACAGGTCCTCGTACTCGGCCACGAGCTTGTCGATGTCGGGGTCGGCCACCTCGGCGACGGCCGCGACCAGGTCGTTCACGCCCCACGTGTTGACCGAGACGCCGAAGCGCAGCTCGGCCTCGGTCTTGTCCCCCTCGGTCACTGCGACGTTGCGCATGTTGTCGCCGAACCGAGCCAGGCGCAGCTCGTGCGTCGCCGCCCAGCCGGCGCAGGCTCGCACCCAGGTGGCGATCGAGTCGGTGACGGCCGGGTTGCTCACGTGCCCGGCGACGGTCTTGCGAGCCGCACCCAGGCGCGTCGCGACGTAGCCGAACTCGCGGTCGCCGTGCGCGGCCTGGTTGAGGTTCATGAAGTCGAAGTCGATCGTGTCCCACGGCAGCTCGACGTTCGCCTGCGTGTGCAGGTGCAGCAGCGGCGTGCGCAACGCGTCCAGGCCCGAGATCCACATCTTGGCGGGCGAGAAGGTGTGCATCCAGGCGATGACACCGATGACCGAGTCGTCGGCGTTGGCCTCGAGCGCGGCGCGGCGGATGGCGTCCGAGGTCGTCAGCACGGGCTTCCAGACGAGCGTCGCCGGAAGGTCCGCACCGAGCACCCGGGCGATCTCCTGGGACTGCTCGGCCACCTGCCGCAGCGTGTCCTCTCCGTAGAGTCCCTGGCTTCCGGTGAGGAACCAGATCTCGCGGTCGGCGTACGGCTTGGTCATGAACGGTCCTCCGTGATCGTCTGCCCGTAGACGTTCTGGTAGCGGGCATAGAGCGAGTCGATGTCGTCGGTCTGGATGGGAACAGTCGGGCCGAGCTGTCGCGCGATGTGCACCGTCCGCGCCACCTCCTCGACCATCACCGCGGCCTTGACGGCTGCGCGGGCGTCGCCGCCCACCGTGAAGGGGCCGTGGTTGCGCATCAGGACGGCCGGGCTGCGGGAGTCGCGCAGGGTCTCGACGATCCCTCGTCCGATCGAGTCGTCCCCGATCAGCGCGAACGGTCCGACCGGGACGTCCCCGCCGAACTCGTCGGCCATCATCGTGAGCACGCACGGGATGGGTTCGCCGCGTGCCGCCCAGGCGGTCGCGTACGTCGAGTGCGTGTGCACGACTCCGCCGATCAGTGGCATGTTCCGGTAGACGTACGCGTGTGCCGCCGTGTCCGACGACGGTGCCCGCTCGCCGTCGACGAGGAACCCGTCGAGGTCGCAGACGACCATCGACGCCGGAGTCAGCTCGTCGTACGTGACGCCCGACGGCTTGATGACGAAGAGGTCGTCGAGACCCGGACCGGACTCCGGGTCGACGAGCACCCGCTGCGAGACGTTGCCCGCCGTCCACACGACCAGCCCCCAGCGCGGCAGCTCAGCGTGCAGCCGCGCGACGACCTCGCGCGTCCGTTCGATCTCGTCCAGCACCGATGGTCGGTACGTCTTCATCCTGCTCTCCTGTGTCATGGGCTAGACCGCGTCCACTGCTGCGCGCTCGATCGCGAGCCCGGCGCTGTAGCGCTCGAGAAAGGCGTCGAAGCCGCGCACGTCGGCCGCGTCGGGCACCTCGGTCACGGAGTCCGAGGCGCCGAACACGCGGGTGCTGAGATACGTGCTGAGATCCTGCTCGGACGCGGCGTCCAGGTATGCGGCGAGGACCGCGATCCCCCAGGCGCCGCCCTCGCCGGCCGTCTGGCCGACCGTGACCGGTGCGCCGACGGCCGCGGCCAGGAAACGCTGGGCCACCCCGGCGGTACGGAACAGACCTCCGTGGGCGTACATCGCGTCGAGCTCGACGCCTTCGGCGGTCAGGACCCGCATCCCGAGGCTGAGCGTCCCGAACGCGCTGTAGACCTGCGTGCGCACGAAGTTGGCCAGCGTGAGCCGGCTGTCGGGGGTGCGGACGACCAGCGGGCGTCCTTCGGGCAGTCCGGTGATCGGCTCGCCGGACAGGTAGTTGTACGCCAGCAGGCCGCCGCCGTCCGCGTCGCCCACCAAGGCCTCACGCAGCAGGACACCGAACACGTCGTCGGCACCGGTCGGGTGCCCGAGGGCTGCGGCGAACTGCCCGAACACCTCGGCCCACGCCCCGAGCTCGCTGGCGCCGTTGTTGCAGTGCACCATCGCGACCAGGTCGCCTGCGGGGGTCGTGACCAGGTCGAGCTCGTGGTGCACCGCGGACAGCGGCTTCTCGAGCACGACCATCGCGAAGATGCTGGTCCCGACGCTGACGTTCCCGGTGCGGGGTGCGACGGCGTTCGTGGCGACCATGCCCGTGCCGGCGTCGCCCTCGGGCGGGCACAGCGGGATCCCGGAGGTCAGCCCACCGGTCGGGTCGAGCAGGGCGGCGCCCGCCTCGGTCAGGCGCCCGGCGTCCTGGCCGGCCAGCAGCACCTCGGGCAGCAGGGGCTCGATGCTCGGGCCGGGGTAGGCCGCCAGCATCGTCGCGTCGTACGTCTTCGTCGCGGGGTCGACCGGGAACATGCCGGAGGCGTCGCCGATGCCGAGCACCTTGCGGCCGGTCAGCTGCCAGTGCACGTAGCCGGCGAGCGTCGTGAGGAACTGCACGTGAGGCACGTGCGGCTCCTCGTCGAGCGTCGCCTGACGCACGTGGGCGATCGACCAGCGCAGCGGGATGTTGTGGCCGAAGAGCTCCGAGAGCTCGGCGGCGGCGGGACCGGTGCTGGTGTTGCGCCAAGTGCGGAACGGCACGAGCAGCTCGTCGGCCGCGTCGAAGGCGAGGTAGCCGTGCATCATCGCGGAGACGCCGATGGCACCGAACGTCGCGGGTCGGACGCCGTACCGCTGCTCGGCGTCGGCGAGCAGCGCCGCGACCGCCTCCTGCAGACCGCTCCAGACGGCGTCGAGCGAGTACGTCCAGACCCGGTCGACGAACTGGTTCTCCCAGTCGTGGCCGCCGCTCGCCAAGGGCGTGTGGTCGGGGCCGACGAGGATCGCCTTGATGCGCGTCGAGCCCAGCTCGATGCCGAGCGTCGTGCGACCGCTCGTGATCGCCAGCCCGGGGTCGATCGTCATCTCGCCGCTCCATCACTGCGTGCTGGACCGCGGCGGACGCCTGCGGCCGATGTGATGTTAACGCTAACATCGCCGCGAAGGAAACCCTGTTCCCGTATCGATTCGGACTCGTTCCGGCGCCCAGGTTCGACGCCTGCGCGTGCCGAGACCGTCACATCACGACGAGACCGTCAGCCGCACGTGACGGTCTCGTGGGGACTGGACGGTCTCGACGGTCGACACGGTCGGGCGCCGATCCAGAACCGGGCCGGCGCTCTGCGGCTGCGAGGGACAGCGCGCGTTCGACCTTCACCGGGCGTGAGAGTCCGCCTAGCGCACCCGGACCGAGCTCGCGCGGATCACGAGCTCCGCGGGGATGCGCTGGTGCTGCGTCTGCCGCCCGGCGATCGCCGCCTCCAACGACGAGACCGCCAGCCGACCGAGCGCCCCGAAGTCCTGCCGGACGGTCGTCAGTGGTGGCGTGTAGTGGGCAGCACCGACCTCGTCGTCGAACCCCACGAGGGCGACGTCGGCCGGCACGCGGACGCCCGCCTCCCAGAAGGCGTGCAGGAGGCCGAGGGCAAGCTGGTCGTTCGCCGCGAAGATCGCCGACGGCAGCCCTTCGCGAGCCAGCCGGCGGCCGAGCTCGTACCCGTCGGCGGCCTCCCACGCGGCCTCGATGTGCTCGGGCGCGCCCGGCCCGCTGATCTCGCGCCACCCGGCGAGCCGGTCCTGCGCGTCGAACCAGTCCTGAGGTCCGGCCACGTGCAGGACCTCGGAGTGCCCCTGGTCGAGCAGGTGCTGCGTGGCCAGTCGCGCACCGTGCCGCTGGTCGACCCCGACGGCGTGCACGTACGCCTCCGCCGGCAGGTCCGACGCCGACGAGATGAGCACGACCGGGACCGGCAGGTCGATCGACGCGATCGCCTGGGCCACCTCGGTCGTGGGCGCGATGATCGCGATGCCGTCGACCCCGTGCCCCAGGAAGTGCTCGACGGCAGCATGCATCGACTCGGCGTCGAACGTCCGGATCGTCGCGACCGACACGTACCAGCCGACCTCGCGCGCAGCCTCCTCCAGGCCCACCAGCGTGCTCGTCGGCCCGTAGAGAGCCGTCGCGGGCGTGACGACCCCCAGCACCCCTGAGCGACGCGTCACCAGGGCACGCGCCGCGCTGTTGCGCCGGTACCCGAGCTGCGCGATCGCCGCGTTCACGCGTTCACGCGTGGCCGGCCGGACGCTCGGGTGGTCGTTCAGCACGCGCGAGACCGTCTGGTGCGAGACGCCTGCCAGCGCGGCGACGTCGCTCATCGCCGGCGGTCGAGCAGGAGCCGTGCCGGTCATGTGCCCACCTTCGGACGCGGGGAGTGCGACGAACCGACGGCGTCCGGTCGATCTCGTCTACGAGAGTCTGCGGCGCCCACGGTAGTGGGCACCGCGACCCTGACGCGTCAGAAGACCGTCAACCCGCGCGCCCGGATCGTCGCCCGGACGTCCTCGATCGACTCGGCGGTCGGCGGTGCGACACCGTCGAGCTGGTACCGCAGCCCCAGCTCGGCCCACTTGTCGCGCCCCATCTGGTGGAACGGCAGCACCTCGACGCGCTGCGCTCCCCCGAACTCGACGATGTGGTCGGCGACGGCCGCGACGTTCTCCGGGGAGTCGGTCAGGCCGGGCACGAGCACGAACCTGACCCAGATCGGGATCCCGCGGTCGTTGAGCCGTCGACCGAAGTCGAGCGTCGGCTGCAGCTCGCGGCCGGTGGTCCGGAGGTAGGTCTCGGGCACGCCGGACTTCACGTCCAGCAGCACCAGGTCGAGCTTGTCCAGCATCGCGTCCGTGCACCGGTCACCGAGGAAGCCGGACGTGTCGAGGGCGGTGTGCAGACCGAGGTCGCGCGCGCCCTCGAGCAGCCGGGCCGTGAACGGCGCCTGCATGAGGGGCTCGCCGCCCGAGACCGTCAACCCACCACCGGTCGCCTTGAGCACGGTCTTGTACCGCGTCAACCGCGTCAGGATCTCGTCCGCGCTCACGGTGTGACCGCGGCGCATCTCCATCGTGTCGGGGTTGTGGCAGTACAGGCAGCGCAGCGGGCACCCGGACAGGAACACGGTCATCCGTGTCCCCGGCCCGTCTACCGCGGTCACCAGCTCCCACGAGTGCACCGAGCCGAGCTCGCCGGCTCGGATCGCCATCAGCTTGGTGCTCCGGTCGGCGTCGGTCTCGGCCAGGCCCGCTGTCCCGGCGTGCGCGCGGGGCAGTCCCAGTCCGACGGCGGCGTTCATACCGCGCCGTGGAACGTCCGTGAGAGCACGTCGAGCTGCTGCTCCCTGGTCAGGCGGACGAAGTTCACCGCGTATCCGGACACGCGGATCGTGAGCTGGGGGTAGTTCTCCGGGTGCGCCATGGCGTCCTCGAGCGTCTCGCGGTTGAGCACGTTGACGTTCATGTGGAAGCCGTTGGACAGGATGTACGCGTCGAGCAGGCCGACCAGGTTGCCGGCACGCTCCTCCGGCGTCCGGCCGAGGCCCGCGGGAAGCACGGTGGACGTGAGCGAGATGCCGTCCTGAGACTGCTCGTACGGGATCTTCGCGACCGAGAGCGCGGACGCGAGCATCCCGTGGGAGTCACGGCCGTTCATCGGGTTGGCGCCGGGTGCGAACGGTGCACCGGCCGGGCGCCCGTCCGGCGTCGCGCCGGTCGCCTTGCCGTACACCACGTTCGAGGTGATCGTCAGGACCGACTGCGTCGCGACGGCACCGCGGTAGGGCACCAGCAGCCGCAGCCTGTCCATGAAGCTCTCGACGAGGCCGACGGCGATGTCGTCCGCGCGGTCGTCGTCGTTCCCGTACGTCGGGAAGTCCCCGTCCACCACGTAGCCGGTGATCAGTCCGCCGGGCACCCGGACCGGGTGCACCTTCGCGTACTTGATGGCGGCCAGCGAGTCGGCCACGACCGACAGCCCGGCGATGCCGCACGCCATGGTCCGCAGGATCTCCGCGTCGTGCAGCGCCATCTCGAGCCGCTCGTACGCGTACTTGTCGTGCATGTAGTGCACGCAGTTGAGTGCGTCCATGTACGTCTGGGCGAGCCAGTCCATCATCGTCTCGAACTTGGCCATGACGTCGTCGTAGTCCAGGACGTCGCCGTGCACGGGGTCGGTCATGGGCGCGACCTGCCGCCCGTTGACCTCGTCGCGACCACCGTTGATCGCGTACAGCAGAGCCTTGGCCAGGTTCACCCGGGCGCCGAAGAACTGCATCTGCTTGCCGACGCGCATCGGGGACACGCAGCACGCGATCGCCGCGTCGTCTCCCCACGAGGACCGGATGAGCTCGTCGGACTCGTACTGCACGGCGGACGTGTCGATCGAGACCTGCGCGCAGAACGTCTTGAAGCCGGCGGGCAGCCGGTCGCTCCAGAAGACCGTCAGGTTGGGCTCGGGCGCCGGGCCCAGGTTGTACAGGGTCTGGAGGTAGCGGAACGAGTTGCGCGTGACGAGCGGTCGGCCGTCCTCGCCCATCCCGCCGATCGACTCGGTCACCCAGGTCGGGTCACCCGAGAACAGCTCGTCGTACTCCGGCGTGCGAAGGAAGCGCACGATGCGGAGCTTGATGACGAAGTCGTCGATGAGCTCCTGGGCCTGCTCCTCGGTCAGGACGCCCGAGTCGAGGTCCCGCTGCAGGTAGATGTCGAGGAACGTGGACGTGCGGCCGAGCGACATCGCGGCGCCGTTCTGCTCCTTGACCGCGCCGAGGTAGGCGAAGTACAGCCACTGCACGGCCTCGCGGCCCGTCGTCGCAGGCGCCGAGATGTCGTACCCGTAGGACGCCGCCATCGTCTTCAGCTCGCCCAGCGCGCGGATCTGCTCGGCGTTCTCCTCGCGGGAGCGGATGACGTCCTCGGTCGAGCGCTGGGCGTCGAGCACGGCCCGCTCCCCGCGCTTCGCGGCGATCAGAGCGTTGACGCCGTACAGGGCGACGCGGCGGTAGTCACCGATGATGCGACCGCGGCCGTAGGCGTCGGGCAGGCCGGTGATCAGGTGCGACGAGCGAGCGGCGCGCACGTCGGGCGGGTACACGTCGAAGACACCGTCGTTGTGCGTCTTGCGGTAGTTGCCGAAGATGGTGCCGACGACCGGGTCGGGGTCGTAGCCGTAGGTCTCGAGCGACTTCTCGACCATCCGGTAGCCGCCGTTGGGCATGATCGCGCGCTTGAGCGGCGCGTCCGTCTGCAGGCCGACGACGAGCTCGTGCTCCTCGTCGATGTACCCGGGCAGGTGCGACGTGATGGTCGAGGGTGTGTGCGCGTCGATGTCGTAGACACCGCGCTCACGCTCCTGCGGGAACATCTCGGCCAGCCGCGCCCACATCGCGGTGGTGCGGGCGGTCGGCCCGGCAAGGAACGATGCGTCGCCGTCATAGGGCGTGTAGTTGAGCTGGATGAAGTCTCGGACGTCGATCCGGTCTACCCAGGTACCACGCGCGAATCCCGCCCAGCCAGGCTCGCCCTCGTGGGTGCTGCCGGTCGTGGGCACGGTGCTGGTGGACATCTAGAGCGCTCCTCTGTCAGGTCGGTAATTTCGACAGTAGGAGCCCTGTCAACGGGTCACCCGGGCCGAAAGGCCCTAGGGGTACGGGACGTGCGTCACACCCGTCGACCGAGCGCGACGAGCGCGTCGCGGGCGATGTCCTCGGGGCGCAGACGCAGGGTGTCGACGAGCTGCTCACGGGTCGCGTGGTCGAGGAACGCGCGCGGGATCCCGAACGCCTGCACGGACGTGGTCATGCCCGCCTCGGCAGCGCGTTGACCGATCAGGGAGCCGATCCCGCCGTCGACCACGCCGTCCTCGATGGTGACGACGTGATCGTGCTCGCCGACGAGCTTGGTCATCGAGTCCGGGACTGGCAGGACCCACCGGGGGTCGACGACGTCCACGCGAAGACCGTGCCCGGCGAGGATCTCGGCGACACCGAGCGCGGTGCCGACCATCGAACCGACGCCGACGACGAGCACCGAGGGCTCGTGCGCAGGTCCTTCGTGGCGGGCCAGCAGGTCCACGCCGTCGAGGTCCTCCAGCGCCGGGATCGGGTCTGTGAGAGCGCCCTTGGGGTAGCGCACCACCGTCGGTGCGTCGTCGACGTCGACGGCCACCCGCAGCGCGGCCCGCAGCGTCGCCTCGTCGCGCGGCGCAGCGAGGCGCAGTCCCGGGACGATCGCGAGCATCGCCATGTCCCACATGCCGTTGTGGCTCGCACCGTCGTCACCGGTGAGGCCCGCGCGGTCGAGCACGAACGTGACGCCGGCCTTGTGCAGCGCGACGTCCATGAGCACCTGGTCGAACGCGCGGTTCAGGAAGGTCGCATACACAGCGACGACGGGGTGCAGACCGCCGAACGCCATCCCGGCGGCGGAGGTCGCGGCGTGCTGCTCGGCGATGCCGACGTCGAACACGCGATCGGGGAACTCGGCGGCGAACGGCGCAAGACCGACGGGCTGGAGCATCGCGGCGGTGATCGCGACGACGTCCTTGCGACGACGGCCGATGCTCACGATCTCGTCGGCGAAGACCCCCGTCCACCCGAACCGCGACGGCGCGAGGGGAAGCCCGGTCTCGGGGTGGATCCTGCCGACCGCGTGGAACCGGTCCGCGACGTCCTGCTCGGCGGGCGTGTAGCCGCGGCCCTTCTCGGTGATGACGTGCACGATCACGGGACCGCCGAAGTCCTTCGCGGCTCGCAGGGAGCGTTCGACGGCGCGGATGTCGTGGCCGTCGACCGGTCCGACGTACTTGATCCCGAGGTCCTCGAACATGCCCTGCGGGACCAGGACGTCCTTGATGCCCCTCTTCATGCCGTGCAGCGCGTCGTAGGTCGCCCGGCCCGGAGGGCCTGCGCGCCGCAGGGTTCGCTTGCCCCACGACAGCACGTTCTCGTAGCCCTGCGTGGTGCGCAGCGTGTCGAGATGGTGGGCCATGCCACCGATCGTCGGCGCGTAGGACCGCCCGTTGTCGTTGACGACGATGACGAGCCTGCGGTCCTGACCGTCGGCGATGTTGTTGAGCGCCTCCCAGGCCATGCCGCCCGTGAGCGCGCCGTCGCCGATGACCGCGACGACGTGCCGCTCGCCCCGGCCCTGCAGCTCGTTCGCCTTGGCGATGCCGTCGGCCCAGCTCAGTGCGGTCGACGCGTGCGAGTTCTCGACGACGTCGTGGTCCGACTCGGCACGGCTCGGGTACCCGGAGAGCCCGTCGCGGACGCGCAGCTTCGAGAAGTCGGTGCGGCCCGTCAGCATCTTGTGCACGTACGCCTGGTGGCCCGTGTCGAACACCATCGTGTCCAGCGGGGACTCGAACACCCGGTGCATCGCGATCGTCAGCTCGACCACGCCCAGGTTCGGGCCCAGGTGACCGCCCGTCCGGGACACGGACTCGACGAGGAAGGTGCGGATCTCGCCGGCGAGCTCGTCGGCCTGCTTCGAGCTGAGCCGCCGCACGTCGAGCGGGGAGCTGATGCGGTCGAGCTGGCCCATGGCGTGCGCCTCCTCTGGTCTTTTCTGCGCGGTCGGACCTCACACTCTAGGACGTCGCACCTCTCAGCACGTCGTGGAGGTTCCCGGCCGGCGCGCCACCTGCGCACTACAATCGACCGGAAAGGGGAACACCCAATGCGCTTCCTGCCCGGCCACGCGGCCACCTCCGACCTCACGTACGGCGACGTCTTCCTCGTCCCGTCCCGTTCCGAGGTCACCTCCCGCTTCGACGTCGACCTGACGTCCGCCGACGGCACAGGCACGACGGTGCCGATCGTCGTCGCCAACATGACCGCCGTCGCCGGACGTCGCATGGCCGAGACCGTGGCCCGCCGCGGTGGCATCACGGTGCTGCCCCAGGACGTGCCGACCGACGTCGTGGCCGAGGTCGTGGCGTCGGTCAAGGCGAAGGACACGATCATCGAGACCGCGGTCGTCGTCACCGCCCACGACACGGTGCACACCGCGCTGACCCTGATCGGCAAGCGCGCCCACGGCGCGGCGGTCGTGGTCGCGGACGGCCGCCCGGTCGGCGTCGTGACCGAGGCGGACTGCGGCGGCGTCGACCGGTTCACGCAGGTCGGCGACGTCATGAGCACCGACCCGACGACCCTGGAGCTCTCCGTCCTCGAGCTGGGCGGTCCTCGCGGCCTGGAGGCGGCGTTCGAGGCGCTGCACGCCGCGCGTCGACGCTTCTCCCCCGTGGTCCGCGACGGCGAGCTGGTCGGCGTGCTGACCCAGGTCGGCGCCCTGCGCTCCTCGATCTACCGGCCCGCGCTCGACGCGGCCGGCCGCCTCCGGGTCGCCGCCGCTGTCGGCATCAACGGGGACGTGAAGCAGAAGGCCTCCGAGCTGCTCGAGGCCGGCGTCGACGTGCTCGTGGTCGACACCGCGCACGGGCACCAGCGCAAGATGCTCGACGCGCTGAGCGCCGTGCGCTCGCTCGACCCGCAGGTGCCGGTCGTCGCGGGCAACGTGGTGACCGCCGCGGGCACCCGCGACCTCATCGAGGCGGGCGCGGACATCGTCAAGGTCGGCGTCGGACCGGGCGCCATGTGCACGACCCGCATGATGACCGCGGTCGGACGACCGCAGTTCTCCGCGGTCCTCGAATGCGCCGCCGAGGCGCGCCGGCTCGGTCGGCACGTGTGGGCCGACGGTGGCGTGCGACACCCGCGCGACGTGGCGCTCGCCCTCGCGGCGGGGGCCTCGCAGGTGATGGTGGGCTCCTGGTTCGCCGGTACGCACGAGAGCCCGGGCGACCTGCACGCCGACGGCAGCGGTCGCCTGTACAAGGAGAGCTTCGGCATGGCCTCTGCGCGGGCGGTCGCCGCGCGGACCCGCGGCGGCTCCGCGTTCGACCGCGCGCGCAAGGCCCTGTACGAGGAGGGCATCTCCTCCTCGCGGATGTACCTGGACCCGGCTCGGCCCGGGGTGGAGGACCTCATCGACAACATCACCGCGGGCGTGCGCTCGGCTGCGACCTACGTCGGGGCGACCTCGCTCGACGAGCTCCACGAGCGTGCTGTCGTCGGCATCCAGTCGGCGGCGGGCTACGAAGAGGGGCGTCCGCTGCCCGACGGGTGGTGACTGGCATGCGTCCCGTCCTGATCCTCACGCACGCACCGCACGAGGGCCCCGGCCTCATCGCGCCGGGGCTCGACGCCCCTGTCCGGGTGCGGACCGTCCTCGACCTGGCCGACCCCCGCCTCCCCTCGCTCGACGAGGTGTCCGGGGTCGTCGTCATGGGTGGCGGCATGGACGCCGACGACCTGACCGAGCACCCGGGGCTCGCTGCCGAGCGTGCGTTGCTCGCTGCCGCGGTCGACGCGGACGTCCCGGTGCTCGGCATCTGCCTGGGCATGCAGCTCCTCGCGCTCGCCCTGGGATCTCGGCTGCACCTGCGCACGGGCACGGAGATCGGTTTTGCGCCGGTCGACGTCGTCGCCGACGACCCGGTCCTCGGCGCGTTCGGCAGCCGGCCGCACGTCCTGCACTGGCACTCCGACTCCGTCGACCTGCCGTCCGGCGCCACCCTGCTCGCGTCGACCGAGCTGACCCCGGTCCAGGCGTTCCGCGCCGGCAGCGCGCTCGGGCTCCAGTTCCACCCGGAGCTCGATGTGGGGATGCTCGACCTCTGGCTGTCGACGCCGGACATGGTGGGGCGGCTCGGCGACGACGAGATCGACGCGATCCGTGCCGACGGAGCCGCTGCGCTGCCCGTCCTCGTGCCGGCCGCGGAGAAGGCGTTCTCGGTGTTCGGGGAACGAGTGCGGGCGCGCGGATGACGTCGCCCGACATCCGCGGTGCTCGCGACGAGCTGGCCGACCTCTGTGCGCGCGGTCTCGACTGGCGTGTCGACCCCGCGCGCGTCCTGGTCGACACCACCGACGCGCGGGCCGCGGCCGTGCTCGTCCTGTTCGGCGAGCTCGAGGGCACCGGACCACTGGCGTCCGCACACGACCTCGACGTCCTGCTGCAGCGCCGGGCGACCGGGCTCGGCAGCCACGCGGGCCAGATCGCGTTCCCCGGTGGGCGGTTGGAGCCGTCCGACCGCGGACCCCGCGAGGCGGCTCTGCGCGAGGCCGTCGAGGAGACCGGGCTCGACCCGCGCGGCGTCGACATCCTCGGCACGTTGCCGCCGCTGCCCGTGCCCGTGAGCAACCACCTGGTCACGCCCGTCCCCGCGTGGTGGACGCGCCCCTCGCAGGTCGCCGCCGTCGACCACGCGGAGACCGTCGACGTGTTCCGGGTCTCGGTCACCGACCTGCTCGACCCGAAGAACCGCGCGAGCGTCGAGCACACCCGGTGGGGCCGCACCATCCGCACGCCGGCGTTCGTCGTCGACGGCGTGCTGGTCTGGGGCTTCACGGGCATCGTGCTCTCGCGCATGTTCGACGCGCTCGGCTGGGCAGTCCCCTACGACGAGCACCGCACGGTCTCCGCCCGCTGACCGTGCATCCCGTCCCCGAGATCGACGTCACGGAGCCGCTCGTCCGCGCGCTGCTGCGCGAGCAGCACCCCGACCTGTCGGGCCTCCCGCTGGCCTGGGCGGGAACCGGCTGGGACAACGCCCTCTGGCGCATCGGCGACCATCTCGCGGCGCGGTTCCCCGTCCGGGCGATCTCCGCTCCCCTGGTCGACCACGAGCAGGCGTGGCTCCCGGTGCTGGCGCCGTCCCTGCCGGTCGACGTGCCCGTCCCCGTGCGGGTCGGCGTGCCGTCCGCCACCTACCCGTGGCCGTGGAGCGTCGTGCCCTGGTTCGACGCGGTCGCGGCCCATCACACCCCTGTGGCCGACCGCTCGGCCTGGGCAGTCGACCTCGCCGAGGTCTTCGTCGCCCTGCACCGGCCCGCGCCGCCCGACGCCCCCGACAACCCGTACCGCGGCACGCCGGTGCCCCTCGAGCCGATCGTCGAGCGCCTGGGACGGCTCGAGCTGTCGGACGCCGACCGGGTGCTCGAACGATTCGGCGAGCTCGCGAGCGCTCCCGCCTGGGACGGCCCGTCGCTCTGGCTGCACGGCGACCCGCACCCGGCAAACCTGCTCGTGCACGACGGTGCCCTGCGCGCCGTGATCGACTTCGGCGACATCACGTCGGGCGACCCCGCCTCCGACCTGTCGACCGCCTGGCTCACGTTCGACGCCGACGGCAGGGCAGCGTTCCGTGACCGGCTCGACGGGGTCGACGAGGCGACGTGGCGACGCGCGCAGGCCTGGGCGATGCACATGGCCCTCATGCTGCAGATGCACCCCGTGGACCATCCGACGCTCGTGGCGATCGGCCGGCACGGGCTCGCCCAGGCCATGGCGGACTGACAGGCTGGCCCGATGGAGCCGAACAAGACGGTGCCCACGGACGTCGACGTCGCCGGGTTCCTCGCCGCGGTCGACAACCCGGTCCGCAGGCGGGACGCAGCGACCCTCGTCGGACTGATGAGCCGGGTGACGGGCGCGCAGCCGCGGATGTGGGGACCGACGATCGTCGGCTTCGGCACCTATCACTACCGGTACCCGTCCGGACGCGAGGGCGACATGGGCGCTGCGGGGTTCTCGCCGCGCAAGTCCGCGACGACGATCTACCTGCCCGAGGGGGTCGACGCCCACGCCGAGCTGCTCGCGGCGCTCGGACCGCACACGCTCGGCAAGGGCTGCCTGTACGTGAAGGACCTCGACGCCGTCGACCTCGCCGTCCTGGAGGAGATCGTCCGCCGCTCGTACGCGACGGTCACCGCCGAGACCTTCGGCTCCCGAGCGGGCTACAGCGGCACGACGTAGGACACGAGGCCGGCGATCAGGTCACCGCGGAGGGTGAACGCGTCGGCGAACCGGAACGCGCGGTGCGTGCCGTCGGCGTCGTCGAACTCACCGGCGCCGAAGACGACGACGGTGTCGTCGGCCTCGACCTGGTCGCCCACGGTCAGCCGAGGGAGCGTGGCACCCGCGGGTCCGTCGATCAGCGCGTCGAACTCCGCCTTGCCGGACGCGGTGGCGTGCCCGACGATGTCCCACGTCACGTCGTCGGTGAGGCAGCTCAGGATCACCGCGTGGTCGCCGGAACGGAAGCCGTCCAGGTACCGGACGACGACCTGCTGGTTCGGGCTCGCCAGGAGCGCGTGGTACTCCCCCTCGAGCACCGGGAGCCGGTCCCAGTCCCACGGCTGGGGATCGCCGTCGAGGGCGGGCTCGAGCCGGTCCAGCGAGTGGTGCAGACCGACGATGTGGCCCTGGGCCAGCGCGGCAGCGATGTCGGGTGTCTCCTGGGTCAGGCGCAGGACGCACCCGTCGCCCTCCGGGATCAGCTCCCAGATCAGGGTGACCGCGCGGTCGAAGTGCGTGTGCACGAGCCGGTACGGTGCGTCGACCTCGAGGATCTCGCAGGTCATCGGCGCGTCGCCGAACTCGGTCGCCACGAACGACATCTCCCCTCCGACGACGAGGTCGATCGTGATCGTCGCCGGGAACGGGAGCCACCATCCTGCGAGGCCGTCGGAGGTCGTGACGGCCTCCCACACTCGCTCGACCGGGTGGGCGAGCCGTCGTTCGAAGCGGATCGTCCCCCGTCGCCCGTGGCGCTCGACGGTTCCATGACGGGAAGAGGCGGTGGAGGCGGTGGTGGTCACGGGAGGTCCCTCCGGTCAAGGTGTTCTTCGAGGCGGTCGAGCCGCTGGTCCCAGGCGCGGCGGTGCTGCTCCAGCCAGTCGTCGAGCTCACGCAGCGGCGCGAACCTGGCCCGGTAGCAGCGCCGCTGGCCGTCCCGGCGGACGTCGACCAGGCCCGCGGACCGCAGCACCTTCAGGTGCCGGGACACGCCGGGCTGGTGCATGCCGACGAGATCGACGAGCTCGCCGACGGAGCGCTCCTCGTCGCGAACCGCGTCGAAGATGCGCAGCCGCGTCGGCTCTGCGAGTGCATCGAGGGTCCCGGCGAGGCTCATGGCCCAAATATACCCACAGCCATATATACGCGTCAATGCATGCATCCTGCCCGGGAAACACGCGAGCCCGGCCCCCAGGAGGGGACCGGGCTCGTCGGAAGGCTGGTGTCAGGCCTTGACCAGCGACCGGAGCACGTACTGCAGGATTCCGCCGTTGCGGTAGTAGTCCGCCTCGCCGGGGGTGTCGATGCGCAGCACGGCGTCGAACGAGACGACGGTCCCGTCCTGCTTGGTGGCGGTGACGGCGAGCGTGCGCGGCGTGGTGCCCTCGTTGAGGGCCGTGACCCCGACGATGTCGAACGTCTCGGTCCCGTCCAGACCGAGCGAGTCGGCAGACTCGCCCTCCGGGAACTGCAGCGGCAGGACGCCCATCCCGATGAGGTTGGAGCGGTGGATCCGCTCGAAGCTCTCGGTGATGACGGCCTTCACGCCCAGCAGGCTGGTGCCCTTGGCGGCCCAGTCGCGCGACGAGCCGGAGCCGTACTCCTTGCCGCCGAGCACGACGAGCGGGATACCGGCCGCCTGGTAGGCCTGCGAGGCGTCGTAGATCGACGTCTGCTCACCGGTGAGGAGGTTCGTGGTGAACCCGCCCTCGACGCCGGGGACCAGCTGGTTGCGCAGCCGGATGTTCGCGAACGTGCCGCGGATCATGACCTCGTGGTTGCCGCGGCGCGAGCCGTAGCTGTTGAAGTCACGACGCTCGACGCCGTGCTCGGCCAGGTAGACGCCCGCGGGGCTGTCCGCCTTGATGGAGCCGGCCGGGCTGATGTGGTCGGTGGTCACCGAGTCGCCGAGCTTGGCCAGGACGCGCGCGCCGTGGAAGTCCACGACCGGCGACGGCTTCGCCTGCATGCCGTCGAAGTACGGGGGCTTGCGCACGTAGGTCGACAGCGGGTCCCACTCGAACGTGTCGCCCTCGGGCGTCGGCAGCGAGCGCCACCGGTCGTCGCCGGTGAACACATCGGCGTAGTCCTTGGTGAACATGGCGCGGTCGATCGACGCGTCGATCGTCGTCTGGACCTCCTCCGGGGACGGCCAGATGTCCCGCAGGAAGATCGGGTGACCGGCCTCGTCGCGACCCAGCGGGTCCGACTCGAAGTCGAAGTCCATCGTCCCGGCCAGCGAGTACGCGATGACCAGCGGCGGGGAGGCCAGGTAGTTCATCTTGATGTCGGGGTTGATGCGACCCTCGAAGTTGCGGTTGCCCGAGAGCACCGCGGCGACGGCCAGGTCGTGCTCCTGCACGGCCTCGGACACCTTCTCGTCCAGCGGGCCGGAGTTGCCGATGCAGGTCGCGCAGCCGTAGCCGACCAGGTGGAAGCCCAGCTTCTCGAGGTACGGCCACAGGCCGGCCTTCTCGTAGTAGTTGGTCACCACCTGCGAGCCGGGTGCCATCGACGTCTTGACCCACGGCTTGGCGGTCAGGCCCTTCTCGACCGCCTTCTTCGCGACGAGAGCCGCCGCGATCATGACCGACGGGTTGGACGTGTTGGTGCAGCTCGTGATGGACGCGATCGCGACGGCACCGTGGAACAGGTCGTACGAGCGGCCCTGGGTGTCGGTGACCGGGTACGTGCGCGTGGCCGAGGACGTGATCGCGGGCGAGTCGGACGCCGGGAACGACTCCTCCTCGGCCTCGTCGACACCGTTGGCGGCCTCGGGTGCGTACGTGGGCAGGTCGCGCTGGAACTGCTCCTTGGCCCGGGACAGCTCGATGCGGTCCTGCGGGCGCTTCGGCCCGGCGATCGACGGGACGACCGTCGACAGGTCGAGCTCGAGGTACTCCGAGAAGACGGGCTCGATGTACGAGTCCAGGCTCGGGTCCAGCCACATGCCCTGCTCCTTGGCGTACGCCTCGACGAGCGCGAGCTGCTCCTCGGACCGGCCGGTCAGGCGCAGGTAGTCGAGGGTGACGCTGTCGATCGGGAACATCGCCGCGGTCGAGCCGAACTCCGGGCTCATGTTGCCGATGGTGGCGCGGTTGGCCAGCGGCACCGACGCGACACCCTCGCCGTAGAACTCGACGAACTTGCCGACGACGCCGTGCTGACGCAGCTTCTGCGTGATCGTCAGGACGATGTCGGTCGCGGTGACGCCCGACGGGATGGTGCCCGTGAGCTTGAAGCCGACGACGCGCGGGATGAGCATCGAGACGGGCTGGCCGAGCATGGCCGCCTCGGCCTCGATGCCGCCGACGCCCCAGCCCAGCACGCCCAGGCCGTTGACCATCGTCGTGTGCGAGTCCGTGCCCACGCAGGTGTCGGGGTACGCCTTGCCGTCACGGACCATCACGCCGCGAGCCAAGTACTCGATGTTGACCTGGTGCACGATGCCGGTGCCCGGCGGGACGACCTTGAAGTCGTCGAACGCGGTCTGGCCCCAGCGCAGGAACTGGTAGCGCTCGCGGTTGCGCTCGTACTCCAGGGCGACGTTGCGCTCGAACGCGTCGGCGCGGCCGGCCACGTCGATCTGGACCGAGTGGTCGATGACCAGCTCGGCCGGCGCCAGCGGGTTGATGCGGGTGGCGTCGCCACCGAGGTCCACGACCGCCTCACGCATCGTGGCCAGGTCGACGATGCAGGGGACGCCGGTGAAGTCCTGCATGATCACGCGCGCCGGCGTGAACTGGATCTCGGTGTCCGGCTGAGCGTCCGGGTCCCACGTCGCGAGCGCGTTCACGTGGTCGGCGGTGATGTTCGCACCGTCCTCCGTGCGCAGCAGGTTCTCCGCCAGGACCTTCAGGCTGAACGGGAGCTTCTCCACTCCCGGGACGGCGGCGAGGCGGTAGATCTCGTAGGACGCGTCACCGACCTGGAGCGTGCCTCTCGAACCGAAGCTGTCTTTCGAATGAACACTGTCGACGCTGCTCACGGGGGCTCCTTCGCGGGCGAGAACGTGCCGGGGATGGGGGTCACCCGGACGGCTGGGGAGTGCGTCCTCACACCCTAGGGGGGCGCGGGTCCGCGATTTATCTCGATATCAAGATACATGGTTTGGCGGGCTCGCGCACACACGACCACGCACAGATCGACCCCCGCCTCACGACGAGGGTCGATCCGGTCAGCCCTTCGCGGCCTGCTCCGCGTCGACGGCCTCCTGGGCCTTGTGCTGAGCCTCGATCGCCCGTCGGTGCGCCACCGGGTCGTACTCGGGCGTGCCTTGCTTGAACAGCTCCTTCGTGACCGCCCTGCTCGCCTCGGCCAGGCGGCTGTGCGCCTCGTTGTCACTCATCAGCCCGCTCCTTCCGCCGGACCGCAGCGGGTCCGGCTACGCCTTCCACGCTAGCCCTGGCACCACGTCTGCGCACTCACGTGCTCGCGCCAGACGTTCGGAGGTGGTCGGTCCCCGCACTCAGCGCGTGAGGACCGCGACCGCCTCGAGGTGGTGGGTCATCGGGAAGAGGTCGTACGCCTGCAGGTCGGCCAGCGCGTACCCGTCGGCCGCGAAGAGCGCGATGTCGCGCGCGAGGGCCGCCGGGTCGCACGCGACGTAGACGACGCGCTCCGGGCGCAGCGCGGTGATCCCCGCGACGACCGCTCGACCGGCACCCGTGCGCGGCGGGTCGAGCACCACGGCGTCGGCGTGGACGACGTCGGAGTCGGCGTCCACGCGACCCGTGAGCACCTGTGCGACGTCACCCGAGTGCAGCTCGACGTTGGCGCGGTCGTGCAGGTTGCGGCGGGCGTCCTTGACGGCGCGGGCGTCACCCTCGACCGAGACCACCTCCCCGGTCTCCCCCACCGCGTCGGACAGCGGCGCCGTGAAGAGTCCGGAGCCCGAGTAGAGGTCGAGCACGGCGGCGCCGTCGACGTCGCCGAGCCCGGCCAGCACGGCCTTGACCAACAGCTCGGGCGCCTCACGGTGCACCTGCCAGAACGCGGCGCCGGCCACGCGGAACGTGTAGCCACGCTCACCCAGCTGGACGTGCTCCCGGACCGCCGTGCGCGCGTTCGTGCGGCCGTCCATGCGCCCGCGGCCCAGGTCGAAGGGCGCGTCGTCGACGAGCACCATCGGGTTGTCTCCGCTCGACGGGGCGATCGCCTCGACGCGGGCGCCCGCCGTCCAGCGTCGACCGAACAGGTCGAGCGCCGCGATGGCCTCACTGGCCAGCGGCATCGAGTCGAGGACCGTGATGGTGTGCGAGCGGAAGCCGTGCATGCCGGCCCGACCCTCGGCGTCGGCGACGAGGTCGATGCGTGTGCGCCAGCCCAGTCCCCCGCGCTCGTCGTCACCGGGCGCTGCCTGGACGGGAACGTCGAGATCGAGCTTGGCCAGCCGCTGCAGCTGCTCCGCGAGGACCGCCTTCTTCCAGGCGCGCTGGCCCGGCAGCGAGACGTGCGCGAGCTCGCCGCCTCCGACGCCACCGGGCCCGGCCGCGGGCCACGCCGACTCGACACGGTCGGGCGAGGCGTCGAGGACCTCAACCGCGTCAGCGCGCCAGAACTTCGCGGTCTCCCCGGCGTCCGTCAGGCGAGCCCGGACGCGCTCGCCCGGCAGGGTGTGCCGGACGAAGACGACCCGTCCCTCGTGCCGCGCGACGCAGTGCCCGCCATGGGCGACGGGCCCGATCTCGAGCTCGATCGTGTCGGTGCCGAAGGGGTCCTCTAGGTCAGTAGCCACGCGGAACCGTACCCCGGACCGTGTCCTCGAGACCCGTCTGCCCCTCGGTCGAGGCCAGCTGCCAGGGCACGGACGCGACCACGACGCCGGGCGTGAAGAGCAGCCGGCCCTTGAGCCGCAGCGCGCTCTGGTTGTGCAGGAGCTGCTCCCACCAGTGCCCGACGACGTACTCGGGGATGTAGACGACGACGAGGTCACGCGGGCTGTCGCGCCGGATCGAGCGCACGTACGTGAGCACCGGACGCGTGATCTCGCGGAACGGCGAGTCGAGGACGCGCAGCGGCACGGGGATCGCGAGGTCCTCCCACTGCTGTCGCAGCGCGTCGACGTCCTCAGGGTCCACGCCGACGGTGAGCGCCTCGAGGATCTGGGGCCGGGACGCACGCGCGTAGGCCAGGGCACGCATGGTGGGCCGGTGCAGGTGGCTGACGAGCACGATCGCGTGCACCCGGCTGGGCAGCGCGCGGGCCGACGCGGCGTCGGCACCCAGAGCCAGCTCGGCACGGACCTGCGCGTAGTGGCGGTGGATCGACTGCATGAGGACGAAGACGACGAACATGGCGATGATCGCGATGTAGGCGCCGTGCGTGAACTTCGTGACGAGCACGATGACCAGGACCGTCGCGGTCATCGCGAAGCCCACCGAGTTGATGACCCGGGAGCGCTTCATCTGCGCGCGCACCGCGGGGTCCGCCTCGGTGCGCAGGTGCCGCGTCCAGTGCTTGATCATGCCGAACTGGCTGACCGTGAACGAGACGAAGACGCCCACGATGTACAGCTGGATCAGACGAGTGACCTCGGCGTCGAACGCGATGATCAGCGCGATCGCGGCGAGCGCCAGCGTCACGATGCCGTTGGAGAACGCGAGCCGGTCGCCGCGCGTGTGCAGCTGGCGGGGCAGGTAGCCGTCCTTCGCCAGGATCGAGCCCAGCACGGGGAAGCCGTTGAACGCGGTGTTGGCGGCGAGCACGAGGATCAGGCCCGTGACCACCGAGACGATGACCGCCATCCAGGGGAAGTTGTGGAACACGGCCGTCGAGAGCTGGCTGATCACCGGGTGCTGGACGTAGGTCTCCTCGACGGGCACGCCGTCGCGGGTCAGCTGCGTCATCGGGTCGTCGGCGAACATCACGCCCGTGGCCCGCGACAGCAGAAGGATCGACATGATCATCGCGACCGAGATGGCGCCGAGCAGGGCGAGCGTGGTCGCCGCGTTCTTGGACTTCGGCTTCTTGAACGCCGGGACGCCGTTGCTGATGGCCTCGACGCCCGTGAGCGCGGCGCACCCGGACGCGAACGCCCGCATGATCAGGAAGAAGCCTGCGAGCCCGGTCAGACCCTGGTCGAACGCCGCGTGCGGCAGGAGCTCGAGGTCCGCACTCTCGGCCATCGCGAGGTTGCCTGTCGCCATCTGGATCGCACCGACGAGCGCCACGGACCCGATCGCGAACATGAACAGGTACACCGGGATCGCGAAGAGCGATCCCGACTCCTTGACCCCGCGCAGGTTGGCGACCGTCAGCAGCACCACCAGACCCACTGCGAACGCCGCCTCGTGCCCGCGCAGGGGCGGGAAGGCTGTCGCCGCGTACTGAGCCCCTGACGAGATCGACACCGCCACGGTGAGCACGTAGTCGACCAGCAGCGCGCTGGCCACCGTCACCCCGGCCTTGGGGCCGATGTTCGTCGTCGCGACCTCGTAGTCACCGCCGCCCGAGGGGTAGGCGTGCACGTTCTGCCGGTAGGAGGCGACCACGACGAGCATCACCGCGACGACGGCCAGGCCGACCCACGGGGAGATGACGAGCGCCGAGGCGCCGGCGAGAGAGAGCGTCAGCAGGATCTCGTCAGGCGCGTACGCCACGGACGAGAGCGCGTCGGACGCGAACACGGGCAGCGCGATGCGCTTGGGCAGGAGCGTGTGGCCGAGCCTGTCGCTGCGGACGGGTCGTCCGAGCAGCAGGCGTTTGGCGGCATCCGAGAGGTCCGACACGATGGCTCATGCTAGGCGGCTCGCGCGGCGTAGACACTACCGACGCTCGGAGCACGTGGAGGAGGTCTCACGACCGTCCTCCGACGTATAGCGTGCGCACTGTGCACTTCGTGATCATGGGATGCGGGCGCGTCGGTGCCACGCTCGCTCAGAACCTCGAGGAGAACGGTCACTCCGTCTCCGTCATCGACCAGAACCCCGAGGCGTTCCGACGCCTCGACGCGGGCTTCGAGGGCAACAAGGTCACGGGCCTCGGCTTCGACCGCGACACCTTGAAGCAGGCCGGCATCGAGGACGCGTTCGCGTTCGCGGCGGTCTCCGACGGCGACAACTCGAACATCCTCGCCGCCCGCGTGGTGCGCGAGACGTTCGGCATCGAGAACGTGGTCGCCCGCATCTACGACCCGCACCGCGCGGAGATCTACCAGCGCCTCGGCATCCCGACGGTCGCGACGGTCCGCTGGACCGCGTTCCAGGTGCTCCGCCGCCTGCTGCCCATGGGCGCCACCGACGAGTTCCGCGACTTCTCCGGCAAGATCCAGCTCTCCCAGATCGACATCCACTCCGGCTGGGTGGGCAAGCCGCTGCGCACCCTCGAGGAGGCGAGCGGCGCCCGCGTCGCCTACGTCACCCGATACGGCGAGGGCACCCTGCCGACGCCGACCACCGTCCTGCAGGAGAACGACACCGTGCACGTGCTGCTGCTCGCCGCCGAGTCCGCGCTCGTCGAGCGCATCCTCACCTCGCCGCCGGCGGTGTCCGCATGAGGGTCGTGATCGCCGGGGCCGGTTCGGTCGGCCGGTCCATCGCCCGCGAGCTGCTCGGCCACGGGCACGAGGTCACCCTGATCGACCGTCAGCCGTCGGCGATGCGCGTCTCGCAGGTGGCCGACGCCGACTGGTTGCTCGCCGACGCGTGCGAGCTGCCGACGCTGCGCCAGGTGAAGGCCGACGAGGCCGACGTCGTCGTCGCGGCCACGGGCGACGACAAGGCCAACCTCGTCATCTCTCTGCTGGCCAAGACGGAGTTCGGGGTCCCCCGCACGGTCGCGCGCGTGAACAACCCGAAGAACGAGTGGATGTTCGACGAGGCGTGGGGCGTGGACGTCGCCGTGTCGACGCCGCGCATCATGACGGCCATGGTCGAGGAGGCCGTGACGGTCGGCGACCTGGTGCGGATCTTCACGTTCCACCAGTCGCGCGCGGACATCCTCGAGCTCACGCTCCCCGAGGACTCCCCGCTCGCGGGCGTGCGGGTGGGTCAGATCGAGTGGCCGGCCGACACCGTGCTCGCCGCGATCGTGCGCGACACCCGGCCGATCGCACCGACGGCCGACGACACCCTCGAAGGGCGCGACGAGCTGCTGTTCGTCACGGGGCGGGATGCCGACGAGTCTGAGCTGGAAGCGCTGCTGACCCGCGGAGCAGGATCCAGCTGATCCACAGCGCCAGCGCGGTCCCGGGCACGCCCATCACGAGCTTGGCCGTACCCAGCCAGCCCGTCTCGGACGCGTAGTACAACGGGACCTGGACCAGCAGACGCAGTCCGAACAGGCCCACCAACGGCCAGGTGGCGATCGCATACCGGCGGCGAAGGTCGCGGTCGGACCGCCAGGCGACTGCACCGGCCCAGGTGCCCTCGCTCGACAACGGTCCACCCTCGCGGAAGAAGCCGAGGGCGAGACCGACGAGCGGCCAGCCGACGACGATCGAGCCGAGCGTCGCGAGGAAGCAGGCGACGTTGACCCAGAGCCCGTACGCGAAGTAGTTGTTCGCATCGCCGGTCCGCCAGGCCCAGATCACGCCGATCCCGACGCCGAGGAGCCCGCTGAACGCCTGGGTGACGGGTGTGCGCTGCACGAGCCGGACGACCACTGCGACCAGCGCGGCCGCACCGGCGGCGATGAGAGCAGGCTTGAGGGTCTGGCCCGTGGCGATGTAGACGACGACGAACAGCAGCCCGGGCGTCACGGACTCGACGATGCCCCGCACGCCACCGACCGCGTCCATGGCGGAGAACTCGTCGCCGGACAGCGCGCGAACTCCGCGCAGGCCACCCTCGTCGGGCGGGACCACGTCGTCGAACACCTCGAGCAGCTCCTCGGCGGGGTCCGTGCCCGCCGGCTGGTCACTCACCTGGACGCGGCCTGAGCTCGTAGCGGGGGTTGAACACCGTCCGGCGACCGTCGACGAGGCACACGAGTCCCTCGATCTTCAGCCGTCGACCGGGCGAGATGCCGGCGATCTCCCGACGGCCGAGCCAGACGAGGTCCAGCGCACCGCTGCCGTCGTAGAGCTCGGCCTCGAGCGCCGGGACGCCTTCCCGCGGACGCAGGGTGACGGACCGGATGACGCCCGAGACGCTGGCGCGCGAGCGGTTGTTCAGCTGGTCGACGGGCGTACAACCGACCGACCGGTGCGCGTCCTGGCGCTCCTCGTCGGCCTCGATCTCGGCCTGCGACGCGACCGCCATCTTCAGGCGTTCCTTGAGGCTCATCGGGTCTCCGTGATCTCGGGCCCGCGCGTGAGCGGGTCGAAGCTCGGCGTCTCGTCGGCCTCGACGGAGGGGCCCGACTTCTTGACCTCGGGGTTCGCGGCTCCCGGGAGCGTGAGCGTGAGCAGGTCGCGCGGCGCGCGAGCCTCGGTGCCACGCACGACGACGATCCCCGCGAACACCTTCTCGAGCGGTACGGCTGCGGCCGGTTCGACCGCGGCACGGCCGGTGAGCACGCCGCGCACGAACCAGCGCGGGCCGTCGGCGCCGACGAACCGGGCGGGCCGGTGGCCGGTGCGGCCCTCGGGCGTGCGGATCGGCAGCCGGGCCAGCAGCTCGCGACCGAACGGGCCGGGCAGGTCGTCGACCGAGCCGCCCTGCTGGGTCACGGACTCGGCGATCTCGGCGCGGATCTCGTCCCAGATGCCGTCGGTGCGCGGTGCGGCGAACGCCTGGACCTGCAGCGACGATCCGTCGAGGAGCACCGACGCGGCGGAGACGGTGTCCGTCGCCTTGTCGATCTCCATGCGCAGCTCCATGCCCTCCACGCCGGGCAACCTGATCGCTCCGAGGTCGACCCGCGGGATGTCGTCGGTCACCTCGTCGGAGTCCCACGGCCCCCCGGTGCGCTGGAACGGCTCGGAGGCGTCGACGTCGACGACCTCGTCGAGCGCGTCGGCTCCCGACTCCTCGCCGGGTGCGTCGACGGCGCCGAGCGCCTCATCGGTGGCGGCATCCTTCCCGCCACGTCGGAACAGACCCACGTTGTTCACTCCTTCTCGACGCGCGCATCGCGGCGCACGTTCGTCCCGCACGAGAGCAGACGGCGCTGCTGCCCGACGGCACGGCTTCTACCTACCCAAAGACAGTAGCCCCGCTGCGGACACCGACCTACCCGATCGGTGCCGACTTCCACCCGCCGCTGGACCCGAATCCCCCGGCACCTCGGTGCGATCCCGGCAGGTGCTCGACCGCGACGAACCGCACGCGCTCGACCCTCTGGATCACGAGCTGGGCGATGCGGTCGCCGCGGTGCAGCTCGATCGCGTGCTCGACGTCGGTGTTGAGGAGCGTCACCGCGATCTCCCCGCGGTACCCGGCGTCGACCGTCCCCGGCGCGTTCACGATGGTCAGGCCGTGGCGCATGGCCAGCCCGGACCGGGGGTGCACGAACGCAGCCAGGCCGTCGGGCAGCGCGATCGCGACGCCCGTCGGGACCGTCACGCGACCCTGCGGCGGGATCACCACGTCGATGCGGGTCACCAGGTCGGCACCGGCGTCTCCGGGGTGCGCGTACGTGGGCTCGGGCAGGTCGGGCTCCAGGAGCTGGAGGAGGACCTCGGGGGTGTGGTCGGCCGTCACGGGGCCAGACCCTACCGCCCGGATGGGATGCTGGGGGCATGCCCGATGTCCCCGGTGGCGCTCCGCTGCCCGCACCAGTCCCGACGCGCACGGTGTTCGACGAGCGACTCACCCTGGGCGTGCTCGGCTGGGTGCTGCTGTGCGTCTTCGCCGTGATGGTCGGGATCGCGTTCGTCCCCGTCGACGAGGTCCTCGCGGTGGTCGTGGGGCTCGGGGTGCTCGTGGCGGGGTTCTTCGCCCTCGTGGCCACGGCGCCCGTCGTCAGGGTCGACGGCACCACCGTGCGCGCCGGCCAGGCACACATCCCCCGCGACCTCGTCGGGGGTGCCGTCGCGCTGGACGCCGCGCAGACGCGAGCAGAGCTCGGCCCTCGGCTGGACGCCCGGGCGTACCTGTGCCAGCGCGGCTGGATCCACACCGCGGTCCGCATCGAGCTGGTCGACCCGCTGGATCCCACGCCGTACTGGATCGTCTCGACGCGTCGTCCGGACGCCCTGGTCGCAGCGTTGACCCAGCACTGACGGCCCCGGACGCAGCAAGGCCGGCCGCCCCAGTTCTGCGGGGCGTCCGGCCGAGGCTGGTTCGACGGGTGGTGCGTCAGGCGGCGCACTCCGAGCAGACGGGTCGGCCGTCGCGCTCGTAGGCGAGCTGGCTCCGGTGGTGCACCAGGAAGCAGCTCGAGCAGGTGAACTCGTCGGCCTGGCGGGGCAGCACGCGCACGGAGAGCTCTTCACCCGAGAGGTCGGCTCCAGGGAGCTCGAACCCTTCGGCGGCCTCGGTCTCGTCCTCGTCCACCACGCCCGAGTTCTTGTCGGAACGCCGAGCCTGGAGCTCCTGGAGCGAGTCCTCGCTCAGGTCCTCCTCGGTCTTGCGCGGGGCGTCGTAGTCGGTAGCCATGTCTGGCGTCACACTCCGTGTCTTTGGGGGGCTTCGTACGCGAGATCAATGCGCCGTGCTGGCGTTTTGTTCCCGGTCGCGGTGGGATTCTGCACTAGATCGCTGGGATTCGCGAGCAGTGGGAGAACTTCATGCTCGAACGGCCCCTGGTCGCCGCTGTTGGTCAACCGTCCTGGTCAGCGTTCGACGCCTCGAGGTAGGACACCAGCTCCTCGACGCGTCCGGGTGGTCCGGCGACCGTCATGTCCTCGCCCGCGGGCCGCCCCCGCAGGCCTGTGACCACAGCACCAGCCTCCTGGGCGACGAGCGACCCGGCCGCCAGGTCCCAGGGCTGCAGGCCTCGCTCGTAGTACAGGTCGAGACCGCCCGCAGCGAGCGTGCAGAGATCCAGAGCCGCCGAACCGATGCGACGGATGTCACGTACCTGCGGGAGCAGGTCGGCCACGACGCGGGCCTGGGACCGACGACGCGACGCGACGTAGCCGAAGCCTGTGCCGACGAGGCAGTCGATCAGCGGCTGCGGTTCGTTGACCCGCAGCGGCCGCCCGTCGAGGGTCGCCCCCTGCCCCAGGCCCGCCAGGAAGACGCGGCCGTCCGCGGGGGCGACGACGCAGCCGGCGAGCACGGTCCACGTCGCCGGGTCCGGGTCGGCGCCGTCGGGCGAGGTCACGGCCGCGACCGACACGGCGTAGGCGGGAAGCCCGTAGAGGTAGTTCACCGTGCCGTCGATGGGGTCGACGACCCACCAGGTGCCCGACCTGCTCGAGGTCAGCGAGTCCTCCTCGCCGAGGATGCCGTCCTCGGGTCGCAGCACCGCGAGCCGTCGGCGCAGCAGCGCCTCGGAGGCGAGGTCCATCGCCGTGACCACGTCCTGCGCGCTCGACTTGGTGGCCGCCACGGAGATCTCCCCCTCGCGGCCCGCCCGCACGAGCGTGGCAGCCTCCCGGGCGATCGTCTCGGCAACCTGCATGAGGGCACGGGTGGTTTCGCTCACCGGGTCATCCTGTCAGCGCCGGCCGCGGCACACCGTCCAGCGTCCACGGCTCCGGGCCCGATCGATGGCACGCTCGTCCCGAGGTACTGGGAGGTCGTATGGCTGAGCTCGAGCTGGTGGGTCTGCACGAGGACGGGGAGCATCTCGTCCTGGTGGGTCCGGACGGAACGCGATACCGGGTGCGCATCGACGAACCACTGCGCGCTGCGGTGCGTCGCGACCGGCCGCAGCTCGAGCAGCTGCGCGCCGAGAGCGCGGGCACCCTGAGCCCCCGGGAGATCCAGGCACGCATCCGCGCAGGCGCCACGACGCAGGAGGTCGCGGACTCCGCCGGCCTGCCGATCGAACGTGTCCGCCGCTACGAGGGGCCCGTGCTCGCCGAGCGCGAGCACATCGCCGAGCAGGCCCGTGGCACCCGCGTCGGTCGCGAGACGGGCGCCCCCGTACTAGGCGACCTCGTCACCGACCGTCTCGCGGCGCGCGGCGTCGACCTCGCGTCCCTGGCCTGGGACTCTGCCCGGGACACCGACGGGCCGTGGGTCGTCCTCGCCCGGTTCTCGGTCGACGGCTCCGAACGTGAGGCGCGCTGGACGTTCGACGCGTCGAAGCGCTCGGTCGTGGCCGACGAGGACGAGGCGCGCTGGCTGTCCGAGACCGAGCTCCCCGACGAGCCCGTCTCGCGCCGGCACCTGGCGGCGGTCCGTGACGTCGTCTTCGACTTCCAGCCCGACGGCACCACCGTCCGCACGGCCGGTGTCGGTGTCGTCGAGGCACCCGAGCCAGAGCCCGTGCCCGACCCGCAGGCCGAGACGGCGGCGCTGCTCGACGACCTGCGCGAGCGTCGCGGCGTGCGTCAGGCGCTCGAGCTGGAGGACGACGACTCCGAGGAGTTCGAGGGCTTCGGGCCGCAGCACGCCTTCGACTTCGGGCGACCGGACGTCCAGGCACCCGGCGCGCACCCGCTCGACGCGGACTCCGCCGAGGAGGCTGTGGTCTACCCCGCCCCGGTCATGCTGCCGTCCCCGACGCCCGTCGCGCTGGCCGCGGACACGTCGGACACCGACGACACCCCGGAACGCCCGAGGGCGGCCTCACGTCGTGGACGCGCCAAGGTCCCGAGCTGGGACGAGATCGTCTTCGGCGCGAAGCCCGAGTAGGTCCCGTCTAGAAGTCGAGCGTCTGCATCGACGGCGAGGCGGCGCGCGCCGCAGCCGCCGTCATGCGGCGCATGTGGTGCCGGCGGCACAGCACCTCGTAGCCGACCACGTCGGCGCCGGAGTCGACGTCTCCGACGACCACCTGCTCGCCCTCGACGACCATCGTCCCGCCGACGGTCCGGGCGTTGTGGGTCGCCCGCGCGCCGCACCAGCACAACGCCATGACCTGGAGCACCTCGACGCGGTCCGCGAGCTCGACCAGGCGGGCGGCCCCCGGGAACAACCGTGCGCGGAAGTCCGTGGAGATCCCGAACGCGAAGACGTCCACGGCGAGCTCGTCGACGACCCGCGCCAGCTGCTCGATCTGCAGCGGGGTGTAGAACTGCGCCTCGTCGCCGATCACGTAGTCGACCGGGTGCCCGTGCGTGCGGCGCGCGATGACATCAGCCCAGAAGTCGGTCGAGTCGCCGACCTCGTGGGCCTGCTGCGTCAGGCCCAGACGCGAGGAGATCGTCGCCTTCCCTGCGCGGTCCTGCCGCGTGAACAGGACGCCGTCACGCCCGCGTGCGACGTGGTTGTGGTGCATCTGGAGCGCCAGGGTGGACTTGCCGCAGTCCATCGTCCCGGAGAAGAAGACGAGCTCGGCCACCGGTCAGGCACCACCCTTCGGACGACGGCCGCTCATGCGACGACTATGCACGGGACGAGCATCTCGTGACGGGTCAGCGAGCCGTGCACGCCGACGAGATCGAGCGAGGCAGGCGACTGCGTCGCGGAGTCCACGACGCTCGCCCGTCCGGTCATCGCGACGACGACGTCACCGATGATCGGCGAGACGTGCGGGGCAACCTCCCCGAACCACCCGTGGTCGGTGGCGTCTGCTCGTGTCGCGACGACCGCCGCCGACCCGAGGACCTCGCGCCACCGCGCCACGACGTCGAGCGGATCGGTGCCGCGCGTCAGGTGCAGGTGCAGCGCGCGCGGCTCCCCCGCGGCGAGCTCGACCCCGGCGCCGAGAAGCGGCTCGGTGGCGACGTCCCAGCGCTGGCTCAGGTCGACGTCGACCATGCCGTGGTCGGCCGTGACCAGCAGCAACGTGTCCTTGGGCAGGCTGCGCGCCAGGCGCCCGAGCTCGGCGTCGAGCTCGGCGAGAGCGTCGCCCCACTGCAGCGATCCCCACCCGTGATGATGTCCGGCCTTGTCGACGTCGCCCCAGTACAGGTAGGCGACCCCCGGGCGGCGCAGCGCGGCCACGGTCGCGTCGACGCGGGCCGCGAGCGACTCCGCGCTCGCGTAGACCGGCCCGCGCAGGGCGGCCTCGGTGAGACCAGAGCCTGCGAACCGCGACGGTCCGATGCTCGTCACGGCGGTCCCGGCACCGGTCATGTGCTCGAACATGGTGGTCTCTCGCTGCCACTCGCGCGCGGGGGGCAGTCCGGTCCAGCTCACCAGGTTGCCGAGCTCGCCGGTCGCGGGGTCGCGCACCGTGTAGCCGAGCATGCCCGTGCGCCCTGGCGGCACCCCGACCCCGAAGGTGCCCATGGCGGTCGCGGTGGTGGAGGGGAACGTGCTCGTGAGCGGCGAGGACGAGCCCAGCTCGCGACGCAGGAACGGTGCGTGCCCAGCGCGTTCCGACAGGTTGGCGTACCCGAGCCCGTCCACGAGGACGACGCACACGCGCGACGCGGAGGGCAGTGCCAGGATCCGCTGCGACTCGACCGCGCCGGGGATGTCGAGGCCCAGCGAGCCAGCGACGGCGGGAAGGACCCGACCCAGGCACGGGAACGACGAGTTCGGCTCGATCAGCTCGGCGGCCTCGAGCTCCGCATCCAACGTCGTGGCCGAGACGACCGACTCGAGACGCTCGACGTCGGTCATCGGGCGCGCGCGCTGGCCGCCGAGAGCTGACGCGCGAAGGCTGTCGCTGCGCGGACCGAGTCGGCCCCCTCGGCGAGCGCGCTGACCCGGACCACCACGTCGTCCGGGGCCAGCGTTCCGGTGAGCCCATGGTCGGCGTCACAGTTCGGGTCGCCGCACGTGGCGGGCTCGAGGTCTACGCGGGAGACCGCGCCCCAGCCGATCACGAGGGTGAGCTCGGAGGCGCCGCTGCCAGCCTTGTGCTTGTCGGGCTGACCGACCACGTGGGTCAGGGCGACGGACTTCAGCTCGGCGAGGGGAACGGCCTCGGTCGTCGCCGACGCGCTGGCCGACGGGTGCTCCGAGTCGGCCGGGTGGTCGTCCACGTGGGCGACCACGAGCCGGGTGGGCGTCAGGACGAGGACCGTGACGTGGCGACGCACCTCGGCGGCGTCGAACGTGGTCTCGGGGTGGACGAGATGGGCGACGACGTCCTCGTCGGCCAGGGCCACGTCGAGCACGTCGCTGACGAGCTCCGGGTAGTAACCGGCACGGTGGAGGTCGACACGCAGGTCGGTGGAAGGTGCAGACACCCGGACATCCTCCCACTCGTGGCGACGGGTCGGACCGCTCACGTGGACGACAGCCTTCTGGTGGCGTCGGCGCGGTCGGCGTGCGCTACCGCTGCCCGGGCTCCCAGGACCGACGCGCCGCGCTCGGAGACGACGACGGGGTTGAGCTCGAGCGACCTCAGCTCGGGGAGGTCGTCGGCCAGGACAGACACACGGGCGATGAGGTCTTCGAGGGCACCCACGTCGAGCGCGGGCAGCCCGCGATAGCCGAAGAGGCGTGGGGCCGCCCTCGCCGACCGCACGAGCTCCGCGACGTCGACGTCGGTCAGGGGCGGCACGCCGTAGGCCACGTCGCCCAGCAGGTCGGATGCGTCTCCCGCGAGCCCGAAGCTGATGATCGGCCCGAAGAGCGGGTCCTCGACGGAGCGCACCACGCACGCGGACCCGTGGGGTGCCATGGCCTGGACCTCGAGCGGCAACCCGCCGTTCGCGGAGTCGCCCGACAGTGCGAGCACCTGCTCGACGTCGCCGCGCAGCTCGACCTCGTCGGCGACGTCGAGACGCACGCCGCCCAGGTCGGCCCGGTGCCGCAGCGCTTGCACGGTGGTCTTGAGGGCGACCGGCCAGCCGATCCGCTCGGCTGCCGCGACGGCCTCGTCCGCATCGGCCACCAGGAACGACGGCACCACCCGGACGCCCACGGTCGCCAGGAGCTCAGCGACGCGGTCGGGGTCCAGCGTGAGGACGTCGACCTCCTGCTCGGCGAGCCAGCCGGCCACGAGCCGACGAGCCGTACGCGTGTCAGCGCCCGTCGGGTGCAGCGGAACGCCACGGTCGACGGAGCGCCAGCGTGCGTACCCGGCGGCCCTGCCCAGAGCGAGCGCACCGTCCTCGGGTGTGCTGTAGGCGGGCACCGTCCACGACCGCCCCTCGGCGTCCGACGCCGTGAGCTCGGGGGTCACACCGTGCAGCTCGTCCATGCACGCCACGGTGGTGCGGCCCGTGCGCGCCGCGGCCACCGCGAGCTCGGCCTGCAGAACCGGATCGGGACCGCCGACCGTCGGGATCCGGACGGCCACCACGACATCGCTCTCCGGGTCGGAGTACAGCGTGGCGACCGCGTCACGGACCGCGTCCGCGTCCGCGTCCTCGGCGAGCAGGACCACGCGCCCCGAGACCACGAGCCCCGCCGCCGTCGCGGCCTCGGCGACCAGCGCGGCCGTCGAGGCGGAGCTGGCCAGGATCGCCGTCCGTCGCCCCGCCGGGAGCGGCTGGTGGGCGAGAACCTGCGCCACGTCGAGCATCTGGTGCGTGTTGTCGACGCGCACGACGCCCGACTGCCGGAGCATCTCCGCGAGCGTGCGCGGCGGCGCATGCGTCGCACGGACCGCGTGCCCCGGCGGGACGACCTGGCCCGAGCGACCAGCGGTGACCACGACCACGGGCTTCAGCAGGGCCAGCCGACGTGCGACGCGGGAGAACTTGCGCGGGTTGCCCAGCGACTCGAGGTACAGGCCGACGACGTCCGTGCTGTCGTCGTCCGCCCAGAACTGCATCAGGTCGTTGCCCGAGACGTCCGCGCGGTGGCCGGCCGAGACGAAGCCCGAGAGCCCCATCCCCCGTCGGCCGACCGCGGCGAGCAGCGCGACGGCCATGGGTGCCGACTGGCAGAACAGCCCGATCCGGCCCGGAGGCGGGGGTGTGCGGGCCAGGGAGGCGTTGAGCAGTCCACCCTCGCGGTGGGCGAGCAGACCGAACGACGCCGGCCCCACGAGGCGCATCCCGGCCCCGTGCGCCGCCCGCAGCAGCTCGCGCTGCAGCTCGAGGCCCGCGGGCCCGTTCTCGGCGAACCCTGCGGTCAGCAGGACAACACCCCGCACACCGAGCCGGGCCAGGTCGCGCACGACGCCGACGCAGTCCTGCGCGGGGACGGCGACGACCGCGAGGTCGACCGGTCCGAGGACGTCCACGAGCGCGGGTGACTCGACACCAGGGACGCCGACCGCGTGCCGGACCAGGTCCTGGTCGCCCGCGCCGAGGTCCGCCCACACGCTCGCGGCGAGCCGACCGACGAGGGACGCGTCGTCCTCCCCCGGCCCGACCACGACAACGGAACGCGCCTCGAGGAGCTGCCGCACCGACCGCGCCTCGGCCCGGTGCTCGCGGTCCGCCATGACGGCGAGCGACCGGTCCGTCGGGTCGATGTCGAAGGCGAGGGCGACGACGCCGTCCTCGGTGCGCTGCGCCACCACGTAGCCCGCGTCTCGGAACACCGAGATCATCCGCCCGTTCTGCGGGAGGACCTCGGCGACGAAGCGCCCGACCCCCCGTTCCCGCGCGGCGGCGGCGAGGTGCTCGAGCAGGACCGAGCCCACCCCGCGGCCCTGGTGCGCGTCCGAGACGTTGAACGCGACCTCCGCGTCGTCGTCGCCGATCCGGTCGTAGCGGGCCACGCCGATGATCTGCTCGACCCCGTCCACCTCGGCGACCGCGACCAGCGCCACGCGGTCGAGGTGGTCGACGTTCACCAACCGCTGCAGGTCGCGCTCCGACAGGCGCTCCATCGCCGCGAAGAAGCGCAGGTAGATCGAGCGCTCCGACTGGCTCATGTGGAACGCCTGGAGGGCGTCCGCGTCGCTCGGCAGGATGGGACGCACTCTCGTGGTGGAGCCGTCGTGCAGCACGACGTCCGCCTCCCACCCGGCCGGGTATGCGGGGGCGTCGCCTGCGACGTCTGCCATGTCCGTCAGGCTAGTGCGGTGCCCTGCGCGCCGCGGCCTGTCGGAGCCCGGTTTTGCGCGCAGACAGTCCACAATGGTCGGCGCACAGCAGTCCTGCCCCGAGGAGCACCAACGATGGCGCGTCGCCCCGCGACCCCCGACGTCCCGCCTGAGGACATCGTCGAACGCATCGTCGACATCGACGTCGCGACCGAGATGGAAGGCTCGTTCCTCGAGTACGCGTACTCCGTCATCTACTCGCGTGCCCTGCCCGACGCCCGGGACGGCCTCAAGCCGGTGCAGCGCCGGATCCTCTTCCAGATGTCGGAGATGGGCCTGCGCCCGGACCGCCCGTACGTGAAGTCCGCCCGCGTGGTCGGCGACGTCATGGGCCGGCTCCACCCGCACGGCGACACGGCCATCTACGACGCGATGGTGCGTCTCGCGCAGCCGTTCTCGCTCCGGCTGCCCCTGATCGACGGCCACGGCAACTTCGGCTCGCTCGACGACGGCCCCGCCGCTCCCCGGTACACCGAGGCGCGCATGGCTCCGGCGGCCCTGGCCATGACTACGGGCCTCGACGAGGACGTCGTCGACTTCGTCCCGAACTACGACAACAAGCTCACGCAGCCCGAGGTCCTCCCCGCGGCGATCCCGAACCTCCTGGTCAACGGCGCAGCAGGCATCGCGGTCGGCATGGCGACCAACATGGCGCCGCACAACCTCATCGAGGTCATCGCGGCGACCCGTCACCTCGTGCTGCACCCGGACGCGACGCTGGAGGACCTCCTGCGGTTCGTCCCCGGCCCGGACCTCCCCTCGGGCGGCAAGATCGTCGGACTCGACGGCGTCCGCGACGCGTACCGCACGGGCCGCGGCGCGTTCCGGACCCGCGCGACCGCCCGCATCGAGAACGTGACGCCCAAGCGCAAGGGCATCGTCATCACGGAGCTGCCCTACGGCGTCGGGCCCGAGAAGGTCATCGAGAAGGTCAAGGAGGGCGTCCAGACCAAGAAGCTCACCGGCATCTCGGACGCCATGGACCTGACCGACCGGACCCACGGGCTGCGGCTCGTGATCGAGGTCAAGACCGGGTTCGTGCCTGAGGCCGTCCTCGAGCAGCTCTACCGGTTCACGCCGCTCGAGGACTCGTTCTCCATCAACAACGTCGCCCTGGTGGCGGGTCAGCCCCGCACTCTCGGCCTGCGTGAGCTGCTGGTCGTCTGGGTGGAGCACCGCCTCGTCGTGGTGCGACGCCGCTCGGAGTTCCGCCTGGCCAAGCGGCTCGAACGCCTGCACCTGGTCGAGGGCCTGCTGATCGCGATCCTGGACATCGACGAGGTCATCCAGGTCATCCGCGCCTCGGACGACTCCGACACCGCGCGCGCCCGGCTTCGCACCGTGTTCGACCTGTCCGAGCCGCAGGCCGAGTACATCCTCGAGCTGCGTCTGCGCCGACTCACGCGGTTCTCCCGGATCGAGCTCGAGAAGGAGCAGGAGCAGCTCGCCACGGAGATCGCCGAGCTGCGCGAGATCCTGGCCGACGAGGCCCGCCTGCGTGCGCTCGTGTCACAGGAGATGGCCGACGTCGCCGCGACCTACGGGACCCCTCGTCGCACGATCCTGCTGGAGTCCGCAGGTGGCACGTCGGTGACGGGCGCTCCTGCCGCACGAGGTGCCGCCGCACCGCTCGAGATCGCGGACACCGCCTGCTGGGTCCTGCTGTCCGGTACCGGCCTGCTCGCCCGGACGGCGTCCGACGAGCTCCCCGCCCGCGTCGAGGGCGCCCGGCGCACCAAGCACGACGTGGTCTCGGGGACGGTCTCGACGACCGCCCGTGCCGAGATCGGCGTCGTCACGTCGCAGGGGCGCATCGTTCGCGTCTCCGTCCTCGACCTGCCCTCGCTGCCGCCGACGGACGGCACCCCCAACCTGTCGGGCGGCGTGCCCCTGGGCGAGGTGGTGACGCTCCTGCCGCGCGAGCGCGTGGTCGGCCTCACGTCCCTGGCCGCAGACGCACCGACCCTCGCGCTGGCCACGACGCAGGGCACCGTCAAGCGCGTGACGGCGGGCGACATCCCCGGCAACCGTGACGCGTGGGAGGCGATCGCGCTCAAGGACGGCGACGAGGTGGTCGGCGCGGTCGCGGTCACCGACACCGATGAGCTCGTGCTGGTGTCGTCGGACGCCTCGCTCCTGCACTTCGCCGCGTCCGCCGTCCGGCCGCAGGGGCGTGCCGCGGGCGGCATGGCCGGGATCAAGCTCGCCGCCGGGCAGCGGGTCGTCGCGTTCGCTGCGGTGCCCGAGGACCAGGCGGACAGGGCGGTCGTCGTCACGGTCGCCGGCGCCACCGGGGCTCTGCCGGGCACCCAGGCCGGGTCCGCCAAGGTGACCCCGTTCGAGGCGTACCCCGGGAAGGGACGCGCGACGGGCGGCGTCCGTGCGCACCGGTTCCTGCGGAACGAGGACGCCCTGATCCTCGCGTGGGTCGGTCTGGCGCCCGCCTGGGCGACAGGCTCGGCCGGCCAGCCGATCGAGCTGCCGGCTCTCGACCCGCGCCGCGACATGTCCGGCACCGCGCTGAGCGCGCCCGTGCACGCGGTCGGCTGAGCCCGGTCTCAGCGCGCCGGGACCCGCTGTCGGCTCAGCGCTCGCGCGGCGCGGACCATCGAGACGACGTTGTCGGGCACGCCCGGCCGGCCGACGACCGGTCGCGGTGCAGGCTCGGGCGCGCGCCGCTGCCGAGCGTTGCGTTCCACGACGGCGACAGCGATGAGGGCCTGGGCCAGCACGTAGGTGAGCATGACCCAGAAGTCCTGGTGCGCCAGGTCCCACGACGGCACGAACTCGCCGAGCGCGATCAGTGCGTCCGAGACGAGGAAGATCGCGCCACCGATCCCCGCGAGCCGGCTGACCCCGGTCGACAGCACCGCCATCGCCGCGAGGCAACCGCCGTACACCGCCACGGGGATCAGCAGCGTGCCGGCACCCTGCGCGCAGGCACCGACCATGACCACCAGGACGACCGCGTAGGGCAGCAGGAGCACCGGACGACGGTGCAGCACCGAGCGCCGGGCATCAGGCGCGAACGCAACGATGAACGCGATCTGCGCCATGAGGAAGAAGCCGACCATGACGAGGAACGACGCGTCGTCGGCGACGAGGGACGGCACGAGGTCGCCCAGCCAGGAGAAGCCGAGGGCGACCACCACCCAGGTCACGAGGTGCCCGCGCGGCCACCGGGTCGCAGCCATGAGCGCTCCGGCCAAGAGCGGCATGAGCGCCCACTGCGTCACCCGGGCAGCCGTGTCCGCACCGATCCACTCCGCCGCCAGCTGGACGAGTGCGACCGCCACGAAGGCGACGACCCAGATGCGCGCGGCAAAGGACAACGAGCGTCCCACGACGACCTCCCTCGAGGCCGGACGTCGTCGTCCGGCTGACGTGCGTGCGAGACGTCGTCGTCCCGTCGCGCCCGAGGATAACCGACCCGGGATGCACCCCAGGACGAGCCCGCGGGTGACGTCCTACAGCTCGATCGAGTAGAGCGTCGAGCTGTGGTAGACCACGTAGCCGAGGTCGGCGTAGAGCTTGTGCGCACCGGACGGGTTCGCGGTGTCGACGCCGAGCTCTGCGTACTCGATCCCGTCGGCCCGGTAGGCCGTCATGGCCGCACTCAGCAAGGCCCCCGCCAGCCGTCGGCCCCGCCAGGCGCGCCGCACGCCGAGCAGGTCCGTGTACCCCGCGCTGTACCCGTTGAGCTCCCAGTCCTGCTCGAACTTGGACGACATGAGGTAGCCCGCGACCTCGCCGGTGGCGTCCTCGATCGCGGCGAGGCTCCACGCCGGTGCGAACATGCTCCGGCCCTGCGACCACTCAGCGGCCGTGCGCGGTTCGCTGCCCCAGTGGTCGGCGAACGCCTCGTTGTGGGCGAGGCGGACCTGCTCGTCCAGCTCGGTCGACCACGGCACGATCGTGAGGCCGTCGGGCGCCGGGATGCCGGGCAGCTCGACGTCGAGCGGCCGCTTCATCTCGGCGTAGTACCGAACCGGCGTGAGGCCGCCCGCACGCAGGAGCCGGGTGGTGGCCACGGCGCCGTCGTCGACGAACGACGCCAGCCGCGCGGGCAGCTCCTTGCCCGACTCGGCCAGCTTCTGGCGACCACGGCCGTCGGACCAGGCGAGGACCTGACGCCCGATCCCCCGGCCGCGCCACTGCGGGTCGACTCCGCCGTCGAGGAATGCACGCACCACGCGCAGGTCACCGGGTGGCTGGTTGATCGACGCGTACGCGCGGATCCTGCCCTCGGCGTCCACGCCACAGAGCGTGTCGAGGTCGTGGTTCTTCCAGTCCCCGTCGAACTCCTCGTCGATCTCCTCCTCGGAGGTGCGGTACGGCCGCTTCTCGGCCTCCTCGATCGCGGCGACCAGGCGGGCGAGCTCGGGGACGTCGTCACGGGTCAGCGGTCGCCACGTCAGGCCACCGACCCCGTCCATGCTCGGCAGGTGTCGTGGGGCGGCGACGCGCTCGACGATGGGCGCCAGATCGGTGGAGGTCACCGGGCCACGATCCCGGTCCCGCCCACGTCGGGCAACCGGATTTCAGGCGTCGATGCGGCTGCGGTCCAAGCCGTCGGCACCCGCGACGATGAAGTCCTTGCGCGGCGCGACGTCCGAACCCATGAGCAGCTCGAAGATCTCCTCGGCCCGCTGCGCACCCTCGACGGTGACCCTGCGCAGCGTGCGGTGCCGCGGGTCCATCGTCGTCTCGGCCAGCTGGTCGGCGTCCATCTCGCCCAGGCCCTTGTACCGCTGGATGTCGTCCTTGTAGCGCTTGCCCGACCGGTCCAGCTTCTTCAACGTCGCCGCCAGCTCGGCCTCCGAGTACGTGTACACGTACTCGTTCTTGCGCCCGCCACCGCCGATCACCTCGATCCGGTGCAGCGGCGGCACGGCCGCGTACACGCGCCCGTCCTCGACCAGCGGGCGCATGTACCGGAACAACAGCGTGAGCAGCAGGGTGCGGATGTGCGCGCCGTCGACGTCGGCGTCGGTCATCAGCACGATCTTCCCGTAGCGCGCCGCCTCCAGGTCGAACGTGCGACCCGACCCGGCACCGACCACCTGGATGATCGCCGCACACTCGGCGTTCTTGAGCATGTCCGAGACCGAGGCCTTCTGGACGTTCAGGATCTTGCCGCGGATGGGCAGCAGCGCCTGGAAGTCGGAGCTGCGCGCCAGCTTGGCGGTGCCGAGCGCGCTGTCCCCCTCGACGATGAAGAGCTCGCTGCGGCCCACGTCGTCGGACCGGCAGTCGGCGAGCTTGGCCGGCAGGGAGCTCGTCTCGAGCGCGTTCTTGCGGCGCGAGATCTCCTTCTGCTTGCGCGCGGACAGGCGGGCGCGCATCTCGCCGACGATCTTGTCCAGCAGCAAGGACGACTGCGCCTTGTGGTCGCGCTTGGGCGAGGAGAAGATCGCGGCCAGCTCGGTGTCCATGACCCGCGCGACGATCGCCCGCACCGCTCCGGTGCCCAGCACCTCCTTGGTCTGCCCCTCGAACTGCGGCTCCGCGAGTCGGACCGTGACGACGGCGGTCATCCCCGCGAGGACGTCCTCCTTGTCGATCCGCTCGGACGTGTCGCGCGCGGAGATCTTGAGCCGGCGCGCGTTCGCCTCGACCTGCTTGCGCAGCGTGCGCAGGAGCCCGGCCTCGAAGCCGGCCATGTGCGTCCCGCCCTTAGGCGTCGAGATGATGTTGACGAAGCTGCGGACCTCGGTGTCGTAGCCGGTCCCCCAGCGCAGCGCCACGTCGACCTCGCAGAGCCGGGACACCTCCTGCGCGGTCATGTGGCCACGCTCGTCGAGCACCGGCACGGTCTCGTGGAACGTGCCCGACCCGGTCAGGCGCCACGTCTCGGTCACTGCGGGGTCCGGCGCCAGGTGGTCGACGAAGTCCACGACTCCACCGCTGTGCAGGAACGTCTCCTCGTGCGGCCCGTCCGCGCCGGGCGTGCCCGCGATCCCGCGCTCGTCGCGGACCATCAAGGTCAGACCCGGCACCAGGAAGCTCGTCTGCCGGGCGCGCGTGACCAGCTCGTCGTAGGCGAAGACCGCCGTCTTCGGGAAGATCTGCGGGTCCGCCCAGTAGCGCACGCGCGTCCCGGTCCTGGCGCGGGCGACCTTGCCGCCCAGCTCGAGCTGCGAGCCCGAGACGAACGGTTCGAACGTCGAGTCCGGGCCGATGCCGCCACGGTCGTCGAACGTCCCCGGCTCTCCCCGGCGGAACGTCATGCGGTGCGTCCGGCCGTTGCGGTCCACCTCGACGTCGAGCCGCGAGGACAGGGCGTTGACCACAGAGGCGCCGACACCGTGCAGGCCGCCGGACGCGCCGTACGAGCCGCCGCCGAACTTCCCGCCCGCGTGCAGCTTCGTGTAGACCACCTCGACGCCGGTCAGCCCCGTCTTGGGCTCGACGTCCACGGGCACGCCACGACCGTTGTCGCGCACCTCGACCGACCCGTCGGCATGCAGCACGATGTCGATGCGATCTCCGTAGCCGGCCAGCGCCTCGTCCACCGAGTTGTCGATGATCTCCCACAGGCAGTGCATCAGACCGCGGCTGTCGGTGGTGCCGATGTACATGCCCGGGCGCTTGCGCACCGCCTCGAGGCCCTCCAGCACCGAGAGGTGCCGGGCGGTGTAGCCGGACTGGGAGGAGGTCGTCGTCACCGCCCGATCGTATCCGCCGACCCCGACGCAGCCGGGCTGCCATGCCGCTCGCGTCGGCACGCACACCCCTGGGCGGACACACGATCGACATTCGATCCGTCTGCCCTTGTTACAGCAGATCTCGTTTTGTTTCGGGACGGTCACAGTCGACTACGCGGTGAGCGAACCACCCGCTCTGGGTGCCTTCAAACCGCGGCGGGGATGGTTGTATTGATCTGTGACGGGGACCATGACGCAACCACTGACCGCAGCCGACCGCTGCGACCGCTGCGGCGCGCAGGCCTACGTCCGGGTCATCCTCCCGGTCGGAGAGCTCCTGTTCTGCGCGCATCACGCGCGCGAGCACGCGCCCAAGTTCGCTGCGCTAGCCACCCACGTGCAGGACGAGACCGATCGACTGCTCGCAGAGCACGGAGCCGGAGCCGGCGCCGCCACCTGAGCGCGCGGCACCACCGAGACGGCGACGAGGCCCGGACCACACAGGTCCGGGCCTCGTCCGTCTTCCGCTCGGCGCCGCAGCTTCTGCAGCTGGATGCCGCCTACGAGGCGATCGCCGTCGCAGTGACACGGTCGGCCGTGACGTCTGCCCAGTCGGCACTCGCCCCCAGCTCGCGCGCCTTCACGATCGCTCCGGCCAGCGCCGACTCACGCTGCTCGGGCGTCCCGTGCATCGGCTGACCGCAGACGAACTCGATGTCCGTGACCCCGATGAACCCGAAGATCGCGCGCAGATAGGGCTCCATGAAGTCGAAGGCGTGCATCGGCCCGCCGGCCGAGTAGTCGCTGCCCCGCGTCGTCGCGACGACCATCTTCTTGCCCAGCACCATCGGCTCGGGGTACCCCATCGAGTTGTACCGGAACGTGTAGCCCGGCTGCACGATGCAGTCGATGTAGTACTTGAGCGCGTACGGGATGCTGAGGTTCCACATCGGAACGGTGATCAGGTACGCGTCCGCAGCCGTGAAGTGCGCGATCAGCGCCTCGACGTGCGCCCACGCCTCGGCATGGTCCGGGTCGATCGGACGTCCGACCAGCAGGTCGTACTTCGCCTCGATGTTCTCGCCCTCCATCGAGGGCAGATCGTGGTCGTACAGATCGATGACGTCGACCGTGAGGTCGCGATGCTGCTCACGCAGGCTGGAGACGAACGCCTCCGACGCCTTCAAGGTGTTCGACGCTTCGTGACGTGGCGAGGCGATGATGTGGAGCAGCTTCATGTCCGACCCCTAGCGCAGTGATGGCGACCGACCCGCAGCCGGAAGGCAATCGCGGCACCGTTGCCGCTCACCTCTCGGATCGGACGATAGGGACCTCGTGTTTCCGTACGTATACATCTCTGTATCCACGGGATGAACAGGAGATACGCAACTCTGCGCCACACACGACGAGGCCCGGACCGTCCGGTCCGGGCCTCGTCGTGCGTTCGCGGTATGCCGCTCCGTCAGTCCAGGTAGTCGCGCAGGACCTGCGAACGCGACGGGTGGCGAAGCTTCGACATCGTCTTGGACTCGATCTGCCGGATCCGCTCGCGCGTGACCCCGTAGACCTTCCCGATCTCGTCGAGCGTCTTGGGCTGACCGTCGGTGAGGCCGAACCGCATCGACACCACGCCGGCCTCGCGCTCGGAGAGCGTGTCGAGCACCTGGTGCAGCTGCTCCTGAAGGAGCGTGAAGCTGACGGCGTCCGCCGGGACGACGGCCTCGGAGTCCTCGATCAGGTCACCGAACTCGCTGTCGCCGTCCTCACCGAGGGGCGTGTGCAGCGAGATGGGCTCGCGACCGTACTTCTGGACCTCGACGACCTTCTCGGGCGTCATGTCGAGCTCCTTGGCCAGCTCCTCCGGCGTGGGCTCACGGCCCAGGTCCTGGAGCATCTGGCGCTGCACGCGCGCGAGCTTGTTGATGACCTCGACCATGTGCACCGGGATGCGGATCGTGCGCGCCTGGTCGGCCATGGCACGCGTGATCGCCTGCCGGATCCACCACGTGGCGTAGGTCGAGAACTTGTAGCCCTTGGTGTAGTCGAACTTCTCGACCGCACGGATCAGACCGAGGTTGCCCTCCTGGATCAGGTCCAGGAACAGCATCCCGCGGCCGGTGTAGCGCTTGGCCAGCGAGACGACGAGCCGCAGGTTGGCCTCGAGCAGGTGGTTCTTGGCGCGGCGACCGTCGTTGGCGATCCACTCGAGCTCGCGCTTGATCTTGGGCTCCATGGTGACGCCCGCGTTCAGCCGCTCGTCGGCGAAGAGTCCTGCCTCGATGCGCTTGGCCAGGTCGACCTCCTGCTCGGCGTTCAGCAGGGCGACCTTGCCGATCTGCTTCAGGTAGTCCTTGACCGGGTCCGCAGTCGCGCCGGCGGTGACGACCTGCTGCGCCGGGGCGTCGTCGTCGTCGGCGTCGGAGTAGACGAATCCGCTGTCCTCGGACTCCTCCTCCTTGGCGGCGGGCTTCTTCTCGCCGTCCTCGGACTCGTCGTCGTCGTCAGCTGCCTCGACTGCCTCGACGACCTCGATCACCTCGGCGACGACGTCCACGACCTCGATCGCCTCGATGTCGATGTCCTCGCCGTCGACCGGTCCGTCCTCGGCCGGGTCGCCGTCGACAACCGGTGCCGCCTTGGCGGCGGGCGCTGCCTTCGCGGCCGGAGCAGCCTTCGCGCGGCTCGCCCTGGGCTTGGTCGCAGGTGCTGCGGCGCCCTCCTCGGGCGGCGCGACGACGGCCTTGGCAGTCGGACGCGCCTTGGCGCTCGTCGCGGCAGCAACGCGAGCCGGCGCGGCGGTCGGGTCGGCGACGGTGATGCCGGCGGTTGCGAGACCGCGGACGACGGCGCGCAGGCGCTTCGCGTCCTGGACGTCAGCCTGCTCGCACGCGGTGCGCAGCTCCTCGGCACCGACCGTGCCGTGGGTGCGGCCGCGAAGCACGAGCGCCTGAAGTGCGGGGTGCTCGAACTCTCGCGGAAGAGCGGGGTGCGGGGTCTGGGACGACACGAACGACCTTTCGGCAACGCGACACCGGGAGGGGCCGGGAGTCTAGATAGATATTGTACCGACCTCGCGAGGCTCTCGCCGTTACCTCGGGCAGGACGAGACAGCCGTCATCGACGGATTTCGCGGGGTTGCAGGGTCACAACGAACGAGAACACCGAGAGATTCCCGGTCAGGACGGTCCCGTCACGCCGGGCCGGGCTTCACTGTCAGGACCGGGCACGCCGCGTCGAACAGGACCCGCTGCGCGTTGGCACCGAGGATCAGCTTGCCCACCGGGCTGCGCCGGCGAAGGCCCAGGACGATGAGGTGTGCGTCGACCTGCTCGGCGGTCGAGATCAGGTCGTCGGCGACATCGCCGCTCTCCAGGAGCCGAACCTCGTGCTCGACACCGGCCTCCGTCAGCTTCACCCGCACCTGGTCCAGGTCGGCCTCCACGTTCGCCCGATCGGCCTCCGGCTCTCCGGGCTGCGCACTGACCACGACGACCACGGGCGTCTGGCGGCGATGCGCCTCGTCGACCGCCGCATCGAGAGCCGCCCGACCCTCCGGGGTGGCCAGGTAACCCACCACGATTCCCATCGGTCCTCCTGCCGTCTGCGGCGACGTCGCCTGTGCGTGACGCTACCGGAGGGTGGCGCGCACCACGACTGCATCCGTCCGTGTCCCGGCGGATCTCCCTCGAGGACGCCTGCGCAGGTCAGTCCACCGCCCGGCGCACCCAGCCCGGCGGTATGGCCGCATCGAGGGCGTCGTCGAGGAGCCTCGTCAACCGGTAGTCCGGGGCGGCGTCCAGCGCACCGTCGAGAAGCACGCGCGCCCGGGCGCCGTCACCGCGCCACCACGACAGCAGTGCGAGCAGCGTCAGAGCGGGCGCCTGCTCACCGGCCCGGCCGTGCGCCACGACCCCCTCGAGTGCGGCCTCGTGGACGGACGTGGCCGGCTGCGGAGGCGGGACGGCGCACGCGGGGTCGATGATCCGCGCCATCGCGGCCCCGAGCGCCCGGTCCACGTCGGCGGGGTCGTCCGCCGGGTCGGCGGACACCGAGCGTTCCGCCAGGTCTCCCGTGCCCGGGACGAGCGTGACGAGGATCGCGTCGCGCACCAAGCGGTCGTCGAGCCCGGCCTCGAGCCTTCCCCATGGCATCCGCGTTCCAGGACCGCCCTCGGCCGACACCCGGGCGACGACGTCCCGCCAGGCGGTCACGGACGAGAGCCGCCACGAGGCGATGTCCGCCGAACCCCCGACCAGCGCATCCTCACGATGCCGCTCCCACCGGCGGCGCGCCCGGGCGACCGTGCGTCGCCGCTCTGCAGGAGCGGGCCGGATACGCGCGATGTCCGCGCGCGAGTCAGCCACCGCGGATCCGGCCAGCACGAGCTCGGCGCCGACCTGGGTCGAGTCGAGGTCGATCAACGGGCGTCCGCCAGGAGGGCAGCAGTCGTCCTCGCACCCGAGCGACAGGTAGCCCGTCGACGACACGACCCACACCGGGACGTCGTCGAGAGCCGGCTCTGCGGTGTCACGGAAGTGGGCGGCGGCTCGGTAGGCGGCCCCGGAGCGGTCGCGCGGGTCGTCCTCCGTGTAGAGGACGAGAACGCACCGGGAGGCATCGTCCCGGCCCAGGTACGCCACGAGTCGACGGGCGAGGCCAGGTCCCTCCTGGGTGTCGGCGAGGTGGCTCAGGTCGACCCGTACCACGAGGCCGACGCGGCCCCGCGGGGATCGCAGGCTCACGGCGACTGCGCTGTCCTGCGGCCTGAACCCGAGTCGATGGGGCACGAGCGCGAGCAGCTCACGGATGTCGCTCATGCGGACTGTGGTGATCTCCATGGGTCCACCCCACCCGCTGCGAGGTCGCCGCAACGGCGTCGTCCCGCACCTGTGCACGGCCGAGGGCTGTGGTCGCGTCGAGCTCCCCAACGGTGCGGCAGGTGGAGCACCGGCGGCTAGCCTGGCCCGATGCTCAGATCGTCCCGCCCGCGCGCGCACGGCGCCGCAGCGCTCGCAGCAGGCCTCGCCGCGCTGCTGTGCACCGCCGGCTGCACGACGAGCGGTCCGGGCACAGCGACCCCGACGGCACCCACCGTGGTGACGGCTTCTCCCTCCCCGACCGAGACGCTCCTGCCCGGGTCCGACAGCCCGAACTCCGCTGTGGGCGAGGTGGTCGACGGGTTCCCGAGCGATCTGCTCCCCGTGCCGGCCGGCGCCGAGGTGCTGGTGTCGTCGGCGGAGCCCGTCGACGGCACGGACCTCACGGAGGTCAGCCTGAACCTCCGGACACAGCAACCGACCGGCGAGCTGCTCGCGGCCGTCAGCGCGCCGCTCGTCGCGGCCGGGTTCGTGGCGGGGACGCCCCCGGAAGCAGAGCCGGGCCTCGCCGCGCAGGCGACATTCGCTCGCGACAACGGTGCAGAGCTCCTGGTCGTCGGCATCCTCGACCGGGACGGCGAGCGCACGCTGACCGTCGGCGGGCGGGTCCGCACCGCATCACCGTAGGCTGCCCGGCGTGAGCCCCCAGCACCCTGCCCTCGTCGACGTCGAGGACGTCCGCTCGCGCATCGACGCCGTCCTCGCGCGTCACGTGAGCCAGCTGCGATCTGTCCTGGCCGCGGCGAGCGGCGACGCCGACCGGCTCGCCGATGCGGTCGCGCAGATGCTCTCGGGCGGCAAGCGCCTGCGCGCTGCCTTCTGCTACTGGTCATGGCGCGCGCACGGCGGTCTGCCGGGCACGCCCGAGGCCGACGCGGTCATCCGGGTCGGCGCCGCGCTCGAGCTCTTCCAGGCCGCTGCGCTGTTCCACGACGACGTCATGGACGACTCCGACACGCGTCGCGGGTTCCCCGCGGCACACCGGGCCTTCGCGGCGCTGCACGACGAGCACGGCCTGACCGGCGACGCCGAACGGTTCGGCATGTCGGCGGCCATCCTGCTCGGCGACCTGACCCTGGTGGCGAGCGAGCAGGAGTTCGCGGGCGCACTCGCTACCCAGCCGCTCCAGCGCGCGGAGCGGGCCCGGGCCGTGTTCGACCTGATGCGTACCGAGGTGACCGTCGGGCAGTACCTCGACGTGCTCGCCCAGGCGCTCCCGTGGGGCGACGACCCCGTGGCGGACGAAGCCCGGTCCCGCGAGGTGATCCGCGCCAAGGCCGCGCGCTACAGCGTCGAGCACCCGATCACGCTCGGGGCAGCGCTCGCCGACGCCGACGAAGCGTCCCTCGACGCGTGTCGTGCGCTCGGGCTTCCGCTCGGCGAGGCCTTCCAGCTCCGCGACGACCTGCTCGGCGTGTTCGGTGACCCGGCAACCACGGGCAAGCCGGCAGGCGACGACCTGCGCGAAGGAAAGCGGACCGTGCTCACGGCACGCGCCGTTGCGCGGGCTCGCTCAGCCGGCGACGCCACCACCGTGATGCTCCTGCGCACCCGGCTGGGCGACCGGCGACTGACCGACGCGGACATCACCGAGCTGGCCGACGCGATCAAGTCGACGGGCGCACCGGACGACATCGAGGAGCTGATCGACCAGCTGGCCGCAAGGGCCTTCTCGCTCATCGACGCCCGCGGCTGGCCGGAACCGGCGAACGAGCTGCTCGTCGGCCTGTCGCACGCTGCCGTGGACCGGCACGCCTGACGTCGAGGTTCAGCCCGAACGCACGGACGGGCTAGAGCTCGGCAGCGGCGAGCCGACGGATCTCCGTCTTGCGGCCGGCCCGCAGAGCATCGATCGGCGTGCCCGGCAGCGCCTCCTGCTCGGTGAACAGCCACTCGATCGCGTCCTCGTCGGAGAAGCCGGCGTCGGAGAGCACGGTGAGCGTTCCCTGGAGCGAGGCGAGCACCGTCCACGGCTCGTGCTCGTCCGGCGCGGTGGGCTGCGCGGGGTTCGCCAGGTGACCAGGAACGAGGAACGCCGCCGGGATCGAGAACACGCGCGGGTCCCCCCGACGCGTGCCGACGACACGGCGCTCCTGGACGATGCGGCGGACCTTCGACGGTTCGGTGCCGAGCCGGTCGGCGACGTCGGGGACGGTGAGCCACTCACCTACGAGCTGGTCGAGGACGTCTGCTGATGCGTTCACCCGACCAGAGTACGCAACCGGGAATTACACCCCGGCAATTCCCCCGCGCGCTTTCCAGGTCGGATTCCGTGGGCTACCGTCACTTTTTGTCACTCCTGTCACACAGGAAACTTTTGTTAACTTCTGCAACACGAGGTGTCGCCATGTCCCAGTCCGCCGCAGCCCGTTCCGTCGGGCTCCGCCGCGCCGCCACCGGGACGGGCGCGCTCGCGCTCGCCGCGGTCGCAGCCACGGCGACGGGTGGCGTCGCCCACGCCGACGAGCAGTACACGGTCCGGTCGGGCGACACCGTCAGCCACATCGCCGTCCGGAGCGGCACCACGGTGAGCGCCATCGCCCGGGCCAACGCCCTGGCCGACGTCTCGCGCATCCGGATCGGGCAGGTCCTGACCGTCCCGACCGGCACGACCGCTCCGGCCGCTGCCCCGGCGGCGACCCGCGCCGCCGCCACCGGGTACACCGTCGTCGCCGGTGACACCGTCGGACGGATCGCCGCCCGGCACGGGACCACGGTCCAGGCGATCGTCTCGGCCAACGGCCTGAACGCTCGCGCACTGATCCGCGTGGGCCAGACCCTGACCGTCCCGGGCGCGGCAACGGCGGCAGCCCCGGCACCGGCAGCCGTCGCAGCGGCGCGCAGCACGACCGCCTACGTCGTGCGGTCCGGCGACACCGTCTCCGCCATCGCCACGAGGTTCGGCAGCTCCGTAGCGACGATCGTCGCCGCGAACGGCCTGGACCAGCGCGCCCTGATCCGCATCGGCCAGACGCTCTCCGTCCCCGGCGCCAGCACGTCGCCGGCTCCGGCCTCCGTCGGCAACACCTTCGCTGGGCGCACCTACGCGGACCACGTGGTCGCCGCCGCCAACGCGAACCTCACGACGCTCAAGAGCGCATCCGTGCCGACGAAGGCGCAGATGCAGGCGAAGGTCGCCGCGACCGCGCGAGCGATGGGCGTCGACCCGGCGCTCGCCCAGGCCGTGGCGTTCCAGGAGTCGGGCTTCAACCACGCCGTGGTCTCGCCGGCGAACGCCATCGGCACCATGCAGGTCATCCCCACCTCGGGCGAGTGGGCGTCCCAGCTCGTCGGCCGCCCGCTCAACCTCGTCGATCCTGACGACAATGTCGTCGCCGGTGTCGCCATCCTGCGCACCCTGGTCAGGAACGCTCCTGACCTGCCGACCGCGATCGCGGGCTACTACCAGGGCGCGTCGTCGGTGAAGCGCAACGGCATGTTCGCGGACACGCGCCGGTACGTCGCCAACGTGCAGACGCACATGACCCGCTTCCGCTGAGTGAAGCACCTGCGCCCGTAGACTCCTGCGCGTGGGAACAACCGTCACCGATCCGCTCGTCGGCCGCCTGGTCGACAGCCGGTACGAAGTTGTGTCCCGAATCGCGCGGGGCGGCATGGCGACCGTGTACCTCGCCGTGGACCGTCGGCTGGACCGCGACGTCGCGCTGAAGGTCATGCACGCGCACCTCGCGGAGGGCGCGTCCGGCTCCGACTTCGTCGCACGTTTCCGACGCGAGGCGCGCACCGCGGCCCGCCTGACGCACCCCGGCCTGGTCGCCGTGTACGACCAGGGCGTCGACGGCGAGACCAGCTACCTGACGATGGAGTACATCGACGGGTCGAACCTGCGCCGCTACCTCGGCGAGCGAGGCGCTCTGACGGTCGGCGACGCGCTGCGGATCGGCGAGTGCGTGCTCGACGCCCTGTCCACGGCACACCGCGGCGAGCTCGTGCACCGCGACATCAAGCCCGAGAACGTCCTGCTGGCCACCGACGGTCGCGTCAAGCTCGCCGACTTCGGTCTCGCCCGGGCGGTCACGGAGGTCACCTCGACGACGACCGGGACCGTGCTCGGCACCGTCGCCTATCTCGCGCCGGAGCTCGTCACTCGCGGGGTCAGTGACGCCCGCACCGACGTCTACGCGTGCGGCGTGCTGCTGTTCGAGATGCTCACCGGGCGCCAGCCGTTCACCGGCGAGACGCCGATCCAGGTTGCGTTCCAGCACGTCAACAATGACGTCCCAGCGCCGTCCGAGCTCGTCGACTGGCTGCCCATCGAGGTGGACGAGCTCGTGCGGTCGCTCGCCGCCCGGGATCCCGAGGACCGACCGATCGACGCGGGTGCCGCGCTCGCCCTCCTCCGTCGCACGCGGCTCGCCCTCGACGAGGAGACCCTCGACCGTCATGCGGGCGTCACGCCATCGATCGTGCTCCCGGCAGCAACGGATCCCGACGAGACCGACCTGAGCACCGGCCAGACGACGACAGACGTCGCGGACGAGGACGAGGACGCGCTCGACCCGGACCACGCGGAGACGACGAAGTTCGACGCCGCAGACGCGCGCGGCGCCACCGTCGCCCTGCCGATCGGCCTGGGTGTGCGCCCAGGGGAGCTCGCGACGGGCGCAACCCCGCCGGCGAGACAACGCCACCGAACGCGGTGGATCGTCGCGCTCGCGGCACTCGCCGCTCTGATCGGCGGCGGCGCCTGGTGGTACGCGCAGTTCGGCCCTGGGGCGTTCACGACGGTGCCCACGATCGTCGGCCAGGACCAGGAGCACGCGCTCGAGATCCTTGACCACGCCGGGCTGGACGGATCGCCGTCGTCGGCGTTCGACGACGCGGCGCCGAAGGGCGAGGTCTTCGCGACGGAGCCGGGAGAGGCGAGTCGCATCCGCAAGGGTGGCACCGTGGCCTTCACGGTGTCCAAGGGGCCGGATCTCGTCGTCGTCCCCGATGGAGTCGTCAACGAGATGCAGGCTGACGCCGAGAAGGCGCTGAAGAATGCTGGCCTGGGGGTCGATTACGGCCTGCCTGCGAACAGCGACGACGTGATCAAGGGAGCGGTCGTCAGCGCGAAGCTGCCTGACGGCTCCGACGCGAAGCCGGCCGCGAGCGTCACCAGGGGCACCATCGTGACGCTGGTGATCTCGGACGGACCCGCCGCCATCAAGATCACCTCGATCGTCGGTCTGACGGTCGAGCAGGCGACCGCGACCGTCGAGGTCGACGCGCTGAAGATCGCGCCGACCGAGGTGTTCAGCAACGCCGTCCCCAAGGGCATCATCATCGACCAGGACCCCGCTGCCGGTGTCGACGGACACCGCACAGACACGGTCAAGGTGAACGTCTCGAAGGGTCCGGAGCTCCTGCCGCTGCCCAACACCTACGGCAAGAACGTGAAGGACGCCCAGGCGCAGCTCGAGGTCGCCGGATTCGTCGTGAACGTCGTCCAGCCGCAGGGGATCTCGCCGCTGAACATCGTCTACTCGCAGAACCCTGGCGGCGGAGACGGCAAGACGGCGCCGCGCGGCGCGACGATCACGCTCTCGATCTTCTGACGAGAGCGTGGCGCCGACCGCTCGTTCAGGTCCGGCGGCGTCGGAGCCGAGCCGTCAGCTGGCGGCGCGCAGCAGCTCGACGACCTGGAATGCCATCTCCAGCGACTGCTGGTGGTTCAGGCGCGGGTCGACGAGCGTCTCGTAGCGACGTGCCAGGCCCTCGTCGTCGATCTCCTCGGTGCCACCGAGCACCTCGGTGACGTCGTCACCCGTGAGCTCGATGTGCAGCCCCCCGGGAACGGTGCCCAGAGCGCGGTGCACCTCGAAGAAGCCGGCAACCTCGTCCATGACGTCGGAGAACCGACGCGTCTTGTAGCCGCTCGCGGACGTGATCCCGTTGCCGTGCATCGGGTCGCACACCCAGGTGACGGGACGACCGTCCGCGGTCACCTTCTCGACGAGGGCCGGCAGCAGGTCGCGGACCTTGCCGGCGCCCATGCGCGTGATGAAGGTGATGCGCCCGGCCTCGCCGCTCGGGTTGAGCTTGTCGATGAGCGCGAGCGCGTCGTCTCCGGTGGTCGTCGGGCCCAGCTTGATGCCCAGCGGGTTCTGCACGCGCGAGAAGTAGTCCACGTGCGCGCCGTCGAGCTGTCGCGTCCGCTCACCGATCCAGACGAAGTGTCCCGAGCAGTCGTACGGCAGTCCGGTCCGAGAGTCGATCCGCGTCAGCGGCCGCTCGTAGTCGAGCAGCAGACCCTCGTGGCTCGCGAAGAACTCCACCGTGCGCAGCGCGTCGAAGTCGGCACCGCACGCGGCCATGAACCGGATGGCGCGATCGATCTCGGCGGCGATCTCCTCGTAGCGGGAGTAGGCCGGGTTCGCCATGAAGCCGCGGTTCCACTCGTGCACACGCAGCAGCGACGCGAAGCCGCCCGTGGTGAATGCGCGGATCAGGTTCAGCGTCGACGAGGACGTGTGGTACGCCTCGAGCAGCCGCTGCGGATCCGGTGTGCGGGCCTCGGGCGTGAACTCGAAACCGTTGATGATGTCGCCTCGGAAGGCCGGCAGCGTGACGCCGTCTCGGGTCTCCGAGTCCGACGAGCGGGGCTTGGCGTACTGCCCGGCCATCCGGCCCATCTTGATGACGGGCAGGCTCGCGCCGTAGGTCAGGACGACCGCCATCTGCAGGATCGTCTTGATCTTGTTCCGGATGTTGTCCGCGGTCGCCTCGCCGAACGTCTCGGCGCAGTCACCGCCCTGGAGCAGGAACGCCTCACCGCGACCTGCCGCGGCCAGCTGTGAGCGCAGCGCGTCGGCCTCCCCCGCGAACACGAGGGGCGGGACGGTCGCCAGCTTGGACGTCACCCGCGCGAGTGCTGCGGCGTCGGGCCACTGCGGCTGCTGGACAGGAGACATCGACCGCCAGGCGTCGAGACCGGCGACAACCTGAGGGTCGGGCTCGACGGTCACGAGTGGCTCGCCGGAGCGAGATCCTGGCCGATGTCCGCGAGCAGCTCGGCGAACCACGGCTGGGACACGTCGAACGCCTTGCCGCCGGCGATGCGCGGGAACTCGATCGCGCGCAGCACGTCGCCCTGCTCCTCGTCGTGACCGATGACGCCCGACTCGCCGCGGAGTGCGCACTCGACAGCCAGGTCGGTCATGGACTTGATGAGACGCAGGTCGGCCGCGTTCGCGGCAGCGGCGCGCGAGTAGTAGCCGGACTTCTGGACCATGACCTTCTCGGCGCCCAGCTTCTCCGCGAACTGCTTGGCGAACCACTGGCCCGGGTTGATCGTGTCGAGGCGCACGTGTCCGAACGCGTCCCGGAGGACCTCGGTGCCCGAGGACTCGAGCTGGTCGACGATCTCGTGCATGCCGGCACCCTCGGAGAGGAAGATGTTGACGTTGCCCTGCGAGTCCATGACCTGCTTGAGGCGCGCGGCCTCCGCGTCGATGTCGAGCGCCAGCTCGGGCAGGAACACGGCATGGATGTCCCATCGCTCGCGCGTCAGGCCGATCCCGGGGACCCACTCCTGCGTGTCGAGCCACTTGCGGTAGTCGGCAGCGGCGGCAGCCGTCAGCCACCCGCAGTGCCGGCCCATGACCTCGTGGACGATGAGCATGCGGGGGCCCGAGCGGTGCTCGCCGATGATGTTCGCGGCGAACCCGGCGGCCTCCTCGGCAGCGGTCCACGCGCCGAGGGACTGCTTGATCGGCACGACGTCGTTGTCGATCGTCTTGGGCAGGCCGACGACGGTCAGCTCGTAGCCGTTGTCGTGCAGGTACGCCGCGAGGTCCGCAGCGGTCGTGTTCGTGTCGTCGCCACCGATCGTGTGCAGCACGTCGACGCCGTCAGCCTTGAGCCGCTCGGCCGCGACCTGCAGCGGGTCCTCGCCCTCCTGCACGAGGCCCCGCTTGACGCAGTCGGCCGCGTTCGTGAGCTTGACGCGCGAGTTGCCGATGGGCGAGCCGCCGAACTTGTGCAGGATGCCGGCCTTCGCGCGCGTCTCGTCGTCGATGACGATCTTGTCGCCGCGCAGCAGCCCGTAGTACCCGTGCTCGTAGGCGATGATCTCGATGTCGGGAGCGATCTCCGTGTAGCGCTCGATCAGCCCACCGACGGCGGACGACAGGCACGGAGCGAAGCCGCCTGCGGTCAGGAGAGCGACGCGACGAACCGACATGAAACACACCTCTCGTTGAAACCTGTGGCGCTGGTCCCTGTGGGGACCGCCCGGACGCCCGTCCGGGCGCATGGCCGGCTCGATGCCGACCGGGTCATCCTACTGACGTCTCGGACTCCCCCTCGGGCGGGACCGGAACCTGGACGTCCGGGACCGGTCGACCACCGGGGGCGGCCGGGAGATGGTCCGCGGCGTCACCAGCAGCAGCCGGGTGCCCGGTCGCGATGCGCGCCTTCTGTGTCGCCGCGTACACGTCGACGTACTCCTGCCCGGACAGAGCCATGATCGCGTACATGATCTCGTCGGTCACCGAACGCAGGATGAACCGGTCGTTCTCCATGCCCTGGTAGCGACTGAAGTCGAGCGGCTCGCCGATGACCGTGCCGATCCGCATCACCTTCGGGATCCGTCGCCCGGGCGGCTGCGCCACGTCCGTGCCGACCATGGCAACCGGGACGACCGGCGCGCCGGACTCGAGTGCCAGCCGGGCGATGCCCGTCTTGCCGCGGTAGAGCCGGCCGTCGGGGCTGCGCGTTCCCTCGGGGTAGATGCCGAACAGGTCGCCGTCGCTCAGTCGTCGCAGACCGGTCCGCAGGGCCGCCTCGCTCGCCTTGCCGCCACCCCGGTCGACCGGGATGGTGCCGACGCCGCGCATGAACCCCGCAGTCAACCGACCCTTGATCCCCGACCCGGTGAAGTACTCCTGCTTGCCGATGAAGACGAGCTCACGATCGAGGACCAGCGGCAGAAAGAACGAGTCGATGACGGCGAGGTGGTTGCTGGCGAGGATCGCACCACCCTCCTCGGGCACGTTCTCGGCGCCACGCACCCACGGACGGTAGATCAGGTGCAGCAGCGGACCGACGAACACCCGCTTCATCAACCAGTAGAACAACGGTTCACCTCTCGACCCGACCCACGGACTGTGCGCTCACCCGAGCCAGAGCTCGCACGTGCCCAGCACGCACGTGCCACGCCGACCGCTCGGGACGACTCTAGAGTGCTCTCATGGCACCTCGCCCCGACGACCCCGACGACGGAGTCCCGCCGCAGGGCGCGGACGTGCCCGACGAGGGCGTCCCGCAGACCGACGAGGACGTCTGGAAGGGCATCGTCGAGCGGCTCGGTGACATCGCCGACTACGACGGGAAAGCCGATCCGGAGGCCGATGCGGCGGCCGAGAGCAAGCCGGGGCTCGACTTCCCGGTCGCGCCGTGGGTGGCCGAGCGACGCGTCGTGCGACCCGCGAACGACCTGTCCGGCCGCGACTGGGAGGGCTCGTCCCAGTTCGACGATGCCGAGGCCGCCGTCGACGCCGACGAGCACTTCGTCCCGCCGGACCCCGGCCCGGTGCTCGGCGGCGACCCGCTGCTCACCATGGCGTGGATCGCGGCGGCCGGCATGCCGATCTTCCTGCTGATCGTCCTGATCGCGTGGCCGTCGGCACCGACCGCCGTCATCCAGGCGGCAGGCGTCGTGTTCGTGCTGGGCGTCGGCGTGCTGCTGTGGCGCATGCCCAACCGACGCGACCCCGATGACGACGGCACAGGCGCCATCGTCTGACACGAGTCGCAGGTCAGACCCGCGCAAGGTCGGCGGCGCCGACCATGCCGGCGTCGTTGCCCATCGAGGCCACCACGAACGCGGCCTCGGGACGGTGTCCCCTGGCGGAGAGCTGCTCGGCGAAGCCGCGGCGCGCCGACGTGAGGAGAAGGTCCCCCGCCGCGGCGACGCCTCCGCCGATGACGATCAGCGCGGGGTCGAGCAGGGCCGTGGCGGACGCGGCGCCTTCACCGATCCACCTGCCGAGCTCCGCGAGGAGCTCGACCGCGAGCGGGTCGCCGTCCTGGGCCGCCTGCGTGATCTGGGGGCCCGTGAGCTTCTCCGCGTCCCCGCCCGCGAGCTCGAGCAGCCGTGCAGCACGGTCGGGCTGGACGACCACGGTGGCCTGCGCGTCGCGCACGAGTGCCCTGCCGGACGCGTACTGCTCCCAGCAGCCCTCGTGGCCGCAGCCGCAGTAGTGCCCACCGGGGACGACGCGCATGTGTCCGACCTCCGCGGCAACGCCCCACGCGCCACGCACCAGCTTGCCGTCGGTCACGATCGCGCCACCCAGGCCGGTGCCGACCGTGAGCATGAGCATGTCGTCGACGTCGCGCCCCGCGCCGAACCGGAACTCGGCCCACCCTGCAGCGTTGGCGTCGTTCTCGACGACGATCGTGACGTCGTCCGGCACGAGTGCTGCCACACGATCGCGCAGCGGGTAGTCGCGCCACGCGATGTTCGGGGCGAACAGGACCGACGACCGGTCGGCGGACACGAACCCGGCGGCCGCCAGACCCATCGCCGTGACGTCGTACGACTCGCTCAGCTCGGTGTAGACGTCGGCGATGGCCTTGTCGATCCCGGCCGCGTCGTCGGGTGACGTGTCACGCCGAGTCTGCGCGAGGATGGAACCGTCCTCGTCGACGACTCCCGCCGCGATCTTGGTCCCGCCGATGTCCACACCGATGGCGTGCATGTTCTCGTTGCTCCTACGCGCTCGTACCCGTCGTCGCTACCGTCCGGTGCGGCCCCTCAGGCTAGCCGCCCGGCAGACTGTCGGCGTGCACCCGTCCATCGGTCGCTCGCCGTTCCGACGCGAGCGTACTGATGGGTAACTTGCCGTCGAGCGCGCCGCTCGTCCCGTATCCTCATCGCACACTTCGCCCCACTGTCACTGGAGCCAGCATGGACGAGTTCCACACCCCCTTGCGTCTTGAGGTCAATCCCTCGAGCAACCTCAACGATCTGCTTGCTGAGCGAGTCACGGGGACCCCCGACCGCGTCGTCGTCGAGCACAAGACCCAGGCCGACGGGCCGTGGATCCCTTTGACCGCGCAGGAGTTCGACGCGGAGATCGTCGCGGTGGCGAAGGGCCTGGTCGCCCGGGGCGTCGAGCCCGGCGACCGCGTCGGGATCATGTCCCACACGCGCTACGAGTGGTCGCTGCTCGACTGGGCCGTGTGGGCCGTCGGGGCCGTGCCCGTGCCGCTGTACGAGACGTCCTCCGCCGAGCAGGTGCTGTGGATCCTCACCGACGCGGACGTATCGTTCCTCGTCGTCGAGACCGCCCAGCACGCCGCCACCGTCGCGGAGGTCAGCGCCGACGCGCCGAACCTGCGTGAGGTGCTGCTGCTCGACGCGGGTGCGATCGAGACGCTCCTGGCGGACGCCGACTCCGTGACCGACGCCGAGATCGCCCGACGACGCAGTCTCGCGAGCCTGTCCGACATCGCCACCGTCATCTACACCTCGGGCACGACCGGACGGCCCAAGGGCGTCGAGCTGACGCACGGCAACTTCTACGAGCTGACGGTCAACGCTGTCGCCGACCTGTACGAGGTCGTCGGCGAACCGGGCGCACGGACGCTGCTCTTCATGCCGCTGGCCCACGTGTTCGCGCGCTTCATCGAGGTCCTCTGCATCCCCGCCGGTGCTGTGCTCGGCCACACGCCGGACACGCGCACGCTCATCGAGGACCTGGCGTCGTTCCGGCCCACGTTCATCCTTGCTGTGCCCCGGGTGTTCGAGAAGGTCTACAACTCGGCCGAGCAGAAGGCTGCCGCGGGCGGGAAGAGCCCGATCTTCCAGCGAGCAGTCAAGACGTCGATCGTCTACTCGCGAGCCCTCGACACCCCCCGCGGGCCGAGTCCGTGGCTCCGGCTGCAGCACAAGGTCGCGGACGTGCTGGTGCTCAAGCGCCTGCGTGCCGCCCTCGGCGGGAACGCGCGGTACGCCATCTCCGGCGGCGCGCCCCTGGGCGAGCGTCTCGGCCACTTCTACCGCGGTCTCGGGCTCAACGTCCTCGAGGGCTACGGCCTGACCGAGACCACCGCACCCGCGACCGTCAACCGCCCCGGCAAGGGCACCAAGATCGGCACGGTCGGCACCCCTATGCCCGGCACGTCGATCCGGATCGCCGAGGACGGCGAGATCGAGGTCAAGGGCATCCCCGTGTTCCGCGGGTACCACGCCAACGATGCCGCGACGCAGGAGTCGCTCGTCGACGGATGGTTCCGGACAGGCGACCTCGGCTCCCTCGACGACGAGGGCTACCTGCGGATCACCGGGCGCAAGAAGGAGATCATCGTCACGGCCGGCGGCAAGAACGTGGCCCCCGCGGTGCTCGAGGACCGTCTTCGCGCCCACCCGCTCATCAGCCAGGTGGTCGTCGTGGGAGACCAGCGCCCGTTCATCGGTGCCCTCATCACGCTCGACCCCGAGGGTCTGCCGGGGTGGCTCACCGCTCACGGCAAGCCCGACATGACCCTTGCCGACGCCGCCAAGGACGCCGACGTCCTGGCGTCGCTGGACCTGGCCGTGGAGAAGGCGAACAAGGCCGTCTCCCGGGCCGAGTCGGTGCGCAAGTACCGGATCCTCGAGGAAGACCTCACGATCGCCAACGGCTACCTCACGCCGAAGCTCAGCATCCGCCGCGCGCAGGTGCTCAAGGACTTCGCCGGTGAGGTCGACGCCCTGTACTCCACGCCGGGCGGCGAGTAGCAGTCAGATCGCCCGCACCATCCGCAGCGGCGGCACCAGCCCTGACGCTGCGAGCACCCCGATCGCCTGCTGCTCAGCCGCGTCCAGCTCGACCGGACGCGGCTGAGCCTGGCCCGGAACGGTCGAGCTCACCACCCGCACCGCGCGGTCGGCTGCCGGGCCGTGCACGTCGCCGGACGTTCGATCGACCGGAGGACCCGCAGCGGCACGGACGGGGACCGTACGGACCGGGATGGTCAGGAACGTGACGACGCAGTCCGCGCACGCTGCGCCGCGCACCGTGCAGGTGTCGCAGTCGATGATCATGCGGCGGACGCTAGCGACCACCACCGACACTGCCCGCTCAGAGGCGCTGCAGCCGAGCGACGAGCGTCCGGGACGGCACCACCCACGCTCCGGCGGCCTCGACGTCCCGGGCCACCTCCTGGTCGCTCGTCACGACGACGAGCACGCGGCCGGGCGGCTCAGCATGCACGAGCCTGCGGATCAGGTCGTCGGCGATCTCCCCGACCGCGAACATCACGCGGACGCCTCGGGCATAGCCCGCCGTCGACCCTTGCCCCTCCTGCCCGTCGAAGCACACCGTGACCTCGGCGCCGGTCCGCGCGGCGACGCCGGCGAGACCGTCGGCCAGGCGGCGACGCTGCTCGGCGAGCGTCAGGTCCCCGAAGCCGGTCTTCGAGACGTTGTACCCGTCGACCAGCAGGTGCGCCCACGGTTGCCGGAGCAGCTCCTCGAGCAGCGCCGGATCGTCGACCGACCTGCCGCGCGAGCCCGGCCGCGCCGCGACGCGATCTCCGTCCGGTCCGACGAGGTCGGCGGGGCGCTCCGCGGCCGGCGGCAGCGCGAGCTCGGAACGCAGACCGCTGGCCGCGTCGACGATGGTGTCCAGCAGGAGCCGCACCCGCGCGTCGGCGAGCTTGCGAGCGGCACGCAGCTCGGCACGGGCGGCAGTGCGCTCCGCGACCGACGCACGACGCTCGTCCAGGGCCGTCCGCAGGTCCTCGGCAGCACGCGACTGCGCGAGCTCGGCCGCGTCGAGCACGGCTCTGGCCTCGTCGGAGGCCTTGCGGCCCTCGCTGCGCGCGCGGTCCGCGTCCGAGCGCAGCCTGCGTAGCTCGCGCTGCAGCGCGGCGAGCTGCTCGCGTGCCGCACGAGCGTCCTCCGTCGCGACCGAGACGTCGGCACGCAGCTGGTCCGCTTCGGCCTGCGCCCGGACGAGTCCGGCCTTCAGCTGATGCCCGTCGGCGTCCTCTTTCGGCGTCACGTCCGGCGGCACCAGGCTGCGCCACTCCGGTGAACCGAGGAGCCACGCACCGGTCGCGGCCTGCACCGACCGGCCGGCGGCGGCTTCGTTGACCTGCGCGGCGAGATCGGGGTTCGCCTGCGCCCACACGCGGGCGACGCTGCTGCGGAAGCGGTCCTCGTGCACCAGGGCCGTCCAGAGAGGGCCGGCGCCGGAGGTAGCCCGACGACGCGGGGCGAACCGGTGTACGGCCCGCAACGATGCGGGGACCTCGAGGGTCTCGAACGTGCCGAGTGCATCTGAGGCCAGCTGGACGAGGGCGGAGCGCACGGCGGGCGGGACATCGGACCGGTCGTCGGGCTCGCTCGGGGCGTCCTCGAGGTCGGTGCCGGTCACCCCAGCACCTTAGGCGTTGCACGGAACACCCGGCGGTCGGGCCGGTGCGGCACCGGGGTCGTGTCGGTGACCGTCGGTAACGTCCGCCCCATGTCGTCCGTCCGCCGCCTGCGCCCCGTGTGGGCGGACGCCACCCCGGCGCCGGACGCGCGGCCGCACCAGCCCACTCTGGACGACCTCGGCACACGGCTGTCGGACGTCACGTTCGTCGTCGTCGACCTCGAGACGACCGGAGGCACGCCCGCGGACTGCGCGATCACCGAGATCGGCGCGGTCAAGGTACGCGGCGGCGAGGTGCTCGGAGAGTTCCAGACGCTCGTAGACCCGGGCGGTCCGGTCCCCCCGTTCATCCAGGTCCTCACAGGCATCACCACGACGATGCTGATCGGCGCACCGCCCATCGAGGAGGTCCTGCCGAGCTTCCTGGAGTTCTCCCGCGGCGCGGTCCTGGTCGCGCACAACGCGCCGTTCGACATCGGCTTCCTCAAGGCCGCGGCCGCGAAGACCGGTCATGCCTGGCCGGGCAACAAGGTGCTCGACACGGTGCGCCTCGCCCGACGGGTGGTGACGCGCGACGAGGCGCCCAACCACAAGCTCTCGACACTCGCCAACCTTTTCCACGCGACCGTGACCCCCAACCACCGAGCCCTCTCGGACGCGCAGGCCACCGTCGACGTGCTGCACGCGCTCCTGTCGCGGCTCGCGCCTCTCGGGATCACCCATCTCGAGGACCTCGCCACCGCGACTGACCCCGTCCCCCAGGACGTGCGCCGCAAGCGGACCCTGGCCGACGGGCTGCCCGACTCCCCCGGCGTGTACCTGTTCCGTGGGCCGGGCGACGAGGTGCTGTACGTCGGCACGTCGACGACGTCCGTGCGACAGCGCGTCCGCAGCTACTTCACGTCCGCGGAGAAGCGTGGCCGGATGATCGAGATGGTGCGCGTCGCGCACCGGGTCGACCCCATCCCCTGCGCCACGCCGCTCGAGGCCCGCGTGCGCGAGCTACGGCTGATCGCCGCCCACTCTCCCCGCTACAACCGCCGGTCGCGCTTCCCCGAGCGCATGCCCTGGGTCCGGCTGACGTCGGAGCCGTACCCGCGGCTGTCGGTGGTGCGAGACGTCAAGGCCGACGACGGCGCGACGTACATCGGACCGTTCGCCTCGGCCAAGACGGCCCAGCTCGCTCTCGACGCATTGCACGAGACGTTCCCGATCCGGCAATGCACCAGGCGACTCCCGCTCGTCGCACCCGTCGGCGCGTCGGCGTGCGTGCTCGCCGAGATGGGAAAGTGCAGCGCACCCTGCATCGGCCACGAGGTCGCACCGGACTACGCAGCGGTGATCGAGCAGGTGCGTCACGCCATGCTGGCCGACGCGGACCTGGTCGTCGGTGCGCATGCGGACCGGATCGACTGGCTGGTGGAACAGGAGCGGTTCGAGGAGGCGGCCACGGTCCGCGACCGGCTGGGCGCGTTCCTGCGCGGTGCGTCGCGCGCGCAGCGGTTCGCACCGCTGTCCGCCTGCTCGGAGCTCGTCGCGGCGCGCCGGACCGATGACGGTGGCTGGGAGCTCGTGCTCGTCCGGTACGGCCGTCTTGCGGGCACGGCACGTGTCGACCGACGCACCGACCCACGGCCCGTGATCGAGACCCTGCAGGCGTCGGGCGAGCACGTCGAGGCGCCTGTCGCTCCGGCACCCGCCGCGCACCCGGAGGAGACCGACCTGGTGCTCACGTGGCTCGACCAGCCCGGGGTGCGGCTGGTCGAGGTAGCGAGCACGTGGGCGTACCCGCTGCGTTCGGCTCAGCGCCTGCGCGACCCGGCGGCAGCGGTCGCGACCGTCACTCGCTCGACCCCGCGACCGATCGTCCTGCATCCTGCCGAGACGCGCGGCGAGCGTCCCCCTGCCGTCCTCACGGGCGACCTCGACGACGTCGACGCGCAGGTCATCCCTCTGAGCATCCGTCGCCCACGCACGGCATGATGGCGAGCATGCTCACCGCCATCGTGCTCATCGACTCGGACGCCGCACGGATCCCGGAGGTCGCCGCAGCGATCGCCGAGATCTCGGGCGTCAGCGAGGTCTACTCCGTCACCGGCGAGGTCGACCTCGTCGCCATGGTCCGTGTCCGCGAGCACGACGACCTCGCCGACGTGATCGCCGACAAGATCAGCAAGGTCGAGGGTGTGCTGCGCACGCAGACGTACATCGCGTTCCGCACCTACAGCCAGCACGACCTGGAGCAGGCGTTCTCGTTGGGGCTCGAGGACTGACGGAGGCCTGAGCCGGAGTGCAGCGGAGGGTGGGGCGCGCCAGCGCACCCGCTCGCAGCGGAACGCAGGCTCGGGCCGACCAACAGGGCTGGGCCTGAGCCGGAGTGCAGCGGAGGGTGGGGGCGCGCCAGCGCACCCGCTCGCAGCGGAACGCAGGCTCGGGCCGACCAACAGGGCTGGGCCTGAGCCGGAGTGCAGCGGAAGGTGGGGGCGCGCCAGCGCACCCGCTCGCAGCGGAACGCAGGCTCGGGCCGACCAACAAGGCCGGACCCGGCCTGAGCCGGAGTGCAGCGGAGGGTGGGGCGCGCCAGCGCACCCGCCCGCAGCGGAACGCAGGCTCAGGCCGACCAACAAGCACAGGTGTGAAACCCGGCCACTGCGACTGACTAGTCCGGACGCCGCCCTCAGCCCGCGCTGGCAGCCCGCCAACGCGCCAGGACGTCCGCGGCACGCCCGCTGTCCAGCGACTCGCGGGCGTGCCCGCTGGCGGCGACGAACCGCTCCTCGAGCGTCCCGGACGACGTCCCGGACAGGGTCCCGTCGGCGACGAGCGCCGCGGCGGTGTTGAGCACGACGGTCTCGCGGACCGGACCCTGCTCGCCTGCCAGGAGCCGACGGGCGACGTCGGCGTTGTAGTCGGCCTTGGCACCACGCAGCGACTCGAGCTCGATCCTGGCGACGCCGAGGTCGGCCCAGTCCACGACGGACTCCTGGACGGCTCCGTCACGAACTTCCCAGATGCGGGTGGGGCCCGTGGGCGCGATCTCGTCGAGACCGTCCTCGCCGCGGAACACCAGCGCGCTGGAGCCCCGGCCCGCGAGCACGCCAGCCATCAGCGGGGCCATCCGCGCGTCGGCCACGCCGATCGCGCCGGACCTCGGCTGCGCGGGATTGGTGAGCGGACCAAGGAAGTTGAACGCGGTCCCGATGCCCAGCTCGCTGCGCGCGGGCGCCGTGTGTCGGAACGACGGGTGGAACACCTGCGCGAAGCAGAAGGTGATGCCGACCTCGGTGGCCAGCTCGGCGACGCGCGCCGGCGGGTGGTCGAGCCTGATGCCGAGCGCCTCGAGCACGTCGGCAGATCCCGAGGACGACGATGCCGCGCGGTTGCCGTGCTTGACGACGGTCAGCCCGGCACCGGCCACGACGAGTGCGGACATCGTCGAGATGTTGACGGTGTGGGAGCGGTCACCGCCCGTGCCGACGATGTCGATGGTGCGCCCGGGGACGGAGATCCGGATGGCGTGCTGCAGCATCGTGTCGGCGAGGCTCATCAGCTCGGTGACGGTCTCGCCCTTGGTCTTCAAGGCGATGAGGAACGCAGCGACCCGAGGCGTCGACGCCTCGCCGCTCATGATCTCGCCCATCGCCCACGCGGTCTGCTCGGCCGTGAGGTCCTGCCGGTCGACGAGAGTGGCGAACAGGTCCGACCAGGTCGGAGCGTCGGTCATCGGGCGACGGCCCGCGCCTCGAGGAGTGCCGCGACGGCGGCGTGCAGCTCGACGGGGTCGATGGGTCGGCTCACGACGGCCTCCGCGTTCGACCAGGATGCCAGCCACGCGTCCTGCGGACGTCCGGTCAGCACGAGGATCGGGGGGCAGCGGTAGATCTCGTCCTTGAGCTGACGCGCAAGCCCCATGCCGCCGACCTTGTCGGCCTCGCCGTCGAGGATCAGCAGGTCGAGCCCGCCGGCCTCGGTGCTGGTGATGACGGCAGGCGCTGTCGCCACCTCGACCCACTCGATGTCCGGCGCGCCGCGGCGCAGACGACGCCCGACAGCCAGTCGCACCTGCTCGCGGGCGTCGACGTGGTCGCTGTACAGCAGGATCCGCGGTGCCGGGAGGTCGGCTGCGTTCTCGGGCTTGCCCGTGCTCATGGAGGTCCTCACTCATCGTCGACGTGCGTCCGAGGGAATCTTGGCACGGGTCGGGCGACCCGGTGAGGCACCACGCGTTCCGGTCCCGTGAACGCATAGCACGAGCATCCCGACGCGCCGGTCGGTGACCGCGTCCACGAGCGCCGGCGCGTGCCTCGAGGGGGGCTCAGCGGTCCGCGCCAACCGCATGATCGTGCGGTCCCGAGGCCTCCGCGGCTCGCGCGCGCGGGCACGGATCCTGACGGTGTGACATTTACCTGTCGACGCTCCGCATCTTCAATGGCCCATCGCGGGGTCCCTTCCGCCATAATGGCGAACGTGTCGACCGCAACGGCTGCCCCCCGCACCAGCCCACACGTGAGCGTGAACCGACCGAACCCAGTTTCGGTAGGCACGATCGTGTGGCTGGCCAGCGAGCTCATGTTCTTCGCAGGCCTCTTCGCCATGTACTTCACGCTGCGATCTGCGGCCCCGGAGGAATGGACCTTCTGGACCCAGAAGCTGAACATCACGTTCGCCGCGGCCAACACCACGGTGCTCGTGCTGTCCTCGTTCACCTGCCAGGCCGGCGTGTTCGCGGCCGAGCGTTTCCAGCCTGTGCGCAGCGGTTCGCTGCTGAACGTGCGGCGCTGGGGCATGAACGAGTGGATGACCCTGACGTACCTGATGGGCGCCGTGTTCGTCGCCGGTCAGATCTACGAGTACGCGAGCCTGGTGCGGGAAGGCCTGACGCTGTCGTCGAGCCCGTACGGCTCGGTGTTCTACCTGACCACCGGCTTCCACGGACTGCACGTGCTCGGCGGCCTGATCGCCTTCATCTTCCTGCTCGGTCGGTCGTTCACCGCCAAGCGGTTCGGTCACCACGAGGCGACCACCGGCATCGTCGTGTCGTACTACTGGCACTTCGTCGACGTCGTCTGGATCGCACTCTTCGCGATGATCTACCTGCTCAAGTAGCAGCCGGCGGGCCTCGTCGCCCGCCACCACCCCATGTTCCCAACGTGCGAGACGAGGATCGATCCGTGAAGGCACTCGCAGCCCGCAGGCAGGATCGGCGTGCGCCGATCGTGCTGCTCCTGCTTGCGCTGCTGCTCACCGGTGGGCTGTACGCGGTGCTGGCACCGACGTCAGCCGGCGCGGCGACCGTGAAAGCGGACGCCAGCGACATCGCCACCGGCGAGAAGCTGTTCCAGGCCAACTGCGCCACGTGCCACGGCCCCTCGGCGGCCGGCACCGCCAGCGGTCCGTCGCTGATCGGCGTCGGCGCCGCAGCGGTGGACTTCCAGGTGGGCACGGGCCGCATGCCCGCGCAGATGAACGGCCCGCAGATCGAGGCCAAGCCGGTCCAGTTCTCGCAGGACCAGATCAACCAGCTCGCGGCCTACGTGGCCTCGTTGGGTGACGGCCCCGCCATCCCGACCGCGGAGATGGTCGACCCTGCCCTTGGCGACGCGTCCAACGGCATGGCGATCTTCCGCACCAACTGCGCGATGTGCCACAACGCGGTCGGCGCGGGCGGTGCCCTGTCGCAGGGCAAGTTCGCCCCGAAGCTGTGGGACACCACGCCGACGCACCTCTACGAGGCGATGCTGACGGGTCCGCAGTCGATGCCCGTGTTCAACGACGCGAACATCACGCCTGAGGAGAAGCGCGACGTGATCGCGTTCATCGACCAGCAGGGTGGCGCGTCCCCGGGCGGCCTGACCCTCGGCGCCCTCGGCCCTGTCAGCGAAGGCCTCTGGGCGTGGGTGGTCGGTATCGGCCTGCTCATCGGCGCAGCGGTCTGGATCGGAGCTAAGTCCTCGTGAGCATCCACGAACCGGCCCCCGAGGCCACGACAGACAACTCGCTGGTGCTGCGCGAGGACGGGACCTACCCCGAGCGGTTCGAGGACCCGGGTCACCCGGACCACCACGAACGCATGGGTGACCTGGACCCGAAGGCGAACAAGAAGGCCGAGCGCCAGGTCGTCTTCCTGTTCGTGATCTCCATCATCGCCACCATCGGCTTCCTCGTCGCCTACTTCGCGAAGCCGCCGGGCACGACGCCGGAGTCGATGCGGCTGTCGAACTTCCTGCTCGGCATCGGCATGGCCATCTCGCTGCTGGGCATCGGCCTCGCCGGCGTCCACTGGGCCAAGGCCCTGATGAACGACCATGAGAAGGCCGAGGACCGGCACGAGCAGCGCAGCTCCGACGAGACGCGCGCCGAGGCCGTAGAGGTGCTCAAGGAGGGTGCGGCGGACTCGGCGATCGGCCGACGCGGCCTCCTGCAGGGCACGATGATCGGCGCTCTCGCCCTCTTCCCGCTCGCGATCATCGTCCCGATCGTCGGCAACGTCGGTGACGACTGGAACGTCAGCAAGTTCAAGCACACGATGTGGAAGAAGGGCACCCGCCTCACGACGGACCCAACCGGACGGCCGATCAAAGCCTCGGACGTGACCGTCGGGTCGGTGTTCCACGTCCAGCCGGACAAGCTGGACGAAGAGGCGCACCCGCTCGACGAGAAGGCCAAGTCCATCGTTCTGATGGTCCGACTCAATCCTGAGGATCTCAAAGAATCCGAAGAGAAGAAGAGTTGGTCCTACAACGGGATCGTCGCATACTCGAAGATCTGTACTCACGTAGGCTGTCCGGTCGCGCTGTACGAGCAGCAGACCCACCACCTCCTGTGCCCGTGCCACCAGTCGACCTTCGACGTGTCGGACGGAGCGAAGGTCGTGTTCGGACCGGCGAAGCGGCCCCTGCCGCAGCTGCCGATCACCGTTGATGACGAGGGCTATCTGATCGCTCAGAGCGACTTCAATGAGCCCGTCGGCCCGAGCTTCTGGGAGCGTCTGACGTGACCACGACATCGACCCCCTCCCCCGTCGAGAAGGTCGCCGCAGGCACGGCGGACTACCTCGACCAGCGCACCGGCATCGGCACCGCGGTCAAGGCCTTCGCCCGCAAGATCTTCCCGGACCACTGGTCGTTCCTGCTGGGCGAGATCGCGCTCTACAGCTTCGTGACCATCCTGATCTCGGGCATCTTCCTCACGCTCTTCTTCGTGCCGAGCATGAACGAGGTCGTGTACGACGGACCGTGGGAGGCCCTGCAGGGGCAGCACATGTCCGAGGCCTTCGCCTCGACGCTGAGGCTCTCCTTCGAGGTCCGCGGCGGAATGCTGATGCGGCAGATCCACCACTGGGCTGCGCTGATCTTCATGGCCTCGATCGTCACGCACATGATGCGCGTGTTCTTCACGGGCGCGTTCCGCAAGCCGCGCGAGCTCAACTGGGTGGTCGGCTTCACGCTGATGATCCTCGGGCTCGCCGCAGGCTTCACGGGCTACTCGCTCCCCGACGACGTGCTCTCCGGCAACGGTCTGCGGATCACCGACGGTGTCGTGCGGGCCATCCCGATCATCGGCAGCTACACGTCGTACTTCCTGTTCGGCGGCGAGTTCCCCGGTGACGTGCTGATCCCGCGCATGTTCACGGTGCACATCCTCCTGATTCCCGGGATCATCCTCGCGCTCATCGGGCTGCACCTGTTCTTCGTCGTGCTGCACAAGCACACGCAGTACCCGGGCTCGGGTCGGTCGAACAAGAACGTCGTCGGCTACCCGCTCTTCCCGATCTACGTGGCGAAGGCCGGCGGCTACTTCTTCCTCGTGTTCGGCGTCATCGCGCTGATGGCGGCGACCATGACGATCAACCCCGTCTGGAACTACGGCCCGTTCGATCCGTCGATCGTCTCCGCGGGCGCCCAACCGGACTGGTACATGCTGTTCCTCGAGGGGTCGCTGCGCCTGATGCCCGGCTTCGCCGAGGTCGTCATAGGCCAGTACACGCTCTCGCTGAACGTGATCATCCCGGCGATGGTGATCCCGGGCATCCTGTTCACGGCGCTCGCCCTGTACCCGTTCATCGAGGCGTTCGCGACGGGCGACCACAAGGAGCACCACGTGCTCGACCGGCCGCGCAACCGGCCGTTCCGTACTGCGTTCGGCGTCTCGCTGCTCACCGCGTTCTTCATCCTCATCCTCGCCGGGTCGAACGACCTCATCGCAACGCACTTCCACCTGTCGATCAACGACATCACCTGGGGGTTCCGCGCACTGATCTTCCTCGGTCCGTGGTTCGCGTTCTGGATCACCAAGCGCATCTGCCTCGGCCTGCAGCGCAAGGACCGCGAGCTGGTCCTGCACGGCCACGAGACCGGTCGCATCGTCCGGTTCGCCAACGGTGAGTACATCGAGGTCCACAAGCCGCTCAACCAACACGAGCGGTGGTTGCGCGTCCAGCACGACAACACGCGGCCGCTCGAGATCGAGCCGGCCGAGGACTCGCGCGGTGTGCGCCGCAAGGGCTACCGGCTGGACCGCATCCGGCAGAGGCTCTCGGAGACGTTCTACGAGGATCGCATCGAGCCAGTCACCCCTGCAGAGCTGGTCGCGGCGCACTCGCACGGAGCGCACGACTCGCTCGAGAGCGGCGACCACGCCCCAGCCGAGCTGACCTCCACAGGCACCGTGGGCGGCGGCCAGCACCTGGTCGATCCGCAGGATGAGACTGCCCCCGACGGGCGGAATCACTGACTCTGAGCAAGAGTTGTCCGAAGAGTCGGGCGGCTCGCCGTCATGGCGAGCCGCCCGTTCTTTGTCTTCCTGAGGCCGTAGCAGACGGTCTCGAACCGACGCAGGAGAGGTACTCACGCATGGCTGACTACTCGCTTCCGGATCTGCCCTACGACTACGCGGCACTCGAGCCGCACATCTCCGGGCGAATCATGGAGCTGCACCATGACAAGCACCACGCGGCCTACGTCGCCGGCGCCAACACCGCGCTCGAGAAGCTCGCCGCGGCCCGTGCCTCCGACGACTTCGCCGCGGTGAACCTGCACGAGAAGAACCTCGCGTTCAACCTCGGTGGCCACGTCAACCACTCCGTGTTCTGGCAGAACCTCTCCCCCGAGGGCGGCGACAAGCCCACCGGTGATCTCGGTGCGGCGGTCGACGAGTTCTTCGGCTCGTTCGAGGCCTTCCAGAAGCACTTCGCCGCGAACGCGCTCGGCATCCAGGGCTCCGGCTGGTCGATCCTCGCGTGGGACTCGATCGGTCAGAAGCTCGTCATCGTGCAGCTCTACGACCAGCAGAGCAACATCGCTCTCGGCCTCGTCCCGGTGGTCGTGCTCGACATGTGGGAGCACGCCTTCTACCTGGACTACGTCAACGTCAAGGCCGACTACGTCAAGGCGTGGTGGAACATCGTCAACTGGGCCGACGCTGCCGCGCGCTTCGATCGCGCACGGACCCAGACCGCCGGACTGATCGTGGCCGTCTGACCCGCCGCACGCCCCGCAGGACGCCGAAAGGCCCGCACTCGTCGCTGAGTGCGGGCCTTTCATCGTTCGGGCGTCACGCCTTGATCAGGACGCCGATCTCCTTGCCCTTGTCGTCGAACACCGTCATCTCCTCGCCGTCGACCGTGGCCGAGGTGGCCGCCGACAGCCAGGTGTCGACGTTCTCGCACGCCATCATGGTCGCGGCGAACGGACCGAACTGGACCTCGGAGCCGTCGATCTTCCACGTGCCGGTCAGCTGGTTGCATCCGTCGCTGCCGCTGACGCTGCCGTCCTCGACGAGCTCGAGGTCGACCAAGGGCTCAGATTCCGCCTGCGACCACGTCCCAGTGACATCGCTGGACTCGAGGGCAGTTCCGGAGGTGTCTTCGCCGCTGGAACAGGCGGCAAGGACCGCACCGCCCATCGCGACGAGGAGAACGATTCGTACCAGGGTGGCGCGCGGTTTCCTCATGCGTCCGACGCTAGCAGCGCGATCGTGCTGGTCACAGGGGTGAGAACCCCCGTGTGTTTTGTCAGTGCGCGTGCTGCCCGCGGGAGAACTCGAACACCCAGCCGACGAGCCCGATGATCCCGAGCGCGACCCCGATGTACGAGAGCCAGAAGCCGACCGCCATGCCCGCGAACGTGATCGCGGCCGCAACGCCGAGCACCAAGGGCCACCAGCTCCACGGGCTGTACACACCCTGGTCGCCGGCACCCTGCTCGATCTCACCGTCGGGGTCGTCCTCAGGACGGTCGTCGATGCGACGGGAAAGCAGCGCGAAGTAGGCGCCGATCATGCCGACGAGCCCGCCGACGAGCGGGATGCCGACTGTTCCGACAGCCTCGCCGTCGCTCCACCAGGCGTAGATCAGACCGACTGGGACGAAGAACAGGACCCCGTAGAGGAAGAGCTTGGTCTCGAGCTTCACCGCTCGTCCTCCGTGTCCGTGTTCGTGATGGGGCGTTCCTCGACGATCGTGGTGGTCGACTGCTCCGGCTCACCGGTGCCGTTCACCACGCGGTCCACGCCGAGAGCCGTCTCGCCGCGGCGATCTGCCTCCCAGTCGAGCGGACCGGGGTTGGGCTCGACGAAGTCCATCGCCGCGACCTCGGGGTGGTGCAGGTCGAACGCCGGGCGCTCCGAGCGGATGCGCGGCAGCGACGTGAAGTTGTGCCGCGGGGGCGGGCAGCTGGTGGCCCACTCGAGCGAGGAGCCGTAGCCCCACGGGTCGTCGACCGTCACGAGCGGGGCGTTGCGCCACGTCGTGTAGACGTTCCAGAGGAACGGCAGGGTCGAGGCCGCGAGGATCACGGCACCGATCGTGGAGACCTGGTTCATGATCGTGAAGCCGTCATCCGGCGAGTAGTCGGCGTACCGACGGGGCATGCCCTTGACGCCGAGCCAGTGCTGGATCAGGAACGTGGTGTGGAAGCCGATGAACAGCATCCAGAAGTGGACCTTGCCCAGGCGCTCGTCGAGCATCCGGCCGGTCATCTTGGGCCACCAGAAGTAGAACCCGGCGAACATGGCGAACACCACGGTGCCGAACACGACGTAGTGGAAGTGCGCGACGACGAAGTACGAGTCCGACAGCGAGAAGTCGAGCGCCGGGCTGGACAGGATGATGCCGGTCAGACCACCGAAGAGGAACGTGACCAGGAAGCCGATGGTCCAGAGCATGGGTGTCTCGAACGTCAGCTTGCCGCGCCACATCGTGCCGATCCAGTTGAAGAACTTCACACCGGTGGGCACGGCGATGAGCATCGTCATGAACGCGAAGAACGGCAGCAGGACCGAGCCCGTGACGTACATGTGGTGGGCCCACACGGTCACCGACAGCGCGGCGATGGCGATCGTCGCGTAGACGAGTCCTCGGTAACCGAAGATCGGCTTGCGGCTGAACACCGGCAGGATCTCGGTGATGATGCCGAAGAACGGCAGCGCGATGATGTAGACCTCGGGGTGCCCGAAGAACCAGAACAGGTGCTGCCAGAGGATGGCGCCGCCGTTCTCGGGGTTGAACACCTGGGCACCGAACCTCCGGTCCGCACCGAGCGCGAACAGCGCGGCGGCCAGCGGGGGGAAGGCCATCAGCACGAGCAACGACGTCACCAGGGTGTTCCAGGTGAAGATCGGCATCCGGAACATCGTCATTCCGGGGGCACGCATGGTGACGATCGTGGTGATGAAGTTGACCGCACCGAGGATCGTGCCGAAGCCGGCGAGGGCCAGTCCGAAGACCCAGAGGTCTCCCCCGAGCCCTGGTGAGTACACGGTGTTGGACAGCGGCGCGTACGCGAACCAGCCGAACGAGGCGGCGCCCTGCGGCGTGAAGAACCCGGCACCGGCGATCGTGCCACCGAAGAAGAAGAACCAGTACGCGAGCATGTTGAGCCGCGGGAACGCGACGTCGGGCGCGCCGATCTGCAGCGGCATGATGACGTTCGCGAAGCCGGCGAACAGTGGCGTCGCGAACAGCAGCAGCATGATCGTGCCGTGCATCGTGAACGCCTGGTTGTACTGCTCCTTCGACTGGAACACCTGCATGCCCGGGTCGAAGAGCTCGGCGCGGATCAGGAGCGCGAGCGTGCCGCCGATCGCGAACCAGACGAACGACGTGATCAGGTAGAGGTACCCGATGGTCTTGTGGTCGGTCGAGGTGATCCACTTGATCACCGTGCGGCCGAGAGTCTGTCGCTGCGGCGCCAGACCGGGGATGTGCTCCGCGACGGCGGCCATCAGTTCTCGCCTTCCTTCGCCACGTCGGGCGCGGTGTCCTGCAGGCGGCTGTACTCGAGTCCGAGCGAGCCCTCCTGGCCCTTCTCCTTGAGCTCCTCGATGTGCGCGTCGTACTCCTCGCGCGAGACCACCTTGACGTTGAACAGCATCGAGGAGTGGTACTCGCCGCAGAGCTCGGCGCACTTGCCCAGGTACTCGCCCTCGACCTGCGGCGTGATCTGGAAGGAGTTCGTCTTGCCCGGGATCATGTCCATCTTCATCAGGAACGAGGGCACCCAGAACGAGTGGATGACGTCGCGCGAGTTCAGCGTGAACTCCACGGACTCGTTCACCGGCAGCCACAGCGTGACCTGGTCCTTCAGCACACCGGTGCCGGCGCTGCCGACGTCCTGCGCGTGCTGCCCGGTCTCGTACGCGTCGTCGTCGAGGTAGTTGAAGTCCCAGCTCCACTGCTTGCCGATGACCTGCACGTGGTTCTGGGTCTCGGCCGACGTGTCCACGATCGCGCTGGTGTCGCGGTTCGTGTAGTAGAAGAGGACGCCGACCATGATGATCGGCAGGATCACGTACATCAGCTCGAGCGGCACGTGGTACCGAAGCTGCACAGGCAGGGTGTCGTCCGCCTTGCGCTTCCGGTAGACGGTGACGCACCACAGGATCAGGCCCCAGGTGATGACGCCGACGATGAGCGCCGCGATCCAGGACCCGACCCACAGGTTGGTGACCCGACCGGTCTGGTCGGTGATCTCGTGCTCAGACGAGCCAGGGAGCCAGCCGCGCTGCACCTCGGCGGAACATCCGCTCAGGGCTACGACGACGACGGCAAGCAGTCCAGCAATGACCAGCGCTGGCCGCCGCTTGCGACGGGGGGTGTCCGGGTGCAACGGGGGGACCTCTCACTCGCGTCCCGCCGGCGCTCCCACGGTGCAGGGGCGTCATCCGGGACCTTCGTCCTCGACTCGTGCAGCCTAGCGCCCCAGGCCGCTCGTTTCGTGCTGGCGACACCTCTTGACGACGCCGTGTCAGCACCATCTTCGTCACGTTGCGCGCAGTCTGACCAGTCGCGGGCGCGGCACGCTCCCCCGCTTAGGCGTTCGGTCTCCCGCCTGGTCACGGGCCAACCGGGGTTACGGTGCGTCCGTGAGTACGTCTGGCGAACCTGAGACCGCCGCAGCAGTCCGAGCGCCGGCTGTGACCGACGCCACTGCTCGTCGGGTCGTGCTCGACGCAGGCGGGCGCGCCCCGCTGATCGCCGAGGCGCGGACCGCCTTCGTGGAGGCCCTGGACCAGGGGTGGGCGGACCCGCGTCGCCTGCACGCCGAGGGCCGGCGCGCCCGGATGCTGCTCGACGGCGCGCGTGAGGCCATCGCGGCCGTCGTCGGCGCCCGGACGCAGGACGTCGACCTCGCGCCGTCGCACACGGCAGCACTGCATGCGGCTGTCCGGTCGGTCGCGCGCGGACGTCGGCGCGCGGGATCGGACATCGTCGTCGGCGCCGTCGAACGGGCGGCGGTGCTCAACGCCGCCGACTTCGCCGGACACCGGGTGACCGTGCCCGTCGACGCGACCGGGCGGGTCGACCCGGACGCGTTCGTCGCCGCCGTCGCCCGCCCCGGCACCGCTCTGGCAGCCCTCCAGCACGCGAACGGAGAGGTGGGGACGCTGCAGCCCGTCGCACAGGTGCACGACGCAGCCCGGGCGGCCGGTGTTCCTCTGCTGGTGGACGCCGGCGCCAGCCTCGGCCACGCGGACGTGGGCTCGGACTGGGACGTGCTCGCCGCGGACGCGGGCGACTGGGGCGGTCCCGCCGGGATCGGTGTGCTCGTCACACGTGCAGGGGTCCGACGCTCCCCCGACTGGCCGGACGACGAGGACCGCTGGTTCCCGGGCGGCGTGAGCGTCCCCGCAGCGCTCTCGGCTGCGGTGGCGCTCCAGGTGGCCGTCGCGTCGCCGCGGGCGGCCGAGCGACGCACGCTCGTCGACCTGGTGCGCAGCCGCGTCGCTGCCGAGATCCCGGACGTCGACGTCGTGGGCGACCCCGTCGACCGCCTCCCCCACGTGCTGACGTTCTCGTGCCTCTACGTCGAGGGTGAGGCGCTGCTCGGTGCGTTGGACGCCCGCGGGTTCGCGGTCGGGTCCGGTTCGGCGTGCACCTCCAGCGCGCTCGAGCCGAGCCATGTGCTGGCGGCGATGGGCGCGCTGACCCACGGGAACATCCGCCTGGCGCTGCCGCGGGGCGTGCTCGCCGCGGACGTGGACCGGTTCCTGGCCGAGCTGCCGGGGGTCGTCGCGAGGGTGCGCGCGGACTGGGGCGTCGGCGCGCTGTGATCGTCGTCGACGCCCGCGGGCTGCGCTGCCCGGCGCCCGTGATCCGCCTCGCTCGTGCCGCGAAGGACGCGCCCCCGGGCAGCACGCTCACGGTGCTCGCGACCGACCCGGCCGCGGTGCACGACGTGCCGGCGTGGGCCCGGATGCGAGGGCACGTCATGGTCGAGGCGACCGAGCAGGACGGCGTCCATGCTCTGACGGTGCGAACGAGCGCATGAGAAAGGGCCCCGGCAGACGCCGGGGCCCTACTCATCGAACGATCAGCTGAACTCGAACGATCAGCTGAACGAGCCGCCGCACGCGCAGGCGCTGCCCGCGTTCGGGTTGTCGATCGTGAAGCCCTGCTTCTCGATCGTGTCGGCGAAGTCGATCGTCGCGCCCTCGAGGTACGGGACGCTCATGCGGTCCACGACGACCTCGACGCCGTCGTAGTCCTTCAAGGCGTCGCCGTCGAGCACGCGCTCGTCGAAGTACAGCTGGTAGATCAGGCCGGAGCAGCCACCGGGCTGGACGGCGACGCGCAGACGCAGGTCGTCACGGCCCTCCTGCTCCAGGAGGCTGCGGACCTTGCCGGCGGCGACGTCGGTGAGGAGGACGCCGTGCGTCGTGGTCTGCTGCGTGGTCTCGCTCATAGTCTCTCCTGTGGGCTCACGGGACGGTGCTCACGTCTGCTCGACACTGCCAACAGCACCAGGCGCCGGGTTGTTCCCCTCCAGGGTACGTCTCCGCCGCACGTTCGTCGGTGTGCCGTGCGTCGCACCGTGTCGCGGGGCTACCTCGACCATGTCCGCGCGACCCGGGTCGTGCGTGCCGCGAGCGTCTGCGCCGGAGCCGCCAGAGCCGCGCGGACCGCATCGGGCGTCTCGCCGACCGCGTAGGCGGCCGTGATCCCTGCTGCCGAGAGCTCGCGTCGGCCGACCAGCACCTCGCCTGCAACCACGATCGTCGGGACCCCGTACGCGAGCGCCCGCGCCGCCACCTCGGACGCCGCCTTGCCGTGCAGCGACTGCCAGTCGAAGCGCCCTTCGCCGGTCACGACGACGTCGGCGTCGGCGATCCGTGCGTCGAGCCCCACGGCCTCCGCGACGAACCCGGATCCCGGCACCAGACGTCCGCCGACGAGCGCCAGACCGAAACCCAGACCGCCAGCGGCCCCCGCTCCGGGAGTCGTCGTCAGACGCGTCGTCGCAGAGGTGGCACGCGCGCCGGCCATCAGGTCGGGGCGCAAGGCGTCGCCGAGAGCGGCGGTGGCGGTGTGCGCGAAGTCGCTCAGTGCACGCTCGAGCGCCTGCGCCTGCTCCGGAGTCGCGCCCTTCTGCGGCGCGAATCCCGCGCTCGCTCCCTGGAGCCCGAGCAGGGGCACGTCCACGTCGGTCGCCACGACGAGCTCCACGCTCCGGAGCCGGTCGCGGAGCTCGCGCAGGCCCGCGAGGTCCTCCTCGGACGCCGCGCCGAGAACACCGCCGCCGTGCGCCAGCGTCGCGCGGGACAGCCCCGTGACACCCAGCGCCTCCGCCAGCCCGACCAACGCGCCCGCACCGGCGTCGTTCGTCGCCGAGCCTCCGAGGCCGACCACGACGCGCGTCGCTCCCGCACCCAGGGCCGCCGCGACGAGCTCGCCCACGCCGGTCGTCGTGGTGATGTCGGGGTTGCGGCGGTCCGGCGGGACGAGGGGCAGGCCGATCGCCTGCGCGGACTCCAGATAGGCCGTGGTCCCGACGAGGAGGAAGACGACCGGGACCTGCTCGCCGATCGGCGACGTCACCGTGACGGGGACGAGATCGCCGCCCAGCGCGCGGTGCAGCGTGGCGACGAACCCTGGGCCCCCGTCGGACAACGGACACGTCAGGACCTCGTCCTGCGGCGCGACGTCGCGCCAGGCACCGGCGATCGTGTCTGCAGCCTCGTCGGCCGTCAGGCTCGAGCCGAAGCTGTCGGGGGCGATGAGGACGCGCACGCGGTGCATCGTGACACGCCTGACCGACCTCCCGAACCGTGTGCGAGGATCGGCGCGTGAGCGTGACCACGGATCGCAGCACCTTTTCCGAGCCGGCTCCGTCGGCGCTGCTGCTGCTCGGGCGCGGCATCGACCTCGCCTCCGAACGCGGAGTCGAGTGCGTCGGTGACCTTCCCGCAGCCAGCGACCCCGACCTCGTCGAGCGCGCCCGGGTCGCCCGCGCGGCGCTCGGCACCCGCGCGTTCGTGCTCGGCCACCACTACCAGCGCGACGAGGTCATCGACTTCGCCGACGTCACGGGCGACTCGTTCAAGCTCGCGCGTGAGGCCGCCGCACGGCCCGAGGCCGAGTTCATCATCTTCTGCGGCGTGCACTTCATGGCCGAGTCCGCGGACATCCTGACCTCGGACCACCAGCAGGTGATCCTCCCCGACCTCGCGGCGGGCTGCTCCATGGCGGACATGGCGGCGATCGACCAGGTCGAGGACGCGTGGGACGTGCTCGTCGACGCAGGCGTCGCCGACGACACGGTCCCGGTCACGTACATGAACTCGACGGCGGCGATCAAGGCGTTCACCGGACGCCACGGCGGCACCATCTGCACCTCCTCCAACGCGCACGTCGCGCTGCGATGGGCGTTCGACCAGGTGGGCGGGGTAGAAGGCGCCGGCACCAGGAAGGGCAAGGTGCTGTTCATGCCCGACCAGCACCTCGGGCGCAACACCGCGGTGCTGCAGCTGGGTCTGTCGCTGGACGACTGCGTGGTCTTCGACCCCCGCAAGCCCGGCGGTGGGCTGACCACCCAGCAGCTGCGCGACGCGCGGATGATCCTCTGGCGCGGCCACTGCTCGGTGCACGGCCGCTTCTCGGAGCGGAACGTCACCGACATCCGCGCGGCGGTGCCCGACGTCACGGTTCTCGTGCACCCCGAGTGCAAGCACGAGGTGGTCACGGCCGCGGACATGGTGGGCTCGACGGAGTACATCATCAAGGCGCTCGACGCTGCCGAGCCGGGCTCGTCGTGGGCCATCGGCACCGAGCTGAACCTGGTCCGACGGATCGCGGCTGCGCACCCGGACAAGAACGTCCACTACCTCGACTCGACCGTCTGCTTCTGCTCGACGATGAACCGCATCGACCTGCCGCACCTGGTCTGGGCGATGGAGTCGCTCGTCGCGGGTCGTGCCGTCAACCAGATCGTCGTGGACCCGGACGTCGCGCACTGGGCGCGAGTCGCGCTCGACCAGATGCTCGCCCTGCCCGGGTACTGAGATGTCCACCGGGAACGGCCTGCGCGTCGGGATCTTCGTCTTCGACGGCGCCGAGGAGCTCGACGTCGTCGGACCCTACGAGGTGCTCACCTTCTGGGCCCAGACCTCCGACCTGCACCCCGAGGTCGTGACGTTCTCGCAGGACGGCGGCGGCATCCGGTGCGCCAAGGGCCTGCGACTCGTCCCCGACACGTCGGCCGCGGACGTCGGACCGTTGCACGTGCTCGTCTACCCCGGCGGCCACGGCACGCGGATCCTGCTGCGGGAGCCCCAGCACCTGGCCTGGGTCCACGAGATGCGCGCGACGACTCCCCTGTTCGTGAGCGTCTGCACGGGAGCGCTCGTGTACGCGGCGGCCGGGCTGCTCAACGGTCGGCCGGCGACCACGCACTGGTCCGCGTTCGACGAGCTCCTCGAGCTCGAGCCCGACGTCCTGGCCGACACCGAGTCCCGGTTCGTCGACGACGGCGACCTCGTCACGTCGGCGGGCGTGTCCGCCGGGATCGACATGGCCCTGCACCTCGTCGCACGCCTCGAGTCCGTCGAGGTCGCCCGCGACGTCCGCCGCGGCATCCAGTACGACCCGCAGCCCCCGGTATGACGGACCTGCTCTCCGCCCCGGTCCTCGAGCACGCCCTCCTGCCGGTCCGCCCCGGTGAGCACGCCGCGTTCGAGGAGGCGCTCGCAGCCGCGCTGCCGCTCGTGGAGTCGATCCCCGGCTTCCGGGGCGTGCACGTCTCACGAAGCATCGAGAGCCCGGACACGTACCTGCTGCTGATCGGCTGGGACTCGGTGGAGTCGCACACCGTCGGCTTCCGTGGATCGCCCCAGTACGAGCGGTGGCGCGACCTCCTGCACCACTTCTACGACCCGTTCCCGACCGTCGAGCACCACGTCACGGTCGTCCGCCGCGACATGTAGCAGCGCCCCCGGTGCTGGGATGGGCCGATGGCCCGCACCGTCCCCTGGGTGCCGTGCGGCGACCTGGAGGAGGCGCTCACGTTCGGCGTCGCTGCGGCCGCGCCGCGCTCCCGGCATGCCGGTCAGCCCTGAGCGAGCCTCTCGAGCAGGAGCGCCTCGGCCAGCACCACGTTCACCAGCTCGCCCAGATGCACCGACTCGTTGGCGCCGTGCGCGCGGCTGTCCGGGTCCTCGACACCCGTGACCAGGATCGACGCGTCCGGGAACACGTCGAGCAGGTCCGCGATGAACGGGATCGAGCCGCCGACGCCGATGTCCACCGGCGCCGTTCCCCACGACTGCGCGAACGCCCAGCGAGCGGCCTGCATCGCGGGCGAGTCGGTGGGTGCCTGGAACGGCTTGCCCGCCTCGCCGTCGGTGACCGTGACGTGAGCGCCGAACGGCGCGTGCCCGAGCAGGTGGGTACGCAGCGCGGTCATCGCCGCGGCGGGGTCCTGGCCGGGCGCCAGGCGCACGGAGAGCTTGGCCGACGCACGAGGCGTGATGGTGTTCGAGGCGCTCGCGACGCGCGGGGCGTCCAAGCCGATGACGCCGATCGCCGGCCGCGTCCACAGTCGCGCCGTGATCGGGCCGGTACCCGCGAGCCGCACACCGTCGAGCACGCCTGCGTCGGCGCGGAACGCGGCCTCGTCGTAGTCGACCGTCGGGTCCGGTGCGTGCACCAGGCCCTCGACGGCGACGTCGCCGGCGTCGTCGTGCAGCGTCGTGATCAGGCGCGCCAGGAGCGTCGGGGCGTCGAGCACCGCGCCACCGAACATCCCGGAGTGCACGGCGTGGTCGAGCACGGCGACCTCGACGACGCAGTCGACGAGACCGCGCAGGGACGTGGTCAGTCCGGGCACGCCGACAGCCCAGTTGGTCGAGTCGGCGACGACGATGACGTCCGCGGCGAGCAGGTCACGGTGGGCGGTGAGGAACGGCAGGAACGTCGGCGACCCGATCTCCTCCTCCCCCTCGACGAACACCGTCACACCGACGCCTAGCTCGTCGCCGAGCACGCGCAGCGCGCCGACGTGCGCGACGATCCCCGCCTTGTCGTCGGCTGCGCCGCGTCCGTAGAGACGGCCGTCGCGCTCGGTGGGCACGAACGGCGAGCTCAGCCAGTCCGCGTCGTCACCGGGCGGCTGGACGTCGTGGTGCGCGTAGAGCAGCACCGTCGGAGCACCGGCGGGTGCCGGACGTCGGCCGACGACCGCGGGCGCTCCCCCGTCGACGCGCAGCACCTGGACGTCGTCGAAGCCCACGCCCCGCAGGAGGGCGACCACGGCGTCGGCGCTCGCGGCGACGTGCGCCTGGTCGAACTCGGCGTTCGACACGCTGGGTATCCGTACGAGGGCCTCGAGATCAGCGCGCAGGGCGCCGAAGAGGTCGATCGTGCGACGCCGCAGCGCCTCGGTCCGGTCGTCAGGTGCAGAGTTCACGTCGGTCACGGTCAAGCACGCTACTCGACTATCCTGGAGCCGTGCCCGGACGCAACGACCCGCAGCCCGCCCTCTCCGAGGACCCTTCGTCGACCCCGGTCGGCAAGGGGCGGCCGACGCCGAAGCGCAAGGATGCCGAGGCCGCGAACAAGCGTCCGCTCGTGAACACGGACCGCAAGTCCGCGCGCAAGGCAGACTCCAGCAAGGCACGCACGCAGCGCGACCTCGAGCTCAAGGCCATGCAGACCGGCGACGAGAAGAACATGCCGGCGCGTGACCGTGGACCGCAGCGCCGGTTCATGCGTGACGCGGTCGACGCGCGGTGGAACCTCGGCGAGTTCATGATCCCGGTCGCGATCGTCCTGTTCATCGTGCAGCTCATGTTCGCCAAGACCATCATCGGCGAGATGGCGATCAACGTGCTGTTCCTGTTCATCGTCGCGTTCTCGCTCGACTGCTTCCTGCTGTGGCTGAGCGTCAAGAAGCGTCTGCGGGCCAAGTTCGGTGCCGACGTCCAGCTCAAGGGTGCCGCGTTCTACACGGTGAGCCGGTCGCTGCAGATCCGCCGCAGCCGCCTGCCCAAGCCGCAGGTGAAGCACGGCCAGCGTCCCAGCTGACGCACGAGGCGTCCCCGCTGACGCATAAGGTCGAGGCATGGTTTCCTACCGCTTCCTCGGCCGCTCCGGCCTCAAGATCACCGAGATCACCTACGGCAACTGGCTCACGCACGGCTCGCAGGTGGAGAACGACACGGCCAAGGCCTGTGTCCGCGCCGCGCTCGACGCCGGCATCACGAGCTTCGACACCGCCGACGTCTACGCCAACACCAAGGCGGAGACCGTCCTCGGCGAGGCCCTCAAGGGCGAACGCCGCGCGGGGCTCGAGATCTTCACGAAGGTCTACTGGCCGACCGGCCCCGGCGGGGCCAACGACTCGGGCCTCTCGCGCAAGCACATCCTCGAGTCCATCGACGGCTCGCTGCAGCGCCTGCAGACCGACTACGTCGACCTCTACCAGGCGCACCGGTACGACGAGTCGACGCCTCTCGAAGAGACGATGCAGGCGTTCGCGGACGTCGTGCGGTCGGGCAAGGCCCTGTACATCGGCGTCAGCGAGTGGACCGCGGACCAGATCCGCGCGGGTCACGCGCTCGCGCAGGAGCTCGGCATCCACCTGATCTCGAACCAGCCGCAGTACTCGGCGCTCTGGCGCGTCATCGAGGGCGAGGTCGTCCCGACGTCCCAGGAGCTCGGGCTGTCGCAGATCGTGTGGTCCCCAGTCGCTCAGGGCGTGCTGACCGGCAAGTACCTGCCCGGGCAGCCCGTGCCCGCCGGCTCGCGAGCGACCGACGAGAAGGGCGGTGCGCGGTTCATCGGGCGCTTCCTGGAGAGTCCCGAGATCCTGCAGCGCGTGCAGGACCTTCGCCCGGTCGCCGACGAGCTCGGTCTGTCGCTCGCGCAGCTGGCCGTGGCGTGGGTGCTGCAGAACCAGAACGTGGCGGCCGCGATCATCGGCGCGTCCCGTCCGGAGCAGGTCACCGAGAACGTCAAGGCGTCCGGCGTGGTGATCCCGGCCGAGCTGCTCGCCCGGATCGACACGATCCTCGGCGACTCGGTCGTCGACGACCCGGCCGAGACGGCCCGGAACGCTCCGGGCGCACGCTGACTCACACCGTCTGGACGGCCGGCTCCTGGACGGGGACGGCCGTCCGGACGGTGAAGCGCGGAAGAAAGACGTGCACGAGCGGGCCGATCGCGAGCGCGTAGGCGATCGTCGCCGGACCGAACGTGCCACCCAGGATCCAGCCCGCCGTGATCACGGTGGCCTCGATCGCGGTCCGGACCAGCCGGATCGACCAACCCGTCCGCGCGACGAGACCCGTCATGAGCCCGTCGCGAGGCCCGGGACCGAGGCGCGCACCGACGTAGAGACCCGTCGCCAGGCCGTTGAGGACGATGCCGGCCGCTGCGAGCCCGATGCGGGCGCCGAGCGGCATCGGGTCGGGCAGGAGGTCGAGCAGCGCGAAGAACGGGTCGACGAGCAGGCTGATCACCGCGACGTTGGCCACGGTCCCGATACCCGGTCGCTGCCGCAACGGGATCCAGCACATGAGGACGACGAGGCCCGTGATCAGGGTCACGACGCCGAACGACAGCCCCGTGTGCAGCACGATGCCCTGCGTCAGCACGTCCCACGGCATCGACCCGAGATCGGCGTGCACGACCATCGCGATCGACGCCGCGTACAGCACGAGCCCGACGAGCAGCTGTCCGGCTCTCCGGGTCACCACGTGGTCCGCTCCGCCCAGTCGTAGCGCGAGGCAGGCGGGGTCCGGTGCCCCAGGCCGTCGCGACGGATGACGCGAGCCACCGCGACGACGAGTGTCGTCGTCAGCAGGAGTGTCAGCAAGATCAGTAGCCACATGCTCATGGTCACCAACCATGAGGCCATAGTGGCCTTTTAGAACATAGCCACTTCTGGCATAGTGGCTTTCATGACGACGAGTGACCTGCCGACCGACCGCCGCATCAGCGGTCACCGTCTCCGCTCCGTCCTCGGCGCCTGGCAACGCCCTGGGCCTTCCTACGTCGCGCTCGCCGACGCCCTGCGCGCGGCGATCCTGTCCGGCTCGGTCCCCCTGAGCACACGCCTGCCGAGCGAGCGCGAGCTGGCCGACTCGGTCGGCGTCTCGCGGACCACCACCACGGCCACCTACGGCCTGCTCCGCGACGAGGGCTATCTCGTCAGCCGCCAGGGCTCCGGCACCGTGACCACGCTGCGGAGCGGTCAGGGCAACCGCGGCACGTTCGAGCCGAACAGCGACGAGCCCGGCGTCGTCGACCTGTCCATGGCGGCTCCGTCGGCACCCTCGGTCCTGCACGGTGCCTACCTCGCCGCCCTCGACGAGCTCCCTCGGCACCTCTCCGGCACCGGCTACGCGCCGCAAGGGCTGCCTGTCCTTCGTGAGGCGATCGCGGCCTGGTACACGCGTCGCGGCACTCCGACGACATCGGACCAGATCCTCGTGACGACGGGCGGCCAGCAGGCGATCCACCTGCTCGTGCACGCGCACGCGGGCCCCGGAGACCGTGTCGTCGTCGAGCACCCCACCTACCCGCACGCGATCGACGTGGTGCGCGGCGCCGGCGCCCGTCCGGTTCCCGTGCCGTCCGGCGGCCGTGGGCTCGACATCGACCTGCTCGAGTCGACGATCCGGCAGGTCGCCCCGCGGCTCGTCTACCTGATCCCCGACCACCGCAACCCCACCGGCACGTCGCTCGACGACGACGAGCGCGCCGCGGTGCGCGCCATGGCCCGTCGCTACCGCACGACCGTGGTCGGAGACGAGGTCATGACCGAGCTGACGCTGGACGGGCCAGCCCCCTCCTCGTTCTACGGCGACGGCACCGGCTCCGCGTTCGTCGTCTCGATCGGCTCGGCGTCAAAGTCGTTCTGGGGCGGCCTGCGCGTCGGCTGGGTCCGGGGCCACCCCGACCTCGTCTCCCGCCTCGCGTCGGCGCGCGCGAGCGTCGACATCGGCTCGGCCGTCCTCGAGCAGCTCGTGGTGGCCGAGCTGCTCGCCCGACCCGTCGACCTGCTCGACCGTCGCCGCGCAGTGCTGCGCGAGCGCCGCGACCTCCTCGCAGGCCTGCTCCTGGACCGGCTGCCGTCGTGGCGCTTCGAGCTCCCCCGAGGTGGGCTGTCGCTGTGGGCCGACCTGGGCGCGCCGGTGTCGAGCGCTCTCGCCGCGGTCTCCCTGCGGCACGGCGTGCGGATCGTGCCGGGAACCGCGTTCGGGGTCGACGGCAGCTTCGAGCACAACCTGCGGGTGCCGTTCACGACGACGCCGGACGAGATGCGCCGTGGCGTCGCCGGGCTCGCGGACGCGTGGTCGACCCTCGGCATCACGGAGTCGACCAGCGGGCCGACCCGTGTGCACGCGATGGTGTGACGACTCAGGTGTAGGGAAGCGTCAGCGTGGGGGTTGCCTGCGTGCCCTCGTGCAGGAGCCGGACCGCGTGCACGTTCTGCGCGGCAAGGGTCCGCCAGTGCTCGCCCAACCACTGCTCGGCGTCGTACTGCGTCGTGAACACCGGACTCACCGGGGTGCTCACGGGCTCGGCGTCGGGGCCGTCGAAACGCCACTCCCACTGCGGCCGCAGGACCATCACGCGACCGCCTTCCGCTGCGCGGGCGACCGCAGGGCCGCGTCTGCGCCGAGGGCGCGGCTGATGCGCGACGGCCAGAAAGGTCCCTCGTAGATCAGACCGGTGTACCCCTGCACGAGGGTCGCCCCGACGGCGACGTACTCACGTGCGTCCGCGGGCGTGGTGATGCCACCCACGCCGATGATCACCGCGTCGGGTCCGAGCCGGCTGCGCAGACGGGCGACGACGTCCAGCCCGCGCGCGAGCACAGGCGGGCCTGACAGTCCGCCAGGCCCGAGGTCGTGCGCGATCGTCGTGTTGACCGCGACGATCCCGTCGAGACCGAGCTCGGCGGCCAGCTCGGCCACCGCGTCGACGTCCGCGTCGGACAGGTCCGGCGCGATCTTCACCAGGAGCGGGACAGCGGGCTTGCCGGCGGCCACCGTCGCCTCGTCGGCCGCGACGCGCGTGGCCACCAGGATCGGGCGCAGCGCCTCGACAGACTGCAGGTCGCGCAGGCCGGGCGTGTTGGGCGAGGACACGTTGACCACGAGGTAGTCGGCGAACGGCGCGAGCCGGCCCGCGCTCGTCGCGTAGTCGGCGGGAGCCTGCTCGGCCGGGGTCAGCTTGGTCTTGCCGATGTTCACGCCGACCACGAGCCGACGGCCCGCCGGGGTCGCGCGCAGCCGACGCAGGCGCGCGGCCACGTCGGCGGAGCCCTCGTTGTTGAAGCCCATGCGGTTGCGCAGCGCCCGCTGGTCCAGCACGCGCCACAGACGCGGCGGCTCGTTCCCGGTCTGCGGGTGCGCGGTCACGGTGCCGACCTCGACGAACCCGAAGCCGAGCATCGTCAGGCCCGCCACGCCGAGGGCGTTCTTGTCGAAGCCGGCGGCGAGCCCGAACCGGGACGGGAACTGGCGCCCGAACACACGAACAGCGCCCGCGGACGGCGCGGCGAACATCCGGGCGACGAGCCCGTCGAGCAGGGGGACGCGCGCAACACCACGGATCAGCGCGAACGCGACCTCGTGAGCGCGCTCGGGGTCCATGCGGCGGAAGACGACGTCGAAGAGCAGGCGGTACACGCTCTCAACCCTAGGCGTTGGTCGACACGGGCTCGGCACGGCCGGTGCGCCACAGCCAGAGCAGACCCAGGAACGGCAGGATCACCGGGATGTAGCCGTAGCCCTGCCCGAAGGCCGACCAGACGGTCTCGTCGGGAAAGTCGTCGACGACGGTGAGCGACAGGATCCCGACCGTGAGGACGCCGACGAGCTCGATGCTCACCGCCCACCAGGCGAGCGTCCGCCAGTCCCTGGCCAGGGCCAGCGTCGCGACGACGTAGATGATGCCGGCGACGAGCGAGAGCACGTAGGCGACCGGGGCCTCGTCGAGCTTCGTGGTCACCTGGTAGATGCCGCGGGCGGTCGCGGCCAGCGCGAGGATCCCGTAGACCGCCACGAGCAGGCGCCCCGGGCCGCTGGCTGTCGAACGCGTACCGGTCGGTCGGGCGTCGGTCACAGGTTCCCCCAGATCTGCAGGAGCCGGAGCTCGAGGAATGCCACGGTCAGCGCGGCGACGAGCAGGACCACCGAGCTCCAGCGCGTCCGCTCGGCGAACGCCCAGGCAGCGGCGATGGGCAGGATCACGAGCTGCGTCAGCACGTAGCCCCACAGCAGGACCCCGTCGACGTCAGGCGAGCCGGTCGCGGCCAGCACCCCGGCGACGAGCGCCTGCACGACGAGCACCGCCTCGACCACGGCGGCGCCCCAGAGCTGCCGCAGGATCACGGCGCGGTCCTTGACGACGAACCAGAGGGCCCAGCCGGCCAGCCCGGCGCACAGGGCGGCCACGAGCAGGGCGAGGGGGACGATCACGATGCCCCACCGTACCGGCGCGCCGACCTATAGTCGGACCGTGACCGTCACGCTGACCTCCCAGGACCTTGCCCGCCTCGCCGTCGACGCCCTCGTCATCGCGGTCGCCCAGCAGGACGGCAAGCCCGTCGCCCTAGGGGTGGACGATCTGCCGAAGGACCTGCGGAACCTCCTCGCCTCCAGCGCGTCCGCGCTCGGTATCACGGGCGCGGCCGACGAGGTCCGCCGGCTGCCCGGTACCGGCCTGAAGGCGGAGGTCCTGGTGCTCACGGGCGTCGGCTCCGGCGCCCTGACGCCCGAGACGCTGCGCCGGGCCGCGGGAGCCGCGACGCGCGAGCTCGTCGGCACCGCGAACGTCGGACTGGCACTGCCTGCCGACGACGCCGAGGCCGTGGCGGCCGTCGCCGAGGGCGCGCTGCTCGGTGCGTACTCGTACGCGCGCTACAACGCGACCGCCAAGGCTCCTGTCGCGACGATCCAGATCATCACCAAGCACCCGCGCGACCGCGCCGCCAAGGACGCCGTCGCCCGCGCCTCCGTCGTAGCCGCCGCGGTGCACGCCACCCGCGACCTCGTGAACACCGCCCCGAACGACCTCTACCCGGCCGCGTTCGCCGACCTGGCGAAGGCCGCCGTGAAGGACTCCGGCGCCAAGGGGCTGCGTGTGACGGTCATCGACGACAAGGCGCTGCTCGCCGGCGGGTACGGAGGGCTGACCGGCGTCGGCCAGGGCTCGTCGCGCGGCCCGCGTCTGGTCAAGGTGGCCTACTCCCCCGCACGCGCCAAGGGGAAGGTCGCTCTCGTCGGCAAGGGCATCACGTTCGACTCCGGCGGCATCTCGATCAAGCCCGCCGCGGGCATGGAGGCGATGAAGTCCGACATGGCCGGCGCAGCCGCCGTGCTCAACGTCGTCGTCGCGGCCGCGAAGCTCGAGCTGCCCGTGGCGGTCACCGGGTGGCTGTGCCTCGCGGAGAACATGCCGTCCGGGACGGCGCAGCGGCCGTCCGACGTCATCACGATCCGCGGCGGCAAGACGGTCGAGGTGCTCAACACCGACGCCGAGGGCCGGCTCGTCATGGCCGACGGCCTGGTCGAGGCCGTGGCGGAGAGTCCCGACGTCGTCATCGACATCGCGACGCTCACGGGTGCGCAGATGATCGCGCTCGGCAACCGGGTGTCTGCGGTCATGGGCACAGACGACGTGCGTGCCGAGGTCGTCGAGGCCGCGAGCACCTCCGGGGAGCAGTTCTGGCCGATGCCGCTGCCCGCCGACCTGCGCCCCGGGCTGAAGTCGAAGGTCGCCGACATCGCCAACATCAGCGACCGGTTCGGCGGCATGCTCACCGCGGGGATCTTCCTGCAGGAGTTCGTCGGCTCGACGCCGTGGGCGCACCTCGACATCGCCGGACCGGCCTTCAACGAGCGCTCCGCCCACGGGTACACCCCGGTCGGCGGCACGGGCGTCGGCGTCCGCACGCTGCTGACCCTCATCGAGGGCCGGACGCCGCCGGCGTAGCGGTTCAGCCCGCGTCGCGCGCTGCTCCCTTCGCCGCCAGCGCGGCGAACTCGGGCTTGCCGAACGCTGTGCCGAACAGGCCCCAGCCGCCCTCGACCGCCTCGGTGATCACGACCCACGTCTGCACGCCCTCGCCCGCGAGGTCCGCGACGATCCGGGTGGCCTCGCGGGTGAGCACGCGCTGCCCCTCGCGGTCGAGCGAGTCCGGCGGTGTGATCACCTGGACGCGCACGGCGCGCGCCGCAGGGTCGGCCGCTGTGGTCACCTGCGGCAGGCGGTGCACGAAGGCGGCCGTGTTCTCGGTGAAGAACGGACCGATGACGGGCTCGGTGTGGCCCTCGGCGCGCAGGACCGCGTAGGTCAGGTCGGTGGCGAGCTGACGGTCCGCGTCCGCCGGAAAGAGGTCGTCGGGCATGTAGACGTCGATCATGGGCATGGCTGGCTCCTCGTCGCGACAGACTATGATGATGTACATAGAACGTAAGTTATGACGATCGTCATAGTCAAGGGAGCGGCCAGTGGTAGGCGAGACGAGGGCGCGGATGGTCGACGGGGCGGTGCGGCTCCTGGCGACCCAGGGCACGCAGGGCACGTCGTTCGCCGACGTGCTCGAGCTGACCGGTGCACCGCGCGGCTCGATCTACCACCACTTCCCCGACGGCAAGGACCAGCTGCTCGCGGCCGCCGTCGACCTCGCCGGCGCGCGCGCGCTGGAGGCCGTCGACAGCTGGGCGGGCCGGTCGCCGCTGGAGGTGACCGAGTCGTTCCTCGGGCTCTGGCGCGCTGTGCTGTCCCGTTCCGGGCTCCGTGCGGGGTGCGCCGTCCTGGCAGTCACCGTCTCGACCGGCTCGCCCGACCTGCTCGGACACGTCGCCCAGGTGTTCCGGTCGTGGCGCATGCGGCTCGCGGACCTGTTCGTCGACGGCGGCATGGGTGCCGACGACGCGGCGGGCTTCGCGGCGACGCTCGTGGCAGCGTCCGAGGGCGCCGTCGTCGTCAGCCGGGCCGAGCAGTCGATGGAGCCGTTCGAGCTCGTCGCCGGCCAGCTGCTCCGGACCGTGCCGGCCCTACGGGGCTAGACCTCGTTCGCGCGCTTCTTCGAGATGCGCTGCCGCGAGTTGTAGTCGCGCACGCGCTGCGGGTAGCCGGTGCGCTGGACGTCGTAGATCGGGATGTTCATCTCGCGCGCGATCTCGGCAGCCGCCTCGCCGTCGGGGACACGCCGGCGGGTCCACTCACCGTCGGTCGCGACGAGCATGACCGTGGTGGGCGTCGAGTTGGTGCGCGGCTCGACGTAGGCCTCGACCCCGACGCGCGTCAGGATGAACTCCTTGAGGTGCGCCACCGTGGCGTCGCGCGCCGAGCGGTCGGTCGGTGCGTCGTTGGCGGCCGGATGCTTCCGGCGCGAGAACAGGCCCATGCCTCGTGAGGGTACATTCCGAGACCGGTAGGAACCTGTGATGCACGAGACGAAACATCGGTCATGGGACGAATGTTCTGAGTGTCACATGAGCGTGTCGGTCGTCCAGGTCGTTCCGGACCTGCGGGGATGACAAGATGGTCGGCGAGCTCGAGACCACACGTCTGCGTATGAGGAGTCTGCACGTGGCCGACACCACCGGCACCGCTTTCGACATCGTCGTCCTGGGCGGAGGCAGCGGCGGCTACGCGGCTGCCCTCCGAGCAGCCCAGCTCGGCAAGTCCGTCGCACTGATCGAGGCCGACAAGGTCGGTGGAACCTGCCTGCACGTGGGCTGCGTCCCCACCAAGGCTCTGCTGCACGCCGCAGAGCTGGCCGACAACGCCCGCGACGGCGCCCACTTCGGCGTCCACACCACGCTCGAGAAGATCGACATGGCCGGCGTCAACGAGTACAAGGCGACCGTGATCGGTCGTCTGTACAAGGGCCTGCAGGGACTGATCAAGTCCCGCAAGATCACCGTCTTCGAGGGCTACGGCAGGCTCGTCGGCAAGGACACGGTCGAGGTCAACGGTGAGCGCATCACCGGCGAGTACATCGTCCTCGGCACCGGCTCCTACGCCCGGACGCTGCCCGGTCTCGAGATCGGCGGCCGGGTCATCACGTCCGACCAGGCGCTCCAGCTCGACTGGGTGCCCAAGTCCGTGATCGTCCTCGGCGGCGGCGTCATCGGCTCGGAGTTCGCCTCCGTCTGGAAGTCCTTCGGGGCCGACGTCACGATCGTCGAGGCGCTCCCACACCTCGTCGCCAACGAGGACGAGGCGCTCTCCAAGGCGTTCGAGCGCCAGTTCCGCAAGCGCGGCATCAACTTCAACCTGGGTGTCCGGTTCGCCGGCGTGACCCAGGACGACAACGGGGTCCGCGTCACGCTCGAGGACGGCAAGACGTTCGAGGCCGACCTGCTGCTCGTCGCCGTCGGCCGCGGTCCGCGCACCTCGGGCCTCGGCTACGAGGACCAGGGCATCACCCTCGACCGCGGCTTCGTCATCACGAACGACCGCCTGCACACCGGCGTCGGCAACATCTACGCCGTCGGCGACATCGTGCCCGGCCTGCAGCTCGCCCACCGCGGGTTCGCGCAGGGCATCTTCGTGGCCGAGGAGATCGCCGGGCTCAACCCCGCGACGATCGTCGAGTCGGGCATCCCGCGCGTGACGTACTCCGACCCCGAGGTCGCCTCGGTGGGCCTCACGGAGGCGCGCGCCAAGGAGGTGCACGGTGCCGAGAACATCGAGTCGCTCGAGTACAACCTGGGTGGCAACGGCAAGAGCCAGATCCTCGGCACGCAGGGCTTCGTCAAGCTCGTGCGGCAGAAGGACGGCCCGGTCGTCGGCATCCACATGATCGGTGCGCGCGTCGGAGAGCTCATCGGGGAGGGCCAGCTCATCGTGAACTGGGAGGCCTACCCGGAGGACGTCGCGTCGCTCGTGCACGCACACCCGACGCAGAACGAGGCCCTCGGAGAGGCGCACCTCGCCCTCGCCGGCAAGCCGCTGCACGCCCACAACTGACCACACGATTCGAAGGAGACACGAGCGGTCATGTCCGACAACGTGCAGCTGCCCGCCCTCGGTGAGTCCGTCACCGAAGGCACCGTCACCCGCTGGCTGAAGAACGTCGGCGACACGGTGGAGGTCGACGAGCCGCTGCTCGAGATCTCGACCGACAAGGTCGACACCGAGATCCCGTCGCCGTTCGCCGGCGTGCTCGAGCAGATCCTCGTCCAGGAGGACGAGACGGTGGAGGTCGGCGCCACGCTGGCCGTCATCGGCTCGGGCTCCGGTGCCGGTGCTGACTCGGGCTCCGACTCCGGTTCCGACGAGAGTTCGTCGGCCGCCGAGGCCGAGGCCGAGACTCCCGCGCAGGCGCCCGCCGAGGAGCCTGCGGCCGAGGCAGCCCCTGCCGAGCAGCCGGTCGAGGAGCACGAGGAGCCGGCCGCAGCCCCCGCCGCCTCGGCAGCCGACGAGTCCGGTGGCGCCGGCGAGAACGTCACGCTCCCCGCGTTGGGCGAGTCCGTGACCGAGGGCACCGTGACCCGCTGGCTCAAGAGCGTCGGCGACTCGGTCGAGGTCGACGAGCCGCTGCTCGAGATCTCCACCGACAAGGTCGACACCGAGATCCCGTCGCCGTTCGCCGGCACGCTCCAGCAGATCCTCGTCCAGGAGGACGAGACGGTCGAGGTCGGCGCAGTGCTCGCCGTCATCGGGTCCGGTGCCTCGGCACCGGCCGCCGACGCACCGGCTGCGCCCGCCCCGGCCGCTGAGCCGGTCGCTGCCGAGCCCGCTCAGGAGCCGCAGTCCGCTCCTGAGCCTCCCGCCGCGCAGGAGCCGGCCGCGCAGGAGCCGGCCGCGCCGGCACCCGTCCCCGCGACGCCCGCTCCGGTCCCGGCCACCCCGGCGCCCGTACCGGCTCCCGCCGCCGCACCTCAGGCGTCCGGCAGCTACCTCACCCCGCTCGTCCGCAAGCTCGCGGCCGAGAAGGGTGTCGACGTCGCGACGCTCGCGGGCACCGGTGTCGGAGGACGCATCCGCAAGGAGGACGTCCTCGAGGCCGCTGCGAAGGCCGAGGCTGCCGCCAAGGCCGCCGCGGCACCCGCAGCGCCCGCCGCAGCACCTGCCGCCGCGCCGAAGACCGCCGCCGCGACGGTCTCGCCGCTGCGTGGTACGACCGAGAAGGCGAGCCGGCTGCGCCAGATCATCGCCGAGCGCATGGTCGACGCCCTGCACTCGCAGGCGCAGCTGACCACGGTCGTCGAGGTGGACGTCACCAGGATCGCCCGTCTCCGGGCCAAGGCGAAGAGCGAGTTCTCCGCTCGCGAGGGCGTCAACCTGACGTTCCTGCCGTTCTTCGTCCTCGCCGCGATCGAGGGCCTCAAGGCCTACCCGAAGATCAACGGTGTGCTCGAGGGCAACACGATCACGTACCACGGCGAGGAGAACGTCGGCATCGCCGTCGACACCGAGCGTGGTCTGCTCGTCCCGGTCATCCGCGACGCGGGCGACCTGAACCTCGCCGGCATCTCGCGCAAGATCGTCGACCTGGCCGGCCGTACCCGCCAGAACAAGGTCACGCCCGACGAGCTCAGCGGTGCGACCTTCACGGTGACCAACACCGGCTCTGGGGGCGCGATCATCGACACGCCGATCGTCCCCGGCGGCACGTCGGCGATCCTCGGCACGGGTGCGATCGTCAAGCGCCCGGTCGTGATCCAGGACGCCGACGGCGCCGAGGTCATCGCGATCCGCTCGATGTGCTACCTGTCGCTCTCCTACGACCACCGCCTGGTCGACGGAGCCGACGCGTCGCGCTACCTGAGCGCCGTCAAGGCTCGCCTCGAGGAGGGTGCGTTCGAGGCCGAGGTCGGTCTCTGACGCCCCACGCGACCAACGCCGCGGCCCTGTTCCCCACCCGGGAGCAGGGCCGCGGCGTCTCGCCTGGCAGATCCTCAGGATCTCGTCCGGCCGAGCACTCGGGCCGAACGTAGTGTGTCCGCATGCAGGTGGTGGTGGCGGGTTCGCACGGGTTCATCGGGGGCGCCCTGGTCCCTCAGCTGCGCCGTGACGGCCACCTGGTCCGCACCCTCGTGCGCGGCGAGACGCGCAGTCCCGACGAGATCCGGTGGGACCCGGACGCCGGCCGGCTCGCACCGTCGGACCTCGCCTGGGCGGACGCGGTCATCAACCTCGCAGGGGTCAACCCGGGGTCGCGACCTCTGACGGCGGCGCGAAAGAGGCTGGTCGTCTCGTCCCGCGTCAACACCACCCGACTGCTCGCCCGCACGCTCGCGGACCTCGACGACCGGCCACGCTCCCTCCTGCAGGCGTCCGGGATCGGCGCGTACGGGTCGCGTGGCGACGACGTGCTCGACGAGGACGAGCCGCTCGGCACCACGTTCTTCGCCGGCGTGGTGCGCCAGTGGGAAGCCGCCACCGCACCCGCCCGGGACGCCGGGGTGCGGGTCGTGCACCTGCGCACCGGGGTCGTGCTGAGCTCCCACGGCGGCGCGCTCGGCAAGCTCCTGCCGCTCGTCAAGCTCGGTGTCGGGGGCCGGTTCGGCAACGGACGCCAGTTCTGGCCGTGGATCTCGCTCACCGACGAGGTCCGAGCGATCGAGCACCTGCTCACGTCCGAGGTCCGCGGTCCCGTGAACCTCGTGACGGCAGCGGACCGCAACGCGGACGTCGTGGGCGCCCTCGCGCGTGCGTTCCACCGGCCCGCGGTCGTCCCCGTGCCGGCGTTCGCGCTGCGCGCCGTGCTCGGCGACTTCTCGTCCGAGGTGCTGGGCTCGAACCGTGCGGTCCCCACGGTCCTGGCCGCGGACGGCTTCGTCCCGACGCACCCCGACCTGACCAGCGTCGCCCGGTGGATCGCCGCGGGCGGCTGAACGGTCAGTCGACGTCCTCCGTGACGTCCCACACGCGCCACCCGTCGTCGGTCCAGCGCAGTCCCAGCACGACCGTCCGCGGCGCCGCCTCGCCGGCGGTCGACGACATCGCTGCCGTGACCGCGACGTCGGTGGTCGAGCCGCGGGCGCCCGCGTCGGGGATCAACCAGGCGTCGCGGACGTCGACCGCCAAGCCACCGGCCCCTCCCGGGTCGAGCGAGGCGAGCAGGTCGACGTCGGCGGTGTGCGCGGGGCCGTCGGGGATCTCGACCTCGCCGAGTCGGCCCGGGTCCGCGTCGCCGACGACCGCGGTACGCAGCGCGCTGAGCTCCACAGCCGCCGCGACCGGGTCGTGCGGGTCGGTGAGCGCGCTCACGGGCTCGGCGGGACCGCCCAGGAGCCGCCAGCCGACCGCACCGAACGCGAGCACCGCCACCGACGCCAGCACGACCAGGCGGACGGGGAGCCGACGCCGTGCGGAACGACGCGTGCGCAGCGGCGGCGCATGCCGCGCGCTCGACAGCAGTGCCGACGACGCGAGCGACCCGGCGTCGGGCAGCAGGACCGGCTCGGGATCGGCAGCGCCGAAGCACGCATCGACCACGCACCCCGCATCGACCGCGGGGTGCGCGAGCGCTTCGAGCAGCGCGTCGCGGAGCGCGAGGCCACCCGCCAGCAGGTGCACCTCGTCACCGGGCAGCTGTGCGATCACCGCGGCCGCGAGAGCCGCGAGGTCCTCGACTGCCGACCCCGCACCCGAGACGACGCTGCGCAGGTCGCGCAGGAGCGGCCGTCCGTCGGCGCGCACCTGGATCGTCGAGGCGTCGACCGCGCCGTGCGCGAGGGACGCGTCGTGCAGCGCACCCAGCGCCCCCGCGACCGGTATGGCGACCGTCGCGGCCTCACCGTCGGTCAGCGGTGCCCGCGCCGCGCGGATCTGCGCGAGCGACAGCCCTTCGACGTGCTCGACCACCAGCCCGAGGCGCCCGGGCGCCACCTCGGTCGCGTCCAGGAGCCGCGCGAGGTGGTCGTGCCGGACTCCGCGCAGCCGCTCGACCCGCGCGACGAGCGCGTCGTCCCGCACGTCCGCGTCCAGCGTCTGGAGCTCGAGCCGGTTCCCGGACCCGTCGAGCGCGACCGCGAGCCACCGGTCATGTCCGAGCGCGGTCGTCGCACGCAGGCCAAGCCGTGCGAGCGCGGCCTCGACGTCGTCGGGCACCACCGTTGCCTCCATCCCGTCATCCAAGCGAAGGCGGGACGGGAGCGTCGGCGGTCATCCACAAGCCGCCCGTCAGGGCAGCTGCACGACCCGACCCTCGTCGGCGGACACGAGCGCCGCATCGAGCACCCGCGCGGTCCGGGCAGCGTCGAACGGGTCGACCGGCACCGGGCCCCCGTCGCGGACCCACGAGACCACAGCGCGGTAGACGTCGACGTGACCGCCGCCGACGCGAGGCACAGCGGTCCGCTCGTCGCCCCGGACCAGCCAGCCCTCGTGCACCGGCTCGCCGGGACCACGGGCCTCCTCGTAGGCGTCGTCGAGCGTCGTGAACGGGGACGCCTCGCCCTCGAAGCTCGTGACGAGGTACGCACCCTTGTCGCCCAGGACCCGAGTGCGCGGACCCGGCGCACCGACGACGGCGCCGGCCTGCAGGTGGCTGGTCACGCCGGTCTCGTGCACGAGGGCGAGGAACACGTCGTCGACCGCGGGAGTCTTGCGGGCGTGCAGCTCGGCGTAGACGGACCGCACCGGACCGAACAGCTGCGTCGCCGAGTCGACCAGGTGTGCGCCGAGGTCGAGCAGGAGTCCCCCGGCGAGCGGGTCGTTCTCCTTCCACCGGTCCTGCGGCACCGGGCGGAACCTCTCCCAACGACGCTCGAAACGGTGCACGTCACCGAGCGCACCCTCGGACAGCAACGACAGCAGCGTGAGCTGCTCGGTGTCCCAGCGGCGGTTGTGGAACACGGTGAGCCGGCCGTCGCCTCGTGACGCGAGCATCTCGGCGTCGTCGGCGGTGGTGGCCAGAGGCTTGTCGACCATCACGTGCAGGCCGGCCGCCAGCGCAGCCAGGGTGTGCTCGACGTGGTCGCCGGTCGGGCTCGCGATGACCACGAGGTCGAGGTCCGCCGCGTGCGAGAGGAGGCCCGCGACGTCCGGCTCGACGATCGCGCCGGGCCAGTCGGCCTCGACCTGCTCGGCGCGGCTTCGCGTGACCACCACGGTCACCTGCTGGCCGGCCTCCCGCAGCAGACGGGCGTGGATGCCCCGCCCTGCCCCGCCGTACCCGACCAGTCCCACGCGCAGCACACTCATGGCGCTCACTCTAGGTCGGCGCCGGACGCGTGCTGGCCGTGCGGCTTCGGGCGAGACAGCGCGCTGGGCCACCACGTCCGGTGGTCCAGGTCGTGCACGAGCGCAGGGACGAGGAGGCTGCGGACCACGAGCGTGTCGAGCAGAACGCCGAAGGCCACGATGAACGCGATCTGGGCGAGGAACAGCAGCGGGATGATCCCCAGTGCAGCGAACGTCGTCGCGAGCACCACGCCGGCCGAGGTGATCACGCCTCCGGTCACGGTGAGCGCACGGATCACCCCGGTGCGTGTCCCGGCTGTGACCGCCTCCTCCCGCACCCTCGTCATCAGGAAGATCGAGTAGTCGACCCCGAGCGCGACGAGGAACACGAACGCGTACAGCGGGACGACCGGGTCGGCGCCGGGGAATCCGAGCACGTGGTTGAACACGAGGGCCGCGACACCCAGCGCCGCTGCGAACGACAGGACGTTGGCGGCGAGGAGCAGTGCGGCCGCCACGACCGAGCGCAGCAGCATCATGAGGATGAGGCCGATGACCAGCAGGACGACGGGGACGATCGTCCGCAGGTCCTGCTCGCTCGCGACCTGGGTGTCCAACGTCTCGGCTGCGGCGCCCCCGACCACGGCGGGCGGGCTCTCGGCGTGCACGACCGTCCTGAGGTCCTCGACCACCGCGACGGCGGCCTGCGAGTCCGACGAGGCCTCCGTGGCGACGTCGAGCCGCACCCGTCCGTCCACGACGATCGCGGGAGCGTCCGACGTGGGCGCACCGCTCGGAGCACCCGTGTAGGGCGTCACCGACGACACCCCGTCGACGCCCTCGGCCGCCTCGGTGACGGCCGCCGCGTCGGCCTCGTCGACGATCACGATCACCGGCTGCACGGCACCGGCCGGGAAGTGCTCGACGAGCACTTCCTCGCCGGCGACGGCGTCCACGTCCGTCAGGAAGACGTCGACCTGGTTGGTACCCGACGCCTTGAACGTCGGCAGGAACGCCGCACCGACGCACAGTGCGAGCGCCGTGACGATCCAGACCAGTCGCGCACGGCGACCGACGAACCTCGCCGTGCGCGCCCACAGCCCGTTCCCGGCGGCCGGGTCCGGCTCGGCCGTGGGGTCGAGGTGGGCGTGGTCGACGGGGTGGGCGACGGGCGCGTGCGGGTGGGGGGCTCGCGGCCAGAACAGGAACCGCGACCGACGACCGCCGATGAGCAGGATGGCGGGCAGCAGGGTCAGCGCGCCGAGCAGCGCCGACGCGATGCCGATCGCGGCGACCGGTCCGAGCGACCTCACGGAGCCGAGGTCCGAGAGGAGCAGGCAGAGCACGCCGGCGATGACGGTGCCGGCGCTGGCGGTGATCGGCTCGACGCACGCCCGCAGGGCACGCCCCATCGCGGTCGCGGGGTGCTCGACGCGGCCGAGCTCCTCCCTGTACCGCGCCACGAGCAGGAGCGCGTAGTCCACGGACGCCCCGACCACGAGGATCGAGAGGATCCCCTGCGACTGCCCGTTGAGCACGAGCGTCCCATTCTTGGCCAGGTGGTAGACCACGAGCCCGGCCAGGCAGAGCGCGAAGACCGCCGTGAAGATGACGACGAAGGGCAGGAACGGTGATCGGTAGACCAGCACGAGGATGAGCAGCACGGCACCGAGCGCCACGAGCAGCAGGACGCCGTCGATGCCGCCGAACGCGGTGACCAGGTCGGCGACGAACCCGGCGGGACCGGTCACCCAGGCCTGGAGACCGAGGTCGCCGGCCGACGTCGCGGTGGCGCCGAGGGAGTCCTCCAACGACGCCCGGAGCGCGAGGACGAAGGAGTCGGTGACTCCCGCCTCGTCGGCCAGCAGGTCCTCGGCCTTGTCGGCGTCCAGCGAGAACGCGACGAGGAGCGCCTCGCCGTCCTCGGACGGGACGACGGCTGGTTCGCCGACGAGGTAGTCGGACCAGGTGCCGTCGTTGCCCTCCGGCAGAGCCTGGTCGGGGACGCCTGCGGCCCACTCCTGGACGGCGGCCAGCTGCTCGGGTGAGACGTCGCTGCCGTCAGCGGGCTGCACCACCACCAGCGCAGGTAGGGTCGGCGTGTCGACGAAGGCCTTGCTCTCCTCCGCGGCCCGGGTGGACTCGGCCGACGAGGGCAGGAACGCCGCCGCGTCGTTCGTCTGGACCTGCGAGAGCTTGCCCTGGGCCATGCCGCCGAGCGAGCCGACGGCGAGCCAGGCAACCAGCGCGACGCCGACGAGCAGGGCACGGACGACGGTGGACCGACGATTACTCAGCATGCTGAGTATCATCGAGGCGAATCCTCCGAACGGCAAATTGGAGGCACCCGCATGACGCCGGAGATCGACCCGGCCTCGACCGACCCCGCGCACTGGCCCTCGGGCAGGCTGCTCTCCGCGGCCGCTCGTCGGGTAGAACGCGACTTCGACGCGCACCTGGCCGCCTGGGACCTCAACCACGCCAGCCTGCCCGTGCTCGTCCACCTGTCCAGGGGTCCGCTCTCGCAGCGGCAGCTCGCCGCGGCGTGCGGTGTCACGGAGCAGACGACCAGCCGGGTCGTGGCCCGGATGGAGCGCACCGGCTACGTCACCCGGACTCCGCACGAGCAGGATCGACGGCGCCTCGTCCTGTCGATCACGGACGCCGGCCGCGCTGCCCTCGCCGTGGCGTCGGACCGCGAGCACGCCGAGTCGTTGGTGATCCGCGGCATGTCCGAGCGAGACGTCGCCGAGCTGCGCCGGCTGCTGACGCTCGTCGCACGGCCGGAGCCGGACGCCGCGGATCCCGGGTTAGCCTGACCGCATGCGGTTCGACGAGCTCGACCTGGGCACGCGCCTGCTCCCCTACGAGCCGACGTGGCAGCTGCAGCGCGAGGTGCACGCCGGCGTCGCGGACGGGACCCGTGAGGACACCGTCCTGCTGTGCGAGCACGAGGACGTCTACACCGCCGGCAAGCGCACGGCGAAGGCCGACCGTCCGGTCGACGGGACCCCGGTCGTCGACGTCGACCGCGGCGGCCGCATCACGTGGCACGGTCCCGGCCAGCTCGTCGGCTACCCGATCGTCCGGCTGGCCGCGCCGATCGACGTCGTCCGCTACGTGCGGGCCCTCGAGGACGCCCTCATCCTCACCTGCGCGGATCTCGGCCTGTCGGCGATCCGGGTCGAGGGGCGCAGTGGCGTCTGGTTCTCCGCGGACCCCGCGCGCGGGTTGCGTGAGCGCAAGGTGGCCGCGATCGGCGTGCGCGTGTCACGCAGCGTCACCATGCACGGCTTCGCACTCAACTGCGAGCCCGACCTGTCGGTCTACGACCGCATCGTGCCGTGCGGGATCCCGGACGCCGACGTGACGTCGCTGTCCGTCGAGGTCGGTCGCCGCGTGACCATCGCCGAGGTGACCCCGCTGGTCCGCGGGCACCTGGCCGACGCCCTCGCACCCCTGCTGGACGCAGTACCGGCGCTGTGACGTCCAACTCCCCCTGCGGCCCTCGCGTCGCCCGCGGGTTAGTCTGACCGACGTGACGATCGCAGCCGATGGCCGACGCATGCTCCGCATCGAGGCACGCAACTCCGCGACACCCATCGAGCGCAAGCCCGAGTGGATCCGAACCCGCGCGACGATGGGCCCCGAGTACACCGAGCTCAAGGGCCTGGTGAAGCGCGAGGGCCTGAACACGGTCTGCGAAGAGGCGGGCTGCCCCAACATCTTCGAGTGCTGGGAGGACCGCGAGGCCACGTTCCTCATCGGCGGCGACCAGTGCACCCGACGCTGCGACTTCTGCCAGATCGACACCGGCAAGCCGGCGGACTTCGACGCCGACGAGCCGCGCCGGGTGGCCGCGTCCGTGCAGGCGATGGGCCTGAAGTACTCGACCGTCACCGGCGTCGCCCGTGACGACCTGCCCGACGGCGGCGCCTGGCTCTACGCCGAGACGGTCCGCCAGATCCACGCGGTCAACCCCGGCACCGGCGTCGAGCTGCTCATCCCCGACTTCAACGCGACGCCCGAGCTGCTCGACGAGGTCTTCTCGTCGGAGCCCGAGGTGCTCGCGCACAACCTGGAGACGGTCCCCCGCATCTTCAAGACGATCCGCCCGGGCTTCCGATACGACCGGTCGCTCTCGGTCATCACGCGGGCTCACGAGGCCGGTCTGGTCACCAAGTCCAACCTCATCCTGGGCATGGGCGAGACGACCGAGGAGGTCGTCGAGGCGCTCGCCGAGCTGCACGAGGCCGGCTGCGACCTCATCACGATCACGCAGTACCTGCGCCCGTCCGTGCGGCACCACCCCGTGGACCGCTGGGTGCGCCCGGAGGAGTTCGTCGAGCTGTCGGCCGAGGCCGAGCGCCTCGGCTTCCTCGGCGTCATGTCCGGGCCGCTGGTGCGTTCGTCGTACCGTGCCGGACGCCTCTGGGGGCAGGCGATGCGTCGCTACGGTCGCCCGATCCCCGAGGCGCTGGCTCACCTGAGCGAGCCGACGACCTCCCGCCAGGAGGCGGCGAGCCTGCTCGCCCGCTGACGTCCTGAGCACGGTTTCACGTCGGTAGACTTCCGACCCATGGCCCGCGACAAGTCCTCCGCAGAAGCGCCCGTCAAGAAGCAGCGCTGGTACCACCAGCTGTGGCAGGTCTTCCAGATGACCCGCAAGAGCGATCCTGCGATCACCTGGATCCTCCTGGCGATCTTCATCGGGATCATCGCCGTCGGCGTCGCGGTCGGCCTGGCCACCGGCGCACTGATCTTCTGGCTGCTGCTGGCCATCCCGTTCGCGGCTCTGGCCGCGATGTTCGTCCTGTCGCGCCGCGTCGAGAAGGCCGCGTTCGCGCAGATCGAGGGCCAGACCGGCGCCACGCTTTCGGCCCTGCGCAGCATCCGCCGCGGTTGGACGTTCCCCGAGGAGCCCGCCGCGTTCGACCCGAAGACCCGCGACCTGGTGTTCCGGGGCGTCGGCAAGCCCGGCGTCGTGCTCGTCGGCGAGGGTCCGGCGCCGCGGATCAACAAGCTGCTCGAGGCCGAGCGCAAGCGCACCGCACGCGTCGTCGGCGGCGCGCCGATCACGCTGCTGCAGATGGGCGACGGCGAGGGCCAGATCCCCTTGCGCAAGCTCCCCCGTGCCGTCCAGCGGCTGCGCGGCGGCAAGCTCACCAAGCAGGAGATCGCCGAGGTCAACAAGCGACTCACGGCGCTCGGCGGCGCCAAGCTCGCGATGCCGAAGGGTGTCGACCCCAACCGCGCCCGCCCGGACCGCAAGGGTCCGCGCTGACGCTGGTCGGCTGAGCGTGGTTCGAACGGGGTCTGCCTTGGCAGGCGCCCGCCTCTGACGCCTCAGCGTCGGACGATGGCCGTGCCCGCGAGCCGGTCGTGCAGCCCGCGTCCGTCGGCGTCCCAGATGACCGCGGGCACGACGAGGCAGAGCAGAACGGTGCGCACGACCGCACTCACGAAACCGGGTGCCGCCGTCTCCCACACCGGGTCGACCACCTCCCCCTTCGGCGTCGCGAACACGCGTCGCACGCGCAGGCCGACGATCCGGTGGCCGAGGGTGTTGCCGATCGACCCGACGAGCAGGACGTTCTCGAGCGCGAAGATGCCGAGCGTCGCCAGGGAGCTGCCGCGCGTCAGGTAGAAGCCCCCGGACGTCACGGGGAAGAACGCCGCGGAGATCGCGAGGCACGCGAACCAGTCGATGAGCAGAGCCACCACGCGCCGCCCGAGCCGTGCGAGCGACCCCGAGCCGGAGGCGCTCAGCCCCAGGCGCTCGCCACGTCCCCCCGCAGGGTCGCGCCCTGCCGGTTCGCCCTCGAGCCACGAGCTGATGTCCCGCCGTTCTGCCACCAGTGCAGGGTACGGGCCGGTACCACTCACAGGCGCACGGAGCGAGACGGCAATCAGCCCGAAACGTCCCCGGTATGCGCTGTTCGTAGGTTGTGCCCACTCGCTCCGCTGAAGACACCGGAGTGCCGAGTCGTGCCTGAGGGGTACCAATGAGCGGAAACGCCGTCCGTCGCGAGGCGATCTGGAACGTCGAGGCCTACGTTCCTCCCGCCGTGAGCTTCAACGGGGACGAGGCGCCCGGGGAGATCTTCGGTGCGAACGTCTTCAGCAAGTCGGCGATGCAGAAGCGTCTGCCGAAGTCCGTCTACAAGTCCGTCATGGCGACCATCGACCACGGCGAGATGCTCGATCCAGCGATCGCCGACGCCGTCGCGTCCGCGATGAAGGACTGGGCCCTGGAGAAGGGCGCCACGCACTACGCGCACGTGTTCTACCCGTTGACGGGACTGACCGCCGAGAAGCACGACAGCTTCTTCGAGCCGGTCGGTGACGGCACGTCGCTCGCGGAGTTCGCGGGCAAGACGCTCGTCCAGGGTGAGCCGGACGCGTCCAGCTTCCCGAACGGCGGTCTGCGCAACACGTTCGAGGCGCGTGGCTACACCGGCTGGGACGTCACGAGCCCCGCGTACATCCTCGAGAACCCGAACGGGAACACGCTCTGCATCCCGACGGTCTTCGTGTCGATGACCGGCGAGGCGCTCGACCACAAGACGCCGCTGCTGCGCTCCCAGCAGGCCATGGGTGAGCACGCCGCGCGCATCCTGACGCTGTTCGGGCACGAGAACCAGAAGGTCGTCGCCTTCTGTGGGCCCGAGCAGGAGTACTTCCTCGTCGACCGGCACTTCTTCCTGGCCCGTCCTGACCTGCTCAACGCCGGCCGCACCCTCTTCGGGACGAAGCCGCCGAAGGGCCAGGAGTTCGACGACCACTACTTCGGCGCCATCCCCGACCGCGTGCTCGGCTTCATGATGGACACCGAGCGAGAGCTGTTCAAGCTCGGCATCCCCGCCAAGACCCGGCACAACGAGGTCGCTCCCGGTCAGTTCGAGATCGCGCCGATGTTCGAGCGCGGCAACATCGCGGCGGACCACCAGCAGCTGCTGATGACGACGTTCAAGACGATCGCCAAGAAGCACGGCATGGAGTGCCTGTTCCACGAGAAGCCCTTCGCCGGGGTCAACGGCTCCGGCAAGCACGTGAACTTCTCGCTCGGCAACAGCGAGCTGGGCTCGCTCCTGGTGCCCGGCGACACTCCGCACGACAACGCCCAGTTCCTCGTCTTCTGCGCTGCTGTCATCCGCGCCGTGCACAAGTACGCGGGCCTGCTGCGCGTGTCGGTGGCGTCCGCGACGAACGACCACCGGCTGGGTGCCAACGAGGCTCCCCCGGCGATCATCTCGATCTTCCTCGGCGACCAGCTCGCCGACGTGTTCGAGCAGATCGCCAAGGGCGCGGCGACGTCGTCGAAGGGCAAGGGCGTGATGCACATCGGCGTCGACACCCTGCCCGTGCTGCCGACCGACCCCGGCGACCGCAACCGCACCAGCCCGTTCGCGTTCACGGGCAACCGCTTCGAGTTCCGCGCCCCGGGCTCGATGCAGACCGTCGCCGGGCCGATGACCACGATCAACACGATCATGGCCGACTCGCTCGACCACTGCGCCACCGAGCTCGAGACCGCGCTCGCGGCCGGCACGGACTTCGACCAGGCCGTGCAGACGCTGCTCACCGACATCATCACCGACCACGGGAACGTCGTCTTCAACGGCGACGGCTACTCGACGGAGTGGCCGATCGAGGCGGAGCAGCGCGGGCTGGCCAACCTGAAGACCACGCTGGACGCCCTGCCCGAGCTCATCACCGAGCCCGCGATGGAGCTGTTCGAGAAGTACGGCGTGTTCAACCACCGTGAGATGCACAGCCGCTACGAGATCGGCCTCGAGCAGTACGCCCTGACCATCGGGGTCGAGGCGCGCCTCGCGCTCGAGATCGGCACCACGGCGATCCTGCCCGCGGCCGTCAAGCACCAGACGGACATCGCCCTGAACATCGGGGCGCTCAAGGCCGCCGGGGTCGAGCCCGACCTCGCGCCGCTCGACGAGATCGGCGTCCCGCTCGCCGCCCTGCGCGCTGGGCTCGCCGGGCTGCGTGCTGCGCTCACGGCCGACGCGGGCCACTCGGCCCTCGCCGAGGCGGAGCACGCGCGCGACGCTCTCCTGCCGGCGATGGCCGAGGTGCGTTCCGCCGCAGACGCGCTCGAGGAGCTCGTCGCCGACGAGCTGTGGCCGCTGCCGACCTATCAGGAGATGCTCTTCATCCTCTGAGGAACGTCGCGTCGCCCGGCCGAGATCACCCGGTCGGGCGGCGCGAACAATCCTCGGACGCGGGCGTCTTCCGCCTGGCCATCGGGCTAGGGTCGAGCACAGGTAACACCAGGCGGACTGTCGTAACACCGTCGAAACATTCGATACACGACGGAGAAACGGGCCGCTCGTACCCTGCGTGTGCCCGACCCGATGGGATTCACCCGACCGAGGAGCAGCGGATGTTCAGCAAGCCAGAGGAAGTCCTGGCGTTCATCAAGAGCGAGGACGTCAAGTTCGTCGACGTCCGGTTCTGTGACCTGCCTGGGACCATGCAGCACTTCAACGTCCCTGCCCCGACCCTGGACGCCTCGTTCTTCACCGAGGGCCAGATGTTCGACGGGTCGTCGATCCGCGGGTTCCAGGCCATCCACGAGTCCGACATGAAGCTCATCCCGGACGTCAGCTCGGCCTACATCGACCCGTTCCGGGTCGAGAAGACGCTGAACATCAACATGCACATCGTCGACCCGTACACCGACGAGCCCTACAGCCGCGACCCGCGTCAGGTCGCCGCGAAGGCCGAGGCGTACCTGGCGTCGACGGGCATCGCCGACACGGCCTTCTTCGCCCCCGAGGCCGAGTTCTACATCTTCGACGACGTGCGCTTCAAGACCGCGCAGAACGAGTCGTTCTACAAGATCGACTCCTTCGAGGCGGCCTGGAACTCCGGCCGCGAGGAGGAGGGTGGCAACCTCGGCCACAAGATCCCCTACAAGGGTGGCTACTTCCCCGTCCCCCCGGTCGACGGCTTCGCGGACATCCGCGACCAGATCAGCCTGCAGCTGGACGCCCTGGGCCTGGGTGTCGAGCGCGCGCACCACGAGGTCGGCACCGCCGGCCAGCAGGAGATCAACTACCGCTTCGACAAGCTGGCGATCTCCGGCGACAAGGTCATGCTCTTCAAGTACGTCGTGAAGAACGTGGCCCACAACAACGGCAAGACGGCGACCTTCATGCCGAAGCCGCTGTTCGGTGACAACGGCTCGGGCATGCACGTGCACCAGTCGCTGTGGAAGAACGGCGAGCCGCTGTTCTTCGACGAGAAGGGCTACGGCGGCCTGTCCGACCTCGCCCGCTGGTACATCGGCGGCCTGCTCAAGCACGCGCCGTCGCTGCTCGCGTTCACGAACCCGACGGTGAACTCCTACCACCGCCTGGTCCCCGGCTACGAGGCTCCCGTCAACCTCGTCTACTCGGCGCGCAACCGCTCCGCGTGCATCCGCATCCCGGTCACCGGTTCGAACCCGAAGGCCAAGCGCATCGAGTTCCGCGTCCCGGACCCGTCGTCGAACCCGTACCTGGCGTTCGCGGCCATGCTCATGGCCGGCATCGACGGCATCCAGAACCGGATCGAGCCGCCCGAGCCGGTCGACAAGGACCTGTACGAGCTGCCCCCTGAGGAGCACGCCCTCATCCAGCAGGTCCCGGGCTCGCTCGGCGAGGTGCTCGACAGCCTCGAGGCCGACCACGACTTCCTCACGGCGGGCAACGTCTTCACGCCCGACCTGATCGCCACGTGGATCGACTACAAGCGCTCCGCCGAGGTCGACCCGATCCGTCTGCGCCCGCACCCGCACGAGTTCGAGCTCTACTACGACGTCTGACAGTCAGTCGCTCATGGCTGCTCCCGTGAGCGTCTGACCAGCAGCAGTGGCACCCCCGTCGCCCATGTGGTGGCGGGGGTGCCGCACGTTGGCCGACGACATCTCCCGCGCTGGCCGGGCTCGTGCCGCATGGCGGGCTCAGGCGGCTCCGGTCATCGCCGAGCGACGTCGAGCAGGAGCGCGGTGAGGCTGCGGCCCCAGGCGTGGGCACGCTCGAGCTCCCCTTCGCGCAACGGGCCCTTGATGCCGTCCACGAAGAACGACTCGGCTTCCCCGGTCACCTCGAACCCGCTACGCCGGAGCAGGTTGACCGCACCCAGCGCACCCGTGCCGGTCCCGAGCGGCAGATGGATGCGGGTGTCGAACGTGGCGGCGGAGACCTGCCCTTCCGGAACTTCCAGCCGGTGCAGCCATTCCCGCAGCACTGTTGTCGTGGTGATCGGAACGCGTGCGTGGTCTGGGTTGTGCGTCGAGGGCCGAGACGGTCTGCCCATGCCGAACGCCTGCTTGGGGCCGCCCACGACGAGCAGCTCGACCGTCGAGGGCAACGTCGTAGGAGCCGCGTCTACCCGGTGAAGCTGCGCACCGGGGATCTGCTCGGCGACGCCTCGCCAGACGGCTTCGGCGATCAGACCGGTGTTCCCGAACGATGTCTCGTACACGACCATGGCCCGCACTGAACGCACCTCCCCAAAGGTTAATCTCCAACCTTCGAGCAGAGGACGCTCGCGTCGTAGGGCCGTTTGTCCTGTTCACTGCATACTTCGGGCATGAAGCGCGACGACGGACTCGATGAGCTCATGGGCGCCGTGGTCTCGCTGTCGTCGTCGCTCGATACCGCGACCGTGCTGGAACGCCTCGTCGCGGCGGGCTGTCGGCTGACTGGCGCCCGGTACGGAGCGCTGGGTGTCGTCGGCGAGCACGGCGGTCTGGTGGAGTTCGTGCACCGTGGCATCGACCCGGACACCGCCGAGAAGATCGGGCCGCTGCCCACCGGCAAGGGTGTCCTGGGGCACCTCACGGTCAGCCCGCACCCGATCCGGCTGCACGAGATCTCCGAGCATCCCGCGTCCGTGGGGTTTCCTGCCCACCACCCACCGATGGACTCCTTCCTCGGTGTGCCCGTCCGCTCCCGCGACGAGGTGTTCGGGAACCTGTACCTGACCGAGAAGCACGAGCCGGACGGTTCTCGCGCAGACTTCACCGACCGTGACGAGCAGCTCGCTCTGGCGCTCGCAGCTGCTGCGGGCGTAGCCGTCGACCACGCGCGTGTGTACCGCCGCGCCCGGCAGCATGAGCTGTGGCTCGAGGCGGCGGCCGCGTGCAGCCAAGCGCTGACCAGCGGGCTACCTCGAGCCGAGGCGCTCGAGGTGGTCCGCGCCACGGTCGCCCGGGTCGCAGAGTCGGACGTCGTCCGGTTCCATGACGACGTCCCGGCGGACCTGAGCGACGAGCTCGCCGGGGACGTGCCAGTCCTTAGACGACTGCCCGATGGTGGCGCGATGGGCATGCCGGGGCCGGTGTGGGTACTGGCGGCACCGCTGCGCAGCGGAGAGCAGTGGGTGGCTGCGATGACGATCTGCTGGCCCGGTGCTTCCGACGAGACCGGACCGCGGCTGGACCTGCCGAGCGTCGCCGGCTTCTGCGAGCAGCTGGCGTTGGCGCTCGACGTCGCCGAGGCGCACTCCGACCGTGCCCGGCTCGCTGTCCTGGAGGAACGCGAACGGATCGCTCGGGACCTGCACGACATGGTCATCCAGCGGCTGTTCGCGATCGGGCTCGATGTCCAGGGTCTTGCGCAGGACGCTGTGCGACCCGACATCGCAGCGCGCCTGGAGAGCACCGTGGACGACCTCGACGAGACCATCAAGGATGTCCGCACGACGATCTTCCGCCTCAGTGCGCGCGCCGGCGCGACCCCGAGCGGGTTGCGGCACCTCATCGACACCGAGGTCGTCCGCTCCCGGGCCTCGCTCGGGTTCCTTCCGCGGCTGCGCATCGACGGCGTCACCGCGGCCGTGCCGGACGACGTCGGCCAGGACGTGGTCGCGGCCGTTCGGGAGGCGCTGTCGAACATCGCTCGGCACGCACGTGCCCGTGAGGTCATCGTGCGCGTGTACATCGGCAGTGACTTCCGGCTCGAGGTGCAGGACGACGGCATCGGTATCGACCGTGCAGCGGCGCGGAGCAGTGGGCTGGCCAACCTCGCCGCACGGGCGGTCGGCCGGGGCGGAGCCATGGACGCCGTCCCGCTGGACGAAGGTGGGACGTTGCTGACCTGGAGGGTCCCGCTGGCCTCGGGTGCGGCCGGTACCCAACCGAGCCGGCCCGCGGACGCGTAGACGACGCCCCCTCTGTTCGTCGGCTCACGACCGACGGTGACCAAGTCGGGGCGACGAATAGGGCCGATGCGCCCTACGGCGACGGCACGCGGGGTGGCCAGACTGTGAGAACCGCCAACCGGGCGGCACCTTGCAACGCCAGCGCGCAGGGAGGCAGCGCAGCCTATGGGATCCCAGGCGGAGCCCACCTACCCGTCGAAGCGCACGAAGCCCAGCTCCGCTGGGCGCTCGGGCCGATGTCGGCTGCTGTCCGACCTCCTGCCCACCTCGACGGCGATGACCGGAGGGATCCTCGGTCGCCAGCTCGACCCGACCGCCGTCGCTGAGCTCCTGTACGACCTCAGCACCGCGGGCGCCTCGGTCAGGTGCGAGGGAACCACTGCCACGTTCGAGCTCGACCAGGCGAACGTCACGAAGACGCGCACCTACCCGAAGGTCGCGACCCTGACGACGCTCGACCTTGCCTCGTTGGCTCAGCAAGGACTCCTGATCGAGGTGAGCCTGTACCGCGGTCGTCGCGAGATCTTCCGTGGCCGCTTCGAGGAACCTCACCCGACGGGCGACCTCGTGAACATGATCGATGCCCCGAGGAACCGATGGGGCCGCGCATTGCGCGCGGCAGGGGTCTGGTTGTACCGAGGCCTCCAGTCGTCGGGCGCCTGCTTCGGCTTGGTACCTGGAGCCGCCGGCCCGGACGGACCGGCGGCAGCGTAGCCAGAAGCACACGGGCTTCCCATCGGGTCGCCCCCGTCACCCCCCAGCGGTGACGGGAGCGTCCTCGCGTTCCACCCGCCCGGCCGACCCGGCTCACACCGCGCACATGAACTGCGCGCGACAGATCGGCTGGGTGCGGAGCGCGTGGACCTGGCTGGCGTGCGTCGCTGCGGACCCCTCGCCCGGCGACGTCTCCTGTGAGCTCGGGCCACAGGCGCACAGTCCCGCGGCGACCACTGCGGCGACGAGGATGCTGAATCCCTTCTTCATGATGCCCTCCGTGATGTCGGCACCGCCCGGTGGCGGCACTGAGAACGTTGTGGGCCTCGGCGGTATCACGCCGCCCGCGCGCTGGTATCACGGCGGTATCGCGGGGATTGACCGCCTCGAGAACGCGGCGGAGAGTTCGGACCGTGAGCATCCAGGTGCTCGGGCCCCTCACCGTCGGTGGCGCCGACGGCTACGGGTTGCGCGACCGGGTCGTCCTGGAGGTCCTGGTGGTCCGGGCCAACGAGTCGGTCGACACGGAGGTCCTGGCGGACGCGGTCTGGGCGCAGGAGCCGCCGGTCAGCTGGCAGAAGGTGGTGCAGGGGTGCATCAGCCGGCTGCGCAAGCAACTCGGCCCGGACGCCATCGAGACCACGTCGTACGGCGGCTACGTCCTGCGCATCAACGACGATCAGATCGACGCCCGCCGGTTCGAGCACCTGCTCTCGCGGGCGCGTGACCATCTCACCGACGACGACCCCGACCGGGCCTCCTTCGTGCTGGACGAGGCGCTGGCGCTGTGGCGCGGTCGCGCGCTGGCCGATCTCGAGGACTGGGAACCCGGCCGCACCGAGGCCGAGCGGCTCGAAGGTCTGCGGATGGACGCCCAGGAGCTTCGGGTCGAGGCCGAGATCGCGGCCGGGCGGGCTCGCGCGAACCTCGAGGACGCGCGGGCACTGGTCAAGGAAGCGCCGTACCGCGAGCGCCGTTGGGCCCTGTTCGCCCGTGCGCTCTACCAGTCGGGCCGGCAGACCGAGGCGCTCGACGTGCTCGCCCGGGCACGGCGGATGCTGCGCGAGGAGCTCGGGCTGGACCCCGGCGCCGAGCTGCTCGCGCTCGAAGCGGCGATCCTCCGGCAGGATCCCGAGCTCGACGGTGTGGAGGCGCTTCCGAGCCGCCTGGTCTGCCCGTACCGCGGGCTCCTTCCGTACGAGAGCGAGGACGCCGAGACGTTCTTCGGCCGCGAGCTCGACATCGAGGCGTGCCTGTCCAGGTTGCGCACCCAGGGAACCGTGTCCGTCGTGGGCCCGTCGGGCATCGGCAAGTCGTCGCTCCTCCGGGCAGGCGTCGTCGCCACGCTCCAGGGCGAGGGATCGAGCGTCCTGGTCACGACGCCGGGCAGCCGGCCGCTCGACTCCCTGGCGCTCCTGCCGTCGCTTCCGCCCTTCCCCGTGCTGGTCGTCGACCAGTGCGAGGAGGCGGTCACCCTGTGCGGCGACGAGGCGCAGAGGACGGCCTACCTCGACTGCCTCGCGGAGTACGGCGGGCCCGTCGTGATCTCGCTGCGTGCCGACCGCATCGGCGAGCTGTCGACGCATCCCGGTTTCGCGCGGCTCGTCGAGCGAGGTCTGTACCTCCTGTCCCCCATGAGCGAGGACAACCTGCGAGCGGCGATCGAGGGACCGGCCCGACTGGCCGGGCTGAGGCTCCAGCAGGGCCTCGTCGACCTCCTGGTGCGCGAGGTCGAGGGCGAGCCGGGAGCGCTGCCGATGCTCTCGCACGTGCTGCGGCAGACGTGGGAACGGCGGGAGGGTGCAACGCTCACGGTCGACGGGTACCGGGCCACCGGAGGGATTCGCAACGCCGTCGCGCAGTCGGCCGAGAACCTCTACGCCGGTTTCGACGAGCAGCAGCAAGCCCAGGTTCGCGCGATGTTCCTGCGGCTCGTGGCGCCGAACGACGACGGCGAACCCGTCCGCGCACGCGTACCGCGCGAGAAGCTCGCTCTGGACGTGGCCCACGAGCGACTCATCGACCTCCTGGCCGCTGCCCGCCTGGTCAGCAGCGACGAGGGGGACGTCCAGATAGCCCACGAGGCACTCGCGCGCGAGTGGCCGCGGCTGAGGGGATGGCTCGAGGACGACGTCGAGGGCCAACGCGTCTTCCGCCACCTCGCCGCCGCGGCCGAGGGCTGGGAGCTTCTGGGTCGGCCCGACAGCGAGCTCTACCGTGGCGTGCGCCTGGCCGCCGCGGCCGAGTGGGCCGACCCGCACCACGGGGAGCTGACCGAGACTGAGCAGTCGTTCCTGGATGCGTCCGCTATCAACGCCGATCGAGAGCTCAGGGCGAGAGCGCGCAGCAATCGTCGGCTACGGCTCGCGCTCGCGGGCGTCGGCACGATGCTCGTCGCCGCTCTCGTCGCGGGCCTCATCGCGGTCGACGCGGCGGGGCGGTCCGACGCCCAGGCGCGGATCGCCGCCCAGCAGGCAGCGATCGCCGACGACCAGGCGCGGCTCGCCGACTCGCGCCGGCTCTCAGCCGTAGCCCTGACCACGACAGAACCTGATCTCGCTGTGCTGCTCGGCGTGCAGGCCGTGCGGCTCGACGACTCGTTCGCAGCGCGCTCGGCCCTGCACGACGTGCTCGAACGAGCCGGAGACCTCGTCGCGATCGCCCATGGGGCGGGCAACTTCCTCGACGTCAGCCCCGACGGGCGAACTGTCGCGGTCGCCAGCGCGATCGGTGCCGACGTCCCAGGTCAGGAGACCTTCGACGCGCAGGACCTGACGAGGACGGGCGGAAGGCGCGACCTCACCGCGCTCACTCTCGCGTACTCACCGGACGGTACGCGTCTCGCCGTCGCTGTCGTCAACCAGGACCCGTCAGGGAGCAGCATCGACCTCCCTGACCCGCACCCCGTGCGCATCCTGGACGCGCAGTCGCTCGAGGAGGTGGCGACCTTGGGCGGTTTTGCCGACGGCTCGATGGTGGATCGCGACGCACTGGTCTTCAGCGAGGACGGGTCGCGGATCGCGGCCGTCACATGGAGAGACAACTGGACCGACGAGGCCCTGGTCTGGGACACGGACAAGCCCTCCGAACCGGTTCTGCGCATCGACATGCCGGAGATCTATGGCCGGGTTCTGCTCAGCCCGGACGGGGAGACCGTCTATGTCGCCCAGAGGTCCGGCATCGACAGCCTTCGCGCATTCGACGTCGACACGGGCGCACGGAGGCTGGCCACGACTCCCGAGTATCGGGGCGAACGAGAGGCGATCGTCGCCCTCAGTCCGGACGGCTCGACACTCGCTCGTTCCGGCGTCGACGGGGTGGTCGTCCTGGACGCGGCGACGTTCGAGCGACGGTTCACGCTCGTCGGTGAGTCCGAGGGGGTCAACGCGCTGGAGTTCGGTCCGGACAGCGATCGGCTCGCAGCAGGCTACGCAGACGGGAAGATCGTGGTCTGGGATCTCCCCACCCGTGGTCAGGTGCAGTCGTTCCTCGGGCACACCACAGAGGTGACCGACATGGCGTTCAGCCCCGACGGCCACACCTTGTACTCGGTTGCACCGGACCGGATGCTTCTCGCGTGGGACCTGGACGGGACGCGCGGGTTCCCCGGGTGGCGCTCGTTCTCGGCTGAACCGTCCGGCCTCGACCTCGCACGCTCCATCCCGTCGCCGGACGGCTCGAAGGTGCTGTACCAGTCGTACGGCAGCGGTGCGGAGGTGCAGTCGATCCAGTTCCGTGACCTCGCGACGGGCGCCCTCACTCCGCTGACGGCAGTTCCCGGCCGGCTGCCCTCCGAGTTCGAGTGGAGCCCCGACTCGAGCATGGTGCTCAGCGCGCAGACCGACCCGACGACGAAGGTTCGCTGGCTGGAGTCGTGGGACCCCGACACCGGAGCATCGGTCCGGCGGAAGGTCGGTACGCCGGCAAGCTGGCTGACGTTCACGAGCGACGCAGAGCTGGTACTGGCGGTGGACCCTAAGAAGTCGGTCTGGCGGATCGACCCGACGACGCTCGAGGTCGTAGGTCCGCCTATCGTCCTACCCGCGCTGAACGCCGAGGAGTGGGACTACCCCCTCCTCAGTCCCGACGACCGCACTCTGCTGGTGCGTCGATGGAGCAGCAACGAGTGGCTCGCCGTGGTGGATCTGCCGACCGAGACGATCCAGGACCTTCGTCTCGACGGGTTCCCGGCCACGATGGCCTTCTCCCCCGACGGCACCGAGCTCGCGGTCTTCTACGGCAACGAGAGTCAGTGGGGCGTCATCGACGTCGCCGCCCTGCGCGAAGGGCGACTCGAGTACCGCACACCGATGCGCCAGTTCCCGAGAAACCACGTCTGGGAGATGACCTACAGCACCGACGGCTCGAAGATCATCACGACGGGCAACGGGGTGGTCGACCTCTGGGACTCGCAGACCCTCGACCAGCTGGGCAGCCTCACCGCCGGCAGTCGCGACGACGTCGCCACGGCACGGCCGATGGGCGGGCAGTCGTTCGTCATCGCCCAGCCACGAGGGAAGGTGCTCACCTGGGACTCCAGCCCGCAGCACGTGATCGACATCGCCTGCCGGCTCGCCGGCCGCAACCTCACTCAGGGCGAGTGGAACCTGTACCTCCAGCACCGCACCTACGAACCTGCGTGTCCGCTGTTCGGCGGAACCCCGTGGAGACAGGTGCCGATGTGACGGCGCGACAAGGCCGCGACCTGGGCGGGCACGGGTGCGCTCCCGGGGTGAGACTGAGCCCGTGAGCGACTGGAACCAGCAGATCATCGACGAGTTCCGCACCAACGGTGGCACGGTGCAGACCAACGGCTTCGGTCGCGGTCTGGTGCTCCTGCACCACAGAGGCGCACAGAGTGGCGTCGAGCGCATCAACCCGGTCGCGGGGATCCGCACGTCGCCCGATACCTGGCTGGTCGCCGCTTCCGCGGCCGGCCGCGACCACAACCCGGCCTGGTACCACAACCTCGTCGCGCACCCCGAGGTCACGATCGAGACCCCGGACGACGGCACGGTCGAGGTGGACGCGGTCGACCTGCCACGCCCGGAGCGCGATGCGGCGTGGGCGCTGTTCACAGCGCGGTCGGCGGGATTTCGCTCCTACGAGCAGAAGACCTCCCGCGTGATCCCCGTGCTCGAGCTGCGCCGGAGGTAGACCGGGCCGACGTCCTGGTGGGATGGCGTCACTATCGTGACAAACCGTTGTGGCGGCAGTATTGTCGCCCTGACGGATAGCGTCATTATTGCCGCCACCACGAGGCAGGGGCCATGGCCGACGAGAACATCTGGGCACGCCCGCGCAGCGCCGCCGACCTCGGCGCGTTCCTGCGCGGGGCACGCGAGCGCGCGAACCTGTCGCAGGATGCGCTCGCGACCGAGCTCGGCATCGACCGTCGGGTGCTGCAGCGCATCGAGGCGGGCGTTCCGACCTTGTACGCGACGCGTCTGTTCGCCCTGATGAACCGCCTCGACGTCGAGCTCGAGCTGCGTCAGCGATGACGGTCGACGCGCTGGACGCCTGGCTGTACGGCACCCTGGTCGCGAGCATCGCGACGGGCCGGGACCGCCGACCCGAGCTGGCGTTCACCGGCGACGCGCTGGATCGTTGGGGCCTGAACTCGTCGGTCGTCTCGGGGCTGCTCCCCCTGTCCACCCGCGCCCCGAGCTCGGCACGGGTCGGTGCCTGGCTGCGGGGGCTGCTGCCCGAGGGGCGCGCGCGCACGGAGCTCGCGAACCGGGCGGGCGTCGACCCCGACGACGTCGTCGCGTTCCTCGGCGTCTACGGGCAGGACACCGCGGGCGCACTCGTCCTGGTCCCGCAGGGCACCGACCCTGCGGCCGGCGGCGACGCGCGTGCAGCGACCGGCGAGCGCATCGGCGAGCTGCTGGACCAGGCGCGAGTCAGCGGCGCGGCCGACCAGCTGAACTCCCTCGGTGGGCTCGAGACCAAGATCGTGCTGGTCCGCACGCCGGACGGCTGGGCCGAGCCGAGCGGGCGCACGCCGTCCACGCACATCGTCAAGCTCTCCCGTCCCGCCGACTCACGAGCGGCCGACCTGATCGATACCGAGGCCGCCGCCCTCGCGCTCGCCCGCGTGTGCGGACTGAGCACGGTCCAGGCGAGCATCGCGACGTTCGCGGGTCGGCGCGCGATCGTCGTCGAGCGCTACGACCGGCGCGTCCTGCCCGACGGGACGGTCGACCGGATCCACCAGGAGGACGGCGCCCAGCTGCTCGGCCTGGACACCCGCGACCCGGACAGCAAGTTTCAGTGGGGGCGTCGGCTCCCCTCGCTCAAGGCGCTGGCGGAGCGGCTCGTCGCGATGGGCGATGTCCGTCCGACTGGGCTGCTGGCGCTGACGACGTTCAACCTCGCGATCGGCAACACCGACGCGCACGCGAAGAACATCTCCCTCGTGCACCACGACGACGGGTCCGTCGCGCTCGCGCCCGCCTACGACGTCGCGATGCACCGTCACCTCGCCCAAGCGAGCACCCGGTTCGCGATGGACGTCCACGGGGCACGCGACACCGAGACGCTCTCGGCCGACGACCTGGTCGCCGAGGGGCGCACCTGGGGGCTGACGGCGCGCGACGCGACCGGCACGGTCCACGCGACCTTGACGGCCCTGACGGCCGCACTCGAGACGATCGACCACGGGGAGCACCCGGGCGTCGGCGAGCCCGCCTGGGAGATGGTGCGGTCGCGCACCCGCAGGCTCCTCGACGGGGCGAGCGCTCCGGCACCTCGACCCACGCGGGCCACCGGCCGTTCCGCCCAGGCCCGCGCACCACGCGGCACACCGACCGGCGGACGGTTCACGGCCGAGCCGTCCTGACTGGTCACGACACCTGCACGCCCGTGCACACAACGTGCACGCGACCCCCTCCGGAGTGCCGGACAGGGAGCTCACAGGATTCCTAGCGTGACCCCATGACCGATGCGAGCCACCCAGCACAGGTTCCGTCCTTCCGCCCATACGGCACTCCGTCGCCGGTCTACGGCCCGCCTGAGCCGCCCGGGCGGCTCGTCACCCTGCTCGCGACGTTCCGGTCCGCCACGCGCGAGAGGCCGATCACGAACCTCGTGCTCGGCACCTGCCTCGTCGTCGGCGCACTCGCCGGGTTTGCGCTCGTCGGTCACCAGCCCGGGCTCGGGGCGGCCCTCGCCGGCGCGCTCGTGTGGACCGCTGCCGGACCGACGCTCTGGCGGCGCCGGTCTGCGTCCGACCTCGCCACGGCCGCGCTCTCGGTCGCGCTGCTGTCGGTCGTCGCCCTCCGTTCCGCCGGTTGGGTGGCCGGTCTCTGCGCGGTCGTCGCCGCTTGGACGGGTGCGTCGGCGATCATCGGAGCGAGGTCCTCCTCGGCGCATCTCACCGCGCCCCTGTCCTGGGTGGCCGGTGCTTGGCGTGCCACGCCCTGGCTCGGGGCCGGGGTCGGTCGCTTGGCGGGGTCGCGACGAGCACAGCTGCTGGTCGCACTGCGCAGCGTCGGGATCACCGTCGGGTTGCTGCTCGTGTTCGGTCTGCTGTTCACCAGCGCCGACAGCGCCTTCGCCAGCGCCGTGCCCACCGTCGACGCCCGGTGGCTGCCTGCCCAGCTGGCCGTCGGCGCCGTCGTCGTCCTCGTCGCAGCGACGTTCGCGCAGCTCGCGACCGCACCACCGAGCTGGTCCGACGCCCGGCTCGCACCTGCGGCCGCGGCCCGACGAGGCGAGTGGCTGCTCCCGATCGTGGCGCTCGACGCGCTCGTCGTCGCATTCGTGCTCGTCCAGGCGGACACGCTGGTGCGCGGCGAGATCGGGGACCGTACGTACGCCGCGTACGCGCGGCAAGGGTTCTGGCAGCTCGTCGTCGCGACGGCGCTCGCCCTCGTCGTCGTCGCCGTCGCCGCCCGACGGGCACCACGCGCGACCGGACGAGACCGGCTCCTGACCCGAGCCGCGCTCGCCGTCCTGTGCCTCGCGACGCTCGGCGTCGTCGCGTCGGCACTGCGCCGGATGGACCTGTACGTCGACCAGTACGGCCTCACCCGGCTGCGGTTGCTGGTCGCGGTCGCCGAGGTGGTCCTCGGCGTCGTGCTGGTGCTCGTGCTCGTCGCCGGCGTGCGGTGGAAGGGTGGCTGGCTGCCCTCTGCGGCAGTCCAGGTGGTCGCCGTCGCGATGCTCGGCCTCGCGCTCATCAACCCCGACGCGCAGATCGTGCGCCACAACGCCGCGAGCGAGCAGAACGCGCCGGTCGACGTCCTCTACCTGTGGAGCTTGTCGTCGGACGCGGTGCCCGCGATGGATCGGCTCGACGAGCCGCTGCGGTCATGCCTGCTCACAGGTGCGGACCGAGCACCGACGTGGGGCGGACCGATGGCGTGGAACCTCGGGCGGAGCCGGGCAGCCGACGTCCAAGCGGTTCGCTGGAGCGCCGACTGCCCGACGATCAGCCCGCAGCTTCCGTGAGCTCCTCCGTGCTGCTCGGCCGAGCGAGCAGCGTGACGATTCCCAGGATCAGGAGCGCGACCACGGCGACGGCGAACACCGCCTTACCCGTCAGGCGGTCGGCCAGCACCAGGACGAGGACCGCGAGGCCGACCACGACGACGCGGATCAGCACGCGCTGGTTGTACAGCCACGCGCCGACAGGGCCGGTGCTCACGCCGTGCCGGTCGCCGAGCCCCCGCACCCACGCGGCGCCCTTGCCGGACGTCTCGCGCACGGACCGCGCCGCCGACGTGCCACCGGCCAGGAACGCGATGATCGCCACGATGAGGCCCAGCACGAGCCCGACCCGGAGCTCGACGCGCAGCAGCGAGATGACCTGGTCGTAGATGGTGATCGCGACGTCGGGTCGCTGGACGGTCGGCGGCAGCGAGTTCGTGTAGAACCATCGACCGATCGCCAGACCGACCGCCAGGATCGCCATCGACCCCGCGAGCGCCAACCCGGCGATGACCAGAGCACGCGACCGCCGCTGGGCGACCAGGACGCCCGCCGCGAGCAGCAGGAGCGAGATCCACGGGAGTGCCCTGCCGCCGATGTCGACTGCGTTGTACGCGTTCTGCAGCTTGACGAAGTCGGCGCTGGACGCGACCGGGAACGTCACCTTGACGGTCGGGATCCTGCCCGCGAGCTCGAAGCCGGCGTCGACGAGCGACTGCTTGACCTGCTCGATGATCGGCGTGATGTCGATGACGAGCTGGCCGCTGTCGCTGATCTGCCCGATTGCGTCAGGGTCACCGCGCAGCGTGGCGACGATCTGCTCGTGCGCGGTGCGGTTGGCTTCGGTCCACGTCGCTGCGAAGGCGTCGGAGCTGACGATCTTGGCGACCTGCTTGTGGACGAACCCGGTGACCGCGTCCTCGAGCGGCCCCTTCAGCGACTGGATGCCGGTCGCCACGATGGGCGGCAAGTCCAGCTGGGCCAGTGCATCGCCCACCTGGGTCGTGAGGTCGTCGACATTCAGTGCGTCGACAACGGCGGTCGTGACCCGGTTGGTGACGGCGGCCTGAACCCCGGGGTCACTGGCGATCGGCGCGACGGTCTCAACGTAGGCGTCGGTGTCGACGACCAGCTGGCGAGCCCACGCACCCACGACCGCGACGGGCGCGAGCAGCGCGCCGATCAGGATGAGGACGATGGCGGCGGTCGTCCGCAGCGGCTTACGACGACGGCGGACGGGCGGCCCAGCGACCGTCGCGGCGCGCAGTGCAGCGTTCTCGGCCTCGAGCGCCTCGAGGCGGGCGAGCAGGTACGCCGAGCCGTCGGCGGGCTCGGGCACAGGCGCGGCCTCGGTGACGACGATCGGCGCTGTGTCGTTCTGCGAACCGACCACGATCGGTTGCGTGTCGTTCTGCGAGCCCACCACGACCGGCTCCGTGTCGTTCTGCGCCGACTCGACGGACTCCTCGACGACGACTTCCTCGACCGGTTCCTCGACAAGCCCGCCCTCGGCGGTCTCGTCGGCAGCGATGTCCGACGCGATCTCGTCTGCGGGCCCCTCGACCGGGACCTCGGCCGCCTCAGCCGGGGTGACCTCTTCCGGCTCTGCGGCCGGGGATGCCGTCGCATCCGGCTTCCCGCGGGGGCTCCTCGGCTTGCGAGGCGTCGGACTGTTCTCGACCACGGGCCCTCCCGGCACAGGTGAACTGCTCGTCTGGAACCGCGCCATGTCCTGTGGGCGCGGTCTCCTGCAGCATGGCAGTTCCGCTGGTCAGAGCGCGAGGGCATCCCGAGAATGAACGCCGAGATCAGCCGTAGAAGACGCGTTCCACGACGGCGCGGGCCCGTCGCGCGGTCCGCAGGTAGTCCTGCTCGAGCTCGCCGCCGGAACCGGCGGGATAACCGACGACCCGGGCCAGACCGGCCAGCGCCTGCCGGTCGTGCGGTAGAAGGTTGGCGTGGGCGCCGCCGCGACCGGTCCACAGCACGTTGGCGTCCCTGAGCCGCGACGCGAGCTGCCACGCATCCGTCAGAACGAGGGCGTCGTCCTCGTCGAGGAGCCCCGCCTCCGCCGCCGCATCGAGCGCCTCCAGGGTGCCCGTGGTGCGCAGGCCCGGAGCCTCGTACGCGTGCTTCAGCTGCAGGAGCTGAGCGGTCCACTCGACGTCCGAGATCCCGCCACGGCCGAGCTTGAGGTGCCGAGCGGGCTCGACGCCGCGAGGCAGCCGCTCCGACTCGACGCGTGCCTTGATGCGGCGGATCTCGCGCTCGACCGACGGGTCGATGCCACCCTCGGGGTAGCGCAGCGGTGCCACGAGCTCGACGAACCGCTCCCCCAGCTCCTCGTCACCCGCTACCGGGCGCGCGCGGAGCAGCGCCTGGCTCTCCCACGGCGACGACCAGCGGTCGTAGTACTCGGCGTAGGAGTCGAACGACCGCACCATCGGCCCGTTGCGGCCCTCCGGACGCAGGTCGGCGTCGACCTCGAGCGCGGGCTCCGGCCCGACCGACCCGAGCAGCGTGCGCAGCGTCGTCGTGACGGACAGCGCGAACTCCTGAGCGAGCACCTGGTCCGCACCTGGCACGGGGTCGTGCACGAACAGCACGTCGGCGTCCGAGGAGTAGCCCATCTCGGAGCCGCCCCAGCGCCCCATCGCGACCACGAGCATGCGCGTCGGGTTCTCGTCGAGACCACGGGTACGCCTGGCCTCCCACTCGGCGACCCGCAGGGCGCCGACGAGCACGACGTCCGCCGCCACGCTCAGGCTGCGCGAGGCGCGGGTGCCGGTGACAGCACCGGTGACGTCCGCCGCCGCGGTGCGCGCCAGCTCCCGCCGACGAAGGCCCCGCAGCGCCGTCGCAGCCTTCACCGGCTCGTCCGACCTCGTCAGGATCGAGTCGGCCTCAGCCGTCAGGCGCTCGTGGCTGCGCGGCTCGAGGTCGGCGTCGTCGGCCAGCCACGTCACGGACTCGGGCGACCGCGTCAGAGCGTCGGCCACGTACCTGCTCGTCGAGAGCACGCGCGCGAGCCGCTGGGCCGCGGTCCCGGAGTCGCGCAGGAGCTTGAGGTACCAGTGCGTCGCGCCCAGCTCGTCGGAGAGCCGACGGAACGCCAGCAGCCCGCCGTCGGGATCGGCGCCGTCCGCGAACCAGCCCAGCATCACCGGCAGCAGCTGACGCTGGATCGCGGCGCGTCGCGAGAGGCCCTCGGTCAGGGCAGCGATGTGTCGCATGGCGCCCGCGGGGTCGAGGTACCCGATCGCGGCGAGGCGAGCGCGGGCCTCGTCGGGCGACAGGTTCGCCTCCTCCGTCGACAGCTGGGCCGTCGCCGGGAGCAGCGGGCGGTAGAACAGCTCCTCGTGCAGGCGTCGGACGTCGCGCTTGGCGGCCTTCCACCGTTCGACGAGCCCGTCGGCCCCCTCCGAGCGCATCCCCACGGAGCGCGCCAACCTCCGCAGGTCGGGCTCGCTGGTCGGCATGAGGTGCGTCCGACGCAGCCGGTGCAGCTGGATCCGGTGCTCCAGGGCCCGCATGAGCCGGTAGCAGACGGCCAGCTGCGCGGCGTGCGACCGCCCCACGTAGCCGCCCGCGGCGAGCGCCGCCAACGCGGTCAGGGTGCTGGGGCTGCGGATCGACTCGTCGGCGCGCCCGTGCACCAGCTGGAGGAGCTGCACGGTGAACTCGACGTCCCGCAGACCGCCGACGCCGAGCTTGATCTGCCGGTCGGCCTCGGCCGCGGGCACGTAGCTCTCGACGCGCCGGCGCATCGCCTGCGAGTCCTCGACGAAGTGCTCGCGGGTCACCGCGCCCCACACGAACGGCTGAGTCATCTCGACGTACTCCTGGCCGAGCGCCCGGTCGCCCGCCAGCGGCCGGGCCTTGAGCAGGGCCTGGAACTCCCACGTCTTGGCCCAGCGCTCGTAGTACGCCTTGTGGCTCGCGATCGTGCGCACCAGCGGGCCGTTCTTGCCCTCCGGTCGCAGCGCGGCATCGACTGGCCACAGCGCGGGTTCTAGCGACGGCGTCGAGCACGCTCGGGCCAGCCCCGCCGCGAGCCGTGCTCCCGTGGACAGTGCCTCGGCCTCGTCGACGCCATCGGCAGGCTCGGCGACGTAGATCACGTCGACGTCGCTCACGTAGTTGAGCTCGCGACCGCCGCACTTGCCCATGCCGATGACGGACAGCCGGACACCGAGACCGAAGTCGTCGAGGTCCGCACGTGCGAGGGCGAGGGACGCCTCGAGCGCCGCGGCGGCGAGGTCCGCGAGCGCGGCCGCGACACCCGGGAGGCGGCTCAGTGGATCGGTGCTCGTGAGGTCGGTCGCGGCTATCCGCAGCAGGCGGAAGCGGTACGCCTTGCGCATCGCGTCGATCCCTGGCTGACCCGCCACCGAGGCGACGGGAACGTCGGCGTCCGGGTCGGCGCCCACCGCGGCCAGGAGCTCGGCGCGGACCGCGTCAACGGCGACACCGGTGCCCGGGGTCTCGTCCTGCAGGATGGCCAGCGCCTCGGGATGCGCGACGAGCGTGTCGCCGAGGGCGACCGACGCGCCGACGACGGCGAGCAGCCGCGCGCGCGGCCCGCCGTCGTCGACCAGGATCTCGCGCAGCACGTCCCGGAGCTCCGGGTCGTCCACGACCGCGCCCGCCAGCTTCGCGAGCGCGAGCAGCGCCTGGTCGGGGTCGGCGACGTCCGTGAACGACCCGAGCAGCAGGTCCGCGGGCTGCTCGACGATCGCCAGCAGCGCGGCGTCCGCGAGCAACCTCTCGGCGCGCGGCGCGTCGGCGACGCCCACGCGCGTGAGGCGCCCGGCGAGCGTCGCGCCCCGGCCGGACGACGAGATCGTCACAGCACCGGCAGGAACCGCCGCAGCTCGTACGGCGTGACCTGTGCGGCGTAGGCGTCCCACTCCTGGCGCTTGTTGCGCAGGAAGTAGTCGAACACGTGCTCGCCCAGCGTCTCCGCCACGAGCTCGGACTTCTCCATGATCGAGATCGCGGCGTCCAGCGACGTGGGCAGCGGCTCGATGCCGAGCGCGCGGCGCTCCGCGTCGGTCAGCTCCCAGACGTCGTCCTCGGCGCCCTCGGGCAGCTCGTAGCCCTCCTCGATGCCCTTGAGGCCTGCGTTGAGCAGCACCGCAAACGCCAGGTACGGGTTCGTGGCCGAGTCGACCGCGCGGTACTCGATCCGGCTGGAGTTGCCCTTGCCGGGCTTGTACATGGGCACGCGGACCAGCGCGGAGCGGTTGTTGTGACCCCAGCAGATGTAGCTCGGCGCCTCGGCGCCGCCCCACAGCCGCTTGTAGGAGTTCACGAACTGGTTGGTGACGGCGGTGATCTCGGCCGCGTGCTTGAGCAGTCCGGCGATGAACGACCGCGCCGTCTTGGAGAGCTCGAGGCGTCCGCCGGCCTCGTGGAACGCGTTCGCGTCGCCCTGGAACAGGGACAGGTGCGTGTGCATCCCGGAGCCGGGTTGGTCGGCGAGCGGCTTGGGCATGAACGAGGCGAAGACGCCCTGCTCGAGCGCGACCTCCTTGACGACCGTGCGGAACGTCATGATGTTGTCGGCCGTGGTCAGCGCGTCGGCGTACCGCAGGTCGATCTCGTTCTGGCCCGGTCCGGCCTCGTGGTGGGAGAACTCGACCGAGATGCCCATCGACTCGAGCATCGTGATCGCGGCGCGCCGGAAGTCGTGCGCGGTGCCGCGCGGGACGTGGTCGAAGTACCCGCCCTGGTCGACCGGGACGAGCGGCTGGGTCGGGTCCGCCGGGGCGTCGAAGAGGTAGAACTCCACCTCGGGGTGCGTGTAGAAGGTGAACCCCTGCTCGGCCGCCCGCGACAGCGCGCGCTTGAGCACGTTGCGCGAGTCCGCGAGCGACGGCTCGCCGTTCGGGGTCAGCAGGTCGCAGAACATGCGCGCGGTCCCGTGCCGCTCACCGCGCCACGGCAGCACCTGGAACGTCGACGGGTCCGGGCGGGCGATCATGTCCGCCTCGTAGACGCGCGTCAGGCCCTCGATCGCGCTCCCGTCGAACCCGATCCCCTCCGAGAACGCGGCCTCGAGCTCAGCCGGGGCGACCGCCACCGACTTGAGGATCCCGAGCACGTCGGTGAACCAGAGGCGGATGAAGCGGATGTCCCGCTCCTCGACTGTGCGGAGCACGAACTCCTGCTGCCTGTCCATGCGGTACATCCTGCCTGATGAACTGCGGTTCCGAGCGTCACTGTCCGTGATGGGTGTCCTGCGTGAGTCGCGCCACGCGACCACGTGAGTCTCCGACGTGATGGTTAGGCTCGACCTCATGCCTCACGCTCGCGTCGCCCTGGCGCAGATCGACACACGGGTGGGCGACGTCGACGCCAACGCGGCCGCCGTCCTCACGTGGTCGCGCAAGGCCGCCGACGCCGGCGCCGACCTCGTCGTGTTCCCCGAGATGACGCTGACGGGCTACCCGATCGAGGACCTCGCGCTGCGCGCGTCGTTCCGACGAGGCGCCGAAGCAGCGCTCCAGTCCACGGCCACGGCGCTGGCTGACGCCGGACTCGGTGACCTCGCCGTGCTCGTCGGAACCGTCGGCGAGCGGTCCGTGACACCCGTGCACGAGCCCCACGCTCCGGAAGGCCCTCGGCGGCCGACCAACCAGGCGGCCCTGCTGCAGTACGGCACGGTGCAGGAGCGCTACAACAAGCACCACCTGCCCAACTACGGCGTCTTCGACGAGTACCGGATCTTCGCCCCCGGCGACGACGTGCTCGTCATCGACGTCCGTGGGCGCCGGGTCGGCGTCGTGATCTGCGAGGACATCTGGCAGGACGGCGGGCCGGTCTCGCAGATGGACGAGCACGAGGTCTCGCTGCTCGTGGTGCTCAACGCGTCGCCCTACGAGGAGGGCAAGGGCCACCAGCGCGTCGAGCTCGCAGCGCGGCGCGCGCACGAGGTCGAGGCGCCCGTGGCGTACGTCAACCTCGTCGGCGCCCAGGACGACCTCGTGTTCGACGGCGGCTCGTTCGTGATCGCGACGGACGGACGCGTGCTGACCAACGCACCCCAGTTCGAGGAGCACCTGCTGGTCTGGGACCTGCTCGACGACGACGACGCACCGTCGGAAGGCCCGAAGGCCCGGACGCTCGATCCCGACGAGGAGGTCTACCAGGCCCTCGTCGCGGGCCTGCGCGGGTACGTGCGCAAGAACGGGTTCCGCTCCGTGCTGCTCGGCCTGTCCGGTGGCATCGACTCCGCGCTGGTCGCGGCGATCGGTGCGGACGCGATCGGCGGCGAGAACGTGGTCGGCGTCTCCATGCCGTCGGTGTACTCCTCGGAGCACAGCAAGGACGACGCGCAGGACCTGGCCAAGCGGATCGGGGCGGACTACCGGGTCCAGCCGATCAGGTCGATGGTGGACGCGTTCGAGGGCGAGATCCCCCTGGAGGGCGTCGCGGCGGAGAACCTGCAGGCGCGCGTCCGCGGCGTGATCCTCATGGCGATCTCCAACCGCGAAGGTCACCTCGTGATCGCACCGGGCAACAAGTCGGAGCTCGCGACGGGCTACACGACGATCTACGACGCGGGCAGCATCGGCGGCTTCGCCCCCATCAAGGACGTCGACAAGTCACGCGTCTGGGCGCTGGCCCGGTGGCGCAACAACGCGGCGCTCGAGGCGGGCGAGCTGCCACCGATCCCGGAGTCGTCGATCACCAAGCCACCGTCGGCGGAGCTGCGTCCCGGGCAGGTGGACCAGGACTCGCTCCCGCCGTACGACCTGCTCGACGAGGTGCTGGACGCCTACGTGGAGCACGCGGAGGGCCGGCCCGAGCTCCTCGCGCGAGGCTTCGACCCGGCCGTCGTCGACAAGGTGCTCGCCCTCGTCGACCGCGCCGAGTGGAAGCGCCGGCAGTACCCGCTCGGCACCAAGGTCACCGCTCTGGCGTTCGGGCGGGATCGGCGACTTCCCATCACGACTGCATGGCGCGAAGCATGAGACTGACCGACAACAGGAGCCTCGAACGATGAGCCAGACCCCGAAGCGCGTGCGCGTGCACCACCTCCGCGAGGCCAAGGAGCGCGGTGAGCGACTGACGATGCTCACGGCCTACGACGCCGTCACGGCGCACATCTTCGACGCCGCGGGCATCGACATGCTCCTGGTCGGCGACTCGATCGGGAACACCATGCACGGGCACACGACGACGCTGCCGGTCACGGTCGACGACCTGATCCCCCCCGCCCGCGCGGTGGCCCGAGCGGCCCAGCGTGCGTTCGTCGTCGCCGACCTGCCGTTCGGCTCCTACGAGGCGGGAACCGAGCAGGCGCTCGCCACCGCCGTGCGGATGATGAAGGAGACCGGAGTCGCCGCGGTGAAGTTCGAGGGCGGCAAGCGCGTGGCGCCGCAGATCCGGGCGATCACCGACGCCGGCATCCCCGTCGTCGCCCACCTCGGGTACACGCCGCAGTCGGAGAACCTGCTCGGTGGCCCGCGTGTCCAGGGTCGTGGCGACCACGCCGCCGAGGTGCTGTGCGAGGACGCGGTCGCCGTCGCTGCCGCGGGTGCCGTCGCGGTGGTGCTCGAGATGGTGCCGGCACCCGTGGCCGCACGGATCACCGAGATCGTCGCCATCCCGACGATCGGCATCGGCGCAGGCGCCGGCTGTGACGGGCAGGTGCTCGTCTGGGTCGACATGGCCGGTATGACCGACTGGTCGCCGCGGTTCGCCAAGCGCTTCGGCGAGGTCGGTGCCGCACTGTCGGCTGCCGCGTCCGCGTACGCGGACGAGGTCCGCAACGGCACGTTCCCGGACTCCGGGCACCAGTTCGACGCATGACGGCACGCCGCACGGTCCTCGTCGCCGGGATCGTGCTCGGTGTCGTGCTGCTCGGACTCGCCCTACCCGTCGCGTCCGGCGTCTACCCGGTCGCCCAGCTCGTCTCGTTCCGCGCGATCCTCGGGCTCGGGGCGCTCACGGCCGCGATCCTGCTCGTCGTCGTGCCGGGCACACGTCGCACGCTGCTCCCCCTGGTCCTCGCGTTCGCGGTGGGCGCCGTCGCTCAGGCGGCCGTTCTCGTGTGGCGCAGCGTTCCGCAGGAGACCACGGCGGCACCGCGCTCCGACGCCGTCGTCGTCCTGTCGTTCAACACACTCGACATCGTCCCGCCGCACGACATCTTCGACCTCGTCGACGCGTACGACGCCGATGTGGTCGTCCTGCCGGAGACGTCCCCGCACACCGGCCTGAAGGTCGCCGCCCTGATGGCGCAGACCGGCCGGCCGATGCGCACCTTCAACGGGACCGGCAGCACCCCGGACGTCGCCTCCACGACGCTCCTCGTGAGCGAACGTCTGGGTGCCTACGGCGACGCCGAGGAGCTGACTACCCACTTCGGCTCGGTGCGCGTCGACCCCGTGGACCCGGCCGACTCCCCCGTCCTCGTCGCGGCGCACCCGATCTCCCCGGGCGCACGCTCGACGATGTCGGCATGGCGCGACGACACCCGGCTCATCGCCCAGCAGTGCGCGAGGACGCCCGGCGCCATCGTCGCGGGCGACCTGAACGCGACCCTGGACCACCCGGGTCTGCGCGACCTCGGTCCGTGCGTCGACGCGGCCCGACAGGCCGGTGAGGCGGCGTTCGGCACGTGGCCCTCGTCGGCACCGAGCCTTCTGGCGGCACCCATCGACCACGTCCTCGTCGACGGACGCGCGTGGCGGGTCGTCGACTTCCAGGTCCTCCCGGCGACAGGTGGCAGCGACCACCGCCCCATCGTCGCGACCGTGGAACGGCGCTGACGCTCAGCCCTTCTCGTCCTGCTCGTCCCACGCCTGGTTGCGCCGACGCGCCGTCTCGAGCGCCTGCGCCGCCGCCTCACGCGTGGGGTACGGGCCCATGAGCTTGGTGTAGTCGCTCTGTCGGCCCTCCTCGACCTGGTGGGTCTCGATGTTGAAGTAGAACCCGTCAGCCATCGCGCACTCCTCTCGTGGCGGGCATCCACGGACAGCCTCGATGCCCTCCTGTCCGTAGACTGCCAGGTATGTCGTCCGTGCACGCGCCGCGAAGCGCCCTGGTCCCGGGCACCCTCAGCTCCCGTCGGCCCGTCCCGTCGTCGATCGCCCGCCCCGAGTACGTCGGCCACCCAGGTCCCGCGCGCTGGACCGGCCCGAACGTCTTCGACGACGAGATGATCGGCCGCATCCGCGTCGCCGCGCGCCTTGCCGCGCAGACGCTCGCACTCATCGGAGAGCACATCGAGCCCGGCGTGACCACCGACCGGCTCGACGCCATCGGCCACGAGTTCCTGCTGGACCACGGCGCGTACCCCTCGACGCTCGGCTACCGCGGGTTCCCCAAGTCGCTGTGCACCTCGCTCAACGAGGTCATCTGCCACGGCATCCCGGACTCGACCGTGGTCGAGGACGGCGACATCGTGAACATCGACGTCACCGCCTACATCGGGGGCGTGCACGGGGACAACAACGCGACGTTCCTGGCGGGCGACGTGGACGAGGAGTCGCGCCTGCTCGTCGAGCGGACGCAGGAGGCGCTCGCTCGCGCGATCAAGGCGGTCGTCCCCGGGCGCGAGGTGAACATCATCGGTCGCGTGATCGAGAAGTACGCGGCCCGGTTCGGCTACGGCGTGGTCCGCGACTACACCGGGCACGGCGTCGGCCCCGCGTTCCACACCGGACTCGTGATCCCGCACTACGACGCGGCGCCGGCGTACGACACCCTCATCGAGCCCGGCATGGTCTTCACGATCGAGCCCATGCTGAACCTGGGCACACCGGACTGGGTCATGTGGGACGACGACTGGACGGTCCTGACAGCCGACGGTCGCCGCAGCGCCCAGTTCGAGCACACCCTGCTCGTCACCGAGACCGGAGCGGAGATCCTGACCCTGCCATGAGCCACGACACCTTGCACGCGACTGCGTTCGGCATCGACATCGGCGGCAGCGGGATCAAGGGAGCCCCCGTCTCGCTCAAGGACGGCGAGTTCTCAGCCGATCGGCTCCGCATCCCCACCCCGCAGCCCGCGACGCCCGACGCGGTGGCAGCGACCGTCGCGGAGATCGTGGACTCCTTCGACCTCGACAAGCACGTCCCCATCGGCGTCACGTTCCCCGCGGTGATCCTGCACGGCGTCGCGCAGTCGGCTGCCAACGTCGACAAGTCGTGGATCGGCACGAACGTCGAGAAGGCCGTGCAGCGCGCGACCGGCCGCAAGGTCCTCGCCGTCAACGACGCCGACGCCGCGGGCTACGCCGAGGTCCTCTACGGCGCGGCCAAGGGTGTCGACGGCGTGGTGCTGGTCGCCACGCTCGGTACCGGCATCGGGTCGGCCTTGATCGTCGACGGACGCCTGGTCCCCAACACCGAGCTCGGCCACCTGGAGATCGACGGGCACGACGCCGAGTCGCGTGCCGCCGACAGCGCGCGCGACCGGGACGGGCTCGACTGGGCCGGGTGGGCCGAGCGGCTGCAGCGCTACTTCACGGTCGTCGAGAACCTGTTCTGGCCCGACCTGATCGTCGTCGGTGGCGGCGTGAGCAAGAACCACGAGAAGTTCCTGCCCCTGCTCGACCTCCGCACCAGGATCATCCCCGCCGAGCTGCGCAACGCCGCCGGGATCGTCGGCGCCGCCGCGCTCGCCGCCGAGTACCGCGGCTGACTTGCACGTCCTGTCCGAGGTCGCAGACGGAGTCCATGTCGCGACGAGCGCCGTGTACATGACCACGTCGACGGTGATCGTCGCGCCCGACCGGTCGTGCCTCGTCGTCGACCCCGGCGTCACGGCGCACGAGATCGACATGCTCTCGTCCGCGATCCGCGTGCACGGCTGGCGTCCGGTCGCCGTCTGGTCGACGCACGGGCACTGGGACCACCTGCTCGACGGCGGGATCTTCGCCGGCCTGCCGCGCTGGTCCGCCGGCTTCCCGACGGATGTCGAGACCCTCATGTCAGAACGCGACGAGGACGAGGAGCTGGCCCGCGTCCTGCTCGCGGCGCCGGGCGACGCACCCGCGCCGGTCGTCGTCGAGCCGCCCGTGCGGTTCCCCGCGGTGGACGGTGACCAGGTCGACTGGACCGGCCCGGCCGTCCGCGTGATCACGCACGCGGGCCACGCACCGGGCAGCACGGCGCTGGTGCTTCCGTCGGCCGACGTGCTCGTGGCTGGCGACTTGCTCTCCGACGTCGAGATCCCCTTGCTGGACATGTCGGCGCCCGACCCCGTCGCGACCTACCGTGCCGCGCTCGACCTGCTCGACGGCACCGCGACCCTCGTGATCCCGGGCCACGGGCGGGTCGGCCCGCTGGCACCCCGCGTCGCCGCGGACCGCGCCTATCTCGCAGGCGCCGCGGACGACCCGCGCCTGAGCGACCCCTGGCTCGCTGCGGTGCACGAGTCGCAGGCAGCCGCGCTCGGCGACTGACCCCGTGCGACGATGGCTCGATGGACAGGCCGCTCGCGCTCGTCATCGGCGGCACCGCGCTGGTCGCGATGGTGCTCTTCGCCGTGGACCGGATGGTGGCGCGCGGCTGGTTCGACCGCGAGCCGCCGGAGCGTCCGGTGATTCCCTCCGGCAGCGGCAGCGGCTTCCTGGGTGACCTGATCGACGTGTTCCAGCCCAACCACGTGCACCTGACGGCCGAGCAGGAGCGTCAGCAGGCGGACATCCAGCACGCCGAGGATGCCGCCCCGCCGATCGACCTCGACTCCGGTCGCGTCCGCATCAGGCCTCGCCCTTGAATCGCAGTAGCGGGTGTCGGCGCCCGCCTCTAGCCTGCGACGCATGGCACCCGTGATCTCCCAGCTCACGATCGACTGCACGGATCCGCACGCCCTTGCCGCCTGGTGGCGCGACGTCCTGGACTGGACCTACACCTGGGAACCTGCGCCGGACGACGACGAGATCGGCATCGCCCCGGACGACGGCTCAGCGACCGCGTGGCTCTTCATCAAGGTCCCCGAGCTGAAGTCGGGCAAGAACCGGCTGCACGTCGACATCCGCCCGCCCAACGGCTCCTCCCAGCCCGCGGAGCTCGAACGACTCCTGTCTCTGGGCGCCACCCGCGTCGACATCGGCCAGGGCGACGTGCCCTGGCACGTCCTCGCCGACCCGGAGGGCAACGAGTTCTGCCTCCTGAGGTCCACGCCCGACGAGCTCGCGGCGCGCATGGCCGAAGCCGTCGGCTAGCTCTTCAGCGTCCGAGCACCAGGTCGACGCCCTTGTTGGCGAGCGCGTCCGCGCGCTCGTTGCCCGGGTCGCCCGCGTGACCCTTGACCCAGACCCAGTGCACCGTGTGCCGCGCGACTGCCGCATCCAGCGCCTGCCACAGCTCCTGGTTCTTGACCGGCTTCTTGTCGCTCGTGCGCCACCCGTTGCGCTTCCATCCCGTGACCCACTTGGTGACGCCGTTCATCACGTACTGCGAGTCGACGTGCAGCGTGACGTCGCTCGGCCCCTTCAGCGCGCCGAGTCCCTCGATGACCGCCTGCAGCTCCATGCGGTTGTTCGTCGTGGCCGGGTCGCCGCCGAACAGCTCCCGCTCGTGCGGACCCGACCGCATCCACACACCCCAGCCGCCCGGGCCGGGGTTGCCCTTGCAGGCGCCGTCGCTCCACATCTCGATGGCAGGACGGGCGGGCGAAGCAGGCTCGGTCACGGCGCCCACCGTAGTTCGTCGTCGCCAGACCGTCGGGCTGCAGCGCCGCGCTCCGGCGTGAGTGTCGTCGCGGGTCAGGAACCGGCGAGAGTGCGGATGAGTCAGTCGATACGCCGGGTTCTGGCTAAACAGCCTCTGACCTGCACTGATGCCCTTGTGGGTGCTCTCTTGGTGCTCTGGGCTTCGCTCAAGACTCCCCCGGCTCCCGGATCAGCCCGTCCGTGGCGTCCCGCATCCGCTCGTCGTCGTCCGGCCACAGATGCGCGTAGGTGCGCAGCGTCTCGTTCGCGTCCTTGTGCCCCAGCCGGTGCGCGACGGCCACCGGCGAGCACCCGGCCGCGATCAGCAGCGACGCATGGAAGTGCCGCAGCTCGTGCCAGCCGTCGCCCCGCGCGATCCCGAGCCCCTCCGCCGCCTTGCGCCAGATGTCCCACGCGACCGTCTGCGTGATCGCCCCACCCTTGGTGGTGGTGAACACCAGCCCGTGCCCGCGGAGGCCGAGCGCCGCCACCGTCGCCTTCCCGATCGAGATCGTCCGCGGGCTGTACTTCGTCTTGAGCGGTCCCCACTTGGGCTCCATCGCACGGATCCCCGCAGCAGCTGCCGGTCGACCCGTAGCAGCGCCCCGCCCGGCGTCTCGGTGACCCGGTCCCACGTCAGCCCGCGCAGCTCGGCCGGCCGAAGCCCGCTCGCCGCCGCAAGGATGAACATCGCCCGGTACCGCTCGGGTGCCGCGTCCGTGAGTGCCTGCACGAGCTCGACGCGCATCGGCACGACCGGCTCCCCCTCGGCAGGCGGAAGGTTGATCTTCCGGCACGGCGACACCGCGACCCGCCGCTCCTCGACGGCGTGCGCACAGATCGCCGCGAGATAGACGTAGCCCACACGCACCGTCGATGGCTGCAGATCCCGCGACCACCCCGACACCGCACGCTGGATCACGGCCCGGTCGATCCGCGACCACGGCAACCCACCGAGCGAAGGCAAGATCGTCCGGTCCAGACGCCTGCGGATCGCCCCCAGCGACGTCGCCCGCTGGTGCGCCTGCTCCTCGAACCAACGCTCCGCCACCTCACCGAACGTCACCGCGCTCGCGACCGGCGACACGTAGGTCCCGGACCGCTGGTCGACGCCGACCTTCTCGAGGTGCGCGGTCGCCTCGTCCTTGTTCGCGAAGGCCTTGTTACGTCGCTGGCCGTCCGCCTCGGCCCAGCACGCCTTCCATCGCTTCCCGACGCCGTAGCGCGGTCCCCGGACGCGCCGGCCGTGCTCCCCAACGACCGTCCAGCGGTCCTCTACGTGCGCCACGTCAGTTGACCGTGAGCACCATGTCGAGCCCGCGGTCTGGGTGGTAGCTCCACGTCGCGTCGATCCCGTCCCAGGCGGCCTCTTGCTGGCCATCTAGGGAGGTGGTCTGCTCGATCCGCGACATCACGGAATCGGGCACGCCCAGCTTGGTCAGCACGCACAGGCCGTAGACGATGTCCGTCCCGCTTGAGTCCTCTTCGCCCTGGGTGTCGATCGTGAGCGTGCGACCAGAGTCTCCGATTTCCAGTCCGAAGCCGGTGCCGGAATCCGTGCAGCTCTGAGTCGCGCGCTCGAGCGCACTGTTGTGGGTACGGGACGCCAGAACCTGCTGTGCGACGAACAACCCACTCGCACCCACCAGAATCCCGACGGCGCACCCCAAGAGCGCCGGGAGCAGCCACGCGGCCGGCGCCCTTCCAGGCGCTGGGGTCACGGGATCGGGTTCGGTCGCCAGCACAACTGACGGAGCCGGCTCCCCCGCAGCTTCAGGCTCGACCGGTTCGAGCCCAGCATCGTCCGTCGTCGTCACGTGTCCCCCTAGTTCGAGAATGCCTCTCGTCGGCGACGCTAGCGCCGCGGCGACCGGTGCCCGCTGGCCCGATCGGGTGATCTTGCGTCAGTGCCCTCATCCCAATCGCCCCGCGCAGTCCGCCTTGTCATGGAATCCGCGGCGATCAGTGTCCTGGCCCGGCGCAACCATCGATCAAAAGCAAAACGATGGGGAACATCGAGGCGTTGGACGCCCTGACGCAGGTCGAGCGGGACTCCAGGTTCTGGGTCGAGGCGATCACCGGGTCACCGGCGAGGATGCCGGTCGAGGATCTCGTCGCAGCGCTCTCGGAGAAGGTCACGCTGGCGGACCGGGACGACGTCCGCTCGATCGACCACGACGTGCTGCGGTTCTGGGCTCGAGCCCGGATCGTCACGACGTGGGACTCCGAGCCGGCCAAGCCTCACGTCCCCTGCATGAACTGCGACGTCCGCGGGAAGCTCCGAGTCGACCTGGCCAAGAACATCGCCGTCTGCCTGGGCTGCGGTGCGGCGTGGGACTCGACGACGATCGGCATCCTCGGCGAGCACATCCGCATCGCGTCCGACACCGCTCCGCTGCGCCGGCCGCCAGCGTCGGTGTGGCCAGCCAAGGACGGCCGCCCGGGCCACGGCGCGACGCCGCTCCCGGTCTGGCCGGCCGAGGACGGGACCCACGGACACGGCAAGACGCCGTTCCACTGCTCGTGCCACGGCGACCAGCACTTCCCGGCCCGCCTCGCGGCAGAGTGCGAGTCCCGAACCGCCCAGGCCCGTGCGGTTCTGGCGCTCGGGCGTCAGCGATGAACGACGAGGAGCGAGACCTCGACTGGCAGTGCTCGGTCTGCAAGGAGTGGAAGCCCATCAAGCCGCTCGCACGCGAGTGCGAGCGACGTCACGCGGCGCAAGCTGAGGAGAGAGCATGAACCAGCAGGACCACCCGGCGTCGGCGTGCGAGGATCGCCCCATGCGGCTCGCGAACGGATCCAACGTTCTCGGCTGGGGCTACGAAGGCCGCAGTCCTGACGACCTGGTCGACGACGCTCAGCGTTGGGGCGTCGCTACCGTCGTCGACGTCAGGCTGAACCCGATCTCTCGCAAGCCGGGCTTCTCGAAGCGTCGGCTCGCCGAACGCCTGGACGCGGCGGGGCTGAGCTACGTGCACATGCCGGCGCTCGGCAATCCTCGCGACAACCGGGAGGGCTTCTCCGATCCGAGCGGCGAAGCTGGTCGGGCCGCTCGGCAGCGGTTCGCCGACGACGTGCTCGCGCAGTCGGAGGCGGCGGAAGCCGTGGCGCAGCTGCTCACGCTCTCGGACTCCGGCTCGGTCTTGCTCCTCTGCTACGAGGCTGCGGAGAGGTGCTGCCACCGTTCGTTGGTGCTCGAGGCGGTTCGCGACCGCGCAGTACTGATGCCGGTCTAGAAGAGCAGCATGCCGCCGGTGGCAACCTGGTTGGCGGCCGGATAGTACGTGCCGAGGACCGTGAACGACGCACGTCGTTGTACGGACTCCTGGTTACCGACGAACAGCAGCGGCCGCTTGTGGTCGGCGTACATCATCTCGAAGAACTTCTCGTTGATGACGCGCTCGAGGACGTCGTCGGACTGGTTGAGGTGCCTCCGCTGCAGCGCGGTGAGCTCCCAGTCGATGATCCGCTGACTGTGAGTACCGCAGCCGGGCGACTCGCACCGGTAGACGAGGTTGACCTTCATCCTGGGTGGGTCGAGCAGCTGTGGTGGCGTGTCCGTGAAGAGGTCTCCCTGCTGCGAGTACTTCTCGAACCGCGCTAGCTCCGCCGCGGTCCATCCCGGATGGTGATCGATGTCGAGCCGGATCATTTCGCGCGGCCGAACGGCGGCGAGCGACATCACGTTGAGGTCGTCACGGACGGCTGCTCGGATGTCGCACATGTTGGCGACGTTGAGTGGCTCGATCCACTTGGAGCGGTTCGGCCAGCCGTCGACGTGCCCCTCGATGCACAGAGACTGCGCGTCGATCTTGAGACTCTCGTGCCGCTTGTCCCCACCCGCGTCACGCACCTTGACGTCGATCACGTCGTACTTCCGGAACTGCAACTGGCCATCGAGATGGCGGAACGGGACTGGGTAGAGGCGCACCCAACGCAGTGGCCCAGGGTCGAGCACGACGCCGGCGACGCAGACCGTGTCGCCGTAGGTTGCCGAGGGCTGGGGCGAAGCCTTCACGAGCACCATCACGCGAAGTCGCCGAGAGGCTCGGTCGAGCTCCCTGTGCAGGCTGACCTGGTCGTCCATGTCTTGAGAGTGGCGGGCGAGCGGGACCTTGAGGGCGCTCTTCCCGGGTGAAAACCGAGGTCAGTAGAGTCCGAGGCATGTCGCCTGACGCAGCCGCCGCTCTCGCCCAAATCGTCCCTGTCGCGCTCTTGGCGATCGTGCTCGAAGGCTTACAGGTGAACCCTCGCCTGACAGGGTGGAACCGCGCTGGGACTGCACTTGTGGCGACCGTGGTCGTGCTGTGGATCGTCGCCGCCGAGGTTCTCTTGGTTTGGGCCGTGATCGACGACGACCACCTCTCCAAGGGGCAGACGAACTTTGTGGCGCAGGCACTGGCCCTTGCGGTGGGCGTGATCGTGCTGCCGTGGGTCCTCACCGCGTGGGGGCTCGACCCGATCGAGCGGCGGAGCCGGAGGGAAGATCGCGCACGGCAGACAGCGCACGATCTGGCAATGGAGCAGAGCGAGGCACTACGCCTGCAGCTTGAAGCGGCGCTCGAGGTGCTCGCCGCGACACGCCCGGTCAAGCCCGTTGTTGACGACGACGGGCGCCAGACCGCAGAATGACAGCGGTGTAGTTCGCGACCCCAGAGTCAGGAGCCCCGAGCCGGTCACGGCGTCGGGGCTTCGTGCTTCCCGGGCCTGTACGAGGGCGTCGCCGGGAGCAGGCCGTCCCACTCAGCGTGGGTGCGGCTGGCGGGCACCGTCGGGGGGACGGTTGTCGTCGAAGCGTCGAGCGGCCCGACGTCGCCAGCCTTCAGCCCCCAGCTCGCGCGTCCAGGGTCGGACACACTGCATGGGTCGGGCGCGAGTCGAAGCCGCCGGCCGACGCGTTCACACCGGCGGTCGACCCGACGATCGCGTTGTGCAGTTGCGTCAGCAGGGGTGCGTGGTCGATGTCCAAGGCCCGAGCGCCGAGACGCTGCCCGACACCGTCGAGGAGCGCCCACCCGCACAGCGAGCACACCGGCACCCCAGCATGCGCCGGCAGCAGCGGGACGACCTCGGCCAACACCGGCAGGTGCGGGCTCGGGCAGTCACCAGCGTGCGCCGGCACCCACTGCGTCTCGTGAGTCGTCCATCCCTGCAGCAGCTCGTCGAGGCGATCGCGGATCCGCTCGACGACGACCGAGGACGCAGCACGCTCGTCCTGCCGGTCCTGGGCCTGGTTCGTGCTCATCGGTCTCCTCCTGGCCTGCGGGTGTTGCGGGAGCCACCACGGCGTCCACGACGACGAGGGGCTGGTGGTCGGTCTGGCGAGGGTGGGTCAGGTGGAGGACGGTCAGGTGGTGGGTCGCCATCCAGACCCAACCCCTCCAGACCAGAACCCGACCCGACCCGACCCGACCCGGCAGAACGAGTTCTGTCGACCTGCCCATTCGCATTCGGTGCCGCATTCGGCGGAGTCGTGGCGCCATCACCTGCGGGGCCGTCGCTGCGCTGCGTCGCGGGCCGCACACCGTCACCGGGTGCTCGCTCCGCGCCGGCAGCGCGCGCTGGTCGCTGGTCGTCGCCGTCATCGCTCAAGCGCACGTTCTGCGCTGTCGGGTGATCGTGCTCGGTCAGGTATTTCGCCGTCGTCGCGCCCCAGTTCGGTCGCTCCGGTGCGGGGCGCAGCTCGTGATCCGCGGTCCACGTGTCGACCTGGTCCTTGCGGCCCGAGTTGCATCCCAGGCACGCCACGACCATCGTGGCGACCGTCCCCGGCTCGTCCGGCACGAGGTGGTCCAGGGTGCCGCGCCGGTTCGACCGGCGGCCGAGCCACTGCACGAGGACGCCGCACCAGCGGCAGTTGTCCCCGTCGCGTCTCAGGATCGGGACCTTGAGCCGCGGGTCGCGCGTGTCGTCGCGCTGTTGCCGCTCGTGCTCGACCTCCTTGCGGAGGCGGATGTGGATGAACTCCGGGTCGTCGATCATCACGTAGACCTTCAGACCGCCGCGACGCTCCTCCGTCAGCAGGCCGGTCTTCTTGCACAGCCGCACCAACTCGGCCGTGCGCGGCCCGCCGAGCATCTCCGCCGTGCCCACGTCGATCGTGTAGTCCGTCATGTGACCTGCGGACTGCGTGGAGCAACGCCAGAGCCAGCCAGCGACCTCGTTGACAGCACGCTCGTCGGACTTCGAGTCCGCGCGCACGCTCAGCAACTTCGGGTAGGTCGCAGCGTTATCGCCGCTCCGGAGCCAGGGCACAGTGAGTAGATCTCCTCAGCGAGACGTCAGGGGGGCGGTCAGGCGGACGCGTGGCACGCGCAGGCCCGCGGCAATCGCCGATCCCCCTCCTCGTCCCAAGCGTCGCCACCACACGCACGGTGCGAGCCGCTGGCGGGGTCAGGGTTGGACGTACCGACCTCGGGCCGAGACGCGACGTCTTCCAGCACTCCCACACCAACGGCTACGGATGCGGTTGACTTCGCTCCGTGGAGATCAGCCTCAGCTCCGACGCTTGTGGCGTCATCGCGACCGTCATCCCGATCTACCTGATCGTGCTTGTCGCGGGTCGCGACCGGTTGCTCAATGGATCGCGAGGTACGCCGAGGAGGGCGGGGGTCGACGGGATCGCTATGGCAATGGCCGTCTTCCTCAGCCTCGCAGAGGTGGTCACGCTCTGGGGTCTCGTCAACGACCAAGGGCTTCAGCTCATCGGAACCGCGATCGTCGCCACGACGCTCCTCTACGCCGTGACCATGACCGGCATAGGTTTCGCGATCGATATCAATCGCGATGCGGCCAACCGCGATGCGATCGATCGACTCTCGCCGCCCGGCGACGAGTAGCGCCGCTGGCGAAATGCCTGTGCTGCTCACAGCGGCCTCCACCTGATTACGACGGGCGGAGGGAAGTAGCCGTGGCACAGACCGCAGGTCATCGGTGAACCCCGGCGTGCAGCGGCCTCGCGGTCGATCTTGTGGTTGTCGCACATCGGGCCCGAGCACCCGCACGGCGGGGTCGCGTACCAAATCGGCACGCGCGCACACTTCCCGGCCAGGCACTTGAGATGGAGGTCGACGTCGACGAGCTCGTCGATCCGAGCCTCCTCGTCGAGGGCGGTCACGGCTGGTCGATCGGGAACGTTGGTCGCCAGCCCAGCGTGACGAGCATCTCCGCGAGCGCGGGGGTGTTCAGGGGGCCAGTGCGCGTGGCTCGGCGGATGTCGGCGGTGAGCATGGTGACGAGTTGGGCGGAGGGTGGCGGGTTCGGGTCGACGTGTGGGAGGACGGCGGGGTCGAAGTACTCGCCCCTTGAGTTCTCATCGGTGGTGCTCATGTTGGTCGGCTCCCGGTGAGGTCGTCGTGGATGGATGGCTTCGGTGAGGAGGTCGAGAGGGCGCCAGACCTTGGCGTCCTGACCGGCGCGGTTCAGGGCTTCGAGCCACGCCGTCTGCTCCGGGCGGGGACGACCCCGCTGGGTCTTGAGCTCGCGGTACAACACCCGGCCCTGCTTCGCGTGGACCAGGACCAGGTCAGGGAACCCGGGCTGCGAGCGCCGCGAGTCGTGGGTGTGGTAGACGAGCCAACCCAGGGCGCGGGCCTGCGCGATAACACGAGCCTGGAGGGTCGACTCGGACATGTCGCCGGCGACGCTGGCGCGGTACTCCGACTGGGTGAGCATCAGGCAACCGCCGCGCCGTCGATACCTGCGCCGCGTTCGGCTGCTTGTGGTTCGACGTCGTGAGGTACACCATCGGACCGGCCGAGCGTCCCGTGGCGGGATTGCGCACGGGGCCGAGAACGGAGAAGCACATGCCCTTGCGCAGCCCGGTGTACCTCGACATCGACCTGCTCGTCGATGTTGCCGACTACCTCGGCCTGGACTATCCCGTCGAGACGAAGGTTCGAGAGACTGGAGCCCGCGAGCGGAGTGGCTCGGCGGGCGTGGCCGTTCCTGGGACGTCGCTTGGCGTGAAGGGGGCGATGGCCTCCACGAACGAGGTGGAGCGCACCTACGAGACCCCGGTCCGGCCAGTTAAGGTGCTCAACGAGGTCATCGATCGTGCTCTCCTCGCGCAAGACCTTCTCGACTTCACCGGGGGCGCGAACGAGGTCGGAGCGGTGTCCCGGCGCAGCCTGGTTCAGATCGAGGGAGTCGCACGCCTCTCCGCCGCCAGCGACGGTGCTCAAGTGCTGAGCGGGTTCATGTCCATGGTCGAGGACCCGCAACTTGCGCAATTCCTCAACACCGGGGACACCCCTCTCGGATTGATGCAGGAACTCCTGGGTGGTGCCACCGGCGAAGAGCCCGTCCTGTTCGAGCTGGATACCGACACCGTGCCGGTTGCGGTGCTCTTCGAGCTGCAGCCGGGCTTGTTCCACCGCAGCGCCGGGATGGAAGACATCAGCGGCGACCTGACGCTGTTCGCGCTGGTCGACCAACTCGTGCCGGAGGGCAGCGAACTCGACCTGGTCCGGTTCTTGCTGCCAGGCGCCAACCGCGCAGCGCGACGCACTCTTGGCCGAGAACAACTTGACGACCTGCTGTCCAAGATGCCGAATCAGACCGGCGGCAAGGCAGTGGTGGAAGGGCCGGCGTGGTTGCTTAAGCCCGTGGCGGTTTACTAGAACCACCACCGCGCGCGACCGGCCAGTCACGAGGCCTCCCCGTACTTGAACGTCCAGACGTGGAGGGAGTCGAGGTGCTTCAGGCGGTGCTCAGCCACTCCCTCGGCGTCGTCGCCGTACTGGACGACCGCCCGGATCCGCTCCCGGTCCGCGCCGAGCCGGACCCGCTCCGCGAAGTCGTCAGCCGACTCCTCACGCTCGGCGCGCCGGCGAACCGCGTTGCGGTACGCGTAGCCGAGCTCGTCCTTCAGCGGGCCCGCGACCATCGCGTCGATGTGCGCGGCCGACACGTACAGCACGACCGACTCGCCCCGGACCTCCTCGAGGCGGGTCACGACTCCGGCTCCTCGTCCTCGTCGCGGTCGTCGCGCTCGGCGCTTAGGCGATCGAGGTTGACCTCGAAGACGTTGCCCTCGACGAACGTGAAGACACCGCCGTCCTTCATCGCCTTGCGGAGCGCGTCAGCCGCCACGGCCCGCGCCGCAGGGTCCGCGTCCGGTCCAGCCGCGAGCGCGAGGATTGCGGCGTCCCTGGCGTCCGGGGTGACGAGCACCTCGCGGGCGCGGGAACCGTCGGTGGGGCCGACGATGCCGGCCCGCTCGAGGTCGTTGATCAGGGCGCCGGCCTTGGCGAACCCGACGCGGAGCTTGCGCTGGAGCATTGAGACTGACCCGAACTGGGTGGTGATGACGAGCTCGGCCGCTTCCAGGAGCAGCGGGTCGGGTGCGTCGTCGTCGGGCTCGTCGGACTTGGAGCGGTGGCCGAAGCAGTAGGACGGCTCGAGGATCTCGGCCGGTGGCACGTAGTCGTCGTCGAGACCGAGGCGCGCGTCCCACGCCTCAACGTTGCGCTTCGCTTCGAGGCGGGCGTCCTCGTCCGCTGAGATCGGGCAGACCATCCCGAGGAACGACTCACCGCAGCGCACCGACCACGTCGTCGACAGCCCAGCCGTCACGTCGATGATCAGCGGGTCGGCGTAGCAACGCTGCGCGACCTGGAACTTCGCGAGGTGCTTCGCGTGGAACCACGTGCCCCCCGACTGGGGCGTTCCGCCGCCGTGCAGGACGTTGCGGGTGAACAGGGTCCGGACGTTCGGGAACGACTCGTCCGGGACGGTGCGCGGCAGCGTGAGGGACTTCCCATCGATCAGGCCCGCGACGTCGGTGAACGTCACGTCCGCCGCGGTCGAGCGGATCTCGATCGCGACCTCCTCACCGTCGACCGGTGACGGGAAGACGGCGAGGACCTGGCGGACGTCCTCCGGGAACAGGTCGATGACCTCCGCCTCGCCGTCGGACTCCCAGATCGACACGAGAGCCAAGCCGAGGGTGTACCGGTCGGTCGCGGAGACCTCGAGGTTCATCCCGAACGGCGCCAGCCGGACCCGCTTGAGGCGGAACTCCTTCTTCGCCAACGACATGTGCGGGGCCACCGACACCAGCGCGGCACGCATGTCTGACAGGTCGACAGTGATCATGGTCGGACACCCCGCAGCTTCGCGATCAGGCGTGCGTTCGTCTTCGCTGACTGCGACTCGAGGGCGTCCGCGACGTCGTCCGCGCGGACCCACAGGACGTCGCCCTCACGGCGGCCGCGGATCTGCGGGAGCGGCTTGGCCGGCGGTGTCCCGACGCGCTCAGGACCGCTCGACGACGTCGGCCGCGGGCGTGGCGAACCTCCGAAGAGACCACCGATACCGAACGGGTCGCTCATCGCTGGCCGCCGATCTGCTGCAGCTCGCGCTGCATCTGGTCGTTGACGTCGGCCGGAGACGCGAACGTGAACCCGACACGGGTCCGGTCCTCCACCGGGTCGTGGTGCGCGTACAGCGCGACCATCGGCTCACCGAACGTGTTCGGACCCATCACCGGGGCATCCATCACCTCGGCCGACACGTCCCCGACGTACTTCGCGAACCGGTGCGCGAACCGCGGCCGCGGCTCCGCCGGCGGCGCGATCGACAACAAGGGCGGCACAGCGAGACGCCGGGCCGCGCGAGCCTGCTTGCTGCTCACGAGTCCTCCTTGGTCGGGACGGGCGTCACCAGGGCGTCGACGGCCTTGGAGTCGCCGCAGACCGCGCAGCGGCCCTGCTGGGCGGCGACCTGGTGCAGGTGCTGGCGCTCGTCCGCGCGGATTACGGACTCCCAGCACTCACCGCACGCCATCCCACCGACCGAGCGGCCGACCTTGTGCTTCAACCGCCGGCAGCGCGCGGCCGCGAACGAGCTCAGCGCGTGGTCAGGACCCAGGTGCCACGCCCTGGAGACGCCCTTCTTCCCGACGTGACCCGACGCCACCCGGGCCATCCGCACCGCGGCACCCGTCTTCAGGTAGCCCGACCGGACCGCCTCCTGCTCCTCGACCGGCAGCGACAGCAGCTGCAACCGCGCGGACACCGTGGGCTGCGAGCGCCCGACCTCGCGGATGACTCCCCGTGGGGATTCGTGTCGGTCGACCTGCGCAAGCCGCACCACCCCGTCACAGTCCTGATCGGCGGGGTCGAGCGTCACGTGCCCGTCAAGACCCTGATCGGCGGAGTACTCCGGTAGCCCACCTCCCCAGCTCGCGCGCGCCCCGCTCTCCTTCGGGAGGGCGGGGCCAGTTCTTGCGTCTGCGCTCGCGGCGTGGAGCGCGAGCGCTAGCGGCCTGAGCGGGCTACAAGAAAGCCGAAGTCGACACCCCTCCGTCTGGGCCTCAGACCTGACGATCCGATTCCGCGCGGCGCCGACGCGCCTGACCAGGCACATCTCACCCCGTCGAGTCCCAGACGGCGGCACCACCAGGGTGGTTACATGGTCCCGCGGACCACGCGGCTTTCGAAGGGGAGGGCTAGGCATGTCCAAGGACCGGTCCCACCGATCCCTGCGTCGTGCCGCTCCCCGGCCGCACCCTCTCGCTCAGCCGCCAGGTGTCCGGACCTGCATGCAGAAGGACCCGACGGACCCCGCCGAGCTCATCCCGGGCGACGGAGGAAGCTGGTCCTACCCGCGCGATCGCGCGACCGGCTCGAACCTGTGGCTTGTCGAGAAGGCGAGCGCGCTCGGGCAGATCCTTGAGGGTCAGCCGCGTGCGATGCTCGCGGCCGAGATCACGGGAAAGCTCGACCGCGGCAGCCAGGGCAAGCTCAGCTACGGCTCGGGGCGTCAGCACGACGTCGAACAGATGGGCATCTGCGACGACGTCCTTGAGATCCGTCTCACAGTGCAGCTCGGGGCCGGCGGCGGCAAACTCCACACACGGATCTACTTCAACGAGCCATCCGACCAGGTAGGGCGTCTGCTGTTGCTCAAGATCGCAACGAAGACACCCGATGCGATCGGCAAGAAGGAGCAGGATCTGCACGCGCTCGCGGCGCAGGGGCGTCTCGCCTCGTGCGACTTCGAGCCGCTGAGTATGACAGCATGACTTCTACGTCATAAGGAGGCGCGCCGTGAACATCGCAGAGTTGCTCGGGATCGACTCGACCGACCCAGACTTCGTGCTGGCGAGGCGACTGGTCCGTGGCGACGACAAGCTCCTCGACGACCTCGTCGGCATGCGCAGATCCAAGGGCCTGACCCAGAGCGACATCGGCGAACTGATGGGCGTCTCGCAGAGCGCGGTAGCGCGCATCGAATCCGGCGAGCGCGATCCGCGGCTCTCCACACTTCGTCGGTACGCCCTCGCAGTCGGCGCAGACGTCGACCACCGGGTCGAGCCGTTCGATGCCGTCGCGGACAAGCGGACGGAGTTCGCGACGAAGGTCGTTCGCTACACGACGACGGCACACAACGGGTGGTGGACCCCGGGCTTCAGGGAGCGGTTGAGCGCGCCTGTCGGACGGGCCCGGTGAGCCCTCGGAAGGCGAAGCCCTCGTTCGGCCCCTGGCTCGCCGGCGTGCAGGTCGTCCGATGCCAGGCCCAACCTTCGTCGTTCGACGAGGACGCCATCCACTGGAGCATCGAAGGGCTTCCGTTCAGCGACACCGGAAGCAACTCCGAGGCCGCTCTCGGTCTCTTCGGAGAGTTGTTCGTACACACCTCCGAGGCCTCGGTCGCGGTCACGGTACAAGGCTTTCTCGACTACGGCCGCGGTGGCGACGCGTCGGCACTCTTCGACGATGATCGAGACCGGGCACTCGAAGCCTTCAAGCCGATCGCCGCGCACTACGGTGAGGCACTCTGGGACATCGCAGCCGATCAGGCACGCGTTCTCGCAGCCACGACCCGGTTGGAGATCTCCGTCCCACTCAAGTCGCCCGAGCCCGACGCCATCACGATCGTCCGCAGCCCTGAGGAGTTCGAGGCCGACGCGCGTGCGGCCGAGGAGGCAGCAGAAGAGGAGACGGCGGCGGGCGCCTCGCCCGCGTAACTGCCGCTCGTACACTTGTTCGATGCCGCGGGATCGACAGAGCATCGAGCAGGTCCCTTTGCACGACGCCCCGGTCGACGCCCCGGAGGCCGCACGAGCCGGCGAGCATGTGACCGTCCCGGACAACCCGCCTGCCGTCCTCGTGTGGATCGTGTCGGGCCGCGGCCGTGCGATCCACGCCGAGGGAAACGCCATCGCGTGGACTCCTCGCCAAGTCCACGTCAGCTACATCGACCCCGGCGGACGGTTCGGGCGCGCGTGGGTGTGGGCCAACGCGGTCACCCGGCGGTGATCCACGGACTAGTCGTTGTCGAGGTAGTCCAAGTACTCGGGGTACCCCGGGTCGGGCATTGGCGGGTCACCGTCCGCGCTTAGGAGCACGTCGTCGTCGACGTGTCGGCGTTCGAACTTGCCAACCAGCCACATGGCCGCCGCTGCCCCCCCGAAGGCACCGAGGAAGATCGCGATCAGGCTGCCGCCGCTGATCCATCCGACTGCTAGGGCGCCAACGATGGGGCCGAGCATGGCCACCGTGAAGCGTCCGATCCACATGATTCGGACGTTCCTCGCATCCGCCGCGACGATCAAGCGTTGGCCCGGGTGATTCATCCGCAAACGGCCGGGCTCTTCCTCTGGACGCCTCGGACGGGCGTGGGTGTGGGCCAATGCCGTCACCAGACGCTGAGCAGCGCCGGGTGCTCGTTGGGTGCTGCGCGAACTCACAGCCGCCCAAACCCCGCAACATTCCGCAACACCCGTCCAAGCACCCAGGCTCCAGGTTCCGAGCTATGAGGACACTAATGTGCAGGTCAGAGGCGGTAAAGTGCGGATGAGTCAGTCGATACGCCGGGTTCTGTCCTCGCGCGCGGTTGCCCGCAGCTGCGCGAGTGGCGGCCATCCCTCTACGACGTACGTTGCCGCACGCCTCCAGCGGCCTACCCGGGAGCTCGGGCGAGCAGCCCTCGAGCGCTCCCTGTCTGGCCTTGCTCCGGGCGGGGTTTACCTAGCCGCACCGGTCACCCGGCACGCTGGTGGTCTCTTACACCACCGTTTCACCCTTACCGGCCCAGCGAGCTGAGCCGGCGGTCTGTTTTCTGTGGCACTGTCCCGCGGGTCACCCCGGGTGGGTGTTACCCACCGCCCTGCTCTACGGAGCCCGGACGTTCCTCGGCAGGTCCGAAGACCTGACGCGACCGCCTGACTGACTCATCCGCACCGCCAGCCTAACTGGTACCCATCCGCTGGTGGGACGGCACCGAACCATCCCCATGGACACCACACCGCCCCTGACCCAGCGCGAGCGCGTCATCCTCGCGCACCTCGCCCTCCCCCTGACGCTCGGCGAGATCGCCTCGTCGCTCTACGTCACCCGCAACACCGTGAAGTCGCAGGTCCGGTCGATCTACATGAAGCTCGGCGTCGCCGACCGGCAGTCGGCCCTGTCCGCCGGACGCGCGTGGGGGCTCGTGCCCGAAGGACTCGGGGAAGCCGATGAGGTCGAACCCAGGCCGCGCGTGACGGACGTGCCGAGGCCGTCGGTTCAGACGTCGAGGCGGTAGTCCAGCGACAGCTCGTCGCCCGAGACCCCGCGGATGCCCCAGTTCTCCGGCGGGCTCTCGATGATGATGATCTCGAGGTCGTCGGCGGCGAGGCCGAGGGTCGGGGCGACGTCGTCGTAGAACGCCGCGATCAGCGCGCGCCTCGCCGAGCGGGACCGTCCCGTGAAGCAGAGGATCTCGACGACGAGGTACTCCTTGGCACGCGGTGCGACCAGGTCGTCGGCGTCGAGGAGCAGGAACCGGTGGAACCGCTTCTCAGGTGGAAGGCCCCAGGTCCCGACGATGGCCCGGTGCACCGCGTCCGACACCGAACCGCGCCGGTCCTGCCAGACGTCGCGTCGGCCGTAGATCTTCACGTGTGCCATGCGGTCCTCCCAAGGCTGCCTCGTCGCGCGGAGCCTACAGTTCATGCGTGCTCGTCCTCCTGCCGCCCTCCGAGGGCAAGACTCCGCCGCGCCCACGCGGTCCCCAGCTCGACCTCGCCGCCCTCGGCGCACCTGGCCTGACGCCGCTGCGCGAGAAGATCCTCGACGCCCTCGCACAGTCCAGCGCCGCGCCTGACGCGCTCCGGGTTCTCGGTGTCGGGCCGAGCCTTGCCGACGAGGTCGCGCGCAACATCGACCTGCGGACCGCGCCGACCGCACCGGCGAAGAAGGTCTACACCGGCGTCCTGTACGGGGCGGCGGGCCTGGACAGGTTGACGCCGACGGGGCGCGCCCGGGCCGCCGAGTCCGTCCGCATCGTGTCGGGGCTGTGGGGACTCGTGGCACCCGACGACCCGATCCCCGCCTACCGGCTGTCCATGGGCACCGACCTGCCGGGCATCGGGCCGCTGGCGGGCGCCTGGAGGTCGTCGCTGGGCGTGGAGCTCCAGGAACGGGCTGAGGGCGAGCTGATCGTCGACTGCAGGTCCGCCACCTACCTCGCCGCCTGGCACCCACCGACGAACGCCCACTGGGTCGCCGTCCGCGTCCTGCGCGAGGAACCTGACGGGTCGCGGTCCGTCGTCTCTCACAGCGCCAAGCACACGCGGGGCGTGCTCACCCGGCACCTGCTCACGCGCCGGGGCAAGGCACCGCACGACGCAGCCTCGCTGGCGCGCGTCGCGACCGAGCTCGTCGGCACCGACCTGCTCGCGGTCGAGCTGGGTCCGCGCGGCCGTGGAGCCCGGACCCTGTCGCTCGTCGTCGCGTGAGACGAGTCCCCTGGTGGCTCGTCGCGGTCCTCGTGACCGCACTGGTGGTCGTCGCCGGCTGGCTGCCGCAGGACGACGCGCGAGAGCTCGCCGAGCGCACGCTGCCGATCCTGGTGCTGGTCGCCGGCCTCACCGTCGTCGCCGAGATGTGCGCAGGGGCCGGGCTGTTCGAGCAGGCGGCGGGGCTCGCCGCCCGGCTCGCGAGGAACCGGCGCTGGGCCCTGTGGGCGCTCGTCGTCCTGCTCGCGGTGCTCAGCACGGCGGTCCTCTCGCTCGACACGACGGCGGTGCTGCTGACCCCTGTCGTGATCGCGCTGGCCCGACGCACCCACACTCCCCCGCTGCCGTTCGCCCTGGCCGTCCTCGCCCTGGCCAACACGGCGTCGCTGGCTCTTCCCGTCTCGAACCTGACCAACTTGCTCGCCGACCACGTCCTCAAGCAGGCCGGCGTCGGCTACCTCGGCCTGATGTGGGCGCCGGCGATCGTGGCGATCGTCGTGACGGTCGCCATCCTCGCGATCCGCGACCGTCGTGTGCTGCGCGGATCCTTCGACCCGAACCCGCCGCGCGCCCCGCGCGACAAGCCGCTGCTGGTGGTCACGGCGGTGACGGTCGGCCTCCTCGGCATCGCCTTCGCCGCGGGCGTGCCGACCGCACCCGCCGCGGTCGCCGCGGCGGTGCTCCTGCTCGTCGTCACGCTGGTGCGCCACCAGAAGCTGCCGGTGAAGGCCCGTGACCTCGTGCCGTGGCGCACGCTGCTCGTCGTGCTCGGCCTGTTCGCCGTGGTCCAGACCCTGCACGCGCACGGGATGGGGACCCTGCTCGCCGACGCCTCGGGCACCGGGACCGGCCCCTGGGACCTACTCCGGGTAGCCGGCGTCGGAGCACTCGCCGCGAACGGTCTCAACAACCTGCCCGCCTACCTCGCGCTCGAGCCCGCGATGGGCGGCGACCCGCTGCGGATCGCCGCGCTGCTCATCGGCACCGGCGTCGGTCCGCTCGTGACGCCGTGGGGCTCACTGGCGACCGTGCTGTGGTGGCAGCGGTGCCGCGCGGTCATGCTCGACGTCCCGGCCAGGACGATCGTGCGCCAGGGTCTCCTGCTGGCGCCGGTCGCCGTGATTCTGTCGACGTCGGCGCTCGTCGCGAGCCACTAACGCTCGGTGTACCAGCCCTCGCTCGGCACGCCGACGACGGCGACCTCGTTCCGACGGTCCTCGAACAGCCGGATGATGCTGACGGAAGCCGGCGCGACCCGCAGCTGGCTCCACGACGACGCCTGCGCGCCCATGGTGACGCCCAGTGCCGCACGGATCGAGACCGCGTGGCTGACGACGACGACCGTGCGGTCCACGCCCTCGGCGAGCAAGGAGTCCAGGCCCGCGCGCAACCGGACGCCGACGTCCTCGATCGACTCACCGCCCGGCGGGCGGACGTTCGCGGAGGTGTGCCACGGCTCCAGCTGACCGGGCCAACGCTCCTCGATCTGCTCGGCGGTCAGTCCCTGCCAGTCACCGAAGTTCGCCTCCTGGAACGTGGCGTCGGTCCGGACGGGCAGACCGAGCTTCTCGGCGATGACCGCGCTCGTCATCTGGGTCCGGACCATCGGCGAGGCGACGACCAGGCTCGGGTAGGGGATGTCGCCCCAGAGGTCACGGCCGACGCGGTCGACCAGGTCGGCGGCGTCGTGCGCCTGCCGCATGCCGGTGTCGTCGAGCGGCGGACCGGGCTCGCCGGAACCGGAGTACCCGCGCGACACCGTCATCGTCGTCTGCCCGTGCCGAACGAGCACCACCGTGACCGGCAGCTCCTCGTCGAAGCGCACGCCGGCGCCGGACGGACGTGCAGCCCGACCGCTCGCAGGGACGGGTTCCAACGCTCCGGCTACGTCGCTCATGCCCGCAGTCTGTCGGTCTCGCGCGACCTTGTCAGCCGCGAGCCGGCTCCGGCAGCCGGACGAGGATGCGTCCGCACTCCTCGCACCGCACGACCTGGTCCTCGGGCGCCTTGCGGATCGCCTCGACGTCCAGCGGGTTGAGCTCGAGACGGCAGCTCTCGCACCGTGACCCGCGCAGCGCACCCGCACCGCGACCACCCAGCTGGGCGCGCAGCTTCTCGTAGAGGGTGACCAGGCCGGCGTCGAGCCCCTCGGCCGCGACCGCACGCTCGGCACGAACCTTCTCGGCGTCGGCGTCGAGCGAGGCGAACGCGGCGTCGCGCTCCCCTTCGACCGCGGCACGCTTGCCGGCGAGCGAGTCGTGGGCCGTCGTCACCTCGGCGAGCGCGGTCTCGTGAGCCTCGAGCCGCTCCATCACGTCGAGCTCGACCTCCTCGAGGTCCGCCTGCCGACGACCGAGGGTCACCAGCTCGCTCTGCAGCGCCTGCAGGTCCTTCGGGCTGCCCTGCCCCGAGTCGAGCCGCGCCTGGTCGCGCGCTGCGCGGTTGCTCACCTGCTCGACGTCGGCCTCGGCCTTGGTCAGCTCCCGCTTGAGGTCGCCGACCGCGGTCCGGCTCGTGACGAGCGCAGTGTGGAGGTCACCGACCTGCGAGTCGAGCTCGACCAGGCGCGCCAGCTCCGGCAGCGTCCGCCGCTTGTGCGCGATCTGGTCCAGCCGCGTGTCGAGCTCCTGGACGTCGAGCAGTCGGCGCTGGTCCGCTGCGGGGGCTGTGGTCACGGGTGTCCTTCGGTCGAGGCGTCTGGTGCGGTCGGCTCGGGGCTGGCGACGCGACCCGTCCACGGGTCGGTGCTCAGCGTGCTGACGCGCGTGACAACCGTAGCCCCCGCGGCGGCGGCATCCTGCTCCAGCGCCCGTGCGGCGTGCGCGAGCCACGGCCACTCGGACGCGAAGTGCGCGACGTCGACGAGGTAGGGCTTCCCAGCCTCGTGCTCGGCACGCTCGCGCAGCTCGGATGCGGGGTGGTGACGCAGGTCCGCGGTGACGTAGGCGTCGACACCGGAAGCGCGCACGGCGTCGAACAGCGAGTCGCCCGATCCGCCGACGACGGCGACGCGCTCGACGCGACCGTCCGGGTCTCCCGCGAACCTCACGCCCTGGGCCGTGGCAGGCAGGACCTGAGCGACGAGAGCCGCGAACGCGCCGAGCGTCGTCGGCGCCGCCAGGCGCCCCACCCGCCCGATGCCGGAGGTACCCGGCCACGACGCCTGCTCCAGCACGCTGAAGGCGGGCTCCTCGTACGGGTGCGCGGCGCGCATCGCGGCGATCACCGCAGCCCGGAGCCGGCGCGGCGCGACCATCTCCACCCGCGCTTCGACGACGGTGGACGCGACCCCGGCCGACCCGATCGCAGGGTTCGCGTCGCCCGAGGGCGTGAACGTCCCCTCGCCCGTGGTCGTCCACGCGCACCGCGAGTACTCCCCGATCGCCCCTGCACCTGCGGCCGAGAGCGCGTCGACCAACCGCTCCGCCTCACCGACAGGGACGAAGACCACGTGCTGGTCGAGCGCCTCCGCGGGCGCCGCGTCCAGCGGGCCGGTCTCGACGAGCCCGAGCGCCTCGGCGAGCGCGTCGGCGACTCCCCCGGACGCCGCGTCGGCGTTGGTGTGCGCCGTGTAGAGCCCGATCCCGCCGAGCACCAACCGGTGCAGCAGGGCGCCCTTGAACGTGGTCGCCGCGATCGAGTGCACGGGCTTGAGGAGCAACGGGTGGTGGGTCACGACGAGGTCGGCGCGCCACTCGGCAGCCTCGTCGACCACGGCCGCGACGGGGTCGACCGCGAACAGGACGCGCGCGACGGTCTGCGCGGGATCGCCGGTCACGAGCCCGACCGCGTCCCACGACTCGGCCGTCGACGGCGGGTAGCGGCGTTCGAGCAGCCGCACCACGTCGGCCAGGGTCGCAGCAGTCACGTCTGCACCGTACCCAACCCGGGCCTCGTCACCGACGACCGTCCGGGGGGCCGGTTCGAGTCCTGCGCCGACGGACCTAGCGCGAGGGTGGCGCTTCGACCGAGGCGCCCTCGACGAGCCGGCCGCGGACCCACACCTGCTCGATCGCTCGCGTCGGCTCGCGCATCGTCGCCAGGAGAACCCGGGCCGTGCTCTGCGCGATCTCGGCCATCGGCTGGACGATCGTGGTCAACCGCGGGTTGTAGTAGTCGGCCACGTCGAGCCCGTCGAACCCGACCAGCGACACGTCGGCCGGCACCGAGAGGCCCGCCTCGATCAGCGCGCGCCCGGCGCCGATCGCCGCGGTGTCGCACACGCCGAAGAACGCCGTGGCGCCGGCCCCGCCGCCCTGCAGCCATCGGCGCATCGACTCGTAGCCGTTGCGCATGGTGTACACCTGCCCTTCCACGGCCGACGCCACCACGAGGGAGTCGTCGAACGGGATGCCGGCGTCCTGCAGCGCCGCCCGGTAGCCCGCCAGACGCAGGGCCCAGGCGTGCTCGCGGTCGGGCTCGGCCCCTGCCCCGACGAACGCGATGCGGCGGTGCCCCCGGGAGATCAGGTGCGCGGTGAGGTCGCGGGCGCCGGCGTGGTCGTCCACCGAGATCGACGAGTGCTGGGCGGCCGTTCCCGAGTAGTCGGGGGTCGTGCAGAACACCATCGGCACGTCGATCTCGCCGAGCCGGCGGCTGAGCTGCGCCGAGGCCTCGCGGTCGGCGCTGCCGTACCGGCCGAGGAAGACGACGCCGCCGAACTTCCCCTCGCGCACGATGCGCTCGACCAGACCGGCGTGGTCGTTCTGCTTGTCGGCGACGTGCGAGAGGGTCACGTCGTAGCCGGCCTCGGCGAACGCGACCTCGAGGTGCTGGAGCACCTCGATCAGCAGCTGACCGAACTCACCCTGGATGAAGACCGCGATGGTCTCGGTCGAGCCGATCTTCAGGCGCCGCGCACTCGCGTTGGGGACGTAGCCGTACTTCTCGGCGGCAGCCCGGATACGGGTCCGCGTCTGCGGGTTGACGTCGGCGCGGTCGTTCATCGCGCGCGACACGGTGGAGACGGCGACGCCGCAGATGCGCGCCAGCTCTTTGATGGTCATCTCGGACACGGCGCGTTCCTCCTCCGTGTCAGCCCTTGACGGCGCCAGCGACGACGCCCCGGATGATGTGCCTCTGGCTGGCCAGGTAGAACACGATCACGGGGATCATAGCCAGCACGAGGACGCCCATCATCGCGCCCATGTCGACGGACCCGTACCCGCCCTTCAGGTACTGCACGGCGATCGGGATCGTCTTGTAGCTCTTCAGGTCAAGGGTGAGGTACGGCAGCAGGTAGTCGTTCCACAGCCACATCACCTCGAGGATCGCGACGGTGATCACGGCCGGCTTCATGATGGGCAGGACCACCAGGAAGAAGGTGCGCACCGGGCCACATCCGTCGATCGTGGCGGCCTCCTCGATCTCGAACGGGATGCTCTTGACGAACCCGGTGAAAACGAAGACCGCGAGCCCGGCCCCGAAACCGAGGTAGATGATCCACAGGCCGAACGGATTGCTGAGGCCCAGGTAGTCGGCAAACCACGAGAGTGTGAACATCACCATCTGGAACGGCACGACGAGGTTGAAGAGGAACGTCGTGTAGAGGCTCCTGGCGTAGATGTTGTCCATGCGCACGATCCACCAGGCGGTCATCGAGGTGCACAGCAGGATCAGGAAGGTCGACCCGATGGTGATGACCAGCGACCAGCCGAACGACGCGAAGAAGTCGGTCAGGTCGACGCCGCGCACATAGTTGTCCCAGCCGACGAAGCTCTCCGCGTCGGGCAGCGAGAACGGCTCGGACGCGATGTAGACCTTGCCCTTGAAGGAGTTGATGAGCACCAGGGCGATCGGGTACAGGTAGGCGAGCGCGACGACGGCGAACACCGTGGTCCACAACCAGGGACGGCGCACCTTGTCGATCACGCGATCGCCTCCTTCGAGCGGGCGAAGCGGTTCTGCGCGAGCGCGAGGGTCGCGACGATGACGAGGAAGACGACAGCCTTCGCCTGACCGACGCCCTCGAAGCCCGGGCGGCCGTAGAACGTGTTGAAGATGTTGAGCGAGAGCAGCTCGGACAGCCGCGACGGCGCACCGTTGGTCAGCGCGAGGTTCTGGTCGAACATCTTGAACCCGTTGGTGATCGTCAGGAACGTGCACACGGTGATCGCGGGCATGACCAAGGGGATGATCACGCTGCGCAGTCGCCTCGACGACGAGGCGCCGTCCATGTCAGCCGCCTCGAGCAGCTCGGTGGGGATCGACTGCAGCCCGGCGATGTAGATGACCATCATGTAGCCGATCTGCTGCCAGCACATCAGGATGACCATGCCCCAGAAGCCGTAGGCGGGGCTGAACGTGATGGAACGCGCCCACATCGCCAGCACGCCGTTGAGCAGCAGCAGCCAGATGTAGCCGAGGACGATTCCCCCGATCAGGTTCGGCATGAAGAACACCGAGCGGAAGGTGTTGCGTCCACGGAACTTCTTCACCAGCAGGTAGGCGATCGCGAACGCGAAGACGTTGATGAGGATCGTCGTGACCACGGCGAACGACGACGTGTACCAGAGCGAGTGCAGGAAGACGTCGTCGCCGAACAGCTTCTTGTAGTTGTCGAGGCCGACCCAGGTGCTGTGCGTGACCGTGCGGAAGTCAGCGAAGGACAGGTACACCCCGAGGACGAACGGGACGACGAAGCCGATGATGAATGCCAGGACCGTCGGCCCGGTGAAAAGCCAGCCCCATCGGGCCAGGGACTTCTTCATGGTGTGCGCTCCTTGCTGCGCCGGCGCGGACGGATGCGATCGTCCACGCCGGCGCAGCCGCGGGAGGCTGACGCCTCCGTGAGGGGTGGGACAGGTCAGCCGTTGGCCAGCTCGTACTCGCTGGCCCAGCCGTCGACGAACGCCGTGTCCACGCCGTCCCACTCGCCGGTGCCCTGCGCGTACTGGAGCAGTGCCTGGCCCACGCCGTTCTTCCACTCCTCCGAGGGCATGACCGTGAAGTTCCACGAGACCGCCGTCTTGCCTGCGGCCGTGTACTCGGCGTCAGCCTGGACGAACGGGTTCGACGGCAGGAAGTCGGCGAACGTGTTGAACGGCGTCACGAAGCCCATGGTGTTGGCGAGCGCGTCGCGCCCCTTGTCGGACGTGATGACCCACTCCAGGAAGTCCTTGGTCGCCTGCTGGTCGGCGTCGGACGCCTGGTTGTTGACCACCCAGTAGTTCTCGGAACCGGTCGTCAGGCCCTGCTTCTCCTCGCCGTCGGCACCGATGTAGATCGGCAGCATGCCGAGGTCCTCGTCGGCGACGGCCTGGCCCTTGATGTCGTTGTAGGCCCAGGTGCCGTTCTGGTAGAACGCCGCCTTGCCCAGCGCGAAGTCCGCGTTCGCGTCCTCGATCGTCTTGCTCGACAGGAGCGTGGGCTCGGTGGTCGAGTTGTTGATGTAGAGGTCGAAGATCTTCTTGTAGCTGTCCAGGTACTCGTCCGTCACGGTGGCGGGCTGACCCGTCACGTCGTCCGCCTTGAACTGGTAGTACAGCGGGAGGTTGGCGAGGTGGGTCTTGAAGCGCCAGTCCGACGACGAGTCGAAGCCCGCCGACGTGAACGCGCCGTCGATGCCGAGCGCGTCCTTCTCCGACTGCATGCCCTCGACGACGGCCTTGAGCGTGTCGAAGCTGTCGATCTCGTCGATCGAGGAGACCGCCGCCCCCGGGAGGGCGATGTAGTCGTTCACGAGCTTCTTGTTGAAGATGATGCCGTAGGTCTCCATGACGTACGGGATCGCCAGGACGGCGCCGTCGTCGCCGGTCAGGGCGATCGACTGGTCGTTGAGGTCCTTGTAGACCGCGGTCTCGGACAGGTCGGCGGCGAAGTCCTTCCACGTGGCCAGACCGACCGGGCCGTTGACCTGGAACAGCGTCGGAGCCTCGCTCTTGGCCATCTCGGACTTCAGCGTGGGCTCGTACGTCCCTGACGCCGCTGTCTGCACGTCGACCGGCACGCCGGTCTCCGTCGTGTACTCGGCAGCCAGCGCGGTCCAGTCCTCGGCCTGCTCGGGCTTGAAGTTGAGGTAGTAGACCTTGCCCTTGTCGCCACTCGCGTCGGAGCTCACGTCGCTGTCGTTGCTGCAGCCGGTGAGTGCACCCGCCACCGCGGTCAGGGTGATCCCGGCGGCGAGCATGGTCGCCATCCTGCGGTTCATCATCGTCTAGAGCCTTCCGTCATTGGATAGGGAGACGCCCACATGCGATGCATCGATGCACCGCACGAGAGACAATCTTCGGAAACGGTTCCGTGCCTCTGCGGCGAGAGCATACGGGCACGGTTCCGCCCCGCGCAACGCTCCGTACGGGGTACCTGCGACGCGGTCAGACGGTGCCGGCGTCGGCCTCGGTCAGGAGCGGCGCGATGGCGCGCTCGAGCAGCGGCGTCGAGGCGAACACCGCCAACGGATAGCCGAGCAGGAGCAGGAGAGCGACGATCTGCGGCATGTAGACCCAGGTCGCCACGACGACCGCGACGACCCCGAGCTGGATCGCTGCGACGCCGAGCGCGAACGGCAGGCGTCCGACGGCGACGAAGGTCGCGTTGCGGAGCATGCGCCCCACGCCGTTCTCGAAGCGAGCCTGCATCGCCCAGATGAAGGGCCAGACGAGCACGCATACGCCTGTGAGCAGGGTCTTGATGACCGCGAGCCCGGCGATGGGGAGGAAGAGCCAGCTCGCCAGCACGGCCAGCCCGACGGCCCCGACCACGAGCCAGAGCAGCGTGGACTGGCCCAGGTTGGCGCGGAACGACCGGCGGAAGGTGCGCGCAGCGCCGTCGTGGTCGTCGCCTGCCTGCAGGCGGCGCGCGGTGTCGTAGGCGGCGGTGAGACCCGCACCGAACGTGACGACGGGCAGCGCGCTGAGCACGAGCAGCACGTTGACGACGACGATCTCACCGAGCGTCTCCGCCGCGTTCCAGAGCGGCGCCCCACGCTCGAAGAGACGCGAGATCACAGGCGCAGCCTAACCGCTGAACGCGTCCCTTCGGAACCGATTCCCGCCCACGACACCGCAGACGTTTCCGGTGACCCGGAGCGTCAGCCGACGCTGGCTTCCTCGCCGACCGAGAGCGTGCCGAACCGCACCGGCACCATCTGGATCCCGAACCACACCTCGCCGTCCCTGCGCCGGTGGCGAGCGAGGGTGCGCAGCGGCTCCTTGCCCTTCGCCTGCGTGTCGGGGTCGATCGTGGTGAGCACGCACCGGCCACACGTGTCGGCGAACCGCAGCTCGACATCGCCGACGGTCAGGGTGGACCAGCCGTCCTCCGCGAACGGCTCGAGGTCTCCGTCGATCACCAGGTTCGGCCGGAACCGACGCATGTCGAGCAGCTGGTGCGGCTCAGGTGCCGGCTTCCCGGCCTCGAGGTGGACCTGCACGCGCTCGTCGTGGATCTCGGCCGCCCAGGCGTTCAGACGAGCCAGGGACGCCGTCGTCGTGACGTGGAGCGGCCCGCTGTCGGTCAGGGACATCGGGTCGTCGGCCGTTCCGCCGTGCCGCTCCGCCATCCCACGCCGGGCCGGGTCGTCGAGCCACACGAGTCGCACCGACCGCCCGAGCAGCTCGGAGCACCACTGCGCCGCCTGCGGCCCCGCGAACGTCGCGGTCGAGACGCGGGACAGCCCGACGGGCACGTCCGCGGGTCCGGTGGGCTCGGGAACGGTGATCGTCGACAGGCCTGCGCCGGAGAGCTCGACTCCCCCGTCGTCCACGGAGCGCGCGTGTGCCGCGAGCATCCGGGGGAACTTGCGCGCCGTCAGGGTGTCGCCGTCGTCGTCGACGAGCATCCAGCGGCGGTCTCCGCGCGGTCCGGACCGGTCCACGACCATGCTCGTCAACGGCAGCCCCGCGAAGGACTTCACCGGAAACACCGTCAGGGCGGAGACGATCGGGACTCTCGCAGGCACCTGCGGACCTTAACAACGAGGCGGCCCGCCCGCGCTGACGACCGCGCCGTGAGCGCTGCGAGCGCTGCGAGGCGGTGAGCGTCGAGCAGGGGACGTGGGTGGGCCCGGCCGGTTTCGAACCGGCGACCTCCGCGGTGTAAGCGCGGCGCTCTGACCAGCTGAGCTACAGGCCCCGACAGACGACGGGCGCACAGCCTACCGGGCAGCCGCGCCGATCAGGCAGCGGTCAGTGCCGCGACGGCCGTGCGGTACTCCGAGAGGCCCCGGGCGCGCCCCGGAGGGTTCACCACAGACCACCGCAGGATGCCCTCACCGTCGACCAGGAAGCTGCCGCGCCCGGCCATCCCCTTGGCCTCGTCGAAGACCCCGTACGCGCGGGCGACCTCGCCGTGCGGCCAGAAGTCCGAGAGCAGGTCGAAGCTGAAGCCTTCCTGCGCGGCCCACGCCCGCAGGGAGTGCTTCGGGTCGCAGGAGATGACGGCGACGTGCACACCGGCCTGCTCGAACTCGGCGATGTTGTCGCGCAGCTCGCACAGCTCACCGGTGCAGGTGCCCGAGAACGCGAAAGGCACGAAGACGAGCACGGTCGGCCCACCTCGCAGGCCGCTCAGCGTCACGGGCGTGCCGTGCGTGTCCGGCAGGGAGAAGTCGGGAGCGGGTTCACCGATGGCAGGAGTCGTCATCGGGCGACCCTAACAACCGTCAGCGACCGCGGCCTCGGGCCGCGAGCCGGGTGGCCGACCAGTCGGTGGCGATGGACAGCGTGCTCATCGCGTGCAGGCCCGACGTGGTCGCGGCCTCCTCGATGTCGCTGTGCGAGACGTGGCCGTCCCGCCCTGCCTTCGGGGTGAGCACCCAGATCGGGCCGTTGTCGTCGAGCACGGTGAGCGCGTCGACGAGTGCGTCGGTGAGGTCCCCGTCATCTTGGCGGAACCAGATGACGGCACCGTCCGTGACGTCGTCGTAGTCCTCGTCGACGAGCTCAGTGCCGGTGATGGCCTCGAGGCCGGACCGCAGCGTGTCGTCGACGTCGTCGTCGTAACCGAACTCCTGGATCACCTGACCCGCGGCGAAACCCAGACGAGACGCCGCCTTCGCAGCGTCGTCCGTGGTGGATGACACGTCCTGAACCGATCCCTTCCCTCGCTCGCCCCGGGCCGGGGCGACGCTTCCTGATGCCAAACCGTAGCCCACCGCACCGGGGCGTGGCCCGGCAAGACACGACGGGTGCGACAGGTGTTGCCGGCCCGATGTCACGGACGTCACGTGCGCCTTCCTGGTACTCGGTGTGACTTTCGGGCCTCAGGGGTCCGAGAATGGGTCGACGACCCCGCACCCACCAGCGGCCTACCCAGGCACGGCCGGTGGACCGGGGCACAGATGCGCCGCCGATGCCGACCGGGCTCGTGCGCGCGGACGAGACGCAAGGAGCGCAGGTGGCTTCGATCGACGAGACGGGACCGCTCATCGGCGGCCTGCTCAGCCAGGTCCCGGACATCGACCCGGACGAGACCGGTGAGTGGGTGGAGTCCCTCGACGGACTCATCGACGAGAAGGGCGGTCCGCGCGCGCGGTACGTGCTGCTCAGCATGCTGCGGCACGCACGACAGCGGAACGTGGCCATCCCGGCCTCGCTCAACACGCCCTACGTCAACACCATCGCGGTGCACGACGAGCCCTACTTCCCTGGCGACGAGGCTCTCGAGCGTCGCTACCGGTCGTGGATCCGTTGGAACGCGGCCGTCATGGTCACGCGGGCGCAGCGTCCCGGCGTCGGCGTCGGCGGGCACATCTCGTCGTACGCGTCCGTCGCGACGCTGACCGAGGTGGGCCTCAACCACTTCTTCCGCGGCAAGGACCACCCCGGCGGCGGTGACCAGGTCTACTTCCAGGGCCACGCGTCACCGGGTGTCTACGCCCGTGCGTTCCTCGAGGGTCGCCTGTCCGAGCACCAGCTGGACGGGTTCCGCCAGGAGCTGTCGCACCCCGGCGGCGGTCTGCCGTCCTACCCGCACCCGCGCCTGGCGCCGGACCTGTGGGAGTTCCCGACGGTGTCGATGGGCCTCGGCCCGTCGTCGGCGATCTACCAGGCGTGGACCAACCGCTACCTGCACCTGCGCGGCATCAAGGACACCAGCCAGCAGGACGTCTGGGCGTTCCTCGGCGACGGCGAGATGGACGAGCCCGAGTCTCGCGGCATGCTCCAGCTGGCCGGCCAGCAGGGCCTGGACAACCTCACGTTCGTGGTCAACTGCAACCTGCAGCGTCTCGACGGCCCCGTGCGCGGCAACGGCAAGATCATCCAGGAGCTCGAGGCGCAGTTCCGCGGCGCCGGCTGGAACGTCATCAAGGTCGTCTGGGGCCGCGAGTGGGACGCCCTGCTCAACGCCGACAAGGACCGCGCGCTCGTCAACCTGATGAACAACACGCCGGACGGTGACTTCCAGACGTTCCGGGCCGAGGACGGCGCCTTCATCCGCGAGCACTTCTTCGGTCGCGACCCGCGCACGAAGACGCTCGTCGAGAAGATGACGGACGACGAGATCTGGGCGCTCAAGCGTGGCGGGCACGACTACCGCAAGATCTACGCCGCGTACAAGGCCGCTCGTGAGCACACGGGCCAGCCGACGGTCATCCTGGCCCACACGATCAAGGGCTACGGCCTGGGCTCCGGCTTCGCGGGGCGCAACGCCACGCACCAGATGAAGAAGCTCAAGTCCGACGACCTCAAGACCCTGCGCGACTCGCTGCACATCCCGATCTCGGACGAGCAGATCGACGCGAACCCGTACCTGCCGCCCTACTACCACCCGGGCACCGAGGACGAGGGCATCAAGTACCTGCTCGAGCGCCGTCGCCAGCTGGGCGGGTTCGTGCCCGAGCGGCGCACCGTCCACAAGCCGCTGACGCTCCCGGACGACAAGGTCTACGAGGGTCTGGCCAAGGGCTCCGGCCACCAGGACGTCGCGACCACGCAGGCGCTCGTGCGTCTGTTCAAGGACCTGGTCCGCGACAAGGGCTTCGGCCACCGCCTGGTGCCGATCATCCCCGACGAGGCGCGCACGTTCGGCCTGGACTCGATCTTCCCGAGCGCCAAGATCTTCAACACGAACGGCCAGAACTACATGGCCGTGGACCGCGAGCTCATGCTCTCCTACAAGGAGTCCGAGTCCGGCCAGATCATGCACACGGGCATCAACGAGGCCGGTAGTGCGTCGGCGTTCCAGGCGGTCGGCACGTCGTACGCCACGCACGGCGAACCGCTGATCCCGTTCTACTTCTACTACTCGATGTTCGGGTTCCAGCGGACCGGCGACCAGTTCTGGGCAGCCGGCGACCAGATGGCTCGCGGGTTCCTCATCGGTGCCACCGCCGGCCGTACGACGCTCACGGGCGAAGGTCTGCAGCACGCCGACGGCCACTCCCCGCTCCTGGCCGGCACCATGTCGCACGTCGTGCACTACGACCCGGCCTACGGGTACGAGATCCGGCACATCGTGCGCGACGGCATCCAGCGCATGTACGGCGAGGGCGACCCGCGCGACCCCGACGTCATCTACTACCTGACGGTCTACAACGAGCCCATGCCGCAGCCGGCAGAGCCCGAGAACGTCGACGTCGACGGCATCCTGCGGGGCATCCACCAGGTCGCGTGGGCCGAGGGCGACGGGCCGAAGGCTCAGATCCTCGCCTCGGGCGTCGCGGTGCCGTGGGCGCTCGAGGCCAAGCAGCTGCTGGCCGACGACTGGGGCGTCCAGGCGGCGGTCTGGTCCGTCACCAGCTGGAACGAGCTGCGCCGCGACGGCCTCGCTGCGGACCAGCGTGCGTACCTGCATCCCGGCGAGGAGGAGCGGGTCCCGTACCTCACGCAGAAGCTGCAGGGTGCCGAGGGTCCGTTCGTCGCGACGACGGACTACGACCACCTCGTGGCCGACCAGGTTCGTGCCTGGATCCCCGGCACCTACGCGACGCTGGGCGCCGACGGCTTCGGCTTCTCGGACACCCGCGCGGCGGCCCGTCGGCACTTCAAGATCGACGGCCCGTCGACCGTGGTCCGCGTGCTGCAGCAGCTCGCACGCACCGGAGCAGTCGGCCCCGACGTGCCCGCGCAGGCGATCGAGCGGTACCGCCTGCACGACGTCACGGCCGGCACGTCCGGCAACGCGGGCGGCGACAGCTGACGTCCTGACGTCCTGACACGACGAAGGCCCGGACGGACCAACCGCCCGGGCCTTCGTCGTGGGTGCTCGTCGGTGCTCCTGGGCTCCGCACCGAGCACGGCAGGCTCAGGTACCGGGGATGTTCTGCTCGGCGTGCGCCAGGTCGCGGCCGAGCTCGCCCCGGAGTTCCTGAACGGCCGGCTGGTCCGGGTAGAGGTCGAGTGCGGCGATGTGCTGCTTGGCCTCGAGCGGACGACCGGCCTCGATCGAGGCGAGCACGAGCTGCCGAGCCACCTCGGGGTCGTGCTCGCGCGGACGCCAGTGCCCGACGCCGAGGCCGAGCGCCTCGACGGGCAGGTCCGCGTCGCGCAGAAGGCTCAGCGCAGCCACGAGCGCCCTGCCGGACGGGTCCCGCTCCACGGCCGTGGTGAGTCGGCGCAGGGTGCCTTCGTGGTCGTCGGCGACCGACAGTCGCGCGACCTCGATGAGCGGGTACCAGGCACGCGGGTTGCCGGCGAGCTCCTCGCCGAGCGCCCACACGGCGAGGTTGGCAGCGTGCTGGCGTTCGCCCTCGTCCGGGGGCGCGGCCAGCGGGTCGTCGTCGGGAACCGTGGACTCGGCGGCGCGGCGACGCACGATCTCGGCCAGGGCGACGAAGGCCCGCTCGTTGTTCGGGTCGTCGCTCAGCATCGAGCGCAGAGCGTCCTCGTGCAGGGTGTCACCGCGCCGCGCGGCCGTCGTCGGACGACGCGCACCGACCCGCGAGGCCGAGGTCGGCCGTCGCATGAGCTGACGTAGGCGGGGCAGTAGAGCCATGGTGCGACCCTATCCGTAAGGGACGAACCACACCGGCGGAAAGCCCGAAGACACGGCTGTGCGTGAGGCAACGTTTGTCGACTTCCCACAACATGTTCCCTATGCTCGCCCCATGTCCAGCACCCTCAGCGGGCAGGCCGCGCCTTCGCCTGCCCCGTCGGCCCGCCCGCGGCGCACGCCGCCCGCCCGGGTCAAGGCCCCGGCACTCGAGGCACGAGGTGGCCCGGAGACCCAGCGTCGGGTGCGCGAGGGCGCCGGCCTCCTGTCGGCGGCGGCGATGCGGCGGCTCGACGAGGACCTGGAGTGGTACCGCGAGCTGCCCGCCGAGGACCGCTCCTGGGTCGGGCTCATCGCCCAGGCGGGCATCACGGCGTTCGTCACCTGGTTCGCCGAGCCGACCCGGCCCCCGCACGGTGTGGGCGACATCTTCGCCACGGCGCCGCCCGAGCTGACGAGGTCCATCTCCTTGCAGCACACGCTCCAGCTCGTGCGCGTGGTGGTCGACGTCGTGGAGACCAACAGCGACCGTCTTGCGGCGCCCGGTGACGAGCGCGAGGTCCGCGAGGCCGTCCTGCGCTACTCGCGCGAGGTCGCCTTCTCGGCCGCGGAGGTCTACGCCCGCGCCGCGGAGATGCGCGGGGCGTGGGACGCGCGGCTCGAGGCGCTCGTCGTGGACGCCCTGGTCAGGGGCGACGTCGACGACGCCCTCCGCTCGCGCATCGCAGCTCTCGGGTGGAGCGGTCGGGGATCGACGCTGGTCATGGTCGGTACGACGACCTCGGCGCTCGACGACGTGCGCGCCGCCGAGCTTCGTCGCGCGACGCGTCGCACCGCCGACGACGCGCTCGTCGGCATCCAGGGCGACCGCCTCGTGGTCTTCCTGGGTGGCGAGGGCGACCTGCGTGCCGCCGCGTCGACTCTGCTCCCCCGGTTCGGCCCCGGCCCCGTGGTCATCGGCCCCGTCGTGGGCGATCTGACGGACTCGGCACGGTCCGCCCGCGCAGCACTGTCGGGCCTGGTAGCCGCGCCCGCGTGGGAGCAGGCGCCGCGGCCGGTGCAGGCGGACGAGCTGCTGCCCGAACGCGTGCTCATCGGTGACCAGACCGCCCGACGCACGCTGGTCGCACAGGCGTACGCGCCGCTCGCCGCCAGCCAGGGTTCACTGCTCGAGACGCTCTCGGCCTATCTGGGCACCGGGCGCTCGCTCGAGGCCGCTGCCCGCACTCTCTACGTGCACCCGAACACGGTGCGCTACCGCCTGCGGCGCGTGGCGGACGTGACCGGCTGGGACCCGCTGGACGCGCGCGAGTCGTACGTGCTGCAGACCGCGCTGGCCCTCGGACGCCTCGACGCCGCCGAACCGCAGTAGCCGCCCAGTTGTAGGACATCGACAAGGCACCCCCAGAAGGTTGGTGCCTGCCGTGAGCCGGTCCCGACGGACCGAGAAGGAAGAGTGGAGCGCGTGCTCGTCGTCGTCTGCCCCGGTCAGGGCGCCCAGTCCCCCGGCATGCTCGCCCCGTGGCTCGAGCTGCCGTCCGTCGCCGAGTCGATCGCCCGTGCGTCCCGCACGACGGGGCTCGACCTGGTCGCCCACGGCACGACCTCGGACGCGAACACCATCCGTGACACTGCCGTCGCGCAGCCGCTGCTGGTCGCCTCCGCGCTGGCCAGCCTGCGGGCCGTCCTCGACCTGGACGCCGACGCCTCGCTCGCCCTGGCGGCGCAGCCGCTCGTCGGAGCGACCGCAGGGCACTCCGTCGGCGAGCTCGCCGCAGCCGCCATCGCCGGGGTACTGACCGACGACGAGGCGCTGCGTCTCGTCGCGGTCCGCGGCGCTGCGATGGCCCGGGCCGCCGCTGCCACCCCGACCGGCATGAGCGCCGTCCTCGGTGGCGACCCGGACGAGGTCCTCGCACTGCTCGCGCAGCACGGGCTCGTGCCCGCGAACGTCAACGGCGGAGGGCAGGTGGTCGCTGCGGGCACCCTCGACGCGCTCGCCGCGTTCGCCGCCGCACCTCCCGCCAAGGCGCGCGTCATCACGCTGCAGGTGGCCGGTGCGTTCCACACGGAGCACATGGCGCCCGCGGTCGACGAGCTGCGCGCGGCCACCGAAGGCGTGACGCCGGGCGAGCCGTTCGTGCCGCTCCTGACCAACTCCGACGGCTCGGTGGCGGCGTCCGGCGCACGCGCGCTCGAGCTGATCGTGGCGCAGGTGGCCAACCCCGTCCGCTGGGACCTGTGCCAGGCCACCCTGCAGCAGCTCGGGGTCACCGGGCTGCTCGAGGTCGCGCCCGGCGGTGTGCTCACGGGTCTGGCGCGGCGTACGCTGCCCGGGGTCGAGACGGTCGCCGTCAAGACCCCCGCCGACCTGGACGCAGCACGCGACCTCATCCGTCGGCACGCCGGAACCCCCCAGAGCCCTGACACGAACTCGGAGAACCCGTCGTGACCCGTCCCACCCTCACGCAGGCCACCGGACCGGCGCACACCCGCATCCTGGGTCTCGGCGGCGTCCGTGGCGAGAACCTGGTCACCAACGACGACATCGCCGGCCCGATCGACTCGTCCGACGAGTGGATCCAGCAGCGCACCGGCATCGTCACGCGCCGTCGCGCCGGAGCCGGCACCGACGTGCTCGACCTCGCGACCGACGCGGCCGTCCTGGCCATCAAGGACGCCGGTCTCACGGGTGCGGACATCGACGTCGTCATCCTGTCGACGGTCACGTACTTCCACCAGACGCCCGCGGGCGCCGCGATCATCGCCGACCGCATCGGTGCCACCCCGGCCGCCGCGTTCGACATCTCCGCGGCGTGCGCCGGGTACTGCTACGGCATCGGTCAGGCCGACGCCCTCGTGCGGGCCGGCGCAGCGCGCAACGTGCTGGTCATCGGCGCGGAGAAGATGAGCGAGTTCATCGACCCGACCGACCGCACGATCTCGTTCCTGCTCGGCGACGGCGCCGGCGCGGTCGTCATCGGCCCGTCGGACACGCCCGGCATCGGCCCGACGATCTGGGGCTCCGACGGCGGTCAGGCACAGGCGATCCGCCAGACGCACTCCTGGTTGGCCACGCGCGACGAGGGCGCCGGCTGGCCGACCCTGCGCCAGGAGGGCCAGACCGTGTTCAAGTGGGCCGTCTGGCAGATGGCCCCCGTCGCGCAGAAGGCGATGGACGCAGCCGGTGTGACCGCCGACGAGATCGAGGCGTTCATCCCGCACCAGGCCAACATGCGGATCATCGACCAGATGATCAAGACCCTCAAGCTCCCGCCGTCCGTCGTGGTCGGCCGCGACATCGCCGACACCGGCAACACGTCGGCCGCCTCCATCCCGCTCGCCACGGAACGTCTGCTCCGCGAGGGCCAGGTGTCCAGCGGCGCACTCGCGCTCCAGATCGGCTTCGGTGCCGGTCTGGTCTACGCAGCGCAGGTCGTCGTCCTGCCCTGAGATCACCCCGGGTACGGCCCCCCGCTGTACCGTTCGTCCGACCCCACACAGCACGATCCCGACAAACGAGGAGACACCGATGGCGTACAGCGAGCAGGAGATCCTGGCCGGACTGGCCGAGATCGTCAGCGAGGAGACCGGCCTTCCGACGGACTCCGTCCTGCCCGAGAAGTCCTTCACCGACGACCTCGACATCGACTCCCTGTCGATGATGACGATCGTCACGCTGGCCGAGGAGAAGTTCGAGGTCACCATCCCGGACGACGAGGTCAAGAACCTCGCGACCGTCGGCGACGCCGTCACCTTCATCGCGGGCGCGCAGGCCTGAGCCTGTTCCACCCGGCCGGTCAGAGCGGGCACGCCGCACCACGTGCGGCGTGCTCGCCCGGACCGATCCACCCCACATCCGATCTGGAGCACCGATGAGCCACTTCCCTGACGTCGTCGTCACCGGACTGGGAGCGACCACCCCACTGGGTGGAGACGTTGCCAGCACCTGGGCCGCCGCACTGAATGGTGAGTCCGGCGCTCGGCGCTTCGACAACGACTGGTCGGAGCGGTTCGGCATCCCTGTCGAGTTCGGTGCGACCATCAAGGTCGAGCCTGCCGACGTCCTGACGCGGCCCGAGCTCAAGCGCATGGACCCGTCCGCGCAGTACGCGATCATCGCGGCGCGCGAGGCGTGGGCGGACGCGGGCTCGCCCGAGGTCGACGGCCACCGGCTCGGCTCCGTGGTGTCGTCCGGCATCGGCGGCATCCGCACGATCCTCGACGCCTGGGAGAAGCTGCTCGCGGCACCCGAGAACGGCGCTCGCCGCGTCCTGCCGATGACCGTCCCCATGCTCATGCCCAACTCGCCGACCGCCTACGTGTCGCTCGAGTTCGGCGCCAAGGCCGGTGCGCACGCGCTGGTGTCCGCGTGCGCGTCGGGCGCAGAGGCCATCGGCTACGCCGCCGACATGATCCGCACCGGCCGCGCCGACATCGTGATCGCCGGCGGGACCGAGGCGTCGATCCACCCGATGCCGGTCGCCGCGTTCGCGGCGTCGCGCACGCTCTCGCTGCGCAACGACGACCCGCAGGGCGCGTCACGCCCCTACGACATCGACCGCGACGGGTTCGTCATCGGCGACGGCGCCGGCGTCGTCATCCTGGAGAGCGCCGAGCACGCCGCCGCGCGCGGGGCTCGCGTCTACGCGCGCATCGCCGGCGTCGGCCTGTCCGCCGACGGCTACCACATCACGTCCCCGGAACCCACGGGCGAGGGCCAGATCCGCGCGATGAAGGCTGCCATCGAGGAGTCCGAGATCGCGAACATCGACATCGTGCACGTCAACGCGCACGCCACGTCGACCGTCGTGGGCGACCTGATCGAGGCCCGCTCGATCCGTGGCGCGCTCGGCGACGACGCGGACCATGTCGTGCTCTCCGCCACCAAGTCGATGACCGGGCACCTGCTCGGCGGTGCGGGTGCGCTCGAGACGATCTTCACCGTGCTCGCGCTGTACGAGCGCCAGGCGCCGCCGACGATCAACGTCGAGAACCCCGACCCCGAGCTCGTGCTCGACCTGGTCCGCGACAAGCCCCGACCGTTGCGTGACGGCCAGATCGCGGCCGTCAACAACTCCTTCGGGTTCGGCGGCCACAACGTGGCCCTCGTCGTCGCCTCGGTCTAGCCGAACGGGCCGTCGGTCCGGCCGGCCTCAGTAGCCGCTGAACGCGTCCGTCCGCACCCGGGGCACCCCTGCGCTGCGCAGGACGGTGCGCGTGTGGTCGACCATGCCGGGCGAGCCCGAGGCGTACGCGACCCGCTTCGGGGCGTCGGGCACCTCGTTGCCGACGATCGCACGATCGATGGTCGGCGCCGCGACGTGCGTCCACCCGTCCGGCAGGTCCTCGGGAGCCGACGGGGAGACGACGACCACCCGAGCACCGGACGCGAGCAGCACCTCGGCGTAGGCCAGCGCATCGCCCTCCTTCAGGACCAGGACGACGACGACGTCGCGCGGGTCTCCGGACCGGGCAACCGCCGACAGGTGGCTCACGAAGGGCGTGATACCGATACCGCCGGCGACGAGCAGCAGCGGTACCGACGGGTCGCGCGGGAGCAGGAAGTCGCCACCGACGGCGGTCGCGCGGACCAGGCCACCCTCGGGTACGGCGCTGAGCGCGGCCTTGAACGTGCTGGGCGCGTCCGAGAGCCGGAACGCCACGGCCACGTCGTCCCCGGGTGGGCTGGCGACGGAGAACACCCGCCGCGAGCCGCGACCGTCGGGGTCCGCGTGCGGGACGTGCAGCTCGATCCACTGGCCGGGCTGGAACCGCATCGGGTTCTCAGGCCCGAACGCGACCTCACGGACACCGGGCGCGATCGTGCGATGACCCCGCACACGCAGGTGCACAGCGCGTCGCTGACCGAACGCGAAGGCGAGGGCGTTGCCGACCACGAGGGCGAGCTCCGGCGAGTTGTACAGCGACCCGATGGAGAACGGTACGTAGGTCAGCACGCCCACCAGGGCAGCCTCGCTGAGCTGCTGCCACCGCCGAGGGGGCAGCGTCAGCGGCTCGGTGAGCATGAAGCACGCGGCGAACACGAGCGGATAGGACTGGAACGCGGTGAGCAGGGCGTCGACCGGCTCGGTACCGCTCGAGACCAGGCGTGGGAGCAGCACCGCCAGCGCTCCGACGACGTACGTCACGACGAGCAGGACCCGACCCGTCCGCAGGACGACGACCAGACCCGCCATCGCGACGAGGGGCAGCAGGGTCGGTGTCGCAACCCACCACGCAGCCGGGAACCCGCCCCAGAGCTGCGCGGCCAGCCCGGCGACGAGCGCGCCCGTCGCCGCCGGGTTGAGCACGTGCCGGGAACGGACCGCGATCACGAACTTGGACACACCCGCGACGGCGGCGGCTGCTGCGAGGGTGCCGAACGAGGTCAGGTCGAGCCGCGGCCAGAAGAGCAGCGCAAGGATCAGTCCGGTGATCACCGACGACTCGACGTGCACCTGCGTCCGCCACAACCGCCCGCACAGCAGGCTGGTCAGCAGCGTGACCCCGACCGCGACGAGCGCGAACAGGAAGATCGCCAGAGGGTCCTGCTGCAGCGACCCGAACAGGGACAGCAGGATCGCCGAGAGCAGGACGGCGCCGAGCGACCACGTCATGACGCGGTACATCGTGGTCCGGCCGAGCACCCCGTCGAGGACCTTCATACGAACACCTCTCCGGGCAGGCCGAGCGAGTAGTGGAGCCGCCCGTCGGTGAGCAGCCGCGCATACGTGTGGTCGACCGCCGCCTCGAGCAGGTCGGCGTCGGCGAAGAAGTGGGCCGTGGCCAACCCGTCGGCCAGCATCGCACTCTCGGCCACCACCCACGTGGCGGCGACAGAGGTGGCCGGCTCGCCGGTCCGTGCATCGAGGACATGGTGCAGGCCGTCGCCCCACGCCCGCCGGTCCACCGCGGACCCGCACAGCGCGGCGTCAGCGAGCTCGACGACGCCGACGGCTCGAGTGGGGTCGCCTGGCTGCTGAAGCGCGACGCGGAACGGTTCCCCACCGCGGTGCACCAGGTCCCCACCGGCGTCGACGACGTACCGGTCGATGCCGCAGTCCCGCAGCTCGGCCGCCACCAGGTCGACCAGCTGGCCCTTGCCCGCCGCGCCGACGTCCAGCAGGACGGGCTCGCGAGCGACCAGCACGTCACCGTCGCGCTCGAGCGCCTCGTGCCAGGCGGGCGCGGGCTCGGGTGCACCAGTGGGGCGCAACGAGTAGCCGGCGTCGTACCCGAGCGTCACCAGGCTGCTCCCGACCAGCGGAGACATCGCGCCGCCCGTGACCCGGCCGAGCAGCTCGTACAGGTCGAGCAGCGGACCGGCCTCGGAGGGGAACCGGTAGGTGCCGGCCTCGCTCGCCATGCGGCTGACCAGCGAGTCGACGCGGAACCGGGACCAGACCGCGTCGTAGGCGTCGATCCGGCCGCGGACCCGCGCCGACGTCGCCGCGTCGAGCGGACCGTCGACGTAGATCGACCAACGGGTGCCGATCGCGTCGAAGGTCGACTCAGGCCTGCGCATCGGCCGCGATCTGTGCGAGCGCGGCGTTGAACCCCTCCGACGTGAGCGACGACCCCGAGACCACGTCGACGTTCGCGTCGTCGATCGACCTGCCGACGACCTCGTCGGCGATCCCTGAGGCGAAGGCCGTCTGGTACTGCTTGCTCTGCGGGTTGGTCGCGTTCGGCGTGACCTCGACCGCGGTGATCACACCGCCCTCGAGGGCCACCGAGACCTGGACGGACTCCTCACCGGCCGGCGACTGGTAGGACCCGGACTCCGTGTACGTGCCGTCCGTGTAGCCCGAGGCGTCCGGGTCCGCCGGAGCCGGGTCGGCCTCGGTGACCGTGGCACCGTCGTCGACCGTGCTCGTCGACGAGTCGTCCGCAGGCGTGCCGTTCGTCGCCGCCGCGTCCGAGCAGGCCGCGAGGGCCGCGATGACGGAGGCTCCGGAGACGAGCGCGATCGTGGTCCTGCGTGGTGTCCTCATGGGGATGCTCCCTGTTCATGCCGACCAGCTGCGCGTGTTCGCGACTCTGGTCATGACTGTAGGGAACGTCCCTGGAACCCCGCTGTGCAGGTCCAGTGCTCGGGCGTGGGCTGCGGCGGCGCTCAGCCGACCGTCAGCCGACCCGGTGCAGCCAGCGCACCGGAGCGCCGGCGCCGGCGTACCGGAACGGCTCGAGCTCGTCGTCCCACGCCTGGCCGAGCGCGAGATCCAGCTCGATGCGCAGCCGGGCCGGGTCGGCCGCGTGCTCGAGGGCGGCACGGATGCGGTCCTCAGGTACGACGATGTTGCCGTGCACGTCGGTCGCGGCGTGGAAGATGCCCAGCTCAGGGGTGTGACTCCACCGAGAGCCGTCGACGCCGTGGCTGGCCTCCTCGGTGATCTCGTAGCGCAGGTGCGCCCAACCCCGCAGTGCGGACGCCAGCCGGGCACCGGTGCCCTGCGGACCCTGCCACGAGTGCTCGGCGCGGTAGAAGTCGGGTCCGGCGGGCTGCGCCGTCCAGTCGAAGGATGCGCGTCCGCCCAGCACGTTGCCGGCCGCCCACTCGATGTGGGGGCACAACGCGCGGGGTGCCGAGTGCACGAAAAGTACACCGCGGGTGATCGCACCTGCCATGTCGTCCTCCTGAACGGGCTTCGAGGTTCGTCTTCCCCAACGACCTCAGCTTGTCCAAGCGGCGACGCAGTCGAAACACACATCTCTCGCGGCGTGCTGGAGACAGCATGCACGACGCCTCGTCCGAACGCCAGCGTGGCCCTCGGAGAGTCCTGGGAGAGCGAGTTCGGGAAGGCGAGTCCGCGAGGAGCGATCCTCAGAGCTGGTCGCGGACGGCGCGCATCGCCTTCTTGCGCACGGAGCGCTCGAGGCGGTCCAGGTAGAGCATCCCGTCGAGGTGGTCGACCTCGTGCTGCAGGCATCGAGCCATGAGCTCGGTGCCCTCGACGACCACCTCGTTGCCGTCGAGGTCCGTCCCGACCACGCGTGCGTACCAGGCGCGTCGTGTCGGGTACCAGAGGCCCGGGACCGACAGGCAGCCCTCGTCGCCGTCCTGGTACTCGTCCTCCGACAGCTCGACGATCTTCGGGTTGAGCACATAGCCCACCTCGTCGTCGATGTTCCAGGAGAACGCCCGCAGTCCGACGCCGATCTGGTTGGCGGCGAGGCCGGCGCGACCGTCGGTGTCCACGGTCTCGACGAGGTCCTCGACGAGCCCGCGCACGCGCGCGTCGATCGTCGTGATCGGGTCGCACGGGGTGCGCAGGACGGGGTCTCCGACAGTGCGGATCTCTCGCATGGCCATGCGGTGATCCTTTCATGGCCGATCGTCTGCCGACGCGCGAGCAACCCCGGGGAGCGTGTCGGTGTGAGCAGGACGACAGGCACCGGGCAGCGCTCCGCGATCGAGGTCGGCGTAGTCTTGTACTGACCGGTCAGTTTAAGGAGTTCGATGTCCCACCAGACCACAGCCGACGAGGTAGCCGTCACCGACACAGCCGCCCCGCAGGTAGCCGTCACCGAGGCAGCAGTGCCGGCAATCGAAGCACTGCCCGTCCGCCCGGCCGTCGAGGCCCGAGGCCTGCATCTGACCGGTGAGCGGGGCAGCATCTACGGTCCGCTCGACCTGGACGTCGCGCAAGGGACCCTCGCGGTCCTGCGTGGACCGCAGGGCTCGGGACGGAGCAGCCTGCTGCTCACGCTCGTGGGCCGGATGCTCCCGGACGCCTCGTCGAGCCTCGTCGTGCTGGGGCACACGCTCCCCGTCGACCGGGTGGCCGTGCAGCGCGAGGCCGCACTGGCCGGCTTCGCCGGGATCGACGAGCTCGACGACTCCGTGACCGTCGCGGACCACGTCCGCGAGCGGCTCGCCTGGCTGTCTCCGTGGTACCGGCGGCAGCGCCGGCCCGACCAGGCGGTCGTCGACACGGTCCTCGGTCCCGTGTTCGGCGACCTCCCGGTTCCTGCAGCCGAGACGGTCGTCTGGCACCTGGATGAGGTCGAGGCCCTGCTGCTGCGCGTCGGGCTCGCGATGGCCCAGGCCCCGCGCCTCCTCGTCGTCGACGACCTGGACCAGGTCCACGACCCTGCCCGACGCCGGCTCGTCTGGGACCGGCTCGAGGCGCTCGCCGACGACGGACTCACCGTGATCGCCTCCAGCGCCGCCCCAGCCCCGCACACACTCCTCGACTTCACGAACTGAGGGATCCTCATGCTCTCCCTGACCTCGGGCACCGAGCTCCGCCGGTTCCGGCGCGGGCGCCTCCCCCGGCTCGCCGTCGCAGCGATGCTCCTGGTGCCGCTCCTGTACGGCGCGCTCTACCTGTGGGCTTTCTGGAGCCCGACGTCGCACCTCGACAGGCTGCCCGTCGCACTGGTGAACGCCGACGCCGGCGCCACCCGGTCCGACGGGACCCGGCTCACGGCAGGAACCGACCTCACCGAGGAGCTGACCGACGCCGACGCGCTCGACTGGCACGTGACCGACGCCGCGGACGCGTCGGCGGGGGTCGCCGACGGCGACTACTACTTCGCCGTGACGATCCCCGACGACTTCTCGTCGTCGCTCGTCTCGGCGGGCGGCGACGCACCGACCAGCGCGCAGATCGACGTCACCTACAACGACGCCAACTCGTTCATCGGCACCACGCTGGGCCGCTCGGCGATGACGCAGGTGCGCGACGCCGTCGCCGCGACGGCCGGCGAAGAAGCCGTCGACCAGGTGCTGGTCGGGCTCGGCTCCGCGCGCGACGGGTTCGTGCAGGCGTCGCAGGGTGCGATCTCGTTGCGCGACGCCACGACACAGCTGAGCGACGGCGCGTCCCAGGTCGCCTCCGGCGCCGCGCAGACCCGCGACGGGTCGGCGGCGCTCGCCGACGGCACGGCCGCGCTGAGCACGGGTGCTACCCAGGTCGCCGACGGGAGCACGTCGCTGGCCGACGGTGCCAGTCGGCTCGCCTCGGGCGCGGGCACGGCGAGTGCGTCGAGTGCGTCGCTGGCGGACGGCGCGCAGCAGGTCGCCGACGGGGTGCATGCTGCCGTCGGGACGATCGACACACTCACCACCGGACTGCTCCCCCAGGTCGGGGCGTACCTGACGGCTCAGGCCGCGTCCGGTGACGCCGACGCCGCGGCGCTCCTGGGCGCGATGGGCGGTGCGGACCCGGCGACGCTGGCCGAGCAGCTCCAGACGCTCGACAGCGGCGCGGCGCAGGTCGCCTCCGGCGCCGCTGCGCTCGACGGCGGGCTCGGAACGCTGGCCGGCTCTGCTCAGACGTTGTCCGCGGGAGCGACGTCCCTCGCCGACGGCGCCTCCCGAGTGGCGAGCGGCGCGTCCGACGCGGCCGACGGCGCCGCGGCCCTGGCGACGGGCACCACGACGCTCGCCGACGGGGCGTCGCAGCTGGCGGACGGGACGACGCGGGCCGGCGACGGCGCTCAGCAGCTCGTGGAAGGTCTCTCGTCCGCCGCGTCGCAGATTCCCGACGACTCGGACGACCTGCGGTCCGCCCGCGCGACGACGATCGCGAACCCGGTGGCGCTCGACACGACCGACCTCGCCACCGCGGACAGCCTGGGCGAGGGGTTCGCGCCGTTGTTCCTGCCGATGGCCCTGTTCGTCGGCGGGATCATCACGTGGCTCCTGCTGCGGCCGCTGCCCACCCGGGCACTGGCGACCCCGGCGTCAGGCTGGCGCGTCGCGATCGCCGGCTACCTGCCCGCGGTGGCCATCGGTGTCGGTCAGGTGGCGGTGCTGCTCGGCGTCGTCGGCCTCGGTCTCGGGCTGAGCATCGGGTACCCCGTGGGGACGATCGCGTTCCTGGTGCTCGTCGCGGCGACGTTCCTCGCCGTGCAGCAGATGCTCATCGCCGTCCTCGGCTCCGCTGCCGGCAAGGTCGCGACGATCGCGCTGCTCATGCTGCAGATCACGTCGGCCAGCGGCACCTACCCGGTCCAGACGACGCCCGCGTTCTTCCAGGCCATCCACCCCCTGCTGCCCATGACGTACGCGGTGCAGGGGCTGCGCGACCTGGTCACCGGGACGCCGGACGCCCGGCTGTGGATCGCCGTGGGCTACCTGGTCGCCGTCCTGCTCGCCTCGCTGGCCGTCACCGCCTGGCAGGCCGGACGCATGCGCACCTGGTCGGTCGCGAGGCTTCACCCGGCATTGTCCATCTGAGCGCCCGGACGATCTGAGACGCTGCGGCCATGCCTGCCACGGAGACCAAGGAGCTGATCGTCGAGGCCGCCCTCGCACTCGCCGCGGAGCGCGGGTTCACCGCGACGTCCGTCGAGGACATCGCTGCGAAGGCGGGCGTCGCCAAGGGCAGCATCTTCTACAACTTCGGGTCCAAGGCAGCCCTGTTCGAGGACATCATCAGCCAGGGTGTCGATCGGCTCACCCAGGCGCTGCGCGCGGCATCCGACGGCCTGCACGGGCGCGTGGCGCTCGAGGCCCTCGTGACCGAGCTCCTCACCCAGATCCAGGCCCACCCGGACTTCGCCAAGCTCATGGCCGCGGAGACGTTCCGCAGCGGACGCAGCTGGCAGGACGCGATCCGGCACTTGCGCGAGGAGTCGATCGGCGCGTTCGCCGACGTGGTCGCGGAGGCGTGGCCCGAGCGCAACGCCCTGCTCGCGGCCGCAGCCCTCTTCGGTGCGACCTTGCTGGCCGGGCTCGAGTGGCTGGTGTTCCAGCCGTACCGCTCTCTCGCCGAGGTGCGGCAGGCGGTCCTGGCTACCGTCGTCTGACGGTCCTCACGGTCTCGACATGCAAGAAGCCCGCCGTTACCGGCGGGCTTCTTGCGATGTCCCGAAGGACGTCAGATCTGGGGTGCGGTCACTCGGCGCGCTGCGTGGGAACACCGGTGAGCAGCGAGCGGACCTCGGACTCGTGGAAGCGGCGGTGGCCACCCAGGGTCCGAACCGCCGAGAGCTTGCCGGCCTGGGCCCAGCGCGTGACCGTCTTGGGGTCGACGCGGAAGAGCACCGCAACCTCACCGGGGGTGAGAAGTGCGCCCTGCGAGAGGGGGGCTTCGATGGTGTTGAGAGCCATGGTCTTTCTCCTGTCGTTCGGTAGCTCGGCTGGCCTCATGGGCCCCGTGGCTTTGCGTCCCTGCCTTGCAGCAGGTTTGCCGTTTGTCGCTGACAACGGGAACTATGCCCGGTTCTGCGTACCTGTGCAAGCGTCCAGGTTCGGCGATTCGCGGGCAAACGGGTGATTCAAACCTGTAGGAACCGGACGTCTCCCCTGGTGTGACTTCCCACGGGGCCCAGTCATATGCCTTCGCTGCCATGCGCCGGAGGGCACACAGACGGTGCCCGCGTCACCACTCGTTGGAGGAACGAAGCGACCCTGTTGCCCGTCTGACCTGCTGATATGTCGGCGCTCGAACAAATCCGTCGCGTGTCCGTTTCGTCATAGCGCGCACCGCGAGTCGCACGACTGCCATGACTCCCGAGCGACGGACCGGACAAGTTCGTACAGACCGGGGCAGACTTCCGACACGTGACGCATTTCACCCGTTTGCCGTAGGGGCTCAGCGCGTCGCGGCGCCGGATTCGGCCGCAGAGGGCGCCCGGAGGTCGGGCGAGATCGCCTACGCCGATCGGCTACCGGCCATCTCACGCGCCGCTCCGAAGAACCTGCGGCGCGGTCGCGAGGTGAACATGGTCGCGTCCGGGGAGCACCCGTCGTACCCGGAGGGGTAGAAGACCAGGTCCGGCCGGAGCGTCGAGACCTGCGACAGTCGCGACCCACGGGCGAACGCCTGCGCCAGCCCGTCGTCCGATCCGACGTAGGTCAGCGTGTTGTCGTGCTCCTGGACCACGTGCTCGCCGGTGCAGACCTCGCCGCGGCGCGGAGTCCAGCCCCATGGGCTTGCGGGCTCCTGTGACGAGCCGGTGGTGATCCGGTAGATGTCGAACCCGTAGCGCACGTCGTCGTGCTCCCTTCCGGAGGCCCACTTGCAGCGCCGTCGCCGCAGGTGATCTAGCGCCATCGACGCCCGGCACCGCCCGCTGGACGCGTGCCGGCCCCGTTCGCTCGGACGCAGCACAGGTTCACTCCCCCGTGTCGAACCCGGGCCTTCGGTAGGGTTCCTGTGCCCCAGTAGCTCAGCCGGTCAGAGCGCCAGACTCATAATCTGAGAGGTCGTCGGTTCAAGCCCGACCTGGGGCACTCCTCGGCGCGGGTACCGTGCTGCCGTGGCCCTGTTCTCTCGTAGCCGACGACTCCCCGACGCCGTCCGGGCGCGCCTCGAGCTGCGGCGGGGCGATGCCGTCCTGGTCGCCACAGAGCTGACCGGCGAGCGCTGGGTCGTGGCCAGCCGACTCGCCCTGCACGTCCTGGACCCCGGTGAACCCCTCGTGCGCCACCCGTGGTCCGACGTCGACCACGGCGCCCTGGACCCCAGCACCCGGACCCTGAGCGTGCGCTGGGTCTGGGGACGCACCACCCGCTTCGTGTTCGCCGACTCCCCCGGCTCCACCGCCTTCGCGCAGACCTTCCGCGAACGCGTCCAGCAGTCGGTCGTGCACGCCGTCGCCGCGACCCTTCCCGACGGTCAGCGCATCCGCGTCGCGCTGCGTCGCGGCGAGGAGGGCGAGCTGTTCACGCAGGTCCTCGGCGAGGCTTCCGTCGACCTGTCCGACCCCGCCGTGGCCGCCGTCGTCGACGCCGCCGAGGACGAGGTGCGCGACGCCGCGGGGCTCCCGTTGTGAGTGCAAGGGCACCCTCTAGCGGCTGCTAGAGTTTTCCCCGCACGATCCCTCGTAGCTCAATTGGCAGAGCATCCGACTGTTAATCGGACGGTTACTGGTTCGAGTCCAGTCGAGGGAGCCAGTATCACCGCAGGTCAGGCCGCCTCTCTAGGCGGCCTTCGTGCTTTCGTGCCCACGACCTGCCCCGCTGAACCGTCACACGGTTCCACCTGGCACGTGACCTGTGCAGACTGGGTCGCGGGTTTGTCCATGTTCGGCGCCGGTTCGCCCCTCCCGCGCCCGGCAGTGCCCACGTAACGTCGACGCATGCTCACCGCCGAGTCTCGTCCTGTCCCACACCTGAGCCATTCCGGCAGTGGTGGGATCGCATGAGGGCAGCCGTGGAGACCGGTGTCTCGGACCTTCGGGGTGGCACCGCCGCGGCGGTGCCCGCCCACCTCCCTCCCCGGCTCGCCATCACGCTCTGGGACTTCTCGTGGTACGTGCGCACCGGAACGGATGAGCCGTTCGAGGACCTGGAGCGCGCGTTCGTGCGCGCCCGAGAGCTCGGGTACAACGCGGTGCGGATCTGCGCGATGCCGTTCCTGCTGTTCCGCTCCGGACTGGACACGACCGCACTGCACCTCGAGCCCGTCGGCGGTGGATACGCGTCTCGGGTGCGGTGGTACGACGTGCAGAGCCCCACGACCATCGACGCCCGCCAGCACCTGCTCGACTTCTTCCGCCTCGCCGACCGCCACCAGATGGTGGTGATCGCCTCCTCGTGGGAGTACCAGCAGAGCCCCGCGTTCGCGGCGGACCGCGCGTGGTACGACGCACTGGAGGCCGTCGACCCGGACCGACGGCTCGTCGTCCTTGGCGAGGCCATGGCCGACCTCGTGGACCTGCTAGCGGAGCATGGGCTGCAGCACACGCTCGCGCTGGTGGAACTGCACAACGAGGTCCAGGCCGGCCATCTCACCGCGGGTCTGCCCGGCCACGACGACCCGGTCGTCGAGCTGCAGGGACGGCTCGAGACCGGGATCGCAGCCTTCAAGGCCCGCCACCCAGATGTCCTGTGCGGCCCGAACTACGCCGCCGTCCCTGTGACCGCGATGCGAGGCGTCCCGCGCAACGCCGACGTCCTGGTCGTGCACCCGTATGTGTACGGCGTGCTCGACGACCTGGTCCACGAGTTCGCCCTGCGCGGTGAGCCGGCGGACTTCCCGCAAGAACGAGCCGACGCCGAGCTCCTGCGCCCCGGGGCGCCGCGTCTGGCCGACTGGGCGCCCCCACCGGCGCAGGAGTGGAAGCGCCGCTCCTCGATCGTCGGGAACACCGAGATCTACGTGCACGACTGGTGCGACGCCGCCGCCGTCGACAGATGGCTGTACGAGCGGTACGGGCAGCATCGCATCGCCATGGCCATCCGACTGCGCGAGTGGATCGGCGTGGCCGCTGACACCGCCAGGCGTCTCCAGATCCCGCTCGTGCTCGGTGAGGGATGGATCGGCTACACGCCCAGGGACTCTCGCTTCGAGGAGGGGCCCGTCGGCGCTCAAGTCTGCCGAGACGCCGTCCAGCTCGCTGTGCAGGCGGGCGCCTGGGGCACAGTGGTGTGCTCGAACGCTGCACCGCACCACGCGATGTGGGCGGACGAGAAGCTGCAGCAGGAGTGCACCGCCACCTTCCTGAACGCGCCAGCGGCGCTCGCGCGCACCGGCGCCCTGCCGTCGGGCCCTCGTTAGGCACGCGAGGCCATACGGCGGCACACGGAGTGTGCACCTCGACCAGGATGGGGTTGACGGCGTGCCGGATGCCTCCGCGTCAGGTCGGCGGCGCGGAGAACACGAGAGGAAGGTTGCCTTGGGCGAGATCGTGGTGGTGACGGGGCCGCCCGGGGCCGGGAAGTCGACCGTGTCCGCGCTGTTGGCGTCCGGGTTCCCCGCGAGTGCGCTGGTGGCCGGAGACGAGTTCTTCGCGTTCATCAAGCAGGGTTTCGTCTCGCCCTGGCTCACGGAGGCGCACGAGCAGAACCGGGTTGTGACACAGGCGGCTGCAGCGGCCTCGGGTCAGCTCGCACAGGGCGACTTCACCGTGGTCTATGACGGGGTTGTCGGGCCGTGGTTCGTTGCCGAGTTCGTCGCCGCGTGTGGGGTGCCGCGGGTGCACTATGTCATCTTGATGCCGCCAGAGGCTGTGGCCATCGACCGTGTACGGACCAGGCAGGGGCACGGGTTCACCGATCTGGACGCGGCGCGGCACATGTACCGGAACTTCCGGGATGCGGAGGTCGACAGTCGGCACGTCGTGGCGACGCACCCTGGCGACCCGCAGACGGTGGCTCAGCTGGTGCGGCAGCACATGGAGGCGGGCCGCCTTCTGCTGGGGTGAGGCCGTTGTGCGGTTGGGGGCGCGACGACGACGCCAGCAGCGCGCGCAGCGCGGGGCCTTCGACTCTCTGGACTCTGCACGAAAGAACAACTCAAGCCCCCGCCAAGCAACCGCCTGCCAAGCCTCGACGGCAGGCTCGCACGGCCCGCGCCCTGGGAGCGCAGGTCGTACAGGGTCTGTGTTCTCACCGACATGTACGCGACGAGCTCGGACAGGGTCATCGCTGGCTGCCCACGACGAACTCCGGCTCGTCGGGCACCGGGTAGGGCGTCGCTGCCAGCGCGCCGGACCAGAACGCCATGACGTCGGCGAACCGGTCGGCGGGTGCATCGATGATGACCTCGCGCAGGAGGATGCGGTGCATCGTTCGATGCTAGGACGACACCGCACCGCAGGCCGCGCCGCCCGGAGACTGGGCGGCGCGGCCTCTTCACCGTCCGGCGCGAGGTGCCTCTCGCGCCGAAGGTCTTGTACGGGCACAGCCGTCGGCGAGTCAGCTCTCTCGCAGGACGACGACACCTCTCGCTGGGACGACCGCGCCCGCCTGGTGCTCCCGGCCCGCCACGAGGTCGTACCCCGAGGCCTCCAGCGGCGCATCCGTCTCGGTGTGGTTGAGGGCGAACAGCCAGCTGCCGGTATCGCTCGTGCGCCGGACGACCTCCAGGCCACCCGTTGACGGCACGACGGAGGACACCGTGGACGCTGCCAGGACGCGTTCGAGCAGACCGGCGAGCGACGGCTCGTCGAGGCGCGTCGACAGGTACCAGGCGGCACCGCCCGACCGCGTGCTCCGCCGCGTGATCGCAGGACCGCCTGCCGAGGGTCCGTCGACGTAGCTCGCGAGGGCCTCGGCTCCCGTCGTCGTCAGACGCTCGGTCCAGACCTCCCCGGTGCTCCCGTCGCTCAGAGTCGTGGTCCCGTGCTCCGCGAGGGGGGCGAACTCCTCCACGCGCACGGCCAGCAGATCCCGGAACGCTCCGGGGTACCCGCCCAGCAGGACGCGGTCGGAGGCGTCGACGATCCCCGAGAAGTACGAGACCAGCACCTGCCCTCCGCGGGCGACGACCTCGGTCAGCCGGTCCGACAGGTCCTCCGGGGCGAGGTAGAGGGTCGGGACCAGCACGACGGCGTACCCGTCGAGGGTCGCGTCCGCGGGCAGGACGTCGACCGCGACACCCGCGTCGAGCAGCGCGCCGTGCATGCGCTTCGCGAGGTCGAGGTAGCGCAGGTCGACCGTGGGATGCGCCTCGAGCTCGGAGGCCCACCACGCCTGCGTGTCCCACAGGAGCGCGACCCGGGCCTGCTCGACCGTGCTCCCCTTGACCTCGGCGAGCCGACCGAGCGTCGCGCCGAGGTCGACGACGTCCCGGAACAGCTGCGAGTCGGGACCCGCGTGCGGCACCATCCCGGAGTGGTACTTCTCGGCGCCGGCACGGGACTGCCGCCACTGGAAGTACAGGACCCCGTCGGAACCGCGGGCGACGTGCTGCAGCGCGTTGCGCAGCATCTGCCCCGGCTCCTTGGCGATGTTGCGCGGCTGCCAGTTGACCGCACTCGTGGAGTGCTCCATGAGGATCCACGGGTGTCCCCCGGCCAGCCCGCGGGCGCGGTCCGCGCTGAACGCCAGCTCGGCCCAACCTCGCGGGTCCTCGCCCCACAGGTAGTGGTCGTTCGAGACGATGTCGAGCAGGGGGGTCGTCGTCGTGTAGTCGATCTTGTTGAAGTCGCCCATGACCATGTAGTTCGTCGTCACGGGAAGGTGCGGCGTGACCTCGCGCAGCACGGCCGCCTCTGCCTCGAGGTGCTCGACGAACGCGTCCGAGGAGAACCGCTCGAAGTCGAGCCGTTGCCCGGGGTTCGAGATCGTGGTGGTGCGTCGCGGCGGCAGGATCTGCTCGAAGGAGGCGTACCGCTGCCCCCAGAACGCGGTCCCCCACGCCAGGTTGAGCTCGTCGACGTCCGCGTACCGGGCACGCAACCAGTCGCGGAACGCCGCGGCGGACACGTCGCAGTAGCAGCGGCCGTTGTGGCAGGCGAACTCGTTGGACACGTGCCACATGCGCACCGCGGGGTGCGAGCCGTAGCGCTCCGCGACCACCCGAGCGATGCGCGTCGCGTGCTCGCGGAGCACGGGAGAGCTCGGGCACCAGGACTCGCGGCTGCCGTGCGTGTACCGAACCCCGTCGGCGTCGACCGGAAGCATCTCGGGGTGGGCCAGGTGCAACCAGACCGGCGGGGCGGCGCTGGGCGTCGCCAGGTCCACGCTGATCCCCGCCTCGTGCAGCAGGTCGAGCACCCGGTCCAGCCAGCCGAACTCGAAGCGGCCTTCCTCGGGCTCGAGCTCGCCCCACGAGAAGATGCCGACGCTCACCAGGTTCACACCTGCCTCGCGCATGAGCGCGACGTCCTCGGCCCAGACCTCCTCCGGCCACTGCTCCGGGTTGTAGTCCGCGCCGAACGCGATGCCATCGGTCGGCCACGGCCCTGCCCAGCGGGCGCTCACCGGGTCACTGCCACAAGCAGCTCCTGCGCGCCCAGCTGGACGGTCGTGATCGTCGGTGTCGACATGCTCCACTCCCTTGTAGAAACGTTCTCTCTGCGGTGTGCTGCGCCACGAGCAGGAGCCCGTCACGCGATACGGCCGTCAGGACGGCCTGTGGTCTCTCCCCCGCTACCGCCGTGGCGGCGGTGCGGACGTCGTCTCCCGGACGACGAGCTCGACCGGGACGTTCTCGCGGCGGTCCTGCGGCCGCGGGTTCTCGATGGCGTCGATCAGCAGAGCGACGCCGAGGGTGGCCAGGTGCTGGAGGTCCTGGCGCACCGTCGTCAGTGATCGGGTGAGGTAGGCGGCTTCGGGGATGTCGTCGAAGCCGACGACGCTCACGTCCTCGGGAACGCGGCGATCGGCGTCGGCGAACGCCCGCAGCAGTCCGACGGCCATCTGGTCGTTGGCCGCGAAGACGGCCGTGACGTCCGGGTCGGCGGCAAGGCTCCGGCCCAGGTCGTACCCCGAGCGGACCGACCAGTCCCCGCGCACCACGTACGGCACCTGCGCACCGGCGGCTGTGAGAGCGTCGCGCCAGCCGTCGTGCCGGAGGTCGGCGGAACGCCATGAGATCGGTCCGCCGAGGTGGTGCACGGTGCGGTGCCCGAGGCCGAGCAGGTGCTCGGTAGCCCGTCGGCCACCGCCGACCTGGTCCGCGTCGACGACGATCTCCGTGCTCGAGATGCCATAGCTCCCCGAGAGGCTCAGGACGGGCAGCTCACCGATCGCGCCCGCTGCGAGCGTGAACAGCCCGACCGGCTCGTTGACGACGATGCCGTCGACTCCCTGGTCGACCAGATCGCGCAGCGCCGCGGTGATCGACTCCGGCTCCTCCGCGACCATGTTGATCACGGACATGGCGTACCCGGCGCTGCGCACCGCGTGCTCGGCCGCGACCAGCAGGGTCGACGGACCGTAGTAGCTCGACCCGCCGGACAGGACGCCGATCGTCCGGCTGCGACCCAGCACGAGATTGCGGGCCGCGCGGTTCGGTCGGTAGCCGAGCGTGGCGATGGCCTCGTGGACTCGTGCGCGGACGTCGGGACTGACGTGCGGGTCGCCGTTGATGACCCTGGACACCGTCTTCTGGGAGACACCGGCGGCGCGAGCGACGTCCACGGCCACGACGGGCCGGTCGGCGCGCCTGACACCGGTCTCCACGGCGACGGACTCGTCGGTCACGGTGCCCCTTTCGACTGCGGTGTCGGATGACTACGTAGTCAACGCCTCGGATGACTACGTAGTCAAGGGAAACACGCCTACCGTGGGAGGGTGAGCGCGCGAGCGGCGTCGACGGCCGGTCCTCCGGTGGACGTCCTCGTGGTCGGCGCCGGTCCGACAGGGCTGGCGCTGACAGCCTTCCTCGTTGCGGAGGGGGCGACCGTCCGGCTCGTCGACCGGCTCCCCGACCGGGTGCACGAGTCACGCGCGCTCGCGATCCAGCCGCGCACGCTCGAGGTCCTCGCCGGCCTGGGGGTGAGCGCTGAGCTCGTCGCGCGAGGCAACCGCGGAGCACGTGTGGTGATGCACTTCTCGCGACGCGACGTCCAGGCCGACCTGTTCGAGCTCGGGCTCGAGGACACCTCCTACCCGTTCCTGCTGTTCCTCTCCCAGGCCGTCACCGAGGACGTCCTCGGTGACCATCTCGCGGCGCGGGACGTGTCGATCGAGCGCCAGGTCGAGCTGGTCGCGCTGCAGCAGGACGAGCGTGGCGTCAGCTGCACCCTCCTGGGACCCGACGGCCGGCCGGAGCGGGTGCGTGCCCGGTTCGTCGTCGGCTGCGACGGTCAACGGAGCACCGTGCGACGGCTCACAGGCATCCGCTTCGGCGGGTCGGCCTACCCGCAGACCTTCGTGCTGGCGGATGTCGAGGCGGACGGGATCGCCCAGGGGTCGGCGCACGTGTTCGTCGCCCCGCAGGGCCTGCTGTTCTTCTTCCCGCTCGGCAGCCCGGCGTCGTGGCGGATGCTCGCCATGCGCCCGCCGGGCGACAGCGAGCCGCTCGACGACGCGCCCACGCAAGCCGAGCTGCAGATCCTGTGCGACACCTACACCGGAGGCGACGTCTGGCTGCACAGCCCCGCGTGGACCAAGTGGTTCCGGATCCATCACCGACGCGCCGAGCACTATCGCGCAGGGCGCGCGTTCGTGGCCGGCGACGCGGCCCACGTCCACAGCCCGGCTGGGGCGCAGGGCATGAACACCGGCATCCAGGACGCCGCGAACCTTGCCTGGAAGCTCGCGGCGGCGTGCCGAGGGAGCGCCTCCGACGCCCTGCTCGCCACCTACGAGACCGAGCGGGCACCCGTCGGACGCGAGGTCCTGCGGTTCACCGACCGAGCCTTCCGGATCGCGACGTCCACGAGCGCTCCCGTCCGACTCGCACGGGGACGGGTCGCGGCGTACGTCGTCCCGCTTGCGCTGCGTCTCACCTTCGCCCGTGCGCGAGGAGTCCGGCTCGTCACGGAGCTCGACATCCGGTACCGCCGCAGCGCACTCTCGGTCGACGCCCCCGACGCCCCGCGTCACGGACTTCGCGCGGGCGACCGGCTCCCCGACGCCCGCGTCGTGCTCGACGGGGAACCCACCACGCTGCACCACGTCCTCGGCGCGCCAGGGTTCCATCTCCTGCTGGCCGCCCCCGCGGGCACCTGGACGGAGGAGACCGTGTCCGCACTGGCCGACCGGATCGGCTCCGCAGTCGCGCTCCACCGCCTCTCGGACGACCCGCGGCCGGGCTTCCTGCACGATGCGGACGGGACGGCCCACAGGCGCCTCGGCGCGGATCGGGGCCGCGCAGTGCACCTGCTGGTCCGCCCCGACGGGTACCTCGCCTACCGCGGCGGAGCGGACCTCCGCGGCGTCGAGGCCTGGCTCCGCGTCAACGGTCTCTTGGCGCGAGCCTGAGTCCGGTCGATCGCCTCGTCACTGATCGGGCGAACCCCGCGGCCCACCCCGGGTGCCGTGCAGCGCGTCTCGCCGGCGGGTGAACTCGTCCTCGTCGATCTCGCCCCGAGCGAACCTGTCCGCGAGCACGCTGTCGGGGCTCGGAAGCTTCGACTCCAGGGTGCCCTGCGCAGCCGTGCTCTTCGAGGCGCTCGAGACGACCCAGACGAGCAGCGCTGCGACCAGCCCCGCGAAGAGCAGCATCATCAGCGCCATGGCTACCCAGCCACCCGCACCCCATCCGCCGTGTCCCCACCACATCATGGCGAACCTCCTCCCGGGTCGTGGCGTCGAGAACACCCCGGCGCCGCCCTCTTGCCAGGCTTTGCCCGGACTCGTCGGCGGCATAGAGGCAAACGTCCCGAGGACGTCGCAGTCGGTGCCCCCACGGCCGTTCTGTGACGGCCATCGCCCGGGCCTGCCGAGCCCTCAGAGCTCGACGGTGACCGAGGGGGCCAGGAACGCCCGCAGGTCCTGCTCGATGTCGAGCGACTCGCGGTCGAGCAGCCACTGGAGCTGGAGCCCGTCCCAGAGCCCGATCATCGTCCGCGAGAGCTGCGCGGCGTCCACGTCGTCGACGAGCTGACCGTCCGCAGCCATCTGGAGGAACGCCCTCTCGAGGAGCTCCCGGAAGTCCTGGTACCGCCGCACGAAGTAGGCGTGCGCGGGATGGTCGGCGTCGGTCGCCTCGGCGGACAGCACGCAGTGCAGCTCGATGAGGCCGGGACTGCGGCGGTCGTCGTCGATCAGCTGGAGCAGCCCGCGGACGGTCTCCACCCCGCGCCCCGGTCGGACCGTCTCGAGCTGGAGCTCGCCGCGTCGCTCCAGGATCGCGGCGAGCAGCTCGGTCTTGCTGGAGAAGTGGTGCAGCAGGCCCGCCTGGCTCATCCCGACGCGTTCGGCGATCTCACGGATCGACCCACCCCGGAAGCCGGAGGCCGCGAACACCTCGATGCCAGCCTCGATGATCTCCCGACGGCGGGTCGCCGACTTCGCGTAGGAACCCCGGGACCGCGTGCTCGGCGCGTCTCGGGTCTCGTCGTCGGGCACTCCCACCTCCACGGGGCCATCGTGCGTCATCGGAGCCATACGCACGCACGATACGCGAATTTCGAATGAGCACTCGCTTTTCGGCTATCCTGGCGCCGCGGCCCGACGACGGACCGCACGAGCCGAACTCTCCCTGGGAGCGAGATGCAGCTTCTTGCAGCAGAAACGCCACGACTCCGCCCTGGTCAGGCCTGCCGGATCTGGGTCTGGGACCGCACGACGGGTGCGACACGACTCGTGTTCGAGACGACCTCGACCCTGTTCGAGGCGCCCAACTGGGTGGGCGACCAGCTCCTCGTCAACGGCGACGGGTCGCTCTGGTCGCTCCCCGCAGCAGGCGGCGAGGCGCCTCGCAAGGTCGAGATCCTGGACATCCCGAACCTCAACAACGACCACGTGCCGGCCCCCGACGGGACCCGGATCTTCCTGTCGGCGTACGACGGGCACATCTACGAGGCACCGATCGGCGGCGGCGGGTCGCGCCGGATCACGCACGGCACCGACGTCTTCCACTTCCTGCACGGCGTCCATCCGGACGGGGACCGGCTCGCCTACACGCGGGTCGTCGTCGAGGGCGACGCGTGGGGTCCGGCGACCGAGGTCACGATCCACGAGATCCGCGTCGACGGGTCGGGCGACCGACAGGTGACGAAGCCACCGGGGCCGGCAGACGGCTCGGAGTACTCCGTCGACGCGGAGTGGATCTACTTCAACACCGAGCAGTTCTCGTCGCGCCCGGGGCACGCGCAGATCGCTCGCGTCCGTGCGGTGCCCGGCGCCGAGCCCGAACAGCTGACCGTGGACGAGCGCGTCAACTGGTTCCCGCACGAGTCGTCCACCGGCGGCGACTTCGTGTACCTGAGCTTTCCCGAGGGAACCCTCGGACACCCGGGCGACCTCGACGTCGAGCTCCGGATGGTCTCGGACGGCGACTGGACAACGCCCCGCACGGTCGTCCGCCTCTTCGGGGGCCAGGGAACGATCAACGTCAACAGCTGGGCGCCGGATGGTTCGGCGTTCGCGTTCGTCGACTACCCGATCAGCACAGAAGGGGAACGAGCATGAGCCGGACAACAGAGGTACCGGAGTTCACGCGACTCGACGCCGACGTCGTGTGGCGGATGGGGGTGGCGCTCGTCGACGAGTGCCGGGCCGCCGGCCACGCCGTCACGATCAGCGCCAGGCTCGGCAAGCAGCGCGTGTTCCATGCCGCGCTGCCGGGCACGAGCGCGGACAACGACGCCTGGGTGGAGCGCAAGCTGCGGATCGTCGAGCACTTCGGCATCTCGTCGCTCGAGGTGTACGAGCGGTTCGTCGGCGAGGGAGGCAGCTTCGGCGACTTCCTCACCGCCTTCGCCCTGCCGGGCGAGCTCTACGCGCCCGCCGGCGGCGCGGTCCCGCTGCGGGTCGCCGGGGTCCTCGCGGGCGGCCTGGCCGTCTCCGGCCTCGACTCGACGACGGACCACGAGCTGGCCCTCGAGGCGATCCGGAGGTCGGCCGCATGAGCGCCCTCGAGGATCTCCAGCACACCGGCGTCTTCCGTCCGGCCGACGAGCCCGCCCTGCGCTGGGGCGTGCTCGGAACCGGCTGGATCGCCGGAGCCTTCGTCGACGCCGCGCACCGCCACACCCACCAGCGGTTCGTCGCGGCCGCGTCGCGCACGCCCGGCCGGTCGGCCGAGTTCGCGGCTGCGCACGAGGTCGCGCGCGCCTACGACAGCTACTCCGCGTTGATCGACGACCCCGAGGTCGACGTCGTGTACCTGGCGATGACGGCGGACCAGCACTGCGGGGTGGCCCTCGAAGCCATCGCGGCGGGCAAGTCGGTGCTCATCGAGAAGCCGATCGGGGTGAACGCCACCGAGGCTGCGCTGATCCGCGAGGCCGCGCGGTCGGCCGGCGTCTTCGTCATGGAAGCCCTCTGGTCGCGCTACCTCCCGCAGTACGACGCCCTGCGCCTGCTGCTGGAGCGTGGTGACCTCGGCGAGATCGAGCTCGTGAGCGCCGACCACGCCCAGCCTGCCGCGGCCGACCCGGCGTCACGGATGCTCCGCGCCGATCTCGGCGGTGGTGCACTGCTCGACCTGGGCGTCTACCCGCTCCAGCTCGCGTCCTGCGTCCTCGGCAACCCGGCGTCCGTGCTGGCCAGCGGGCACATCATGCCGAGCGGTGTCGACGGCACGGTCGCGATGATCTTGTCCTACCCGGGGTCGACCGCGAAGGCGCTGCTGTCGACCAGCCTGATGGTGCGCTCACCGACGACGGCCGAGATCTCGGGCACCGAGGCACGGCTCGAGATGGCGGGGCCGTTCCACATCCCGACCGGCTTCACCCTGACGACCCCGGGCTGGGGCGACGAGCCGCTGCGGTGGCAGGACGAGTCGGGGATCGCCTTGATGGACGGGCTGTCTTACGAGGCGACGGCGCTCGCACGGTTCGTCGCGCAGGGGCGCACCGAGTCCCCCGTGTTCGGGCTCGACGACTCGGTCGCGATCCTGGAGACGATCGACACGGCCCGGGAGATGCTCGGCGCCTGAGCAACGAGCCACCTCGGGTTTCGACGCGATCGGCGGGTTCCCTGTCCAGGACGGGAACCCGTCGATTAGTGTGACGATTCACCAGTTCGAGGGGGCGACGATGGCCAGGTCAGTGACCGCGAAGGATGTCGCCCGCGAGGCGGGCGTCTCGCAGGCGACGGTGAGCTACGTCATCAACAACCACCCAGGCCAGAAGATCTCCGAACCCACCCGGGAGCGCGTGCGCGCGGCGGTCGAGCGCCTCGGGTACACCCCGTCGGAGTCCGCGCGAGCACTGCGGACGGGGAGCACGAACGTCGTCCTGCTGGTGCTCCCGGACATCCCGTTCGGCCCGACGCTCGCGCACCTGATCGAGCAGGTCGCGGACGAGCTCGAGAAGTTCGGACTCACCACGGTGACGCGCCGCGTGCGCGACGGCAGCCCGCTCGCCTCGCTGTGGCGAGCCCTGCAGCCGGTCGCCGTGGTGAGCATCGCCGCCATCTCGCTCGACGACGAGGCCGAGATGATCGAGGCCGGGATCGCCGTGGTGAGCACGCTCCTGTCGCCGACGTCGGGGCGCGAGGGCATCAGCGTGCCGCAGACCCTCATCGGGCGGTTGCAGGTGGAGCACCTCGCCTTCACCGGGCACCGGCACATCGGCTACGCGGCGCCCGACGACGCCCGCGTCAGCGGCTTCTACAACCTCCGCCTCGAGGGCATCCGGATGACATGCCTCGAGCTCGGTCTGGACCAGCCGGACATCCTGCCCGTCGCCTTGGACGCCTCGAGCGGCGAGCGCGCGGTCGCGAAGTGGCGTTCCCGGCGCGAGCCCGTGACCGCAGTCGCCGCGTACAACGACGAGACGGCGTTCGCCGTGCTCGCCGGCATGCACCGGCTCGGGCTGCGCGCCCCGCAGGACATCGCCGTGATCGGGGTGGACAACATCCCGCTGGCGGCGCTCGCCAGTCCCCCGCTGACGACGATCGACCAGAACATCGAGGCCGTGGCGTCGTTCGTGGCGCGCCAGATCGCGAGCGTGACGAACGGGACGCCCGCGCCAGAACCGTTGCGTTCGGATGCCATCACCCTCGTGCTGCGCGAGTCCGCGTAGTCGCCGCCTCGTTCATCGAGCGTGAGTCCGCCTGGTCGCCGCCACGGGTTCAGGCGCACGCGTCGGTAGCCACTGGCACCGTCACGCTCGGCTGACCAGCACGTCCACGTCGCGCGCGTCGTTCTGACGCCCGCCCGCGCAGCTCGCGCACTCTCCGGCACTCGTCGGACTTCTCCCCCAATTCGACCGATCCCTTGCGCGCCCGCTCTCCGAGTCGTAGTTTACTTAATCGTATTACCTACACGTATCAGTAACGAGACGTCCTCAAAGGAGAGCCATGCGCAAGCGTCTGCTGGTCGCCGGTCCTGTCGCACTCACGTTGGCTCTTGCAGCCTGTTCCGGGGGAGGTGGTTCCTCGGACGGCGGCTCGGGATCGAGCGGCGGAGGGACGCTGACCCTCGCGCCCGTCGTCGTCGCCCAGCCGTGGGACCTCAAGGACGCGGGCCTCGGGAACAACACGATCTACTACCAGCCGGTCTACGACCAGCTGTTCCGGCTCGACCCGGAAGCGAACCCGGGGCCGAACCTCGCGACGAAGTGGGAGTACGACGACGCCCTGACCACGCTCACCGTGACGCTGCGCGACGACGTGAAGTTCACGGACGGCACGCCGTTCGACGCCACCGCCGTCCAGGCCAACCTGATGAACACCAAGAGCGGGACGAACGAGGCCGCCAACCAGCTCAAGTCGGTCGAGAGCGTCGACGTGGTCGACGCCACCACCGCCGCGATCCACCTGACCGCGCCGGACCCGTCCCTGGTGCCGAACCTCGGCTCGACCGCGGGCATGATGGCGTGCCCCTCGGCGATCGGCACCCCTGAGCTGCAGACCACCCCGTGCGGCTCCGGCCCATACGTCATGGACAAGGCGAACACCACCACCGACGCCAAGTACACGTTCACGCGGAACCCGGACTACTGGAACTCCGAGGCGTTCCCGTTCGACACGATCGTGCTGACGCCGCTCACCGACTCGTCCGCCGTCCTCAACGCACTGCAGGCGGGTCAGGTCGACGGGGCGCTGATCACCGACTCGAAGAACATCGCCACGGTCAAGGGCGCCGGTCTCAACACCATCGAGTACGAGCCCGGCTCGATCATGGGCTTCTACATCTGGGACCGCGCCGGCACGATCCAGCCCGCGCTGAAGGACGTCCGGGTGCGCCAGGCGATCAACATGGCGTTCGACCGCCAGACGATCATCGACACCGCGCTCCAGGGCGCCGGCAAGCCGCAGGCCCAGCTGTTCAACGCACAGACCGCCGCGTACGACGCGTCGCTCAACGACCTCTACCCGTACGACCCGACGAAGGCCAAGCAGCTGCTCGCCGACGCCGGCTACGGCGACGGGTTCGAGCTCACCATGCCCGACCTGTCGGCATTCAACGCCGGCGCCCAGGCAGCGATCGTCGAGCAGCTCGGCGCCATCGGCATCAAGGTGACGCTCGACAACGCGCCGCTGGACACCGTCATCAACGACATGCTGGCCGGCAAGTGGGCCACGAGCTTCTTCCAGCTCGACTCGTTCCGCCCGTGGGACACCATCCAGATCCAGCTCACCAAGGACGCGCTCTGGAACCCGTTCCACACCGAGGACCCGAAGCTCACCGACCTGATCAACCAGGCACAGGTGGCTACAGGTGACGCTCAGGACGCGCTGTTCAAGGAGATCAACACCTACGTCACCGAGCAGGCATGGGACGCACCGTGGACCGCCGCGCAGAGCACCTACGCCTACGCCAGCACCGTGAAGGTCGTGGCACAGACCTTCGCCGCCACCCCGTCGCTCTACAACTTCACGCCTGCGGGCTGATGAAACGGCGTCCGTGGGTGGGCCGCACGCCCGGCCCACCCACGGATCGCCCTCCTCACTCGACCCAGCCCTCATGTCACAGCCGTCAAGGGGCAAGCCATGCTGATGTTCATCCTCCGCCGACTCCTCGCCGGCCTCGTCCTCGTCTTCTTCTCCGCGCTGGTCGTCTTCTGGCTCATGAGCCTGTCGAACGACACGGTGGCTCGCACCCTCGCCGGGCAGAGCGCCAGCCAGGCCCAGGTCGCCCAGAAGGCCACCGAGCTAGGTCTCGACCAGCCGTTCTTCACCCGGTTCTTCGACTGGCTCTCCGGGCTGCTGCACGGTGACCTCGGGTCGTCCTGGGTCAACGGCCAGCCGGTCACGACGATCGTTGCCGACAAGGTGCCCGTGACGCTGTCCATCCTGCTGGTCGGACTGCTCGTCGCCGCGGTTCTCTCGGTCCTGATCGGTGTCGCCGCCGCGGTCCGGGGTGGCTGGCTCGATCGCGCTGTCCAAGGTCTGGCGATCCTGGGGTTCGCCGTTCCTGCGTTCCTCGTCGCACTCCTGCTCGCGGTCGTGTTCGCCGTGCACTGGAAGATCTTCCCCGCCGTCGGCTACACCCCTCTCGCTCAGTCCCCCAGCGGCTGGCTCATGTCCATCACCCTGCCGGCGATCGCCCTGGCGATCGGCGCGATGGCTGCCACTGCCCAGCAGGTCCGCGGCTCGATGGTCGACGTGCTCGGCGCGGACTTCGTCCGGACCTTGCGGAGCCGCGGCCTGTCCGAGCGCAGCCTCCTGTTCCGGCACGCGCTGCGCAACGCCATCCCCCCGGGTCTGACGGTTCTCGCGCTGCAGTTCATCGGGCTGGTCGGCGGCGCCGTGATCGTCGAGAAGGTCTTCGGTCTCTACGGCATCGGCACCGCCATCACCTCGGCGTCCACCAGCCACGACCAGCCGGTCGTGCTGGGCATCACCTTGGTCCTGGTGATCATCGTGGTCGTGGTCAACCTCGTCCTCGACCTGGCCTACGGCCTGCTCAACCCGAAGGTGCGTGTGGCATGACCATCCCCGAGCTGTTGTCGACACCCGCCGCCGCCCCGGAGCCTCTGCCGAAGCGGGCCGGCCGGTTCAAGCGCCTCGTGTCCGACCCCATGGCCTTCACCGCGATCGTGGTGCTGGTGGTCATCGTCGCGGCGAGCTTTGCCGCCCCTCTCCTCACCAGCGCCGACCCGAACGCCCCGTCGCTGGAGAACACCCTGGGCCCGCGTGCCCCCGGTCACCCGCTGGGCTTCGACGGGGTCGGTCGCGACGTCTGGTCCCGGCTGCTCTACGGCGGCCAGATCAGCCTGATCGGCGCCGTCCTGGCAGTCGTCGTCGCCCTGGTCGTCGGTGTGCCGACGGGCCTGATCGCCGGGTACTTCAAGAGCTGGTTCGACGGCATCTCTGCCTGGATCGCGAACCTCCTGATGACCCTGCCCGCCATCGTCATCCTCATCGTCGTCGGGCAGTCGATCGGATCGAGTGTCAACACCGCGATGGCCGTCTTCGGCGTGCTCATGGCGCCGGGTGTCTTCCGACTGGTGCGCGGCTCGGTGATCGCGGTCCGCGAGGAGCTGTACGTGGACGCGGCCCGGGTCTCGGGCCTGGGCTCGTCGCGGATCATGCGCCGCCACATCCTGCCGGTCGTCATCAAGCCGACGATCATCCTGTCCGCGCAGATGTTCGGCATCGCGATCCTCATCCAGGCCGGTCTGCAGTTCCTGGGGATCCTGTCCTCGACGCAGGCCTCCTGGGGCGGGATGCTCGCCGACGCGCAGGCCAACATCTACATCGCACCGCGCCTGCTGATCTGGCCCAGCCTGGCGATCGTGCTGACCGTCGGGGCGTTCGCCGTGCTCGGCACAGCGCTTCGTGACGTCCTGGGCGCCCAGGCGGTCAAGCAGTCGCGGGCCGCCCGCCGCGCGGCTCGCGCCGCGTCCAAGCTCGCAGCAGCGAACCGCGTCGCGGGATCGACGATCGAGGCCACCCACGCCGGTGTCGTCCCTGTCGTCACCGATCCCGACGTCCTGCTCGAGGTCGACGACCTGCGCGTCGCCTACCCGAAGCTCGACGGCGAGTCGGTCGTCGTCGACGGCGTCTCGCTCGTCGTCCGCCGGGGCGAGGTCCTCGGACTGGTGGGCGAGTCCGGGTCCGGCAAGTCGCAGACCGCGTTCTCGATCCTGGGCCTGCTCCCGCCCGAGGCCAAGGTCTCGGCGGAGAACATCACCTTCGGCGGCGAGGAGCTCGCCGGGATGAGCCGTGCGGCGATGAACCAGCTCCGCGGATCACGGATCGCCTACGTGCCGCAGGAGCCGATGTCCAACCTGGACCCGTCGTTCAAGATCGGGTTCCAGCTCACCGAGCCGATCCGCCAGCACCTGGGCCTGAGCAAGAAGCAGGCCAAGGCCAAAGCGATCGCGCTGCTGGCCCGGGTGGGCATCGCCGACCCCGAACGCACCTTCAAGGCCTACCCGCACGAGATCTCCGGCGGCATGGCCCAGCGCGTCCTCATCGCCGGTGCGGTCTCCTGCGACCCCGAGCTGCTCATCGCGGACGAGCCCACCACCGCTCTGGACGTCACAGTCCAGGCCGAGGTGCTCGACCTCATGCGCTCGCTGCAGGAGGAACGGCAGATGGGGATGATCCTCGTGACCCACAACTTCGGTGTGGTTGCCGACATCTGCGACCGGATCGCGGTCATGCAGACCGGTCAGATCGTCGAGACCGCACCCGCCCGGGAGCTGTTCGCGAACCCGCAGCACCCGTACACGCGCATGCTCCTCGACTCCACACTCGAGGACTCCGTCCCGCGACCGCAGCTCGTGACTGCTGGGACCGGCACATCCACCGCACCGACGACCCGGGGGGAGGGCGCATGAGCGCCATCCAGGACGCCAAGACCGCCGAGCCGCTTCTCGTCGCCGACGACGTGGTCGTCGAGTACCCGATGAAGGGGTGGCGCAAGCCTCCGTTCAAGGCCCTCAAGGGAGTGTCACTGTCGATCCGTGCCGGCGAGACCGTCGGGCTGGTCGGCGAGTCGGGCTCCGGCAAGACGACCCTCGGGCGATCCATCCTCGGCCTGGCCCCGGTGACCGGCGGGCAGATCCGCTACGCCGGCCGCAGGATCGACTCGATCGGGGCGAAGGAGCGTCGCGGCCTGAGCGAGGACATCCAGGTGGTCTTCCAGGACCCGTACACCTCGCTCAATCCCGCGATGACGGTCAACGACATCCTCACCGAGCCGCTGCTCGTCGCCGGGACGGACCGCAAGACCGCCACCAAGCGCGTCCGCGACCTGCTCGACAGCGTCCACCTGCCCGCCGACGCAGGCGAGCGGCTCCCCCGCGAGTTCTCGGGCGGTCAGCGACAGCGGATCGCCATCGCCCGGGCGCTGAGCCGTGAACCCAAGCTCATCGTGTGCGACGAGCCCGTCAGCGCCCTGGACCTGTCCAACCAGGCCCGCGTGCTCGACCTGTTCATCGAGATCCAGGAGCGCACGGGCGTCGCGTACCTCTTCATCACGCACGACCTCTCGGTCGTGCGGCACATCAGCCACCGCGTCGCGGTGATGTACCGCGGCGAGATCGTCGAGAGCGGCGACGCCGCCACGGTCACCTCGACCCCCGAGCACCCCTACAGCCAGCGCCTCCTGCTGGCTGCGCCGGTGCCCGACCCGGTCCGCCAGCAGCAGCGTCGTGCCGACCGCCTGCGCCTCGCAGCCCAGCTCGCCGAGCAGGACGAGCAGGCGGGCGCCGGCACCGGGGGCACGGAGGCCCTGCCGAAGTCCGCCTGACCACCCGACCTAACCAGAGGGGCTTCACCGTGCTGCTCAACCCTGCCGTCTCCGGCTTCCACCCCGACCCCAGCGTGGTCCGCGTGGGAGACGACTACTACCTCGCGTGCTCGAGCTTCGAGTACTTCCCCGGCGTCCCGCTGTTCCACAGCACCGACGCGGAGCACTGGACGCCGATCGGGCACGTCGTGACCCGTCCGGGCCAGCTGGCCATCGAGGACGTGCCGACGGGCGGCGGCGCCTGGGCCCCGACCATCCGGTTCCACGACGGGCTGTTCTACCTGACCGTGGCCGACGCGATGGGCCGCGGTGGCCTGATCTTCACGGCGAGCGATCCCGCGGGCCCGTGGAGCGACGGCGTGGTCATGATCGGCGCCGACGGCATCGACCACGACATCGCCTGGGACGCGGACGGCACGTGCTACGTGACGTACTCCGGCCTGCTGCTCACCGGACCGGAGTTCGGGACGCACCTCGGCATCCAGCAGGTGCGCATGGACCCGACGACCGGCCAGGCGCTCGAGGAGCCAAGGTCGCTCTGGTCCGGTACCGGGCTGAAGTTCCCCGAGGCACCGCACCTCTACGAGATCGACGGGACCTGGTACCTGATGATCGCCGAGGGCGGGACCGAGCGTGGGCACGGCGTCTCGATCGCGCGCGGCACCTCCCCTGCCGGCCCGTTCGCGGGTGCTCCGGTCAATCCGGTGTACTCGCACCGGTCGACGAGCCACCCCGTGCAGAACGCCGGGCACGGCGACCTCGTGCGCACCGACGACGGCTGGCAGATGGTGCTGCTCGGCACCCGCCCGGGCGGGATGAGCCAGATGTTCGCGCCGCTGGGCCGCGAGACGTTCGCGACCCGGGTGGACTGGGTGGACGGCTGGCCGGTCGTGGAGCGGTTCGAGCTCACCGAGGGCCTCCCGGCGGTCGCGGTGACGACGTCGTTCGCGGAGCCGCTCGGCCTGGAGTGGCTCTCGATCCGGGATGCCGAGCGCTCCTGGGCCGCGCAGACGGACGGACGCCTCGTGATCACGGCACCCGACGACGCACCTCCCGTCGCGATGGACGCGCACCGACCGCACTTCCTGGGCCGTCGCCAGCAGCACCTGGCGAGCCGCTGCAGCGTCCGCGTCGACGCGTCCTCCGGCACCGGCGGGCTGTCCGTGCGGTACGACGAGCGCCACCACTACGACGTCGAGGTCTCGGCGGGACGTGTCCGCGCACGGGTGGTCCTCGACCAGATCGTCCAGACGTGGGAGGCGAGCATCCCCGAGGGAGCGGCCGAGGTGTGGATCGCGACGACCCCGGTCGTACCGGCGGCCGGCATCGACATGCCCGACCTGGTCACCTGCGACCTCGTCCGGCTCGGCCACGGCACGGGAGGGGACGCGGTCGAGCTCGCGACCGTGGACGGCCGCTACCTCACCTCCGACGTGACGTCGTCGTTCACCGGCCGGGTCACGGGGATGTACGCAGCCTCGGGCACGGTCGCCTTCGAGAGCTTCGGTTACGAGGGCAGCGATGATTGACGGCCCGCTGCTGCCCGACCGGATCCGGGTCGGCGCCGCCTACTACGCCGAGTACCAGCCGTACGACAGGCTCGACGCCGACCTCGACCTCATGGTCGCCGGCGGGTTCTCGGTGATCCGCGTCGGTGAGTCCGTGTGGTCGACGTGGGAGCCGAGGGACGGAGAGTTCGAGCTCGACTGGCTGCAGCCGGTGCTCGACGGCGCGCACGCGCGGGGCATCGACGTGATCGTCGGCACGCCGACCTACGCGGTTCCGCCGTGGTTGCGCCTCGCCTACCCGGAGACGACGGCCCACGTGGCCACGGGTGCACCCATGCCGTACGGCGCCCGGCAGGACGTCAACTACGCCCACCCGGCGTTCCGACGGCTCGCCGAGCGCGTCGTCGGCAAGGTCGTCGGGCGCTACGCCGACCACCCCGCGGTGGTCGGCTGGCAGGTCGACAACGAGCCCGGGAACAAGATCTTCTTCAACCCGGACGTCTTCGCAGGGTTCGTCGCGACGCTCCAGGAGAAGTACGGCACGGTCGAGGAGCTCAACCGCCGCTGGGGCCTCACGTACTGGTCGCACCGGATCGCCGACTGGTCCGAGCTGTGGACCCCGGACCTCAACACCACCCCGGCGTACGACCTGGCCTGGCGCCGCTACCAGGCGACGCTGGCCGACGACCTGATCGCCTGGCAGGCGGACCTTGTCAGGACGCTGGCCCGCCCGGACCAGTACGTGATGACCTGCATCGCGCCTCACCACAAGGCCCAGGACCTGACGACGATCGCCCGTCCGCTCGACGTGGCCGGCGTGAACATCTACTACGCCACCCAGGAGTCGCTGACGCACCCGGGTCCCGACGGCCTCGTCGGCGGGATCGCCGACGACTTCGTGCCGTGGGCGGGCCCCGCGTTCCCGGCCCTGCAGGCCGACCTCGCGCGCGGCACCAGGGACGAGCCGTTCCTCGTCACGGAGACCAACGCGACCTCGATCGGCGGCGCGGGCGACAACCTGCCCTGCTACGACGGCCAGTGGCGCCAGGCAGGCTGGCTCATGGTCGCGCGCGGCGCACGGATGCTCGAGTACTGGCACTGGGCGACGCAGCACTACGGCGCCGAGTCCTACTGGACCGGCATCCTCGGCCACAGCCTCACACCGAGCCGGACCTACGCGGAGCTGTCGTCGCTCGCCCGCGAGCTGACGGCGGCCTCGCCCGAGCTCGCGGACCTGCGGGCGCACAGTGACGTGGGCCTGCTCGTCAGTCCCGAGAGCCGATGGGCGCTCGAGTTCCAGGGCCCGCTCGCGAGCGCGCCGCACACCTGGTTCGGCGACCCGACCTCGTACGAGCAGATCCTCGCGGCGTACTACCGCGGCCTGTTCGACGCGGGACTGGCGGTCGACGTGGTCGGACCGCGGCAGCTCCCCGACGACCCCGAGGCGCTCGTGCGCCGATGGCCCGTGCTCGTCGTGCCGGCCCTGTACGTCGCCTCGGACCAGACGCTCGACCTGCTGGCACGGTACGCGGACGCGGGCGGTCACCTGGTCCTGACGCCGCGCACCGGGTACGCGACGGAGGAGAACGTCATCCGACCCGTCATCGCCCCCGGGGTCCTGCGAGGGCCGGCCGGCGTGCACTACCTCGAGTTCACCAACCTGCCGGCCGACGTGCCGGTCACCGGATGGACCGGTTCCGCGCAGCTGTGGGCGGACGGGTTGCTGCCCGACGACGCCGAGGTGCTCGCCGGATACGACCACCCTCACCTCAAGCAGTTCGCGGCGATCACCAGCCGCAGGCACGGCGCGGGCCGCGTGACCACGGTCGGCACGATCCCGGACCGCACGCTCGCAGCCGCGCTGGCCACCTGGATCGCCACGACCTCGTTGCGCGCCGACCCCTGGCGCGACGCTCGACCGTCGAGCGTCACGGTGCACACGATGTCCGCCCCCGACGACGGGGCTCTGCGCATCGTCCACAACTGGGCCTGGGACGAGGCGACCTACGTGCTGCCGGCGGCGGTGCGTGACGTCGTGAGCGGCGAGCACCTGCGCGCCGGCGACCAGCTCACGCTCGGCCCGTGGGACGTCCGAGCTCTTCGCGAGACACCCGACCACCTCGATGCACCAGCCGACCGGAGAACCTCATGACCACCCTGATCATCACCTCAGCCTCCGCCGTCGACGAGGCCGACCTCGCCCGCCGCCTCTCCGCGCTCACGCTCGAGCAGAAGGTCCGCCTCATGACCGGCGCCGACTTCTGGTCGCTGTACCCCGAGCCCGCCGCGGGCCTGCGCCGGCTCGTGGTCTCCGACGGCCCGGCCGGGATCCGCGGGGAGTTCTGGGACGAGCGGGACACGTCCGCGAACGTGCCCTCGCCGACCGCCCTCGCAGCGACGTGGGACCCCGAGCGGATCGAGGCCCTCGGGCTGCTGCTCGCCTCGGAGGCCCGGCGCAAGGGCGTCGACGTGCAGCTCGCGCCGACGGTCAACCTGCACCGCACGCCGTACGGCGGCCGGCACTTCGAGAACTTCTCCGAGGACCCGTTCCTGACCGCCCGCATCGGCGTGGCGTACGTGCGCGGCGTCCAGGCCGGCGGCGTCGGCGCGACCGTCAAGCACTTCGTCGCCAACGACACCGAGACCGACCGCATGAGCGTCGACGCCCACGTCGACGAGCGCACGCTGCGCGAGCTGTACCTCGCGCCCTTCGAGGCGATCGTTCGCGAGGGCGGAGTGTGGGCCGTCATGGCGGCGTACAACCAGGTCAACGGCACCACGGCGACCGAGACCCCGCTGCTGCGGGAGATCCTGCAGGACGAGTGGGGGTTCGACGGGGTGACGATGTCGGACTGGTTCGCCACCCGCTCCACCGTCGCAGCTGCCACGGGAGGACTCGACCTGGCGATGCCGGGTCCAGTCGGCCCGTGGGGTCAGGCCCTGGTCGACGCGGTGCGCGCCGGCGACGTCGACGAAGCCCGTATCGACGACCACGTGCTGCGCATCCTGCGCCTGGCCGCCCGCGTCGGCGCGCTCGACGGCATCGACGGGGTGGCCCAGGCGCCGGTCTTCACCGAGGACGAGGTCGCCGCCCGCCTGCGGGCCGACGCGGCCGCGGGCTTCGTGCTGGCCCGCAACGACGGCGTCCTGCCCCTCTCGGCACAGGCCTTGAGCACGGTCGCCGTGCTGGGCCCCAACGCTGAGGTCGGGCGCACCCTCGGCGGCGGCAGCGCGACCGTCTACCCGCCGTACACGGTCTCCCCGCTCGACGGGATCCGGGCCGCCCTCGGCGACGTCCACGTCACCTTCGGCGAGGGCGTGCGGGCCCACCACCGCACCTCCCCCGCCCGGGACGCCTTCACGAGCCGGACCGACGGCACCCCCGGCGTCGAGATCACGTACCTCGCGGCCGACGGCACGGTCCTGCTGACCGAGGCTCGCTCCGGCGGCACCTACAACTGGCTCATGGGCTTCCCGCCCGCCGCGGCCGGCACCGCCACGATCGAGGTCAGGACCCGGGTCACTGCGACGACGTCCGGCACGTGGGAGATCGGCGGTTCCGGCCTCGGCCGGTTCCAGCTCGTCCTCGACGGCACCCAGGTGCTCGACGACGAGCTCGTGCTGCCCCCGGGCGCCGACCTGGTCGAGGGCATGATGACCCCGCCGCAGGGGGTTCACGGGCTCGAGCTCGCGGCCGGAGAGTCGGTCGACGTCGTGCTCCGCCACGACGTGGCACCGCCGACCTCGGACGGTCCGGCCCTCGGCACCATGCTCCAGCTCAACGTCGAGCCTGCCCACGCGACGGACGACGACGCGATCGCCGCGGCCGTCGAGCAGGCCGCCGCCGCGGACGTGGCCGTGGTCGTCGTCGGGACCAACGAGGAGGTCGAGTCGGAGGGGTACGACCGCGAGTCGCTCGCGCTGCCCGGACGCCAGGACGAGCTCGTCGCGCGGGTCGCGGCCGCCAACCCGCGCACCGTCGTGGTGGTGAACGCGGGCGCCCCGGTGCTCATGCCGTGGGCCGACGACGTCTCCGCCGTGCTGCTCGCGTGGTTCCCCGGGCAGGAGTTCGGGGATGCGCTCGCCGACGTGCTGCTCGGCGCGACCGAGCCGGGTGGCCGCCTCCCCACCACCTGGCCGCTCGACGAGGAGAACCTCCCGTCGGGCACCCCGGTCGACGGCGTCGTCCGGTACGACGAGGGCCTTCTCGTCGGCTACCGCAACCCCGACCGCACGGCCCGGTACGCGTTCGGGCACGGTCTCGGCTACACCACCTGGGCGTTCGAGTCCCTCGGCGTGCCGCTGACGCCGACGAGCGACGGCCCCGGTGAGATCGAGGTGACCGTCCGCAACACCGGCAGCCGCGCGGGCCGCGAGGTCGTGCAGGTCTATGTGTCCCGCCCGGGCAGCGAGGTCGAGCGGCCCGTGCGGTGGCTCGTCGGGTTCGCTGCGGCGGTCGCCGAGCCCGGGCAGTCGGTCACCGTCCAGGTCCCGCTGCCCAGCCGTGCCCTCGCGCACTGGGACGTCGACACGCACGCCTGGGTCGTCGAGCCGGGAACCTTCACGCTCGAGGTCGGACCGTCGAGCGCCGACCTGCCGCTCGTCGAGGAGCTCGCCTGGACGGAGGTGCGCTGATGGCCGCTCGGCTGCGGGTCATCAGCGACAACGACTACTCGGGCGATCCCGACGGACTCGTCCAGCTCGCGCACCTGCTCCTGTCCCCGTCGGTCGAGGTGCGGGCCGTCATCGGCTCCCACCTGCGTGCCGGCGACCCGTTCGACCCCTCGACCACCACCGCGACCAAGGCACGGGCCGCGGCGGACGTCGTGGTCGACCTGCTCGGCCTCACCGGCCGGGTGACCACGGTCGAGGGCTCGAACGAAGCGCTGGCGGACCGGATCACGCCGATCCGGTCCGCCGGCGCGGAGGTGATCATCGCCGAGGCGATGCGCGACTCCGACCTCCCGCTGTACGTCACGCTCGGCGCCGGCCTCACGGAGCTGGCCAGCGCCTACCTGATCGAGCCCCGCATCGCCGAACGTCTGACCGCGGTGTGGATCGGCGGCCCGGAGCACCCCGGCCTGGCCGTCGCCCCGCCGCGGCCGGACGGCCCGGAGGTCTCTGAGTACAACCTGCGGATCGACATCGCTGCGGCGCAGGTCGTCTTCGACTCCCCCATCCCGCTGTGGCAGGTGCCGCGCGACGCTTACCGGCAGGCGATCATGAGCTTCGCCGAGCTGGAGACGCGTGTGCGCCCGCACGGCGCGATCGGTTCCCACCTGGTCGACCGGCTCCAGGACGTCGTGGACATGGCCGCGAGCCACGGGTTCGACTCCGGTGAGGTGTACATCCTCGGCGACAGCCCCTTGGTGCTGCTCACGGCCTTGCAGTCGTCGTTCGAGCCCGACCCCTCGTCGTCCCGCTACGTCACGGTGCCGGCACCGGCAATCGACGACGAGGGCCAGTACGTCGCACGCCCTTCCGGCCGACCGATCCGCGTCTACACGCATCTCGACCTTCGCCTGATGTTCGAGGACCTGGTCGCCAAGCTCACCCGGCACGGGGCATGACCACCCGCGTCGCGGCCCTGTGGGTCGGGGACCGGGGGCGACCCGAGTTCCTGTCGACCGGCAGCCCGTCGGTGTCGTGGGCGGTCGAGAGCGAGACGACCGGGTGGGAGCAGTCCCGCGCGGAGCTCGAGCTGCGGCACAACGGGACGGTGAGCCTCGCCGAGGTCGCCGGGCCCGTCGCGCAGAAGGTCGCCTGGCCGTTCGCAGACCTCGGCCCCTACGCGACGGCCGAGCTCCGGGTGCGGGTGCTCGACGACTCCGCGAGCAGCGGCTGGAGTGCACCGGTCGCCCTGCGCACCGGGCCCCTGGGTCCCCAGGACTGGCGGGCCCCGTTCGTCACGGTCGACCCAGCCCTGGGCTGGCCCCAGCGCGCGACCGCCCGGTTCCGCACCGAGCTGTCGGCCCCGAGCGGTCTGGTCAGCGCGGTGCTCTCGCTGAGCGCGCACGGCATCGTCGAGGCGAGCCTGGCCGGGACGCGGGTGGGTGACGAGGAGCTCGCCCCGGGCTGGACCGCCTACCGGGACGTCCTGGCGTTCTCGACGTTCGACGTGACCGCGAGCCTGGCCGCCGCCGGCGGTGAACCCGTGGTGCTCGGCGCCACCGTCGCCGAGGGCTGGTACGGGGAGCGGTTCGGCTTCGACGGCGACTTCCACCGCGCCTACCCCGGGCCGGTCGCGCTCGCCGCGCAGCTACGCATGGTCGACGCCGCAGGTGCCGTGACCTGGATGACCACAGGCCCCGGCTGGACGGCGACGACGACCGGTCCGGTCACGTCCGCGAGCATCTACCAGGGCGAGGACCACGACGCCCGGCTCGCCGACGACGCACTGCTCGCGCCCGGCACCGCGCTCCCGGACGCCCGGCCGGTCGTGCTGCTCGACGACGTCGTGGGCGACGACCCGGACGTGCGCCTGGGCCGGCTGGTGCCCGCCGGCGCGCCGCCGGTCCGCGTCGTCGAGACCGTCGCGGTGCGCAACCTCATCCGGACGCCGTCCGGCGCGACCGTCCTCGACCTCGGGCAGAACCTGGTCGGGCGCATGCGCCTGCGGGTCGACGGGCCGAAGGGCACGACGATCACCCTGCGCCACGCCGAGGTGATGGAGGACGGCGAGCTCGCGGTGCGCCCGCTGCGGTTCGCGAAGGCGACGGACACGCTCGTACTGGCTGGCGACGGCCCGCTCGACTGGCACCCGCGCTACACGTACCACGGGTTCCGCTACGTGGAGGTGAGCGGGTGGCCGGGCGACCTGGATCCTGCCGACCTCGTCGCCGAGGTGATGCACACCGACCTCGTCCGCACCGGTCACCTGAGCACCTCGGACCCGCTGCTCAACCGCTTCCACGCCAACGTCGTCTGGGGGCTGCGCGGCAACGTCGTCTCGCTGCCGACGGACTGTCCCCAACGCGACGAGCGGCTGGGCTGGACCGGAGACATCCAGGTGTTCGCGCCGACCGCGAGCTTCCTGTACGACGTGTCGGGCCTGCTCGGCTCCTGGCTGCGGGACCTCGGGGCCGAGCAGCGACGCGGGCCGTCGGTGCCTGTCGTCGTGCCCAACCCCCTGCCGTTCCCGATGCCTCCGGCAGCGGCATGGGGAGACGCGGCGACCCTCGTGCCCGACGCGCTGTACGAGAGGTACGGCGACGCGACGGTTCTGGCGTCGCAGTACACGAGCATGCGCGCCTGGGTCGAGGACGTGCGCGCCCTCGCCGGTGACCGCAACCTGTGGACCGGCGGCTTCCAGTTCGGCGACTGGCTCGATCCCGCAGCCCCGCCCGACCGCCCGGCGGACGCCCGCACGGACGCGGACATCGTCGCGAGCGCCTACTACTACCGCTCCTGCGTGGCGCTGGCGCGCGCGGCGCGGGTCCTGGGGCTCGACCGCGATGCCCAGGAGTACGGCACGCTCGCCGAGCGCGTCCGGGCCGCGTTCCGCGCCGAGTACGTGACGCCCGCGGGCCGGATGATGTCCGACGCCCACACGGCCTACGGGCTCGCGATCGGGTTCGGCCTCGTCGACGACGACCGTCGCGCCGCGCTTGGCGACCGCCTCGCCGAGCTCGTGCGCGCCCACGGCTACCGGATCGGCACGGGGTTCGTCGGGACACCCCTGGTCACCGACGCGCTCGAGGTCACCGGGCACGCCGACGTCGCCTACCGCCTGCTCCTGGAGCGCGAGTGCCCGTCGTGGCTCTACCCCGTGACGATGGGTGCGACGACCGTCTGGGAACGCTGGGACTCGATGTTGCCCGACGGCTCGATCAACCCCGGCGAGATGACCTCGTTCAACCACTACGCGCTCGGGGCGGTCGCCGACTTCATGCACCGTCGGATCGGCGGCATCGCATCAGGCGAGCCGGGGTCGCGCGTGGTCGACGTCCGGCCCGTCCCCGGGGGCGGCCTGACCTCCGCGGAGTGCACCTTCGACTCGGGCTACGGCGTGGTCGAGGTGCGGTGGGCCCTCGACGGCGACGACCTCACGGTGCACGTGCACGTGCCGGCCAACATGCGCGCCCGCGTGATCCTCTCGACCGGAGCGTCCACCGAGGTGGGCTCAGGTGAGCACGACTTCTCCTGCACGCTTCCCGCGGCGCCACGCTCCGCACAGCGGACCTGGGACCTGGACGCGCCGATGGCGGCGTTCATGGACGACGACGCCGCGCGTGACGCGCTGCTGGCGGCGTGCGCCGACGAGGGGTACGGCATGGCGCTGGGCTGGGTCGCGGACGGCCGGTGGCGCAGCGACACCACTCTGCGGCAGTCGCTCATGCTCATGGCGCCCGACGGCATGGCGCGGATCGAGGCTGCGCTGGCCACGGTCGGCGGACCCGATGACGCCCGCTGACGAGCTCGTCCTCGCCGTCGACCTGGGTACCACCAACGCCAAGGCCGTCCTCACAACGCTCGCCGGTGCGGTCGTGGCCCGGGGGTCGTGCCCGCTCGGCATCTCCTTTCCGGCACCTCGCTGGGTCGAGCAGGACGCCGACGAGATCTGGTCGGCGACGCTCGCAGCGGTGCGGTCCTGCCTCGACGCCGCCGGTGGCCGGGTGCCGGTCGCGCTGGCGGTCTCCAACCAGCGCGAGTCCGTGGTCGCGTGGCACCGTCGGACCGGTGCACCACTCGGTCCGGTGCTCGGGTGGCAGGACGGACGGACCGCCGACGAGTGCGAGCGGCTCGTCGCCGAAGGCCATGGCGGCGTCGTCCGTACACGGACGGGGCTGTTCCTGGACGCCATGTACTCGGCACCCAAGATGCGCTGGCTCCTCGATGCGGCGCTGGCGGACGGCGTGGACGTGGCCGACGTCTGCCTGGGCACGGTCGACTCCTGGCTCGTGTGGAAGCTCACTGGGGGCGAGGTCTTCGCCGCCGAGGCCGGGAACGCGTCGCGAACGCTCCTGCTCGACCTCGTCGACCTGGACTGGAATGACGAGCTGCTGGCGGTGTTCGGGCTGCCGCGGTCGGTGCTCGGCGAGGTCCGGCCGTCGGACGGCAGCTTCGGCACGACCGCCGACCTCGGCGTGCTCCCGGCCGGCGTGCCCGTGGTGGCCGGGCTGGCCGACTCGCACGCCGCGCTGTACGCGCACGGGTCGGGCGTGCCGGGCCGCGCCAAGGTCACGTACGGCACGGGGTCGTCGGTCATGGTCCTGTGCGCTGCCCCCGACGGCGCACCCGACGGGATCGCGACGACGCTCGCCTGGCTCACCGTGGACGGACCGATGTACGCACGCGAGGGGAACATCCTCGCGACCGGCGCCGCCCTCGACTGGATGGCGACGATCCTGGGCCTCGACCCCGCCGTACCCGGCGGCGCCGCACTCACCGAGCTCGCCGGCGAGGACTCCGGCGGCGTGGTCCTCGTCCCCGCGTTCGGGGGTCTAGGCGCACCCCACTGGGACCGGACGGCCACCGCGGTGCTGACCGGCATGACGGCCGGAACCACCCGTGCGCACCTCGCACGCGCGGCGCTCGAGGCCGTCGCGCACCAGGTCGCCGACGTCGTGCAGGCGATCGCCTCCGGTCCCGGCACACCCGTCCGCGAGATCGTCGCCGACGGCGCAGCCACTGCGAGCGGCACGTTGATGCAGATCCAGGCCGACCTGTTGGGGCGCCCGGTCACCGTGGCCGACGCCGCGGAGGCGTCGGCCGTCGGTGTCGCGATGCTGGCCGGCACGACGCTGACGGGCTCGCCTGCCCGACCCGCGTCACGGGGTGCTCGCGTTGCGGTGCCGGCACTCGACCCGGAGACGCGCCGCTCCCGACGGTCCGAGTGGGCTGTCGCGGTCGCCCGTGCGCGGCTCACTGATACGTAACAGTCACAGACCCTTCCGGCGGACCGCACGTCCTGCTACCGTGGTTGCATCAACGATCGGAGATGAATAGATATGACTCAACTCCCTAGGTTCGGCGCCGGGCTGTGGCACTTCGCCAGCTACGTCGACCGCTACGCCGTGGACGGCTACGCGCCGCCGGTGACCACGCTCGAGCAGATCGCCCGCGCCGGCGAGGTCGACGACCTCTCGGTGGTCGACGTCCCGTACCCCTTCACCGAGGGCGTCACGGTCGACCAGGTGCGCGACGCGCTCAAGGAGAACGGTCTGGAGGCGATCGGGGTCACACCCGAGATCTACATGCGCCGATTCAGCAAGGGTGCGTTCACCAACCCCGACGCGGCGATCCGCGCCGAGGCCCTCACCGTGCTTAACGAGGCCGCGGACGTCGTGCGGGCGTTGGGTGCGAAGTATTTGAAGGTGTGGCCGGGTCAGGACGGCTGGGACTACCCGTTCCAGGTGGATCACCACACGCAGTGGGAGCTGGCGGTGTCCGGCATGCGCGAGCTCGCGCTGGCGAACCCGGACATCAAGATCGTGATCGAGTACAAGCCGCGTGAGCCGCGCAACAAGATGTTCTGGGACTCCGCGGCCAAGACGGTCCTGGGGATCCAGGCGATGAAGGTCGACAACGTGGGGGTGCTGCTGGACTTCGGGCACGCCCTGTTCGGTGGGGAGTCCCCGGCGGCGGCGGCGCAGCTGCTGATCGACCACGGCCTGTTGTGGGCGATGGACGTCAACGACAACCTGCGCAGCTGGGACGACGACATGGTCGTCGGCACCGTGCACCCCGTGGAGGTCTTCGAGTTCTTCTACACGCTCAAGATCAACAACTGGGAAGGGGTCTGGCAGCTCGACCAGTTCCCGTTCCGCGAGGACACCGTGCAGGCGGCGAACCTGTCGATCCGGTTCCTCAAGGGCATCCACCGCGCCCTGGACGAGCTGGACATCGACGCCCTGCGCGCCGCCCAGGAACGCCAGGACGCGATGGGCGCCCAGAAGCTGGTCCAGGACGTGCTGTTCTCCTGCCTGCGGGCCGACGCATGAGCGTCGAGGAAGACCTCATCCCGCACCTGGAGCCCGACACCGCCCCCGCCGACCTGCTGCCCGTCCTGGGACGGGTCCCGGCGGGCGCCGACCGCGACGTCGTGGTCGCCCACCTGGCCGAGGCGGCCCGGTTGGTGCGCCGCCAGGACCTGGCCATGGTCCGCGCCGCGGGGCTGGGGCACATCGGTGGCGAGTTCTCCGTGATCGACATCCTGGTCACCCTCTACCTGCACACGATGAACGTCAGCCCCGAGACGCTCGGCGACCCGGACCGGGACCGGTTCATCTTGTCCAAGGGGCACGCCGCCGCCGCCCTCTACACGACCCTGGCGATCGCCGGCTACCTGCCCCCCGAGCAGCTGGCCACGTTCATGCAGCCGCTGTCGCAGCTCAACGGGCACCCCGCCCGGACCAAGATCGCCGCGGTCGAGGCCTCCACCGGGCCGCTCGGGCACGGGCTGCCCATCGCCGTCGGCACCGCATTCGCCGGCCGCCTGGACCACTCCGAGCGGCGCACCTTTGTGGTGGTCGGCGACGGTGAGCTGCAGGAGGGCTCCAACTGGGAGGCCCTGATGACCGCGGGCAACCACCACCTGGACCACCTGTGCGTGATCGTCGACCGCAACCGCCTGCAACAAGGCGCCCGGGTGGCCGACACCAACGACCTCGAACCCCTGCCGGACAAGCTGGCCGCGTTCGGGATGCAGGTCCTGCAGGTCGACGGGCACGACCACGGCGCCCTCGCAGACGCGTTCGCGACCGTCCCGGCGACCTCCGGCAAGCCGACCGCGATCATCGCCCACACCTTCAAGGGCCACCCGATCTCGTTCATGTCCGACAACGTCGCCTGGCACCACAAGGTCCCCACCACGGACCAGGTCACCCAGGCCCTGGCCGAGCTGGAGACCCCATGACCACGACCACCGCCCCGGTCCTGCACGACTGCCGCGACGCCTACGTCACCACCCTCATCGAGCTCGCGCAGGCCGATCCGCGCATCGTCGCGGTCGTGAACGACTCGGTCGGGTCCTCCAAGCTCGGGCCGTTCGGGGACCAGTTCGGCGACCGCCTGGTCAACGTCGGCATCGCCGAACAAGACATGGTCGGCGTCGCCGCCGGCCTGGCCAACGGCGGCAAGATCCCCTTCGTCTCGGCCGCCGCATGCTTCCTGACCGCACGCGCGATGGAGCAGATCAAGGTCGACGCCGCCTACTCCAACACCCACATGGTCTTGTGCGGGATGAGCCCCGGCATGGCCTACGGCGAGCTCGGCCCCACCCACCACTCCATCGAAGACCTCGCCTGGCTGCGCACCATCCCCGGCCTGACCGTCATCGTGCCGGCCGACCCGGTCGAGACCGCTCAGGCCGTGCGCTGGGCCGCCCAGCACGACGGACCCGTGTTCCTACGCATCAGCCGCATGGGCGTGCCCGACGTCAACCCCGACGGCTACCAGTTCGTCCCCGGACGCGCGGTGACCCTGCGCGAGGGGAACGACCTCACCCTGATCGCCACCGGCACCGTCGTGTCCCGCACCCTGCAGGCCGCCGACCTGCTCGCCGAGCACGGCATCCACGCCCGGGTGCTGTCCATGCCCACCATCAAACCCCTCGACCAGGACGCCATCCTGGCCGCCGCCCGCGAGACCGCCGGGATCATCACCGTCGAGGAAGCCCTCACCAGCGGCCTGGGCGGCGCCGTCGCCGAGCTCGTCGTGCAACACCACCCCGTGCCCATGCGCTTCGTCGGCGTCCCCGACACCTTCGCCCCCACCGGATCAGCCACCTGGCTCCTCGACCACTTCGGCATCAGCCCCCACGGCATCACCACCACCGCCCACGACCTCCTCGCCACCACAACACGAGCAACCGCCTGACCGGCACAGCGGTCAGCCGACCGGCTGTCGGTCCACGACGACCATGTGCTGCCGGAAGAACGCCGCCAGCTCGTCGGTAGCCTCGAGCGGCAGGACGGCCGCGACGTACTGGTCCGGCCGGACGACGACGACGCACCCCGAGCGATCGACTCCGCGCAGCTCGAAGATGTCCTCGTCCGGGTGCGTGGCGAACACCTTCTCGTGGTCGACGAGGCCGAACGGCCCGGTGCGCGGACGAAAGAGGTCCGGCACGGACGACCCGTCCACGTCGACGTGCCGCTGCTGGTAGACGACCTTGACGTCCAGGATGCTGTCGAGCTCCTCGCCCTCGCGCAGGTGGGCGAGCACGGGAGAGCTCGGCGAGCCGACCATCCACTCGGCCCACGCCGCGAGCGCGGGCGACTCCCCGGCGTCGGCGAACGCGTACACGCGCCACCGGCCGTCGGCGCGGTGCTGGTGCCCGAGGTGCACGGGGTTCGCGTCGGCGACCCGGACGACCGGCGCGGACTTGAACCGCCTCCCCACCGGGAAGCCCGTGGCGAGCGCCTGGTGCGCGGGCTCGGCGACGAGCATCGACGGCTGGTACTGCGTCATGAACCCGAAGAGGAACTTCGTGGTCCGCACGTAGAAGTCGGCGAGCTCGGCCTGGTCGGCGAGCTCCTCGGGCCTCTTGGCCATGAGCGACGACCACTGCTTGTCGAAGTCGATGAGGTTCTGTGCGATGACCTGACGCTCGGCGGAGTAGGTGGCCAGCAGGCTCTCCGGGCTGCGGCCGGACAGGACGTAGCCGAGCTTCCACCCGAGGTTGAACCCGTCCTGCATGGACACGTTCATGCCCTGGCCGGCCTTCGCGCTGTGCGTGTGGCAGGCGTCGCCCGCGATGAAGACGCGCGGGGTGCGCACGCCGATCTCGTCGAGCGGGACGTCGTCGAACCGGTCGGTGACCCGGTGGCCGACCTCGTAGACGCTGTGCCAGGCGACGTCCTTCACGTCCAGTGAGAACGGGCTCAGGATGGCGTTCGCGTGGGCGATGATCTGCGCGACGGTCGTGCTGCGCAGCGCATCGTGGTTGTCCGGCCGGACCTCTCCCAGGTCCACGTACATGCGGAACAGCTGGCCGCCCTCGCGCGGGATGAGCAGGATGCTGCCGCCGATGCCGGACTGGATCGCGCACTTGCGGCGGATGTCCGGGAAGTCGGTCACGGCGAGGACGTCCATGACCCCCCACGCGTGGGCCGCGCTGCCACCCGTCGCCGTGCAGCCGATGGACCGCCGGACGCCGCTGTGCGCGCCGTCGGCGCCGAGGACGTACCTCGCGCGGACGACCTTCGCCTGCCCGGCGTCGTCACCGGACGTCCGCACCAGGTGGACGGTGACCGGGTGCTCGCCGCCGTCGGCGATCTCGAGGTCGCGGAACTCGTAGCCGTAGTCGGGCGTCATCCGCGTCGGGGCGTTCGCCATGAACTCGGCGAAGTAGTCGAGCACGCGGGCCTGGTTGACGTACAGGTGGGGATGCTCGCTGATCCCCGACGGGTCGTCGGGCGTGCGCTCCCCGCGCACGATCCGCGTGGGGTCGGCCGGGTCCGGGTGCCAGAAGCAGACCTCCATCACGCGGTAGGACTCCTCGGCGATGCGCCCCGCGAAGCCGAACGCCTGGAAGGTCTCGACGCTGCGCGGCTGGATCCCGTCCGCCTGGCCGATCTCGAGGCGCCCCTCCCGCCGGTCGACGATCCGCGTGGTGATGTCCGGGAACTGCGACAGCTGCGCGGCGGCGATCATCCCGGCCGGGCCGGTACCGACGATGAGGACGTCCACCTCGTCGGGGAGAGCGTCGGGCCGACGGAGGCCGACGCCTGCGGCCGGCTGGATGCGCGGATCCCCCGAGACGTAGCCGCGATGGTGGAACTGCATGAGAACTCCCAGACGTCGATGTCGGAAAGTGAGCGTCGCGGCGAGCCGTTCGATGACGGACATGGCTTGATGGTGAGTACGCCATTGTATATGGTTTCAAACACCCGACAAGAGCGGAAAGAGTCGATGGCGACGACGAAGATACCGAGGACGGAGTCTACGGACACCCGACCCGACGCCGACGACGACCAGCGTTTCGCCGGCCTGCCGGGCCGGCCCGGGAAGGTCGTCGCGGTCCACGTGAGCTACACCTCGCGTGCGGACGAGCGCGGCCGACGACCTTCGCACCCGTCCTACTTCCTCAAGCCGTCGAGCTCGATCGCCGCGTCCGGCGGAGTCGCCGAACGGCCCGCCGGCACCGAGCTGCTCGCGTTCGAGGCCGAGATCGCGCTGGTGATCGGCACCCCCGCCCGGTCGGTCTCGATCGAGCGGGCGTGGGACCACGTGGGGTGGGTCACCGCCGCCAACGACCTCGGTGTGTACGACCTGCGCGCCAACGACCGCGGCTCGAACGTCCGGTCCAAGGGACGGGACGGCTACTCCCCCATCGGCCCTGCGCTCCTCGACGCCCGGACGATCGACCCAACCGCGATCCGCGTGCGCGCATGGGTCAACGGCCGCCTCGCGCAGGAGGGCACGACGGCCGATCTCTTGTTCCCTCTGGAGCAGATCGTCGCCGACCTGTCCCAGCACCTCACGCTCGAGCCCGGCGACGTCGTGCTCACCGGCACGCCCGCCGGATCCAGCGTGCTGGTCCCGGGTGACGTCGTCGAGGTCGAGGTGGACGCCGGCGGGGCGAGCACCGGTCGCCTCGTGACGACAGCGGTCGAGGGCGAGCTGCCCTTCGACCCGGAGATCGGCTCCCTGCCCGCAGCGGACGATGCGCAGCGCACGGATGCCTGGGGGTCTCGCGAGGCTGCCGGGCTGGCGCCGTTGCCGAGCCACGGCCTGCCGCCCGAGCTGCTCGACAAGCTCAGGCGTGCACCGGTCGCGGCGTTGTCGGCACAGCTGCGCAAGCGCGGACTGAACCTGTCGACCATCGACGGGGTCCACCCGCTCCACCCTGACGCCAAGATGGTCGGCGTCGCTCGCACGCTGCGGCTCGTGCCGGGCCGTGAGGACCTCGTCGCCTCGTACGGCGGCGGGTACAACGCGCAGAAGCGCGCGTTCGACGAGCTCGGCGAGGGTGAGGTGCTCGTCGTCGAGGCGCGTGGCGACGCGAGCTCCGGGACGCTGGGCGACGTCCTCGCGCTGCGGGCGAAGGCCCGGGGCGCAGCCGGGATCGTCACCGACGGCGGTGTTCGCGACGTCGCCGCCGTCACGGACGTGGGCCTCCCCGTCTACACCGCCGGTGCGCACCCGGCCGTGCTGGGACGCCGGCACGTGCCGTGGGAGACGGATGTCGCGGTCGCCTGCGGCGGGACGACCGTCGAACCGGGCGACGTCCTCGTCGGGGACGCCGACGGTGTGGTCGTCATCCCGCCGGGGCTCGTCGCCGAGGTCGTGGACGCCGCACTGGCACAGGAGGACGAGGACGACTGGGTCGCGCAGCAGGTCGCCGCAGGCCATCCCGTCCGGGGACTGTTCCCCATGGACGCCGAGTGGAGATCGAGGTACGACGCATGGCGCTCGAGCAGTCGCTGACGAAGCCGGGGATGAGCAAGTCCCAGCAGGCGTACCAGTGGATCAAGGGACGTATCGCGAGCCAGGACTTCACTCCCGGGTACCGGCTCGTCCTGGGCACGATCGCCAACGAGCTCGGCATGAGCGTGGTCCCGGTGCGCGAGGCCGTGCGACAGCTCGAGGCGGAGGGCCTGGTCACCTTCGAGCGCAACGTCGGCGCTCGGGTCTCGATGGTCGACGACACCCAGTACCGGCACACGATGCAGGCCATCAGCATCATGGAGGCCGCTGCCACCGCACTCGCCGCCCGCGCGCTCACGGAGAACGACCTGCGCCGAGCACGGGCCGTCAACGAGGCGATGGTCGAGATCCTCACCAACTTCGAGCCTCGGGCGTTCAGCGCCCTGAACCAGCAGTTCCACCGGATCCTCTACACCCGGTGCGCAAACCCGCGGCTGGCCGAGATCGTCGACGCCGAGTGGGCGCGGCTCGGCCAGATGCGCGACTCGATCTTCGCCTTCGTCCCCGGCCGCGCCGCCGAGTCCGTGCAGGAGCACGAGGACATCGTCCTTCTCATCGAGCGCGGCGCGCCGTTGGACGAGATCGAGCGGGCCGTGCGGCGCCACCGGACCGGAACGCTGCGGGCGTTCCTGGTGCACGAGCATCCCGACGAGACCCTCGGTCTGCCGAACTTCTGACGGACCACCCAGACCCTGAGCCGACGAACCACTCGGACGAGGAGCAGCCATGACGGACACCAGCACCGCGAGGCAGGTGACGCACGTCCCCCGCGACCTTCCGGACCGCGTGCGCCACTACATCGGCGGCCGCGATGTCGACTCCGTCGACGGTGGCACGTTCGACGTGCTCGACCCCGTGTCCAACCAGGTCTACCTCCGGGCCGCGGCCGGCAACCAGGCGGACGTCGACGCTGCGGTCACCGCGGCCCGGCTGGCCTTCACCGAGGGCCCCTGGCCCCGGATGCTCCCCCGCGAGCGGTCCCGCGTCCTGCATCGCGTCGCCGACATCGTGGAGTCCCGCGACGCGCGCCTGGCCGAGCTCGAGTCGTTCGACTCCGGGCTGCCCATCACGCAGGCGCTGGGCCAGGCGCGCCGGGCTGCCGAGAACTTTCGGTTCTTCGCCGACCTCGTCGTGGCCCAGGCCGACGACGCCTACAAGGTGCCGGGACGCCAGCTCAACTACGTGAACCGCAAGCCGATCGGCGTCGCCGGGCTGATCACGCCGTGGAACACGCCGTTCATGCTCGAGTCCTGGAAGCTCGCCCCGGCGCTCGCCACGGGCAACACGGTCGTGCTGAAGCCGGCGGAGTTCACGCCGCTCTCGGCGTCGCTCTGGGCGGGGATCTTCGAGGAGGCCGGCCTGCCGACCGGCGTCTTCAACCTGGTGCACGGCCTGGGCGAGACGGCCGGCGACGCGCTCGTGAAGCACCCCGACGTGCCGCTCATCTCGTTCACCGGAGAGAGCCGCACCGGTCAGGTGATCTTCGCCAACGCCGCGCCCCACCTCAAGGGCCTCTCCATGGAGCTCGGGGGCAAGAGCCCGGCGGTCGTCTTCGCCGACGCGGACCTCGACGCGGCCATCGACGCCACGATCTTCGGCGTCTTCTCCCTCAACGGTGAGCGGTGCACCGCGGGGTCTCGCATCCTCGTCCACCGCTCCGTCTACGACGAGTTCGTCGAGCGCTTCGCGGCCCAGGCCTCCCGTGTGGTCGTCGGCCTGCCGCACGACCCTCGGACCGAGGTCGGTGCGCTCGTGCACCCGGAGCACTTCGCGAAGGTCATGTCGTACGTCGAGATCGGTCGGTCCGAAGCCCGACTGGTCGCGGGCGGTGACCGCCCGCCGGAGTTCGCCACCGGCAACTTCGTCGCCCCGACCGTCTTCGCGGACGTCCCGCCGACGGCGCGGATCTTCCAGGAGGAGATCTTCGGCCCCGTCGTCGCCATCACGCCGTTCGACACCGACGCGGAAGCCCTCGAGCTGGCCAACGCGGTCCAGTACGGGCTCGCCGCCTACGTCTGGACCAACGACCTCGCGCGCGCCCACACGTTCGCCGACGGCATCGAGGCAGGGATGGTGTGGCTCAACTCCAACAACGTCCGCGACCTGCGCACGCCGTTCGGAGGCGTCAAGGCGTCGGGTCTCGGGCACGAGGGCGGATACCGCTCGATCGACTTCTACACCGACCAGCAGGCCGTGCACATCACGCTCGGCCCGGTGCCCAACCCCACCTTCGGCGCGGCTCCTACCAGCTGACCACCATCGGACTCGAGGCAAGGACGCTGACACGATGACCCCACCACCGACCTCTGACCCGGTCCCGACCCCCTCGGTGCCGCCGCCGGACGTGCTGCGCTGCGCCTCGATGGAGCTTGTCGTGACCGACCTGCAGCGGTCGCGCGCGTTCTACGCGGACGTCCTCGGCCTGGTCGTCACCGAGGAGGACGAGGAGACGGTCTACCTGCGCTCGTTCGAGGAGTTCATCCACCACAACCTGGTGCTCCGGCAGGGACCTGTCGCGGCGGTCGCCGCGTTCTCCTACCGCGTGCGGGCGCCGGAGGACCTGGACAAGGCCGAGGCGTTCTACCGGGAGCTCGGCTGCCGCACCGAGCGCCGGGCGCAGGGCTGGGTCAAGGGCATCGGGGAGACGGTCCGGGTCGAGGACCCGCTCGGCTTCCCCTACGAGTTCTTCCACGACGTCGAGCACGTCGAGCGCCTGGCCTGGCGGTACGAGCTGTTCACCCCGGGCGCCCTCGTGCGGCTGGACCACTTCAACCAGGTGACCCCGGACGTGCCCCGCGCGGTGGGCTACATGGAGGACCTGGGGTTCCGCGTGACCGAGGACATCCAGGACGACGAGGGCACGGTGTACGCGGCCTGGATGCGTCGCAAGCCGACCGTCCACGACACCGCGATGACCGGGGGCGCCGGGCCGCGCATGCACCACGTCGCGTTCGCCACGCACGAGAAGCACAACATCATCGCCATCTGCGACAAGCTCGGGGCACTGCGCCTCTCCGACTGCATCGAGCGCGGACCGGGCCGGCACGGCGTCTCCAACGCCTTCTACCTGTACCTGCGCGACCCCGACGGGCACCGGATCGAGCTCTACACGCAGGACTACTACACCGGCGACCCCGACAACCCCGTCGTGACCTGGGACGTGCACGACAACCAGCGCCGTGACTGGTGGGGCAACCCCGTCGTGCCGAGCTGGTACACGGACGCCTCGCTCGTCCTGGACCTCGACGGCAACCCGCAGCCGGTGATCGCTCGCACGGAGGCCAGCGAGATGGCGGTGACGATCGGAGCGGACGGCTTCTCCTACACCCGCAGCGACGACGAGGAGGGCCTGCCCGACTGGAAGCTCGGCGAGTACAAGCTCGGCCACCAGGTCTGACGCCCCGACGGAGGAAGGAGGCACCGTGCTGACCTCGGACACGATCGCCGCGATCGCCGCGGAGCTGGCCGGCGCCGCGCGGAACCGTGCCATGATCCCGCGGATCACGGCACGGTACGAGGGCCTGACGATCGAGGACTCGTACGCGATCCAGGGCGTCTGGCGCGACCAGCGCCTCGCCGCGGGCGCGCGGCTCGTCGGACGCAAGATCGGCCTGACGTCCCGCGCGATGCAGGCCGCCACCGGAATCGACGAGCCCGACTACGGCGTGATCTTCGACGACACGGTCTGGCAGAGCGGCTCGGTCATCCCGTTCGACGACTTCTCGAACGTCCGGGTCGAGGTCGAGCTGGCGTTCGTGCTGTCGGCACCCCTCAAGGGCCCGCACTGCTCGCTCTTCGACGTGCTGCGCGCGACCGAGTACGTCACCCCCGCGCTGGAGATCCTCAACTCCCACATCGAGCTCGAGGGCCGCACGATCGCCGACACGATCGCCGACAACGCCGCCTACGGGGGTCTCGTGCTGGGCGGTCGGCCCGTCCGTCCCGACGCGATGGACCTGCGCTGGATCTCGGCGCTCCTCTACCGGAACGAGACGATCGAGGAGACCGGGGTGGCGGCGGGCATCCTCGGCCATCCCGGCACCGGGGTGGCGTGGCTGGCCAACAAGCTCCACCAGCACGGGGCGTTCCTCGACGCCGGAGAGACGATCCTGGCCGGCTCGTTCACGCGACCGGTGTGGATCTCGCGGGGCGACAGCGTCCTGTGCGACTACGGACCGATGGGGACGATCTCGTGCCGATTCGCCTGAGCCCGACCTTCCGAGACGTCCTCGCCGGCGCGGACCGGCCCTTGGCGGGAATGTGGGTGAGCACGGGCAGCCCGCTCGTCGCTGAGATCTGTGCCGGGAGCGGGCTGGACTGGCTGCTCATCGACATGGAGCACGGGCCCAACGGGATCGAGTCCGTCCTCGCGCAGCTGCAGGCGGTCGCGGCCTACCCGATCACGCCGATGGTGCGCGTGCCGGCCGCCGACCCCGTGACGATCGCGCGAGTGCTGGACCTCGGGGCCCAGAACCTCCTGGTGCCGATGATCTCCTCGGCCGAGCAGGCCCGTGCGGCCGTCGAGGCGGTCCGCTATCCCCCGCACGGCCGCCGAGGCGTCGGCTCTGCGCTCGCTCGCTCCGCGCGATGGAACCGGGTGGATGACTACCTTCTGGAGGCCTCGGCGCACGTCGCGCTCTATGTCCAGGTCGAGACGGTCGCCGGCGTCGACGCGGCTGCGGACATCGCCGCCGTGGACGGCGTCGACGGGGTCCTGGTCGGACCGTCCGACCTCGCAGCGTCGATGGGCCTGCTCGGTCAGCAGACCCATCCGGACGTCACCGCCGCGGTCCTCCGGGTCTTCGACGCCGCCGGCCGGGGCGGAGCCGGCGTCCCGGTCGGTGTCAACGCGTTCGACCCGGCCGTGGCGGACAGCTATCTGGCCGCAGGGGCGTCGTTCATCCTCGTCGGGGCGGACGTCACCGTGCTCGCGCGCAGCTCAGAGGCCCTGGCAGCGCGCTACGTCCGTCGGTGAACCGGCACGGTGCCGTCAGTGGGCCGGCGCAGCCTTCCGGCGCCGTGGGATCACGTGCATGACCGCGACGATCACGGCACCCACGACGAGGCCCACGAGTGCCGAGCCCAGGGTGTCGACGAGCCAGGCGAGCAGACCACCGACGGCGGGAATGCCGTCCACGGCTTCCTCGAGGTGATGGAGGAGCTCGAACGGGCCGTGCCAACCGAGCTCGTCGACGCCCGCGAGCAGGATGTGCCCGCCGACCCACAGCATCGCGACGATGCCGACGGTCGACAGGACCGACAGGATCTTCGGCATGGCGAGCACGAGCCCGCGCCCGGTGGCGGCGACTGCGCGGTTGCTGCGACCTGCGAGGTGGAGGCCGATGTCGTCCATCTTCACGATGAGCGCGACGACGCCGTAGACGAGCGCCGTGATGGCCAGCGCGACGACGGCCAGGATGATCGCGCGGGACACGAACGGCTCGTCGGCGACCTCGTTGAGGGCGATGACCATGATCTCGGCCGACAGGATGAAGTCGGTGCGGATCGCGCCGCTGACCATCGACTTCTCGGTGTCCGCGCCCTGCGTCGCGACGGGGGCGGTGGTGTGCTCCTTCGCGTGACCGCTGACCAGCTCCCAGATCTTCTCCGCGCCCTCGTACGAGAGGTACGCGCCGCCGACCATGAGGATCGGCGTGAGCAGCCACGGCAGGAACTGGCTGAGCAGCAGGGCGGCCGGGAGGATGAACAGCAGCTTGTTGCGCAGCGACCCGACGGCGATGCGCCGGATGATCGGGAGCTCACGGTCCGGCGTGAACCCCGTGACGTAGCGGGGCGTGACGGCCGTGTCGTCGATCACGACGCCCGCGGCCTTGGCGCTCGCACGGCCGGCTGCGGCGGTCACGTCGTCGACCGACGCCGCCGCGAGCTTCGCGAGCGCGGCGATGTCGTCCAGGAGCGCGGCCAGACCGCCTGCCATCAGTTCCCCCTCGGTCACACCTACGCGTCACGTCCGGGAGATCCTGACACAGTCACCTACCCGCGGACGGGCACCGCACGCCGTGCCGTGCTTCATCCGCGGGTCCGCAGACCTGGCCCGGCTACTCGGGCTTGTACTTGAACGACAGCTGGATCCGCGTCCGGTAGACCAGCGCTCCGTCCTCGCCCACGACGACGTCCTGCTTCGTCACCTCCGCGACCCGGAGGTCGTGAAGGGAGCCCGACGCCGTGGTGATGGCCTCCGCGGCGGCCTCCTCCCACGACGAGGCGCTGGTCCCGATGACGTCGATCACTCGGTAGACGCTCATGCTGACCTCTCCTTGCTCGATGCGGACCGTCCCATCGTCGTCGCGGTCGTCCGAACCAGCGAGCCGAGAACGCCTGCGTTCGTGAGCGATCAGGGCGAGGCGGCCGCCTCGAGACGTCCCGGAGCGAGGGCGCCCTCCAGCACCGCGGTCGCGTGCTCGGTCCGCTGGAGGTAGTCGCACAGGGTGCGGCGGCTCTTCGTCACGCACGCGATCCGCTCGTCGAGCCCCGAGAGCTCCTCGGCCAGCATCTCGGCGACCTGCCGGGTGCACGACGCGGCGGGCTCCTCGGCGCGGGTGTCCTCGAGGTCGAGCAGCACCCTGGCCAGCCGGGTCGGCACGCCGGCACGGACGAGGCCGACGACCTGCTCGACGCGGGCGACGTCCGCTCGTCGTACGTGCGGTAGGTGTTGCCCGTTCTCGGCGGTAGACCCGGGCGGGGTTCAGGCCCCCTTGGCGGCCTTGACCCGACGGTCATGTGGAGACCGCTTCACACGGTCGGCGGTCCGGCACTCCTTGCCCGGCTTCGCGGCGCAGCGGGGACACTCGACGTCCAACGGCGACTTGCTCACGGCTCCGGCCTCTCACTCGTCCGTGGAGACGCCCTGCGCCTCCGGGTAGGCATTCGGCTGGACGATAGTCCAAGGAGATGAACGGCACGACGGAGCGGCTAGGGCAGCACCAGGACCTTGAGGGACTCGCGGGAGTCCATCGCGCGGTACCCGTCGGCGACGTCGTCCAACGAGACGGTGCGGTCGAAGACCCGGCCCGGGTTGATCGCCCCGGACAGCACGCTCGGCAGCACGTCCTCGATGTAGGCGCGCGCCGGGGCGGGTCCACCGGTCAGTGTCACGTTCTTGCCGAAGAGCGATGCCCAGCCGACCGGCGCCTGCTCGTACTGCGGGACACCGACCCGGGAGATGACCCCGCCGACCCGGACGATGCCGTAGGCCTGCTCGTAAGCGGGCATGTGCCCGACGGCCTCGATCACGACGTGCGACCCCTCACCCTCGGTGAGCTCACGCACCCGCGCCACGCCGGCGTCGCCACGCTCGGCGACGACGTCCGTCGCTCCGAACTCGACACCGAGTGCGGTCCGGTCGGCGTGGCGCCCCATGAGGATGACCCGTTCCGCCCCGAGCAGCCGGGACGCGAGGACCGCGGAGAGGCCCACGGCTCCGTCGCCGATCACCGTGACGGTCGTACCGGGCCCGACGCGACCGAGGTGCGCCGCATGGTGCCCCGTCAGGAACACGTCCGACAGGGTCAGGAGCGAGTTGAGCAACGCCTCGTCGGTGTCCTCGAGGGCGACCCCGGCCTTGACCAGCGTGCCGTCGGCCAGCGGGATCCTCACGAGCTCGGCCTGCGCGCCGCCCACGTCGCCCGTGCCGAAGAAGTGCCCCTGCACGCACGAGGTCTGGAATCCCTCGCGGCAGTACGCGCACGTGTTGTCCTGGATGGTGAACGGGCAGATGACGAAGTCCCCCGGCCGAACCGTCGCTACGTCCGAGCCGACCAGCTCGACGACGCCGAGCAGCTCGTGCCCCATCGGTCGACCGACGGCCGTGACGGGGAAGTCGTGCCATCGATGCAGGTCTGACCCGCAGACGCACGCGCGCACCACCGCGTCCTGCGGAGCCTGGATGGTCGGATCGGGCACGTCCTCGACACGGATGTCGCCCGCGCCGTACAGGAACGTCGCTCGCATCGTCGTCCTCTCAGCGGTGGGCACCGATCGACGCCCGGCGGAGTCGATGTTCCTACGACTTCAGGGCAGCGACCAGCGCGGACGCGTTCTGGGCTCACACAGTGGCCGGCTCGCGGTCACGGGCGGTGGGAGCGTTGCGGCCGGGCACGGTCGTCGCCACGGCACGCTCTCGCCAGGTGGCGATCGTCAGCGCGACGAGACCGGCGCCCGTGACCGCCGCGCCGGCCCACAGCGGCGACGTGTACCCGAGCCCGGCGGCGATCGTCAGGCCGCCGATCCAGGCGCCGAAGGCGTTGCCGACGTTGAACGCCGCGATGTTCGCCCCCGACGCCAGGGTCGGGGCGCCGTCGGCGTGGTGCAGGATCCGCATCTGCAGCCCGGGCACCATGGCGAACCCGAAGACCCCCATGAGCAGCAGCGCGACGACGGTCGCTGCGGGGCTGGTCGCGACCAGGGCGAACACGCCGAGGATCACGGTGAGCGCGGCGAGCGTGACCAGCAGCGACGTGGTCAGCGCCCGGTCGGCGGCCTTCCCTCCGAGGTAGTTCCCGACGAACAGTCCGACGCCGAACAGCACGAGGAGCCACGGCACGCTGGACTCGGCGAAGCCGCTGACGCTCGTGAGCGTGTAGGCGATGTACGTGAAGGCGCCGAACATGCCGCCGTAGCCCAGGATGGTGACGACGATCGACCACCACACCTGCGGGTTCCGGAACGCACCCAGCTCCTGGCGCAACGAGGCGGTCTCCCGAGAACCCTGCCGGGTCGAGGGGACCAGCACGGCGATTCCGACGAGCGCGACGATCCCGATCGCGGTGATCGCCCAGAAGGTCGAGCGCCACCCGTACTGCTGGCCGAGGAAGGTCCCGAACGGGACGCCGAGAACGTTGGCTGCCGTGAGGCCCGCGAACATGAGCGCGATCGCCCCGGCACGCTTGGCCGGCTCGACGAGGCCCGCCGCGACGACCGCGCCGATCCCGAAGAACGCTCCGTGGCACAGTGCCGCGAGGACCCGTCCCGTGAGCAGCACGCCGTAGCTCGGAGCCAGCGCGGAGACGAGGTTGCCGACGATGAACAAGCCCATCAGCGAGGCGAGCACCGTCTTGCGGTCCCAGCGGCTCACCACTGCCGTGAGAGCCACGGCACCGACCGCGACGCTGAGCGCGTACCCCGAGATGAGGTAGCCGGCGACCTGCTCGGTCACGCCGAAGTCCGAGGCGACCTGCGGCAGCAGGCCCATGATGACGAACTCGGTGAGTCCGATCCCGAACCCCCCGAGCGCGAGGGCGAGCAGAGCGAGAGGCATGCGAATCTCCTGGTCTGTGCGCGTGCAATAGTTGCACACGCGTCCTTTCGATAGTTGCACACGCGGGATATCCGCGCAAGACTGTGTCCGACGAAGGAGAAAGACATGGGGATCGGCGACGACGCGGTCGAGATTCGCGCGCACGGATGGCGCACGCTCGCGGCCCTGCACGGGCAGATCGAGGCCGTGCTGGAGAAGGCGCTGCAGGCAGAGAGCGACCTGTCTGTCGTGGAGTACACGGTGCTCGACGCACTCTCGCGGCAGAGCGGCTGGCACATGCGCATGCAGCAGCTCGCCCGCGCCGCGGCGCTCAGCAGCAGCGCGACGACCCGGCTGGTCTCCCGGTTGGAGGAACGCGGTCTACTCACACGCGTGCTCTGCCAGGACGACCGTCGCGGCATCTACACCGAGCTCACACCGCAGGGCGAGGCTCTCCTCAACGCCGCACGCCCCGCACACGACCGCGCGCTCGAGCTCGCACTGGCCCGCGCCGCGCAGACGCCCGAGCTCGAGGAGCTCGTCGGCGCGCTGCACCTGCTCCCGGCGGAGCCGGCCCGCGTCTGAGCGGGACCACCGTGGCCGACCTCACCCACCTGCGGACCTTCGTCACCGTCCATCGCACCGGATCGCTCTCCGAGGCGGCGAACCTGCTGGGCATCTCCCAGCCGACCGTGTCCGCGCACATCCAGGCCCTCGAGGCGTCGTTCGGCTTCGCTCTGTTCGTGCGCGGCCGCACCGGGGTCGTACCCACGGCGAAGGCCGGCGAGCTCGCGCGCGACGTCGCGGGTCACATCGACGCTCTGGACGACATCGCCGCGCTGTCCGCCGTCGAGCCGGACGGGCGCCGTGCCCTGCACCTCGGCGGGCCCGCGGAGCTCCTCTCGACCACGGTCGTTCCGGCGCTCCCCGAGGTCCGGGCAGTCGTCGACGCGCCGGTACGGCTGGTGTTCGGCCTCGCGGACGACCTGCTCGAGTCGCTGCGCACCGGCGCGCTCGACGTCGTGGTCAGCGCCGTGCGGCCACGAGTCGTCGGCATCTCGGCGACGCCCCTGTACGACGAGGAGTTCGTGCTGGTCGCCGCCCCGCAGTGGGCCGCGAGCGTGGACGACGGCTGGTCCGCGACCCCGCTGGTCGCCTACGCCGAGAACCTGCCGATCGTCCGGCGGTACTGGCGGTCGGTGTTCGGGAGACGACCCGACGAGCTGGACGTCACGGCCGTGATCCCCGACCTGCGCGGCATCCGGGTCGCCGTGCTTGCCGGGCTGGGGATGTCCGTGCTGCCGAGCTACCTGGTCTCCGCCGACCTCACCTCCGGTGCCCTGGTGGCCCTGCACACGCCGTCGGAAGCCCCGCTGAACACGGGCTACCTAGCCACGCGGTCCGGCGACCTCGCGCGCCGACCACGGCTCCGCGTCCTCGCGGACGAGCTGGTCCGGCTCGTCGGCTGATTTCCTGATGACCCCGATCGGTCTCCCGATCGCCCTTCCGCACGGCCGCGTGCGAGCCTCGCTTTGTCGAAAGGAAGGACCCCCATGTCACGCATCGTCATCATCGTCACCGCCGCGAGCTCCCTCACGCTCAAGGACGGCAGCGCCCACCCCACGGGCTTCTGGGCGGAGGAGCTCGTCGTCGCCCACCGCGACCTCGTCGCGGCAGGTCACGACATCACCATCGCCGTGCCTGGCGGCGTCCGCCCGACCGTCGACCCCGGTTCCCTGCGGGCCGACGTCGTCGGCGACCAGTCCAAGGTCGACGAGCTGACCGCCTACCTCGCGTCGATCGACGACGAGCTCGCGCACCCGCTGCCCCTGGACCAGGTCGTCGCGTCCCAGTACGGCGCCCTGGTCCTGCCCGGGGGCCACGGACCGATGGCCGACCTCGCGACCGACGCCACGCTCGGCTCACTCCTGACGGCGGCGAACGCCGACGGCACCCTCATCGCACCGTTCTGCCACGGCCCGGCGGCCCTGCTGTCGGCGACCGCCCCGGACGGCGGCTTCACGTTCGCCGGTCGACGACTCGCCGTCTTCACGGACGAGGAAGAGCTGGCCGGCGGCCTCGGCGAGAGCTCGCCGTGGTTCGTCGCCCAGACGCTTTCCGCTCGCGGGGCGCTCGTCGAGTCGGGTCCAGCGTGGACCAGCCACGTCGTGCGGGACGGGAACCTGATCAGCGGGCAGAACCCGCAGTCGAGCGCTGCGGTCGCAGCGGAGCTGGTCCAGGCACTGAGCGTCTAGCGCACGCGGCCCGGAGACTCCCCCAGTTCAGCTGGTCTCGGCCCTCGCAGGATCCACGCGAAGGGTCGTGCCGCGCGCCGTCGCGTTGGTGATGTGGTCGACAGCCGAGCCGGTGCCGTACTTGGCCCGATAGGCCTCGTCGATGGCGTCGTCCCGCGTGTCGTCGTGCGTGAAGACGACCTCCGCCCGCACGCCTCCGGAGTCGATGGACCCCGTCCCGGTGCGCTGGACGCCGCGGTACCAGGCACCGTCGATCCCGCGGACCGACCGGATGTAGAGCGCTCCGTCCACGACTACGTGCCACACGATCCGCGGGTCGCGGAGCGTGCCGTCCGGTCGGTGGGCTGCGACGCGCAGCTCACCGGCGCGGTCGATCGCCCTGAGGTCGGTCCGGGTCCAGTCGGTCATGACGCCTGCCTCGTCGACGCGGAGCTGTCGAAGTGCTCGATCAGCTCCGGGTCCGTGCGGGCCAACGTCGAGTCGTGACCGGGGAACAGGACGTCGTGGTTCGTCTGCGCCCGAGAGTTGGGTTCCATGGTGCGTTCTCCTCTCCCGAGCGCTCGCCGTGCTTGAGCCGGATCACGTCGCTTCGGGTCTGCGTCCACCGTAGGTAGGGACGCGACAGCGTGGGAGGCACTGGTTGTACCCCCCGAGGACTCCACCCGGCCTCCGCATGCGGCCTCGATCCGGACCGCCTAGCGTCGATCGGGTGCTGGGACATGTCGACGGGCCACGCCCCGCGAGGGCGTCGGACGAGCGCGCCCCGGAGCGCCCCCTGATCGACGACCGCTACCGGCTGGACGGCGTGCTCGGCCACGGCGGCATGGCCACGGTGCACCGCGGGCACGACACGGTCCTCGGGCGAGACGTGGCGGTCAAGGTGTTCCCCGCCGTCCACGAGGAGGCCGAGGACCTCGTGCGCAACCGCGCGGAGATCCGGGTGCTGGCCACCCTGAGCCACCCGGGCCTGGTCACGGTGCACGACGCGGGCTCCGTGGAGCAGCCCGACGGCAGCCAGCAGGTCTTCCTGGTGATGGAGCTCGTGGACGGTCCGACGCTCGCAGAACATCTTCGGCGGGGCCCGCTCGACCGGGAGCAGACGGCGCGCGTCGGGCGCGACGTCGCCGAGGCGCTCGCCGAGGTCCACGCGCACGACATCATCCATCGCGACATCAAGCCCGCGAACGTCCTGCTGACCAGCCCGGACGCGCTCGAGGACCTCGACCGACCCGGTGGACCGGCGGTCAAGCTCGCCGACTTCGGCATCGCGCGGCTGGCGGACGCGACACGGCTGACGATGACCGGGATCACCCTCGGCACCGTGCGCTACCTCAGTCCGGAGCAGGCCACCGGCAGCACGCTGGGTCCGGCGAGCGACGTCTACGCACTCGGCCTCGTGCTGATCGAGTGCGCGACCGGGCAGCCCGCGTTCTCCGGAACCGCCGCCGAGGCCGCGGCCGCTCGACTGACCGTGGCACCCGAGATCCCGACCGAGCTCGGGCCGGAGCTGGGCGACCTGCTGCGTCGGATGACACGGATGGCACCCGAGGACCGTCCCAGCGCGACCGAGGTGGCTGCCCAGCTGGCCGCGGTCTCCACCGCCGACCCGACGCTGGTCCTGCCCCCCGGCGCGCCCCTCGAGCCGAGAACCGAGCCGCCCGTGCCGGACGGACCACCTCGGTGGCGCCGCGTCCGCTCGTCCCGCGCGCTGCTCGCCGCGGGTGCTGTGACGTTGCTGACCGTCGGTGCGCTCCTGGTCGGCCCGCGCCTGTCCGGGCCGGATGTCGCGCCGGACGCGCCGGCCTACCCGACGATCCAGGGGACGCTCGGTGACTCGCTCACCCGGCTCCAGGAGAGCGTGGAGCCATGAGGCTGCGCGTGGGCTGCACGGCGCTCGTTCTCGGCGTGGCGCTCGCCGTGGCGGGGTGCGCCAGCAGCCCCGAGCTCGCCAGCGGTCGCGCGCAGACCCTTCAGCACTCGGTCCTGGCCGTCACACGAGCGGCGGCCGAGGGGCGGTGGGACGACGCACAGGCGATGCTCGGGACCACGCGGGCGGAGCTCGATGCGGGTGTCGACCTCGGCGAGGTGTCGCCGGCGCGGTATCGCGAGATCGAGGCGGCGCTCGTCGAGGTGCAGACCGCCCTCGCCGCCGAGCAGCAGCGCGCGGCCGCGCAGGCCGCCGCGGACCAGGCGGCGCAGGCGGCCGTTGCCTCCCCTCAGCCTGTGGTCACGCAGGAGGCTCCGTCGACGCCGAAGGGCAAGGACAAGAAGCCCGGGAGCAAGGGCAAGGGCGGCGGCAAGTAGACCGAGCGCCCAGGTGTGGGCTAGCGGGCTGCGCTCGAACGCGCGAGCACACCCCCGATGAACCCGAGGACCGCACCCAGGAGCACCACGACCAGCCCGGCCGCGGGGGCACCCGCGACGACCGCCCCGACCGCGACGATCGCGATGAGCAGGGCGAAGAACCGGATGCCGCGGCCCGAAGAGCCGTTCAGCCCGAGGACCATCAGAAGCGAGAACAGGATCACGAGTGCGGTCGACCCGGCCGACGCGGTCTCGTCGTACGCGTCCTGGTTGCCCTCGAACGCATCCGTGGCGTTCGCGGCGATGGTGTTCGGATCGATGCCCGAGTCGAACCACGGCACGAGGGCACCGACGATCGCCAGGATCGCGCCGAGCAGCACGAGCCAGCGCTTGGCGACCGGTCGACGGTCCGGCGTCGACTGCGTGAGGACCGCCTCGATCTCGACCGCCTGCCGGCCGTCGCTCGCGGAGATCCGCAGCCTGCGCGTCGAGGTCTTGCCGGCCGGAGGTGGTTCGCTGTCGACGCCGAGACGCGCGGTCCCGACGTGTCCGGGCGGCACCGCCACCGCCGGGGGTGTGAAGGCGAGACGGGCGCGGCCGAACTCGTCGGCGCCGGCGAGCTGGACCTGGAGCACGTCCTTGCCGTCGCGGTTGTCGATGTGCACGAGGTACTCGCCGTGCCGACGCTGCGTCGCGAGCGTCGAGGGCTCGACGCGCAGCCGCGCCGTCGTGATGGGCGCCGCCCGCGAGGACACGTCGAGCACGCCGCCCGCCTCGACCTCCGACGTCCCGTCCGCCGCGACGACCGTGAAGGGTCGCGACTGCGTCGTGCCGGGCGGCGGCGGTGACGTCTGCGCACGGGCAGGCACGGTCGCGACCGTGCCCGCGAGCACGACGAGCTCGCTCGCCTTGAACGACAGCCCGACCAGGCGTTGCGGGTCGCGACCGACGAGCCTGACCGCGGCATCGGTGTGTCCCGCCCGGTTGTCGATCAGCACGTCGAACGACACGATCTGCCCGTCCGAGGTCCGCAGGTGGCTGGGCTCGAGCCGGACCACGACCGGGACGTGCGACGGCGGCGCCGCGGTGCGCTGGGTCAGCGTGACGGTCGCGCTGACGGGAGCGTCGTCGCCCGCCGCGGAGATCGTGAGCTGCCGGACGACCTCGCGTCCGGCATCGGGTGCCGGCGCCGTGAACTGGACGGTCGCGTCGACCGCCTCGCCTGCGGGCACGTCGACGACGGGCGGCAGGAAGCGTGCGCGCACGACGTCCTCCGGGTCGTGGACCGACAGCCGGTACCGCCGAGGGAAGTTCGCCTCGCGGTTGTCGAGCGACACCGTGAACCCGCCCTCGGTCTCGTCCTCAAGATGGACGAGTGCCGGCCGAGGGGTCATCGTCGGGGGCGGACCGACCGGCGGCACGGTCAGGTGGACGGTCACCCGCGCGAGCTTCGCGACGTCGATGGACGAGCGCACGAGCAGGACGAGCGACTGCTCCTGGGCCACGACGAGGGCATCCGTCCGAGCCGCGAAGGTCACGACGACCGTCCCCGACTCCCTCGGCATGAGGCGAACCTCGTCCTGGGTGACGACGAGCCACGAGGGCGGCGACTCGGGATGGACGACGACGCCGTCGACGATGTCCGACCGGTTCGTCACCGTCAGGGTGGTGGTGCCGGGCGTGCCGGGAGTCACGACCACGTCCTCGTCCCCGACGCTCACGACCGGGATCTCGGCGTGCGGCTCGCGGCGCGAGGTCGAGTCCTCCGTCGCCGCCCCGTGGGTCGGACCCGGCGCCGGGTCAGGAGCCGGGTCAGGAGCCGCCGCGTCGCCCCAGTCGATGTAGGCGTCGCAGATCGTGCAGAACTTCGCGGTCGGCGGGTTGGGTGCGCCGCAGGCGGTGCAGATGCGGTCCGCCATCGGATCCTCCTGTCGTCGCGACGGGGCCGGCTCGGCCTCTGGTCACGGAGTCGTCCCTGCCCTGAAGAGCTGGACCACCCACCCGCTGATACCCCGGCACGCCGATGCAGGCGCGCGACTACTCCGTCACGTGTCGTCCGACGTCCATACAATCGTGGCACCGGTGCCGTCGTCGCGCGCGGCGCCGAGGTTCGTGCAGATCGGCGCGTCAGGGGCACGACATGATGGGGCCCATGTCCACGGTTCCCGACGACGAGCTCGAGCTCGTCAGGCGCTCCGGTGTCGCACTGCGGGTCGGAAAGCTGAGCCTCTCGGCGGGCACCGGCTCCTACCGCGTCAAGGCGTCGATGGCCCGGGTCGCGCACGCGCTCGGCATCGAGCGGCACGAGGCGCACGTGACGCTCACGGAGATCACGACCACCTCGCACCGCGGCCGATCGTTTCGTACCGAGGTGGCCGAGGTGCGCGCCATCGGCATCAACGCCCACCGGCTCGCCCTGATCGAGCGGCTGGTCCGTGCGGTCGAGGCGCGGCACCGGCGCACGGGCGACGAGGTACCGGTCGACGACGTGCACGCCGAGCTCGACGGCATCGCCCGGACGCCGCCGCTCTACCCCGCGCTCCTCAACGCCCTGTGGTCCGGCATCGCGTGCGCCGCGTTCGCGTTCCTCAACAACGGCGGTCCCGTCGAGATCGTCGGCGTGCTGATCGGCGCGAGCCTGGGTCAGGGGCTGCGCCGCGCGATGCTGCACCGCGGCTACAACCAGTTCGGCGTCACCATGCTGGCCGCGGCCGTCGCGTGCGTGTCCTACCTGGCCGTCGTCTCCGCGCTCACCGCGACCAACGCGATCACCGGCCACCACGAAGCCGGGTACGTCTCCGCCGTGCTGTTCCTCATCCCCGGGTTCGCGCTGGTCACGGGAGCGCTCGACCTCGCCAAGCTCGACTTCTCGGCGGGCGTCGCGCGACTGGTCTACGCCCTGATGATCCTGACGTCCGCCGCGCTCTCGCTCTGGGCGGTCTCGGCGCTCATCGGCCTGTCGCCCGACCTGCTCAGCCCGATCGACCTCGCGCCCTTCGTGCTGTTCCTGCTCCGGTTCGTCGCCAGCTTCCTGGGTGTGCTCGGCTTCGCGCTGCTCTTCAACAGCCCGTGGCCCATGGCCGTGGGCGCAGCGACGGTCGGCATGGTCGCCAACGTCCTGCGGCTCGAGCTGGTCGACGCCGGCGTGGTCGTGCAGGCGAGCGCAGCCGTCGCCGCGCTGCTCGTCGGGCTCCTGTCCTCCGTCGTCGCGCCGCGGCTCGACGTTCCTCGCATCACGATCGCCGTCCCCGCCGTCGTGATCATGGTGCCGGGCGCGGCCGCCTACCGGGCCGTCTTCCACCTGTCCGACGGCAACACCGTGCAGGCGCTCGCGTTCGCCGTGCAGGCTGGGCTCGTCGTCGTCGCCCTGTCCATCGGTCTCGCGGTGGCCCGCATGCTGACCGATCGGACGTGGGCGTTCGACCGCTGACTCAGCGTCGTCGGTCGGGATGGGCGACTGCGGCCCGACCCGCTTCGAGTCGGGCGATCGGAACACGGAACGGCGAGCACGACACGTAGTCGAGCCCGACGTCGTGGAAGAAGTGGATCGACTCCGGGTCACCGCCGTGCTCGCCACAGACGCCGAGGGGCAGGTCGGGCTTCGTCGCCCGGCCGCCCTCGACGCCCGCTCGGACCAGCTCGCCGACGCCGTCGGCGTCGAGAGTCTCGAACGGAGAGATCGTCAGCACGCCGTTCTGCAGGTAGTCGGCGAAGAACGCCCGCTCGACGTCGTCGCGCGAGAAGCCCCAGGTGGTCTGCGTCAGGTCGTTCGTGCCGAAGGAGAAGAAGTCGGCCTCCTCCGCGATGCGGTGGGCAGTCAGCGCCGCCCTCGGCAGCTCGATCATGCAGCCGATCGGTATGTCCAACGGGACCCCGGACTCCTGGGACACCTCCGCGAGGACGCGCAGCGTCTCCTCGCGGACGAGCTGCAGCTCCCGGACTGATCCGACGAGCGGCACCATGATCTCCGGCTCGGGATGCCGGCCCGCCTGCACCAGCTGGACCGTCGCCTCCGCGATCGCCCGGACCTGCAGCGCGAACAGACCCGGGAGCGTCAGCCCCAGACGGACCCCGCGCAGGCCGAGCATCGGGTTCTCCTCGTGCATCCGTCGGACCGCAACCAGCACCGTGGCATCGTGCTCGTCGCCGGCACCCGTTGCCACCCGCACGGCCAGGTCGGTGAGGTCCGGCAGGAACTCGTGCAGCGGAGGGTCGATCAGCCGGATCGTCGTCGGTAGCCCGTCCATCGCCTCCAGGAGCTCGACGAAGTCCTGGCGCTGCAGCGGGAGCAGGTCCGCGAGCGCCGCCGGCGCGTTGTCCGCCTCTGCCAGCACCAGGCGCTCGATGTACTGCCGACGCTCACCCAGGAACTGGTGCTCGGTCCGGCACAGCCCGACGCCCTGCGCACCCCGCGCACGTGCGCGGAGCGCATCCTCGGCCGTGTCCGCGTTGGTCCGGACCTCCATCCGGCGCACGGTGTCGGCGTGACGCAGGATCCGGTCGACCGCCCGGACCAGCGCCCGGGCCTCGTCGTCCCGCGCCGCGGCCAGCCCGGCGTCGAGCCCCTCGGCGACGTAGACCATGACCGGCGAGTCGACGACGGGTACGGCGCCGAGGAAGACCTCGCCCGTCGCGCCGTCGATCGCGATCGTGTCCCCGGCTCGCAGCACGACGTCGCCGAAGCGGACCTCGCCGCGCGCCTCGTCGACGTCCATCGCCTCGGCGCCGACGACCGCGCACGTGCCCATTCCCCGGGCGACGACCGCCGCGTGCGAGGTCTTCCCACCCCGGGCCGTCAGGATGCCGTCGGCGACGATCATGCCCTGCAGGTCGTCGGGGTTGGTCTCCCGGCGCACGAGGATGACGTGCGCACCGTCGTCGGTCCGTGCCTGGGCCTGCGCGTTGTCGAGGACGATCTCGCCGACCGCGGCACCCGGAGACGCCGGCATCGCGCGGGTCAGCAGCCGACGGTCGGACGACGCGTCGAACTGCGGGAACAGCAGCTGGCTGAGCTTGTCCCCCGTGCACCGCGTGATCGCCTCGTCCATCGTGATCAGGCTCTCGTCGACGAGCTCGGTCGCGATCCGGAACGCGGCCGGTGCCGTCCGCTTACCTACCCGCGTCTGCAGCAGCCAGAGCTTGCCGCGCTCGATCGTGAACTCGATGTCGCACAGGTCGCGGTAGTGCGTCTCCAGGCGGCGCATCGCCTGGCGCAGCGCCTCGTACGACGTCGGGTCGAGGAGCTCGAGCTCGGCGAGCGGGAGCGTGTTCCGGATGCCCGCGACGACGTCCTCGCCCTGCGCGTTCGGCAGGTAGTCGCCGTAGACACCCGTGGCACCCGTGGACGGGTCGCGCGTGAAGCAGACGCCCGTGCCGGACGTCTCGCCGAGGTTGCCGAAGACCATGCTGACCACGTTCACGGCCGTGCCGAGGTCGTTCGGGATCCGCTCACGACGCCGGTAGAGCCGGGCGCGGTCGGTGTTCCAGGAGTCGAGCACCGCCTCGATCGCCATGTCGAGCTGTTCGCGCGGGTGCTGCGGGAACTCGCGGCCGGACCGCTCGACGACGATCTCCTTGAACGTCTGGACGACGATCCGAAGGTCCTGCGCGGACAGCTCGACGTCGGTGCGCGCACCGACGGCACGCTTGCGTTCCTCGAGGGCGTCGGCGAACACGTCGCCGTTCACGCCGAGCACGGTCTTGCCGAACATCTGGATGAGCCGGCGGTAGGAGTCCCACGCGAAGCGCTCGTCGCCCGAGAACTCGGCGAGGCCCTTCACGGACGCGTCGTTGAGCCCGATGTTCAGGACGGTCTCCATCATTCCCGGCATGGAGAACTTGGCGCCCGACCGGACCGACACCAGGAGCGGCTCGTGGAAGTCGCCGAGCCGGCGGCCGAGCGCGTCCTCGATCTCCCGGACGGCGAGCGTCACCTCGACCCGCAGCTCCGGGGGTACGTGGCCGTCTCGCATGTACGCGCGGCACGCGTCGGTCGTGATCGTGAAGCCCGGTGGTACCGGCAGGTCCAGCTTGGTCATCTCGGCGAGGTTCGCACCCTTGCCACCGAGCAGGTCCTTCTGGTCCTTGTCGCCGTCGCGGAACCGAGACACGTAGCTAGCCACGGAACGTCCTGTCTGTCGTGTCAACGCGGGAACTTCTCGCGTTTCTTCACTCTGGACGCACTCTGCCCGGCACTTCCAGAGATCTGTAGGGCAATAAGTCCCATATTCCCTGTACCGTCACAGCCGTGCCGATCATTGATCTCCCCAACGACAACCGGGGAGCGACGCCAGGTGGCACCTCTGCGCTGGGCGTCCTCGGTCACCGGATCCGGCACCTGCGACTCGCGCGAGGACTGACGCTGGCCGAGCTGGGCCGACGCACGGGAACGACAGCGAGCCAGCTCTCCCTCGTCGAGAACGGTCGACGCGAGCCGCGGCTCAGCCTCCTCCAGTCGCTCGCCGAGGCACTCGGCACCACGACGGTCGACCTCCTGGACTCCGCACCACCGTCCCGCCGCGCCGCGCTCGAGGTCGAGCTGGACGCCGCGCAGGCTTCGGCGACGTACACCGACCTCGGGCTGCCCGCTGTCCGGCCCAACCGGAGCATGCCGACCGACGTCCTGGAGGCGCTCGTCGGGCTGCACCGCGAGATCGCCCGGCGCGACGACGCAGCGATCGCGACGCCCGAGGAGGCGCGCCGGGCGACCACGGCCCTGCGCGTCTGGATGCGGGAGCGCAACAACTACCTCCCGGAGATCGAGCGCGTCGCGGAGGACCTGGTGCGCCGGGCCGGGTACGTCACGGGCGCCCTGACGCACAGCGCCGTCGAGCGCATGGCCGCCGACCTCGGGTTCTCCCTGCTGCACGTCGACGACCTGCCGCACTCGACCCGCACGGTCACCGATCTGGCCAACGGCCGCATCTACCTGCCGCCCGCGTCCATCCCCGGCGGCCACGGCCTGCGCTCGCTGGCCCTGCAGGCGATCGCGCACCGTGTGCTCGAGCACTCCACGCCGCGCAGCTACGCGGACTTCCTGCGCCAGCGGGTGGAGATCAACTACTTCGCGGCCGCGTGCCTCGTCCCGATGAGCACGGCGCTCGCCCACCTCACCGACGCCAAGAAACGCAAGGCGCTCGCCGTCGAGGACCTGCGCGACGCGTTCGGCGTCACGCACGAAGCCGCCGCCTGGCGGCTGACCAACCTGCTCACCGAGCACCTCGACATCCGGCTGCACTTCCTGCGCGTCGCCGACGACGGGACGCTGTTCAAGGGCTACTCCAACGACGGCGTGCGGTTCCCGGTCGACGGGACGGGCGCCATCGAGGGTCAGGTGGTGTGCCGCCGGTGGGCGGCGCGCGCGGCATTCACGCGCCGTGACCGCACCACCGAGTACTACCAGTACACCGACACCCCCGAGGGCACGTTCTGGTGCACGACGCAGACGGGCTCGACGAGCGCCGGCGGGTTCTCGATCACGGTCGGCCTCCCGTTCGGCTCGGAGAAGTGGTTCCGCGGGCGGGACACGGCCACCCGCCGCGAGTCACGCTGCCCTGACCCTGCCTGCTGCCGACAGGCTGACCCGGCTCTGGCCGCCCGCTGGGCAGGGCAGGCGTGGCCCAGTGCCGCCGTGCACGCGCAGATCCTGTCGCCCCTGCCGACCGGTTCGTTCCCCGGTGTCGAGGACGCGGAGGTCTACGCCTTCCTCGAACGGCACGCCGCACGCCGCTGAGGATGCAGCTCCGCAGGCGTCCAGCATCAGAGAAGACGGCACCAAGACGTTGACCTCGTCGTGACGTCGTGCTTTCGTGCGGCCCGATCGCCCCTCGCGCACAGGTCGGAGCACCGCGTGGACCTCACCGCGACCGTCGTGCGTCCGTCGCGCTCCTGTCCGGCCCGCTGTCAGAACTCCTGACGCTCCGGCCCGACCGACCGCGCTCGCGCGGTCGGTGACAGACGCACCCCGAGAGGCACGACCATGACCGCTCTTGCACATCCCCGCACCCTGGACGTGGGCCAGCTCAGGACGCTGACGCGTTCGATCGCCGCCCGCAACGATCTCTGGCAGCCCCTGGTCCGCTTCCAGCAGAGCGGCCGCTGGTGGACGCGGCTCGACGCCCCGAACGGGGTCGACGTCTGGCTGATCACCTGGCTCCCGTCGCAGGGCACCGAGCTGCACGACCACGGCGACTCGTCCGCGGCGTTCACCGTCGTGTCGGGAACCATCACGGAGTTCCGTCCGCACCTGGACGGCGCACTGGTCCCCCAGGAGTTCTCGACCGGACAGACCCAGACCGTGGACCCGGGCGACCTGCACGACGTGCTCAACGCCGGCAAAGAGCCGGCCGTCACGATCCACGCGTACTCGGTGCCGCTGACGCGGATGACCTACTGGACCCGGACCGCCGACGGCACCCTGGTCCCCGCGCGGGTCGTCGAGACCGACGAGCCCGAGTCGAACTCATGACCCGGACCATCGACGACGTGCTCGCCGAGGCCCGCGCCGGGCTCGACCGGCTCGAGCCGCGCGACGCGTGGGACGCTATCGAGGCCGGCGCACTCCTCGTCGACATCCGGCCCGCTGCTCAGCGCGCCGTCGAGGGCGAGGTGCCGCAGGCGGTCGTGATCGAGCGCAACGTGCTCGAGTGGCGCCTCGACCCGACCAGCGCACACCGCATCCCGGAGGCGGTCGGCTACGACGTGCAGGTGATCGTCCTGTGCTCCGAGGGGTACACCTCGAGCCTCGCCGCGGCGGCACTGAGCGACCTGGGGCTGCACCGGTCGACCGACGTGGTCGGCGGGTTCCACGCCTGGGCACGCGCCGGACTGCCCGTCACGGGCCGTGGCCCGCTGGTGGGATCCGGGGCGCACTAGTCAGACGTCGACCAGGTCACCGAGCTCTCGGCACGCGACGCCACAGCGCGCCGCCCGCCGTGTCTCAGCTCCGCAGCTGCGCGTCGACCTCGTGCGCCCACCGGTCGACGTGCTCGCCGTCGCGCCAGTCGCCTGCCGACCGCTTGGCCATCGCACTCGCCACGAGCCCCTTCGCGTCGGGCAGGAGACGACCGCCGAACGTCTGGACGCCGCGCGCGCCGATCTTCGCGGAGGCTGCCCGCACGTGCGGGACGGGCGGGATCTCACGCTCCGCGGCCGAGCCGTCGAGCGGGCCGGTCGCGACGAGCCACACAGGCCTCTCACGGAGCCCGTCCGCATGCCGCGACACGAACCGCCGGGCGTCCTTGTGCCAGGTGCCCGCATACAGGGGGCCTGCCACGACGACCGCGTCCGTGTCGGCGAGCTCCGTCACCTCGGCCGCCTCACGAACCACCGTGTCGTGGCCCAGCTCGTGCAGGCTCTCGCCGATCACCTCTGCCAACCCCTGGGTTCCCCCACGGGACGTCGCGTAGGCGACGAGCACGCGTGCCATCTCTCCTCCATCACGAACCCTGCCGGGCTGGCAGGCACGATCCCATCGTGCGACGAGCCGGTCCGTGCGAGCAGAGGCGGAGGTCCCGGATCCGACGGCGAGTGCGCTCGACACCGACTGGGCCGGTCGGGTGAATGCGGGTAACGGATCGGGCACGGTCGGCCAGTTCGAGCGGTGACGCCGCAGGTCACCGTCTCCCGACTGTGGCCTGGGACACGAACGCACGGCTGAGGTTCCTACACTGCCGCGGTGTCCCGAACTCGAGCCTGGCCCTCGCTCGTCGCTGCCGTCGTCGTGCTCGCTCTCGGCGTGGCCGTCGCGGTCGGGGTCGGAGCCGCGCTCGGGCTGACGTTCGAGCCCGCGGACACGCCGCCCGCCGTCGAGTCGACCGCGGTGCGGGCGACCCCGGCCGTGGCAGCTCCGGCGGTCGCGAGCATCCAGGTGCCCGACGACGCACGGGTCGCCCTCGCGGCGTCCGCCGTCTCTGACGCGCTCGTCGGACGTGGACAACCCGCACCTGCCGTCACGACGACCGACGCCGACCTGACCGTGCGCATCGTCGCGCCGTTCGCCGACTCGCCCGAGGCCTACCAGGTTCGCCAGGCGTCCGACGGGCGATGGACGGTGGACGCCGCCGAGCTGGCCGGCGCCGCGGCCGGGCTCTACGGGATCGCGGACCGCATCCGCTCGGGAGCCGCTCTGGACACCACCGGCGCCACGCAGGAGCCCCGGCTCGGGCTCCGGCTCACCGACGCGGGTTCGGTGGGACGCGAGGCCGACCCCGAGGCGTTCGCGTCCGGCACCGACTACTCGCTCAACACCGACGTCGTCGCGAGCGCCGTGCTGCCCGACGCGCCGTGGGTCGACCAGGGCGCGGTCGACCGCATCGACGAGCAGTTCCGCCAGCTCGTCCAGCACGCCGCGCGGACCGGGTACAACGGCGTCGTCGTGCCCGGGTTCCTCGAGTACGTGACCTTCGAGGGCGTGGGCGACGGCCACGAGGTGTACCCCGAGGGCGACCCGCACGTCGCCCGGGCCCAGGCGATGGTCGAGGCGTTCGGTCCGGTGTTCCGGTACGCGTCCGACATGGGCATGCGCGTCTACTTCCTCACCGACATGCTCGCGGTGTCACCACCGCTCGAGACGTACCTCGAGCGGACGGTCGGCGGCCTGGACGTCGACGACCCGGCGCTGTGGTCGGTCTACCAGGCGGGCCTGTCCGAGCTGTTCGAGAGCATGCCGTTCGTCGACGGGCTCATGGTCCGGATCGGCGAGGGCGGCTCGGTCTACCAAGCAGGCTGGGACTACTCCTCGAAGCTCGCCGTGACCTCGGAGTCGTCGGTGCAGGCGATGCTCGACGCCCTGCTCGAGACCGCCGCGGAGCACGACCGCGAGATCATCTTCCGCACGTGGACCGTCGGCGTCGGGGCCGTCGGCGACCTGCACACCAACCCTGCGTCGTACGAGGCGGTGCTGGGTGCGATCGACGACCCGCACCTGATCGTGTCGACCAAGTACACGATGGGCGACTTCTACAGCCACCTGCCGCTCAACCCGACGCTCCTGACGGGCTCGCACCGGCGCATCGTCGAGTTCCAGGCACGCCGGGAGTTCGAGGGCTTCGGTGCGCTCCCCAACGACCTGGTCGCCGAGGAGGCGCAGGCGCTCCAGACGTTCCTCGCGGCGAACCCGCACGTCGAGGGCGTGTGGAACTGGACGCAGGACGGCGGCCCGCTGCGCGCGGGACCCATGACGCTCTACCTGCGGACCGGCTTCTGGCAGATGTACGACCTGAACACGTACGGCACCGCCCGGCTCGCGTGGGACCCGTCGGCCGACCCGACGCAGGTCACCTCGGACTGGGTGCGGCAGACGCTCTCGGCGGACCCTGCGACGGCGGCGGCGATCACCGAGGCCCTGGGACGGTCGCGCGAGGCGATCACCCGAGGTCTGTACATCGGGCCGTACGCGGAGCAGAGCGTCAAGGCGCTCGGGCTCGAGCCGCCACCCATGATGTGGATCTTCGAGTGGGACATCGTGACCGGTGACTCCGCCGCGCTCGACAGCATCTACGCGGTGAGCCGCACCGAGCTCGACTCCGCGATCGCCGACGGGTCGGGCGCGGCCGAGATCGCCTCGGAGATGCGCGCGCAGGTCTCCGGAACCGACCCGAGCACGTGGCAGTCCCCCGAGCTCTACGACCAGCTCGTCGACGCCCTCGAGTACGAGACCGACCTCCTCAGCACGCTCGCCGCCTACCGCGAGTCCGTGCTGCGCCGGGTGGAGTGGCTCGACACCGGCAGCGCGACGGCATACGAGCAGTGGCGCTCGGCCGAGCAGGCCTTCCGCTCCGCACGCGCCGAGCACGACGAGCGGTACGCCGGGGACCTGGCGCTGCCGGCCTACAGCTTCACGGCCGCCGACCTGGGTGCCGAGCGCGCGGACCGCGACCCCGCGATGGCCTGGTGGGCCCGCGGGCTGCTCGTCGGCGTGCTGGTCGTGCTGCTGCTCGGCGCCGTCCGGCCGCGGTCGACGGCGCTGCGTGCCCTGTTTGTCGCCGTCACGCGCCCGTGGCGGCTCGGCGAGGTCCACGCGCCGACGAACCGCGTCGATCGGGTCGTCGTCTGGGCGCTGCCGGCCTTCGTGCTCGTGGCGAGCCGGCTGGTGTACACGTGGTTCGCGGCGCCCGCGCACCTCGTCGCGACGCTCGGCGCGTGGCTCGTCCTCGTCGCGATCCTGCGGCTCGTCGTCGGCCGCCGTGACCCGTTCCACCTCTGGGCGGCGCTCGGTGGCGTGGTCCTGCTGCGCACCGTCATCCTGCTCGCGTCGCTCGCGGTCCGGGGGCCCGGTCGCTACTGGTTCGGCTTCTGGACCGAGCCGACGTCGCGGACCGTCTACATCACCATCGCGTTCGCGGCGTTCTGCTGGTCGTTCGTGGTGATCGCGCTCGTGCTCCGCCGCGCCTACGGTCTGCGGACGGTCCGCGCGGTCGGCGCGACCGTCCTGGCCGGTGGGCTCACGCTCGCGATCGTCTCCGGCGGTGTCGCCGCGATCGGGCTGGAACGGGCGCTGACCGTCTGGAACGACCAGATGGCCCTCCTGCCGTGGGGGCTCTCGCGGATCCTCGGCATCACGGTGTACCTCGGCATCCCGCCCGAGCTTCCCGCGATGCTCGCGGTCGTCGGTGTCGTCCTCGCGGTCGTCGGCCTGGGTCTGACCCTCGTGCGACGTTCCACCGCCTAGACGTCCGTCAGCTCGACGACGTCGCGCGGTCACGCAGCGCGAGCTCGACGGCCTCCTGCACGCGAGCAGTCTCCTGCTCGGCCCGGCGGCGGCGACGGCGACGGACGACGCGGGCCGTGCCGACGACGGCGCCGACCACCAGCAGGACGAGCACGAGGAGCGACCACGGCACGGCCCAGGTCGAGTCGGTGGCGGTCACCGCGTCGAGAGAGGTGGCCGAGCCGGACAGGTCCGTGAGCAGCGGCGTCACGACGGCGGTCGCCGAGACGCGGAATGTCGGAGCTACGTCCTCGACAGGGACCGTGACGTCCCACGACTCCCCCGGCAGCAGCTGCGGGGGCGCCTCCTGGGCAGCGGCCGCAGCGGTGAACCAGCCGAACGGACCCGCGACGGACGCGAGCTGCTGGGCCGAGAGGATCGCGTTGCCGGTGTTGTGCAGCGTGTAGCTGACCGTCGCGTCGCCCGTCGCGAACGGGTTCAGGGTGCCGTGGTAGGCCACCGAGACGTCCTCGACCGCAAGGCTCGGCCGCAGCTCGCCACCCACGTGGAGCGTGATCCGGACGCCGAGCCGCCGGTCCACGTTGATGCCCGCCTCCTCGTCCGACTGGGCCAGCGAGGTGACGACCCCGCCGACGTAGTCCCCGGGGGTCGCGTCCTGCGGAACCTGCACGCTGAAGGGCACGTCGACCGTCTGGCCCGACTCGACGGTGACGGTGTCGATGTCGGTGTCCACCCATGCACCGACGCCGGTCGACGTGTCCTGCGTCGTGAGCAGGTCGAGCTGACCGCTCTCCGTCGTGTACCCGTCAGCGGCGTAGACCGCGAGGTCCAGGGCCGTCGCGCCGCGGTTCGCGACGACGAGGGTGTCGTCCACCGCCGCCCCGGGGTTCACGGTGTACGTGAAGCTCGTCCGGTCGGCGCCGAGCGCGTTGGAGCCGGTTCGCACGGTCCAGGTGACGTCGTTCTCGCCCGCCGCGTTCGCGGGGGCGGTGAAGCCGAGCACAGCCAGAGCGGCGACGCCCACGGTGACGAGGGCGGTACGGACGAGTCGTGCGTGCATCAAGAGAGTCCTTCAGAGTCGAGAGACGGGACATCCGGTGGGTGGGCGTACGAGGCGCCCACCCACCGGTCAGCAGACCGAGATCAGCTGCTCAGTGCCGTGATGGTGAGCGTGGCGCGGTACGAGCCCTTGGCCACCTCACCCGGGATCTTCAGGTCCAGGTCGGCGCCGAGCTTGGCCGTGCCCTTGTCGTGGCCCTGGCTCGCCGAGCCGAGGCCACGCGAGATCGACAGGCCGCTGCCGCCACCGGCGTACCCGGAGACGACCGACTCGCCTGCGGTCGCACCCGCACCGGCCTCGACGACCTTGGGCGTCCAGCCGAGGTTGGCGCCCGAGAACGTCTTGGTGCCGTCCTTGAAGTCGCCGACCGCGGCGGAGATCGACCACGGGGCCTTGCTGTGGCGCGAGTCGGTCACGGCGATCGGGTTGATCTGACCGGTCGCCTCGAAGTAGCTGCCGTCGTGCTCGACCGCCGTGCCGAGGTTGACCAGGCCGTTGTAGCCGTCGATCGTCCAGCCGAACTCACCGGGGGCCGCGTTGGGAACCGCGACCTGGATGGACTGGCCGGAGCCCTGGTAGGGGTGCACGGTCACCGAGTCGGTCACGGAACCGACCGGCTGCGTCTGCGTCGTGGCGTCGCACGGCACGTTGCCGAGCTCGGCGGCCGCGTTGGGCGCGGCGCAGTTGCCGCTCCGGACGTTCTCGACGACGAGCTTGTCGGCCCGGACCTGGACCTTGACGTACGAGCGCACGTGCTCCTGGTTCTGCGACGAGTTGTACCAGTAGCTGCTCGGGTTCAGCGGGTCCGCGCCGTTGCCGGCACCGCTGGTGCCGCTGGCGTCCGGGGCCGTGATGTCGTAGTACTTCGAGCCGGAGGCCGAGTTGCCCGTCACGTACAGGACGCCACCGGGACCGGCGAACACGTCAGCCGCACCCGGCTGCTCGGTGGGGTCGGCCTTCGCGCCGTTCTTGATGAGGTAGCTGCGCGTGTAGACGTGGTCGTGACCCTGCAGGACGAGGTCGACGCCGAGGTTCGAGAACGTGGTCGGGAAGTCGACCCGACGCACCTTGTTGTCGGCGTCCTTGGCGTGCGCCGCCGCGGAGTAGATCGAGTGGTGGTAGACGAGGACCGTGTACTTGGCCTCGGCGCCGTGCTGGTCGACCACGTTGGTGACGTACGCGAGGTGTGCCGCGTCGCCGCCACCACCCTGCGCGGTGGCGTAGGAGTTGCTGTTCAGGTCGATGAACAGGACGTCCTTGTAGATGTACCAGTAGTCGCCACCGGACTGGGCGCCGGCAGGGTTGCCGTTCGCGTACAGCCCCCCCGAGCGGTCGGTGTTCGGCGTGTACAGGTGCTGCTCGTACGCCTTGCCGCCGACGTCGTGGTTGCCGATCGTCGCCGCCCACGGGTACTGGCGCAGCTTGTCGGGCGCGAGGAACGCGGTCCACTGCGACTCGGTGTTGGCCGTCTCGACCTGGTCACCGCCCGACACGAGGAGCTCGGCGTTCGGGTTGGCCGCGAGCGACACGTCGAGCGTGTCCTGCCAGCCGGCCTGGTCCTTGGCCACGTTGCCCGACGCGCCGATCTGCGGGTCGCCGTAGAACAGGAAGTCGTAGTCGCCGTCGAACGACTGGGTCCTGAAGGAGTACGTCGCCGACCAGCCGCTGGTGTCGGAGCCGACGCGGTAGGAGTAGACGGTGTTCTCGGCGAGGCCCGCGAGCGTCGCGTGTCGGTTGAAGCCACCGCTGGACGCGATGTTCGCACCGCCGACACCCGCGACGGTCACGGCGGACGCCGGGAACGCGCCCGCGACGAGGGACGAGGTCGGGGCGAGCTGGACGCCCTGCGCGGCGTCGACCGACGAGTACCAGGTCACGATGCGCTGCGTCTCGTCGGCGCCGACGCCGAGGACGACCCCGGTGAGGCTGGCCGGGTCGTCGGCCATGGCGGGCGTGGAGATGGCGATCCCCCCGAAGACGCACGTGGCGCCGACGGCGAGGGCGGTGAGGCGTACAGACATCCGGTGCCGGGCTGCCCGGCGCTCGGGTGTCACGCTGATCGAAGACATGCGTCGTCCGTTCTCTTCGAGAATGGCTGAGTGGTGCCTGTGTGGCGGGTCTCACCCTGGCGAGGCCAGGTGAACCCCCGGCCAACTCGTGCGATCCGCCCGGTTGCCCGTGCCGGAACGGTTGCCTCAGGTGCCCAGCAGGCGCTCGACGAACCAGACCAGGCCCATGACGGTCACGCCCGCGGCGACCAGGCCGGTGATCCACAGACCCGTCCGGGGTGCCCGGTAGCGCGTCATGGTGAGCATGGGGAACAGCAGCAGGATGATCGAGATCTGCACGATCTCGATGCCGACGTTGAACACCAGCAACGACCAGAGCAGGGTCCACGACCACGGCTCGTCGATCCCGAGCGCTCCCGCGAACCCGAGGCCGTGCACCAGCCCGAAGCCGAACACGACGGCGAGCCGGATCCACCCGGCTCGGTCGAGCCCGAGGTGACCACCGTCGGTCGTGTCGATCTCGGTGGCCCTGCTGCCGTGCTTCCAGATCCGCCACAGGTACCAGCCCGCGACCACGGCGATCGACAGCGCGATGACGGGCTCGACGATCCGCGTCGGAACGCTGATCACCCCGGTCGCGGCCAGGATGAACGTCACCGAGTGGGCGATCGTGAACGTCGTCGCGGCGAGCACGATCTCGCGGAGCCGGCGAGATCCGGCGATGAGCGCGAGCAGGAACAGGATGTGGTCGATGCCGGTCAGCAGGTGCTCGGCGCCCAGGTGGAAGAACTCCCAGAACCGCTCGGGGGTGGTCTGCTCGGTGGAGAACGTCGGCTGCGCGCCGTCGGTCGCGGCGCTGCCCTGCTGCCCGTCGATCTCGTAGGTGAGGATCGTCTTGGCGTCGCGGACGTAGCCCTCGTCGTCGCCGAAGAGCGTCGTGGTCACCTCGTGCGAACCGTCCGACGTGGCGCAGTCGTGGTCGAGGACGAGGACCGCGTACGGCACGCCCTCGCGCTGGGTGACGGTCGCGTCGCCGACCTGCGACGGCGAGCAGACCTCGTCGGCCGACGAGACCGAGAAGCCGCCCGTGACGTAGGCCAGGACGGTGTCCGCGTGCGCCGCGAGCGCTGCCGCCTGCTCCTGCGGGTCCCCGTCCTCGAACGCCACGGTGCCGTCCTGGAAGAGAGCGTCGTCCTGCTCCGCGTCGGCGGCGGACACCACGAGCAGGTCGTACTCGAGGTCGAGCTGGGTGCGCACCGTGCCCTGCCCGGCCGCCGTGACGTCGACGAAGATGCTGGTGCTGAAGCCGTGCGCGGCGGCCGGAGACGCGCCGAGAGCGGCGAGCCCCAGAAGACCCAGGCAGACGAGCACGGAACGCCGGGCGGCGCGGGGCATGGAGGCTCCTTCGGTTGGCCTGCGCACCGTCCACCTCCGGGATGAACGCGAGACGGACCACCGGCGAACACCCGCGGAACGTCGTCCGCAGGCGACCAGCGGGCCTCTGACCTGGGGTAGGACTGGACCCGCTCCTCCCGCTCACAAAGGACGATCACGCAGTGTTCGCACGACTACGCACGGTCGCGGCGCCTGCCGCGGCAGCGGTCCTGACGGTCTCTCTGCTCGCGGGTTGCGCCGCCGACGCCTGGTCTCAGCCCGGGACGGCCCCCTCGGCAGTCGGCACGCTGGGCCCCGGCTTCAGCGACCCGTCCGCACCGCCGAGCCCCGAGGCGACGATCGCGCCGGAGCCGGGCTCGTGGGACGAGGTGCGCCCGTCGCAGGGCTACCGTGTCGTCCTTCTGTCGGCCGGCGACGACGCACCGACGCGCACGCTGGTCGACGCCGTGACGGACTGGGCGCACGACGGGGACGTCGCGCTCAAGACGGTCGTGGTCGACGACGGTGACTACATCGGGGGTATCACGGCCGCCATGGCAATGCAGCCCGACCTCGTCGTCAGTGCGGGCGACGCGCTCGTCGACCCGCTGGCCGTCGTGACCGCGAACCATCTGGACCAGCAGTTCCTCGTCGTCGGCGCGGAGGTGGCCGAGCCGACCCACAACGTCACCGCGGTCGACTGGACCGGCGCGGCGTTCCGCGGCGAGGGCCTCGGTGCGGCGTCGGCGAGCGACCCCGACACGTTCACGCCCGAACGCAGTGCCGCCGCCATCCGGGCGGGAGTGGCGGCGGTGCTGAGCGGCATGACCGGGATCGTGCTCTGGATCGACTAGCTCTACGGTGGCCGGGTGGCTCCACTCGACAGCAGCCGGCCCGACGCGGGCGGGACGGGCCGGTGACCGACGTCCTCGGCACCCTGCAGCGCTACGGCGTCGTGCCCGTGGTGGTCATCGACCGCGCGCTCGACGCCGACTACCTGGCCGAGGCGCTCGTCGGCGGCGGCCTCCCCATCGCCGAGGTGACGCTGCGGACGCCCGCCGGGATCGCCGCGATCCGCACGCTCGCCCTGCGGGGCGACACCCTGGTCGGCGCCGGGACGGTGCTCACGGCGACCCAGGTGGACGAGGTCGTCGACGCGGGCGCCACCTTCGTCGTCTCCCCCGGCATGTCTCGGGCCGTGGTGGAGAGGTGCCTCGAGCTGGGCGTCACCGTGGTGCCCGGTGCGGTGACGGCCACCGAGGTGATGGCGGCGCTCGACCTGGGGCTCGACTGCGTGAAGTTCTTCCCGGCCGAGACGTCCGGAGGCGTGGCAGCGGTCGAGGCGCTCGGAGCGCCGTTCGCGGGGATGCGCGTCCTACCGACAGGCGGCGTCGGACCGCACAACGCAGCCGCGTACCTCGCCGTCCCGGCCGTGATCGCCGTGGGTGGCTCGTGGATGGTGTCCCGCAGCCTGCTGCAGGCCCGGGACGTCACGGCGATCGCCCGCCTGTGCCGCGAGTCGGTCGAGATCGTGACCCGCTCCCGGAAGGGGTCGCGCTGATCGGCTCGGTCGCCGTCGCGCGGTCCGGCGCGCGTGGTGCGCGGACACTGCCAGACTGACAGTCGTGATGGAGCAGGTGCTGCCCCCCGACGTCGTCGTCGCCGAGCATCGAGGAACACCCCTGCCCGGAACGCTCTTCCCCGAGGAGGAGGCGTCGGTCGCGCGGGCCGTGCCGGCCAGGCGGGCCGAGTACGCGGCAGTCCGCGCCTGCGCTCGCACGGCGCTCACCGAGCTCGGGCCCGGTCCCGTGGCCGTGCCGTCGGGTCCCGACCGGGCACCCGTGTGGCCACCCGGAGTCGTCGGGAGCATGACCCACTGCGACGGGTACCGGGCGGCGGCGGTCGGGCACGCAGACGCGTGGGCGGGCATCGGCATCGACGCCGAGGTCCTCGCGCCCCTGCCCCCGGAGACCGTCTCGCTGATCATGAGCGACGCGGAGCGCGACGCGCTCGCCGACCTCGACCCGGGCACCTGTCCCGACCGGATCCTGTTCTCCGCCAAGGAGTCGGTCTACAAGGTGTGGTCGCCGATCGTGAAGTCCTGGCTCGGGTTCGAGCACGTGGACGTCCGCATCGGCCCCGGCACGTTCACCGCGCGCCTGCGGGTGCGCGGGCTCGGCACGGACCTGCTGCACGGACGCTGGGCCGTCGGCGACGGCCTCGTCGTCAGCGCCGTCGCCCTGCCCCGGGCCTGATCTCGGGCTGTCTTCGCAGAGAAGGACCACGGGCGAGCGCCTCGTCGTTGCGGCGCCCGCCCGTGTCGTCGTCGGCACCCGCTACCAGCGGTGGGCGACGTCCACCACGAGTCGCGACGCGGACCCCGGGCCGTCCAGGGTGAACACGCGGAACGGGAGCCTGGCCCGGACACCGAGCCCGAAGGACGTGTACCCCTCGAACGAGCCCGCGAAGACGACCTGTCGGAACGTCCGGTAGCCGGAGACGTCGCGCAGCTCGAGCCGGTTGGCGGGGGCGTAGGCAGACGGGTCGTTGACGGTGATCTGCAGTGCTGCTCCCCCGCGCGTCGGGATCGTGGCTCCGGACCCGTCCTGCGTCACGTGGGCGACGTACCGCACGGTGTAGCCGCCGACGTCACCCGCGACGTCGACGACGAACCGGTCGTAGCAGGTGTGCTGTCCGGTCCGGACGTTGCTGACCGGTGCCTGAGAGAGCCCGGGAGCCGACTTCGCGAGCGAACCCCAGACGATCCCGCAGTAGGGCGCCGCGCTGGCGGCAGGAACGGGCGCGAGCACGAGCACGCCCAGCAGGAGAACGATCGACAGGAACGCACGGCGCACGGCACGACCTCCTCGTCGCACGGGCACCACGTCGGGGTGCCCGACGATCCCAGGGTAGGCCCGTTGAATGGGGACATACCGGGTGAAAACGTCCGAGGCGGGTGCGACCCTCACTCGCGCACCCGCCTCCGACGATCAGACCACCGGGATCCAGACCCGCATCGTCGACGGTCCCCGGTTCGCCCAGTCGTGGTAGGCGATCAGGGACACCTCCGCGCTCCCAGCGTGCCCGTGCTCCTCGTCGGCCGGGCCTCCGTACGGCCAGCTACCGTCCGCCGGCCGGTCGAGCGCGAGGGTGGCCAGGACGCGGCCCTCGGACTCCCGCAGCGGCACGGCACGGTCGAGGCGGACGTCGGAGAGCTCGGCCACCAGACCTGCCTCGCCGAGGTCCACCGACTCGAGGCAGAGCACCACCGGGCCACGTTCGACCGCGACGCAGCCGCGCACCGCGTCGATCCGCGGGTCCGCGACCGACAGGCGCGGCCCGACCGGCAGCGTCAGCTCGATGACGTCCCCGGCCTCGAACTGCCGGCGCACCGTGATGGCGCCCCTCGGCGCCGGGCGCACACCCTCCGGCGTCCGCACCGTCGCGCCGACCGCCCATCCCGGCACCCGGAGCGACAGGTTCCACGGCTCGGGCGACGACTCGGCGACGGTCACCCGGATGACGCCGTCGTCCGGGTACTGCGTCTCCACGTCGACCGCGATCGTCCGTCCGTCGGCCAGTGACGTGCGGATGCGAGCAGGCGCGTACTGATGGATCTGCAGGCCCTCGTCGTCCGTGGTCGCGACGTACGCGGCCAGGCTCGCGAGCGTCCGGGCGACGTTGGGCGGGCAGCACGACACCGCGAACCACGGCGCGCGCAGCGACGACGACGCGCGTGGCACGGCGACGTCCGTCGCGGGAACCGTGCCCGGACGCCGCTGGTGGAGCGTGTTCGTGTAGTAGAACGCGTTGCCCTCGTGCGAGGGCGACGTCGCCACCACGTTGTAGAGGGTCCGCTCGACCAGGTCCGCGTAGCGCGGCAGACCCTCGGCGAGCAGGAGCCGCCACGAGAACATGATCGAGCCGACGCCCGCGCACGTCTCGGAGTAGGCCCGGTCCGGCGGGAGCACGAAGTCGTCACCGAACGACTCGTCCATGTGGTGGGAACCCTGACCGCCCGTGATGTACGTGCGGCGAGCGACCGTGTTCTCCCACTGGGTCACCAGCGCGCCGAGCAGCTCGCGGTCGTCGTTCTCGATCGCCACGTCGACTGCGCCCGCCGCGAGGTAGTTGGCCCGGACCGCGTGGCCCCGCAGCACCGTGGCCTTCCGCACCGGCACGTCGTCCTGGTAGTAGGCCCGGCCGAACTCGATGTCGCGGAGGGTTCCGGTGCCTCGGCGCTCGACGAACAGCGCAGCCTGCTCGAGGTAGCGGCGCTCCCCCGTCGCCCGGCCGAGCTCGGCGATCGCCGGCTCGATCTCGGCGTGGCCGCACACGGCGACCCGCCCGTCGGGTCCGAACGTCGCGACGACGTGGTCGGCCGCCCGTCGCGCGACGTCGACCAGTCCGTCCGAGGCGTCGGGCCGCGTCCGCAGACGGGCGACCGCCGCCTGGAAGAGGTGGCCGTAGCAGTAGAGCTCGTGACCCCACTCGAGGTCGGTGTAGCGCGCGGCCTGACCGGGACGGCCGAACGCCGTGTTGAGGTACCCGTCCGCCTCCTGCGCCGCCGCGACCCGGGCCACCAGGGCCTCGAACCGTGCGTCCAGGTCCGCGTCGTCGGTGCGACCGATCTCCCAGGCCATGGCCTCGAGGAGCTTGTAGACCTCGGAGTCGGAGAACTCGCGCCCGGTCCGGCTGCCGAGGGTGCCTGCGGCGGCGGCATCGAAGTTGCCGATCCACCCCTCGCGCTCGAGCCAGTGCTCGATGTGCGCCAGGGTCTCGGCGTGGTTGACCGCCTGGCGCTGCGCCCAGAAGCCGCCCGTGATCGTGACCTCGGCGAGGCCGAGGGGCCTCAGCGCGCCGCGCGAGGGGGCGACCGGCGTTGCCGCGGTCGTCGTGGTGGTGGTCATCGTCATCCCTTGAGCGCACCCGACATGAAGCCGCGCACGTAGTGTCGTTGGAGCAGGAGGAAGAGCACGATGCAGGGCACTGCGAGCACGACCACGCCCGCCTCGGTGGCGCCGTAGTCGACGACTCCCTGCACCTGCACGCGGAGGTTGGACACGGCCAGCGGGAGCGTCATCTTGTTCGTGTCGTTGATGAGGATCAGCGGCGCGAAGAAGTCGTTCCATGCCGCGAGGAACGCGAACAGGCCCACCGTGATGAGGCCCGGCCGGACGGCCGGCAGCAGGACGCGCCGCAGGGCGGCGAACGACGAGCACCCGTCGACGAGGGCAGCCTCGTCGAGCTCGCGCGGCACCGACTCGAACGAGATCCGCATCATGAACGTGGAGAACGGCAGCTGGAACATGGTGAGCACGAGCGCGACACCGACCAGCGAGTTCGACAGCCCCACCTTGTTCAGCAGGACGTACAGCGGGATCAGCAGCGACGCGTACGGGACCATGAGGATCGCGAGCGTCAGCATGAAGAGCAGGTTGCGACCCGGGAACCGGAACCGCGCGAACGCGTAACCGCCCAGCGTCGAGATCAGCAGCGTCAGGATCACGCACAGCCCGGACACGATCACCGAGTTGGCGAGGTACTGCCAGATGCCTGCCTGGTAGTGCGCGAGCGTCACGTAGTTGCCGAAGCCCCAGCCATCGACCTGCCCCGTGCCCGGGTGCGGAGACACCGACGAGACCGAGGTCCACACGAGCGGGTAGAGGAAGATCAGCGCGATCGCCCCGGAGAACACCCAGAACGGCGTACGCATGGCGACGCCCCCGATGCGGGTGGTCGGCGCGACGCGCGGGGCGGTGACGGAGCGGCGTGCGGTCGTCGTGTCTGTCGTCGTCGTCATGGCGGCCTCAGCTCTCGTTCGAGTCGCGGAAGACCCGCAGCTGGACGGCGTTGATGACGACGAGGGCGATGAGCACCATCACGGAGAGGGCCGCTGCGACACCGAGGTCGTTCTGGCCCTGGAACGCGACCGAGTAGATGAGCTGGACCACCGTGATGGTGCTGTTGTCCGGGCCACCCTTGGTGAGGATGTAGAACTGCTCGAAGGCCAGGAGCGACCCGGTCACGCACAGGATGGTCGTCAGGGCGATGGTCGGCTTCAGCAGCGGGATCGTGATCCGTCGGAACGTGTTCCACGGGCTGGCGCCGTCCATGCGGGCCGCCTCGTAGATCTCGTGCGGGATCGCCTGCAGGCCGACCAGCATGAGCAGCATGTAGAACCCCGCGAACCGCCAGACGACCAGGAACAGGGTCGAGGCGAGCGCAGCGTTCGGCGAACCGAGGAAGGTCCAGCCGAACTGCTTCATGAGCGGGGCGAACGGTCCGGCGATCGGCGAGTACAGGACGTAGAACAGGAGCGACGCGGACGCGAGGCCGAGCGCGCTCGGCACCAGGAACGACGTGCGCAGGAAGCCCTTCCAGCGCGAGGACTCCTGCACCATGAGCGCGAGCCCGAGCCCGAGGCTGATGAGCAGGATCGTCGCGAGGACCGTGTACTTCAGCGTGAACAGAATGGAGTCGAAGAAGAACCGGTTGTTCACAGCGTTCGTGTAGTTGTCGGGGAAGTTGATCCCCTGGTCGCCGGCCAGCAACGGCCACTGCGACGCGCTCATCCGGAAGACCAGGATCAGCGGGATGATGAACAGGACGAGCACGAACAGCGCCGTCGGCGAGGCATAGGCCCAGCCCCGCAGGCGCGAGCCGTTGGCTCTGCGGTTGGTGGTGGCCGCGGCGAGCCGGGCGGTCTGGAGCGTCATGGGGTACCTCTCGTGCGGTGGTTCGGGGGCCGCCCGCCGGTGGGGCCGAGTGCCTTCGGGCACCCACCGGCAGGGCGGTCGGGAGGACTACTGCGCGAGCACCGAGGTGATCTCGTCGTTGTCCTGGTCCACCGACGCGCCGTCCCCGAGGACGGCGTTGCGCACGAGGGTCAGCCACGGGCTGTCGGGCGCGTTGAACGCCTGCTGGAAGTTCAGGGAGACGGGGGTGTCGCCCTGGCCCGCCACCGTGTTGATGGTGACGAGACGCGGGTCCTTCTGGGCGTACTCGTTGTCGGCCAGGTCGCTGCGCGAGACGACGTCGTTGTCCTTGGCGAGGACCCCGACCTGAGCGTCCTCGGACATCATCCAGGACAGGAAGTTCCACGCCTGAGCTGCGTTGGTCGAGTCCTTCGAGACGCCGATGCCGTCACCGCCGACGAACGTGGAAGCCCCGCCCTCGGGTCCGGGGATGCCGGCGACGCCGACGTCGAAGCCCGTGGTCGACGACAGCAGGGTCGCCGGATAGAACATCTGGCCGACCTTGCCCTCGGTGAAGCCCGCGGTCCACGTGGGGCCGGCCTCGTCCTTGGACGACGGGAGCACGGCGCCCGCGTCCCACATCTCCTTCCAGTCCGAGTAGATGTTCTTGGCCGTGTCGCTGGCCAGGAGAGACTCGGTCCCCTCAGGGTTCATGACCTGCTCGCCGTCGGCCCAGACCGACGGGAACCACGTGAACACGAGGCAGCCGCCGCAGTTCAGGCCCGTCGCGGTGCCGTAGGTGTCCGGCTTGTTGAGCGCCTGGATCGCCTTGGCGTTCGCCACGTACTCGGTCATGTTGGCCGGCGGGGTCTCCGGGTCGAGACCGGCCTCCTTGTAGAGGTCCTTGTTCCAGAACAGCATCGACAGGTCCAGCACGAACGGCAGCACGTGCTCCTTGCCGTCCTGCGTGCCGGCGGTCAGGTGGCCCTTGTTGATCGCGTCCTTGTACGACAGCGCGTCGATCTGGCTCGTCAGGTCCTGGAAGAGGCCCTGCTTGACCCAGTTGGGCACGTAGACGATGTCTGCGGCGAACAGGTCGGGCAGGTCGCCCGACCCGGCGGCCGCGCCGACCTTGGCCACGTAGTCGTCGTTCGGGACGACCGTGAGCTCGACCTGGTTCTCGTGGGACGCGTTGTACGCGTCGACGAGAAGGTTGGCCTGCTTCTCCAGGGGGGCACGGGTCCAGAGCGTCAGCGTCGTGCCGTCGTCGGTGCCGTCGGTGCCCGCGGTCACCTCCGCGCTCGCGCCGCCGGTGCTGTCGGAGTCTTTGGCGCTGGTGCACGCCGTCAGGCTGACCAGCAGGCCAGCGGTGACGAGACCGGCGAGCAGGCCTCGACCTGTCGACCGGGTGCGGGTGATCCTCATGCTGTCTCCTCGTGCTCTTCGTCGAGCGGGGGCCGTCGTCGGCACCCCAGGGGTTCATGGGGCGAAACGCCTTATCGGTGTCGGACTCCCTGACGCACCGCCGGCCCGCTCCTGAGGCACGGGACCTGCTTGCCTGCTGGGAACGGGGTCACGACAGCATTTCCGAAACTCACCGAAAAGGTTTTCTGAAGATAGATCGACCAAGGGTGGCGCGTCAACCACCTTCGGCGGTTACAGTTCGATCACGACGCGACGGGGCGAGCCCCCGCCGCACCGACACGAGGGGGTCCAGTGGCACGCACACCGCCCGCGCGCGCGGTCACGCTCTCGGACGTCGCCCGGTTGGCCGGCGTGTCCGTGGCGACCGCCTCGAAGGCGCTCAACGGCCGTGACCAGGTCAAGGACTCGACCCGACAGCGGGTCGTCGACGCCGCCGAGCAGCTCTCGTTCGTCCCGAACCCGATCGCACGCAGCCTGCTGGCCGGGCGCACGAGCACAGTCGGCCTGCTGACGAGCGACCTCGAGGGTCGGTTCGTCATCCCGATCCTGATGGGCGCCGAGGACGCGTTCGGCGCCGGGCAGGTCAACGTGTTCCTCTGCGACGCGCGCGGAGACACGATCCGCGAGCAGTACCACCTGAAGGCGCTGCTGACCCGGCGCGTGGACGGTCTGATCGTCGTGGGACGCCAGACCGACCCCCGGCCGTCGCTCGGTCACGACATCCCTGTGCCGGTGGTCTACGCCTACGCACCGTCCGACGACCCGTCGGACCTGTCGATCACGCCCGACAACGTGCTGGCCGGACGGATGGCCGTCGAGCACCTCGTCTCGTGCGGACGCACCCGCATCGCCCACATCACCGGCGAGCACGCGTACGCCGCGGCGCGCGACCGTGCCGACGGCGTCCGCTCCGCGCTCCAGGACGCCGGCCTCGGGCTCGTCGGCGAGGTCATGTACAGCGAGTGGTCGGAGCGCTGGGGTCGCGACGCCACCGCCATGCTCCTGGCCCAGCACCCGGACGTCGACGCGATCCTGTGCGGGTCCGACCAGATCGCACGCGGTGCGCTCGACACGGCGCGCGACCTCCAGCGAGCCGTGCCCGACGACATCGCCGTCATGGGGTTCGACAACTGGGAGGTGCTGACGACCAACGCGCGCCCGGAGCTCACCAGCATCGACGCCAACCTGCAGCACCTCGGGCGCACGGCGGCGCAGCGCGTCTTCGCGGCCCTGGACTCCGGGGAGGTCGGCTCGGGGACCGAGTACGTGGCCGGTCGCCTGGTCATCCGCGGCTCGACCGTCGCGCGCCGCTGAGCGGAGGCACACCGGTCGGCAGGCTCGTGCGCGCCATCGCTCACCTCCGAGGAGTCCAGGAATGTGAACGTTAACATCGCGCCTGCCCAGCGATGTCGAGCGTGCTCGAACCGTCCTAGGTGTCGGACCGGTTTCTCGCCGAGAGCCCGCCGATGGCCCCCAGGACCACGAGGAACACCCCGATCCACAGCAGGATGCGCGCCGGTTCGACGGCGGCGCCGAGCGCGCCCAGGGCGACGCCGGCAAGGATGAGGATCAACCAGGAGGGCACACGCGAGCCTCTCACGACAGGCTCGGCCCGCCCGGACCTCTCCCCCTGTTCCTCTGCACGGCGCGCGGCACGCGCGACCTCCTGGCAGTCTCGGGTCAGGGAGGTCGACGAGCGTGGACGTTCACCTGATCACGACGGACGGCGTGCGCGACGCGACGGCCGACGAGCTTCCGGCGCTCCTCGCCGCCAAGCGGGGGATCGTGTGGGTCGACGTCCCCGAGTGGGACGCCGAGGCTGCCGAGGTGCTCCCCCGGGTCTTCGGGCTGCACCCGCTGGCGGTGCACGACATGGAGGTCCGCAACCGGCTGCCCAAGCTGCACGCCTACCCGGAGTCCCTGCTCCTGATCCTGCACGCCCCGGAGCGCGGCGCCGCGGGTCACGTGCACCACGTCGAGCTCGACCGCGTGATCGGCCCGCGGTACCTGGTCACGGTGCACGGTCCCGTGAACCCGGCGGTCACCCGCGAGGTCGCGCTCCGCGACACCGCGGAGGTCCTCGCACGTCTCCGCTCCGGCCGGCTGCGGCCCCGCACGTCGTTCGACATCTCGCACGCCATCGTCTCGACGCTCACACGGCACATGGAGCGGTTCGTCGAGGAGCTGACGTCCGACGTCTGGGAGCTCGAGCGTCGCGTCACCGACGGCGGGTACGACGACCCCGAGAAGTTCCTCGACGAGATGTTCCGCACGCGGCACGGCCTGCTGGCGATCCGCACGATCGCGGCCCAGACGGCCGAGATCTACCGGCGCCTCGCGGGCATCCCTCGCGCCGTGCCCGAGGAGAGCCGGCACCTCGTCACCGACCTGGTCGACCAGTTCGACCGCATCGCCGGACTGGCCTCCGAGGAGAAGGACTACCTGCAGGGCGTCATCGAGTTCTACCGCGCACGCACCGAGACCAAGATGACGATCGCCGCCGAACGGCTCGCGGTGATCGCCGTGGTCACCCTGCCCATCACCGCTCTGGCCTCCGTGCTCGGCATGAACGTGATCGTCAACCAGCACACGACACCGATCCCGCTCGCCGTGGCGCTGGCGGTCATGATCACGATGTCGGCGGGGCTGCTGTGGTGGGCGAAGCGCCAGGACTGGTGGTGACGCTCAGGGGAAGAGCCGCTCCCGCAGGTGCCGGACGATCGGCCAGGCGTCGTCCGACGTGGTCCCGACGACCGTCGCGGTGAGCCGTTCGGCCGGGTCGTGCGTGCTCCGGAACGCGACCCCCGCGTCGTACCCGTCGAGCTCCACCACGTCACGCGTCGGGTGGATCCAGAACCCGAGCCCGTACCGACGGTCGCCCTCGGGTGCCGTGCTGCGCGGGGTGGTCATCAGCGCGACCGTCGACGGAGCGACGATGTCGCCGGCGTACAGCGTGGTCCAGAACCGGTGCATGTCCGCCGTCGTCGTGTACAGACCACCGTCCCCGTTGCCGACCACCGGGAGGTGGAACACGTTGGTCCGCCACGTCCCGCCCATCGTCACGTAGCCCAGCGCCGCGCGGCCTGGCAGGTCGTCGGAGCGCAGGAAGTCGGTGTCGACCATGCCGGCCGGACGGCAGACGCGGTCGCGGACCAGGTCGTGGAAGTCGGTGCCGCTCGCACGCTCGGCGAGCAGCGCCAGGACGACGAAGCCGCCGTTGCAGTAGAAGAACCGCTCGTCGGCACGGAACGCGGTCGGGAACCCGCCCAGGACCGCGAGGAACTGCTCGGTGGTCTCCAGCTCCTGCATCGGCACAGCGAGGGCGTAGTCGTTGATGTCGGACTCGACCTCCTCGTCGAGGTAGTCCCCGATCCCCGACCGGTGGCCCAGCAGGTGCTCCACCGTGACGTCGTCGGCGATGAGCGGCAGGTCGTCGCCCAGCAGCGATCGTGCGGTCGTCTGGAGCGTGAGGGTGCCGTCCTCCACGAGGCTCATCACGGCCAGCGCGGTCATGCCCTTCGACCCGCTCGCCATGGCGACCTGCGAGTCGACCGACATCGGGATCCCGTGCCGTCGGTCCGCGAGCCCGTAGGCGGAGTCGAGCTCGGTGGTCCCGGCGCGGTCGACCCGAACCACCCCCGAGAACTCGGCGGCGAGCTCGTCGATCTCCTGTGCCAGGTCCACTCCGCCACGGTAGGACCGCGCAGGCGCTTCCCACGAGCACATATCCGGAGGCGAGTCGACTGGGGGCACGACGACATGTGACCGGACCGCCCGGCGTCGGATCCGGACGTCTTGGACAGGTGTCCATTTCGGCCCCTCCGCATGGACCGGAGCGAGCCGACCCGCAACCCTCTGACCTGCGTGTTCATCGGGCCCTGTCCGCGGGCTGGACGCGGGGGCGCGCGAGCCTCACACTTGCGCACGCCCCTCTAGATGGTCCGGCCACCGACGGCTGGGAAAGGACCCGCGGCCGTGCTGCGCACCGTGACTTCTCATCTCTCTCTCGACGTGCGCGCCCCGCTCGAGATCGAGCTCCTCGTGGCCGTCGCCGACGGCGCCTACGACCGCTCCGAGCTCCTCTCCGTCCGCCACGAGGACGGCCCTCTCGACGTCACCGAGATCAAGCTCGCGCACGGTGCACGCATGCACCGCGTGCTCGCCCCGAAGGGCCGCGTGGTGGTCGACTACCACGCGAGCGTCTCCGGCCAGGCAGACCTGCCGGCGATCGACGACGTCGACATCGTCGAGTACCGCCGCCCGTCCCGGTACGCCGACTCCGACCGGTTGCTCGCGTTCGCGCGGGACCAGTTCCGCGACCTCGCGGGCGAGGAGCTGCTCGACGCCGTGGTCGGCTGGGTCACGAACCACGTCACCTACCTGTCGGGCTCCAGCCTGCCGACCGACGGCGCGACCGACACGCTGCTCAAGCGCCGAGGCGTTTGCCGCGACTTCGCGCACCTCGTCGTCGCCCTGCTCCGTGCCCGCGACGTCCCGGCCCGCCTGGCGTCCGTCTACGCGCCCGGGCTCAAGCCGATGGACTTCCACGCCGTCGCCGAGGCCTACATCAACGGCGCGTGGCAGGTGGTCGACGCCACGGGGATGGCCCCTCGTGAGTCGCTGGTCCGCATCGCGACCGGCCGGGACGCCACCGACACCGCCTTCATCTCCTGGTACGGCGGGCCGCTCTACGTCACAGCCATGACGGTGACCGCGACGATCCACGGCGGGCTCATCCTGGACGACAGCACGGGACTCGTCGCGCTGCGCTGAGCGGCGTGCAGGTCGGTTACGCGCTCTCGCGCAGGTTCCTCCGCCGCCCCTCGACCTCGACCAGCTCCGCGTACGCGGCGCGATAGCCGACCGGGTCGGCCTCGGCGTCCATGCGCTGCAGCCGGCCGCGCAGCTCGGCGATGTGCCGCGTGAACCCCATCTCGACCAGGCTCCGCACGACACCCTTGACGTAGCCGTCGAGCGACTCGGGCCGGTCCTCGGGCAGGGGGGCGACAGCGAGCTCGGTGACCAGCGGCCGCAGCTGCTCCCCGGCCTCCTCGAGCACGGCGCCCACCCATGCCGTCGGGTTGCCGAGCGTGCGGGCCACCATCAGACCGCCCGCGGCCCGGACCGCCTCGTGCACCGCGCGGTAGGCGGGTGCACCGAACGCGTCGGCGGGCAGGTCGTCGAACTCGTCGGGCACCAGGACGGGCTGCTGCAGGACGACCTCGAGCGCGGTTCGCTCGATCTGGGCGACGGGGTCCCGGCGGTCCGGCTGGGCCATCCGCGGGGCGGGAGCCGGGCGCTCCTCGCGGGTCGCCGTCTGCGGTGGACGTGGGTCCGCGCCGCGGGACGGCTGTCGCGACGTCGCACCCTGGACCGCGCGTCGCACCGACTCCTCGTCGTCGATCCCCAGCCAGCCGGTCAGCATGCGCGTGTACTCGGGCCGCAGGGCTGCGTCACGGATGCCGGCGACGATCGGCGCGGCCGCGCGCAGGGCACCGATCCTCCCCTCGGCCGTGCGCAGGTCGTAGGTGGCCAGCGTGCTCTTGATGACGAACTCGTAGAGCGGCTGGCGGCCGGCGACGAGCGCGCGGACGGCGTCGGGCCCCTTGGCCTGGCGCAGCTCGCACGGGTCCATGCCGGACTTCTCGACGGCCACGAACGTCTGGGCCGTGAACGTCTGGTCCTCGCCGAACGCGCGGAGCGCGGCCTTCTGACCTGCGGCGTCGCCGTCGAACGTGAAGATGATCTCGCCGCCCACGGACGCGCCGGAGGCGAGCTGCACTCCGCCGGTCGACCCGGAGTCGCCGACGAGCCGACGCACGATCCGGGCGTGGTCCGAGCCGAACGCGGTGCCGCAGGTGGCCACGGCGGTGCCGACGCCCGACAGGTGCATGGCCATGACGTCGGTGTAGCCCTCGACGACGACCACGCGCTTGTCGCGCTGCATGTCCCGCTTGGCCAGGTCGATGCCGTACAGGACGTGCGACTTCTTGTAGAGCGCCGTCTCGGGGGTGTTCAGGTACTTGGGCCCCTGGTCGTCGTCGTAGAGCCGTCGCGCCCCGAATCCGACGGTCTCGCCCGTCACCTCGCGGATGGGCCAGACGAGCCGCCCGCGGAACCGGTCGTACACGCCGCGCTGCCCCTGGCTGACCAGCCCGGACGCGGTGAGCTCGGCCTCGGTGAAGCCGCGCCCGCGCAGGTGGCGCATGAGCGCGTCCCAGCTCTTCGGCGCGTAGCCGACGCCGAAGTCCGCGGCGGCCGTCCGGTCGAACCCGCGCTCGGACAGGAACGCCCGGCCCGCGGCCGCCTCGGGCGTGCTCAGCTGCTCGCGGAAGAACTCCTCGGAGACCTTGTGGGCCTCGATGAGCCGACGACGCTTGCCGGGCTCCTCGCCGGGACGCGGCGCGCCGCCCTCCTCGTACCGCAGCTGCAGACCGACCTTGCCGGCCAGGTACTCGACCGCCTCGGAGAACCCGAGCCCGTCGACCTTCTGCACGAAGTCGATGACGTCGCCGCCCTCGCCGCAGCCGAAGCAGTGGTAGCGGCCGACCTGCGGGCGGACGTGGAACGACGGCGATCGCTCGTCGTGGAACGGGCACAGGCCCTTCATCGAGCCGACGCCCGCGGACCTCAGCGTGACGTGCTGCCCGACGATCTCGTCGATGTGGGCACGCTCGCGGACCGCCTCCACGTCCTCCCGCCGGATGCGACCTGCCACGCGCAGAGTCTAGGCGTGGATAGGGGGCAGCAGAGCCCGCGCCACGAGACGCGTGGGGTCGAGGGTGCAGTCGAGCTCGACGCCGGTCTCGTCGTCCCCGAGCGGCTCCAGGGTCGCGAGCTGCGTGTCGAGCAGGGCGACCGGCATGAAGTGGTCGTGCCTGTCGCTCATGCGAGCGGCGAGCTCGCCGCGCGTGCCGACGAGGTGGACGAGGCGGAGGTCAGGGGCGAACGAGCGCAGCAGGTCGCGGTACGGCCGGCGGAGGGCGGAGCAGGCCACGACCGCGCCGTCCGGCGACTCCGCCAGGGCGGCGCCGACGAGCCGGAGCCACGGCCACCGGTCGTCGTCGTCCAGCGGCACACCGGCCGCCATCTTCGCGAGGTTGGCGGCCGGGTGGAGGCTGTCCGCGTCGAAGAACGGCACGCCGAGCCGGTCGGCGAGGAGCCTCCCGACGGTCGACTTCCCGCAGCCGGAGACGCCCATGACGACGACTCGCGTCACCAGTCGTGGACCGTTCCGTCGGCCAGCCGGTTGTACGGCAGGTACGCGGTCTCGTAGGGGTACTTGCCCGCCTCGTCGACGTCGAGCTCAACGCCCAGACCCGGCTGGTCGCCGGGGTGCAGGTAGCCGTCGTCGAACGTGAACGACTGACGGAACACCTCGTTCGTCTTGGACCCGTGCTGCATGTACTCCTGGATCCCGAAGTTGTGGATGGCCAGACCGACGTGCATCTGGGCGGCCAGCCCGACGGGCGAGATGTCGGTGGGGCCGTGGAACCCCGACTTCACCTGGTACTGCGCGGCGTAGTCCATGACCTTGCGCAGCGGGCTGATGCCACCGAAGTGGGTCGACGCGGCCCGCACGTAGTCGATGAGCTGCTCCTTGATGAGCGACTGGAAGTCCCACACCGTGTTGAAGATCTCGCCGATCGCCAGTGGCGTCGTGGTGTGCTGCCGGACGAGCCGGAGCGCCTCCTGGTTCTCTGCGGGTGTGCAGTCCTCGAGCCAGAACAGGTCGTACGGCTCGAGCGACTTTCCCAGCTTCGCCGCCTGGATCGGGGTCATCCGGTGGTGCCCGTCGTGGAGGAGCGGCAGGTCGGGGCCGAACTCGTTACGGACCGCCTCGAAGACCGTCGGCACGTGGCGCAGGTACGCGCGGGTGTCCCAGTCCTCCTCCGCCGGGTAGGCGCCTCGCTGCGCGGGCTCGTGGTCGTAGCGCTCGTCCGACACCGACTGGGCAGCGATGCCGTAGATCGCCTTGAGCCCGGGCACGCCGGTCTGCACCCGGATCGAGCGGTAGCCCTGCTCCTGGTGCTCCCGGATCGAGTCGAAGACCTCGGGCAGCGACACCCCGGAGGCGTGTCCGTAGGCCATCAGGCCGTTGCGGCTCGCGCCGCCGAGCAGCTGGTAGACGGGCATGCCCGCGGCCTTGCCCTTGATGTCCCACAGCGCCATGTCGACCGCGCCGATCGCGGCCATGGTCACGGGTCCGCGGCGCCAGTACGCGCTGCGGTAGAGGAACTGCCAGGTGTCCTCGATGCGGGACGCGTCGCGACCGATCAGCAGAGGCACGAGGTGGTCCCGCAGGTAGCTGACCACGGCGAGCTCGCGCCCGTTGAGGGTCGCGTCCCCGAGCCCCGTCAGACCGTCGTCGGTCGTGATCTTCAGGGTCACGAAGTTGCGGTTCGGGCTGGTGACGACGACGTCGGCGGCGATGATCTTCATGATCGTGCTCCTGTGAGGGTGTGCTGACGGATGGCGAGCACCTCGGCGACGTGACGCGCGAAGACGTCCGCGCGGGCGAGGTCGGGTGCGAGGACGGTGAGGGCCAGCCGGGCGCGTGCGACGCTCCCGCGGCCCGGCAGGCGTGCGGCCAGCTCGACCGCGCCCGGGTCGACGGACGACACGTCGGCGGTCTCGAGGAACCGGACCCACGCGGCCACCACGGCGGCGCCGGCAGACCCGACCGGCAGGCCGGCAGCGGCGCGGGCCTGTGCGACGGCCAGGACGCGGACCGGCAGCTTCTGCGAGCCGTCGCGGGCGATCTGGGCGAGCCGGTGCTCGATGCGCGTGTTGGCGAACCGGGTGCGCAGGTCGGCAAGCGCGACGGTCACGTCCATCGGGAGCACGTCGGCGGCCTCGGACCAGAGCTGTTCGAGCGCGGTGCGGCACCCCGGGTCGGCGCACGCCTCGGCGACGGTGGTCAGCCCGCGAGCCAGCCCCTCGTAGGCGAGCAGGCTGTGGCCCGCGTTGAGCAGCCAGAGCTTGCGGTGCTCGTCGGGAGCGAGGTCGTCGACGAACCGCGCCCCGGCCCGCTCCCACGCCGGCCGGCCGGCCGGGAACTCACCCTGGAGCACCCACTCGGTGAACGGCTCGGTGACGACGGGCGCACGGTCCGCTCGGCCCGTGAGCACGAAGACGGCGGCCCGGTCGGCCTCGGTCGTCGCCGGCGTGATGCGGTCGACCATCGTCGAGACGAACGAGACGTGGTTCTCGATCCAGCCGGCGAGGTCGTCGTCCACCGCTGCGGCGAGCTCGAGCGTCACGCGACGCGTCGCGTCCCCGTTGTCGGGCAGGTTGTCGCAGCTCACGACCGCGATCGGTCCGGCCCCGGCCGCGCGTCGTGCCCGGAGTCCGTCGACCAACCGGCCGGGGGCCGTCTCCGCGCCGCTCGCACCACTCGCGATGTCGCGCTCGACGGCCGGGTCGCGTCGGTCCAGCCCGCCGGTCGACGAGCGCCGGTAGCCCGCCTCGGTGAGCGTCAGGGTCAGGACGCCGACCTCGGGACGGCTCAGGTAGTCCCGCCACGCGCCGGCGTCGGCGCTGTCGTGCACGGCGACCAGGGAGTCGACGACCGTCGCCAGGTCCCGGTCGGCCGAGCGGACCAGCAGCGTGTACCGGCCGCCCTGCGCTGCGAGGTCCGACGGCCGCCCGGTGAATCCGGCGACGCCCCAACGGCCGCCCGGCTCGACCGACTGGTTCACCGCGTCGGTGTACCAGAGCTGGTGGGCCCGAGCGAAGGCGCCGAGCCCCAGATGGACCACCCGTACAGGGGCCGGCGCATCGTCGCGCTCCCAGCCCGTCTCGTCGTGCACGTCCACCTCCAGGTCGGCGGCCCCTCGTCGGGCCCACGACGATTCAGCACCGTGTCCCGTGCCGATGGCAATCGGTTGCCACGACTTGCCTTCAGGTGCGGCGTCGGCGCCCCCGTCGCGCGGTCGACTCCCGCACGACCAGCTGCGCGGGCAGCAGGGCGGCGCGGGCCTCAGGCGGCGTCCGGGACCGCATGCCCGACAGCAGGGTCTGCACCGCGTATCGGCCGAGCGACTGCAGCGGCGCCGCGACCGTGGTCAGCGCGGGCGAGCACAGGTCGGCCCCGAAGATGTCGTCGAACCCGACGACGCTCATGTCCTGCGGCACGCGCACCCCGGCCGCCGCGAGGCCGCGCATGAGGCCGATCGCCACCAGGTCGTTGTAGGCCACGGCTGCCGTGACCGAGGAGGACGCGACCTCCGCCGCCGACTCCGTGCCGCCTGCGAGCGTCGGTGCGCACGGGCCGAAGCGGTGCACGCGCAGCCCGAGCTCGTCGGCCGCCTCGCGCATCGCGCGCCATCGCATGCCGTCGGCCCACGACGCCTCCGGCCCGGCGACGTAGCCGAGGCTCGTGTGCCCGAGCTCGGCCAGGTGCTCGACCGCCCTGCGGGTCCCCCGGGCGTTGTCGGTGATGACGCTCGGGATACCGGTCAGCACGCGGTTCAGCACGACGGTCGGGCGCTGCTTGGCCATGACCCGGATCGTCGAGTCCGACATGCGCGAGGTGCCGAGGACGATGCCCTCGACGAGTGGCAGCGCCCGCTCGAGCGCCTTGCGCTCCGCTGTCGCCGACTCGTGCACGTCCGCGACCAGCAGGGTGTAGTCGGCCTCGGACGCCGCGATCTCGGCGCCGCGGATGATCTCGAAGTAGAAGGGGTTGGTCACGTCGGAGACGACCAGCGCCAGGAGCGACGTCTTCCCGGTGGGCAGCGCCCTGGCCAGCGGGTTCGCCCGGTACCCGAGGTCCTCGGCGACCTGTCGGATGCGCGCGGCCGTCTCCGCGTTCACCCGTCCGGGCCGCGAGAACGCGCGGGACACGGTCGACGGCGCCACGCCTGCAGCCTTGGCGACGTCGTAGATCGTCGGGACCCGGCGCTCCTCCACCCGTCGAACGCTAGGCACCACGACAAGTCATGGCAACCGCTTGTCGTCCCGTGATCACGGGGTCCCCAATGAGGACACCGGCGGCTGCGCAGACGCATCGCCGGCGATGAGAGGAGAGCACCGATGCTTCGTCCCCAGGACACCGCGAGCCGCGAGCGCAAGTCGCTCGACGGCATGTGGGACTTCCGCCTCGACGCCACGGGCGCCGGCCGCACCGAGGGCTGGCACGACGCGCCCCTGGCCGGAGCGCGGGCCATGCCTGTCCCCGCGAGCTACAACGACATCCTCGTCGGCACGGTCGGTCGCGACCACGTCGGCGACGCCTGGTACCAGACCACGGTCCGGGTGCCGCGCGGGTGGGCCGGCCAGCGCATCGCTCTGCGGTTCGACTCCGCCACGCACGCGGCCGTCGTCTGGGTCGGCGACACCGAGGTCGCCCGGCACGAGGGTGGGTACACGCCGTTCGAGGCCGACATCACCGCGCACGTCAGTGCGGGCGAGGAGGTGCGCGTCACGGCGGTCGTCAACAACGAGCTCAGCTTCCAGACGATCCCGCCGGGCATCGTGCACGACACCCCGCAGGGGCGCCGCCAGCAGTACTTCCACGACTTCTTCAACTTTGCCGGCCTGCACCGGTCGGTCTGGCTGTACGCGACGCCGACCACGTACGTCGACGACGTGACGATCACGACCGACCTGCGGGGCACCACCGGCCTGGTCGGCTACGACGTCGCCGTCGCGGGCGCCGACTCGCACGAGGTGCGCGTGACCCTGCGCGAGGCCGACGGCCGGACCGTCGCGACGGCGACCGGGCGCATCGGCGAGCTCGTCGTCCCCGACGTGCACCGCTGGGAGCCCGGAGCCGGCTATCTCTACGACGCCGAGATCGAGCTGCTCGACGCGGCCGGAGCTCCGTTCGACAGCTACCACCAGAGCGTCGGCGTCCGCACGGTCGAGGTGCGCGGCACCGAGTTCCTCATCAACGGCGAGCCGTTCTACTTCCGGGGGTTCGGCAAGCACGAGGACACCGCCGTGCGCGGCAAGGGGCACGACGACGCCTACCTGGTCCACGACTTCGAGCTGCTCGACTGGATCGGTGCCAACTCGTTCCGGACGTCGCACTACCCCTACGCCGAGGAGGTCTACGAGTACGCGGACCGCAAGGGCATCGTCGTCATCGACGAGGTCGCGGCGGTGGGCCAGAACATGGGCCTGGCCGGTGGGATCTTCGGCGGTGAGAACTACGTGACGTTCTCCCCCGACACGGTCAACGACGTGAGCCAGCGGGCCCACGAGCAGGCGATCCGGGAGCTGGTGGCCCGAGACAAGAACCACCCGAGCGTCGTCCTGTGGTCGATCGCCAACGAGCCGGAGTCCGACACCGCCTCGGCGCGCGCCTACTTCGAGCCTCTGTTCGCGCTCACCCGGGAGCTCGACCCCAGCCGCCCCGTCGGGTTCGTCAACGTGATGCTGGCTCCGCACGGTGCCTGCCAGGTCTCCCCCCTCGGCGACGTCATCATGCTCAACCGCTACTACGGCTGGTACGTGAACACCGGCGACCTGGCCGGAGCCGAGGCGGCGTGGCTGGCCGAGCTGCAGGCGTGGGCCACCGACGGCAAGCCCATCATCATCACCGAGTACGGCGCCGACACGATCCCCGGCGTGCACTCGCTGACCCCGCAGCCGTGGTCCGAGGAGTACCAGGTCGAGTACCTCGACATGAACCACAGGGTCTTCGACGCGGTCGACGCCGTCGTCGGCGAGCAGGTGTGGAACTTCGCGGACTTCGCCACCGCCGCCACGAGCGTGTTCCGGGTCGACGGCAACAAGAAGGGCGTGTTCACCCGCGACCGCCGCCCGAAGGCCGCCGCGCACCTGCTGCGCCGCCGCTGGACCGGCAAGCCGTGATCAGCACCCGCCCCGCCCCCGTGCAAGCCGTTCGAGGAGTCGACATGACCAGCACCGTCGCTGTCCCGGCACCACCGTCCACGACCGCCCCGCCCGCCGCTCCCGTCGCCACGCCGAGCAGGCTGCGCTTCCGTACCTACCTCGGCTACGCCGCCGGCGACGCGGGCAACAACCTGGCGTTCTCGATGACGTCGATGTTCCTGCTGCTCTACTACACCGACGTCGTCGGCATCTCGGCCGCGGCCGCCGGGACGCTGTTCCTGGTCGTCCGCATCTGGGACGCGTTCGCGGACATCTGGGCCGGCCGCCAGGTGGACAAGACGATGACGCGCTGGGGCAAGTTCCGGCCGTTCTTCCTGTTCGGCTCGCTCCCTCTGCTCCTGCTGTCGGTCGCGACGTTCACCGTCCCGGGCGGCCTGGGCGGGACGGGCAAGCTCGTCTACGCCTACGCGACGTACGCCGCGCTGGGCCTGGCCTACAGCCTGGTGAACATCCCGTACGGCTCGCTCGCGTCGGCCATGACGCAGGAGCCCGTGGAGCGCGCGAGGCTCGCGAGCTTCCGGTCGATGGGCACCGCCGCGACGATCATCGCGCTCGCGTTCATCGTCGCGCCGCAGATCAAGAGCTCGGACAACCTGCAGCAGTCGCTCACGCTCACCACGCTGCTGTTCGTGGTCATCGGGTTCGGCCTGTACATGCTCCTGTTCGCCACGTCGAAGGAGCGCGTGGTCAGGGACGTGGCGCACGTGAGCCTGCGGCAGAGCCTGGCCACCCTCAAGGGCAACCGCCCGCTGCTCATGCTCTGCCTCAGCGCCCTGTCGTTCCTGGTGGGCATGTTCACGCTGCAGACCGTCCAGGCGTACTACGCCCGCGACGTGCTGGGGGACGCCAACTACTTCATCATCCTGACCGTCGTCAGCACCGGCGTCATGTTCGTCGTCGCGGGTTTCATCCCCCGGATCGTGCGGGCGGTCGGCAAGAAGCCCGCCTACGTGGCCAGCAGCGTGATCGCGATCGTCGCGGCCGTCGGCATCGCGCTGACCCCGTCGACCTCTCCCGGCCTCGCCATCGCGTTCTTCGGCCTCTACGGCGTCGGCATGGCCGCGGTGAACACCCTGATGTGGGCGCTCGAGGCCGACACCGTCGAGTACGGCGAGTGGCGGACCGGCGTGCGGACCGAGGGCACCACGTACGCGGTCTTCTCCTTCACCCGCAAGGTCGGGCAGGCCGTCGGCGGGGCCGCCGCGGCATTCGGCCTCGCGGCCGTCGGCTATGTCGCCCAGCAGGACGTGCAGAGCCAGGCGACCCAGGACGGCATCCGCTACATCGCCGGCTTCGTCCCGGCCGCCTTCATCCTGGTCGGCGTCCTCATCATGGTCTTCTACCCTCTGACCGAGGACCGCTTCCGGACGATGGTGGCCGAGGTCGCCGCTCGTCGCGCTGCACGGGAGGACTGATCGTGCCGACGACGACCAGCAAGGCGCTGCGCCTGCACCCCGACCGGCTGCTGCCGACCGCACCGGAGGTGCGATCGATCGCGCGACGCCTCTACGACGAGGTCCGGGCCCTGCCGATCCTGTCCCCCCACGGTCACGTCGAGGCGCGGCTGCTCCTCGACGACGAGCCGTTCGCCGACCCCACGTCGTTGCTCGTGACGCCCGACCACTACGTGACGCGGCTGCTGCACGCGTCCGGCGTCCCGCTCGACCGGCTCGGGGTCGGCCAGGGGCCCATGGACCCCGACTCCGCCCGAGCGGCCTGGCGCCTCCTGTGCGAGAACTGGTCCGTGTACCGCGGCACGCCCGTGCGGTACTGGCTCGAGAGCGCCCTGGTCGACGTGTTCGGTCTGAGCCTGCGGCCCAGCGCCGAGACCGCGGACGAGCTCTACGACGGCATCTCGGCGCACCTCGCGGACCCCCGGTTCCTACCGCGGGCGCTCTTCGACCGGTTCGGGATCGAGGTCCTCGCGACCACGGACGACCCGACCGACGACCTGGCGGCCCACGCGGCGCTGCGGGACGACCCGACGTTCACCGGCCGGGTGGTACCGACGTTCCGGCCGGACCGCTACCTCGAGGCCGGCCGGCCGCAGTGGGCGCGCGACGTGCTCCGCCTCGGCGTCGTCGCCGGCGTCGACACCGGCACCTACGCCGGCTGGGTCGCCGCGATGGAGAACCGCCGCGCGTACTTCCGGTCGCACGGCGGCGTGTCCACCGACCACAGCCACGAGGACGTGGGCACCGAGGCGCTGGAGAACCCGGAGCTGACCTACGCCGCGGCGCTCTCCGGCCTCGCGTCGCCCGCACAGACGACCGCGCTGCGCCGGCACATGCTGCTGGAGATGGCCCGGATGGCGACCGAGGACGGGCTCACGATGACCCTGCACCCGGGCGTGCGTCGCGACCACCACGGCCCGACGGCGGGCCGGTTCGGTTCGGACACGGGCCACGACCTGCCCCTGCCGGGTGCGTTCACAGACGCCCTGCGTCCGCTGCTGGACCGGTTCGGCACGCACCCGAACCTGACTCTCGTGCTCTTCACGCTCGACGAGACGGTGTTCTCCCGCGAGCTCGCGCCGCTGGCCGGCTTCTACCCGTCGGTCTACGTCGGGGCTCCGTGGTGGTTCCTCGACGCACCGGACGCGATCAGGCGCTGGCGCTCGGCCGTCACGGAGACCGCGGGCTTCTCGCGGACGAGCGGCTTCATCGACGACACCCGAGCCTTCTGCTCGATCCCCGCCCGTCACGACATGGCGCGCCGCCTCGACGCCGGGTACGTCGCGGGTCTCGTCGCGGACCACCGGCTGGACGAGGACGAGGCGCTCGAGACTCTCGTCGACCTCGTCCGCGGGCGGCCGACCGAGGTGTTCGGCCTGTAGGCAAAACCCGATGAGCTAGACGAACGCGGCTGGTCCCCCGTGCCGCGGCGGGTGGACCAGCCGGGCGTGCAGCTCGGCGGCCGAGACGTCGGTGAGCGAGGCGACCTGGTCGATGACCACGCGCAGCCGCGCGGCGTCGTCGGCGGCTTCGGCCCAGTCGGCGGCGAACGGGGGCTCGAGCGCGATCGGCGCGCGGTCGGACAGGACCTGCACGAGGTCGACGAGCACCTCGCGCTGCCGGTGGTAGAGCGGTTCGAGCTCGCGCGGGGCCATGACGTAGGCGACCGCCAGACCCTTCAGCACGAGGATCTCGGCGAGAGTCTCGTGCGGCACGATCAGGTCGGCCGCGTACCGCGTCAGCGGTCCTGGGCCGTAGGCCTCACGCGTGGCACGCTGCGACGCCTTGGCGAACCTGCCGATCAGCTGGCTCGTCGAGTTCTTCAGGCCGGCCAGCGCACGGCGCGAACCGTCGAACCCGAGCCGCCAGAGCTGGGCGCCCACCAGCCGGTCGATCGCGTCCTGCAGCTCGTCGCCGGTCACCGCGTCGCCGTACCAGGTCTGCACGGCCTCGACCACGCGGTCGCGCTCGCGCGGCACGCCCAGCACCTCGAGCTCGAGGCGCCCGCCCACCACGGCGTCCTCGACGTCGTGCACCGAGTAGGAGATGTCGTCGGCCAGGTCCATGACCTGCGCCTCGAGGCACTTGCGGCCCTCGGGCGCCGCCTCGCGCAGCCACTCGAACACCGGCAGGTCGTCCTCGTAGACGCCGAACTTGTGCGTCGGACGCCCGCTCGCGGGGCTGATCGGACCCTGCAGGTGCCGCCACGGGTACTTCACCGACGCGTCGAGCGACGCTCGCGTGAGGTTCAGCCCCACGGCACGGCCGTCAGGCCCGACGACCTTGGGCTCGAGACGGGTGAGCAGGCGGAGCGTCTGGGCGTTGCCCTCGAAGCCGCCGATCCCCTTGGCCAGCTCCGCGAGGGCGCGCTCGCCGTTGTGCCCGAACGGCGGGTGCCCGAGATCGTGGGCGAGGCAGGCCGTGTCGACGACGTCCGGGTCGCAGCCGAGCGCCTTGCCGATCTCGCGGCCCACCTGGGCGACCTCGAGCGTGTGCGTCAGCCGCGTGCGCACGAAGTCGTCCGACGAGGGTCCGAGCACCTGCGTCTTGGCGCCGAGCCTGCGCAACGCCGACGAGTGCACCAGCCGTGCGCGGTCGCGCTCGAACGCCGTGCGCTCGAGGGACTTGGTGCCCTCGCGGACCCACCGCTCCCGGTCGGCGTCGACGTAGCCGTCGACGTCCAGGGCCTGGTGGAGTGCGGTCACGGCGTCAGCCTAACGATCAGGCGAGCCGCCAGACCTGCACGCCCGGTCCGTCGCCGTCCACGTGCAGCGCGTCCGGCCGCACGACCAGGTCGCCGCCGCCGTACAGGTTCTCGGGCAGCGCCCCCGGTGCGAGCAGGTGACGCGGCAGGTCGACGCCCGCCCACGGACCCCGTGCGACCACCACGAGCACGCGCTCGTCGAGCGTCTCGCGCAGGTAGGCGACCGCCTCGGGCTCGACGACGGCCCAGCGCATCCCGCCCTCGCGCAGCGCACGCGACCCGCGCCGCACCGCGATGAGCGACCGGTAGAGCTCGAACGTCCCGGCGTCCCAGCGGGGCCCGCCGCCGGCGTCGATGTCGGCCCACGGCATCGCCACGCGGGCGTGCTCGCCGTTGGTGCCGGTCAGCCCGCCCTCGTCGCCCGCGAACATCGCCGGAGTGCCCGGGTAGGTGAACAGCAGGCCGGCGGCCAGCTCGACGCGCTCGCGCGAGCCGACCACGGTCCGCAGCCGGGCGGTGTCGTGCGAGCCGAGCATGTTCCACTGGTGTGTCGTCACGGCCCACGGCACGGTCGCGTCGAAGTCGCGCATCGTCGCCACCATCGAGCGCCCGTCCCGTCGCGGGATCGGCACCGGCATGCCGAGGAAGCCCAGCGTGCTGTCGGGATCGACCAGCCACGTCCAGACCGGCCGCGTGAACGCCGAGTAGTTCATGTTCGCGTGCCAGCCGCCCGCCGCCAGGTCCAGGCCGGCGTCGTGGAAGTGCTCGGCCACCAGCACCGCGTCCGGGTTGATCTCGCGCATCGTCGTGCGGATGGTGCGCGCCACCGCGTGCGTGAGGTCGTCGTCGGCGTACCGGCCCGTCATGTTGGCGACGTCGATCCGCCAGCCGTCCAGGGAGTACGGCGGTGCGAGCCAGCGCCCGATGACCGAGTCCGGGCCCTGCACCATGCGGGCCGCGAGCGCGGGCGCGTTGTAGTTGAGCTTGGGCAGCGACGCGTGCTCCAGCCAGCTGACGTAGCCGGGGTCGGCGTCGGACCAGTAGTAGAACTCGGCCTCCTCGCTCGACCTGTCCCCCTGCGCCCGGGCGAACCACTCGTGCCCGGCGCCGGTGTGGTTCGTGGTCAGGTCGCCGAGGATCCGCATGCCGCGCGCGTGCACGGCCCGACCGAGCGACACGAGCGCCTCGTCGCCGCCCAGGAACGGGTCGACGTGGTCGAAGGTGCTCGCGTCGTAGCGGTGGTTGGACCGGCCGGGGAACACCGGCGTGAGGTACAGGGTGTCGACGCCCAGCCGTTGCAGGTGGTCGAGGCGCGCCTCGACGCCGGGCAGGTCGCCGCCGAAGAACTGCGTCGCGACGCCTGGGCCGCCCCCGATCGGCTCGTCGTCCCACCGGGCCGGGAGTGCCCAGTCCGGGAGAGGTCCCTCGGCCGAGCCGGCGCGGGCGAACCGGTCCGGGAAGACCTGGTAGACCACCGACGTGTCCATCCACGACGGGGCCGGGTCGTGCACCGTGAGCCGGAAGTCGGCCGCGTCCGGGACGTCCCGCTCGTGCACGCCCCGCCCGTTCAGCCAGCGGTAGCCGCCCGGCTCGTCGAGCAGCACGCGGTAGCTGGCGACCGGGTTGTGCACCGGGACGTCGGCCACGTACCAGCGCTCGTGCTCGTCGGCCCGTTCGAGCCGCGCCTCGACCATGCGCGGCTCCGCGTCGCGGACGGTGCGCACCCAGACGGCACGCTCCGCGTTCGCTCCAGGGACGCGGACGCGGACGGGTACGACGTCTCCGAGCTGCGGCGTGGCGCGACGGACGTACACCTCCGACCCGTCGTGGTGCGGCTGGTCGAGCAGGGGTCGCGGAAGGCTCACGCTGTCAGCCCTTGACCGCTCCCGCAGTGAGCCCGCCGACGATGTACTTCTGCGAGGCGAAGAACAGGATGAGCACGGGGAGCGCGGCGATCACCGCTCCCGCGGCGAACACCCCCCAGTCGGCTGTCCGCTCGTCGGACGCCCACGAGTACAGGCCCAGGGCGACCGTGTACTTGTCCTTCGACTGCAGGATCACCTTCGCGATGAGGAAGTCACCGAACGACGCGACGAAGGACAGGAGCCCGACGACCGCGAGGATCGGGGTGACGAGACGCAGGATGATCGTCCAGAAGATCTGTGCGTGCGAGGCGCCGTCGATCTTGGCCGCCTCGTCCAGCTCGCGCGGGACCGTGTTGAAGAACCCGTACATGAGGAACGTGTTCACGCCGAGCGCACCCCCGAGGTACACGCAGATCAGACCGAGCAGGCTGTTGAGCCCGATCCCGGGGAACACCTTGCCGATGGAGAACAGCAGCAGGAAGATCGCGACGAACGCGAGCGTCTGCGGGAACATCTGGGCGAGCAGCAGGCCGGTCAGCGTGCTGCGGCGTCCCCTGAAGCGGAAGCGAGAGAACGCGTAGGCCGCCGCGGCGCACATGAGCACCGTGCCGATGGCGGTGACCGTGCAGACGATCAGCGTGTTGCCCATCCACCCCCAGAAGCCCTCCGGCGCCAGCTCGGCGTAGTTGTCGATGCTGAAGGTGCGGAACAGGTCGTTCGAGCCGGTGAGCGTCCCGCCCGGGTTCAGGGAGGCCGACAGGATGTAGAGGATCGGCAAGGACACCGCGAGGATCGTCACGACGCCGACGACGTGTCGCCAGCCGACTTCGCGCCACCAGCGGGCCCCCTTCAGGGGAGCGTTGCCCTCGGCCGCGTGCGTGGTCATCAGATCTCCTCAAGGGTGCGCGTGCGGCGGAAGCCCAGCCAGGTGATCACTCCGACGATGAGGAAGATCATGATCGACAGGGCGCTGGCGAAGCCGTACTGCTTGATGCCGCTGTCGAACGCGACCGTGTACACCATCGATATGAGGATGTCCGTGGAGCCGACGGTTATCGGCGCGCCGGGGAAGTTCGGTCCGCCGCCGGTCAGCGTGTAGATGAGCGTGAAGTTGTTGAAGTTGAACGCGAACGACGCGATGAGCAGCGGCGCGACCGAGACCATGAGAAGCGGCAGGACGATCGAGCGCTGCACACGCCAGGCGCCCGCGCCGTCCATGCGGGCGGACTCGAGGACATCCTCGGGGATCGACTGCAGAGCGCCGGTGCAGACCAGGAACATGTAGGGGAAGCCCAACCAGAGGTTGACCACCACCAGCGAGAGCTTGGCCAGCGTCGGGTCGTCGAGCCACGGGACGCTCGCGCCTCCCAGGAGGACCTCGTTGACGAAGCCGAAGCTCTTGTTGAGCATGCCGCGCCAGACCAGACCGGCCAGGAACGCGGGGAACGCGTACGGCAGGATCATCAGCGCCCGGTAGTACCGGCGGCCCTTGACCCGAGGATCGTTGAAGACGATCGCCAGGAACAGTCCGAGCACGAACGTGGTGGCCACGGACAGGAACGCGAACACGAAGGTCCAGATGAAGATCTGGAGGAACGGCCCGCGCAGCCGCTCGTCCTCGAACGCCCGCGTGAAGTTCTCGAACCCGACGGCAACACGCCAACCGGGCTGGAGGACGTCGCCCTCGGCCGAGACGAAGTTCCCGTGGTCGCTCGGCGTGTAGACCGTGCCGGTGGCCGTGTCCGTCATGGTGTCGGCGTCCTCGTCGTACACCATGGTCGACTGGTAGACGTAGCCGGTCGAACCGTCGTTCGTCCGCAGGGCCCCGTCGTTCGGGTCGTCCGAGACCTCCACCCGCAGCGCGATCACGGCCTCCTGCTGCTGCGCGATGTCGGCGAACGTGAGCACGTCCCACGAGGGGACGGCGGTCACGGTGTCGCCCTCGATCGTGGCGTCGGGCGCGTCCTCGAGCGGGAAGTCGGCGGTCCCGACCTTCGCCTCGCCGTCCTGGACGATCGCGAATCCGAGCTGATCGCCTCGGGACAGCACCGTGAGGTCGTACGCCTGGGAGCCCTCGACCCGCACTTCCTTCTGAGCCAGGATCGCCGCGACGGCGTCGGCCTTGTCGGAGTTGTGCCCGTCGCCGTAGTTGGTGAAGGCGACGATCGCGGTGTACACCGCCGCGAAGATCACGTACACGAACAGGAAGATCATGCCGGGCACGAGGTACTTGGCCGGCAGCGCGCGCTTGGAGAAGTAGGCCCAGTTCACCGCGATGAGGACCAGCACGAGGAAGCCGGCGATCGCCCAGGACCGGACAGCGATGGCCGTAAGGATCCCGAACAGGGCGCCGGCGTCGATCACCGCGACGAACAACAGCTTGACCAGGAAGCCGCCACTGAAGTTCCGGGCGTGCGACCCGTCGCGGCTGCCGGTGGGCTTGCTCCGCGGCGGTCGAGGTGGCTCGTCGGCCTTGACGTCAGAGTCGCGGGTCTGCTGGGTCATGAGGTGCCTCCTCGGCCGCGGGAGCACCCTCGCACCCGCCCTGATCTGCAATCTGGCACTGATCGATCTCACACGCGCGTCGAACCCGGAGACACGCCCGCCTCACCGCCGGGGTGAACCGGCGATGAGGCGGGCAGCATGATCAGGCGGCGTCGATCGCGCCCTGCATGTTGGTCACCATCGTGTTCCAGGCCGCGGACGGGTCCGCTGCCTGGCCGCCGATGATCTGGACCTCGGTGCTGCCCCAGAACTCCCACATCGAGTTCATCTCAGGGGTGGACGGCATGGGTGCACCGGTCGCACCGGCCTCGTTGAAGCCCTTGAGGATCGGGTCGTCGATCTTCTCGGCCGAAGCGGTGAGGGCGGGCAGACGGCCGCCCGACTCGTACAGCTCGGTCTGGACCTTCTCGGTGGTGAGGAAGTTCGTCACGAACTCGTTCGCGAGCACCGCGTTCTTCGACTTGGCCGAGATGAAGGCGCCCTGGACGCCGACGAACGGCTTCGACTCCTGGCCACCCGCGCTCGGCACGGGGAGCACGGCGATGTCCATGCCGGCGCCGGTGAACTCCGTGGCGTACCACGGGCCGGTGACGATGTACGGCGCCTTGCCGTCGAGGAAGGCCTGCTTGGCCTTGTCCCCGTCGATCTGCGGGTCGAGCACCTTCTCCTGGCCGAGCTTCTGCAGGTACGCGGCGAACGCGTCGCCGGGCGCGCCGCCCAGACCGAGATCCGTCGTGTACGAGCCGTCATCGGTCTGCGTGAAGATCGGGGCGCCGAACGACGTCTGCAGCGGGTACAGGTGGTACGCGTCGCCGGTGTCGGGACCCTGCTGGATGAGGACCGAGAACTCCTTGCCGGCGCCCTGTGCCTGCGTGACCAGCTCGTCGAACGACGTCGCCGGAGTGTCGGCGAGGATCGCGTTGTTGCGGACGAGGGCGATGTTCTCGATGGCGTACGGCATGCCGTACTGCTGACCGTCGTACGCGAAGGCCGTGATGGCCGACTCCGCGAAGTTGCCAGCCTGGTCGCCCAGCTCGATCGGTGCGACGACACCGTTGGTGACGAAGCTGCCCGTCCAGTCGTGAGCACCGATGACGACGTCGGGGCCCTCGCCCGTCGGCACCTGCGCGATGAAGTCGTCCTTGATCTCGCCCGAGATCTTCTGGACCAGCTTGACCTTGACGCCGGTCTCTGCCTCGAACTCGGCGGCGATGGGCTTGAACGAGTCGATCCGGGTCTCGTCGACCCACATCACGAACTCGCCCGTGGGCGCAGCCGCGGTGGTCGAGGTCTGGTCGGTGGGCTCGTCTCCCGAGCCTGAGCACGCGGTGAGCGTCAGCGCGAGGCCGAGCGTCGCCGCGACGACAGGGATGCTCCGTCGCATCGTCATCTCCAAAAAAGGTCTGTGGGTATGCCCGCGTACGGCAGAGATCCCACCGACGCTGGCCTGATATCGCCGAAGTTAGCCTCGTTGCCACAGCGCTTGCAAGTCGTTACGGTAACTTTCAGGCAACGGTTTCAGCGGTGCCTCGACCGCTGCGTCACGCCGTCGCAAAGTCGTCCCCGAATCGTTCTCACCCTCACGGACAAGGAGGTCCGGTGTCCCCTACGCTGCCCCCCGTGCGTACCCGACTGACGGACCTGGCCGAACAGGCCGGCGTCAGCACGGCGACCGTCTCTCGGGTCCTCAACGGCAAGCATGGCGTGTCGGCCCAGGCGCGACAAGCCGTGCTGGCCGCCCTCGACGTGCTCGGCTACGAGCGCCCGGAGAAGCTGCGCACCCGGTCCGCCGGCCTCGTCGGACTTGTCGTCCCCGAGCTGTCGAACCCCGTCTTTCCCGCGTTCGCGCAGGTCATCGAGACGATGCTCACCGAGCGCGGCTACACGCCGCTCCTGTGCACGCAGTCCCCCGGTGGCACCACCGAGGACCAGTACGTCGAGATGCTGCTCGAGCACGGCGTCGACGGCATCGTCTTCGTGTCCGGCCTGCACGCCGACACGACGGCGAGCAAGGAGCGCTACCACCGGCTGCGCAGCCGCGGGATGCCCATCGTGCTCGTCAACGGGTTCGCCGAGGGCGTCGACGCCCCGTCGGTCTCGACGGACGACTCCGCGGCACTCGACCTGGCCTTCCGGCACCTCGTGTCGCTCGGGCACCGCTCGATCGGCCTAGCCATCGGCCCCGAGCGCTTCGTGCCGGCCGCGCGCAAACGGGTGGAGTTCGCCATCAACCTCGAACGTCACCTCGGCGTGACGGACGCCACGGCGCACGTGGTCACCGCGTTGTTCACGGTCGAGGGCGGGCAGGCAGCTGCTCTCGAGCTCATCGACTCCGGGCACACGGCGATCATCTGCGGGTCCGACCTCATGGCCCTCGGCGCCATCCGCGGCGCCCGCTCCCGCGGGCTGTCTGTGCCGGGCGACCTGTCTGTCGTCGGCTTCGACGACTCTCCGCTCATCGCCTTCACGGACCCGCCGCTCACCACGGTGCGCCAGCCGGTGCTCTCGATGGGGCACGCGGCCGTCTCGGCCCTGGTCGCCGAGATCGGCGGGACCCCCGCGTCCCGCACAGAGCTGAGGTTCCATCCCGAGCTCATCGTCCGAGGTTCCACGGGTGCTGCACCCGCGCTGACCTCGGTCGCTGTGACCCCACAGGCGCCCGCCGTACTCTGACCGACCTTCGGGCCCCCACAAGCGCCCGGAACGTTCGGCAACGGCGCCTCCTCCCCTCCCCACGCGCGACCCCGAAGTGAGGCCTGCCCGCATGACGACGACCGACACCCGACCCCTACGCACCCAGGTGCACGCTGCCGGCTCACCCGACGGCGAGTGGTGGCGGGATGCCGTGATCTACCAGGTCTACCCACGCTCGTTCGCCGACGCGTCGGGCGACGGCATCGGCGACCTGCCCGGCGTCACCTCGCGGCTCGACCACCTCGCCGAGCTCGGCGTCGACGCCGTGTGGCTCTCGCCGTTCTACCGGTCCCCGCAGGCCGACGCCGGCTACGACGTCGCCGACTACCGCGACGTCGACCCGCTGTTCGGCACGCTGGCCGACTTCGACGCGATGCTCGCCCGTGCCCACGCCCTCGGTCTGCGGGTGATCGTCGACCTGGTCCCCAACCACACGTCGGACGAGCACGTCTGGTTCCAGGCGGCGCTCGCGGCCGGTCCCGGCTCGCCCGAGCGCGCCCGGTACCTGTTCCGCGAGGGCCGCGGCGTCGACGGCACCGAGCCGCCGAACAACTGGCAGTCGATCTTCGGCGGGCCCGCCTGGACGCGCACGACCGACCCCGACGGCGCGCCCGGGCAGTGGTACCTGCACCTGTTCGACTCCCGGCAGCCCGACCTCGACTGGGAGCACCCTGAGGTCCGCGCCGAGTTCGAGGACGTCCTGCGGTTCTGGCTCGACCGCGGGGTCGACGGCTTCCGCATCGACGTCGCGCACGGCATGGTCAAGGCTCCCGGCCTGCCCGACTGGGACGGTCACGTCTCCATGATCGAGGGGTCGGACGACGTCGAGGCGACCGACGCCGTCTCCGGCGCCGGCAACCAGGGGCCGATGTTCGACCAGGACGGCGTGCACGACATCTACCGTGCCTGGAACCGGGTGCTGGCGGAGTACGACGGCGACCGGGCGCTGGTCGCCGAGGCCTGGGTGGAGCCGCTCTCGCGACTCACCCGCTACGTCCGTCCCGACGAGATGCAGCAGGCCTTCAACTTCGCGTTCCTGGCGACGCACTGGGACGCCCAGGCGCTGCGGACCGTCGTCGAGGCCTCCTACCGGGCCGCGGACCTCGTCGGCGCACCGACCACCTGGGTCCTGTCCAACCACGACGTCGTCCGGCACCCTTCCCGTCTGGGTCTGTCGTCGCCCGGGTCCCGGCCGAACGGCATCGGGCACGGCGACGAACAGCCCGACGAGACTCTCGGACTGCGCCGCGCACGGTGCGCCTCGCTGCTCATGCTCGGCCTGCCCGGCTCGGCCTACCTCTACCAGGGGGAGGAGCTCGGGCTGCCCGACCACACCACGCTCGACGACGACCTGCGCCAGGACCCCGCGTTCTTCCGGACCGGCGGCGTCGAGCGCGGCCGCGACGGCTGCCGCGTACCGCTGCCCTGGGAGGCGGGCGAGCAGGGCTTCGGCTTCTCCCCGACCGGCGTGACATGGCTCCCCCAGCCCGCGCAGTGGGCGTCGTACGCGCTCGACGCGCAGCGCGGCGTGGCCGGCTCGACCTACGAGACCTACCGGGCGGCGCTGCGCCTCCGGCGCGAGTCCGACCTCGGCTCCGGTGGCATGGAGTGGGTGCACGGGCTCGGCGAGGACGTCATCGCGTTCGTCAACCGCGGCGTCCTCGTCGTCGCCAACCTCGGGTCCACCCCGGTCGCGCTGCCCGCCGGCGCCGAGGTGCTGCTCGCCTCGGTCGATCTCACGCTCGACACCGACGGCTCGGTGCAGGTCCCCGCGGACGCGACCGTCTGGGCCGTCTACTCGGCCTGACCCGCCGGAACGGCCCGTCGAGCACGTCTCGACGGGCCGTTCTCGGGTCACGTCAGGAGCGGTGGGCGACGTCCCAGGCCTGCGCGGTGCGCGGCGGGACGGTCACCGCGACGGAGCCGTCACGCACCGTCACCTCGGCGCACTCCGGCGTCGAGAGCACGTCGCAGTAGTCGCCGTCCGGCAGGCTCGTCACCAGCTCGGTCCGCAGCTCTTCGTCACCCGCGTTCACCACGACGAAGCCGCGGTCGCCTCGCCCGAACGCGAGGGCGTCCCCCTGTGACCACACGTCCGTCCGGGGAGCGTCGCCCACGACGTTGCGCCAGCCGACCATGCCGGCGACCTCCGGCCAGCGGTGCTGGCACACCCAGTCGCCGTCCTCGAGATCGGCGTCCTGACCAGGGGTCGGGCCGCACGCCGCGTCGAGGACGCGCCCGTCGGCTCCCTGCGGCGGCCCGGCGTCTCGGTCCGAGAACGCGTAGCCCGAGTAGACGACGGGGGTGCCGTAGTCGCTCGCGAGTGTGAGGACGTTCGCCAGCACGTACTCGCGACCGTCGGCGTAGCTGAACGTCGAGCCGTTGCGCTCGGTGTCGTGGTTGTCGACGAAGATGACCGCACTGTCGGACGGCAGGTAGCGCGACGAGGCTCCCAGCTCGAGAGCCAGGTCCGGCGACGCGGCCAGGATCCCCTGCAGCTCCTTGCCCCACGCGAACTCGTACACCTGGCCGTTGCCGACGTACTGCTCGGGCGTGATCGGTTCGCCGCTGCCCCGGATCACCTCCTGGACGACCCCGGTGCCCTTCGGGAGGTCCGCGACGATCGCGGCGACATCCTCCGCCGGCATGTGCTTGGCCGCGTCGATCCGCAGCCCGTCGACTCCCAGAGACAGGAGGTCGTCCAGGTAGGCACGGATCGTGGACCGGACGTGGTCGGTCTCGGTCGCGAGGTCGGCGAGGTTCACGAGCTCGCACGTCTGGACCTGGACGGGGTTCTTGTAGCTCGAGATGTCGTCGTTCAGCGAGAGCCCGCAGTGGTGGAAGTCGACGTCGGTGTAGAGCCCCGGGTAGTCGTAGTGCGAGTAGGAAGAGCCGGCCCAACCAGTGCCCGGGTCGTCCTGGCCGGTCATGTGGTTGACCACGGCGTCCGCCCACACGTCGACGCCCGCCCCGTGGCAGGTCTCGACCATGGCCGCGTACTGCTCGCGCGTGCCGAGCCGCGACTCGACCTGGTAGCTCACCGGCTGGTACGCGGTCCACCACTGCTCACCGACGATGTGCTCCTGCGGCGGGCTCGTGAGCACCCACGCGTAGCCCGCCGGGCCGAGGAAGTCGGTGCACTCCGTCGCGATGGCGTCCCACGTCCACTGGAACATCTCGATCCCGACGTCCTGACCTCCACCGTCGGGCGGCGAGGCGGACGGCTCGGGCGTGCCGCTGCACGCGGCGAGGACGCCGAGGGCCAGCGCGCCGACGAGGGAGCGGGCGGTCAGGTGCGTCATCGTCACCACCGGTGTGAGCTGCAAGTCCTTGCAGCAAGTTTCAGGACCGGCTCACCCTAGATCGTCGTCGCCGTTCCCACCAGCAGGTCCCGATCGTCGCGCCGCGCGAGCTGAGCCCACGACCGTGGACGGCGTGGCGCCGTGGCGCTCGGTCCGGGCCAGAGGGCGAGTCCCTAAGGTGGGCGCGTGCCTCACGTCCTCGTCAACGGTGCCGCATCCTGGAACACCCTCGTCCAGGTCCCTGCGCTGCCCGAACCACGCTCGCAGACGATCTTCGCGAGCGGCCACCACGACGGCCTCGGCGGCACCTCCGCGGGCAAGGCGGTGACCCTGGCCGCGCTCGGGCTCGACGTCACGCTGCGCACGGCCCTGGGCGACGACCGAGAAGGATCGTTGGTCCGCGCCGCTCTGGACCACCCGGCGATCACCCTCGTCGTGCAGGACGTCCCGCGCACCGAACGACACCTCAACCTCATGGCGGACGACGGGTCGCGCGTCTCGGTCTACCTGGAGCTCCCCGAGCCTGCCCCGGGGCCAGTCCCCTCGTTCGCGGGCATCGACGCTGCCGTCCTCGACCTCGCCGACCACAGCCGTCCCCTGCTTGCGGCAGCACGCGCCGCCGGTGTCCCTGTCTGGTGCGACGTGCACGACGACGACGGCACTGCCGACTACCCTCGCGCGTTCGTGGCGGCGGCGGACGTCCTGCTGGTGAGTGCCGCGCGCCTCCACGACCGACGCTCGTACCTGTCGGACGCGGTGGCCCGCGGATGCCGGCTCGCGGTCTGCACCGACGGTGGTTCGGGGGCGCTCGCGCTCGACGCGGACGGCTGGATCTCGGTCGGCACCGCACCCGCGACCGTGGTCGACACCAACGGCGCGGGCGACGCGTTCCTGGCCGGACTGCTGGCGGGGGTCCTCGACGGCCTGCCGACGACCGCGGCCCTGGCACGCGCCTCGGCGGTCGGCGCTCTCGCCGTCGGCACCCGCGAGCTGGGCGCACCGCACGCGACCCACGACAAGGTCGAGCGCCTGGCCGCCCAGGTCGAGGTCCGCCGGCTCTGACCGGAGGTCAGCCGCCCGAGACGCTCAGCTCGGCCTCGTGCAGCGCCGCCGCGAACTCCGGCGACAGGTCACGCGAGTCGAGCCAGCCGTACGGGAGCAGGGGGCGCTTGGGCGAGCCGGCGCGACCACGCTGGCCCTCCGCACCCGCGCCCGGGTACCCCTGGTCGAGGTCGAGCCCGGCGAGCCGGTCGTCCAGCTCGGCCATCGTCGAGACCAGCCCGAGCGCCGCCCGGGTCTCCCCGCCGACGATGTACCCCTTGAAGTACCAGGCCATGTGCTTGCGCATCTCGCGCAGCGCCTTGCCCTCGTCACCGAAGTGCTCGACCATCAGCTCGGCGTGCCGGCGCACGATGGTCGCGACGTAGCCGAGACCAGGCTTCACGCGCTCGTCGGACCCCGCGAATGCGGCCGCGAGGTCGGCGAACAGCCACGGGCGGCCCTGGCAGCCGCGGCCCACGACGACCCCGTCGCAGCCGGTCTGCGCGACCATCTCGAGCGCGTCCTCGGCAGACCAGATGTCACCGTTTCCGAGCACCGGGATGTCGGTCACCGTGGCCTTGAGCTGCGCGATCGCATCCCAGTCGGCCGTGCCGGAGTAGTAGTCGGCGGCGGTCCGGGCGTGCAGCGCGACCGCCGCGACACCGACCTCCTGCGCCACGAGCCCGGCCTCGAGGTAGGTCAGGTGGTCGTCGTCGATGCCCTTGCGCATCTTCACGGTGACCGGCACGCCGTACGGCGAGGCGGCGTCGACCGCGGCCGTGATGATCGCGCGGAACAGGTCACGCTTCCACGGCAGGACCGCTCCCCCGCCGCGGCGGGTGACCTTGGGCACCGGGCAGCCGAAGTTGAGGTCGACGTGGTCGGCGCGGTCCTCGGAGGCGATGAGCCGCACCGCGGCGGCGACCGTCGCGGGGTCGACGCCGTAGACCTGCACGGACCGCGGACGCTCGTCGGGCTCGTGCGAGATGATCCGCATCGACTCCTCGCCGCGCTCGACCAGCGCGCGCGACGTGACCATCTCGGCGACGTACAGACCAGCCCCGGACTCGCGGCAGAGTCGGCGGAAGGCAGCGTTGGTGACGCCGGCCATGGGCGCGAGGACCACGGGCGTGTCGATGGTGAGCGGGCCGATCTGCAACGGTGGCAGCACGGCACCAGGGCGCGCGGATGCCACAGGAGTCGTCACGGTCATGGCTCCATTGTCGCTCAGCCGAGCAACCAGCCGTACTCCTGGGCCAGACGGACGGCCTCGGCGCGCGTCCGGGCACCCGTCTTGCCCATCGCCGCGGACAGGTAGTTGCGGACGGTCCCCTCGGACAGGTACGTCTCGCGGGCGATGTCGGCGACGGTCCCGCCGGTCGCCGCGACCACCAGGACGTCACGCTCCCGGTCGGTCAACGGGCTGTGCCCGACCGCGAGCGACTCGACCGCGAGGTCCGGGTCGATGACGCGAAGCCCCTGGTGGACGCGTCGCACGGCGTCGGCGAGCTGGTCGGCAGGAGTGTCCTTGACGACGAAGCCGCTCGCACCGGCGTCGAGCGCGTGCCGGACGTAGCCGGGGCGCCCGAAGGTCGTGACGATGAGCGAACGGCACGCGGGGTACTGCGCCTTGAGCGCGGCAGCAGCGGCGATGCCGTCGAGGCCCGGCATCTCGACGTCGAGCAGCGCGACGTCGACCTCGCACGCTCGGGCAGCGTCGACGACCTCGTCGCCGCGGCCCACCTGCGCGACGACCGCGAGGTCGGGCTCGAGGTCGAGCAGGGCCGCGAGCGCACCTCGGACCAGGGCCTGGTCGTCGGCGAGCAGCAGGCGGATCATCGGGGACCTTTCGTGGTGACGAGCAGGCGGTAGCCGCCGAGCGGGCTGGCGGTCACGGTGACGTGCGCACGGGCGGCGCGGGCGCGTTCGGTGAGCCCGTTCAGCCCGTTTCCCGGGACGGCGTCGACGACCGCCGGGCCGTAGCCGTCGTCGTCGACCGTCAAGGTGTCGCAGGACATGGTGACGCGGACGCGGGTCGCGGCCGAGTGCCGCAGCACGTTCGTGGTGCCCTCCCGCAGCGCCCACGCGAACAGCTCGCGCAGGTTGTCCGGGACCTCGTCGATGGTGCCGGGGACGTCGGCCTCGATCCCGGCCGCGTCGAACGCCTGCCGTGCACCGGCGAGCTCGCCGGCGAGAGTCACCGCGCGCGTGGCGGTGACCATCCCCCGCACGTCCGCCAGCGCGGCCCGGGCCAGTGCCTGCACCTCGGCGATCTCGACGCGTGACCGGTCGGCGTCGACGTCGAACAGCTTGCCCGCGAGCTCCGCCTTCACGGCGATCACGGTCAACGAGTGGCCGAGGATGTCGTGCATGTCGCGGGCGATCCGCTCCCGCTCCCGCTCGACCGCGAGGACGGCGACCTCGTCCTGGGCGAGCTGGAGCTGCCGGTTACGCAGCACGAGCTGCGTGAATCCGTAGACCGCGAAAGACGCCAGGACGATCGAGATGATCAGATCGTCGATCGGCTCCCACCCAGGGATCACGCGTGGCACGACGATGACGACGACGACCGCCAGGCCCGCGACGAGCAGAGCCCGCGGGTCCCGCATCAGGAACACGGCCGAGACGCACACGAACACGATCCCGCCGAGCCCCTGCTCCTGGGTCGCCAGGGTCGAGGCCGCGACGAGCACGAGCTGCCCGAAGAGCACGACGGCGGTCACCGCGTCCGAGGGGGCGTGGCGGCGGTGCGGCCCGGCCCGGGTGAGCACCACCCACGCGAAGCTCGCGCCCAGGCCGGCGATCGCGATCAAGGAGACGGCGCGCTCGACACCGGGTGGGCTGTTCCACGCCACGGTCCACGGCTGGAGCAGGAAGATCACCCAGACGACGCCCATGAGCGGTCCGACGACGCGCATGACCTTGCGCATGCGCGGCCGCTCGAAGCCGTCCGCGTCGCTCACGAACGCGTTGCGTCCGCCCCAGCGCGGCTGGCGCTCGTCGTGGTCCTTGACCTGCCACGGCTCGGTGACGCCCGGGACGTCGCGCTCGGCCGACGGACCGCCGTCGACCTCCGCTCTGCGCCTCACGGCGTCCACGGTAGTCGGGCGGCGGTCCGACGGACCTGTTCCTGGGAGGGTCACACGCGTGCCGTGTCGCGGCGGAACCGCCAGGCCGCGCCGAACCCGAACACCGCGGCCCAGGCGACGACGTTGACGATCGCCCAGGGGCTCACGCCGTCGCCGGTCAGGGGCGCGCGGACCAGCTCGGCCAGACCGTACGTGGGCGTGAACTTGGCGAGCGTCGCGAAGACGCCCTCCCCCAGCGGCACGAACAGCCCGCCCGCGAACGCGAGGAGCGCGAGGCTCGGGCCGAGGATCTGCATGACGTTCTCCGACGGCAGCAGGTAGCCCATGAACAGGCCGAACGCGGCGAACACGATCGACCCGATCCAGGCGAGAGCCAGCGACTCGGCGAGCACGGTGCCGGTGCCGGTCGAGCCCGACGCGAGACCCACGGCCCCGACGACGACCACGGCGACGAGCCCCATGACCATCGCGACGGCGACCTTGGTGAACACGTAGGTCGACGGGCGCAGCGGGGTCAGGCGCAGCTGGCGGGTCCAGCCCTGAGCACGCTCGACCGAGACGCTCGCGCCGCCGCTCGTCGTGGCGATCATGGCGCCGTAGAGGGCCATCGAGACCATGATGTACGCGGTCACGTTGGCGTGGCCCACCGACTGGGTCTTGTAGTCCTCGGCCGTGCCGAAGAGCAGGAAGAACACCGGCGGCATCACGAGCGTGAAGATCACGGTCCGGCGGTTGCGGACCAGCCGGCGCAGCTCGATCACGAGGAACTGGCGGTTCACCAGGCCGGTGCGCGGGGCACGGTCGGTGCTGCTGGCGGTGAGGGTGGCCGTCGAGGCGCTCATGCGTCGCTCCCAGGTGTGTGGTCGCCGGTGAGGGCGAGGAACGCGTCCTCGAGCCCGCGGGCGGTGATCTCGATGTCGGTGGCGTGGGTCGTGGTGAGCAGGTGGCGGGCGACGCCGTCCGAGTCGGACGTCCGCACCAGGATCCGGTCGCCGCGCAGCTCGACGCCCTGGACGCCGGGCAGGGCCTCCAGCGCGGCCGACTCGGCGCGGGTGATGTCCGGAAGCGACGCGCTCACGAGGCGGCCCGACGCGAGGTTCTTGACCTGGGCGGCGGACCCGTCGGCGACGATCTTGCCGTGGCTGACCAGCACGATCCGGTCGGCGTAGGCGTCGGCCTCCTCGAGGTAGTGGGTCGCGAACAGGATGGTGCGGCCACGCGAGGCGTCGGCGCGCAGCGCGGTCCAGAAGTCGCGGCGTCCTTCGACGTCCATGCCCGTGGTCGGCTCGTCGAGCACGATCACGTCGGGGTCCGGCAGGAGCGCCAGCGCGAACCGGAGCCGCTGCTGCTGACCGCCCGAGCACTTGCCCACCTTGCGGTCCGCGATGTCGGCGATCCCGGCACGCGTCAGCACCTCCGTCGCGGTGCGAGCCGACCGGAAGAAGGACGCGGTCAGCTCGACCGTCTCGCCGACCGTGAGGTCCTTGAGCAGGCCGCCGCTCTGCATCACGGCGGAGACGCGGCCCTCGGCGATCGCACGGCTGGGCTCCAGCCCGAGGACGTTCACGGTGCCCGCGTCCGGCGTCGCAAGGCCGAGCAGCATGTCGATCGTGGTCGTCTTCCCGGCGCCGTTCGGGCCGAGGAACGCGACGACCTCACCCGGCGTGACCGCCAGGTCGATCCCGTCGACGGCGCGCACGGCGCCGAACGACTTGTGCAGGCGCCGCAGGTCGATCGCCAGCGGACCCGGTCCGGCGGGTGCCGGCGTGGGAAGGGTGTCGGTGAAGGTCATGGCTCGATCCTGGTGGTGGCGACCCGCGCGCTCACCCGTCGTGCGTCACCCGTTCGAGATGACGGATGTCACGACGCACCTCGCCGTGCTCAGCTCAGGGGCGAACCTGCCCGAGGCAGGAACGGGTCGGCAGCGCAGCGTCTGCCGACCCGTTCCGTCGACTCAAGCGCCGATCAGCCGGGCTGCGAGGTAGCCGGTGACCTTGTCGAGCGAGACCCGCTCCTGCGTCATGTCGTCGCGGTGCCGGATGGTCACGGCCTGGTCCTCGAGGGTGTCGAAGTCGACCGTGATGCAGAACGGCGTGCCGATCTCGTCCTGGCGGCGGTAGCGACGGCCGATCGCGCCCGCGTCGTCGAAGTCCACGTTCCAGCTCTTGCGCAGCTCGGCGGCCAGGTCGCGGGCCTTGGGCGACAGGGCCTCGTTGCGCGACAGCGGCAGGACCGCGGCCTTCACCGGGGCCAGTCGCGGGTCGAGCTTGAGCACGGTGCGGACGTCGACGCCACCCTTGGTGTTGGGCGCCTCGTCCTCGGTGTAGGACTCGACGAGGAAGGCCATGAGGCTCCGGGTCAGGCCGGCCGCCGGCTCGATGACGTACGGCACGTACCGGGTGTTCGTCGCCTGGTCGAAGTACGACAGGTCCTGGCCGGAGTGCTCGGAGTGCGTCTTGAGGTCGAAGTCGGTGCGGTTGGCGATGCCCTCGAGCTCGCCCCACTCGCTGCCCTGGAAGCCGAACCGGTACTCGATGTCGACGGTGCGCTTCGAGTAGTGCGACAGCTTCTCCTGCGGGTGCTCGAAGTGCCGCAGGTTGTCGCGCGCGATGCCCAGGTCGACGTACCAGTCGGTGCGCGTGTCGATCCAGTACTGGTGCCACTGCTCGTCGGTGCCGGGCTCGACGAAGAACTCCATCTCCATCTGCTCGAACTCGCGGGTGCGGAAGATGAAGTTGCCGGGCGTGATCTCGTTGCGGAACGACTTGCCGATCTGGCCGATCCCGAACGGCGGCTTCTTGCGGGCCGTCGTCGACACGTTGGCGAAGTTCACGAAGATGCCCTGCGCGGTCTCGGGCCGCAGGTAGTGCAGGCCGGACTCGTCCTCGACCGGGCCGAGGTAGGTCTTGAGCATCATGTTGAAGTCGCGCGGCTCGGTCCACTGACCGCGGGTGCCGCAGTTCGGGCAGGCGATGTCGCCGAGGCCGTTCTCGGGCGCGCGGCCCTTCTTCTCCTCGAACTCCTCGACGAGGTGGTCCTCACGGAACCGCTTGTGGCAGCTCAGGCACTCGGTCAGGGGGTCGGTGAAGACGCCGACGTGGCCCGAGGCGACCCAGACCTGGCGGGGCAGGATCACCGACGAGTCCAGGCCGACGATGTCGTCGCGGCCCTGGACCATCGTGCGCCACCACTGCTTCTTGATGTTCTCCTTCAGCTCGACGCCGAGGGGTCCGTAGTCCCACGCGGACCGGGTACCGCCGTAGATCTCGCCGCTGGGAAAGACGAAGCCGCGCCGCTTGGCGAGGGAGACGACAGAGTCCAGGCGGGAAGGTGCCACGTTCGATCACTCCAGTGTGGTGGCGCCCGCCGCTGGGTGCGGTGGGCGGAGCGGACCACGACCGGTTGCCGTGGCGTAAGCCTGACCAGGCTACCGGGGTGACGACACCCTCCTCGCCGATCGCCGTCGCCGTTTTGACAATGGTTCTCGACAAACTGAGAATGATCCCCATGTTCTTTCGTGCTCCCCGCCAGGCGGCAGTGCTGGTCGTCCCGGCGTTGCTGGTCGGGTCGGCGCTCGCGGGATGCTCCGCCGACGCGACGCAGGGGGTCGCCGCGGGGACGGTGGACGTGATGGCGTCGTTCTACCCGCTGCAGTTCGTGGCCGAGCAGGTCGGAGGTGACCGGGTGACGGTGCGTTCACTGACGCCGCCCGGCGCCGAGCCGCACGACGTCGAGCTCTCCCCCGCCCAGGTGTCCCGCCTCGACCGTGCGGACCTGGTCGTCTACCTGTCGGGCTTCCAGGCCGCCGTCGACGACGCCGTCGCGCTGACGAGCCCCGAGCACGTGATCGACGCCGCGCAGGACACCACGCTCCTGACGCCGGCCGAGGAGCACACGCACGAGGAGGAGAGCGGCGACCCGCTGGAGGACGAGCACGAGCACGGCGCCTTCGACCCCCACTTCTGGCTGGACCCGACCCGGATGCCGGCGCTCGTCGACGACGTCGCGCAGACCCTGAGCGAGATCGACCCGTCGGGGGCGGCGCAGTACGCCGCGAACGCCGCCGCGCTCAACCAGCGGTTCACGGACCTCGACACCGCTTACACGGCCGGCCTCGAGACCTGCCGGACGCGCACGTTCGTGACCTCGCACGAGGCCTTCGGCTACCTCGCCGACCGGTACGACCTCGAGCAGGTCGGCATCTCGGGGATCGACCCCGAGGCGGAGCCGTCGCCGGCCCGGCTCGCGGCCGTGGAGAAGCTCATCCGCGCGCAGGACGTCACGACCATCTTCTTCGAGAGCCTCGTCAGCCCCAAGGTCGCCCGGACGCTCGCCGACGACCTCGGGATCACGGCCGCCGTGCTCGACCCGATCGAGGGCCTGGCCGATCCCGACGACGACTACTTCTCGATCGCCGAGAACAACCTCGACGCCCTTCGCCTCGCACTGGAGTGCGCATGAGTGAGTCTCTGCTGGCTGCGCCCGTGATCGAGGCCGACGGCGTCGGCATCTCGATCGGCGGGCAGTCGATCCTGTCCGGCATCGACCTGGTGGTGAACGCCGGCGAGGTGCTGGCTCTGCTCGGCACCAACGGCTCCGGCAAGTCGACGCTCGTGCGCACGTTGCTCGGCGTCATGCCTGCTACCACCGGGTCGGTCCGTCTGTTCGGGGCCCCGCTCGGTCCGTCGGCGCCGTGGAAGCGCATCGGGTACGTGCCGCAGCGCATGCCTGCCGCGTCGGGCGTGCCTGCGACGGCGCTCGAGGTCGTCACGTCGGGACTCCTGCACGGGCGCACGCTGCGATCGCCACGGGGTCACAAGGCGCGCGCACTCGACGCGCTCGGCGACGTCGGCATGCGCGACCGCGCGCACCAGCGCGTCCAGGAGATGTCCGGCGGACAGCAGCAGCGCGTCCTGATCGCTCGTGCGCTCGTGCGTCGCCCCGACCTGCTGGTGCTCGACGAGCCCACGTCGGGCATCGACATCCCGACGCAGGCGACCTTCGTCGAGACGATCAGCCGCCTGCACGACGCGGGCACGACGGTCGTCGTGATCCTGCACGAGCTCGGCCCGTTCGCCCCGCTGATCGACCGCGCCGTGGTGCTGCGCCACGGGCGGGTCGCGCACGACGGTCCCCCGCCCCGCGCCCGCGGAGAGCACGCCGGCCAGTGGCACGACCACACCCACGCGCACTCCGATCCCGAGCCGCCGAACGCGTCCCCCTTGAACGTGGAGGTGCTCCCGTGACCGCGTGGGACCAGGTCGTCGAGCTGCTCAGCTCGCCGCTCATGCAGCGCGCGCTCGTCGCGGCGATCCTCGTCGGCGCAGCCGCACCCGTGGTCGGGACCTTCCTGGTGCAGCGGCGCATGGCGCTCATGGGCGACGGCATCGGGCACGTGGCGCTCACAGGCGTCGCGCTCGGCTGGCTCGTCGGCAGCTGGGCCGGGCTCGTGCCGCAGGACGCGCTCGCCGTCCCGGGCGCCGTGATCGCCGCCATCATCGGGTCGGTCGTCATCGAGCTGGTGCGCGAGCGCGGGCGGACGAGCGGCGACCTCGCACTCGCTCTGATGTTCTACGGCGGCATCGCGGGCGGCGTCCTGCTGATCAAGATGGCCGGCGGCACCAACGCGAACCTCATCAGCTACCTGTTCGGGTCGATCTCCACGGTCTCGACCAGCGACCTGTGGTGGACCGTCGCGCTCGCTGCCCTCGTGCTCGGCGTCGGGCTCGGTCTGCGGACCGCCCTGTTCGCCGTCAGCCACGACGAGGAGTTCGCCCGTGCGAGCGGGCTGCCGGTGCGGTTCCTGTCGATGCTCGTCGCCACCATCGCGGCCCTGACGGTGACCATCGCGATGCGCGTGGTGGGCCTGCTGCTGGTCAGCGCGCTGATGATCGTCCCGGTCGCCATCGCGCAGCTGTACGCGCGCTCGTTCAACCGCACCATGATCTCCGCGAGCGTCATCGGCGTCGTCGTGAGCGTCGCCGGCCTGGTCCTCACCTACTGGCAGGACATCCCGCCCGGCGCCACGATCGTCGTGCTCGCGATCGTCGTCTACGGCATCGGCGCGACGTTCCGACCTCTCATCCGTCGGCCCGTGCCGCCCCGCGACCCGCATCCGGACATGGTCGACGACGTGGAGCTCGAACAGCCCTCACGTACCATCGCCGAGTGAACGTCCGGGACGCCTACCACCTCGGCGGGGTCCCCGTCGGCATCGCGATCCTCGGGCTGTTCGTCATCGTGATGGCCCGCTCGCACGGGACCTACTGGGCGGGCCGCGGCGTCGTCCGCGGAGCACAGGGCACCCAGCACAGCGAGGCCTCCCCGGGCTGGTGGCACGCCACGATGGAGAAGCTCGAGGGCTGGACGAGCACGGACGCCGCCCAGAAGGGGCTCGGTCTCGTCCGTCGTTGGGGCGCGCCGGCCATCTCGCTCGCGTACCTGACCGTGGGCCTCCAGACTGCGATCTTCGCCTCCGCCGGGCTCGTCAAGATGCCGTACCTGCGGTTCACGATCGCCTCGATCCCCGGCGCCATCGTCTGGGCCGTCGTCTGGGCGACCGTCGGGTTCGGTGCCGTCTGGGGCGCGATCAACCTGTTCTCCGTGTCCCCGTGGGCGTTCCTGGTCGCGGTCCTGGTCCTCGCGGCCGCGATCGGCGCCGTCGTGTGGTTCCGCCTCTCCCGCCGCGCGAGCCGCGCGGTGCCCGTCGACCAGCCCGTCGAGCAGCCCGTCGACTAGCCCTGGGGTCCCGTCGACCAGCCCTAGGTGCGCGCCAGGCAGAACTGGTTGCCGTCGGGGTCCGCGAGAACGGACCAGGCGAGCGAGCCCTCCTCGTGCTCCGCGACGAGGGACGCGCCGTTGCCGAGCAGCTGCTCGATCGCGCGGGACGAGTCCTGAGACCGAAGGTCCAGGTGCACCCGGTTCTTGCCCGGCGTGGGGTCGGTGACCTTCTGGAACCCGAGAGCCGGCCCCTCGGGCAGAACCAGCACCACGAACCAGCCGTCGTTGTCGTCCCGCACCTCACCGCCCAGCTGCGCGCCCCACCACGCGGCGAGCGCGCGCGGATCGAGGGCGTCGAACGTGATCATCTCGAGGCTCAGCGACATGCCGGCGACGGTAGCCGCAGCCACCCACACGACCCGCAGCTCAGCCCTGGTGTGCTCGGTCGACGGCCCCTCCGTAGCGGCGGTCGCGGCGCGCGTACGTCTCGACCGCCTGCCACAGGTGCCGTCGGTCGACGTCCGGCCACGGCTCGTCGAGGAACACGAGCTCGGCGTACGCGGCCTGCCAGATCATGAAGTTCGAGATCCGCTGCTCGCCCGAGGACCGCAGGAACAGGTCCACGTCGGGCAGGTCGGGCTCGTCCAGGTAGCGCGCGAACAGCTTCTCGTTGACCTTCTCGGGCTTGACGCGGCCCGCGGCGACGTCGCGGGCGATCGCCTGCGCCGCGTCGGCGATCTCTGCGCGGCCGCCGTAGTTCACGCACATCGTGAGCGTGACGGTCGAGTTGTTCTTGGTGAGCTCCTCGGCCGTCTCGAGCTCGTTGATGACCGAGCGCCAGAGCTTCGGGCGCCGGCCCGCCCACCGCACGCGCACCCCCCAGGAGTTCATGAGGTCGCGCCGACGGCGCAGCACGTCACGATTGAAGCCCATGAGGAAGCGCACCTCGTCGGGCGACCGCGACCAGTTCTCGGTCGAGAACGCGTACGCCGACACGTGCTCGACGCCGATCTCGATCGCGCCGGCCACGACGTCGAGCAACGACGCCTCGCCGGCCTTGTGGCCCTCCACGCGAGGCAGGCCGCGCGCGTTGGCCCACCGGCCGTTGCCGTCCATCACCACGGCCACGTGCTTGGGGACGAACTCCTTGGGGATCTGCGGGGGGCGCGCGCCGGACGGGTGCGGGTACGGGGCTACGACGGCATTCGGCACGACGCACATTGTGCCGTGCCAGGTGATGTGAAACCGAATGGTTGCACTATCTGTCTGCTGCGGATAGCGTCACATGCAACATATCGGTTGCACTCAGAGAGGATCCGCCAGCATGAGCACCAGCCTCACCTTGACCTTCACCGTGGACCAGACCCCGGCCGAGGTCTTCGCTGCGATCAACGACGTCCGCGGGTGGTGGTCCGGGCCTCCCGCGCCGACCGAGCCGCAGATCGAAGGCCGCACGGACGTCCTCGGCGCCGAGTTCGACTACCGCGTCACGGACGTGCATTACAGCAGGTTGCGCATCACCGAGCTCGCCGAGCCCAGCCGGGTCGCTTGGCTCGTGCTCGACAGCGAGCTCACGTTCATCGAGGAGAAGGAGGAGTGGACGGGCACCACCGTCACCTTCGACGTCGCCGAGCTGGGCGGGCGCACGCAGGTCGTGTTCACGCACGTCGGCCTGATCCCCGAGCACGAGTGCTACGAGGTCTGCGACGACGCGTGGAGCTCGTACATCCTCGGCAACCTGCGGCGGCTCATCGAGACCGGCTCGAAGGATGCCGCGCCGCCCGCTCGCTTCGCGAGCGCCGTGGACGCTCTGGCCTGAGCCCGAGCCGATGGTCGGGAGGTCAGACCCTCTCGACCATCGGCAGCGAGCGCAGCTGGCGCTCGAGGTGGAACTGGCAGAACGCGGCGACCAGCCCGTTGCCCTCACCACGGTGCCGCTCGGCGCTCGCGTCCGCGACGGACCAGTCGCCCGCGAGCAGGGCGGCGAGCAGCTCGAACGTCTGCGGCGCGGGTGCCGCGGCCCCCGGCGGGCGGCACGCCCGGCAGACCGCACCGCCGGACGCGATCGCGAAGGCCGCGTGCGGTCCGGGCTCACCGCACCGGGCGCAGTCGGTGAAGCTGGGCGCCCAGCCGGCGACGGCCAGCGCCCGCAGCAGGTAGGAGTCGAGCACCAGTCCAGGGGCGTGCTCACGACCGGACAGCGCGCGCACGGCGCCGACGAGCAACCAGTACTGCTGCACGGACGGCTCACGCTCGGCCTCGACGAGGCGGTCGGCGGTCTCGAGCATCACGGTCCCTGCGGTGTACAGCGTGTAGTCCTCGCAGACGCGCCGCCCGTACGACCCCAGGGTCTCGGCCTGCGTGACGATGTCGAGGTTGCGACCCGTGCTCAGCTGCACGTCGACGTGCATGAACGGCTCGAGCCGCGAACCGAACCGCGAGGACGTCCGGCGCACGCCCTTGCCCACCGCACGGACCTTGCCGTGCGACCGGGTCAGGAGGGTCACGATGCGGTCGGCCTCCCCCAGCTTGTGGGTGCGCAGGACGATCGCCTCGTCGCGGTAGAGGCTCACCGTCCTAGTCTCCCCCGGACCACCGACACGCAGCGGACCGCCGCGCGGGGGCCGACGGCTGTGGCCACCCTCACCCGGGGACGGGACCGAGCCGGATCCGATCCATCAGACCCCGCGGCGTCACGGTCGCGAAGTCCCAGTCCGAGTGGATCCACCACGTGACGCCGGCAGCCTCGAGCTCGGCTGCGCGGTCTCGGGCCTGCGCGGGGTCGGACGGCAGCACGCCCTCGACGACGAGCTCGAAGGGTTCACCTGCCCGCTGCTCGGCCACCCACGCCCGCACCTCGCGCAGCTGGTCCGTACCGAGCGGGTCGAACCCGTCCTCCCGGCGGATGGGCAGCACGCCGTCGCGGCCGGCCGCGCGACGCATCGACCGGGGCGCGAACCAGGAGCCGATCACCCAGACGGGGATGCGCCCGTGCACGGGTCGCGGCTGGAACACCAGGTCCGTGACCCGGTGGTGCGTCCCTTCGTAGCTGAACGGCTCACCGGTCCAGGCGAGGTCGAGGATCGCCAGCGAGTCGTCGAGCAGTGCCGCCCGCTCCTTGACGTCGACGGTCTCACCGGACACGCGGCTGTACGCACCGTCGTCGACGGCTCCCAGCCCGACGGGCAGCACCAGCCGGCCGCCGGAGAGGTGGTCGACCGTCAGCGCCTGCCGGGCGACCTCCCACGGCTTGCGTCGCGGCAGCGAGAACACCATCGCGCCGAGCGTGACCCGACGGGTGCGCACCGCGGCCGCACCGAGCAGCGTCCAGGGGTCGAACGTGTCCATCGGTCCGACGCTGATGCCGTCCCAGGCGAAGAAGCCGTCCCAGCCGGCCTCCTCGGCGGCGACCGCCATCTCGATCGACTCGGCTGCCGAGCCGCACGACGCAGTGACACCGAACTTCATGACCACGACGCTACGCGCGACCTCCGACACGCGTCCGCGCGGGAGCCGGGCAGCGTCAGAACCCGAAGGTCGTGACCGGCGGCACCGATCCGCGCGCGAGGGCGTCGAGCACGACGAGCTCGTGCGGCACGACCGGGCGAGGCAGCGAGTCCAGGCGGCACCATCGCAGGTCCGCGGCCTTGTCGCGTTCCTGCAGGACGGGTGTCCCCTCCCACCGGCGGCACTGGAAGAACCAGTCCACCCGCTCGTCGATCGGCTCGCCGGTCCCGTTGGTGCGGTGCATGCCCGTCAACCCGACGAGGTCGGCCGCAGCGATAGTGACTCCCAGCTCCTCGCGAGCCTCGCGCACCGCCGCGGCGACCACCGACTCGCCACGTTCGACGTGCCCGGCCGCCGCGCACGCCCAGTGCTCGTCCATGTACCCGGTGCCGCGACGGAGCTGGAGCAGGACCTCGTCGTCACGCCGGAGCACGACGTACGCGGCGGGAACCACCTGGAACCGGTCGACAGTCACGCGAGCCACCGTAGCCACCGCGGGATCGCTAGGACCGCACGTCGCTCGCGCCGCCGACGCCTGCGGGACGCGTCCGTCGAAGGGTGGTGACGGGGTGCGTGGGCAGATGTCGGCGGCGCGAGGATGCGCACAGGCGTCGACGGGGGTCGCCGAGAAGACGCCAGGCGCGCCCGGAGCGGCAGGAGGTGAGACCGCCCCGGGACGATGCGGCTGACGTCAGCGCTCGTGCCGGTTGACGGCCGAGATGATCGCCTTCAGCGAGGCGGTCGTGATCGACGGGTCGATGCCGACGCCCCAGAGGATCTCGTCGCCGATCGCGCACTCCACGTACGCGGCCGCCGCGGCGTCGCCGCCCGCACTGAGGGCGTGCTCGGCATAGTCGAGCACCGCGACGTCGACGCCGAGGTCCTTGAGCGCCGACACGAACGCCGCGACCGGGCCGTTGCCCGAACCCTGCAGCGTGAGGGCCGTGTCGCGGTCGACGAGGTCGACCTCGAGGGTGTCCGGGCCGTCCTCGACGCTGGTCCCCCGGGTTCCGCGCAGCGAGAACCGGCCCCACGGCGCGAACGGGCTGCCCGCCTCGACCGGCAGGTACTCGTCGTTGAAGATGTGCCAGAGCTCGTCGGCCGTGACCTCGGTGCCGTGCTGGTCGGTGTGCCTCTGCACCACCTGGGAGAACTCGATCTGCAGGCGGCGCGGCAGGTCCAGGTCCTTCTCGGACTTCATCAGGTAGCTGATGCCGCCCTTGCCCGACTGGGAGTTGACCCGGATGATCGCCTCGTACGAGCGACCCACGTCCTTCGGGTCGATCGGCAGGTAGGGAACCGCCCAGACGAGGTCGTCGACGGTCACGCCCTGCGCCGCGGCCGACACCTCCATCGCCGCGAGGCCCTTCTTGATCGCGTCCTGGTGCGACCCGGAGAACGCGGTGAACACCAGGTCGCCGCCGTACGGGTGGCGCTCGGCCACCGGCAGCTGGTTGCAGCGCTCGACCGTGCGGCGGATGTGGTCGATGTCGGAGAAGTCGAGCTCCGGGTCCACCCCCTGGCTGAACAGGTTCATGCCGAGGGTGACCAGGTCGACGTTGCCCGTGCGCTCGCCGTTGCCGAACAGGCAGCCCTCGATGCGGTCGGCACCGGCCAGGTAGCCCAGCTCGGCGGCCGCGACAGCCGTGCCGCGGTCGTTGTGCGGGTGCAGCGAGAGGATCACGCTCTCGCGGTAGCGCAGGTTGCGGCTCATCCACTCGATGGAGTCCGCGTACACGTTGGGCGTCGCCATCTCGACCGTGGCGGGCAGGTTGATGATCACCTTGCGGTCCGGCGTCGGCTCCAGCACCTCGAGCACCGCGTTGCAGATCCGCAGCGCGTACTCGAGCTCGGTGCCCGTGTAGGACTCGGGCGAGTACTCGTAGAACACGTCGGTGTCCGGGATGAGCTCCTCGTACTTGCGGCAGAAGTGCGCACCCGAGACCGCGATGTCGATGATGCCGTCCTCGTCGGAACGGAACACCACCTCGCGCTGCAGCGTGGACGTCGAGTTGTACAGGTGCACGATCGCCTGCTTGGCGCCCGCGATCGCCTCGTACGTCCGCTCGATCAGGTGCTCGCGCGCCTGGGTCAGCACCTGGATCACGACGTCGTCCGGGATCAGGTCGTCCTCGATGAGCTTGCGGACGAAGTCGAAGTCCGTCAGCGAGGCCGACGGGAATCCGACCTCGATCTCCTTGAAGCCCATCTGCACCAGCAGCTCGAACATCTCGAGCTTGCGGGCGGGGTTCATCGGCTCGATCAGCGCCTGGTTGCCGTCACGCAGGTCCACGGCGCACCAGCGCGGGGCCTTCGTGACGCGCTTGTCGGGCCACTGGCGGTCGGGCAGCTCGACGCTGATCTGCTCGTGGAACGGACGGTACTTGTGCACCGGCATCGACGACGGCTTCTGTGCGCTCGTCTCCAGATAACTCATGGGGTCCTCGTCCTTCGGGGCGTTCGGCGGGGGGTCAGCCGGCACACGCGACACCGCGACGAGGTTGCGGCCTAGAGGGCCTCGTCGCGGCAACGAAGAAGGAGGGTGATCCCGAGCACGATGTCACCGTACCCCGAAGGCGGGACCCTGTCGCAACCCGTGCCGTGTGCCGAGATGCGGCCGCGCCGCGTCCGCCGGGCTGTCGCGTCACCTCAGGGCGACGAGGACGCCGTCCCCGAGCGCGTACAGCTGCGTGCCCAGCTGGACGACCCGTGACGTGCTCTCGGGCATCGGCCACACCCACTCGAGCTCCCCCGTCTGCAGGTCGAGCGCGACGAGCTCGCCGGGATCGTTCGTCCCGCCGCTGAGCACCGCAACGCTTCGACCGTCCGAGAGCGCCGGCCCGGAGACCGCCCCGAGGTCGCGCACCCAGACGGTCTCCCCGCTCCCGGCGTCGAGGGCCGCGAGCGTGCCACCGTTGCGCACGACCACGCGTCCCTCGGCGTCGACCGAGACCCGGGTCGCGGGGGCTGTCGACGTCCAGACCGGTTCGTCGACACCGACGCGATACGCGCCGACACCGTCCTCCCCCAGACCGTCGGCCGTGAGGACGAGCCCCGACGCGCCGTCGGAGACGTCCTTGTTCAGCACGGAGCCTTCGGCGGTGAGCCACGGCTCTCCCGCACCGTCGGACAGCGACGAACGCGCGACGATCGCGGAGTCGATCAGCCGGTACTGCACACGCACCAGGGTTCCGTCGGCCGTGAGCCGGGACTCGTCGACCCCCAGCGCCTCGGCCGGTCGCGGCTGCCGCTCTCCCGTGGCTGCGTCGAGGAGCAGCGTGCTGTCGTTGCCCTGCGCCATCACCAGCCCGCCCGCGACCACGAGCCGGATCCGCCCGTTGCTCGCCGAGCGTGCGGTGACGAACCGCTCCATCTGCCAGACGGGCCGGGCCGTGAGGGGGTCCAGACGGGTCACCGTGAGCAGCCCGAACGTGTAGGTCGCGACGACGAGGTCCGTGCCCGCCGCGGCCGTCGACATGACCCAACCGTCGATCGGGTGCTGCGCACGGACGGTGCCGTCCACCGGGTCGATCGCCCACAGGGTCGCGACGCCCACCGCCGTGTCCGCGTCGGACACGAGGTCACGCCGGTCGCCGGACGGCACCGGACCGACCACGCACGCGAGCAGCGCGGACGCGCTCTTGCACATCACGGCGCTGGGCACCGGGTCGCTTGCGAGCGGCAGCGTCCAGCGTGTCTCGCCCGTGACCGCATCCAGGCCCACGATCCGGCGGTCGCGCTCCACGGTCCCGGCGGCGGCGACCACGACGTCGCCCACGAGCAGCGGTGTCGTCGTACCGTCGATGTCGGCGGTCCAGTGCACCTGCGGCGGCGAGTGCAGGGACGCGACCGCACCGGCGAAGGCCGCCGGGCCGAGGACCGCCTCGCGCTCGCGTGCGGTGAGCCAGCGCGGCCCACCCACCACACCCGTCACCAGCACCGCGAGGACCGTCAGGATCGCGGCCGTCGCCCAGGCAGGTCGGCGCGACGCCCAGCCGCGGGCGTCCAGGGCGGCATCGTGCAGGCGTTCGGGCGCGGAGCGGACGGGCGACGACCCGTCCATCGCGTCGTCGTCCAGCCCCACGAGCTGCATCGCCGGCCGTTCGGCCAGGCGTCGCTCCGCCATGCCACGACTCTAGGCCGCCGGAACCGCCCCGGGCGTCCTCACGAGTCGCATCGAGCAGTCTCCGAACACGACGGTCGAACCCACCCGGAGCCGCACCTGCTGGTCGGCGCGGCACGCGATCTGGCCGCCGTCCGGCAACGTCACGACCGTCCCGTTGGTCGACCCACGGTCGGCGACCCAGACACCGCCCGGGTCCACCCCGATCTGGAGGTGCGTCTTGGACACCGAGCGGGTCGGGTCGGCGACCCGCACGAGCTGGACGTGCGCCGCCTCCGACGCCGGGTTGCGGCCGACCAGCGCGACGCGCTCGATGCTCACGCGGCGCCCGTCGGACAGCTCGAACTCCGCGACCGCGATCTCCGGCTGCGCGGGCGGCTCCGGGACGACGTCCACGCGCACGTTGACCGGGCGCGTCATCTCGAGCTCGGGCGCCAGGCCAGGGCTGAGCACCCCGCCGACGACCGGGATAGACCTCGTGTCGAGGTCAGGGCTGCTCCGGCGCGGAGTGACGGGCGCGAGAACCAGCGCAGCAGCCGGTGCCGGCCGATCGGTGGTCGTCGCGAGCGACGGCACCTGCGCCCACTCCGGCACCGTGGTGGGACCTCGCGGAGCCGGCGCAGCCTCGGTCACCGGCGGTCGGCTCCGACGCGGCGGCAGCTGAGCGGCCATCTGGACCGACTCACGCAGGTCGAGGACCTCGTCGCTCGCCGCTCGGTCGTGCCAGCCGCGGTTGCGCCGGGTCCGGTCGAAGAAGGGCGAGGCGAGCACGAGCAGGCCCCCCAGCAGAGCCACCGCGAACCCGGCCGCGACGACGACCGTGCGTACGAAGACGCGTGCGACTCCGATCGGACGACGCGACTCGACGTCCAGCGTGCGTATGCCGACCGCGAGCCGCCCGATCGTCCAGCCGTTGCGCGCGTGCAGCAGCCACTGCGTCACCACCAGCGCACCCGTGAGCGCGAGCCCGATCGTCATGATGCCCAGAGCGTCGTCGGAGGCCGTCGAGCCCGGCTCGGCACCAGCCCAGTCGACGACACCCTTCGCCACGACCCAGCCGGCGACGGCCAGCCACACCAGAGCGTCGAGGAGGACAGCCGCGGACCGGCGAGCCATCGACGCGGGCGGCGCCGTGTCGGCGTGTGCGTTCCGGGCGTTCACCGGCACTCCTTGTCTCGATCGTTGCGTTCGCATCTACGACACGACCTTGCCTCGGCGCGCCGTGCGCCGCCGTCGCCTCTCCTGGCGCAAGGACGCCGGAGAGAGCCGGGCCCGCATGCGACGTCGCCAGCCGACGCTGTGCGCCATCGCGTCGACCGCCTCCTCGACGTCCGCCCAGTAGGCCGCAACCTGCTCGGTCGACGGCGCTCCCGGGCTGAACACGGCACGGTCGGCGGACCTCGCGAGCGCTCCGACGCGCGACGCGACCACGGCACCGTCGGGCGCGTCCTCGAACGAGAGCGCCAGGGCCCGGGCCGACTCGTTGCGTGTCGCGAGGCCGCCGGTGGGCCGGCGCAGGTCCCGTGCCGCGTCGAGCACCTCGTCCCACCCGCCCGCGACTCGAGCGACCGGGTCACCCTTGCGGCGACGACGACGGCGGCGACGAACCTTGAGCAGCACGATCACCAGGAACGGCGCCGCGAGCAGGGCCAGCGGGATCGCGACGACGGTGGCGACCTTGGTCACCTGGAGCCACACCGGGGCCGCGTCGTCGTCCGGAGCGGGGTCGTCGGTCTGCGGCTGCTCGGTGTCCTCGTCCGGCGGCCTGACGGCGGCGGGCGGAGGAGGCGGAGGCTGCACGACCTGCGGGTCAGGCTCGGGCTGCTGCTCCTGGTCGTTCTCCTGGGGCGTCTGCTCGACGGGCGGCGTCGGATCGAACGGGATCCAGCCGTAGCCCTGGAAGGGGATCTCGACCCAGGCCTGGATGTCCTTGCCGGTGACGGTGATCGGCTTGCCCGAGGTCTCGAGCGGCGCCCCGTCGGCGTCCACGCCCGGCCGGAAGCCCAGCACGACGCGCGACGGCAGTCCCATGTCGCGCGCCATGAGTGCCATCGCGGCCGCGTACTGCTCGCCGTCGCCCACCATGACGTCGCCGCCCAGCAGGGAGGTGATCCGGTCCGCGCCGTGACCCGACAGCGACACGTAGTCGCCCGCGTCGACGATCCCGTGGCTGAAGAAGCCCTGCTCGTTGAGCCAGCTCGACAGCGCCGTCGCGATCTGCACGGGGCTGCCCGCGTCCCGGGCGACGTCCGCAGCGGTGATCGAGACGGTGTCCGGCACCCCCGCGGGCACCGGCTGCGCGACGTCCGAGGCGGGTGCGCGACCCACGGTCCTGTCGCTCGGTGTGGGTGGCACGATCACGTCGACCGCGTACGTCAGGCCGTCTGTCAGCCCGCCGGTCAGCACGGCGCCGCCCGTCGCGTCGTTGTAGCGAAGGCCGGTCGTCGTCGTCGTGTCCGAGACGTGGAACGCTGTCGCCTGGCCGACGGTCGGCAGCCAGACGCCGCCGAGCTCGTCGATCGTGAAGGTGATCTCCGCGGCCTCGCCCCGAGCGCTCGTCTCGATCGTGTCGCCGACCCGCCGGAACTCCCCGGACGCCTCGGCGGAGCCGTCGCCCGAGACGTTCCAGACGACGCCGTCGTAGCGGTCCATCGTCGCGAGCCGCACCCGCGCGCCGTCGGGCAGACCGCTCACCGTGAACAAGGGCGTGTCGGCGTCCTGCTTGACGAACTCACGGAACGCGGACAACGGGCTCGGGTAGTCGCGGGGGTCGAACGGCGGCACGATCTCGTCACGGACGACGAACCGTTCGGTGGACCCGACGACCACCGGCGCGCCGGCGGCACCGGCGGCGACGGCGACCGCGACGAGCACCCCCGTCGAGACCGTCCGTCGCAGCCGGAGCATCCCTGACCGCCACGAGGCCCACCCCAGCAGCACCACCGCGAGCACGCAGCCGGTGACCACCGGTGCGGGGAACGACGGCGTGCGCACGCCGAAGACGATCGCCGCGAGCACGCCGAGCAACGGGACGAGCGCCGCCGAGGTCGCGACGTTGGCGTTGCGCACGCGCAGGGCGATGGCCACGGCCACCGCGGCGCCGACGTACGCGAGGATGAGCATCGTCAGCAGCAGGACACCGCTGCCGCCGAGCGGGGGCTGCAGGGTGAGCGCACGCTTCCACGTCGAGCCGACGCCGCGCGCGACCAGGCTCACCGTGCGACCGGTCGGGAGGACGCCGCCGATGGTCGTGCGGGGAGCGCCGAGCGGGCCGGCCGCGAGGACGAACACGACCAGGAGCACGGCGACCACCGCCGGGGCCGACCACCGCCGCCAGGCGCCGACCGCGACGACCGCGGTTCCCAGCGCCAGGCCACCCACCAAGGACGGGAGTGCGACCAGGTCGCCGTAGACCTCCAGCAGCGGGACGAGCGCAAAGCCGAGCGCGCCGACGAGGCACAGCACATCGACCGCGCCCTGGGCGAGGGTGCGCGGGCGTGGCCTCATGCGATCACGCGCCGCAGCAGCCGGGGCAGGTCGTCGAGGGTGCCGAGCGTCGCGAGGCTGAGGGTGCCGTGCGAGCGCACCGAGACGTCCGCGCCACGCTCGCACCGCACCAGGACGGTTCGGGTGCCGGTCGGCACGTGGCGGGCGCCGAAGCGCAGGTCCGACTCGGACGGCACCGAGCCGGTGACGAGCACCGCGACCGAGGCCTCGGGAGCCTCCCGGACCACCCGACGGCCGAGCAGTGCCACGCCTGCGCCGGTCGAGGCGAGCACCAGTCCCGAGCAGCCGTCCAGCAGCAGCGGCGGCGTCTCGACGCGCAGCATCCCGGGGCCTGCGAGCACGGCGAGCTGACGCTCCTCGCGGATCGTCTGCACACCCACGGAGGCGACGACCGACACCGCCAGCTCGAACTCGTCGTCGCTCGCGTAGTCCCGCGGGTCCGTCGCGAGTGCGATCGCCGTCTGCGTGCGTCGTGTGTCCTCGAACTGCTTGACCATCAGGCTGCCGCGACGCGCAGTGGTGCGCCAGTGGATGTACCGGCGGTCGTCGCCCGCCACGTAGTCGCGCAACGCGTGGAAGGACAGGTCCGAGTCCGACAGGTCTCGGGTGGCCTGACCCTCGAGGTCGCGCAGGTGGCCCGAGCTCGCGCCGGCGAGCGAGACGAGCAGCGGGTGCACGAACAGCTCGACCGGCCTGGTCCAGTGCACGCTGCGTCGCGCGAGCCCGAACGGGTCGCCGCGCACGGAGCGGACAGGGCCGACGACGATCACGGCCCGCCGGGCGGTCGGGATCGCGAACAGGTCGTCGTGCTCAGCACCGGGGCTCAGGCTGGGCACCGCGAACTCGGCGACCACCTGGCCCACCGGGAGCTCGACGCGCGACGGCAGGGACCTGCGCCGGGCCGCGTTGCGGACCTCGAGCCTGCCGAGCGCCCGCTCCCCGACCTTGACGCGACGATCTGCCATGTCGAGCGAGATCACGTACCGCGCCCTGCCCACCGTCATCAGCAGGGAGACCACCAGGACCGCGCCCAGGGCACAGCCGACGGCGGCGAACTCGAGCCACCCGAGGCTTCGGCCCAGCACCAGCGAGAGGAGGGCGACGAACGCCACTCCCCAGCCGACCGGTGAGATCCGAAGACCCATCGCGCTCAGGCCGCCCGCAGGGCCGGCGGCGCGACCGTCTCGAGGATGCGTGCGAGCACCTCGATCGCCGTGACGCCGGCGAACTCGGCCTCGGTGTCCAGCACCAGGCGGTGCGAGAGGACGGGCTGCGCGAGCTCCTTGACGTCGTCGGGGATGACGTACTCACGGCCCTGCGAGGCCGCCCACACCTTCGCGGTCCGCACCAGGGCGAGCCCCCCGCGCACGCTCGCGCCGATGACGGTCTGGGCGTCGTCGCGAGTCGCTTCCGTCAGGCGTGCGACGTAGTCCAGGACGACGTCGTCGATGTGCACCGTCTGCGCGAGGTCGGCCATCGTGCCGACGGCCTCCGTCGTGATCCGGGGCTGCAGGTTGATCGTGCGGTCCTTGGCCCCGGCAAGGATCTCGATCGTCGAGGCCCGGTCCGGGTAGCCGAGGGAGGTCTTGATGAGGAAGCGGTCCAGCTGAGCCTCGGGCAGCCGGTAGGTACCCGCCTGCTCGATCGGGTTCTGCGTCGCGATGACCATGAACGGCCGGCCGGCCGGGTGGGTGACGCCGTCGACCGTGACGTTGCCCTCCTCCATCACCTCGAGCAGCGCCGCCTGCGTCTTGGGCGATGCGCGGTTGATCTCGTCCGCGAGCACGACGGACGCGAAGATCGGGCCCGGGTGGAACTGGAACTTCTGCGTGCCCTGGTCGTAGATCGTCACACCCGTGACGTCGGACGGCAGCAGGTCGGGCGTGAACTGGATGCGGTGGTGGCTGCCCTGCACGGTCGCGGCGAGCGCCTTCGCGAGCGATGTCTTGCCGGTGCCGGGCGCATCCTCGAGGAGCAGGTGCCCCTCGGCGATCATCGCGGTGAGCGCGAGACGGACCGTGCGGTCCTTGCCGAGCAGCGCGAGGCCCACGTTCGTCACGAGGGCGTCGAACGTCTCCGCGAACCAGGTGCTCTGCTCGGGGTCCATGTGTGCGTTCTCCAGATGGTGGTTCGTCGGGTCGGGCTCGGGTGCTGCGGTCCTGCTCAAGGTGTCGGCACCGGTGACGGCACACCTGAGGCCTCCACGGGCTGGCTCGGTGGGCCCCACCCCACGGAGTTGCGTGCTTCGACCGTGATCCGGACCGTGGTGCCGGCCGGGAGGTCGATCGTCGCGGTGGTCACGTCACCCTCGTCTGTCACGGTCGTGCCGTCGCTGACGTTCTCCACGGTCCAGCGGTACCGGTCGACGTTCCGGCCGTTCGGCGCGGCCTCCGACCAGGTGACCTGCGCCGTGCCGTCCGGCGCCGGGACGACCGTCACCAGGTCCGGCGCGCCCGGCCGCGACGGTGCGCCTGCAGGAGCCGCGCCGGACCCGATCTCGCTCCAGCCCTCCGAGTTGTGCACGCGGTACTCGACGGTGACGTCGCCGGACTCGTCGACGACCGCGGGCGGCGGGCCGTCGAGCCAGCCTCCCTTCCCATTCACCCGGTACTCGCGCTGGTCGATCGCCGGGCCACCGGTTCCACCCTCGACGTAGCTGACGTTCACCTGGTCGATGCCGCCCGTGTCGACGATGACCTCCGGGGTGTCGGGCCGCGTCACCGCTGTCACGGAGGGCAGCGCGAGCCACTCCCCGGCCAGGCCACGCGAGTTCCAGGCACGGACCCGGTACGCCACGGTCGTGCCGCCGACGAGGTTGTTGATCGTGGTCGTCGTCCCTGCGACGCGAGCGGCGATCCCCTCTATCTCGTACTCGACGATGGACACGCCGGCGCCACCGCTCTGGACGGGCGCGTGCCAACCGAGCGTGATCGAACCGGCGCCCCACGCCGCGCCGTTGTGCACCGCCCCGGCAGACCCTCCGGTGGGCGCTGTCGGCTCGCTCCAGGTCTCGCCCGTGTCCGTGCCCCACGGCGAGGCACCCGCCTTGTTGGTCGCACGCACGGCGATCTGGTAGCTCTGCCCGCGGACGGCCCGGAAGCTGTAGGCGGTCGTCGAGGCGTCGAACGGGATCGGCGCGGCGCTGTCGATCGTGAGCTCGTACCCGCGCACAGGGTCGCCGTGCCCGTCCGGGACGGTCCAGGTGACGTCGATCGTCGCGTCTCCCAACCAGCCGGTCGGGTTGCGCGTCGCGGTCACGACGGGCGCGTTGGGTTCGGCCGCCGGGATCATCGGCTGCGACATGTCCGACCACGGCCCCGGGTCGGGAGCCTTGTTGTGTGCGCGCACGCGCACCGAGTACGCGGTGCCGTTGGTCAGCCCGGAGAACGTGTGGCTCGTCGTCGTCGAGGTGACGCTCGCCGAGCCGGACGGGGGCGTCGGACTGATCTCGAGCGTGTAGCTGGTGACGGGCGAGCCGGTCGACACCGGCGCGGACCACGAGGCACGGACCGAGCCGGACCCGAACTCGAGCGTCGGCGTGCCTGGCTGGGCAGGAACGGCGTCGGGGCGGGCGGGCGCCGAGCTGGGGCTCGGGTCGGACCAGTCGACGTCGTTCCGCGCGGCCACCGTGAACGTGTACTCGGTGTCGTTGACCAGGTTGTCGATCGTGCATGCCGTGCTCAGGCAGGTGCGCACGATGTTCCCCGGCGAGGCGACGACCCGGTACTCGATGATCTGCGAGCCGCGGTTGTCGGGGGCGTCCCACGAGAGGACGACGGTCCCGTCCCGGACCTCCCCGATCCGGGGAGCCGTCGGCGTCGCCGGCTTGCCCCGCACGACGGTGTAGATACGTCCCTCGACCTCGCGGGCCGGGTCGCCCGTGACGTCCCTGACGCGGAACCGGGTGACCATCTGCCCGATGAAGCCCGCCGTGGGTCGCACGCTGACCGTGCTCTGCGTCGAGCTGGCGGTGCCCGCGTCCGGTGTCTCGACCGTGGCACCCACCACGGTCAGCGGCGAGCCCGGGAACGGGTTGTAGGCGTTCTGGAGCACCTCGACGGTGCTCTCCTTGCCCTCGACGCCCACCTCGTGCACGTCCACCACCTGAGCCGTGCGCCGCGTGCTCGCGAGGACCCGGAGGTCGATCGTGGCCGGCATCGAGCCGCTGCGGCCGTAGCCGATCTTCAGCGTCAGCTTGTCCGTGCGCCCCTTGGGCGTCGTCTTGTCGGCGGCGATCCGCAGCGTGCTGCCGTCGATCCCGCCCGTGAACCCCGTCGGGACGGCGGACGTCAGCTGGTAGGAGTACCGCGTCTGCGCCTGGTCCGCGTCGTCGCCCTCGGGGCCTTCCGTGAACGCGCGCAGGTCGACCGACAGCTGCGGCTCACCGGGCGCCAGGTCGATCGTCGACGGCGTGAACGTCGGCGGGTGGTCGTCGACCGCGTACACCGTGATCTGCAGCGTGATGACCGACGTCCGGGCGGACGCGTCGGTACCGTCGGTGACCGGGACCGTGATCGACGCAGGTCCCGCGTAGCCCGGTGCGGACGTGAACTGCAGGACCTTCAGGCTGCGCACGAGGTCCGTGCTGTTCGACTTGGTGGCCGTGACGCCCGTCGGGTCCGCAACCGTCGCCGTGCGGCCGGGCGCGACCTGCACCTGCTCCTCGAGCGGGATCACCAGCTGCTCGCCCGACGCGACGCGGAGCGCAGGCGCCTTCGGGCGTGGCGTCGGGGGGAAGAAGCCGAGCGCGGGGACCGTGATGAACGCGTACGAGGCTGCCGTCGGCGACCGCCGGTTGGCCAGCAGGAACGGCACCGTCTGTGCGTGGTCCACGAGCTGCACGACGACCTTGTCACCGATCACCGCGGCGACGTCCTGGACCGACTCGGGCACGGAGACCACGAGGTCGCTCAGCGGACCGCTCGGGTTCTGGGCGACCGAGAGCACAGCGACGGTCACCTCGGTCCGGCCGATCGTGTCGAGGGCGTTGACGACGATGTCGCGCGCGATGGGGGCCGCCACCTGCGCGTTCGGGTCGATCGTCACGGTCAGCACGCCGCTGTCCCGGCCGCCGCGGGCGTTGGACACCGTGTAGCCGATCTGGATCACCCCCGGCGTCTCGGGCGCCCGCACGATGATCCGACGGTCGTCCACCTCGGCGAGACCCTCGGTCCCGGAGGCAAGGTCGAGCGTCGGCTCGAGCGTGAGCTCACCGCCGCTGGAGTCGATGTCGTTGGCCAGCACGCGGACCTCGACCCGCTGGCCCGGCCCGACGGTGACCTCGTCGTCCCGCGCGGTCACGGGTGCCGTACCGGTCGGCCGGGGGCTGATGCCGACCCGGATCTTGGCGACCGCCCGCTGCCCGGTCCAGTCCTCGACGGCATACGTGAACTCGTCGGTGTCGAGCTCGTCCTGGTAGGCCTGGTACTCGAGCCAGTCCGGTCCTACTGCCGTGACGCGCCCGTGTGAGGGCGCCGACGCCTGACCCAGCAGCGTCACACCGTCGCCGTCCGGGTCGATGCCGATCAGAGGGATCTCGATGCGGACCGTGTCACCCTCGAAGACGCGGGCGGTGAGGTCACGCGGCCGCGGTGGGGCCTTCGTGCTGGCGTCGGACTCGTGCACCCGCACCGTGAGGGTCGCGGCCGTCGCGTTGCCGGTGGAGTCCTGCACGGAGAACGTCGCGCGCGCCGTGAGAGGGGTCGACGGAGCCTGGTACCGCAGCACGTCGCCGGAGACGAACAGCAGCCCCTCGCCCGGACCGAGCGGCTCGGGGAGGATCGGGCTGAGGGTGGGCCGGTCACCGTCCGGGTCGTACGCGTCGTCGAGCACGGGGATCGTGACGACCCCGCCCGTGCGGACGTTCACCTCGACGTTCTGCACGACGGGCGGCTGGGAGGACGACGACGCCGGGACGGGCTGCACGACGATCTCCCCGATCGTCGACGACTGACCGTTGGACACCGAGTACCGGAGCACGACGGGCTCGACGAGGGTGCGCTGCGCGCGGATCTGCACGAGGTGGTGGTCCAGCACGGCCACCTGGAGGCCCGACCCCTCGGGGACGTCGACCGCCTGCAGGACGAGCACCTTGCCCGCGGGGTCGGAGTCGTTGTCGAGCGGGTCGATCGTGACCTCACCGCCGGCTGGGAGGGACGCCCGGTCACGCACCGCCACGGGGGCCTGCGCGGTCTGCGGCCACTCCTTGACGTCGACGCGCGCCAGCCCGGTGGCCTGCTGCGGCGACGCGGTCACGAGGAACGGGACGTAGTAGGTCCCCGCGCGCGCGGCCGAGAAGGTGAACGTGCCGGCCTGCAGGTCGCTGGTCACGGTCGCGCCGACGACCTCGTCGACCCCGGCGAGGCGGGGCGGCTCGTTCGACAGGCTGCGCACCGACGCGAGCGGGTACAGCGTGACCGGCTGGCCCACGTACGTCACGGCGAACACCGGATCGATCTGGGGCGGCAAGGACCCGGCGGGGCGCACGTCGATGTCGACAGCGCCCTCGGTCGTCGAGGTCCCGTCGGACACCAGCAGCTGCACACGGGTCCGTCCCAGGCGGGGCCCGTCGGCCTTGAACGTCAGCGTGCCGTCCTGCCGGAAGCGCACCGAGCCGGCGGCCGGGTCGGCCGTCGCGCCGACGAGCATCAGGTCGTCGCCGTCCGGGTCGACGAAGTCTGAGAGAAGCTGGTGATCGGCCTGGCCGCCCTGCTCGACGGTGAGGGCACCGATCCTGACCTGGTACGGAGGCTCGTTGACGCCCGCCGGGCGGGCCGTCAGCCGGACGTGCGCGGTGGACGGTGTCGTCGTTCCCTTGCCGTCACTGATCGTGTAGGAGAAGTCGACGGTGCCGACAGCGGTCGCGGCAACCTCGACCTGGAGCGCCCGGCCGCCGTAGATGGCGACGACGGTACCGAACTCCGGTGGCAACGGGTCGAACTCGACGATCGCGAGGATGCCGCAGTCCGACGTCGAGTCGTTGTCGATCACCGGAAGGATGGTCGTCCGACCGGGCCGGACGCCGAACGCGTCGTCCGCGGCCGTCGGGGGCGCCGACTCGTCCGAGCACTCGGTGACCAGGTCCTGGGTCGTCTCGGTCGACTGCGACTCGTCCTCGGTCTCCTCGGGGCTCTCCTGCGGCACCACCTCGTTCCAGTTCGGGACGTGCAGGTCCGTGTCCTGCAGCGGCAGCCACAGGCGACCGCGAAGCGTGTCGTTCAGGACCACGACCTGCCGGTTCACCCGGAACTTCAGCTCGTCCGAGCTCGTCATGTCCTTGAGGTCGCGCACGACGGCGTCGGTGCCGTCGCACAGCTGCAGGTAGGAGCCGCTCCCGGCCGCCCACGCGCCGTGCGCACACGTGCCTACCCGGACCGGCTTGGCCGGTCGACCGGAGCCCTGGGTGCTGTGCTCGACCACGTCGCCGCCGTCGAGCGGCACCTCGACGAGTGCCGTCGTGCTCGCGACGAGGACGACCGACGACGCTGGACCGGGCTGCTGCAGCACCAGGCCGTCGCCGGGCACCTCGACCGTGCCGTGCAGCGTGTGCACCGTCCTGCCGGACAGTGTCACCGGCTGGTTGCCGACCGCGGTGATCTGGTCGATGTCACCGGCGCCGAGGCTCCCGACGTCCGACTGGCTCGCCGAGCCCGTGCTCACGTCGAGTCGCGTCGCGGCACCGTCCGTGGCCACACCGAGAACCGCACCCCCCTGGGCGACGACGGCATTGCCGCCCTCGCCGAGCTCGAGATCGGGAGTGACCGTCGCGATCCGCAGCCCGTCGAGCTCGGTGATGCCCCGCGCCCACACGTTGCCGTCGTCGTCCGCGACGGCGACGACACCGTCGGCCATCGAGACCACCGCGTCGGGCGTCTCGATCTGCGTGGTGGTGGTGACGGAGGCCGGGTCGACCACCGAGACCTGGCCGGGCTCGACGAGCAGGACGTCGCCCGCGTCCTGCAGGACGTCGAACTCCGTGCCCTCGGCCACCAGGCCACCGTTGAGCTCCTCGACCTTCGCGTTGTACCGCCCGAGCTGCCTCTGGCTCGTAGCCGTCAGCCAGACCGCTCCGTCGTTCAGGTCGAGGCGAGCCAGCGGGAAGCCGTGGTCGACGAGTGCGAGCACGGCGATGAGCACGGGCACCGTCACGATCGCGGCAGTCGTGGTGATCTTCGAGCGCGCCCTGACGAACCTCACGGCGCACACACCTGTGCGGGGTTGGCCGACGCGCGGCGGTCCTCGCGGACGATCGAGACCTGGATGCAGACCTCACCGGTCCCGCCGTCGGACGGGACCGTGACCGTCGGCACGTCGACCAGCTCGAGCTCGGGCTCGCCGGTCGGCTCCAGGACGCCCCACAGGTACCGGTCGCCTACCAGCGGCTCGGGGTTCTCCCAGGTGAACACCACGGAACCGTCTGCCTGCCGGGTACCCGCCAGCGAGTGCGGTGCGGGGACCACGGCGTCGATCGCGGTCGGCTTCGAGTCCGGGCTGAACTCCGTCGCGTCGCCCGGTCGGTCGGCAGGGAGGTCGTCGCCGCGCAGAGCGACCGCGCCGAGCACGACCACTGCGGCCAGGACGACCAGTCCCGAGATGATGCCGACGAGCGGGCCGGTCCGACGGCGGGCCGGCTCGACGTCGTCCGTCGTCTCCGGCTCCTCGGGCGCGATGAACGTCGGAAGGCTGGGGCGCGCCGCAGGCGTGGGTGGTGGCGTCGCCGGTTCGACGCTCGACGGCACGGTCGTGATCGACCGCACGCGCGTGGCCTCGTCGGCGCCCGGGACGAAACCGACCGCCGGTCGCGACTCGACGACCGGCACCTGCGCGTCGACGCTCACGATCGAGCGGAGCCGGGTGGCGTCGTCCTGAGGGACCTGCAGCGAACGCCCGGCAAGGTCGCGCTGGTCCCGCTGCTCGCGACCCAGCGGCTCGTCGGTGAGGTCGAGCGGCGTGACGGGGAGGCGAAGGTCCGTCTCGACCTGCTGGAGGGCACGGGCCACCGCGGCTGCCGAGCCGTAGCGCCGCGCGGGCACCTTGGCCATGGCCCTGTCGAGCACCTGGAACAGCGCCGGCGGGACGTCGTCGCGACCCGTCGGTGGCAGTGGCGAACGCTCGATCCGTGCGACGAGCTGCTGCGCGCTGTTCTGGCCCCCGGCGATCTCGAACGGCGTGCGACCGGCGAGCAGCGAGTAGATGGTGGCCGCGAGCGAGTACACGTCGGAACGCTCGTCGCCCGTCGGGTGCTCCCCGAGCAGCTCCGGTGGAGACCACGGGATCGACATGCCGACCGTCGCCCCACCGCCCTGCCCCGTGGTCGCCGCGATGCCGAAGTCGGTCAGCGCGGGCCAGCCGAAGTCGGTCGTGAGCACGTTCGCCGGCTTGATGTCGCGGTGCAGGATCCCTGCCCGGTGCGCCGTCTCGACCGCCGACGCGAGCCGGATCCCGATGCGCAGCGCCTCGGGCACGGAGATCCGCTCCTGCCGGTAGCGGTCAGCCAGACCGGGACGCGAGCAGTACTCCATGACGAGGAAGGGACGACCGTCCGACGCGATCGCGGCGTGGTAGATCGTGACGATCGACGGGTGGTGCGACAGCTGGGCCATGAGGTTGGCCTCGGTCTGGAACCGCGTCCTGACGTCGTCGTCGAGACTGCCCGCGAGAAGGACCTTCACCGCGACCTCGCGGCGCGGCAGCTGCTGCTCGTACAGGAACACGTCCGCGAAGCCACCGAGGCCGAGTACGCGGACGGGCTCGTACCCCGGCAGCTGCGGCGGCGTCGAGGCTTCGCGGCGTGCTGTCACGAACCGCGCTCCAGGGAGAACGTCACACCGTCGCCGAGGTCCACGAGCTCGTCGAGCGCGACCACGCTGGGCTCGCCCGGGTGCAGCCGTCGTGCACCCTCGCCCGGGCGGGCGACGTGCACGCCGTTGGTGGAGTCGAGGTCCGTCACCAGCACGTGGTCACCCTCGACGCGCACCTCCGCGTGCGTGCGCGAGATGTCCTGCTGCGGGCTCGGCACCGTGATCAGACGCGGCAGCTCGCGGTTGGAGACTCGGGCGACCTGCGGCGCACGCCCGAGCAGCACGGCCCGGTCGAGCGGCACGACGAGCCCCGTCGAGAGGACGAGTCGAGCCGGCGTCGGGATGCCCGCGGGCGCGCGGAACGGTCCGGGGACCTCGTCCGCGGCCCACGACGGCAGCTGGTCGCGGATGTCCGCGAGGTCGGTGGACAGGATGGTCAGACCGTCGTGGTCGTCGAGCGACGCGCCCGTCAGCGGGACGGACGGGCCACCGGTGCCGTGCTTCTCGTCGAACGCGGAGTCGGACAGGAACGCCTCGGCGGCCGCGACGACGCCGGACGTGTCGCTGTGCTCGTCGGGGTCCGCGACGACCGCGACGGGGTCGGCGTGCGGTGCGTCCGCCGCCTCCGGCTCTGCCGCCGGCTGCTCCGGGTCGGTCTCGGCGAGCACCGGCGTGTCGACGACGCGCGTCTCGGCGAAGGAGCGGTCCCCACCCTCGGACTCGGCCGACGGCTCCGTGACGACGTGCGCAGCGACGGGCTCGACGTCCTGGCGGGCGCCCGCGGTGCCCTCGGGCAGGGCGAGCGCGATCCGGATGCGCGAGGCGCGCACGACGCCATCGGCGACCGGAAGGCTGGGAGCGTCCGTGGGCGCTGCGTCGACCTGGACAGCGACCGATCCGACACCGTCGACGACGCGCTCGGTCCAGGTGCTGACCTCGCCCGACCGCAGCGTCTCGAGGCGACCGTCGACGTCCACGACGACCTCGACGTCGCCGCGCAGCGCCGCGTGCACCCGACGCTTGTCGACCGACACGAGCGCGAACGGCGGAAGACCGGCGAACCCGTCGCGCGCGAGGAGTGCCAGCGCGGCGAAGACGCCCTCCCCGGTCTCCTGCCACAGGGCACGAACCGTGGACTCGGCGGCGTCCGGACCCAGGAGCGCGACGAACCCCGGGCGCACGATCGCAGTCCAGTCGCCGGCGCTGTACTCGGGAACGCTCATGACGAGTCCTCCTCGTGTGGCCAGCTCGCGTGGTCAGGCGTCGATCCAGGGCCGTAGAACCTCGGGACGGTCCTCCCGTTGAGCATCTCGTCCCACTCGTGCGGACCGAGGTCCTGCTCGACGCGCGGCACCGTGACGTGCACGTCCTCGTGCGCACCCGTCGAGGTGGCCACGTCGACCACCACGGCGCTCACGTTGTCCCGTGCGCCGTGCTCGAGCGCGAGACGGACCAGGAGCGCCGCGGCGTCCTGCGGATCGCTCGTCGAGGTGAGCACGCCCTGCAGGGCGTCCTCGCCCAGCTCCCGGGTCAGCCCGTCCGTGCAGATCAGGAGCCTGTCGTGCAGGCCGGCCGGCAGCAGCCAGTAGTCGGGCTCCGGAGCGTCCCCGGTGCCGAGGGCCTTCGTCAGCACGTGCCGCTCAGGGTGCGTCTCGGCATCGGCCAGATCGAGCTCGCCGAGGTCGATGAGATCCTGGACGACCGAGTGGTCCACGCTGACCTGCTCGAGGACCTCGCCGTCCCAGCGGTACACCCGTGAGTCGCCGACGTTGAAGATCAGCCAGTACGAGCCGCCGTCGTGCTCGGTCACGGCGACGCCCGCGACGGTCGTCCCGCCCTGACGCCCCCCGGTGAACTCGCTGCGGATCCGCGCTGCGGTCCGGGCGAAGCAGGCGTGCACGTCGTCGGCGCTCGCGGCTGCCTGCCCGGCCAGCTGGGCGAACTCCTCGACCGCGATGCGGCTCGCGAGGTCACCGGCGTCGTGACCGCCCATGCCGTCGGCCACGAGGAACACGGGCGGGTAGGCGAGGAGGGCGTCCTCGTTGACGTCCCGCACGAGGCCGCGGTCGGTCGCCGAACCCCACGACGTACGCACCTCGGTCCCCCTAGCTCGTCCCAGCGAAAAACCAGCACCCGATCGAGTACTTCCTCAGATCATCGGCGCACATCGTCGCGTACCTGAGCCTTCAGTACACAACGAACGACCGATCTGTGGGCGCATCTCCTGACCGTACGGTCAGATCCCGAGCTGGTACACGCCCCAGTAGGCCAGAACCACCAACAAGATGCCCGAGCCAACCACACCGCCCCAGAGAACCACAGTTCTCACGACACCCGGCGCTGGACGCTCGCCTGCGGCACGGACCCGGCGATACCGGCGGACGAGAAGGACCGCCGCGAGGACGACGGCGATGCCGAGCACCCGGACGAGGATCCAGCCGCCCTGCACGACGAGGTCGTTGCGCTCGTAGTTCAGCGCGAGCCTGGCGACCGAGACGACGTACCAGACGAGCACCCCGGCAGTGAGGATCGCGCCCGCGCCGACGGCCACGAGACGCGGCAGGATGCCGTGCGCGAACCTCGGTCCCGGCCCCGCCGACCGACCGCGCACCCGGTCGGCCGCGAGCTCGACCCCACGGGCGGCGCCGACGGCGAGCGGGCCGAGGACGATGAGTGCCAGGGCGATCCCGACGAGCACGAGCACGAGGTCGCTGTTCCAGCGCGGCTGCGGGACAGGGGCGGCGACGTAGGTCTGCACCGGCTGGTCGCCGGCGATCCGTGGTTCGGACGCGGCGGTCGCGGGCAGCCCGAGGATCCACCCCGACAGGTCGCGCAGGAACACGTCGTCGATGACGCCGTCCACCCGGATCCCGTGGTTCGCGCCCTCGTAGTAGCGCACGGTGACGTCGCTGTTCTCGGCGAGCGCCGTGTCGTCGATGATCTGCTGCGCACCCTGGATCGTCGGCATCGAGATGTCTCCGGTGCCGTAGACGACGAAGACGGGTTGGTGCATCCGGCGTTGGTACGGAGTGACGTCGAAGTCGGCGTACTCGAACCCGCCGCCGGGGATCGACATGCCGACCGCGCGCGGGATCGCACGGAAGACACCGTGCGGCACGCCCGTGTTGCGCAGGTAGGAGTCGACGGCGAACGCGGCCTGCTGACGAGGCGGGACCACCGGCGAGGACACCAGGACGACGAAAGCGACGTCGGGGTGCTCCGCTGCGAGGACCGGCGCGATCCAGCCCCCCTCGCTCTCCGCGTACAGCCCGACCCGGTCCGGGTCGACCCCCGGCCATTCCTGGAGGAAGCTCACCGACGCGTCGTAGTCCTCGGCCATCGCGACGTAGTCACGGTGGCGGGTCGTGTACGTGTCGAGCCGCTTGTTCGGCACCATCGCCACCACGCCCGACGCCGCGAGCGCGTGGGCCTGCGCGAGGAACGCGATCTCGTACTCGCCGGTGCCCGCGCCGTGGATGAAGACCACCCCGGGCTTCGGGCCGTCGAGCCCGACGGGTTCGCTGATCCGCGCCTCGGTCGTCTCGCCGTCCAGCTGCACCGTGACGATCGACGTCTTCACCTCGTACTCGCCGACGGGCGCGGCGTCGCCGATCGCCGTCGACGAGGTCTGGACGACGAGCGGGTCGGTCAGCGGCATCGGGTCCCACTGCGGGCCCAGCACCGCGCCCAGGATCGCGAGGACGACGACTCCGAGCACCGTGCTCGCGACGATCCGGTACACCGACCGGCTACGACTGCCGATCGCGGGCGCCCGGGTCCCCTCGACGTCCGACTTCAACATCCTCAGAAGCCCATCTTCCCGAGCTGCTTGGGGTCGCGCTGCCAGTCCTTCGCCACCTTGACGTGCAGGTCGAGGTAGACGCGGGCACCGAGCAGGGCCTCGATGCCGCGGCGTGCCTCGCTGCCCACGTCCCGCAGCCGGGCGCCGCCCTTGCCGATGATGATGGCCTTCTGGCTGTCCCGCTCCACGAAGAGGTGGACGCGCACGTCGAGCATCGGCACCCCGTTCGCGGCGGGCTCGTCGCGCGGCACGATCTCGTCGACGACGACCGCGAGGGAGTGCGGCAGCTCGTCGCGGACGCCCTCGAGCGCCGCCTCACGGACCAGCTCGGCGACCATCACGGCCTCCGGCTCGTCGGTCAGCTCGCCCTCCGCGTACAGCGGCGCGCCTTCGGGCAAGTACCCGATGAGCACCTTCTCCAGCACGTCGACCTGGTAGCCGCCGATCGCCGAGACCGGCACGATGTCCGCCCAGTCCCCGAGTCCCTGGACCGCCATGAGGTGCTCGGCGAGCTTGCCCTTGCCGACGAGGTCGGCCTTGGTCACGATCGCGACCACCGGCGTGCCGCGGCCGTCGCGCGCGAGCTCGGTCATCTGCTCGGCGATGAACCGGTCGCCCGGGCCGACCCGCTGGTCGGCCGGCAGGCAGAACCCGACCACGTCGACCTCGGTCAGCGTGTCCTTGACGAGCGCGTTGAGGCGCTCGCCCAGCAGGGTGCGCGGCCGGTGGAGGCCGGGCGTGTCCACGAGGATCAGCTGGGCCTCGGGGCGGTGGACGATGCCACGGATCGTGTGCCGCGTCGTCTGCGGGCGGCCGGACGTGATCGCGACCTTCTGGCCGACCAGCGCGTTGGTCAACGTCGACTTGCCGGCGTTGGGGCGCCCGACGAAGCAGGCGAAGCCGGATCGGAAAGTCATCGGGGTGCTCCGTGGTTGTCGGACGCGTGCGTCCTCGAGGGTGGCGAGCTCGCGCTCTCGTGCTCATGATCGGGCTCGGGCGCAACCTGGCTCACCAGGACGGTGGCCAACCTGCGGCGCCGACCCTCGACGCGGTCCGCGACGAGGTGCAGCCCGTGGATGTCCCCCGCAGACCCGAGGAGTGGAACCTTACCGAGTGCTTTGGCCAGCAGGCCGCCGGCACTGTCCACGTCCTCGTCGTCGACCTCGAAGCCGAAGAGCTCGCCGAGCTCGTCGCGACCCAGCCGAGCGGGCACCCGGAACACGCCGTCGCCCAGGTCCTCGACGACGGGGGCGGTCGGGTCGTGCTCGTCGGTCAGCTCCCCGACGATCTCCTCGATCGCGTCCTCGATGGTCACGAGCCCCGCGATGCCGCCGTATTCGTCCACCACCATGGCCATGTGCGAGGTGCCCTCCTGGAGCTCCCTCAGCAGCTCGTCGACGGGCTTGGACTCGGGCACGAACACCGGGGGCCGGGCCAGCGAGCTGGCCGGGGCGTCGAGCATGGCCTGCTGCTCGTTGTTGTTCGACCTGCCGGTCGGCGCGATCGGCAGTCGCAGCACGACGTCCTTGAGGTAGAGGACGCCGGTCAGGTCGTCGACCGACTCGCCGGTGAGCGGCACGCGGGAGAACCCGGAGCGCATCAGCAGGGCGAGAGCCTTGCGCACGGGCGTGTCGTCGGGCGTGGTGACCATGTCGGTGCGCGGCACCATCACCTCGCGCGTGAGCGTGTCACCCAGCTCGAGGACCGACCGGAACATCTCCCGCTCCTCGTCCTCGATCACGTCGGACTCGCTGACCCGCTGCACCATCTCGCGCAGCTCGTCCTCGTCCTCCTCGGCGGAGCCCTCGGCGGGCCGGCCGACCGCACCGAGCCGTCCCGCGACGGCGGTGACGACCACGAGCGGCCCGGACAGTGCCGTCAGCGTGCGGACCGGGTGCCGACGACCGAGGGTGCGCGGGCTCGCGCGGACGAGCAGGAACGCCACCAGACCGCACAGCGCGACCGAGATCAGCAGCACCGCCCACCACGGAAGGTCCCCGGCGCTCACGGCGAGCGCGATGCACACGGTCGCCGTCATCTCCGTCAGCAGCCGCACGAACGCCGCCGCGGCCGCGACCCGGTTCGGGTGCTCCGTCAGCGCACGCACCCGCCCGGCGGCCGGGTGCCTCTCGGCGACCAGCTCGGCCACAGCCGCGCGGGAGACCCGGACCACGGCGACCTCTCCCGCCGAGAGCGCCGCTGCGGCGGCGATCCCGAGGACCGCGAGCAGGACGAGCAGTGCGACGGGGACGTCGGTCATCGGGTAGCCAGGAACGTCAGCAACAGCTGGCGCTGGAGGGCGAACATCTCCTTCTCCTCCTCCGGCTCGGCATGGTCGTAGCCGAGCAGGTGCAGCAAGCCGTGCGTGGTGAGCAGCAGGAGCTCCTCCGCGGTGGAGTGGCCCGCGGTGCGCGCCTGCTGAGCGGCCACCTCGGGGCACAGGACGACGTCACCGAGCAGACCCGCGGGCGTCTGGTCACCCTCACGGCCCGGACGCAGCTCGTCCATCGGGAACGACAGGACGTCCGTCGGGCCGGGCTCGTCCATCCAGCGCACGTGCAGGTCCGTCATCGCCTCGGTGTCGACGAGACGGATCGAGACGTCGGTCTGCGGGTGCACGTGCATGGCGTCCAGCACGTAGCGGGCCAGAGCCGCGAACTCCGCCTCGTCGACGGCGAACCCGGACTCGTTGTTCACATCGACGCTCATGCCGACCTCAGTTCCTGTCCCAGCGCGCGTACGCGTCGATGATCTCGCTGACCAGCCGGTGCCGGACGACGTCGGACGAGCCGAGGCGGCAGAACGACACGTCGTCGATGCCTGTGAGCACCTGCTCGACGATGCGCAGCCCCGACGTGGTGGACGACGGCAGGTCGACCTGGGTGACGTCCCCGGTGACCACGACCTTGGACCCGAACCCCAGGCGGGTCAGGAACATCTTCATCTGCTCGACGGTCGTGTTCTGCGCCTCGTCGAGGATGATGAACGCGTCGTTGAGGGTCCGGCCGCGCATGTAGGCCAGCGGTGCGACCTCGATCGTGCCCGCCTCCATCAGCCGCGGGATCGCCTCGGGGTCCACCATGTCGTGCAGGGCGTCGTAGAGCGGGCGCAGGTACGGGTCGATCTTGTCCGAGAGGCTGCCCGGCAGGAAGCCGAGACGCTCACCCGCCTCGACCGCGGGCCGCGTGAGCACGATGCGGTGGACCTTGCGGTCCTGGAGCGCCTGCACCGCCTTGGCCATCGCCAGGTACGTCTTGCCCGTGCCGGCCGGACCGATCCCGAACGTGACCGTGTGCCGGTCGATCGCGTCGACGTACTCCTTCTGCCCGGACGTCTTGGGCCGGATGGTGCGCCCGCGGCTGGACAGGATGTTGAACGACAGGATGTCGGCGGGCCGCACGGTCGAGGCCGCCGTCAGCATGGTCACCGACCGGGCGACGATGTCGGGCGTCAGCGGTGTCCCGCCGGCAGCCATCTCGACCAGCTCGTCGACGAGCCGGGACACCAGCGCGACGTCACCGACGGGTCCGGCCAGCGTCACCTCGTTGCCACGCACGTGGATGTCCACCGTGGTGAAGCCGGTCTCGATCGCGCGCAGGACCTCGTCCTGGAGGCCGAGCAGCTCGACCATGGAGATGTCCGAGGGCACGGTGATCCGGTGCTCGACGCGGGCCGGCGCACCGTGGGCGCGGGCTGTGCGTGCTGGGTTGGGCGTTGGTTCGGCCATGTGCTCGGCGTGCGCCGTGGGCTCCTTAGCTGGGACGGGTCTGGCGGGCTCTGGAACGGGAACAGACGGGGCGGGACCTGCGGGCATCCAGTCTACGAGCCCGGGCCGACAAGAGTCCTCGTCATACCCATCGGCCGAGGCGCTGCGCCAGGATCGCGAGGGCGACCGGGCCGGCGGTCGAGGTGCGCAGCACGTGCGGGCCCAGCCGCACCGCGCCGGCACCGGCCTCGATCAGTCGCGCGAGCTCGGTCTCGCCGATGCCCCCCTCGGGTCCGACGATCACGAGGCACTCCCCCTCGGTCGGCAGGGCGACGTCGGCGATCGGCGCGGAGGCGTCCTCGTGCAGCACCAGCGCCACGCCGCCGGCATCGACCACCGACCGGATGCGTGCGGCGAGACCGCGTCCGTCGAGCGCGAGCTCGACCTCGGGCACCCGGGCACGACGCGACTGCTTGGCCGCGGCACGCACGGTGGTGATCCAGCGGATCCTGCTCTTCGCCGCGCGGTCTCCCCGCCAGACGACGATCGAGCGCTCCGCCTGCCACGGCACGACCGCGTCGACGCCGACCTCGGTCGCCGCCTCGATGGCCATCTCGTCACGGTCGCCCTTGGCCAGGGCCTGCACCAGCACGAGCGGCACGTCGGGCAACGGCTCGAGCACGACCTCGCGGACGGCGACGACCACGCCGTCGGCGCTTACCGAGTCGACGACGCCGACGAGTCGGATCCCGGTGCCGTCGGCGACGTCCAGCCGTTCACCGGGCGCACGCCGCTGCACGACGCCCGCGTGGCGCCCTTCGGCACCGCCGAGCAGGTAGGTGCCGCCCGCGACGACGTCCCGAAGACTCCCGGGCTCGGCCAGGAAGACCGGTGCGCTCATGAAGGGCGGCCGCTCAGCGGCCGGACAGCTTGTCGCGCAGCTTGGCGAACACGCCCGTGCTCGAACCCGCGAACCGCGCCTCGGGACGCTCCTCACCACGCAGGGCCGCGAGCTTGCGCAGGAGCTCGGCCTGCTCGTCGTCCATGGCCATCGGGACCTGGACGTCGACGTGCACGTGCAGGTCGCCACGACCGCTCGCGTGCAGGTGCCCGACGCCGAGGTTCTTCAGGGTGACGATCTGCGACGGCTGCGTGCCGGGGCGCAGGTCGACCTCGCGCGGACCGTCGAGGGTGTCGAGCGTCAGCACCGTGCCGAGCGCGGCCGCCGTCATCGGCACCTCGAGCGTCGCGTGCAGGTCGTCGCCGCGCCGGACGAAGGTGTCGTGCTTGCGCTCGCGCACCTCCAGGTAGACGTCACCTGCCGGGCCGCCGGCGGGGCCGACCTCGCCCTGGCCCGTGAGCTTGATGCGCGTCCCGGTGTCCACGCCCGCGGGGACGTCGACGCTCAGCGTGCGACGCGACCGGACCCGACCCTCGCCCGAGCACTCGGTGCACGGCTCGGGGATGACGCTGCCGAAGCCGTGGCACGCCGCGCACGGCTGCGTCGTCATGACCTGGCCGAGGAACGAACGGGCCACCCGCTGGACCGAGCCGCGACCGCCGCAGACCTCGCAGGTGCGCGGCGAGGTACCCGGGCGGCAGCACGAGCCCGCGCACGTCGGGCACACGACCGCGGTGTCGACCGGGACGTCGCGGTGCACGCCGAACGTGACGTCCGCGAGGTCGAGGTCGAGGCGCACGAGCGCGTCCTGCCCGCGCCGCGCTCGAGGGATCGGCCCACGCTGCTGGGCCGCACCGGTCGCCGCGCCGAAGAACGTCTCGAAGATGTCCTGGAAGCCGAACCCGCCACCCATGCCGCCACCGGGGCTCGCCGGGTCGCCGCCCATGTCGTACGCGCGACGCTTCTCCGGGTTCCCCAGCACGTCGTACGCGCGGGACACGTCCTTGAACCGGTCCTCGGAGCCGGCATCCGTTCCCGCGACATCCGGGTGGTGCTCGCGTGCGAGCTTTCGGTAGGCCTTCTTGATCTGCTCCGGCGTCGCGTCGCGAGGCACACCGAGGATCTCGTAGTAGTCGGTCACGGGATGATCTGCTCGCTTCCAGGGGGTCTACCGGGGGTGGGTCGGTCGGCGTTCACTGGGCCAGGATCCGCGTCAGGTACCGCGCGACGGCGCGGACCGCGGACATCGTGGCTGGGTAGTCCATGCGCAACGGACCGATCGACCCGACGCGAGCCACGGAGCCGCCGCCCTCGTCGCCGTAGCCGGTGGTCACGAAGCTCGTCTCGACGAGGCCCTCGTGCTGGGTCTCGCGGCCGATCCGCACGGCGACCGCCTGCGTGTCCTCGGCCATCTCGCTCAGGAGCCTGAGCAGCACGACCTGCTCCTCGAGCGCCTCGAGCACGGGGCCGATGGAGCGCACGTCGGTGCCGCCCGCACGCGCGAGGTTCGCGGTGCCCGCGAGCACGACACGCTCCTCGCTCTCCTGCGCGAGCGTCTCCTCGAGCACCGCGACGACGCCGCGGACGAGGCCCTGGTCGGCCGGTTCAAAACCCTGCACCAGGTCGGCGAGAGCGACGGGGAGCTCGGACAGCCGACGGCCCGCGGCGCTGACGTTGAGCCGCGCGCGAAGCCGTGCGACGACTGCATCGTCGAGCTCACCATCGAGCTCGAGCGTGCGCTGCTCGACGCGACCCGTGTCCGTGATCAGCACGACGAGCAGGTGCCGCATGCCGACCGGGACGAGCTCGACGTGCCGCAGGGCAGAACGCCGCAGGGACGGGTACTGCACGATGGCGACCTGCTGCGTCAGCTGCGCGATGAGGCGCACGGCCCGGTCGACGACGTCGTCGAGGTCCTGGGCGTTCTCCAGGAACGTGCCGATGGCACGACGCTCGGGGCTGGACAGCGGCTTGACGCTCGAGAGCTGGTCGACGAACAGGCGGTAGCCCTTGTCCGTCGGCACCCGGCCGGCCGACGTGTGCGGCTGGGCGATGTAGCCGCCCTCCTCGAGGAACGCCATGTCGTTGCGGATCGTGGCCGGCGAGACGCCGAGCGAGTGACGTTCGACCAGGGCACGTGAGCCGACCGGCTCCCGGGTGGCGACGTAGTCCTCGACGATCGCCCGAAGGACGTCAAGACGTCGGTCGTCGCTCATCTCGCCTCCCTTCGTCTGCACACGGGCTGTTGCCTGCGCACGGGTGGCACTCCCCTGACAGGAGTGCCAATGCTACGCCGCGCGGCCCACACGACCGCCGTACGCACGAGCCCTGCGCCCACAGCGCAACCGGCGTGCCCCGCGGACGCCGTCCCACGGTCCCTCTACGCTGCCCGGGTGAACCAGGACCGCTACGGCTCCGACGTGCTCGGGGGGCCCGCCTCGACCCACCACCGACCGGCCCGGACGAGCCGCCCGCAGCCCGCCGAGACGGGTCTCGTGGTCGAGGAGGTCACCACCGGCTGGGTCGGCGCGGTGGTGCGCGTCGAGAAGTCCGGCGGCATCCACGTCGTCGTGCTCGAGGACCGCCGAGGGCGAACGCGCACCTTCCCGCTCGGCCGAGGGTTCTGGGTGGACGGCGAACCCGTCGCCCTGACCGCCCCGGTGCGCGCGTCGGCACCCGCGAGACCCACCCGGACGGCGTCCGGCTCCGTCGCGGTGCACGACGCCAAGGCGCGGGTCGCCCGTGGGAGCCGGATCTGGGTCGAGGGCAAGCACGACGCCGAGCTGGTCGAGAAGGTCTGGGGCGACGACCTGCGCCTCGAGGGCGTCGTGGTCGAGCTCCTCGACGGCGTCGACAACCTGCCCGACGCGGTCCGCGACTTCGCCCCAGGTCCCGGCCGTCGCGTCGGCGTCCTCGTCGACCACCTCGTGGCCGGAGCCAAGGAGAGCCGGATCGCCGCGGAGGCGGTCAAGGCCGCCCCCGCCGGATCGGTCCTCGTCCTCGGCCACCCCTACGTGGACGTGTGGCAGGCCGTGCGCCCCGAGCGGATCAGGCTGACGGCGTGGCCGACGATCGAGCGTGGCACCGAGTGGAAGTACGGCATCCTGCGTGAGCTCGGCTGGCCCGCCCAGGACCAGGCCGACGTCGCCCGCGCCTGGCAGCGGATCCTGCGGTCGGTCCGCAGCTACGCGGACCTCGAGCCCAGCCTGCTGGGCCGCGTCGAGGAGCTCATCGACTTCGTGACGACGTGACGATGCCCGGCCACCGGAGCCGGTGGCCGGGCATCGCGTCGGGAGGTCAGACGGGCGGGGCGATCGGGTCGTCGAGCAGACGCTTGAACAGGAACGCGGTCGCGACGAGCACGACCGGGACGGCGACGAGCAGTCCGACGCCGCACAGCAGCGCTCCGGCGAACAGGATCGCCAGGGCGAGCAGGTAGAACAGGATCGTCGTCGACAGGTTCTTGGTGATGAGCTCGTAGCTCGCCTTGATCGCGTCGACCGGCGCGAGCTGCTTGCCGATCACGAACCAGAACGTGAAGAACAGCAGGAAGTTCACCACGAGCCCGATCAGCCAGCCGACGAGCGGCACCAGGCCGACGACGAACGAGATGGCCGTGAGCAGCAGTGCCGTGATCACCACCGGGCCGGCATCCACGAACCTGAAGAAGTTGCCGAACGCGAGCCGCCGCCCCTCCGTGAGGTCCAGCGCGGCCCGGATGAAGATCGCCTGGACGAGGTAGGTCACCAGGTAGCCGATCAGGGAGAACACGATGAATCCGAGCGAGAACCCGATCCGGCCCCCCGACGTCGTCCGGAACACCTCCCCGATCCCGCCGAAGATCAGTCCGACGATCGAGAACGCGACGATCAGGATGACGAACCACACGAGGCCGGCGCCGATGAACAGACCACCGTTGCGTGTGAACTGCTGCCAGCCGTACGAGAACGGCTCACCGATCAGCGACGGCGGCGGCGCACCGTAGCCGCCGGCGGGCGGCGGGTAGGACCCGGGCGGGTAGTTGCCGGGCGCCTGCTGGCCGTAGCCCGCGGGCGGCGGGTAGGCCCCGGGAGCCGGCTGGCCGTACTGCGGTGCCGGCGGCGGGTAGGCGCCCGGCGCGGGCTGGCCGTACTGCGGCGCAGGGGGCGCGACGGGCGGGACCGGCGGCGCGA